>NZ_AOIO01000027.1 GCF_000337555.1 Natrialba asiatica DSM 12278 | reverse complement strand
GCCAGCGCCGGTTCGAGGCGACGACAGCACGTCGCCGCCCGCTCGGTTCCACAGGCATCGGCGACGAACGCCGCGTCGTCGTCCGGCGGGTACCCGGTCTGGACGGGTTTGACCGCACGCGCGTCGTAGCCCTCCTCGCGAAGCCAGCCGACGAGCCCCGCCGTGACGACGGTCTTGCCGACGCCGGTGTCGGTTCCGACGACGGCGACCGCGTTCTCGGGCGTCTTCGTCCCGGAACTCATACCAGATCCAGCTCCCGTCCCGCGAGTTCGAAGGCATCCAGACAGCGCTCGAGTTCGGATGCAGCGTGCGTGGCCGTGGGTGCGATGCGAATGCGGCTCGTCCCCGCGGGCACCGTCGGCGAGCGTATCGCCGGTGCGACGATACCGCGGTCCGAAAGCCGGTTGGCGAGCGCGAGTGCGTCGTCACGGTCGCCGACGACGACCGGCAGGATCTGCGTCTCGCCCAGCACGTCGTACCCGAGCGATTCGAGGCCGTCGCGGAGGCGGTCGACGGCGTTCCACAGTCGCGCAGGGCGCGTCCCCTGGCGCGCGATTCGAAGCGCTTCGCGGGCGGCCCCGACCGCCGGCGGCGCGAGGCCGGTCGAGAAGACGAACGACCGCGCCGCGTTGAGCAGGTATTCGACGAGACGGTCGCTTCCGACGACGTAGCCGCCCTGGCTCGCGAGCGCCTTCGAGAGCGTTCCCACCTGAACCTGTACTCGGTCGCCGAGCCCCTCGCGCTGGACGATGCCGGCACCCTCGTAGAGGCCGGTCGCGTGAGCTTCGTCGACCATCACCCACGCCTCGTGCCGTTCGGCCGCGTCGCAGATCGCCGAAAGCGGTGCCACGTCGCCGTCCATGCTGAACACCGAATCCGTCACGACGAGCCACGACTCGCCGGCGTCGCGCTCGTCCTGTCGAGCGGCCATCGCCTCGCACAGCGACCCGCTATCGCAGTGGTCGTAGACGACCGTCTCGGCGTCGGCGAGCCGACAGCCGTCGACGATGCTCGCGTGGTTGAGGTCGTCGGAGAAGATCACGTCCGGGTCGAGCGCCGCGACGGTGCCGACGTTGGCGGCGTACCCGGAGGAGAAGAGGAGGGCGCGCTCGGTGCCTTTCGTCTCGGCGAGGTCGCGTTCCAGCGCGCGGTGGAGGCCCGTGTCCCCGGTCACGAGACGGCTCGCGCCCGCGCCGGTTCCGACCGCGGCGGCCGCCTTCCGCGCGGCTCGAACGACGCGATCGTCGCGCGCCAGGCCGAGGTAATTGTTCGACCCGAAGACGAGCTGTTCATCGCCGTAGACGGGACGGTCGCGTCTCGGGTCCGCCGCCATCCGCGCCCGGCCGGCGACGCGGTCGATCGGTCGGAGATCCCGGCGGAGACCGCGAGCGTCGCGCGCCGCGAGCCGGTCGGCGAGGGCGAACCCGCAGGTGTCCTCCGGAGCCTCGCCGTCGGTTCGCGAGTGCGGGTCGCCTGTCATCGTCGGACCATTAGAATCGCGGCAGGAGTTCGGCCGGGCCGAACACGCCGTACTCGCCCGCCCGGTGCCGCCGAACGGCGGATTTCAGGTAGCCGAGCGCCGGCCCGTTGACGTTCGCCGCCATGCTAGTGTCGTCGTCCAGTTCGACGGTGTTGGTCCCTCGTTCGCCGTCGAACGTCGTTCCCGTCACTCGGACGGTCGTCGTCGTGGGTTTCTCGTCCGAGGTCACGTCGAGAACCCCGCCCACGGTCACGTCCGCCGCCTCGCAGATGCCGGCGCGCTCCAGCAAGACGTCGTCGGCGTGTTCCATATCGTGGAACTCGAGCACGCCGTCGTGGGCGTCGATCACCGCCTCGATCTCGCCGTCTCCCATCTCGCGAACGGTTTCGAGATCGTAGTCGGGCAAGTGCGCGATATCCTCGCGGACGGTGCCGCGGTTGTCCTCGTAGCCGGATTTGAGTCCGACGCCCCACCAGATGTCGACCGCCTCGACTTCGACGAACGACTGGGCGGCAAGCGCCGCCGCGCCCGTCAGCAGCCCCGGCGTCGCGCCGGCCCCGCAAACGAACGTGAGGCCACACTCCGCGAACGCGTCGGCGCGCTCGTCGAGCATGCCGATGACCCGCGAGCGCTTGAGCACGTCCACCAGAACGCCCGAATAGTCGGCTTCGACGAACCGGTCCGCAACCTTCGGGATGAACTCGTGCTCGAAATTCGGGAGTGCGATTAGGACCGCATCGACGGCGTCGCTCTCGGCGATGATATCATCGATCGGGGTCGCAGTCTGGTCTGCCTGCGTCGAGGCCGCAACACCTTTCTGCTCACCGGTTTCCTTAACCCGGGTGACGCCCCCGTCGGACGCGATGTTCCCCTCCGTGGCGGCGAGCAGTTCGTCCACGTCGAGCCCGTCGTGATCGATCGCGACGCCGTGACGGTCGCAGGCTGCAACCGGCGTCAACCCGTCCCTGTACGTCGATACCTCGAGCGTTCGTCGGCCGATACCTCCCGTTCCCAGTACCGCGAATCTGATTTCGTCCATCGTCGCGTCGTGATTGTGCAGTGGTTGTGTGTTCGTCTAGCAGTTCGGTCATCGACAGTCAATCGCTCATTTCGGCATTGCTCGTCGCGCTCGCGGCCGCCGTCGTCGCTCCCTCCTCATCGTCGTCCGCCCCGGACCGCGATTTGACCGCCTCGGGATCGAACTCGTTGACCGCCGTGTTCGGCCGCAGACCGGCCCGCTCGACGATCTCGAGGTCGTCACCGGGAGACTGCCCCTCGGTCGTGAGGTAGTCCCCGGTCAGTATCCCGTTAGCCCCGGCTTCGAAGGGCCGGTGCTGCTCGTCCCGGTCGAGATTGACCTCGCGACCACCCGTCAGCCGAACTCGTGTGCGCGGATGTAACAGCCGATAGACGGCGATCGTCTTGATGATCTCCGTCGACGTAATCGCCGCCGACTCGCCGAACTCGTCACCAAGCGAGGTTCCCGCAACGGGGTTGAGAACGTTCACCGGAAGCGACGAAATGCCGATATCCCGGAGCGCGAGCGCGGCGTCCACCCGGTCCGTCGGCGCTTCGCCCATGCCGAGAATGACGCCGGCACAGAGGTCCATTCCCGCTGCCTTCGCGCGTTCGAGCGTCTTCACCCGATCTTCGAAGGAATGCGTCGAGACGATCTCGGGGAAGTATCTGGGGGCGGTCTCGATGTTGTGATTGTAGTGTTCGATCCCTTCCTCGGCCAGGACTTCGGCTTCCTCCTCGGTGAGTATTCCCAGGCTCGCATCGGCCTCGACTGCGGTCTCGTCGCGGACGAGACGGATCGCACGGATTACGTTCGCCCACTCCTCCGGGCGGTTCTCCTTGCTCACGCCTTTCTCGGCGACGACGATGCCGAACCGCTGTGCGCCGTCCCGCTCCGCTCGCTTTGCCGCGGCAAGGATTCGGTCCGGATCGAGGAGACCGTAGGTGTCGATCCCGGTATCGAAGTGAACCGACTGCGCGCAGAACCCGCAGTCCTCCGCACAGTTCCCCGCCTTCGCGTTGACGATACTACAAGCGTCGACCGTGCCGTCACCGAAGTGTGCCCGGACGGCGTCCGCCGCCGGTGCGAGCACGTCGACCGGCTGAGCAATGAGGGCAAGCGCCTCGGTCCGGTCGAGTTCACCGCCGGCGAGGACGGTGGCGACCGCCTCGTCGACCGTTCGGTTTCCAGTCTCGTAAACCACAGAATCCTAGGTAGTTTACGGAGAGGTAATAGTTTCGGTGACTGTCGCGAGCATCTCGGCCGAAGATGCAGTAGTGATCGAGTCAGCCGCAATTCTATATAGCGATTACTCATTTATTCGTTCGAAAACGGCCGCTCGAGAGCTTCGATGAACCACGTGCAGAACGGAGACGTCGAGTGCTATCCAGTACATATTTGATACCTGACACGCTACTGCCGGGCAGTGGTCGAGACGTACTACGACGTGCTCGGGGTTTCGACCGACGCGACGCAGGATGAACTCGAGGCGGCCTACCGCGAGCGCGTCTTCGAGACCCATCCGGACCACAGTGACGACCCCGACGCTACCGAGCAATTCCAGCGGGTCGCGACGGCCAGATCCGTCCTTACCGACGAAACCGAGCGGGCGCGGTACGACCGACTCGGACACGAGACCTACGTACAGGCGACTCAGCACTCGGCCGAGCGTGGGGCAACTGCGGCACACACGGACTCGAGTTCAGCGAACGAGCGCACCCGTGGGTCGCGAACGAGTCAAACACGGCGATCCGGGCCACGATCGGCGTCAGGCGACGCACGGCGAGAAACGGGAGACGCTCGTTCGACCCGAGACTGGTCGTTCGAAGAGGTTCGCCAGCAGGCCGCGCGTGAGGAAGGCTGGAGTAACGCTCGGTCGAGGACGGACGCGAGTACGACGAGTTCGAACGCGCGATCACGGTCACGTCGATCGCAAACTCGCACTCACACGACCGAACAGACGGAGACGAGTGCAGCCGGGAGTGACGCCGAACCGGAGTCGAACTCGGACTCCGATTCTGACGCCGCGTTCCAGTACGCCGTCCACGATTGGGATGACGGAATCGAACTCGAGTGGGACGGTCGATCGCTGGACCAGCAGACCGTCGTGACGATCGCCTGTCTCTGGGCGCTGTATCCGTTGTTCGTGTACGCGAGCCTGACACCGGTGTTCTCGCCGTTCGTTAACGGAATCGTTGCAGCGTGTACGCTCTGCCTCGTCGGCTATCTGCTGACGATGCCGCGGATCGCAACCGCCGTCTTTGGCTGCTGGAGCGTGCTCGTACCGGCCGGCGTGACCACAATAGATGCGGTCCCGCTCGCACTCGGATCGATCTACGGGGCCCTCACCCTCGCGTTCGTGTGGGTCCCCTTCGGCTACGCGGTCGTGGTTTGGTGGGCCCTACGGCCCTGAGCCGTCTCCCTCCATCCCCGCGACCGCAGTTCGCACTCGGTCGTCGAGTTCAGCTCGCCGCCGGTGGCTCGCGTCCGCATCGAACGAAACTAACAGCACCTGCGTCCCGTCGCTCGCGAGCGACCGTCGATAAGCACCCTCGAACGCGGCCGGCTCGACGCGCTCGAACTCGAAATCGTACAGTTCTTCGAGCGCGTCGAACGCGAGGCCGTGGGGCGTTTTGAACTGCGACGTGAACGGCGGATCGACCGCCTCGATCGGGAGTTCGTGGAAGATGCCGCCGCCGTCGTTGTCCAGCAGGACGATCGTCGCGTCGACGCCGCAGCGCTCGAGCGCGAGGAGTCCGTTCGAATCGTGATAGAACGCGAGGTCTCCGGTCACGAGGACGAGCGGGTCGTCGGTCGCACTGCCGGCACCGAGCGCCGAACTCGTGATNTCGTGATGCCGTCGATGCCGCTCGCGCCACGGTTTGCGAGCACGGTCAGGTCGGCCGGTCGTGGGCGGGCGAACCGATCGGCGTCCCGAACGGGCATGCTGTTCGAGACGAAGATCGTCGCCGGATCGGGAGCGACCTTGAAGACCGATGCGAGGATGGCACCCTCGAACGGGTCGGATTCGAGCGAGCCCGTCGTACACGCGTCGTCGCGGAGATCCCAGTGGGTCCGCTCTGCTGCGTCGAATCGCGCCCGCCAGCGGTTCGCGGTGGTGGACTCCCCGAGAGACGCTGCGAGACTCTCGAAGACAGAGCCGGGCGAGGCGGCGAGAAGGTCGGTGGCCGTGAACGTCGCCTCGCGCCACGCGCCGACGGGATCGAGCAGGAACTGGCGCGCGTCGGCGTCTCGCAGCGCGTGACGGAGCCGCTTCGAGGTCGGCGAGGCACCGAACCGGACGACGACGTCCGGTTTCGGTTCGGGGTCCGGTTCCGAGTTTGAGTTCGAGTCCGAATCCGGGTCTGGGGCCGTTAGAGCGCCGATATAGCCGTCGTACCCACCGTAGATCGTCCTGCCTTCGGACGACGCGGCTCCGACGGGATCGACGTGCGGCCCGAATCGGACGTTCGACAGCGGATCCGCGAGCACCGGCGCGCCGACCGCATCGGCGACGGCGACGACATCCGCGGGATCGAGCGACGACGGCATCGCCGGATCGGCGGGGCCGGCCACGATCAGCGGACGGTCGGCGGTTTCGAGTGCGGTTCGAAGGGTATCGAGCGTACCGGCACCACCACCGGTATCAGTTCCGCTCGCGTGCCGTCTCTCTGGCTGCGTGGTCTCGACGAACGGACCGTCCCGCCCCGCCCCGGCCAGCGTCTCGGCGAACTCGTCGGGAACGGCCTCGTTTCCGGTCGTCTCGATCGGGTCGAGCGGTTTACGGAAAGGACAGTTGAGGTGAACGGGACCGGGTTCGGCCCCCGTCGTCTCGAGCAGCGCGCGGGCGGCCGTCGTACGGAGGCTGCGGGCCGTTCGCTCGCTGGCTTCCGGAAGCGGAAGGTCGACGTGCCAGCGCACGGCGTCGCCGTAGAGTCCGATCTGATCGACCGTCTGGTTTGCACCGCTATCGCGGAGTTCAGGCGGCCGGTCGGCCGTGAGGACGAGCATCGGCACGCGGGCCTGATCGGCCTCGATTACCGCCGGGTGGAAGTTCGCGGCTGCCGTCCCGGAGGTACAGACCAGCGCCGTCGGCTCGCCGGTGCGCCGGGCGCGCCCGAGGGCGAAGAACGCCGCCGACCGCTCGTCTATGTGCGAATAGACCTCGATATCGGGGTGCTCGGCGAACGCGACCGTCAGCGGCGTCGATCGACTTCCGGGGGCGAGACAGACCGCCTCCAGCCCGCCCGCAGCGAGTTCGTCGACGAGGATGCGGCCCCAGAGGGTCGCGCGGTTGGGTGCGCTCATTGCGAGTGCACATCGCCGGTGATGTCCTCGATCCCGTCCGCGCCCGCAGGCTGTAACTCGTCCAAAATCGGCCGGAATTTCAACTGTACCTCGTTCCACTCGGCCGCGGGATCGCTGTCGGCGACGAGGCCGTTGCCCGCAAAGAGCGTAACCGTCTCGTCGGTCGCGACGCCCGACCGGAGACCGACCGCGAACTCGCCGTCACCGTCTCCATCGAACCAGCCGATCGGCGCGGCGTACCAGCCGCGGTCGAAGGTCTCCGTCTCGCGGATCGTCTCCCAGGCCGCCTCGGGCGGCATGCCGCCGACTGCGGGGGTCGGGTGGAGCGTCTCGACGAGTTCGAGGACGTGACGGTCGCCGTCGAGGGTCGCGTCGATCGGCGTCTGCAGGTGCTGGATCGTTGCGAGTCGACGAACGGTCTGCTCGTCGATCGTTAATTTGCGTGCAAGCGGCGTCAACTGTTCGCGGATCGCGTCGGCGACGAGGCCGTGTTCGTGCTGGACCTTCTCGCTGTCCCGGAGTCGGTCGGCGAACTCCTCGTCGGCTTCGGGCGTCTCGCCGCGGGGAGCGGAGCCGGCGAGTGCCTCGGTTTCGACGTGGTCGCCGCGTTTCGAGACGAGCCGTTCCGGCGGTGTGCCGAAGAACGTTCCACTGGCATCGGCGTCGTGATCGACGAGGAACCGGTAGCAGTTCGGATACTGCCGGCGCAGGCGTTCGAGCGTCGCCGGTACGTCGATGGATTCCTCGAGCGAAACCGACAGCGACTGGGCGAGAACGACCTTCGTGAGCGCCGTCGTCTCGATGCGCTGGAGTGCGCGTTCGACCTGGTCGGTCCACGCCGCGGGCGAAGTCGTCCGTTCGGTTGCGGCGACGCCGGGGGCCGACCCGCTCGGACGCATCGCCGGGAAATCGGCCAGGCGATCGTGCCACGAGTGCAACCGCTCGGTGGCCGTTTCGGCGTCGCGGGCGACGGCGGTGAGCCAGGTGGTCTCGTCACAGCGGGTGACGAGAACGCGAGGGACGACGAATGAGGCGGCAGCAAAACCGCTCCAGGGCGTATTCGAAGCGGTATCGGTGTCGCGGCCGCGGTTGTCACGGCCGTCGTGACTATCGTGAAAGGAGAGCCCGCCGAATGCGCGTGGACGGGCGACAGTCGGACCGTCGTGATCGAGTTCGGCGAACGTCCTCTCGGCCTGTTTGCGGACAGTCTCGAACCGGTCCGGGCCGCGCGCGGTAAATCGGGCGGCGACGCCGCGGCCGACGACCTCCAATCCGTCGGGGGTGGCCCACTGGATGCGAGCCTCGTCGTCGGTATCCAGGATCGCACCGAAGGAAACGTCTGCGAGTTCACGACTACAGCTATGGAGAGACGATGGGGTGAGAGCCGGCGCGGGAGGAGAACGGGAGTTCGACCCGGCGTCTGTACCGATATCCGCATCGGCACCAGCATCGGCGCCGGCGTTGGTGTCGGCCTCGCCCGTGCCCTCCCGGTCAACTGTCCCCGGCAGCTGCCCATCGCCCGACGTACGATTCATCGACCACAGTTCGGGACCGGCGCGCCTTCAGCCTAACTATATCGCTCCTCTCGCCACGGGTTCGCCGTTTCGGAGTAGCCGCGCCGTTCCCAGTAGCCCAGTTCCGGTTCCGTGAGGAACTCGACGCCGTCGACCCACTTCGCCCCCTTGTAGGCGTACCTGTGCGGCGTAACCACGCGGAGCGGACCGCCGTGGTCCGCGGGCAACGGCTCGCCGTCGTAGGCCCACGTGAACAGGACTTCCTCGCGCATGCAATCCTCGAGCGGCAGATCCGTCGTGTAGCCGTCAAGCGCGGAAAACATGACGTGGACGGCGTCGTCTGCGACGCCCGCCCGCTCGGCGAGTTCGGTGAACGGCACCCCGGTAAACGCACAGTCGAGTTTGCTCCAGCCGGTCACGCAGTGAAAGTCCTGCTTCTGGGTCTCGTGTGGCAGGTCGCGGAACTCGTCCCACGAGAACGTCAGCTCGGTCTCGACCGCGCCGGTGACGGTGAACTCCCAGGTATCGGGGTCCCAGTCAGGCGTCCCGCTCTTCGAGAGCACCGGAAACGCCGAGGTTTCGCGTTGGCCCGCCGGGACGCGATCCTCGCCGAACTCGTGGTAGAGATCGGTGGTATCTCGAACGTCGGAATCCGTCGTGGTGGCTCCTGAACTCTCGACGGCGTCTGTTCGGTCGGTAGTCATAGTCATGTTTTCGTCCCGAGCGACGTAGGTGTGACGACACAGCACGTCGTGGGTCCGTCCTCTTGTCGGTCTCGAGTTCGAAACGGCCGCAAGCGAGCGGGGTGAGTCGAACGCCGAATCGAAACCGAGTATGACGCCGAGGAAATACCGAATTGACCCGACGGTGAGACGGATGGAACGGTTCGAAAGCGTGCGTTCGGACGAACAAGTCCGGCCTTCTGTTCGAAACCCTCGCCACCCCTTAGTACAATCTCGTCGAGAGAGATAGTGTATGGAGAGCAAACAACAGATGTCAGAACAGGAGATGCCTGCAGAATCAGCGGAAGCGGTCGGAAAACAGGCGATGGGCCCGGCGTTCATCGCGGCCGCGGCGTCCGTCGGTCTCTCGTGGTACTACTTCTTCCTCCGAGGGGAGCGCCAGCGGGGGATGTTTATCGGGCTCTGGCCGCCGACGATCCTGGCGTTCGCGAGCTACTTCAACCAGCGCAAGATGCGCCAACAACTGGAGAGCATTACCCAGCCCGGAACGACGATCAAGAACGCCCTCGACTCGATGATGGGCAACCGCTAGACCTGCGCCGACCCTACCACTCGAGCCGCCCGACCGGCTCACCCCATCCGTCACGCGTTCTTCTGCCGGACAGTCGCCGTTTGCGTCCTCGAGACGAGTTCAGACGAACGGCCCGAAGGCGGCCGGACGAACCGCATTCCGAGTTCTGTAGAGTCCCCGTCAAACCTAAATACCCCCTCACCGAAAGCCGAATCAGATGCCGAAAGTAGAGATCACTATCCCCGAACACCTCGAGATGCAGATCGCCCAGATGGTCGAGCGAGGCGAGTTCGTCAACCGCGAGGAAGCCATCGAGGACCTCCTGTCGACGGGCATCAAAGCCTACAAGACCAGCGGGCCGATGGACGAAGAGGAGACGACCGGCGGTACCGGCCTCGAAGACGACGGAATGATGGGTCACGACGACGAGTACGTCTTTTAACGCTCTGTTCGTTCACTCGACGAGTGACCACGACTCTGTTTTGGGTGCGAACGGCCGAGAGGGTACGATTACGGGAGACAGCTACAGTCCCGTCGTTGCGAGCGGAATCCCGATGGAAATAGCGATGCCGACGATCAGAACGAGGAACCCGATCCCGACTGCGCGCGAGGAGTAATCGCTCATCGGCGCCGTCGTCCGCTCGGCACCGAGGTCGTGACCAACGTCCGCACCCGAATCGTGATCCGCTGCATCGTCAGTGTCGTCTGCCATAGCGACGAGTTCGGCGCTCGAATCCTTAAAGACGGCTATCGCGGGCCGCGAGCCGGCAGCTGCATTCGCCCGATCCAGACGGCTTTACTACCCGGGGAGCCAACACCCGGTAAGAAATGGCACTGACAAAGCGGATCATCCCGTGTATCGACGTCGATCTGGACGAGGACGGGAATCCCGCGGTCTACACCGGCGTCCACTTCGAGGACTTAGAGTACACCGGTGATCCCGTCGAGATGGCCAAGGCGTACAACGAATCCGGGGCCGACGAGTTCGTCTTCCTCGACATCACCGCCTCCGCGGAGGGGCGCGAAACGATGCTCGACGTCGTCCGCGCAGTCGCCGACGAGGTCTTCATTCCGCTTACGGTCGGCGGCGGCATTCGGACGACCGAGGACATCAAGGAGACGCTCCGGGCCGGCGCGGACAAGGTCTCGATCACGACCGGCGCGCTCGAACGACCCGAACTCATCAACGAGGGCGCACGCGCGTTCGGAAACCAGTGCATCGTCATCAGCGTCGACGCGAAGCGTCGCTTCGACGAACGCGGCGAACACTACGTCGAGATCGACGGCGAATCCTGCTGGTTCGAATGCACCAAGAAAGGCGGCCGCGAGGGAACCGGCATCGACGTGATCGAGTGGGCCACGGAGGCCGAGTCCCGCGGCGCGGGCGAACTCTTCGTGAACTCGATCGACAAGGACGGCACCAAAGACGGCTACGACCTGCCGCTGACGGAAGCGGTCTGCGACGCCGTCGACACGCCCGTCATCGCTTCCTCGGGCTGTGGCGGTCCCGAAGACATGTACGACGTGTTCACCGACGCCGGCGCGGACGCCGGGCTCGCGGCGTCGATCTTCCACTTCGGCGACTACTCGATCGAGGAGACGAAGGCGTATCTCGACGAGCACGGCGTTCCGGTTCGGCGCTGAGTTCGGTGCTCGTTCCCCTTCGGGCACTCGCTTCGATCCCGAACGGACCGGCCGTCCACCGTCTTCTGCGTACCAGCTTCTGTACGCGATCCGTTCAGATTCAATACACTTATCGTAACGTAGTAATCCGTCTTATACAATGGAATGGCGGTGCACGTGGTGTGGCAAACCCCATCCCGAGGACGATCCACCCTGCGACAACTGCGGACACAACGCCTTCGAGAAGGCGATCGTCCGCCGGGACGAGCGCGAACAGACGGGCGATACCGACACTGGGAGTGACAGTGACAGCAGTCGCGACACGGCGACGGGCACCGAGACGGCCGTCGGCACAGGTACAACCTACGTCTGGACGTGTACCGACTGTGGCCGCGCCCACGTGAAGAACACTCCGCCCTGTTCGCGCTGTGGAAACGCGACCCTCGAACGGACGGAACGGACCTACGACGATGTCGACGAGGCCATCGAAACGGCGAGCTGGTTCGCAGTCGCCAAACCGTACACGCCGCTCATCGCCGTCGTCGGCATCGTCGTCCTGCTATTCGCCTCCGGCATCGTCTCACCGTCGATCCTCCCCGGCGTCGGCACCCCGTCGCCGCCGGATGCCCCCGGCAACGGGACCGAGTACGACGGCATCAATCTGGACGCCGTCGAGGAGCGCGCGACCGACGACCTCGTCGCCAACCGGACGGACGACGACCCCGCCCCAGACGAGGGGCTCGCGGCGTACGCGGAGTACCGCAATCGCGTTCTCGTCGCAACCGAACACGGTGACGGCGACCGTGACCGCGAACTCCCCGATCCCAGCGAGTTCAATATCGACTGTCGCACGGACCTGGTCGTCAGCCACGTCGCCCCGTTCGAGACGACAATCGATGCCGACACCGGCGAGGGTGAACTCGCGAGCGACGTGACCGAGGTGATCCGCATTCTCGAAGCGGGAACGAGCGAGTACGACGTGGCGGCAGACGGGTTCGATCTTCACGCGGGTCCGGAGGGGACGGTTTACGTGTCCTACGCAGCCTGTTGAGGCTGTTCGGCTTCGAGATGTCGCTCGGAGCCATCTCATACGGACTGCTGTCAGTGCCGGCACAGCCACGACCCGTCCTGCGGGTGCGTCGGGAAATCGGTACAGCAGACCGCCTCAGTGACGCCGCGTCAGAGAAGCGCGAGTCATACGGTTATGACGGCCTTGAAAGTCACGGCGTGCGATGGAGGCGCGGTTCAAGTCGCCAACTGAGAGACGAGACGGAAAGGGAGAGGCAGGGAGATTCGAACGGCAAAGTCGTTCGTTCTAAGCGACGTTAGGCCGCGGTTTCGAACGCGTCGCGGAACGAAACGGCTTTTTCGCGAACGTCGACCGCGGCGTCTTCGAGGGCCTCAAGCGGGTCGACGCCGCTTTCGGTCTTGATCGTCAGAATCGGTTCGGTTTGTCCACCCGACTGCTCGGGGTTGACGTCGTAGGTTGCCGCGCTCACGTCGTCGTGTTCGAGCAGTGATCCTTTGAGGACGTTCATGAACGTGTGGTCCTCGCCGGCGATTTCGATGGAGAGTTCGTCCTCGCTGCTCTCGGTGACCCGCAGTTCCATAGACGGGTATCCGGCCGTCAGTTGCTTGTACCTTTCGAAGCGGTACGGTAGCTGTTGGTCGTGGTCTCGAGGCGGAGCCGCGAGTACGCAGTCGCCTGATGGGACGTGATGGTGGTGGTGATGGAGGCGACTGAAAGAAGAAAGAAAACGCGTCTGACACGGGGCGCACGAATGGCGTTAGGCTCGCGTTCGTGCGCGTTCGGGCGCGTCAGCGTTGCTGTTTGCGTAGGCGTTGTAGGCGGAGAGTGCTGCGACGGCGATTCCGGAGAGGGTGGTACTCGTCGCGAGTTCGCTGCTCCCCATCTCGATGACGGCCGGGGAGATAGCGATCCAGAGGCCGAGCAGCACCGTCAGCGAGGCGAGGCTGACGTTTGCCAGTCGGTCTCTGGTGAGCCGGTAGAAGTTGTATCCCGCGAGGAGGAAGATGCCGGTGCCGACGAGCGTGTCGTTCCAGATCGCCGCGTCCGTGGACTCGAGGAGGAACGGTGAGGCGACAAGCCACAGACCGACGAGGGCAACAAGGGCACTCAGCCACTGCATCGCGTCCGTATTGAGGACGTTTCGGTTGCGGGTAGTGCCTGCGTTCGTATCGGTGTCAGTGCCGGTGCTCGTACCGCGGTCGGTCGGACTATCGGATGGAGTGTTGCTCATGACTCGTGTGAAGTAGTTGTCGTTCGGATAAAACGGCAGTGCCTGCGTCTGTCGGGAGAGTATCGGCAGCAACCGACTGTGAGAGTAAAGCAGTGGCGAAAGGGAAAGTAACCACTATACGATCACGGTCGAACCACTGGCATATGCGTCCGTTCACGGCCGCCGTTGCGGGGATCGTCTTGGCGACGCTTGCGCTCTCGGTCGGCGTCGTCAGCCGACTCCAACCCGACCGGCGCTGGCGCGACAGCCTCCGGTCCCGGTTGCTCTTTGGCGTCCCGTGGGGGACACTCATCGTGATTGCTGTCGTCCTCGCCGTCTACCTGTTCGTGCAGGACGGACTGACCGATCCGGCAGAACCGGTCACGGTTCCGTATCGCGCCTGGTCGTACTTTTCGCCGGTCGGCATGCTTACGGCGCCGTTCGCCCACGCTAGCCCGAGCCACCTCATCTCGAATCTGGCCGGAACGGCCGCCGTTGCACCGATCGCCGAGTTCGCCTGGGGACACTATCCGAGCGACCGAGCGCGAACTCGACAGGATGGGACGTGGCAATCCCTGTGGCGGACGCCGTGGATTCGAGCGATCGTCTGGTTTCCGCTTGCCGTGATCGCCGTCGGGCTGGTCACGAGTCTCTTCGCCCTGGGTCCAGTGATCGGCTTTTCCGGCGTCGTCTTCGCGTTCATGGGGTTTGCGATCGTCCAGTATCCGATTCGGACGCTCATCGCCGCAATCGGGTTCCAGGGCGTGGTGCTAACGGTCTGGCGAACGCTTCAGGAACCGATCTTTCGCTACACCGCAACGCCGAGTCCGCCGACGGCACCGTCGTGGGCCGGCATCGCGATCCAGGGCCACGCACTCGGGTTCTTCATCGGACTCGTCCTCGGCATGATCCTCCTCGCCCGTCGCGACACGCGCCCCGATCCCCTCCACGTCTGGGTTGCCGTCCTTCTCGTGGCGTTCTCCAAAGGGCTCTGGCAGATCTACTGGTACGGCGAGGGCAACACCTACTTCCTCCTTCGCGGACCCGGCATCGTGATCATCACCGTGCTCGCCCTCGTCATCACCCTCGCGCTGACCGCTTCGGACCGGCCGATCCTCCCCGAACGGCTCGATCGCTGGCTTGCACGCCGGCGGGGAACGCAGACGGCATCGCGGACGCCACACTCGTCGAGTTCAGCGAGCGACAGCGAAACCGACGCGCGGATCGAGCGGACGCTCGAACTCGCCGAGACGGGCGAGAGCGAGCGCGTTCGAGAGGTCACAACCGGGCGTCGACGCCGACACTCACAGCGGGCGTCGGCGCTGACACGGCGGGGTGTGGCGGGTATGATCGTCGTGCTTGTACTCGCGGTACTCGCGGGGATGGCGATTCCGGTGAATACGAGCGTGATCGCGACCGACGGCGACGCGCCGGGGCAGTCCGGGATCGATATTCGCGGCTACACGATCGAGTACGACGAGAACGCGACGAACGAACTCGTCTCGGGGATCGGGATCGGCGCGATGATCGACGATTCGAGCCTGGCCGGGAGCGGGGTGATCGTCTCGAGCGACCGGTACAACCTCTGGCAGGAAGTGGTGACGAAAGAGTACCTGAATGCGACGGGCGAAGAAACGATTACCGTCGGTGGCCCCGGATGGCGGGAGACAGCTCACGTCGAGCGGACCGGCTGGACGCCGGTCGGCAACGAGAGCGTCTACCAGATCTGGCTGTGGGAAGACGGCGCGGAAACCGAGCGCCAGCTCGCCCACGAGTCCGGCTCGTCCCGTGCCGAAGTAATTCTGGCCGAGCGGACCGTGACGGTTACCACCGACGGCGGCGAGTTCGGGCTCCGCGTCGAGTCGATCGAAACCGGCGCGACGGCGTCGGCGGAGATACCGGCGGAGAACGCGATAACGGAAGCGGGCGGGATCACGTTCGAACGGGTCGGTGACACGGTCTTTGCGAGGGTGGACGGAACCGAAGTGGCGGTGGCGGCTGCCGAGCGGTACGAGTACTGACGACGGCGGGCTCGCACTCGACGGCGGCGTGGCAGGGCAGAGGGGAGCTGGTACGAATGCAGCGACAGCGCACGTAGACGGGACGATAGCGGTAACTGCAGGCCGGCACTGGACCGAGATCGGCCACACAGGCCACACAGTCGTCGAGACGGAACACTCGCCCGTACGTGGACGTTTCACGCCGTTGGGAGTGACTACAGCGTCGTTCGCTGCGTGCAATCGGCACAGACCCGTCGAGAGCGGTGATGTCCGGCCGGTCTGGGTCGGTCAGTTCGGTATTCGAACCTGTCTCTTATACACATCTCTGAGCG
>NZ_AOIO01000026.1 GCF_000337555.1 Natrialba asiatica DSM 12278 | reverse complement strand
ACAGCCATCGGACGAGCGGCAGCCGACACCTGCCGTCCGACTCGACGGCGTCACCCACGAGTACGGTGCGACGGGTGGCCGCCTCCGAGCCGGTGAGCAACGAACCGTAACCGCCCTTCGGGACGTCTCGATCGACGTTCAGCCCGGCGAAACGATCGGACTCGAAGGCCCCAGTGGCAGCGGCAAGTCGACCATCCTCCACGCCGTCGCCGGCCTGTTGGTTCCGACTTCGGGCAGCGTCGAACTCGTCGGGACCGACCTGACGCCGCTCTCGACCCGGAAGCGAACCCACGTGCGCCGACAGCACGTCGGTATCGTCTTCCAGCACTTCCATCTCCTCCCCTCGCTCTCCGCACGAGCAAACGTTGCCCTCCCGCTCGTCCAGACCGGCGTGCCAAAGCGCGCCCGGCGAAAGCGAGCGACCGAACTCCTCACACAGGTCGGCCTCGAAGATCGAACCACCCACCTGCCGACCGAACTCAGCGGCGGCGAACGCCAGCGCGTCGCCATCGCCCGCGCCCTCGCGACCGACCCCACCGTCGTCATCGCCGACGAACCGACCGGTGAACTCGATACGGCGACCGGCGACGCCGTTCTCGACCTGTTGACCGACGTCGGACGCGAACGCGCGGTCCTGCTCGCTTCGCACGACGAGAGCACGCTCGCCGTCGCCGACCGCGTGATCACACTGCGCGATGGACGGGTGGTCGCCGATGGACACTGACGACGAGCAGCCGCCGAACGCGGGCAACGAACGTCGGGGTCAGAGCCGCGACGAACGAAGGACCGACGAGTTCAGCGGGCGGGGAACGAATCGAACTCGCTGGGTTGGATTGGGCCGACTGGCAGTGACGCGGCTGTGGAAGCGGACGACGAAGACGACCTCGCGTCGGGTTATCGCGACGATCAGCGCCGTTGCGTTGACGATCGCGCTGCTCGTGGTGGTGACCGGGGTCGCGCTCGCGCTCGCGGACGGCGGAACGACGACCGAGAACGACGCCGACGTGCAGGTGACGCCGGAATCGACGGACCTGCTCTCGTCCATCAACGGCGTCGAGGGGGCGCGGCTCGGCGAGGCCAACGAGCGCGCGGCGTCGATCCGGGCGGGCGAGGGCGTCGACCACGCGACGCCGGTGCTCACCGAACCGATGCGACTCGAACGGGCGGGAGAGGGTGGAACGACCGTAACCGAATCGAACGAAACGGATGCGAACGCGACCGACAACCGCACCGCAACCGACCCGCAGACCATCCTCCTCGTCGGCGTCACCCCGGACGAGGAACCCCGAACCGTCGCCGGACTCCCGACGAACGAACTCGCCGCCGAGTCGAACGCCGCCGCTGACGACACTGTCACAACCGGTACCAACGCCACCGCAGCCCCGGGTCAGCGTGAACTCGTCCTCTCGACGACCGCCGCGGAGCGTCTCGGTGTCACCGCGGGCGACGAACTCGCCGTCTCGAGTTCACAGTTCGAAGCGACGGACACGCCACCGCCGACGGTGACCGTCACGGCCGTCGCGGAGACGAGCGGTGACGACGAAACGCCCGTCGCGCTCGGCCACTTGCGCGCCCTCCAGACGCTTTCGGGTGCGAGCGAGGGTGAACTCGCGGATCGAGTGCTGGTCTGGGGCGAATCCGACGCGGCCGCGGACGAGGCTGCAGCGGCCTATCCGGATGCGACCGTCGAGACGCCCGATCGCACCGATCCCTCGCTGTTGTTCGACGACGGGTTGGCGTTCGTGACCAGCGTGCTCGCGCTCGTCGTCGGCGTCGCGATCTGCGCGGCGTTCGTCGCGACGACGGCGGGGATGACCGTCAACGAGGATCGGCGGATGCTCGCCGTTCTCGAGTCCGTCGGGTTCCCGACGCACAGCAGGCTCGCGATCGTTGCGATTTCGACGCAGGCGCTGACGCTGTGTGGCGCGCTGCTCGGCGGTGTGCTCGGATTCGTCGGCATCCACGCGCTCAACGCCGTCGCGAGCGGGACCATCGCACCGGGAGCGATTGCAGAGACCCATCCGCTGTTCCTCCCGTACGCGCTCGTCATCGCGTGCGTCGCCGGGCTGATCGCGATTCCGTACCCGCTCGTCATCGCCGCCCGAACGTCCGTGCTCGCGGAGGTGAGCCGATGAGTCTCCGTTACCCGGTCGTCCGAACTCGGGCCGTGATCGGCCTCGCGTTCGCTCAGCTCCGGCGCTCACCCGGGCGGACCGTCCTCGCCGTCTTCGCCGTCAGCCTCTCGGTCCTGGCGGTGACGCTCCTCGCGAGCCTCGGTGCCGGCGTCGTCGAAGTGGGTGAGACCGGACTCGACAACGCCAACCGGGACATCTGGATCTCGAGCGACCCCGTCGATCCGTCGGCGAGCGGCACCGAGAATCCGATCGCCGACTCCCACGGGACGGCCGCCGAACTCACCGCTCGCGACGACGTGAGTTCCGCCGCACCGCTTGCAATGCACGAGGTATACATCGGTACCGAACCGGACGACCTCGAACGTACCTCCGCGGTCGGCGTTCAGGAGACTCACGACGGCTTCGACTTCCAGAGTGGGCGCGGCTTCGATCGCGTCGAACCGCCGAGCGACGGCGAGCGCCCAACCGAGCCACAGACGGCCGAAATCGTCCTCGACCCGCAGGTTGCGGACGCGGTCGGTGCCACCGTCGGCGACACCGTTTACGTCGGCACCAGCCGCGAGACCGCCCCCGACTACGAGTTCACCGTCGTCGGGACCGCGTCCTACTACTCGCAGTTCCTCGGCACGCCAGCAGTAACGGTTCCGCTGCCCGACCTGCAGGTCGTCGCCGGAACGACGGGGACCGATCGGGCGACGTTCATCACCGCCGATGCGGCCGCCGGTTCCGACCCGGCGGCTGTCCGGGACGACCTCGCAGCCGAGTATCCGGACTACGAAGTTCGGACGAGCGACGAGCAGGTCGAGGCCATGGTCGCGGACCGCCCCCTCGTGCTTGCGAGCGGAACGACGCTGGTCGGCCTCGCCGTCATCGGCGGCGTCGTCCTCACCACCAATCTGTTCGCGCTCGTGGTCACCCAGCAACGACGCGAACTCGCCGCGCTACGAGCGATCGGACTCTCGCGGCACGTCCTCGCGGGGATGATCGCCGTCCAGGGCCTCGTCATTGGCTTCCTGGGCGGCATCGTCGGCATCGTCGCTACCCCGCCGCTCACGCACGCCCTCAATCGACTCGCGCACGAACTCGTCGGCTTCGAGAACCTCCTGCAAACGCCGCCCGAGGTCTATCTCGCCGGCTTCGCACTCGCGGTCGGCGTCGGAACGGTCGTCGCAGGAATCACCGGCTGGCGCGTCGGACGGACGCTCAAACTCCAGCATCTCGAGCTGTAGCGGCTCAGGACCACTCGATCCGAAAGACCTCCGCCGCGAGTTCGGTACTCGCCTCGGTGTGGAACTCGAAGCGGCGGTCGATCGGAAACGCCGCCCGGAAGGCGTGCGTAACGGTACCGCCCTCGTCGGCGGCGAAGGACTCGACGAACTCCTGGCTGCCCTCGTTGTGGATCGTATAGGAGACGGCGGCGAGCGAGCGAGCGGTTTCGAGAAAGGTGCGGTCGGCGTGGCGATTGCCGCGTTGCGCGCCGAACGGCGGGTTCGAGAGCACGGTGACACCGTCGCCGTCCTCGATTCGGGGTGCGACGCCGGTCCCGGAGAAAGAGAGCGGGAGTGACTGTGGCGTGACGGTGCCTTGTACCCAGTCGACGGCGGCAGCCCGGTCGACGCGGGCGGCGTTTTCGCGTGCGAGTTCGAGCGCGTCGCGATCGAGATCGACGCCGACGACTCGATCGGCACCGGCGAGGGCTGCTGCGATAGCGAGCATCCCCGTCCCGGAACCGAGGTCGACAATCGGTCCCTCGAGATCGGCCTGTAAATCGGCGAGATGAACGAGGTGAGCGGCGATTTCCGGCGGCGTAAGATACTGCTCTAACGCGGGCGAGGGATCGGTGAAGTCAGCGAGCGACTCGAGTTCGCGAGCCAGGGCGCGCCGGGACCGGCCTGTCATGACGCCGACTCAGTGCTCGAGCGTGATGGGTCCCTCGAGATCGAAGACGAGGCCCTCGCGCTCGGCGCGCTCGGCACAGGCCGCGAGTGCGGGACGGACCTTCTCCGCGTTGGCAACGTCGTCGACGGCGACGGTGAGCGTTCCAACGCCGAGGAACGACGCCGCACGGACGTACTCTCGAAGCTGATCGGCCTGCTCCTGCGTCGCGAGCGAGCAATCCTCGTCGAAGCAGGCCTCGACGGTCAACTCGACCGGCGAGAGGTTCTCCTCGGCGAACTCGCGGTTCAGATCGCGGAGGTGGCCGGGTGCCGTCGACTCGAGTGCCGCAGCCTCGACGGAGACGGGCGTTACGTCGGCAGGGCGGCAGTGGTCGAGCGTCACTTCTCGATCGGCGGACGTAGTGGTGCTCATACAACACCATACATGAGTTGCATACAAAAAGATTTGCAAATGCTCAGTAATAATATCTCGTGCGAGATTCGTCTTCGCGCACGGAGGACCCGCACAGATGACAGTTTCACGAGAGTATCGAATAGAGTTAAGGAGAGTCCGTGAGAGAGTCAGGTATGGAGTGTCCACGGTGTCAGGGCTCGCTCGAAGAACTCTCGCTGGGTGAGGCGTCGACCGTCTCGTGTCCACACTGTGCGTACGCAGACATTCCGGTCGAGCACGACCGACCGCCCGAAGAGCGTGAATCCTGGCGAGACGCGTTCAACCGGTTCTACGAGTAGTAAGCGGTGCACCGCGAAAACGTGAGCCGTCGCTGAAACGGTGTGACCGAAAGGAATCCGAATCTGGGTTCGAGTCCGAGTCTGAGTCTGCGGCTGTGAATCGAGTCGTTACTCGCTCGCAGCTGCTTCTGCCTCTTCCTCGTCGTGGTCGACGTCCTCGTCCGAGCGTGCGGCAACGAGACCGCCGCGAGCCACACTGTAAAGCGGTTCGTTCGCGTGCGTGACGCCGCTAATCGAGAACGGAATGCTCGCGTCCTCTAGGTGGTCGCGGAACAGGGCCTCGAAGCCGCTGGGGCTCGAGGTCCCGCCGGTGACGACGACCGGCACGTCGAGGCCTTCCTCGACGTCTTCCTCGTCGACTTCCGAGACGATGTTGTCGATAACGTAGTCGAGCAGGTTCTCGTAGTAAATCGAGAGTGCACCCTCGACGCCGCCGACATCCGTCGTGAAGTCGAGTTCGAAGTCGTCCTCCTTGATGGAGGTGACCTTGTCGACAGGGGTACCCGTCGCGCGGGCGGCCTGCTCGTCGACCCAGTCGCCACCGCGGGCGACGGAGAACTTCATGACGGGCACCGCGTAGTAGGAGAGACAGACGTTCGTCATCCCGGCACCGAAGCTGATGCCGAGGCCGGTGAAGTTGTTATCCGCGAGTTCGCTGTAGATGACGGACATGCCCTCGTTGATCGGTTCGGAGTCGTACCCCATGTCGTCGAGGAACGACTCGATCGTCTTCTGGTGGTACAGCGTCGACAGATCCGAGTCGATCGGATCCGCGGGGGACGAGAAGTACAGTTTCTCGTCCGGATAGGCGGGTTCGCCGACGACCTGCTCGATGATGAGCTTCATCATCGGGATCGCGCTCTGCTCGTCGTTCGAGAGGATCCCGTGTTTCATCGGCCGCCGCGTCTCCTTGTTGAAAATATTCGCAAAGTTCAGGGCGTCGTCGCCGACGACGTACACCTTGTCATCCTTGCGAATGTGGAGTACTTCGCTTCGCGAGAGCATCTGCTCGGCCATATCCGAGTACTCGATCTCTACGAAGGAGTTGCGCTGTTGCACGAACACCGTGTCGTTCCCATCCTGTTGTGCAGACAGGATGTTCATGGTTCCGACGTCTAGGCCTTTCGCCATGGTTGGGCAAGGCGGCCGATAGATTATAAAACTATGTACCTAAATCCTATCTGCGGTAATTCACAAAGAATTTACTGTTTGAATAGGCTACACGCGCTACTCTCGTCGAACGGCTGACCGAACCCGTTCAAGAAGGGCAGTGAGTGGGGAAAACAGGCCATCGCCGGCGCCGGCACCGGTACCGATGCCACCATGCTGGCCGCTCTCAGCCGACTGCTCGTCTTCGCGCTGTTGCTCGCGCAGTTCCTTCAACTTCGCCGTCTGATCGTCGACCGTCGACTGCGAGGTCGTCGTCTTCGTCTCGCCGCCTTTCAGCCCCTTGAGACCCGCAACCTGGTCGTCAACGCCGCTCGATCGGGTCGTCTTCGTCCCTACATTCGTGTCGACGGAGACGCCATCGAACTCGTTCTTCGAAAAGTTCAGCCGCTTGTGTTCCGTCTTCTTGACGCCGCCCCAGGAGAGTTCAACGTCCTCCATGGCCGCGTCGATATCGCGCTCGATGTCCGCGTCGGTGAACTCGGGGTCGTCCTCGGTTTCCGTCTCGTCTTCGTCGCCGGCGTCGACGGCCTCGGTCTGGCGCGCCAGTTCGAGGTAGTGGGCGACGAGCGCCGCGCCCGTCGAGGCGGTGATCCCCGCGAGTCCGACCGCGTAGGTCGCCGTTACCTCGACGGTGTAGTCGCGTTCGGCCATGAAGTTCCAGTTGTCCGGGTACGCGAACAGGAAGCCGATCGTCGCCGCGAGGGTCACAAGCGCGCCGGCTCCCGAGATGCCGATGACCTTCCGGTCCGACGGCAAGAGGACGACGACGCCCAGAATCATCGCTGGAAGCGACAGCATTCCGAGCGCGTAGGCCGGTCGTACCCACGTGAAGTACGCCGGGTTCGATCTACTGAACGTACTACTCCAGAGAAAGAGGATCAGTGCGACGACCGCCAGACCGATGCCGCCGAGGAACAGGCCGAACCCGAGATAGACGTCCGTCCTGCTCTCGGGTTCGCCGATATATCGGCGGTAGAGGTCGAAGAGATAGCCATCTGTGGGCCGTTCCGCTGCCATTACCACCCCGTTTAGACTCCAGTACTATGACTGTTGGGACGGGTATGAAGAAAGTAAACTTCATAAATCCAATTGTTAGCCGGCAGTTCACCGCCCGTCCGTTCACCTCCGCCCGTTCCCTCTCGGGGCCACCAGCGACCAGCAGTGACCAAGAGCACGCCTCCCGTGAACCGCGAATACGACCCCCAAATCACTGGCTATCACCCGCTATCCCCCAATACCCAGAAGCGCCGCCGTTATACGTTCGTGGCCGTTAGGACGGTCAATGAGTCAGGAGTCGGAGTACACCGAGGGGGACCTTCGGAACACCGGAATGCAACTCAAGCACGACCGCGAGTGGGACTACGAACTCGAGCGAATCATCGACGCCATCGAGGAACGAGACGCCGAAAAAGTCGGGCTCCAGTTCCCGGAGGGTCTCAAACGCCGCGGTCCCTCCGTCGCCGACGACCTGCGTGAACTCGCGGACGACGACGTGACGTTCATGCTCTCGGGCCAGCCCTGTTACGGTGCCTGCGACCTGGACACCTACCTGATGAAACGCACCGACGTGTTCGCCCACTTCGGCCACTCGCCGATGAAGAACACGGACAAGGTCATCTACGTGCCGCTGTTCTCGAACGTCGAAGTTCTCCCGATCATGGAGGAAGCCCTAGAGACCCTCGACGATCCGGACGACACCGAAGACGTCGGCCTCGTGACGACGGCCCAGCACATGAATCGCTACGAGGAGATGACCGCGTTCCTCGAAGAACACGGCTACGAGGTCCACAGCCGCCGCGGCGACGAGCGACTCACCCACGAGGGCCAGGTGCTCGGCTGCAACTACGCGAGCGCGGACGTGCCCGCGGATCAAGTCCTCTACGTCGGCGGCGGCAAGTTCCACCCCCTCGGGCTGGCGATGGAACACCCCGACAAACACGTCGTCATCGCCGACCCCGTCAACAACGTCGTCACCCCAGCAGATACGGAGAAGTTCATGAAACAACGCTACGCCTCCGTCCACAAGGCCATGGATGCCCAGAAGTGGGGCGTCATCTTCTGCACCAAAATCGGCCAGGGACGCTGGGATCAGGCGCAGGAAATCCTCGAAGACAACGACGACGCCTATCTCATCACGATGGACGAAGTCACCCCCGACCGACTCCGCAACTTCGACATGGACGCCTTCGTCAACACCGGCTGTCCACGGATCACGACCGACGACGGTCCGCAGTTCCACAAACCGATGCTCACCCCCGGCGAGTACGAAATCGCCGTCGGCAACAAACCGCTCGACGAACTCTCCTTCGATACGTTCCACGGCACCTGGTGAACTCGGTCGGCGACGAGTACCGGCCAGTAGCGACCGACTACTGGCCATCGATTATTGACTGCCAACCGACGGCCAACGACCATCGAGTTCACCCGACGCCAGCCGAGGTCTCGAGTTCAGTTCGAGCGGTCGGAGTCTTTGGTGGGAGTGGTGGTATCGGTATCGGTATCGGTGGTAGTGTCCGTCTCAGTATGAGCGTCAGTACCAGTGGCCGTACTGCCGGTATCACCGGTCTCCGAGTTCAGCCCGCACCGCAGTTCGGCGAGGATCTCGTATCGCTGCCCGACGGCGGTCCAGTCGACGACGTTCCACCACGCATCGACGTAGGCCCCGCGGTCGTTCTCGTACTGCAGATAGTAGGCGTGTTCCCAGACATCGAGCGGCAAAAGCGGGGTCGCGCCTTGATGGGCGAGTTCGTTTTGGTCCTCGACCTGGCCGATCACCAGGGCGTCCGCGAGCGGTTCGTAGAATAACATCGCCCAGCCGGCGCCTTCGACCGCGGTCGCGGTTGCGGTGAACTCGGCCTGAAACGCCTCGAACGAGCCGAATTGGTTCTCGATCGCCGTCGCAAGGGCGCCGTCTGGCCTCCCGCCGCCGTCGGGACTCATGCTCGCCCAGAAGACCGAGTGATTGACGTGGCCGGAAAGGTTGAACGAGAGGTCCCGCTTCGTCGATCGAATTCCCTCGAAATCCTCGTTCGCTCGCATTTCGTCGAGTTCTTCGACTGCTGCGTTGGCGCTGTCGACGTACGACTGGTGGTGTTTGCCGTGGTGAAGTTCCATGATTCGCGCGTCGATGTGTGGTTCGAGGGCGTCGTACGCGTAGGGCAATTCGGGAAGTCGATAGTCGGGACGCCCGGATGCGCCGGTGGTGCAGTCGTCGGATTCGGCCGTCGCTCCCGCCGCCACCGAACTGAACAATGCGAGGCCGCCGACACCGCCGATTGTCTGTAGGATGCTCCGTCGCTGTGGCTCCGACCCGAGTAGTTGATCCGACATCACCGAGAGACACCAAGAGAGATTGCCGTTAGCGTTATCCCGGCGAGCGAAAGCAGCGGCTCTGTAGCGCGAGACTACCGCGTATCGATGTCGTGCCGGCGATCGGTCCACGGAGACAATAACACTTACCCAGTCAGTCCACACAGCAGTCAGGTAACCGTGATTCACAGCGACTGGAACGACTGGCTCGTACGCGACGTCGAAGACGCCTCGCCGGACGGCGTTTCGATCTGGTACCTCGGCTGTAACGGCTTCATCGTGAAGGGCCGCAATGGAACGACGATCTTCATCGATCCCTACGTCGGGCTCGGCGACCCGCCGCGGACGGTCCGCATGATCCCCGTTCCGTTCTCCCCCGCGGACGTGACCGAGGCCGACGCCGTCCTCGCGACCCACGAGCATACAGACCACGTTCACGGCCCGAGTCAGGCACCGATCCTCGAAAGTACGGGCGCAACGTTCTACGCGCCCGACGACAGCCTCGCGGTCGCGCGCGAAGACGAAAACTGGACCGACGAGTGGGACGTAAGCGACGACCAGCTCACTGAAGTGACGGAGGGCGACACCATCGAAATCGGCGAGTTCACGCTGCACGTCGAGCCGGCCCACGACCCGGACGCGACCCACCCCGTGAGCTACGTCCTCGAACACGACGCCGGCACGTTCTTTCACGGCGGCGACACGAAACCGGGCGAGACGTTCGACCGCATCGGCGAGGCGTACGATATCGACCTCGGCGTGCTCGCGTTCGGTACCGTCGGACAGATCCCGGACAAGGAGACCCGCGAACCCAAGCGAACGCGCTGGTACAACGACGAAAACCAGCTCGTCGAAACGGCCGCCGCGCTCGAACTCGACCGCGTGGTACCGACCCACTGGGACATGTGGAAAGGACTGACCGCGGACCCGAAAGTGCTCCACCACCACGCGAAGAGCTTCGACTATCCGCGGGAACTCGAGATCATCGAGATCGGCGACCGGGTCGACCTCCCCGCGTAAGTCGTCGGTCCGCTCGCAGTATCTCGATCTGACACCACGACATCGAAGCCGCCGGTGGCAAACGCCAGCCGGCGATTGCAGCTGGTACCGTCCGTATCATTTATAGTAATGGTCTAGTAACGTTGGTCCCATGAGTAGCACCGCCGACACGGACGACGTGATCGAGGTCAGTGCCGACGGGTTGACCGTCCAAAAGACGTTCGCGGCGGACGAGTTTCCCGTACCTGCCCTCCGGTTCGAGATCGAATCGGAGCACGACGAGCAGGTCGCATTCCGACTCTCCGAAGACATCCCCGAATCGTTCCCGATGGACAAGGTCGGGTTCCACCCCGACCACTACAGCGAGGACTGGACCGCCTTCCAGGACAACCGCGTCGAGTTCACCCACACGCTCGACCCGGGCGACGAACTCGTGACGGTGTACGGCATTCGAATCGACGACGAGGAGACGGTCCCCGAATTCCTCACCGAACCGGAAATCGTCGAGGTCAGTTCCGAGGCCGACGCCAGCACCGGTGGTGACGAGGTCGACGACGCCATCATCGACAGCATCGTCTCCGACGAACGCACGCAGGCAGTCAAAGATATGATCGCCGGTGAGTCCGGCTCCGTGCCGGGGCTCGACGAAGAGTCGACGGACGCCGATCCTAATCCTGACCCCAATCCCGATCACGACGAAGCGACCGACGAGCCGACTGCAGACACGACAGCTACCGAAATGGACGACGACGCAGCCGAGACGCCTTCCGATGGCGACCTCGATCTTGAACTCGAAGACGAGACCGAATCGCTCGATCTGACGCCCGACGACGAGGCCGACGCGCTCGAAGAGTCCGGCGATCTGGACCTGGACCTCGGCAGTATCGACACGGAACCCGACTCGGAACCGTCCGATGACGGATCCGACGAGACGCCGGACATCGACCTCGGGTTCGAGGACGACGACCTCACCGATCTCGACGAGGACGAAACGATCTCGAGTGCACTCAGCGACGAGTCGACAGCCGACACGGACGCGGACGCGGACGAATCCGACGCCGAAGCGCTCGAACTCGAACCGGACGATGACGGCCCGGAACTCGAACTCGATCTGGATGACGAGACGGACGACGGCGGCGACCCGGCTGACACCGCACCCGAGGAAGACGAGACCGACACCGCCGACGAACTCGAGGGCGCGGACGACGCGGCTGCGTCGACCGACGCGGACGAAGACGACGAGACGCCGGTGACAGGTGAGTCGGCCGAGAAAGCGGAACCCGAGCCCGAGACCGCCCCGGCTGACACCGACGACACTGACGCCCCACCGACGGGGATGGAAACGGAGACGGACGCTGCTGGCGCTGCAACCGATTCGTCCGATACCGACGCAGTGCCTGAATCTGACGCGGCCCCGGACGCGGGAGCAGAGACAGACGCAGACACCGCCCGCCCGCTCGGCGCGCAACTCGCAGCCGAGATCCGCAACGACGATCTCGACGAGGACGACCTCGCGGTCCTCCGAACCGAACTCGACAGCGCGGACGCGGACGACGAAGCCACCGAACCCGACACGACCACGCCGACGAGCGCCGATCTCGCCAGAATCGACCACCTCCAGTCCCGAGTCGAGGAGGTCGCCGCCTACACGGACGCCCTCGAAACGTTCCTCGGCGAGAACGGCACCGACGAGCAGATCATCGACGAGTTCAGAAGTGAACTCGCCGCCTTCGAGGACGATCTTGCATCGATGGATGACCGCCTCTCGGGAACCCACTCGCAGGTCACGACCCTCGAAACCGAAGTCGAAACGCTGACCGAGTGGACCACCGACATCGAGGACGACCTCGCGACTACCGCGGACACCGTCGACGAACTCGACTCTCGGACTGATCGCATCGAAACCGACGTGGACGATGTCGCGACCGATCTCGATACTGTCGATTCCGATGTCGAGCAACTGGAAGCCGACCTCGACGGCGTCGACGACGACGTTTCCAGCGTCGATTCGCGCGTCGACGATCTCGCCGAAACTGTCGACAGCCTCGAGAGCGACCTGTCCGCGTCCATCGACGATCTCTCGACGGAGATCGACGCCGTCAAATCCGACGTGTCGACCGTCGAATCAGACGTCGAAACGGTAGAAGATGACCTCGAAACCGTCGAAGACGAACTCGACGACGTTCGTTCGGAGGTCACCGACATTCAGGAGTGGCGCGACCAGCTGGGGTCGATGTTCTCGGATTCGTAAGTCTCTATTGCCGTAGTATCTCGCCAATCGCCCGGGCGACGGGAGACAGCGGCGAACGTCCTGAGAAACGGACCCACGGAACTACCGCACGAAACGCAACTCGTTTATCTCTCGCCGGGTGAGAATTCGTCGATGGGCGAGACGATCCCGATCGCTGTTCCTCGAAAAGGACGACCGCTCGAGTCGGTCCTCGACCGCCTGGCAAGTCGACTCGATATCGCCGACCTCGCAGACGAGATTTCGTCGACGCTTCGCCACGAAAAGGCCCTGACCAAGGGAACGCTCGATGCTTCGGAGGAAAACGTCTACCATCGTCTCGCCGACTACAGCGCCGTCGACGACCCGACCGAACCCGAATACACCCTCGTTCGGGACACCCGCGCCGGAAAGCCCCGTCGAATCGTCTTCGACAGCGTGACGATCCCGCTCGACGACGCCACCGGTCTCGACGTACCCACCGACGATACCGAAATTCAACTCGTCGGACGCGAGGAACCGTTTCGATCGCTTCGAACCCACGAGTTCGCACTCGGGTTCGACAGTGCCGACCTCGTGCTGGAGGAAGTCGTCGAACTCCGACCCGACCCGCTCGACCGAATCGCCGACGTAAACGCCCGAATCGATCCCGCAGATACTGACGTGCAGGTCGTCACCGGACTCGGGGATACCGTCTATCACACGCTGATGGGCAGTCCCGAGGCGGTCCCATCTGCGACGTCGCTCGACCGGGACTTTCTCGCCGAGTACGACGGCCCGCTCTGCATCGAACCGCGATACGAACGACTCGTCCGGGCCGTCCTTGGGACGAGCGCGCTCGAAGATATCGAGTTCAAGTATCCGGCCGACGGTCGCGAAGAGGAGGCGGCGATCGCCGATACCGGAATCGGCGTCTACCTGACGGTAACGGGTTCGACCGCCCGCGAGCACGGACTGCTTCTTGGCGAACAGTTGTTCCCGAGTGAAACCGTCCTGCTAGAGAGCACTCCCGAAGTAACTACCGCAGTACGGGACGTTCGCGCGTTATTGAACGGTGGCGATCTCGACACGGAACTCGGCGTCGAATAGTAGTCGTCGGGAACGGGCTCGCTGCGCCCGACCACGGCGCGGAATCGACGAGCGGCAGGGACCGGGGCGGCAGACAGTTAAAATACCATATGCGTTTAGGATCTTCTACCTGACACGTTTTCGTAGAGAGACTAAATAGAACGATATACCCGTTGGAAAGAGTTTATACCACAATTCCATAGAAATATAGATGTCTCCGTAAGTCCATCCCAGACTGCATGGCAATAGATATCACTATTGCTTATAGCCATTAGTGTTAATGGAGTAACTAATTTGAAAATACAAAATTAAAGAACATGGTATAAAGTATTAAGTCGTTCTCATCACAACTTTCCAACTGCGTATATGACAAAATATACGGCGATTCGTACCGGTTACGAACTTCGCTACAGCCACACTGCGGAACAGAAATCTGCGAACAGCCGAACGGAGCGTAGTACATGATCGTTGCAGCAGCAATTACAATTCTCGGAATTGCGATCGGTATCGGCGTCACACAGTACCGAGGGCTTCGAATGGGCGGTGTGATCGTCGTCCCGCTTCTTGCCGTGTACACGCTGTATTCGTTCGAAGCACTGCCGCTTTTCCTCGTCACGGCGACTCTCGCGTACTGCCTGGTCGGTCTTATTCGACGGCACACGCTGATTTACGGCCGCCAACTACTGCTCGTGAGTCTCGCCGCCGGCGCGCTCGGTCCGGTGACTCTCGCGCTCGTTTTCAATCGGTGGGCGATCCTCGGCTCCACGGTCGAACTCGCGTTCACCGGGACGATCTTACCCGGTATTGCCGCCTACAACTATCACAAACTCGATCCGGAGGATCGCCGTCTCGATCTCCTCGTGAGCGCCGGACTTTTCGTCGGATTAGTGGCTATCGCGGCTGCGCTCGTTTCGCCGACGCTCGCCACGCAACTCCGCTCGAGCCTCACGTCAATCCTCTTTACACCGGCCTCCGACATCGCTCAGTATCGAAACGCAGTCGCCGGTTCGGTCCCGATGACGACGACTCTAGATCGGATCTGGATGCTCGGTCTGTTCCTCGTCGGACTCGTCTTCTCCGAGATGGCACACGCTCGATGGGGCGTCCGACTGGGCGGGCTGATCGCGATTCCGCTTCTCGTCGCCCTTTCGATCGTGAACGCGTGGACGCTCGGCGTGTTCATCGCCGGCGTGGTCGTGGTCTACGCGTCCATTACGGCGATCAACGCGATCACCCTGATCTACGGACGCGTCTTGTTAAGCCTCAGCGTCATCACGGCGATGGGATACGGCGTTCTCGTCGCGTCCGTTGCCCCCGCCACCGTCGGCTTCTCGCTTTACTTCACGGTCCTGCTCGCGGGAATCAGTGCGTACAACTACCACCGCGTCGCGCCCGCCGAACGCCTCGAATCGGTTGCCCTCGCAGCGGCGCTTTACGCCCTGCTTCTCGCCGGGACGAGAACGTTCGTTGAACCGCGGGAGACCGGCATACTGACCACGGTGTCCGCCGCCGAATTCGCCGTCCTTCTCGGCGCGGTTCTGTTCGGCATTTACTGTGTGCACCGTCTCGAAACGCGTCGACAAGCGGTTGCCAACTACCACTCCAGGCAGGTGCTCGCATGAGCGACAAACAGGAAAACGCAAACTCTCCCCTCGACATGGCTCGCGAAACGAACATCGTAAGCACGATCGGAAAAACCATCAACGGCGTGAAACACGCGTGTCTTCGCGGGCTACGCCACACGCGTCGATTCGACGACATCGATACGCAGATCGTGATCTCGGGAACTCGCGGCAAATCGAGTCTCACCCGATGGGTATACGACATCCTTTACGACAGGGAGTACGACGTGCTTGCAAAGGTAACCGGCAACCGTCCGGTCTCGATCCATTCGGGAGAGACCCATCCGATTTCTCGCAGACACCGGGTCACGCTCTACGAGAACGAACGAGAGATCCGTTCGCACACGCCGGACGATGCCCTAATCGTCGAAAACCAGGCGATTACCTCGTACACTACCCGAATGGTAAACGCTCGGTTCGTCGATCCGGACGTCGTCGTGTTGAGCAACGTTCGCGAGGACCACCTGTCGACCCTCGGTAGCGACCGGTACAAGGTCGCCCGCGGATTGGTTCGAGCGATTCCGGAAGGCACCCACGTCATTAACGCCGAACAGGATCCACACATACGGGAGTTTCTCGAAACCGAAATCAACCGCCGAAACGCAACCGTGAGCCACGTCACGGTCCCCGAAGAATACGAACACATTCCCGGCATCGAGTCGATCTACGCGCTCAACGAAATCCTGCGGGCTATCGACGAGGTTCCGCTGACGGACGATGAACTCGCAGTGTACCGCGACCGAATGGATGTCGAATGGCGACAGCTCGCCGACGGACGCGTCTACAACGCAGCGGAAGTCAACGACGTCCAGAGCACGGAGATGATACGCCAGGCACTCTTCGCAAAAGACCCGGCCATAGACCGTATCGAACCGTTCCTCTACCTCCGCGGCGACCGACGGGGGCGATCAGTTTCGTTCCTGCACTACCTCAATGACCTGTACGACCAGGATGAACCGGTCTTTGACCGCGTCCACGTCGCGGGCGGAACGACGAGTGCGTTCGCTCGGAAGGCGGCGTTCCCCGTCACGGTTCACGAGACGGAGACACCGGCTGGCGACGTGCTCCAATCGCTGTTGGAGAACGAACGCCCTGTCTATATCATGGGCAACACCGTCGCGACGTTCATGCGCGACCTCGAGAACGCCATCGAAGAGCGTGAACTCCCCACCGAGACGTGGCACAGTGCAGACCGGAGCGACGAACCCCAGCAGACTCCGAAAGAATCAGCTTCATCCGACGTCACCTCTCAACCACCTAAACAGACGAAGACCGTAGAAATCCCCGACAGCAACTAACCGGCGATCGACCGAGACTCTCGAATTCGAGACAACTGTATTCGTTCCTTCCTAACCGTCTCGGAGTCGGTATTGATAGCTCACCGCGCATTCGTCCGGAAAGGAATCACAGAATGTTGATCGCGGGCACCCCTTCCGTTCTCAGGACATCTTAGCTCCGTTTTATGGATTTAGTAGCATACCAGTGAACTCGTCTCTCGGCGCTACTTTACAAATTACGTCACAACACACGTGAAAAGTCGTTTACAAAACCATCCTTCAAAGTCGGGGGGTCGGAATCCCCGAATTCCATATATCTGAATACGGTTTATCCGATTGAGAACAGACAACGTCATCACGCGACTAAATGACATCTCATCCGCATATGGGAAGAAACTAGACTGTTACCCGGTAAATATGATCGAGATAGGTCTCTCGAACACGATTACCCCAGTTGTGGGTGTACGTATCGATCACGTCGCCGGCAACGTCACCGCGGAGATACTGAACGATACCGCGATCCCCCGTCCGGTCACGTAAGTGAGTCGTGAAGAAGTGTCGGAAGTAATGCGGCGTGACGTTTTCAGTTGTTCCGCCGCCAGTTCGGTACCACCCCTGTTCGCGAGCGTGTTTCTCGACGATATAGCGCACATCGGACGGCGTCAAGCGCTCGCCCCACGTCTCACCGGTATCGAGAAACAGCGCCCTCGCCGGTGAGACCGGATCGGGGCGGATAGCCAACCACTCGCGTAAGACCGACTGTAACTCAGTATCGACTGGAACAACGGTCTCTCGTTTTCGCTTGTTCGAGGCCGTCCGCTCCTCGCCGTTCACCACGGTCCCGCGTGCCGGCTCTGCAGACACATATACTGACGAGGGCCGTTGATCGAGTTCAACGCGAGGCGTCCACTCGAGTTCGAGTGAGGTGAACTCATCGTGTAAATCTCGCAAATCGAGGTTACAGAGTTCGCCGACGCGCATCCCCGTCTTTAGTAACATGACAACGACAGCCCGCTCGAGTGGATGGACGATCGAGGCGACGAACGCCTGCATGTCGCTGATGGAGAGTTCCCGTCTGGTCGGGTTCGTATCGATAGATTCGGACAGTTCTTCCATGACGAGTGCCATCGGATTCTCGTCAAACGCACCGATGCGGGTCATATAGTCGTAAAAGCGGTTGAGATAGGACGCATACGTCGCGATCGTACTCGATTCGAACTGGCCGCGAAGGGAGTGGATCCAGGCCATACAGGCTCGCCGATCCGCGTCTTCAACGGTCTCGATCGCCTCGAACTCCCGTTCGACGAAGAACTCGAATTGCCGAAGGACGCGCTCGTAGGCCTCGAGCGTCCGTTCGCTCTTCCCGTGGTAGCGCTGATCGTCGAGGAAGTACGCGATCGGGGAATCCACTTCCTGGGTCCCCTCAGTTGCCATCACTATCACCATCACCGGTCGTTGTGTAGCCGCCGTGGCGGCCGCTGTATCGAATGCGGTTGTCCGCCTGCAGTTGCTCGAGCGTCTCGTCGAGTCGCGACTCGATGTCGTCGCTGACCCCCTCGAGGAGTTCGTCCCACGAATACGAGTCAGCCGACAACAATTCGAGGACCTGTGTTTCGAGGCCGTCACCCCCGGGGTTTGACCCCGTAGATTCGGGTTCCGCTGTTGCGGGTTCGAGTCCCTTTCGACCGGCTTGGACCATCGTCCGAACGAACTCGCTCTGACTCATATCGAGTTCGTTAGCGTGAGATTGCCATTCGTCTTTCTGATATGCTGGGACGTACGTCTTCACAGATTTTCTAGTTGTATCAGCCGAATCGCTCATACGATAGTCATTACACGCCGTGATATTCAACATTCCCATTATTCGAGCTAAGTGAGTTTATCTCATCTATTGTCACTACTAGTGTCGCGATTATAGTGATTCAGATCGAGATTAGAATCTATAACGGTACATGAGTCAAGATACAGTGAATTCAATAGTAGTTCTATGAGTTCGGATATTGATCTTCTCGAGAGCGAAGAGAACGGCCCGGTGTCGGCAATCGGAGAAACGACGAACCCGATGGCAGAGTCAGAATTGTTCGGTTGAATGTACTCGTAATTCTCGATCGAGAATCACGCCGAACGACAGCGAGCAGATCGATACACACTGTTTGGACGGTATGGAATTGAGGGTCGATCCATCCGAGTGGAACGCAAGGGACGAATGTGGATCAACCGGAGACGACTGGCTCTGTTAGAGTTTGTCGGGACAACACTATCGAGAGGGAATGGGGTAAATTTGGAGAGAGCGTTTCGACTGGCATCGGTTCTTTTGGCGGTGCTGCCGGTGCGAGTAGTGCCCCAGACCGGTTCGGATTGCGATACTCTCGAATCGAGAACAAGGTCGGGAGATACGACAGCGTGTGGCCAACGAACGACCAGTAATTCAGCGGTGAGAAAGAGCGGAAGGCGGACCTGTGAGAGTCGTCTGTGAACCGGCGAAGTGCCCGAACGATAGAAACGAAGATCGAACGAGGCGGCTGATTAGGGCGCTTACAGTCCGTTCGTGCGGCGGTAGACCAACAGGGTACGATAGCCGCCGGACGGCAGTGTCGAGACACTCGTCCCCGAGTTCAGTTCGAGTTCGAATTCCCCGCGATCGACAGCGGTAGCCAGTTGAGGTAGTAATCCCGCTAGGGGAGACGGAGCGATAACGCTGACGGTGCCGCATTCGAACCGGATCGGTGCGGCAAGCAGTAGCTCCTCGGAATACTGTTACAGCAATGGCGAGAACGGACAGTCCGAATTCGATACAGGGACCGGACACAGACCGTTGCGGGCCGTTGCCGAAGGCGGGAGATCGTCCTCGGTCGACAGCCGGATTAAAGACCGATACCTCGCGAGGAGTTCAGTTGGCAGACCCACATCGTCAGTACGGACGTAGTCAAATTCGAACGGCGACTACGGCGAGGGCGACTGATGTACCGCTCGAGCTACTGGTACTTGCCTCAAGAACGGCTCGAACGTGACGGGGGCGGTAGGTGAACTCGGAAACCGAGACGCATCTTTCGGTATCTATTGGGGTGCTGTCTTCCGACCCGCAGATTCGAGGGTGAATACCGGATCGGCGAGGAGATGTCGGACAGTCGGCGACGGTAAGCGACGGTCGCAATCGGGCGCTAGTACGTAGTGAACCGGCGCTTCATATTGATTATATTATATTTATGGCGTGTGGTTTCGAGCTAATAAATTCAATATCGATATATCAATACGGTGCCCACCATCACCGCGTGCGAGGAAGTGTAGAGAACTGAAACAGGAAAGAGTCAATGGGGTAGCACTCGAGGACTACAGGAAGAGAACGGGGTACCTGTGCTAGACGAAACCGAGTTCAGTGCGTCGCAGCGCGGACGTCTTCGACGCGGTAGAGATCCTGCTGGAGACCGTCGCCGTCGCAGTTTTCGTTCGGGCACTCGTAGTGCCACCCATCCTGTGTGGCGTCGCCTTCTCGAAAACGGTCGCCACAGACCTGACAGAACAATTGGTCATCCTGACAAGTGTCGCGGTGAAGTTCGAGTTCGAGTTCAGTCTGAAACGACTGGTTGCAGTTACGACAGGTGTGCATATTATGTCTGACGCGAGCATCCCCCAAAACTGCTTGGGTATTTTTATTCCGCAGAAATCATCGGTGATACGGCTCCATTAGGCTGATTCGTTTTCTGTCGTTCTGAAATAAATACTGATCAGGTGCTGATACTACGCAGAAGCGAGTACATCGATTGTTGGTACGTGCAAGCACAGAGAGCGGAGCACACGAGACTAGCAAGAACGCAAAAATTCGCATCAGGGGCCAGAAAGGAGAGCGACTTTCAGAGGACGGCGTTGGAAAGGTGGCGTTAGAGAAGCGCCCGAGCGGAAAGAGAATCGGGCAGGCTCAGGTTAGTCGTCTTGACCGAGGATGCCGCGTTCGGTCATCTTCGCAGGGTCGAGCACTTCGTCGGCCTCGTCCTCGTCGAGGTAGCCCTTTTCGAGGACGACTTCGCGGACGGTCTTGCCCTCCTTGAGGGCCGTCTTCGCGACCTCGCTGGCCTTGTCGTAGCCGATGTGGACGTTCAGCGAGGTGGCCATCGCCATCGACTGTTCGACGCGGTCCGCGCAGTACTCCTCGTTCGCCTCGAGCGGATCGACGAACCGGGTGGCGAAGACCTGGCTCGCGTTCGAGATGAGTTCGGCGGACTCGAGGAAGTTGTGCGCCAGGACGGGCTTGTAGAGGTTGAGATCGATCTGGCCCTCCGCAGCGCCGGCGGAGACGGCGGCGTCGTTGCCGACGACCTGTTTGTGGACCTGGTTGACGGCTTCGGCGACGACCGGGTTGATCTTGCCGGGCATGATCGAGGAGCCGGGTTGGTTCTCGGGCTGTTCGATCTCGCCGAGACCGTTGCGCGGCCCGGAGGCGAGCAGGCGCAGGTCGTTGGCGATCTTGTTCAACGAACCCGCAATCACTCGAAGCGCGCCGTGAGCCTCGCTCATCGCGTCGTGGGCCGCCTGAGCTTCGAAGTGGTTGTCGGCCTCGCGGAACTGGACGCCGGTTTCCTTGGTGATGTACTCGGCCGCGCGGCCGGGGAACTCTTCGTGGGTGTTGAGGCCGGTTCCCGTCGCGGTGCCGCCGAGTGCGAGTTCGGCGAGGTGCTCGCGAGCCTTGTCGACGCGGGAGAGTCCCTTTTCGACCTGCGTCCGATAGCCGGAGAACTCCTGGCCGAGCGTGACCGGAGTTGCGTCCTGTAGGTGCGTGCGGCCGGTTTTGACGACGTCGTCGAACTCGTCTGCTTTCTCATCGAGCGCCTCGCGCAGCGTGTCGAGAGCGGGGATAACGTCCTTTTCGACGGCTTCGAGGGAAGCGACGTGCATCGCGGTCGGGATCACGTCGTTGGAAGACTGGCCGTAGTTGACGTGGTCGTTCGGGTGCACGACGCGGTCGCCGATCTCCGCGCCCATGAGCTCGGCGGCGCGGTTGGCGATGACCTCGTTGGCGTTCATGTTCGACGAGGTACCGGAGCCGGTCTGGAAGATGTCGACCGGGAACTGGTCGTCGTGTTCGCCGGCGATGACCTCGTCTGCGGCCTCGATGATCGCCTGCGCGACGTCGTCTTCGATCAGGCCGAGGTCGCGGTTTGCCTGTGCGGCGGCCTTCTTGACGACGCCGAGTCCGCGGACGAAGCGGCGACTGAACGAGATGCCCGAGATCGGAAAGTTCTCGATCGCCCGCTGGGTCTGTGCGCCCCAGTAGGCGTCCGTCGGAACCTCCATCTCGCCGAGGCTGTCCTCCTCGATGCGGAACTCGCCGTTGTCTCCGGGTTCGCCGCCGTCGGTACCGTCTGTAGATCCCATACGCGGGGCCACTCGGTCAGTCAGGTAAAATCCACCGAAACACCCGGATCGTCCGCGGCCGCGCGCTCTCGAAGCGCCGTTTGTAATCGCTTGCGGCTGGTCTGATGGGTCTCCCGCGCATCCGCAAGTTCGATATCGTAGATCCGGGGCGCGGATCGAGTCATCGTCCGCGAACTCGCGGTGTCGATGACGAGCGAGGCCAGGCCGAGTCGACGCTGGAAGACCGATCGGCGCGTCGAGACCGTCTGGATTCGGTAGTAGGGGATCACGGTCGTCTGTCGTTTCCAGAAGCCGCGGCGAATCACGATGTGATCGTCGCCGACGTAGTAGCCGAGGTGGACGTAGCGCAGGTGCGCCGCCGGCGGGACCGCGAGGAAGACGACGGCGGCGAGGTACCAGCGATCGAAGATCGTCACCTGCGTAATTCCGAACGCGACCAGAACGATCAGACCGGCAAGCAGCGAGTAGCGGGCGAGATAGCGCCGCCGGGCGAGCGGTGGCGGTCGCTGAAACGTCGGCGTCTCGACGCCGGTCAGGTTCTCCGTAAACGTGTGGACGCGTTCTCGTCTGGCGAGCGGAACGGCCGACTGACTGCCGCCGTTGCTGTCCGGGCCGTACCCGGCGGTCTCGACCCACAGCCCGGCGTAGCCGATCAGCCGCTGGAGCGGATTATCCGTAATCGTCACCGACTGGACCTTCTCCGACGGAATGGAGCCGCTATAGCGCTGTAACAGGCCGCGCTCGTAAACGAAATCCTCGCCGACCCGACCGAGCTGGAAGTCGTAGTACGTTCCGAACGTGTAGGCGACGCTCAACAGGTACGTGACGCCGATCGCGTTCAGTAACGATACCAGTGTCAAGACGCCGTAACTCCCCACCGTCCCGCTGCCGAGATCCGCCGGCCCGCCGACCGGTTCGGCCACGGTCAACAGGTAGTCGAAAATCGAGTCCGTCGCGAGAAAGAAGACGAACATCACCCCTGCAACCGCCGCGGCCCGGACGGACGTAAACGAGTACAACAACAGTTCGCGCGACTGCAGGGCGAACAGCGGGTGTCGTCGCTGCTCACTGAACTCGTCCGTACCCGTGTCACTCGGCTCATCCGGTTCACCCGGTTCGCCCGGTTCGCCCGGTTCGGGCCCCGCAGACGGCGAGGATGACTCGGGGTCGGGCGTTCGAACTGGAGACGAAGGCGACTCGCCAGACGGTCCGGTATCGGCGAGTTCACTCGCGTCGGTCGTCGCTTCCGATTCCGTCGTCTGCTCGTCCCGAGACCGCCGCCGCTCCCGGCTGTCCGCAGTCCGGCGGCGGATCTCCCGCTGTAGCCGCGTCGCCTCGGCCTCGCCGACGAAGTTTAGCGTCGCTTCGCTGTCGCCGCCGCCGGCGGTTTCGATCGAGACGACGGCGAGACCGAGCACTCGCTGAATAACGCCCTGTTTGATGTCGACGTTCTGGATGCGCCTGTAGGGGATTTCGCGTGACCGACGGGCGACGACACCCGAAGAGACATCGACGGTGTCCGACGTCACGGCGTACCCGAATCGGTAGTAATAGACGACGCCGTAGGCGACCCCCGCGAGAAAGCCAATCGGTGCGACGAAGGGAATCCACCCCGCGCGAATCGGGTCGAACACGCCCGCCAGAACGAGCAGCAGCGTCACCGGAATCCAGAGCCAGACGAACCCGTGCTGCAGGGCGTACGTCACCGCACTGAGCGGATGCAGTCGATTCATTGAGTCACTCATACTATCGAGTTCAGACGGCGTCGTCGGCCTCGCTCTCGACGGCGAGGTCGCGAAGCGTATCCTGTAGTTCGCGCGCGCGGTCAGGTGTGAGTCCGGGAATGCGAACGTCGGCGTTTCGCGTGCCGGCGGTGTAGACGACGACGCTCGAGAGGCCGAGGATGCGTTCGATCGGTCCGAACTGGGTGTCGACGTGCTGGACGCGGACGAAGGGGACGGCGGTTTCGACGAACGTCACGACGCCGCGTTCGAGGTAGAGCGCGTCGGGTTGGAGGTCGAACTGCCAGACCTGGTAGCGCCGAACGGCGTATGCGCTCCCGAGGACGATGCCCACGACGACGACCCCGGCCTGCGCGGCGACCGGCACGCTGATGAACAGCGAATTGACGGCGGCGAGGACGATTCCGAGGACGACTGCACCGATCGTCACCTCGACGATCCAGAGCAGTCTGATCCGGGTGTGAAGCGATTCCATACGATTATCGTATCAGGAGAGCAGGAGAAACCTGCGGTTCCGGATTCGAGAGTCGGAGTTCCGTCCGGCGTCGCATGCTGACTACCGACGACTCCCGACGGTTTCGGCAGCCTCGACTGAACTCGTCAGTACCTCCGGCTTCCGCTTCCAGCCAGTCACTCCTCGTACTCGTCGGGCGTGTACGTCGAGAGTTCGAGCGCGTGAATATCGGTCGTCATGTGGTCGTCGAGGGCGTCGTAGACCTGCTGGTGTTGCTGGACCAGCGACTGGCCCTCGAACGCGGGGGAGACGACGGTGGCCGTCAGATGGTCGTCGTCGTGTTCGCCGCGGGCGCGCGAAACCGTCGCCTCGGCGTCTGCGAGTTCCGATTCGATGATGGCTGCGACATCCGCTGGATCCATACCGGGAAACTTGTGCGCTCGGGGCAAAAGCGCCCCGGTCGTCGTCGCGCGACCGCTCGGCGTCCGAGCACAGTCGGCGTCTTTATACGTGCCGGGTTCGAGCACCCGGACGGAATGTCACTGGCAGCCGAGACGCGCCGTGCAGTCGAGGTTCACCCGTTTCTCGTCACCGCTCTTCGAGCGGGTGTCCTCAACTACACCGCCGCCGCGAGATTCCTCGACGTCGAGGGCGACGTAGACGCGATTGCCACGGCACTGCGTCGGTACGCCGAAGAACTGCCGGCGTACGACCCCGACTCGTGCGAGGTCACCGTCAGAATGGAAAGCGGTATCGGAATCGTCGACGGCGACGATCCCGCCAGTGAACTCGTCACCGTCGGCGGCACGCCGTTCGGGTCGACCGGCGGTGACCTGACGGCGATCTACGGGACGGGTGCGGTCGACGCGATGGCACTGGCGACAACACTCGAACGGCTCGAACTGGCTGAGATCGACACGGTGGCGGCCGCCGTCGGAGACGAGACGCTTATCGTGATCGTCGATCGCCTCGACGGCGCGAACGCGGTCCGGACGGTCGAGGGCGCACTCGAATACGTTCCTGCGACGTAGTCTGCCGATCTCGATACACTGTCGGCCCGCAGTACGGCATTGGCAGCGTTTAACTACGGGCCACGGGTACACCTTCGTAATGACCCTACACGTGACGAACACGTTGACGGGTGAAACGGAGCCGTTCGAGCCACAGGACCCCGAGCACGTCTTGCTCTACTACTGTGGCCTGACGGTCTCCGACCCACCCCATCTGGGCCACGCTCGCTCGTGGGTCCACGTCGACGTCATGCACCGCTGGCTCGAGTTCATCGGCTACGACGTGCGCCACGTCGAGAACTTTACGGACGTAAACGAGAAGATCGTCGCCCGCGTCGGCGAAGACGACCTGGGCGAGGACGAGGCCGACGTGGCCGAGACGTACATCGGGCGGACGCTCGCGGACATGCGCTCGCTCAACCTCCTGCGTGCGGAGGTCTACCCGCGCGTTTCGGAGCACGTCCCCGAAATTATCGACCTCGTCGAGACGCTGGTCGAGAAAGGCTACGCCTACGAATCGAACGGCTCGGTCTACTTCGACGTGACCAGTTTCGAGGACTACGGCACGCTTTCGAACCAGGACATAGACGAGATCGAGTCTCAGGGCGATCCCGACGAGCGCTCGGAGAAGCGCCATCCCGCCGACTTCGCGCTCTGGAAGGCCGACGGCGTCGACGCGGACGCGGTGGCCGAACACCGCCACGAGGGCGTCGACCACGGCGGCGACCCGCCCGCGGGGCAAACCTGGGACTCCCCCTGGGGCGAGGGCCGTCCCGGCTGGCACATCGAGTGCTCCGCGATGAGCATGACCCACCTGGACGAGACGCTCGACATCCACGTCGGCGGCCGCGACCTCGTCTTCCCCCACCACGAAAACGAAATCGCCCAGTCCGAAGCCGCGACCGGCGAGCGCTTTGCCAACTACTGGCTCCACTGCGAACTCTTCCAGATGGCCGACGAGAAGATGTCCTCGAGCCTGGGCAATTTCGTCACCGTCGACGAGGCGGTCGACCGGTGGGGGACGAACGTCCTGCGGACGTTCCTGACGGCGGGCTCGTACAACAGCACGCAGCTGTATTCGGACGAGACTATCACCGAGGCCGAGGAACGCTGGGACCAACTCGAGCGCGCCCACGAGGCGGCCGCCGAGGCCGTCGACTCGCCGGACGCGCGGACGAAAATCGAGGACGAGCAGCTTCGGAGGGCCGTCTCGACGGCCCGAGACGAGTTCAGGGCTGCGATGAACGACGACTTCAACACGCGCGAGGCGCAGTCGGCGCTGCTGTCGATCGCCTCGGCGGCGAATCGGCACCTCGAAGCGGACGAGCCGGCGGTCGGCGACAGCGAGAGTGAAAGTGAGAGTGAGAAAGCGGACGAGGACAAGGGCTACGACTACCGTGGTCTCTGCCAGGCCGTCGACGCCCTCGAAGAACTGGGCAGCATCCTCGGACTCTCCTTCGCGGGCGACACGACCGGCAGCGCCGCCCTCGCCGGCGAGGTCGTCGACCTCGTGCTCGACGTGCGCGAACGCGAGCGCGACAGCGGCAACTACGAGCGCGCCGACGACCTGCGCGACGAACTCGAGGCGCTCGGAATCGAGGTACAGGATACGGACGAGGGACCGACGCATCGGTTGCCGTCGGGCGAGAAGGAGTAACGCTGCGGGCAGGTTCGACAGCGCAGTATCGGGTCATCACCGGGTGATGGCAGGCGCGGCTATTTTGCCGCCGCTCGTCGTCGAGCGCGTATGGATCGCCGGGCGTTCGTCGCAGCCGCCGCAGTGAGCGGGCTGGGACTGTCAGCCGGCTGTCTCGGCGGCACGCTCGAAGACGTAACCTCGGTTTCTGCGACGCCGGCGATCGTCTCGTCGACAGCCCTCGAAACGGCCGACTACGAGTATCAAGGCACGCGAGAAGTGATCGAAACCGAGACGGTTGCCGGTCAGCCGATCGAGGCGACGAACTACGCAAGTGAGTACACGCGGACGATCGATGCGCTCGCCGGTCTCTTCGGCGACGAGACGCCGGCCGCCGGCGTCTTCGGCGTCGCGACGACGCCCCAGATCGGATTCCTCGATACGCAACTCAACCCCATCAGCGACATGTCCAATTCCGAACTCATCGGTCGCGTCCAGAACCAGTACGACGAGTTCACGATCGACGATCGCGTCGTCGAACGACGGACCGCCGAGCCGTTCGGTCAGCCGGTTAGCGTCGAGACGTTTCCGGGGACGGCGACGCACGCCAGTATCGGCGAGGTCGAGATTTTCGTCGACGTTGCCCAGCTCACCAGCGAGGGCGACCACCTCGTCCTCGTCGGCGTCGCGCCGGATATCCAGCGCCTGCAACGCGAGGACGAGGTCGACCGGATCGATACGCTCATCGACGGGGTCGAGCACGGAGACGACCTCGACCGGGAGGACGGCGACGTTGAACTCGTCGAAGAGTAGTGAGAGGCGTCCGAGTCTTGGAGAGACGTCGCAAGCGATTATCGAACCGCACTGACTAGGGGCGACCGTGACGAAAAGTGGGTACCGTTACAGGCCGAGTGCGGCCGCGATCGACAGGCCGCTCGCGAGTGCACCGATGAGGTAGCCGCCGATGGCACCGCCGTTGAGCAGCGGCAGGCCGGCGTGTGCCCGGCCGCGGACGACCATCGCCATGAGCGCGATGAGTCCCACCATCGTTCCCAAAAGCGCGCCGAGTGCCGGCAGGTTCAGCGTGAGTCCGGGGACGTCGAGGGCCCCTTTGTCGACGAAGTAGGCCGCGCTGACGACGAGGATCGTCGGAATAACGGCGTCGCCGAGTCCGATGAACAGCGCGTCGCGCTGGCCCTCCCGCGCATCTGGAGCATCTTCTGTGGGGGTCTCGGGCGTCGTTTCGGCGCTGGTGTCGGCGTCGGGAGCGTCCGCACCCTGACCGTCGCCGTCGCCGTCACCGGATCCGTTCTCGCGCTCGTCCGCGGACGAGAGGTACGAGTACGACAGCGTCGTCGGGATGACGAGCACGACCGGGATTTTGAGGTCCATGACGCCCTCGGCGAGATCGAGCATGTGCTCGGTGCCGTAGACGCTGATCGCATCGTAAACGGCGAGCACCGAGAGGAGCAAGAGTGCAGGAAGGAGACCGAAACTGATCCCGAAGAGGGCGGCCGCTCCGGCACCCATCACCACGCCCGCGGTGTCGATGACGTACCACTCGGGATAGAACAGGAGCGCGGCCCCGACGCCGACCGCGGCGAGGACGGCGAGGACGTTCACGCCCGCCGCACCGGCGGTGACCACCGGCGGCACGAGTTCGGCGAAGACGTACCAGGCGATCATGATGCTGACGCCGATGATGAGCGCGCGGATGAGCCCCTGGAGGTCGTACTTGAAGGCGGCGAGCATGAGCGCGGTTGCGACGAGGATGACCGCGATGTAGGCGATACTATTGGTGGGGTCCTCGGGATTCTCGACGGCCTGGTGGCCGGATTCGTAGAACGGTTCCGTAAGGGCCAGGGCGCCGAGTTGGACGCCGAGAAACAGCAAGACGGTTACGCCGACGGCAGCACCGACTCGCATCCGGTCGTTCATGGCGCGAGGTTTGGCGCGTGATGGTATGGGTGTTTTCGTCTCCGGCCCGGTCGTCGCCGTTCGTGGTCGCACTGTGAACGGCTCCCCGTTTGGGATGTCCGGTGGACGGTTGAGGACGTACGGTCGACGACCGAACTCGGTGTGTCGTCAGGAGGGGGGAGTAAGGTAGATGTGTGTGACAGACACACACCCCACAAGGTTCTTTCCTCTGGTACGCGAACTAAAACTATGCGCATCCTCATCGTCGGTGCAGGAGACGTTGGGACCAACATTGCACGCGACCTCGCCGATTCGCACGCTGTTACGGTCATCGACCGCGATTCGGAACGAGTCGATGCACTCACCGCTGACGCGGCGCTTGCAGGCGTTGTCGGTGACGGTCGATCCGTCGGGACGCTCGACGAGGCGGGCCTGTCCGAAGCGGATATCGTCGTGGCAAGTACCGATAGCGATGCGACCAACGTGATGGTCTGTAATGCGGCGAAAGAAGCCACCGATCCGCATACGATCGCCCGAGTCAAGGATGTCGGTCTCTATCGAGCCTGGCAATCGTTCGACGAGGGACTCGGGGTAGATGCGATGCTGTGTATTGACTTGCTCTCCGCGCAGTCGCTCGTTCGATCCGTTGCATTACCGGGGGCAAAGGCCGTCGATACATTCGCCGATGGAACGGCGGAAGTTGCCGAGTTCGACATCGGGGCGGAGACGGCCGTCGCCGGACAGTCCGTCGCCGAGGCCGATCAGTATCCGTCGGTGACGTTCGCTGCGATCGTCCGCGATGGGAAGTTGCTCATCCCGAACGGCGAGACGACGATCGAAGCGGACGATTGTCTCGTCGTCATCGGCAGTACGCACGGCGTGAGCAGGTTTGCCAAGGACGTGTCCAACCGGCCGACGTTGCAACCGGATGACGACATCGTTATCGCCGGCGGCGACACCCTCGGATACAACGTCGCTCGACTGTTCGAAGACCGCGGGTTCGCTCCGGAGGTCATCGAGCACGATCCGGAACGAGTTGCCCGGCTTGCCAATCAGTTGGGCACCTCGACCGTCGTCGAAGCCGACGCGACGGATGTCGACGGATTCGCGCGAGACCACCTCGCCGAGGCGGACCTGCTCGTCGGCACGGTCGACGACGACACGAACTACCTGCTTGCAAAACTGGCTCGTGAACTGGGTGTGGAGCAAACCGTCGAAGTTGTCGACGATCGCGACGTCATCGACCTGTTCGAATCGACGGGGCTCGACGTGGTGGTTCACCCGCAGGATATCGTAGCCGGAGAGATACTTCAGACGATCTACGAGGGCGGTCCGGAGAAGGTCGCTGTCCTGGAGCACGACGAGGCGGAAGTTCTCGAGATCGAAGTCGACGAGGAGAGTATCTTGGCCGGCAGTACGATCCAGGGCGCGGATACCGAACTGCCACAAGAGTTCGTCGTCGGCGCGGTGATCCGCGGCGGAACGCTCCGAACGCCTCGCGGCGGAACCGTCATTCAAACCGGGGACCGCGTGATTGCGTTCATGGCCACTGCGGTGGCCGACGAGATTTCTGCGCAACTCTGACGGTCAGTTCTTCCCATTCCGCGGTGAGTGCATCCGGTTTCGCGGGATGAACGGCGCCCGAAGTTGCAACGGATCGAGAGCAAGACGGTGGCTGGGCGCGTTGCGCCTCGGCGTTATCTGGCGTACAGCGTCGAACCGACGAGCGACGGCAGGTGTACGTCGTCGTTCGGTGTGACGGCCAGATAGGGCTGGTCGACGGGACCGAAGACATCGACGACGCGGCCGACTTCCGCGAGGGAGTCGTCGAGCGCAGTCGTGCCGATCCGGTGGCTGCGTTCGTCTTCAACCGCGCCATCGTCGGTGCTGTTCTCGGTGGCATCTGCTCGCAGGACCGCCAATCCCTGGGACGTGCGAACGACCGTTCCGATTCGTTTCATTAGGAGTTCAGTCGGGGCCGGTGAGTATGGGCGTTGCGTCTCGGTTACTCGCGCATCGCGACGACGTACGCCGCCACGGCCTGGACGAGGTCGTTCTTCGACGAATCGTCCGCACCGCGGACGACGACTCGGCCGCGGTCGGCCCACGGCTCTCGCGAGTAGGCCTTGTCCCGCTCGATCGTCGCGTCGTAGCCGATCTGTTGGACGGCCTTTGCGATTTCGTCGACCGATGGCTCCTCGACTGCCAAGTCCTCCGACACGCGCCGTCCGTCGGCCCGCGAGAGGGCAACATCGAGATAGGCGGGCCAGATAACGTTCTCGACCATGCTCGTTCGTGTGTCGGGGGGTGAGTAAACCTTTTTCAACTTCGGTCGTCGCCAGCCGAGAGCGCTAGCGACGCCGCGCTCGAGCGCCGAGTGCGGTAAGCGTGACGAGAGCGGCACCGATAGCCGCTGGCACGCCGAATCCGGGGATCGAGTCGCCGCCATCGGCGTCGTCGCCCCCGTCTGTCCCGCTCTCGTTCGCGGCGGGTGAACTCTCGAGTTCGGCGCTGGCCTCCTCGTAGGCCTCGGGGTGGATTTCTTCGACGATGGAGACGACTGCGGAGACGACGTGGGGTGCGGGCTGGTTCAACTGGTTCGCGTTGACGGCGACGACGTTGTCCTGTTCGGCGGCGGTGGTCGCCTGGAGTGCGTCTGGGATCGGTGGCTCATCGTTTGCGTCGTCGGGGTAGATGATCCATTCGGGATCCTCGTCGACCACCGTCTCCGAGTTGATGTCTCGGTAGCCCTCGATGCCGGCCTCCTCGGCGACGTTCTCGAGTCCTGCAGTCGTCAGCACGTCGTGGACGAACGTATTCGAACCGGCGGTCCAGCCATCGGGCATCGCGTAGTACGCGAGCGGCCGGTCGGCGTCTTCGAGCGCGGCGTCGACGACTGCGAGTTGGTCGTCCATCCAGTCGACGGTGTCCTGGGCACCCTCGCACTCGCCGACGAGTTCGCCGGTCCGGAAGACGTTCTGGCGAACGTCGTCGATGGATTCGGCTTCGGAGAAGTGGTAGACGGTGAGTCCGGCCTCCTCGCGCAGGGTTTCGATGTCGTCCTCGTTTGTCGCGTTCGCGGCCAGGACGAGATCGGGTTCGGCGGCGATGACCTGTTCGTGGTCGACATCCCAGCCGTCGCCGACGTCCGTTCGGTCGCCGCGGTCGAGTTCGCTGGTCGCGGGGCTGTACGGGAGGCCGTCGAGGCGGTCCGCCGCGCCGATTTCGAACATCGTCTGGGCGTCGCTGGCCTGGAGCGCGACGACGGAGGCGGGTGCCTCGTCGATCGTGATCGTCTCGCCCGTCGCGTCGGTCACCTCGATCGGGTAGTCACAGGTTGGCGTGTCGTTCTGCGTTTGGATTGCGGTTTGTGGCTGTGCCTGGGCCTGCGACTGTGACGGAGGGTGTGTCTGCATCTGCGTCTGCGTCTGTGTCTGTGCGAACGAACCGGCAGCCGCTGCGGGTGTTGCCACGGCTGCAGCGACCACGGCGATGACGGTCAGTGCGAGGATGAAATGGCGTCGCATTGCACCGTGATGGGGCGTACTTCAACAAATATTTGGCTAAAGCAATCGTGGTTGTAGCGTATGTACCGACCGAGCCGGACGGTGTCGTGGTCGGCGGGATTGACGGTTCTGCTCGTCGTCGTCGCACTCGGTAGCGCCGCGCTCGGCCCGGTCAGGATCGATCCGGTAACGGTCGCGATGGCCGCGCTCAACGCGATCGCCGTTCCCACCGGCGTGTCGACGGGCACCACCATCGTTCCGGTGCTCGGTTTCTCGACGGCGGTACCGACGCTCGAGTTCACCGGCGTCTTCGATTTCGAGGTGGCGGGCACACACCAGTTGATCGTCGAGACGATTCGGCTTCCGCGGATCGCGCTGGCCGCGACGGTCGGCTTCTCGCTGGCCGCCGCGGGGACGGTCATGCAGGGATTCTTCCGGAATCCGCTCGCGGACCCCTCTATCATCGGCGTCTCCTCGGGTGCGGCGGCGGGGGCCGTCGCCGCGATCGCGTTTCCCGTGCTCGCGCCGTTCTCGAGCGTTCACCTCTCGGCGTTCGTCGGCGCGCTCGGGACCGCGTTTCTCGTCTACGGGATTGCAACCGAGGGTGGGCGAACGCCGGTCGCGACGCTGCTTTTGGCCGGCGTCGCGATTCAGGCCTTTTTGGGCGCGCTGATCTCGTACATGTTGGTCCACAGCGGCGACGACTTACGACGGGCCGTCGTCTGGATGATGGGCCACCTGAGCAACACCACATGGAGCGACGTTCGCTTCGCGCTGCCGGTGGCGCTGCTCGGCGTCTTCGTTCTGGGAGCCTACGCCCGCGAGTTGAACGTACTCTTGCTCGGCGAGGAGGACGCCCATCACCTCGGCGTAGACGTTGAGCGAACCAAGCTCCTCTTGCTCGCGCTCTCGAGTATCATCACCGCGGCGGGCGTCGCGGTCGCCGGGGTCATCGGCTTCGTCGGCCTCGTCGTTCCCCACATCATGCGGCTGATCGTCGGCCCGGACCACCGGATTTTGCTCCCGACGAGCGCGCTCGCCGGGGCGTCGTTCCTCGTCGCGACGGACACGGTCGCTCGCATCGGCCCGGCCGAGGTCCCCGTCGGCATCGTCACCGCGTTCGTTGGCGCGCCGTTTTTCCTCTTCTTGCTCGTTCGCCGGGAGGTGAACTCGCTGTGACCGAATCGCCGACGCCAAGGGACGCTAACGCGGGTGAGAGCGCACGCGAGAACGGAGTCGAGTCGGCGACGAAGACAGAGGCAGAGACGGAGACAGCGACGGAAACAGAGACAGAGATGGCGACAACGCCACTCGAACCCGCACCGATCACCATCGACGGTCTCTCGCTGTCGTTCGGCGACGTGCCCGTGCTCGAGAACGTCTCCCTCTCGGTCGAGCCGGGAGAGTTCGTCGGCGTCGTCGGGCCGAACGGAGCCGGCAAGACGACGCTCCTGCGAGCGATCAGCGGCGCGCTCGAACCCGGCGCGGGAACGGTCTCCGTGGACGAGGTCGACGTTCACGGCGTCTCTTCTCGGGCGTCCAGTCGGCTCGTCGCTGTCGTCCCGCAGGACACCTCGCTGTCGTTTGCGTTCCCGGTTCGGGACGTGGTCGAAATGGGGCGACATCCCCACCGCTCCCGGTTCTCGTCGCCGACGCCCGCCGATCGCGCCGCAGTCGAACGAGCGCTCGAGCGGACGCGAACGGCGAAACTGGCGGACAGACCTATCGACGAAATCAGCGGCGGCCAGCGCCAGCGCGTCGTCCTCGCGCGTGCCATCGCCCAGGAGACGCCCGCGCTGTTGCTCGACGAACCCACGGCCAGCCTCGACGTAAACCACCAGGTCGAAACGCTCGAACTCGTCCGCGAACTCGTCGATTCGGGGCGGACGGCCGTCGCGGCGATCCACGACCTAGACCTGGCGGCGCGGTACTGCGACCGCCTCGTGTTGCTGGCGGACGGCGCGGTACACGACGTTGGCACCCCCTCCAGCGTGCTCACGGCCGAGACCCTCGCCGAGGCCTTCGACGCGACGGCGACGGTGACGACGAACCCGATCACGGGGACGGAAACGGTAACGGCGCTTCCCGACGCTTCCGCACGAGACTCGGTTGCCCTCGGGACCGGGAATCGCACTAGCGAGGCTCGCGACAACTCCCGCTCGAAGCCCGCTCGCGTCCACCTCATCGGTACCGGCACGGCCGCCGCCGGCGTCCTCTCTCGGCTCGCCGCCGCCGAACTCGATCTCTCCGTCGGCCCCATCACGCCCGGCGATGCTACGGGGGAGGCCGCTCGGCGACTCACCGACGAGTCGAGTTCAG
>NZ_AOIO01000025.1 GCF_000337555.1 Natrialba asiatica DSM 12278 | reverse complement strand
CTCGCCGCGTGCATCGACGCCGCCGACGCGACGATCCTCGCCGATCCCGAACTGGGCGGCGAAACCGGGCGCGTTCTCGAACTCGTCGCGTCCGTCGAGCGGCCGGTCGTCGTGGAAACGCAACGGGTCGCCGATCGAAGCGGGGCGAGGACGGGCGAGGAGGAAACGACGAGCGAGGTGGGGTCGGGCGAGGCGGTGCGAACGCGGTACGAGGCCTGCCGGGAGCGCGGGGTCGAGGTGCCACCCGAGAGCGTGCTCGAAGGAGTCGCAACCGCGCTTTCGGAGTCGGGGCGCGCCGAACAGCGCCAGGGCACCGGACGGCCCGCGGATACAACGATGGCGGACGATAAAGGGACCCCTGCGAACGCGGACAGCGCGGCGGACGGCCCGACGCCGCCGCACGAGTCGTCGGACGACTAGACGCGACCAGACCGCAACTGGACGGTTTTTTACCCCTCCGTCACCGACTACCGCGCAATGACCGCACGCGAACGCGAGACCGAGTACGATTACGACGAACTCGGCCTCGTCGCCGGGCTGGAAATCCACCAGCAACTCGATACGGCGACGAAACTGTTCTGTCAGTGTCCGACCACCCTTCGCGAACCCGAAGAGGCAGCACGGACGTTCACGCGCTACCTCCACCCCACCCGGAGCGAACTCGGCGAGATCGACGAGGCCGCCCTCGAAGAGAGCCGCGTCGACCGCGAGTTCACCTATCTCGCGTACGATTCGACCTGTCTCGTCGAGGAGGACGACGAGCCGCCTCACGAGCTGGACGCGGAGGCGCTCGAGACGGTCCTCGAGATCGCCCAGCTGATGGACATGTCGCCCGTCGACCAGGCCCACGTCATGCGCAAGATCGTCGTCGACGGCTCGAACACCTCGGGCTTCCAGCGCTCGACGCTCATGGCGACCGGCGGCGAAATCGAGACCAGCGAAGGCGCGGTCGGCATCGAGGATCTCATGCTGGAGGAGGAAAGCGCCCAGCGCGTCGAAGAGACCGACGACGGCGTGCGCTACAGTCTGGATCGGCTCGGCATCCCGCTGGTCGAGATCGGCACGCGACCGGACATCTCGACGCCCGAACAGGCGCTCGAAGCCGCAGAACGCATCGGCATGCTCCTGCGCTCGACGGGCAAGGTCAAGCGCGGCCTCGGGACGATCCGCCAGGACGTCAACGTCTCCATCGCCGACGGCGCACGCGTCGAGATCAAGGGCGTCCAGAGTCTCGACGACATCGACGACATCGTCCGCACCGAGACCGCCCGCCAGGTCGAACTCGTCGCCATCCGCGACGAACTCGAAGCGCGCGAGGCGTCCGTGGGCGAGGTACGGGACGTGACCGCCGTGTTCGAGGACACCGACAGCGGCGTCATCGCCGGCGCGCTCGACGACGACGGATCGGTCATGGGCGTCCCCCTCTACGGCTTCGACGAACTCGTCGGCCGAGAGATCGCTCCCGACCGACGACTCGGCACCGAACTCTCCGATCACGCCAAACGCCACGGTGCGGGCGGCATCTTCCACACCGACGAACTCCCGGCCTACGGGGTGACCGACGACGAGGTTGCGGCGCTTCGTGACGCGGTCGGCGCAGGATCGGCGGACGCCGTCGCCATCGTCGCCGCCGACACCGACGTAGCCGAGGCGGCGATCGAGGCCGCCGCCGAACGGGCTGCAACCGCGCTGGAAGGGGTCCCCGAGGAAACCCGCGGCGCGAACGACGACGGCACGACCCGCTATCTCCGCCCGCTTCCCGGTGCGGCGCGGATGTACCCGGAAACGGACGTGCCGCCGGTCGAACCGGACCCGAGCGAGGTCCCAGAACCCGAACTCCTGACCGAGAAGGTCGAACGCTACCAGGACGAGTTCGGTCTGAGCGAGGGACTGGCCGAGCAGGTCGCCTACGGCAAGCACATGCCGCTGTTCGAGGAGGTAGTCGGCGGCGGTGACGGTGACAATGATGGCGTCGATCCGACCCTCGCCGCGACGACGCTCGAATCAACGCTCACTGAACTCCGGCGCGACGACGTGCCCGTCGAACGGCTCACGGAGACCCACATCGTCTCGGTCCTCGAGATGGTCGAGGGTGGCGACCTGCCGAACGAGGGGGTGCCGGATCTGTTGACCGCGCTGGCGGCGGAGCCCGATCGGACCGCCGAGGAGGTCGCCGAGGAAGCCGGACTGGGCGGGGCCGACGAGGCGGCGGTGCGAGAGGCCGTTGTCGAGGTCGTCGAGCGCAACGAAGAACAGGTCGAAGCGGAGGGAATGCAGGCGTTCTCCGGGCTCATGGGCGAGTGCATGGGTGCGCTTCGCGGAAAGGCGGACGGCGACCTCGTGAGTCAGTTGCTCCGCGAGGAGATTCAAAAGCGAGCGTGAGCGCGTCGTCGAACGCCGACTGGAGATAACCGTCCCGGAAATCTCAGACCGGCGGTGGCCACCGGTACTACAATCGGTGGTCTGGTGACCCCTTCAGTCCCGTTCCGCCGGCCGCTCTGCCGCCCGACGAACCAGACCGAGGAGCGTGTTCGCCTCGCGTTCCGTGAGGTCGGCACGGCCGTAGACGCGCCGGAGCATTCGCATCGCTTTCTCGCGCTTTTCCGGGGGATGGTTGATCGTCTCGAGGAGCGCACTCCACTGGTCGTAGACCCGGTCGATCGTCTGTTCGGACGCACGAACTCGGTCGACATCGGGGAGTTGCGTCTCGTCCGCGTCGAGCGCGAGCGAGCGCAGTTCGTAGAGCGTAACCGTCGCGGCCTGGCCGAGGTTGAGGACGGGATACTCCTCGTTCGCTGGAATCGAGCAGATTTCGTCGATGCGAGCGAGTTCGTCGTTGGTCAGGCCGACGCGCTCGCGGCCGAAAACGAGCGCGGTCGGCGCGTCGACGGTCGGGAGTCGGTCGGCGAGTTCAGCGGGCGTCGAGAACGGAAATCGAACGTGGCTGCGGTCGTCTTCGTTCGTGACGGCGGTACAGCCGATTGTGTGGTAGGACGAGGCGAGTTCGTCGAAGGAGAGTTCGGTCGCGTTCGGGAGGACGTCCTCGCGGGCGTGGCCGGCGAAGCCGTAGGCCTCGCCGTCGGGATCGAGTTCGGGCGGGTCGACGAGCAGCAGATCGGAGAACCCGAAGTTCTTCATGGCCCTGGCGATGGTACCGACGTTGCCGGAGAATTTGGCGTCGACGACGGCGACTGCTGGTGGCGTTCGGTGGTCCGGAGCGGACGCGTCGGATCCGTGCGAAGAGGTGTGAGTGTCGGTCATGACGGCGGGAGTGTGTGTACAGAGTATCGAACGAGCGGTCAAAAGTGACGTGTTCGTCGGTGCGGTCGAGTCGCCGTTACGATCGACAGCTGTCGAGTCGTCCATAGCGAGAGTATTGCGGCTCCCGTTCGGGTACCGTGCGGGTGTTGTGTTCTGTTTCTTTCGTCTAGAACGGTTCTAGTCTAGCTAGACTAGTTAGGTAGATATAACTAAATCTAGCTAGACTAGAGAGACGATACCACACCGCTTTTTCCCGCTTTTGCGTCGTATTCCCCGCCTTTCGTCTGCGTTAAATCCATGCTCGCGTCCTCACGCTACCGTCCGCAAGAAACGATCGAAGCCGCAAACCGGCGGGATAGCGAACATGTTGTCGCGTTGTGGAAGAGGGACACACCACCCTCGCGTTTGTAACGCCGTTTGCGTGGGGAGGGTCTGTTTGACAACACACCTGTCCCGCGGATGTAAGATCCGCTTCGAAACCCATCGTATTTTCCGAAATAGGGACTTGCGAGAATACCACCCCGCCCCTTTCGGCGTTACATCCGCGACGGGGGTGTGTGTCCCGACGTACCAGTCGCGCCAGTCACCGTCGAAACGGTGCTCCTAGTTTTATCGCTGAACTCGTACGGATTCTCCGCCAGTTCGGTGACTGTCTCCGGTTCCGGAAACGCATTCGTAGCGGCTGTTTTCGCGTTCGGACCGCGCTTCCGTGTCGTGAATTTACATCCGCGACGGGGGTGTCAGGGGGCGTGGAGTCGTCGTGCGAACTTCCACGCTCGCACGGGTGTCGTTAGAAGCGCGAGGCCGGCTATTCCGGTCCTATCCCGAGTACTTCCTCTATTATGGCGTTTGAGACTCGAACGAGCCTTATTTACATCCGCGATCGATCTCCATACCTTTATTTCAGTCCAGTTGGAAGACACCCGGTACTGCAATGTCCGCCAACGACGATCGTGACCCGCTCTTTCGGTACGACGATCCGGTCTTCGCCGACGAGCGATTGCTCGAAATCACGCATCTGCCCGGCCCGGACCGCATCGTCGGCCGCGACGAGCAGATGCAACGGGTGGCGGACGCGCTGAACCCGGCTATTTTCGGGAGCGAGCCAAACCACCTGTTCATCTTCGGCAAGACCGGCACCGGAAAGTCGCTCATCTCGCGCTCGGTAACAAAGCGCGTGATTTCGGAGGCCCGACGCGACGACGTGACAGTAAAGTACGCGTTCATCGACTGTGGCGAACAGAACACCGAGGCTTCGATCATCAAGACGATCGCCCAGATCGTCAACGACTCGAATCAAAGCGGCATCACCGTTCCCGACCGCGGCCTGGGTACCGGCGACTACTACAAACGCCTCTGGCAAGCCGTCGACCAGTGCACCGACGTGACTATCGTTATTCTCGACGAGATCGACATGCTCGAAGACGACGAAGTCCTGCGCAAACTCTCGCGAGCGGGCGAGAACCGCCGTATCTCGGATTCGAGCATCGGCATCATCGGCATCTCGAACAAGATAGACTTTCCCGACCACCTCTCCGAACGCGTCAAATCGAGCCTCTCTCGCGACGAACTCGTCTTCTCTCCGTACGACGCCAATCAACTGGTCGAAATCCTGGAAAAGCGCCGCGACGCGTTCCACGACGGCGTGCTCTCGGGGGACGTGATTCCGCTGACCGCAGCGCTCGCCGCGCAAGAACACGGGGACGCGCGAAAGGCAATCGACATCCTCCGGAACGCGGGCCGGATCGCAAAGAAGCAAAACGCCACGCGCGTGACGGCAGATCACGTCCGCGACGCCAAAGAGAAGACCGAAGCCGACCGGTTCAACGAACTCATCGAGGGCTCGCCACAGCAGGCCAAAGCGATTCTGTATTCGCTGACGCTGCTCACCGAGAACAGCACGGAAAAGGAGTTCCCGACGAAGATCATCTACAACCAGTACAAGGAAGTCGCGAACCGACTCGATTTCGACGTGCTCTCGGAACGCCGCGTGCAGGAGATCCTCCAGGAGCAGAACTTCCTCAACGTGATCCAGTCCGAACGCGAGGGTCGGGGGCGCGGGCGCGGGGCGCACGCGAAACATCGGTTGCTCGAGAATCCGTCGATAGTGAAGAAGGTCCTGCTGCGTGATTCACGACTCGCGCCGCTGGAGGAGGGAGCGAGCGAGGAATCCCAGGATACGGACGACGAGCAATCGAGTGTGGGTCACTGGGCATAACTCTCAACCTTGATCAGGATCGGTTAGTATCAGTCAGTGCCAGCATCATCGCCCACCATTGGGTAGTATCGCTCGGCACTGGCTATCACCGGATGACTACTGCCACCTGTGATGGTCTGGCTCCTCGATGATCTGGTTCCTGTATGACCCCCCAAAGGACGGTTCCATCGTTCGCATCCGTGATCCGTGCGTAGCCCCTTCGCCGCAACCGCGTCGATTTTCCGTCTCCGCTCCTCACTCGGGGTATGAACAGTGTCGACGCGGCCGGACTCGGCATCGGCGACGAGTTCCCGCCGCGGATCATGGGTGTGTTGAACGTCAGCGAGGAGTCGCCCTACGATCCGAGCGTCTACGACGACCCCGGCGAGGCGGCCCGGTACGTCGACGAGGAACTGATCGACGAGGGTGCCGACATCGTCGATATCGGTCTCGAGTCGGCGAACAAACGCTTCGGCGTGCTCTCGGCCGAGGACGAACTCGAACGGCTCCGCGTCGCCCTCGACACGATCGAAAGCGTCTCCGGCGACGCGATCTTCTCGATCGAAACGCGCTACCACGAGGTCGCGGACGCCGCCCTCTCACGGGGGTTCGACATGGTCAACGACATCGCTGGGTTCGCCGATCCCGAACTGCCGACCGTCTGTGCGGCCCACGACGCGGCTGTCGCGAAGATGGCGAGTCCGCCGGATCTCGAGCGTCCCGGCGCGGTCGAGGAAACCGACTGGGCGGCCCGAAAATCCCCCGCGTGGGCAGCCGAGGCCGACTACGTCGATCAGGTCTACGAGGCGTTAAAGCAGAACGGACTCACGGACAAGACGATTATCGATCCCGCGTTCGGCGGCTGGAGCGGGGCGCAGACGCTCGACGACGACCGGGAGACGTTCCGACGGCTCCGCGAGTTCCGCGCGCTCGGACGGCCGATGCTGGTCTCGATCAACCGGAAGAACTTCCTCGGTGCGATCGCAGACCGCGAGACCGCGGATCGACTCCCGGTTAGTCTCGCGGCAACCTCGATGGCGGTCGAACGCGGTGCCCACGTGATCCGAACTCACGACGTGGCGGAAACGCGCGACGCGGCGCGTATCGGCGCTGCGTTCACCGAACGGGCGAGTTCGATGACCGAGTCCGTCACCGTTTCGAGACTCGATATCGATTCGACGCGGACGTTTCGCCGCCACCTCGACGAGCGAGGCGTCGACACCGCGATTGCAGCTGCGTTCCAGCCACACGCGTTCGAACTCGAGGGGCTGTCTGCAAGCCAGCGCGAGCAGCTGACGGCGGCCGTCGAAACCGTTCGCTCGGAGCGTGCAAACGCTCGCACTGGTGATTGTGGACGCGGTAGCCGTCGTGGTACTAGCGGCGGCGACGGCAGTGGTCGCACGACGCCCGTCGAACTGTTCGAAACGGCCGACGACCGTTCGCTCCTCATCGGAACGGTAGCCAGCCTTTCGGCCGTTTCTCGTCGTCTCAGGACGTCTGGTGAGGATACCGGTCAACTCGGGCGCGAACTCGACAACCTACTGTAGTAAGAGAAAGCTTATACCGAAGGCTTCGAAATGGAAGACTGGACGCCGGGCGGCCTCCCGGGTAGGGGTACTTTGGAGGCGACCCCCGGCCCACAACACGGAATTATTGTGGTGTTACGCTCCGGAGTGGCGACGCTGGCGCAGTCAAAGCCGAATCACACAACTGTACGTGCGCCCATCTCTCGATAATGGAATTCGATTCCTGGAACCCCGTCTACGAGGAAATCCGTCGCGAGTTCGGCTACGAGCGCAGCGGCGACGAGCGGGCCCGCGACGTGCTCGCCTCGCTCACGGCGCCGTTCGACCTCGACGCGCTTTCGCCGGTCGACGGTGCGACCGTCGCCATCGCGGGTGCCGGCCCGTCGCTCGAAACCGACCCTGAACTCGACCGAGCGCGGGCCGTCGATGTGGTCGTCGCGGCCTCAACGGCAGTCGACGTGCTCGCGTCGAACGGCATCGAGGTGGACTGTATGGTTACGGACCTGGATAAGAACCCGGAGACGGTTCGACGACTCACCGCAGACGGCGTTCCGGTAGCAGTTCACGCCCACGGAGACAATGTGCCGGCGATTCGGCGCGTCGTGCCGGATTGTGCCGACGAGTTCGTCCTGCCGACGACGCAGGTGGAGCCGCGGGGGCCGGTCCGGAATTTCGGGGGGTTCACCGACGGCGACCGGGCGGCGTTTCTTGCGGATCACCTCGGTGCGGCCCGGTTGGTTTTCGTCGGGTGGGATTTCGACGACGAGACGGTGAGTTCGATGAAAGCGCGGAAGCTCGCATGGGCGGAGCGGTTGCTTCGATGGCTCGAGAGCCGCCGCGAGGAGCGGTTCAGTGTGCTCGATGGGCGACGAGAGGCGATCGATGCGTTGCCGCTGGCGTAACGGTCTCTCGTGACCCGTTCCAGAAGTGTTTACCGTGCTATTCGATTCGATACGTGACGATTTCCGTACAACCGCAGGTTGGGCAGACGGTATTCGGCGTGTCGGTCGTCCGCCCGCAGCGACGACACTCCTCGACCGTTGTCGCCTCGTCGTGTCCGAGAAGGACGGATTTGACTGCCTCTCGCATCGATAATTTTGCCCCCCAGCCAGTCCGGTGCTGTCTCCTCATACTCGATCGGTCGATCATATCACAGTTCGTTATTGTCCGGTTACGGCGACTGACGCCGCCGACAACCAGTCGTCGACTCGATTTTGTCGGGGGCGTTCAGCATCAGTACCGTTGCACCGGCGTCACGTCGACTGGTACCGGGGCTTAGTCGCTCGATGACGGGCGGGTAAACGGTCATTGCGCGGCCGAGAGGGGGAGTATATGTGCCCCGGATTAATGCCTCCTGGCTGATTTTTGTGACCGTTCCGTTCCGCTCACGAACGAACGCAGCGTTGCAGACGATCGAGACTGACTCACTCTCACCGACCGGAAAGAACACGAAACGCGCGTCGCTTTACTCGCGAAATCCGACCGTCTCAAAACAGCGCGTCGAGTTCACCGCCGGTGTCGACCAGCGTGGCGAAGTCTTCCTGTGCGTTCGCCCGGACCGTTTCGGTTGTTTCCTGGGCTTCGATCGCAACCTGCTGGAGCTGGTCGATCCGCGGGACGGCGGTCACGCCCGAAAGGAGGACGATCGCGCCCACATCGTCGCGGCCGGGGAGCGGGTAGTCGCCGCCGCGGATTTCCATGCTACCGGTTTCGTCTTCGAGCCACTGGCGACCGCGTTCGACGCCCTTGCGGTTCAGGTGCTCCGGCGAGCCGGTCGCGACGACGAGACCGCGATCGGCGCTTGCGGCGTCACACGGGAGGGTGAGCCGACCGAGCGTCGCCTTCCGGACGAGGCTCGTCATCCGGTTCGTCGCGGTGCCTTCGTCGAACTCGGTGTCGGAGCGGAACGACGAGAGCAGCCCGTCGTTCGCGGACTCGACGGTTTCGCTGGCGTAACCGATGGTCGAGACGCCGCTCTCGAGCGTGTTGATGATCTCCGAGGAGTCGACGACGCTCTCGGCGACGTGGTCGTTCTGACCGACCTCGCCGGCGGCGAACAGCAGTCCAAACCGCTCGACGATTTCGCGGTTGATCCGGTCGTAGCCGCTGCCGACGGATTCGCCGGCGCTGCGCCAGGCGTCGTTGTCGAAGACGAGCAGGTTGTCGACCTCGTCGACGAGCGTCTTGAACGATCGGGCGGCGTTGAGCGTGTAGATGCCGCCCTCGTCCGTTCCGGGAAGGATTCCGAGCCCGTAGACGGGTTCGGTGTGGATTCGTTTCAGGTGGCGTGCGAGCACCGGTGCGCCGCCGGAGCCGGTGCCGCCGCCCATGCCGGCAACGATCAGGAACGCGTCGATCTCGTGAACCGGTACGCGGTCGATCGCGCCCTGGATCTCGTCGATGTCAGCCTCGGTTACTGCCGCCCCGAGTTCGTTGTCCGCACCGACGCCGTGTCCCTTCACGCGCGCCTGCCCGATGAGAACGCGGTTCTCCTGTGGAACGTGATCGAGTCCCCGGAGATCCGTCGTCGCGGAGTTCACCGCGATTGCAGCCTCGACGAAACTGTTGTCGATGGCGCTGTCGTACGCCAGGAACTCGTCGACGATCTTTCCGCCTGCTTGCCCAAAGCCGATGAGTGCGAGCTTCATGGTTGTCTCTCGTGGTCGTTCACCCGTTCCGTGATCGGTCGAGTTCTCGAGCGCTCGGGCCGTCGAGTGCTCGTCCGCCACGCGGACGATTTCTGACTCACCGGACCGCTCGCTCGATCCGGAACGTGCGAACTGGTGCCACGAATCGATAGTAACCGGATGCAGCTATTGTTATGGCGGGCATACGAACGGAGGAAAGAACGTCACCAGTCTGCAACAATCCTGAACTCGTGATAGTCATCGCCTACTGAGCGTTCGCACCGAGGTGCCTGCTATGGATTCGACTAGTCGTTCGACACCGGGGCGTGAGTTCTGCGTTTGCTTGCTCGACAGGGCGACTCGAGTAGCCCCAGCCCGCTGCGAGTTCGGACGTTGCTTGACGACGTTGATGTGTCGCTGTGAAAGTAAGTCCTATACATCGCGGTTACGTACCGGTCCTGATATGACGCGAGGCGCTCCGTCGCTGTCGCGGCGACACCTCTTGGCAGGTGCAAGCGGACTGAGCGTGAGCGCGCTCGCCGGCTGTGCGGAGCGATTCTGGTCGCGCGCGGAAAACAACGGCCCCGACCAGGTCGCGCTCACGATCAAGACGGTCCCCGCGGACGACGACGCGATGGCGTCGATGATCGTGAGTCGGTTCCGGGAGAACGTCGAGGCGGCTGGAATCGATGTGTCTCCCGAGCCGATCACCGAGTCAGAGCTGTATCGGGACGTACTTCTCGAGGGGGAGTACGACGTGTTCGTCATCAGGCATCCGGGATTCGCCGAGTTCGATGACCTGTATGGGCTCTTGCACTCGCAGTTCGTCAGTGAGGGCGGCTGGCAGAATCCGTTTCACTTCTCGTCTGTCACGGCCGATGACTTTCTGGAGCAACAGCGAGCGGAGAGCGGAGAAACGCGCCGTGAGACGCTCGCCGAGTTGTTCGAGTACCTCACGGAGACGACTCCGTTTACTGTCGTCGCATACCCGGACCGGATCGGTGGTACCCGCCGGTCGATCGATGCCCCCGCCCCGCCACAGCGCGCGATCGAGTTCATCGATCTGCTTTCGACTGCGCCCGCCGCTGCGGGTGATCGCGACGGACCGCTTACGGTCGGGATCTACGGCGACGGCCTAACGGGTCGACTGAACCCGATCGCGGTCGATCAAAATCGCATCCCCGGGCTGCTCGATCTGGTGTACGCGCCGCTCGTCCGCCGGCCGAGTGAGAGTTGGGAGGGGGCCGCTGCCGGAATATCACCGTCCCAACCCCCGTCGAACGCAGAATCGGTCTCCCCTGAGGAATACATTCCGTGGCTCGCTGACGACGTTCGCTGGGACGATACCGGTCGACTCAGCGCGACGGTCTCGCTTCGCCCGGGGCTCACCTGGCACGACGGGGAACCGCTCGACGCCGACGATGTCGCCTTCACGTTCCGGCTTCTGGCCGACACGTCGCTCGGTACAGCCGACAGCGGCATCCCTGCTCCCCGGTATCGCGGCCGCCAGACGCTCGTCGACACGCCGGATCAGATCGAGGTTGTCGACGGACTCACGCTCGAAATCCCGTTCGGAACCACCACCGCCCCCGCTGCCGCCCAATTTCTCACCGTCCCGATTCTCCCCCAACACATCTGGGAACCCCGCTCCGAACTCGTCGCCGAACGCCAGACCAGAGCCCTGACGACCAACAACGACGCACCCGTCGGCTCCGGCCTCCTCGAGTTCGGCGACGCGGGGTCGGACGCACTCGTGCTCGAGCCGGTCGCGGATCACGTTCTCCGTGATTCGGTGTCGACCGACATGCCCGCCGTCCTCGATGGATTCCCCCAGTTCGAGGGCCTCAGATACAACATTTCGCCGAACGTTGGCACGATGGTCGATGCACTGCTTGCCGGCGATGTCGACGTCACCGCAAGCCCCCTCCCGCCGGAGCAGATCGAGTCACTCGCCGACGACAACGCGGTATCGCTGCTCACAGCACCGAGTACGTCGATGTACCTGATCGGTTACAACACGCACCACCCCGAACTCGGCAATCCGAACGTGCGGCGGATTCTCTCGCGGTTGATCGACCGCGAGTACATCGTCTCCGAACTTTTCGACGGGTTAGCGACGGCACCGACGACGCAGGAATCGTTGCTCGGCTACCGCGACAGCGACGACCGATCGGACCCGCTGCCACTGGCCGGGTTTCCCGGAACCGATGGTGAACTCGATGTCGAACGGGTCCGGCGGCTGTTCGATGAGATCGGGTATCGGTACGAGGACGGCGTGTTACTCCGGTAGCTGGTTTCCGGTCGCTGCCGTGATCGGAGCCGCTGCAAGGCGCTGTACAGCCGATCGCACGACGGCTACGGGATCGGAACGAAAACCGTTGCAGTTGTGACGATAGCTCCGCGACCGATTCCAGTGCAGTCTTGCTTTGCGGACCGCCGTCTTCTCCGGTATCGACCGGACGCTATTAATCCCCTCCTGCCGTAGCTAGGCTCCCGTATGGCTCTCGCCAGCGTCGTACTCCAACTCGCCCTCGTGGTCGCCACAATGCTCGTGACGGCGACACTCGTCGTCATCGGGCCGCGCCGACTCGTCACCGCGTTGCAGGACGTTCGATGGCGACTCGAGATGTGCCTCCTCCCGGTTGCGACGCTTGCACTCGTCTTATTTTTGCGCTGGTCGACGGTCGACATCGCCGTCCGCATCGAGCACCGCGTGCTCGGGAACAACATCACTCCGCGGCTGTTCGAACTCGAGCAGTTGTTGTTCCCGGTGAATCCGGTCGCAGCGCTCCAGACGTTCCAGTCACCGGAACTCACATCGTTCTTCGCCTTCGTATACATCTACGGGTACGCCTTCCTGCTGTTGTTCCCGATCATCGCATACTTCGCGCTGGAGACGATGGACGATCTCTCGACGCTGTTGCTCGCGTTCACCGTGAACTACACGATCGGTCTCGCGTGTTACGTCCTCTTCATCGCCTACGGCCCGCGGAACTTCGATCCGCTGTTGTTCGAGGGACTTCTCTACGACGGGTTCCCACAGATGCGCCGCCTGACGAACCAGGTGAACCAGAGTACGAACGTCTTTCCCTCACTGCACACGTCTCTGTCGATGACCGTTTTCTTCCTCGCGTGGCTGACGCGCGAGAAGTACCCGCTGTGGGTCCCCGTTTCGGGTGTCCTCGCGATCAGTATCGCCGTCTCGACGATGTACCTCGGCATCCACTGGTTCTCTGATGTCGTCGCCGGAACAGTGCTCGCGCTCATCAGCGTCCATATCGGCCGCTCCTACTCTATCCGTGATCTCGGACGGTCGATCGGATGATGCATCGACACTCGCGCTGGCGGGTCAGTCACGTTGGTCGTGACCGGGACAACCACCGTCGTCGCTGGGTGACCGCTCTCCGGCCAGTTACTGGTTCAAATGACAAATTTACGCACAATTGCTACGTTCCGTTTTTCCGCTTCACTGAACGATCGATACATCCTCATAGAGAGCGTCTGTGAACGGTCTCTACCGCAGCGAGGACTGCCATCACCCTTATCCCCTGGAATCCCTTAGCGTTCGATATGTCCTCCCCGGACGATCAGTCGCCGCCCGAGTTCGAGGGAGCGGTCTCTCTCAGTCAGGCGATCATCGAAGCGATCGCTGCACGCGAGGGAGTTGCCCCCACCGACATCGAGCCCCCAGCATACGACCCGCTGTACGCCGCCATTAATCCGGAAGCGCTCGATGCCCTCTTTCACAGCACCGGCTCGGAGCCCGACACGGCCCCTGATGGCGCTCCATCCTCGAGTTCACAATCAGCCGCTCCCGGCCGCGTTCGGCTGGAGTACGAGGGGTATACGGTGACCGTCTACAGCGATGGGACTGTCGACCTGGATGAGGGGACCACCGCCGACGAGGACGAGTCCGTTGGGACCGTCGACGAGTGAGGATTCGCTCTGTTCGTGGCCACGAGTCGTGGTCCCGTGGTCGCTGGCTGCCCACACTCCAGTAGATTTCGACTCACCAGCCACAAGCAGCAGTCACTCCGCCCAGTAGGCCTCCCCCGGCTCGGTCTCGAATATCGCCCGCTCTAAGAGATCGATCGCCTTCTCCAGGCCCTCGCGTGAACTCGTCAGCGAGTCCTCGTGTTCGATACTGAGCGTGCCGTCGTAGCCGACCATCCGAAGCGTCGACACGATGTCCTTCCAGTGTGATTCGTCGTGGCCGTAACCGACGGAGCGAAACAGCCACGACCGATTCGGCTCGTCGTCGTAGGCTGTCGTATCGAGAACGCCCTTCTCCCGCGCCTGTGCGTCGTAAATTTGGGTATCTTTGGCGTGGACGTGGTGGATCGCATCGCGTTCGCCCAGATACCTGATGGCATCGGTGATCGTGATGCCCTGCCAGTAGAGGTGTGACGGGTCAAAATTCGCGCCGATTCGGTCGCCAGTTTCCTCGCGGAGCCGAGCCATCCCGTGGGGCTCGTAGACCAGCATATTCGGGTGCATCTCGATCGCGATATCGACGCCGTGGGTGTCAGCGTGCGCCGCGATATCCGTCCAGTAGTCGGTCGCCTGCTCCCACTGGTAGGAAAGCGCCTCGTTGTGTTCGGGCGGCCAGGGCGCGGTGATCCAGTTCGGCACCTCGTCGTTCGGTCCGCCGGCCGGCAGCCCCGAGAAGCAGGTGACGACGCCGATATCGAGCTGATCGGCGAGCGTAATCGCCTCGCGGAGTTCGGTATCCGCGGTCGCCGCACGTTCGTCGTCGGGGTGGAGCGGATTGTTGTGTACCGCGAGGGCGCTGATCTCCGTCTCGTACGTTGCGAGCAGGTCCTGTAGTTCCTGCTGGGCCGTCTCGTCGTCGAGATACTCCGCACGCGGCAGATGATCCTGGCCGGGGTGGCCGCCGACGCCGGGTTCGATCGCGTCGACGCCCTGCTCGTCGAGGTACGATAGCGCGCCCTCGAGCGATTCGTCGGCAAGCGGTGGGGTGTGAACGCCGAGTTGCATACGGGCTGACGAACGATGGACGGTGAAATAAAATGTCGGTACGATACTGATTGCGACCCGTCGCTCCAGCCGCCACGGTACGGTTTGCTGTACGATTTCCCGGCGCACTCACAGACGATTGGGCTTCGTCGACCTGCCTGAGAGTAGCCCGTCAGACGGCGACTCGGAGGTTCGGCGAACCGGCGCGCTCACACGTCGTCGAGTGTCACCGTTTTCCCCTCCTCGCTCGACCGGTAGATGCTGTCGATGATCTGCTGCACCGACAGCGCCTGTTCGATGGTCCCATCGCTGCCATTGTCGCGGACGATCCGATTGAAAAACGCCCGCTGTTCCGCCGTGTGCGTGTCGTTCTGTCGCGCCTCGATCGACGTATTCTCGAGGTGATCCGGCCCGGACGTACTCGCCGAATAAATCGTTAGATCCCCTTCGAGGAGATCGAATCGGGCAGCCGCACTCGTGCCTCGCACGATGAACTCGTGGCTCGTCGGCCGATTCGTCGCCCACGCCACTTCGAGACTGATCGTTCGCTTTCCCGGACAGCGAACGAACGCACTGGCCGAGTCGTCGACATCGAACCCTCGCGGTCCCGTATCGTCTCCCCACATCTCGAGATAGGCGTATTCCTCGCGCGAGCCGAACTCGCTTCGATCGACGCCGGTTACCTCCTCGACATCCGGGTATCCGAGCAGGTACAGCGCGAGATCGATCGCGTGAACGCCGAGGTCGATGAGCGCTCCGCCTCCGGCGATCTGTCGCCGGGTGAACCACGAGCCGCGACCGGGAATCCCACGCCGTCGGACGTAGTTCGCCTCGACGTGAGTCACTTCCCCGAGTTCACCGCGGTCGATTCGGTTTTTCACGATTTGGACGGTGTTTGCAAAGCGATTGTTGAAGCCGACCATGCAGTAGCTATCGGTTTCTCTCGCCGCCGTTGCGATCCGCTGTGCGCTGTCGTAGCTGTGTGCCAGGGGCTTTTCGAGCAGAACGTGGATGCCCCGGTCGAAGGCGTCAACAGCGTACTCCTCGTGAAACTTGTTCGGTGTCGTGATGACGACCGCATCGATAGTCTCGTACAGTTCCTGATGGTCTTCGTACACGTCGACATCGTAGCGTCTGGCGAATCGTCGCCGCGCTTCCGCCGCGACGTCCATGCCGCCGACTAACGGAACACCGAGTTCACGAAGCCGTTCGGCGTGATACTGCCCGATGTTTCCGAGGCCGACGATACCGGTCTTGATGTCAGTGCGATCGTCTGTCATTGGAGGTGTGAAGTCGCCGATGTCTCCCCCGTCCTGATCCGACGGGAAGTGGCTGCGGAGAACCCGGTTCCCCATCAGTCACCGGCGGGAGTGACACGACTGGTTTCGAGCCAATACATCCTTTGTCGCTATATCGAATCTTCGTTCTGGACCACCTTTTGTCCATTGGTGGCTTTCAGCCTCAGCTATCGGCTTCCGTCGGCGCCGTTCCGGTATCGGGTTCGGAGCGATCCGTAAGACTGTGGCGGAGCGCATCGCCGGTTGCCGTCTCGAAGAGATGAAGGTTTGATCGATCGAGAACGACATCGACGGCCGTTCCGGCGCGAATTTCCGTATCCGGTGTGACGCTCATAAGCAGTTGGTCCGGGGCGGACGCAGGATCTTGGTCCATCGAATGTCCCGCCGTCTCCGAGAGCAGTAGGTAGACGAATATCTCATCGCCCATCGGCTCGATCACGTCGGTCTCCACGTTGATCCGGGCAGTTTGCTCGCTGATCGCGTCCGCCGTTTCCACGATGTGAACGTCCTCCGGGCGAACGCCCAGTGTGACTCCGTCGCCGACCCCGACTCCCGGAACCTGCTCCGGTTCGAGTTCAACATCGACGTTATCGGACTGGAATCCGGCTTCGGTCAGTTCGCCTTCGATGAAGTTCATCGACGGCGAGCCGATGAAGCCGGCGACGAACCGGTTCGCAGGCTGGTTGTAACACTCGAGCGGTGGGGCGAATTGCTGGAGGCGTCCCTCGTTGAGGACGGCGATCCGGTTCGACATCGTCATCGCCTCGGCCTGGTCGTGAGTAACGTAGATGATCGTCGTCCCCAGCTCGCGGTGGAGCCGCTGGAGTTCGGTTCGCATGTGAACGCGCAGTTTCGCGTCCAAATTCGCAAGGGGTTCGTCCATCAGGAAGACGTCCGGGTTGCGAACGATCGCGCGGGCGATCGCGACCCGCTGGCGCTGGCCGCCGGACATCTCGTCGGGCATTCGATCGAGCATGCCCTCGAGTTGGACGATATCCGCCGCCTGTTCGACGCGGCGGCTCACCTCCTCGTCGTCGTACTTCCGGAGGCGAAGCCCGAAGGAAATGTTTTCGAAGACGTTCATGTGGGGAAACAGCGCGATGTTCTGGAAGACCATCGCGACGCCGCGGTCCTTCGGTGCGAGCGTCGTCACGTCCTTCTCGCCGATGTACACTTGGCCTTCTGTCGGTTTCGTGAGTCCCGCGACGGTCTCCATCGTCGTCGACTTTCCACAACCCGAGGGCCCGACGAACGTGACGAATTCGCCGTCCTCGATCTCCATCGAGATATCGTCGACCGCGATGACCTCTTCGTAGCGCTTCGTGACGTGTTCGAGTTGAACTCGTGCCATAGTGGTAGTGTAGGTTCTGTCGATTACGGTTATTCCTTGAGCGCACCCGCAGTGAGTCCGCTAACGATTTTTTCCTGTGCGACGATCACGAGAATCGCAACCGGAATGACCCCGATGATGCTCGCCGCCGCCATCAAGTGATACATCACCTGATACTGGCCCTGATAACCGAGGATTCCCTCGAGAATCGGGGCCCAGTTCTCCGGCTGCCCGTCGGTCATCAGAAACGAGAAGAAGAACTCGTTGTAGACCGCGATGAAGGTCAACACGCCGGCGGTCGCCACGCCGGGGGCCGACAGCGGGATGATGACTCGGAACAGCGCGCCGAGTCTGGTCGTCCCTTCTACCCGTGCAGCGTCCTCCAAGCCGTCCGGAATCTGCGAGTAGAACGTCGTCAGGATGAAAATCGCCAGCGGCATGAAGATCGCCGATAGCGGCAACACCATCGCGCCGGGCGTGTTGTAGAGCGTGCCGTCGCTCGTAATCGGTTCGAGGACGAAGAACGACGTATTGAACAGGTCGTTCAACGGGATGAAGAACGCGGCTGGTGGGAAAAAGGAGATCACCAGCACGAGCAGCATCAACGGCACTCTGCCGGGGAACTCGAGGCGGCCGAAGGCGTAACCGGCGAGGCTCGCGATAACCAGGACGACGATGGTCGAGGCGGTCGCGATGACGAAACTGTTGAACATATACCGGTAAAACGGCAGCACCTGAAAGACCTCGACGAACGATCCGGGATTGAATCCGTTCGGGGTGAGGATAATATCCTGCTGTCGTCCTTCCGGCGTCAGCGCGACCATGAGCAGCCAGTAGAAGGGGAACAGCGTCGTAAACAGGAAGAATATCGTCGCGGTGTAAAACATCGCGCGGTAGGCGCGGCCGGGGTTCGAGATCGAGTTCGCGACCCAGCGTTGGAGGGGGCCGCGGTCGAGTTCGGCGTCCTCGCCGTCGATGAGCACGCTGTCCGACTGGCGATCGGTGGATTGGCCGCCGTCCGTCTTGGCGGGGCGGCGTTCGTTTTCGTCGGCGTGTTGGTGCTGGTACTCGTACCGGTAGCGTTGTCGTCGGTGGTCCGTGGGTGTGCTGTCGTCGGTCATCAGTAGAGCCCTCCATCGGTGTCGCGGAAGAAGAACACGTACACCGAGATGATCAGTCCGATCACGAGCGCGGTTGCGAACGCGACGGCGGCCGCCGTGGCGAAGATTCGCGTGCCGCCGAACATGGCTTCGACGACGAGGCAGGTGAGCGAGGGGACGGACGCACAGCCGGCAGTCGATTCGATCAGCCCGTAGACGCGCATGGCGTCCATCGTACGAAACAGCATGGCGACGAGGAGCGCGGGCAACACGAGTGGGAGTGTGATCATCTTGAATCGTTGCCACGGCGATGCGCCCGCGACGCGAGCGACGTCGTACAGGCTTCGATCGACGCTCTGTAACCCGGCCAGGATCAGCAGGGCCATGAACGCCGCGGATTTCCAGATGTCCGCCACGAGGATGATGATGAACGCGTCCCGGCTGTCGGCGAGCGGGTTCGGCCCGAAGATACCGAGCCACTGCATGAGGTCACTGCCGAAGCCGACCCCGGGCTGGAACAGCAGGTAGAAGATCATTCCCTGGATTACGATGGGGACTGCCCACGGGAGGATGATCGCGACGCGAACCCAGCGTCGGCCACGGAAGTCCTGGTCGAGCACGTAGGCCTGTCCGAAGCCGATAACCGTCTCGAAGAAGACGCTAAGGATCGCAAAGCCGAGCGTCACGAACAGTGCTTGTTGCAGGAACGGAACGCCGAGTTCGACGAACGGGAACGACGACGACAGCGAGATATCCACGAACTGTCGGGCAAGCCTGGCGTTGCCGGTGAGAATGTCGACGTAGTTGTCGATTCCGACGAAGTCACCAAGGGGGGCTGCACCGCGTGTTTCGTCCCGCCGGAGGGACATGATGAACGTTCGGATGAGCGGATAGAAGGCGATCAACGTGAGCAGGGCGAACGCGGGGAGCAAGAGGAGGTAGGCGTACGCCGCCTCGCTCAGGTTTTCCATCCAGTTGATCACGGGATTGCCGGTCCGTTTCTGGTCGGTCTCCTGGTCCGGGTGGCTTCCCAGACCGCCGTGACCGGGGTCACCGGTTTCAGTGCCGGTCCCAGCGCCTGCTTCTGGCTCACCCGCCATGTTGTGCTGCCACCTCCGATTCGCTCCGCTCGAGGCGAGAAGCTAACTCGTCCATCGCAGCGGTCGGCGCTTTTGCCCCGCGGTAGACTGCGTTCACCTCCTGAAAGATGAGCGCCGATTGCTCCGGCCACACGTCCGTGACCGGCCGGGGAACGGCGTTTTCCCCCGCCATCTGAATCTGTTCGACGTAGCGGGCAACGGGGCCGATTTCGTCGGGATTCGCATCCGCGACCAGGTCGATATTCGGCGGGATAAAGCCCTGCAGTTCGAAGATGGTGAGCATGACTTCGTCGTGTGTGAACGCTTCCAACACTTGCAGCGCTTGCTCCGTTTTGTCGGTGTAGGGGCTGAGAGCGAGATTCCAGCCGCCGAGTGCGGCGGCCGTTCCGCCGACGCCCTCGAGTTCAGCGTCGTCTTCGGAGACGGCGTATGGTTGTGTCGTGACGCCGAGGTTCTCCCCGAACGCGTCGTCTCCGCCGGTTTCCGCGATCGCGTAGGGCCAGTTTCGGTGAGCGACGGCGTCGCCGCTCGAGAAGGAGGCGAGCGATTCGTCCTCGGACCACTGGACGATAGCGGAGGGGCAGATCTGCGGGTAGCCCTCGAGTGCGTGTTCGTCCTCGTCGCCGTGGATGAACGTGCGCATCATTCGGAGGGCATCGATCACGGCGTCGTCGGTGACGGTGATCGGCCGGTCGCCCGCCGTAAACAGGGTTTCCGTGCCGCCGAAGTAGCCGCCGCCCCAGGTCGACATGACCTCGTTGAACGTACAACACGCGAGTCCCTCGTAGGCGGCCGCCTGGGTCGTAAAGCCGAAGTCGAGCCCGGATTCCGACTGGGCGTCAGCGACCGCTCCGGCGAACGTTTCCCACGTCGGCGGGTTGCTCGCCCAGTCGCTCGTATCGTGGCCGGCGTCTTCCATCAGATCCCGGCGGTACAGCATCATGCCGAAGTCCGGAAACAGCGGCAATCCGTGAATATCCCCGGTTTCCGGGTGGCGTGCCGTTTCGAGGATTTCATTCAGATAATTCTCCTCGACGCGATCGACGACATCGTCGGGGAACTCTTCCGTCAGATTCGTCGTCTGCTCGCGAAGGATGAAGGGAATCGTCCAACCGGTGTCCATCATGTGGATGTCCGGCGGGGCGCGCCCGGCCTGGAGCGTCGACTGGGCCTCCTGCATTCGTTGGACGGAGTCGCTGACGACCGTCTGGACTTCGACACTGATGTCCTCGTCGAGTCCTGCCTCCCAGAGGGCCTCCTGCACGTCTGGCTCGTCGCCCGGCGTGTGCAGAATGCCCTCGAAATCGGTCGCTCCGGTCATGACAACTGTGTTCGGCCCCGGTCCGCCACCGAGACAGCCTGCGATCGCCGTCGCTCCAAGCGCCGTCGCCGAGGCTGTGGCCACGAACGCGCGGCGAGAAAGCCGCTGCCGACGAGTGCGAGCCCGTTCGTCGCGCGGCGTGCTCGGCTGCGCGGGGTTCGGATTCGGGTCCGGGCTTGGATCCTGATCCACGGTATCTCGACCCATCCGACCTAATACAATACCGCTTGGTATCTTAGTGATTGGCTTGCATACGAGCCCTTACTCCAGAGAGTCACGTCCGCTAACTCGTATAATACGCTATTACGGGCACCGCTATCGATCGAAGTTAGCGGTTACCGGGAACACAAACGAACAGCCGTTTTGCGCCACACACGGGCTCCTGGGATCGGTGCCCTTCGTTGTCGTTACTCTCCGCTCCTCGCTTCGCTCTCCGTCTCGCCCCCCGTCGCACTCACTCCTCGATTGCCGGCGGCTCGTCACGACCGATGTGGATCTCGTGGCCCTCGATGTCCTCGAGTGCCGCGACGCGACCACCAACCGCGACTTCCTCACCGCTTTCGGTCTCGATCGTCAAACTCGCGACCTCCTCGCTGACCTCGAAGGAAACATCGAGAACTCGTCCGCGAACGATCCGCGTTCCGCCGACGTCCACATCACGACCCTCGATCGTCGCGTAGAACTCGCCGCCGTCCTCCATCAAGTCCTTCACGCAGCGCCGGATCGAGGCGTACTTGCGGGGGTAGGTCCGCTTCGATCCGTCCTCACCGAGCGTCCGCTCGGCGGTCGTCCAGAGAACGGTGCCGAAGAAGCCCGAAACGAGGAACCCGAGCGACGACCGGTTGAAGATGACGCCGTACCGGTCCTGGTCGTCACGCAGCGCATCCTGCGTCGCATACACCGAATAGTTACCGTCCGCGACGGCGATCACCGGCGTCGTGATCCCGCGTCGAGCCCGGGCCGTCGTCGCAATCTCCCGATAGTCGAACTCGTCCGGATCGGGTGCCTCGGTGGCCGGCGTGACGATCAGATCCACGCTGACACCAGCATCGATCGCCGCCCGGAGTTCGTCCTCGAACCGCGTCAACAGCCCTGGCGTGAGCGACAGCGAGAGTTCGTATTCCGCCGCGTCGATAACCTCCTCCAGGTATCGGAGGATGGTCGACCGCGACTTGACCAGCGAGACTGCCTCGGTGTCCCGAGCCGGCGCGGTGTAACGAGCCTCGAGTTCGTCGATCATCTGCTCGAGCGAACTCTGGACGTCGTCGAAAGCCTCACCGGGGTCGATCGCGACGACTTTCATCGGGCGGGATTCGCGGAGTTCCACGAGACCGCGGTCACTGAGGCTCCGGACAGTATCGTAGACACGGGGCTGGGGAATGTCGGTTCGATCGGCGATTTCACTCGCCGTCAGCTGGCCGTGTTCGAGGACGGTCAGGTAGGCGTCGATCTCGTACTCGCCGAGGTTGAACCGATCCCCGACGCGCTCGACCGTCGAGCGCAGTTCGTCTGATGCCATAGCACACCCTATGATCCCGATGGCTAAATGATTTATTATGTATCGAGTAGCATCTGTTTTCGAAATTAGGTTGTTCGGCCGGACATCCCGTTGTGGCCCGCGACCGATCCAGGCTCGGGCCGTACAGCGAGATTCGCATTCCCGGATACTGACCACTGAGTCGCCGCCGCTCGCGGGCGGACAGAACCCTTAACCACTCCCGCCATGAGTGTCATCTCATGCGTGAGGGTTGGCCGGGAGTTGCAAGTGAGCCGTTCGAGAGAGTCCAGGGCTACCTCCCCTTCGGTGCGACCGAACTCGTCACAGCGCTTCTCGTCCTCGTCATTGGGTGGTACCTCTCGAAGGTCGTCGTTCGACTTACCGGCCGGACGGTCGCTCGCCGTATCGATCGTCCGAGCGTCACCCGAACCGTCCTGCGCGGTGTTCGAGCGACTGTCCTGCTGCTGACACTGGGCGTCGCTGCCAGTATCCTCGACATCGGCAACACGAATATCCTCCTCTCAGTGACCGTCATCTCCGCCGTGGTTGCCGTCGTCATCGCGCCACTCGTCAGCAGTTTCATCACCGGTATCTTCGTTCTTGCAGACCGCCCCTACGAGATCGGCGACATGATCGAAATCGCCGATGTCGGCCACACCGGATTCGTCGAGGACATCACGATCCGCTATACGAAAATTTTCACGCTCGAAAATACGCTGCTGGTCATTCCGAACTCCGAAATCTACACCCGCGACGTGATCAACTACTCCGCCGAAGACGAACGTACTCGGATCGACGTCGAGTTCGAGATCACGTACGAGAGCGACGTCGAAGCCGCGCGCCGTCACGCCGAACGCGCCGCACGCAGCGTCGAGACGGTTATCGCCGGCGGCCCCGACATCCGTATCGGCAGCGCGCGGTACGCGGCTGCTCCCGTCTGTACGATCGAATCTTACGCCGACAACGGCATCCTGCTCCGACTCTCGTTCTGGGTCGAACAACCCTACAAACGAATGGTCGCCCGGTCGCGAGTTCAGTCAGCGGTCCGCGAGCGCTTCGCTGAACTCGATGTCGAGTTCGCCTATCCGCACCGTCATCACGTGTTTAACGAGCAAAGCGGGACTGCACGGATAGTTTTCGACGAGTCCGAGACGGCCGACGGGGACTCGAGTTCAGCCGCGCCGTCCCACGGTGAGTCGGTGGTGTCGGACGGAAACGAGGGATAAGTTCCGAGATCGTAGCGTCTCTGGACGGGCAGGCAGGCTACGCGCGGGCGCTCTCAATGGTGATCACTTCACAGTCGAGATGGGTCCGGAGATAGCGGTCGATATCCGGGTTATCCGTCAGCCGGCGGAAAAGTCGGCGGAACCGACTCGCCTGTTGACTGCCGACGACGACGACGTCTGCATCCTCCGCTGCCACCTCGTCGAGAATACTCTCCTCGACGAGAAATCCAGTTCGAACGACGTACCGGGTGTTTTCGACTGGCCCGATCGATCGCTCGACGGTGTTTTTCAGATCAATACGCGTCACTTTCTTCCCGTTCTGGTAGAGGTCCACGTGCAGAACTGTCAACGCCGCCTCGCGCTCGCGGGCGATATCGACCGCCCGTTCGAGCGTTCGTCGTGAGTGTTTCGTTAGCGGATACCGAACGGGAACCACGACAAGCGCCATTACAGCATCGAACGAGTTCCGAGCGGGTAAAGCTTTCAGTTAGCGCTACTCTCACGTGGGTGAGCGTCTCATCCCGGTTTTACTCGAGTCGGACAGAAGTCCTTTATCGGGTGCGTGACTACCGGTTCCCATGGCGCTGCGATCGATCACGACCGAGGACGCCGGCACCGTCTTCGTCTCGGAGACTGACGGCGACAGAGGATCGAAAGGGCCGTTTCTGGTCGTCTACGAAACGAACGACGCCGAGAGTCGGTACGGATGGTTCTGTACGAACTGCGAGCGCATCGATAACGCCATGGACTCGATGGGACGAATCAAGTGCAACCAGTGCGGGAACTTCCGGAAGCCGACCGAGTGGGACGCTGCCCACGAGTAACGCGAGTTCAGCGTCGCTGCTGCCGCACGTGCACTCTGTCTTCTCTCTCCTGTCTCTTTCGGTGACGGTATCTACGCGCTCGACCGGCGCTGGTATCACCGCTTCGTAATTGGGTATTACTGGATCGTGCTCCGATCAGTAGACAAACATTGTCAATAAAACACCGCGTTGAACTCCGGTTCGTATAGCAACGGTTGGCTTTCTATTCCAGACCAACATTTATGTCGGTGGGTACCGTAGGCTTCTATGAATGGGTCCTGTTAACATGCGACTCGTCGAGCAGGCCAGGTCGATCTTCGCAGAGCTCGGATACACCGTCGAAGGAACCGGCCCCGACTTTCGGGCCGAGCGCGCGTGGAAAGTCGTCCACGTAAACACAGTCCTCGAGAACGCAGAGCTTCCGCGTTCGTCATCGTCGTCGGGGCAGTTTCACTGTTTCGTCGCCCAGCCAGAGGACGCCGACGACCTCGAAGCTGAACTCCGCCGGACGAACCCCAGCTACGAGTGGGCGATCATCGTCGTCGACGGCGACGACTATCAGGTCGAACGTGCGCCGCCAGGGCCACGCGTCTCGGCGTAACCCAGCGGTGACCCAGCGGGTTTGACCGCCCGAACGCCACCCGAATCGCCCGCGACTGACTCCCAAGCCCTAACCGGGATCACTTTCCCCGTTTTTCATGCTACTCCGAGAGCGCCCGCCGTGTCGCCGTCACTCCAGCGCCCGGATCGACCGTCGCCCCGAGTGACTCGAGCACGTCACCGAGAGCCGTCACGACATAAATCACGTTCTTCGGGCGTGCGGAGTAGCCCATACAGCCGATACGGAAAATATCTCCGTCGAGATCGCCGAGGCCGCTCGCGATTTCGAGATCGTAGCGCTCGAGCAGTTCCGCACAGACTTCGCCGTCATCGACGCCGTCGGGAACGCGGACCGCATTGAGACTCGGCAACCAGAACTCGTCGGGTGCGTTCATCTCGAGGCCCATCCCTTCCACGCCGGCCTTCAACGCACCGGCGAGGCGTTCGTGGCGCGCCCAGCGTTCCTCGATACCCTCCTCGGCGACGAGTCGAAGCGCCTCCCGAATCGCGTAGACGTTCGTGATCGGTGCGGTGTGATGGTAGGCGCGTTCTTCGCCCCAGTAGCCTTCGAGTAAGGAGAGATCGAGGTACCACGACCGGGGGTCCTCCTCGCGTGCGAGGACCTTTTCCATGGCCGCGTCCGAGAGGGTGAGCGGACTCGCACCCGGCGGGCAGGAGAGACACTTCTGCGGGCCGGCGTAGGCGACGTCGATGTCCCACTCGTCGACGCGGAGTTCGACCCCACCGATGGAGGTGACGGTATCGGCGATCACCAGCGCGTCGTGGTCGTGCGCCGCGGCGGTGAGTTCCGGAACGTCGGGCTGGCGAACGCCCGTGCTCGTCTCGGCGTGGACGAAACCGAAAACGTCGGGATCGTGCGCGGCGAGCGCGTCGGCGACATCGGCGAAATCGAGCGGTTCGCCCCACGGGGCGTCGACCTCGACTACCTCGCCGCCCGCGCGGCGCGCCATCGAGGCCATGCGACCGCCGAAATAGCCGTTCGTCGGAACCAACATCGTGTCGCCGGGCTCGACGACGTTCCCGATCGCGGCTTCCATCGCCGCCGATCCCGTCCCCGAAACCGGAATCGTCCACTCGTTGTCCGTCCGAAACGTATACCGAAGCAACTCCTGCACGTCGTCCATAATCTCGACGAACGACGGATCGAGATGGCCGACGAGCGGCGTACTCATCGCCCGCCGTACGCGCGGGTGCACGTCGCTCGGTCCCGGCCCCATCAGCGTTCGATCCGGTGGTGTGAGTTCGCCGACGGCTGGCGCTCGATCCGTCTCGATCGACGGTTCCTGTGCCATGGGTGTGTGCTCAAGTGCCACTCGCAAAGACTTACCGGCAGCGGCGACGCTCAGTGGCTATCACGCCCACCGTGCGAGTTGCTTAAGAGGAGTCGTCGCGTACCCGATACGTCGTGTTCGTCGGTCACGCCCTGCTCGCATTCGCCGTTGCCGGACTCATCGCCGACTGGCGTGGCTGGCCGCGCCAGCACGCACTCTTCGTCGCCGTCATCGCCGGCGCGTTCGGCGCGTTGCCGGATATCGATATCCTGTACGCCCTGACCGGCCTCGGCCACTGGCTGCTCGCCGACAATGCTCCCAGTGCGCCGACCGCGTTCTGGAACGCGAGCCGAACCGTTCACCGATCCGTGACCCACTCGCTCCTCGTCGGTGCAGTCGCTGCCCCCGCGTTCGGACTCGCCGCGTTCGCGATGCGAACGCGAGAGTCGGATCGCCCCCGCCGACCGATCGGTAGCGCGCTCACCGCACTCGCCGCACTCGCCTCACTCTCGCTCTTCGGCCTCCTCGTCCTGGCGGCACTCCTCCGTTCCGGCCCGCTCGCCGCCTTCGTTATGAGCCTCTTTCTCGGGACCGGCGCACTCCTCTCCCTCGCCAGTGTCCGCGCATCGACACTCGCCTCCGCACTCGTAGACACCCCCGCACCGAACTCTTCACTCCCCGCGATCTCTCCCTCGACGCTTACGCTCGCCGCTCTCTGGGGACTCTGGTCTCACCCCTGGGGCGACCTCGTCACCGGTTCGCCACCCGACTGGTTCTTTCCCGCCGACTCGACCCTCCTCACGTCCCGAGTCGTCCTTCACTCCGACCCGACGCTTCACCTCCTCGCCGCGTTCGCGATCGAACTCGGCGCCATCTGGTTGGCGGCAATCACCTTCTGTCGCCTCACCGACCGCAGCGCGTTCGCAGCGATCGATCCCCGGGCTGGCCTCGCCGCGGGATACGGACTCGCTGCAGTCGTGACGACACCGCCGACGCTCGACGTGTCCTATCACTTCGTCTTCTCGATCCTCAGCGTCGGCCTCCTCTCCGGCATCACGCTTGGCTCACCGATCTCGGTGGCCCGCCATCCGCGGTTGCAACCAGCTCTCCCATCGCTTCCACGAACGGAGTCGCTGCTTGCAACCGCACTCACGGGACTCACCGCCATCACGAGCGCACTCCTCGCATACCTGGTCGTCTATCTCTCTCTACTCGGTTCCGTCTAAGTATCGCTGTGGCGCACGAACAGTGCCGTTTACGCACGTTTTTGTACGCCCGACCGCTACAGCCGTTCGTGTCTCGATCGACACTCGATACGTTGATCGCCGACGGGCGAACCAACGCGATCGCCTCGTGGCTACTCGTCATCGCCATCGCCGGTATCGGACTCAGCGAGTTGCTCCTCGGCGAGGTTCTCTGGACGACGTTCGCAGCGACACTCCTCGTGTTGGCGCTCCTGCCGTCGATCGCATTTCGCTCTCCGCTCGTGATGCTCCCCTGGGAGGTCCTGTTGCTCGCAGCCCTCCCGATCCTCGGCATGGCACTCGACGCCGCCGGGCTAACGGGCCACTTCGCATCTTACCTCTCCGTCGCGGCCATCGCACTCGTCCTCGCAGTCGAACTCCAGATGTTCACCACCGTCCGCATGACGCCCGGTTTCGCCGTCATCTTCGTCGTCGTCTCGACCCTCTCCGCGGCCGCCCTGTGGGCCCTCCTTCGATGGAGTATCGGCGGCCTCCTCGATACTCCCTTTACTGGCACTCACGACGAAATCATGTGGGAGTTCGTCTACTCCGCCGTCGCCGGTCTCGGGAGCGGTATCGTCTTCGAGATCTACTTCAGACGGTTCGGCCGCATCGACCAGACCTACTCCGCCACACCAGTGTCAGCACCACCGCCCTCACAATCAGACACCGACCATTCACGTGTCCCTTCTCGACGCGACGACGGCGCGAGGACACCGCCACCGGAGACCGAATCAGAACTCGAATCAGACCGGCAGTCGGATTCCGCGCCCGACCCAGCTGCTCCAGACCCGGAACTAAACACAGATCCAGACTCAGATCCAGATATAGACCCGGACTCAGACTCGAACCAAGACGAAACGAAAGACCACCACGACCATGTTTGAACTCGACTCCCTCCGTCTATCCTCGCGCCGCCAGCGCCAACTCACGCGCCTCATGGAACTCGGCCTGGTCGGAATGCTGGTTATCGGCCTCAAGCGACCCAACGGTGGTATCGTTATCAACACCGGCGTTGCTCTCGTCGTCACGCAGCTCCCATCCCTTCTCGAACGCGACTACGGCATTCCGATGGACCCCCGACTCACGCTCTGGCTCACCAGCGCAGTGTTCCTCCACGCCCTCGGTTCCGTCGGACTCCCAGGGACGACTACGACGTTTTACAGCCAAGTCTGGTGGTGGGATCACGTCACCCACGCGCTGTCGTCCTCGCTCGTTGCCGGCGTCGGCTATGCAACGGTCCGTGCACTCGACGAACACTCGTCAGGAATTCACTTTCCCCCACGGTTCGTCGCCATCTTCATCCTGCTTTTCGTCCTCGCGTTCGGCGTCCTCTGGGAGGTCCTCGAGTTCGCGATCGCGCTCACGGCAGATGCCCTCGGTATGAACGCCGTTCTCACCCAGTACGGTCTCGACGACACGATGCTGGATCTCATCTTCAACTCCATCGGTGCGATCATCGTCGCACTGTGGGGCGGGGCGTACCTCTCGGACGTGACGGGAGCGATTCGGGATCGTCTCGACAGCCGATAATCCACGATTCGGCGGTATGCCGGCCGGTATTTATCCACTCGCTCACCTACTTCCCTCCTCATTCACACCCACTTGCTCACTCACTCACTCGCCTACTCACTCGCTCGAATCGCTGCTCTCACCACCTCGTTCTCACGCCGGCACTAGCTTTACAGGTACCGACGGTGTAGCACGGGCAGCCATGGTCTTCAAGAAGATCACGCTCATCGGAACGAGTACCGAGGACTTCGATACCGCCGCCGACAACGCAATCGACCGCGCCGAGGAAACCCTCCAGAACGTCCAATGGATCGAAGTCGACGAACTCGGCGTCGAAGTTGCCACCGCAGACAACCGCGAGTACCAGGCCGAAGTCACCGTCGCGTTTGAACTCGAAGAGTGACACCGTTCTGAGCGGGCGACTCAGTAACTACTGGCAACGACAGGAAAACGAGCCGCAACCACAGCACATCTCGGACAGTTTTTACGGCCGATTTCTCGACCTCTCGAACTAGCAGCCGTCTGAACTCGATTTCTGCTCCGCCCCTCAACAGCACCGGAGCACCGAGCAATGATCACCGAGCGGGCTTACGTCCGGAACGACTCACCACAGCCACACTCACTGACGACGTTCGGATTCTCCACGTGGAAACCTTCCGCCTGGAGCCCGCTCTCGTAATCGAGCACACTCCCCTCGATATAGTTCATACTCGCCGGATCAACGAACACACGCAGATCGTGATGCTCGTAGATCGTGTCGTCTTCGTCCGGCGCATCGTCGAATCGCATTCCATACGAGAGTCCCGCACAGCCGCCCTGTTGGACGAACAGTCGAAGTCCCCCCTCTCCAGCATCCATCCCCTCGCCTTCAAGCAGCGAAAGCGCCTGCGTCGCTGCCTCTTCCGTGACCTCGATCTCCGGCTGCGTCGTTTGCTGTCCACCGTCCGCGCTGTCCGTGCTCATACACACTCATTCCCGGGCAACGATGTTAACCTTGACGCCCTCGGAACTCGCTCTTGCTCGCCTCAGTGAGTCCACCCACCATCCCGTTCGAACCGATCTCTGACTGCTCGATACTGCGTTCCGAACTCGAGACGGTCGTTCCTGGAGAGTTCGATTCCGTGTTCGGCCAGCAACACGAGCATCTGCTCGACATCACACTCGTACCACATCGCGAGAAGCCGAACGTTTCGCTGTGCATAATCGTAGTTGCGCTCGAGAACTCGCTCATCGGTAGGGTCGACCTCACGCGGTTGCATTGGTATCTATGATGGAGTTCGAGGCGTAGCTACGTAAAACCAGGCTGCGGAGTAGCCAGGTCATTCAAGTTCTGTAGGCACCGATTACGCCTCGCGTTACTCCGAACCGGTCGGCTCCGTCTCGGCTTCAGCCCTCTCGATGCGCGTTCGCACACTCGCGGTGTGTGCCTCGAGACCCTCCGCATCGGCCAACGTTGTGATCGTCTCATCTAGGTCGGACAGTCCCGAAGCCGAAAGCCGCTGCACCGTCGTCGATCGAAGGAACGTCTCGACCGACAGCCCACCTGCGACGTGTGCACCACCGTTCGTCGGAAGAACGTGATTCGTACCACTGGCGTAATCGCCGGCCGCAACGGGCGTTTCGGGCCCCAAGAAAACGCTGCCGGCACTGTCGACGCGCGCGAGCACCTCTTCGTCATCCGCTGCAAGAATCGAGAGGTGCTCCGGTGCATACTCCTCTGCGAACAGGATCGCTTCGCTCATCGAGCGCGCGCGAAGGATGCCACTCGCCTCGTTCGCAAGCGCCTCGCGAATCACATCTTCGCGCTCGCGAGCGCTGGCCTGCGCGTCGACGGCCGCGGCAATTGCCTCCCCCGTCTCCTCGTCATCGGTGACGGCAACGACCGACGCGTTCGGGTCGTGTTCGGCTTGGGCTACCAATTCGGCCGCGACGAGCTCAGGATCGGCAGTCTCGTCCGCGATGACGACGACCTCGCTCGGTCCCGCCAGAAAATCGATCTCGACATCGCCACGGACCTCGGCCTTGGCCGCTGTGACCCACTTATTCCCCGGGCCAACGATCTTCTGTACGCGCGTGATCGTCTCCGTCCCATACGCCAGCGCGGCGATCGCCTGTGCGCCACCCACACTGTAGACCGCATCCGCACCCGCAGCGTGGATCGCTCCCAGCGTCGCCGGATTTAATTCGTCCGCCGGTGGCGTCACTACCGTTACGTGCTCGACGCCCGCGACGACGGCCGGGACGACGCCCATGATCGCGCTCGACGGATACGCCGCTTCCCCGCCGGGCACGTAGACGCCAACGCGTTCGATCGGTCGAAATCGGCGACCGAGCTCTCGTCCCTCGCCGAACTCTCGTCGCCAATCCTCCGGCACCTGCGCCTCGTGAAACTCCCTGACGTTCGCCGCCGCCGCCTCGATTGCCTCACGGAGCTTCGCATCGAGCCCCTCGTACGCGCGCTCACACTCGTCCGTGATCTCGAGATTCCCGACTTCGACATCGTCGAACTCACTTGTGAACTCGCGAACGGCGACGTCTCCTTCCTCGTGAACGCGATCGACGATCTCTCGAACATCTCCCCTGACCGCCTCGATGCCGGCGTCCCGATCGAAGAACGCAACCCGATCATCCGGCCCGAGGTCGGCGATTTCGCGCACGTCGATTGTCATATCACTGGGTTAGGGCGGCAGTCGAAAAACGGTTTCCTTCCCGCGTTAGCCGCGTTGTCCCGGTCCTGACTCGCTATCTGACTCTTCGATTTTCCAGACCCCTACCGCATCGAGTGTCGCGCGCACGAATAGATACACCAACAGTCCAAACCCTACAATCGCGACTGGCGCCTGAAGCACATCTGCAACGCCACGGCCGAACGCCAGCTGGCTGAACCCGCGCACGAAAAAACTCAGAATAACAAGTCCGAATGCAATCACCGAGCGTTTGACAAACCCCGATCGATCCATATCCGTCGCTACGACTGCGGTCGGTAAATCGTATCGGTCACGTTCTACATGTTCTCGTTCGTCGCTTTCTGAACGGGCCCTATTGGATAGAGAAGTCCTCTCTCTGTTGTTTCCCTCCGTTGATCACCTTGGTGTGACTTTCTTGCTTACGAGACACACCAACACGGACCAGGCTGCCTCCGAGACGACGGCCTTATATATGTACCCTCGCCTCGTCTTTAATGCGAACGACGTGGCCCACGCCGCCACGTCCCCTCCGGC
>NZ_AOIO01000024.1 GCF_000337555.1 Natrialba asiatica DSM 12278 | reverse complement strand
CACCAACGCTAACAGGCCTCCACGTGCCTTTCGGCACGCTTCACCTTGTCCATGTCTAGATCGTCCGGTTTCGGGTCGTGCCCGTTTGACTCCCCGCGCTTGAACACGGTGGCCCTCGTCGAAAGACTGCGGCCATATCGGTTTCCCTACGCCTTCCCCGATAATCGGGTTAGACTCGTCAAACAGGCACACTCCCTGGTTCGTTTTTCAAAACGCACGACGGAACTCCGGCTTCCTGTACGGCTTACTACGGGTTCACACCCAGTTCATTGTGTACAGGACCTTTTGAGCCCCGTCGTTCGATCGCCAACTGATTTCACGCCCTATTGCACCTCCCTTCGTGGGGTGCTTTTCAGCGTTCGTTCACACTACTTGTTCGCTAT
>NZ_AOIO01000023.1 GCF_000337555.1 Natrialba asiatica DSM 12278 | reverse complement strand
GATTATGGTTTGACAGCGGTTCGATTCCGTTGATCGGCGTTAGGGCGGCCACAGTGGCGGGGAACCTCCCGTACCCATCCCGAACACGGACGATAAGCCCGCCTACGTATCGGTGAGTACTGGAGTGAGAGATCCTCTGGGAAACTCGATTCGCCGCCTCCACTCATACTCACACTCAGTTGCCCCACACAGCAGCGGCTGTGTGGGGCATTTTATATTGCATACGTGTAATTGTATAATAACTTCCGCTCACTACCGGTGATAGTGAGATTCAGTAGTAGAGATCCGAGTTCAGATTGAGAGTCCGCTTACGAACCGAGTAGAAAGCAGGGCGATCGACACGCATCCCAAATTTGTTTGGAGCGAAGTTTATCGGGGTGTAACTGGTAGGCATATCTCATGTCAGATTGCAGTGGTTCTGAACTTGATACTGTGTATGAGCTTTTGTCGAATTCACGATGTCGACATCTCATGTATTCCTTTTTGGACGAAGATACTGCGACTATTGTTGAGCTCACACAACAGGTAGCAGAGTGGGAGCAGGAAGTGGAGACGGAGTCGATAGCGATGTCATTGCACCATCAGCAGTTGCCGCGTCTCGCTGATCACGGGATGGTTGAAATTGAGTACGGAGAGAAGGAGGATACGGTTCAAGCGACGGCGGCGTACGAGCAAGTTCAGGAATTGGTTGCACAGGTGAGCGCAGTTGAGGAGGAGGGTGGGGAAGCAAGTAGCCCACGTGAGTTTTTTGATGGAGATGAGGCTGCTAGTGGGTATGGAGAGGAGATTACCGCTGGGTCGAATCGGGAATCGGGAGGCGGGCGTTGAAGTCGATGTCGTGGTGGAACGAGTGATGCAGGGTAGGTTGTGGTTGCGGGAGTGAGGTATTATGTCGTTCCTTTCACAGCATGTGCTGTCGAGAGCGGTAGTGGCGTGTCTCAGAGTGGGGGTCTAATATTATTAGTCGTAGGTGTGGAATTCGATTGCGCGTTCGAGGAGTTCATCCGGGAGTCCGGGGACTTCTTCGGCGCGGACGGGACCGAGTTCATCGAGAAGATCGAGATCGCGAGGAAACGGTCTGCGTTGCCAGTGAATTGAAATGCCGGCTTTGGCTCCGTCCGCGAGTGCGATGGGGACTTGATTGTGGCCGGGTGTTAGGTCGCCGACGGCGTAGACGTTTTCGACGGAGGTTTGGCCGTGATCGTCGACGGCGACAGTGCCATCGTCGTTGAGCTCACAGCCGAGTTCGTTTGCAAGGCCGTTGTTGTAGTCTGCGCCGTACATTGCGAAGCCGCCGGTGTATTCGCGGGTGGTTCCGTCTTCGAATTCGAGGGCAGTTAGCCATCCGTCTGCACCGTTCTGGACGCCGGAAACGTCCTCGTGGATGATGTCGATTGGATGGGTTTTGAGAACAGTGTCGGTGTCGTCACTCCAGGTTGGAGGGTCACCGCGTGTGAGGAGGTCGACAGTGTCGGTGAAGTTGAGCATGATTGCGGCGACGTGGGCGGCGCTTTCAGAGGAACCCATCACGTAGACGGGTTCGTCGATAAACATGTATGCATCACAGTGGAGACAGTAGTGGAGTCCGCGGCCGGTTCGAGGAAGGGGTGGATCCGGTCGAACGTCGGTAAAGCCGGTCGCGAGAACGACGTAATCAGCGGTGTAGGTGGTTTCGGTGCCAGAGAGGGTGATTTGTGGCGGAGCGGTTGTGTTGTCGAGTGTATTGGGATTCGAGGTATCGATATCGGTGGTAGAATTGGTTCCGTCTTCGCTGTCACTTTCGGAACGAGTCTCAGTGGGTGCTGATTTTGATTCTGATTCTGATGCTGGTGTTTCCGTTGAACAGGACGAGATTACGTCTCGATAGACGGTACACCCGTATTCCCGGAGTTGTTCGACGCCCGTCGAGAGGAGTTCCTTACCGGCTGTTTCCTCGGTGATACCGATGACGTTGTGGACGTCCTGCATCATTGCGGCACGGCCGCCGCCGCGGTTGATGAGCGCCGTTTGATTGCCGAGGCGCGTACAGTACAGAGCAGCGCTGAGTCCGGCCGGTCCGCCTCCGACGACGACGACATCGAACTCCTCGTGTGCTGGGTTGTCGGTCATAGGCGCCCTTCCACGGAGAGCGATAAAAAGCCCGTTTGAGAACCGATGAAGGTACTGCTGGGTGCGTCTTCTGTCGGATGGCCGTACCGAGAAGTCGCCATACGAAGCGATCCGGTATACTATTCGGTCAGATTTGAAACGTGTCACCCGGAACACTAACGTCCAGCCTCATCCCGTGGCGGCGTGCCGCGTCGGCTGGCTAACCCTCGTGCCGGGTGAGAGAACGCCAGAAGTCGTGGCATCCTCCAGATGCTGCTGTCACGTGCCCGGGTTCGCCGTACTGTCATCGCACCCGAATGGGTTTGCTCGGACGGGGACTAAAGGCACGTAGGTGGTCTAGGTGCCCGCTTCGTTTAACTCTTACATGCTCGTTCGACGAACGACGGGCGTCGATCGATCGCCTGCTGTTTTCACTCGGGGTCCGGTGTGTCGGTGACGGTTCCTTCGCCGTCGTGTTCTTCGATCCACTGGTCGTAGGTTTCGGGTTCGACGACGATGACGTCAGCGTCCATCCGCGAGTGACCAGCACCGCAGAACTCGGCGCAGACGGCGTCATAGCGGCCGGGTTCGGCGATTGTTCGTGCGCGGGTGTAGTCGCCGGGGAACGCGTCCTGTTTGACACCGAGCTCGGGGACGAACAGCGAGTGAATAACGTCGTCACTGGTGAGCCAGATTGTCACGTTCTCATTGGCGGGTATCACGAGTTCATTTTCGGTCGTGATGTTCGAGTCGGGGTAGTTCGCTTGCCACGACCACTGGTAGCCCTGGACGTAGATTTCTTCGTCGGCGGTGTCGGGGAGGTCGTCGAACGATTCGACCGTTCCTTGGTCGCTGGTACCCCCACCGATCGCCTGTGAGGGAGAGACGTACGGGTTGACGAGAACGCTGTAACCGGAGAGGCCGACGAACAGCAGGATAAGTGCTGTTGCGGCGGTCCAGGTGATTTCGAGAGCGGGGTCTTCCGTGGTCGGCTCGGGGTCGTCGTTGTCGTGGAACTTGACGGCCGCATAGATGAGGATCACGAGGACGAATAGGGTGAGCGGAAGGGCGACGTAGAGCAGTTGGTACTCGAGGCCGTCGATAAGTTCTCGGTTTTCCGACTGTGCAGCAACTGTGCCGGCCAGTACGAGGTTTGAAAGCGCCGCGATGGCAAATGCGACGATCGTTCGTCGGCGGCTACTCATTGGAGGGGCTTCAACAACCAGGCTGATATACGTCCTGCATAGCTCAGTGAACTGTAACGATATCAGATAAGTACGGAAGAGAGTGACCGAGAGAGGAGATATAAGCTGTACGGAAACTCACGGCTAGCTGAATTCATCTTTATTGGGATCGATGGTGACGATACCGCTATGCAGGACGACGAGCGATGTAGTTGGGACAGGGGAGGTGATGGGCGACGATGAACCGTGCACTCGTGGAAGTATCGTTGTTTGGCGCTATCCTTATCGGTTGTCTTCTGGTTGTCCTTCTAGCACAGCGACTGCGAGCCGAGCCGTCGCCGGACGGCGGCTATGCTGTGGGTCGGTCGCGCCGGTTCGGTCTCGCGGACGTGAAAGCGGCTGCTGTTCGGTGGACGACAACGACGAATCATCGCGAGATCGGATTGCTGTACATCGCGTTCGGTACCGTGGCGGCGATTTGGGGTGGAATCGACGCGATGATGATTCGCACGCATCTGTTGACGCCGTCGGCGAACCTCTGGACCGAACAGACGTACAACGAACTGTTCACGATGCACGGTCTGACGATGCTCATTTTCTTCGTCGCGCCGGTGTTTTTCGGGATCGGGAACTACTTCCTACCGTTGTTGATCGGGGCCGACGACATGGCGTTTCCGCGGCTCAACGCGATCGGATTCTGGCTGTTGCCGCCATCGCTTTTGCTTGCACGTCTGGGAATCGTCGCCGAAGTAACGGGATCGATACTCGCGGTCGTCGTTCCGCGCGACTTCCTGTCCGTCTTGCTCGCGTTTCAGGAACCAGCGATCGGCTGGACGATGTATCCGCCGCTATCATTGGCCCCGAATCCACAGACGAATTTCCTCCTGTTAGGCCTCCATTTGAGTGGCATCGCTACCACGATCGGTGCGATCAACTTCATCACGACGATCATCTACGAGCGCGACGAGTCGATCGGCTGGGCGAATCTCGATATCTTCTCGTGGAACATGCTCGTCACGAGTTCGATTATCGTCTTTGCGTTTCCGCTGCTCGGTACGGCCGTCTTAATGTTGCTGTTTGACCGGAACTTCGGGACGACGTTCTACGCGATCGAGGGCGGTGGGCCGCTTCTCTGGCAACATCTGTTCTGGTTCTGGGGGCATCCGGAGGTGTATATTATTTTCCTTCCGGCGACCGGGTTGATGAGCCTGATACTGCCGAAGTTCGTCGGTCGAAAGCTGTTCGGATTCAAGTTCATCGTCTATTCGACGATCGCGATCGGCGTACTCTCGTTCGGCGTCTGGGCGCATCACATGTTTACGACCGGGGTCGACCCGCGCGTTCGGGCGAGTTTCATGGCGACCTCAATTGCGATTGCCGTGCCAAGTGCGATCAAGGTGTTCAACTGGATCACCACGATGTGGAACGGCGATGTGAGGCTGGCTGCGCCGACGATCCTCTGTATTAGCTCGATCGGGTTGTTCATCGTCGGCGGTGTCACGGGCATCTTCCTGGCCGTTATTCCCGTGGATATCATCTATCACGGGACCTACTACGTCGTCGGCCACTTCCACCTCATCGTCATGGGGATCATCCCGCTGATGATGTTCGCCGCGAGTTATTACTGGTATCCCCTGATCACGGGCCGCATGTACGATCGTCGGCTGGCGATTTTCCAGTCATCGTTACTTGTTGTCGGCTCTGTGCTCACGTTCTTGACGCTGATGGCGCTTGGGTTTCTCGAGTTGCCTCGTCGGTACGCGACCTATCCGGCGGAGTACTCGGGACTGCAGATCGTCGCGACCGTGGGGGCCTTCCTTATCGGTATTAGCGTCCTCATGTGGCTCTATAACATGATCTGGTCGTACTTTCAGGGTAAGCCGGTCGAGACCGCCGATCCGTGGGAGTTGAAGGCGACCGAGCAGTTCACGCCCGAGTGGCGGTGGTTCGAGGACCGCCTCGAACGCAAGCGCGGCGTCGCGCCGACCGAACCGGAAGAGACCCGTCCGTCGTACGTTCCCGCACGAGAGGACCGCCCGCTCTCGATCTACAGTCGGATCAAGCCGGTCGCACGGACCGTCGCGAACGATGCGGGAGCAGGCGCGGCTGGTGGCCTCTTCGGGACAGTACTCATGTCGGGTGCGCTTTTGCTGGCAGTCGCCCTGGGTGTGTTTGATCTTGCGACGTTCGCGGACCTCGCGACACTCGTTGGGTTACCGGCGAACATCGGACTCGGCTACGCGCTGTTCCTCTTTGCGGGGATGACGGTCTGGCCGCTGTTGTTCCTCTCGCTGGGGGAGTATCTACCGGGTGAACTCACGTTCGTGACGGGGCTGTGGTACGCGACGGTTATCGCATCCGGCTTCGCGATCGCCTTCTACACCGGCCAGACCGGCCTTGAACTTGTTACGTACCTCATCTTCGTTATTCTCTCACACTGGATCTACGGGCTGGGACTCGCGGGAACGATCACGTATCTCGGCGGCCGACAACGGCGTCCGTCGACGGAGGACGAGAACGAATGAGTTCCGGTGACGACGCGTCTTCCGACGAGCCGTCCACCGCTACCGGAACGGGACCAACCGAACCGACGACGGCGTCCGAGTCGTTGCTGCTAACCTACGCTGCGCCCTTTCTCGGCGTCCTTCTGATCGCTATCGGACTCCCTCTTTCGATCGTCGGCGGATACGTCGTGATTCAAGATAGCGCCGGACTCTGTGGGGAACCCACCATCGCGGTGACCCCCGATGACGAGTATTCCGGTGCAACGGATACCATCGAGACGCTTCCGGCAGGAGAACTCACGACGGCCGAACAGCGTGCCCTCGAAGAGGCGATCGATAGCCCGCTTCAGGAGGCGAAGGTCCAGGGTGATCTCCAAAATCGAGAGGCGTTTCTCGAGGGCGTGATCGTCGAGTACGAGGGCGACGGATACTACGTTCAGATCACGTCACAGAACTCCTGTCTCGAGGTCCAGCCGTTGTTGTTCCCGATCGGCGGAATCGCGATCCTCGTGGGCGTTCTGGGCGTGTTGACGCCGCCGATCTACCGGAAGATGGCGGGATTCGAAGAGCGAATGCAACGCGACCGGGCGGAGTAATCGCCGTCGTCCTTCTGTTCTCGCGTTCTCACCGCTCGGCCACGAGCCTGCACATTATACGCTAACCGTTCGCCGAACATCCCGGACGATGGCAGTCGGCCGAACGATGGCACCCAACCGTCGGCTCTCGGAGAGCCGGTTCCACAGCGGGAAATCTCAACGGCGGTGGCTATTTGCTCGACGTGGTCGAGTCGTCCGAATTGTCCGACTCGCTCGTCCGATTCGGTTCGTCGTTCGTCATCGGGTCGGGCTGTGGAGCGATGACCTCACCGTCACCCGGCTGTTCGGCGGCGTAGGAGAACTCTCCCATTCCGTCCGGCGACTCGCCCTGGGTCCACGGATAGCCCGGATCGGGCTGTTCCTCCCGTCTGGTCGAGATGAACGTGTAGTTGAACTCCTGGTTCTCCTGTTCCTGCGGGAAGCTCGCGGGGACCGGAACCGGATCGTCGAGCGTCTCCAGCGCGCGTAGCCACTGGTTCTGGTGCATCGTGTCCCGCGCGATGAGGTAGGACAGCATGTCCTTCATGCCGGGGTCGTCAGTGTACTCCCAGAGGCGGGTTGCGAGAGTTCGGCCGGTCGCTTCGGCCATCACGTTCGCGTAGAGATCACCCGCAAGGTTGCCTGACGCGGCGATGTAGCCGCCGGTGAACGGAACGCCGTTGCTGTCGACCGGCATCGCCGACTGGCCGGCCGAGAGGAACTGCCGCGGATTCTGCCCGGTCATCGCGGCGGCCGTCGCCGCGGTTTCCTGTGCATCCTCGCTCATCTGTTTTGGCGAACCGCGCAGGTTCTTCGTCACGGCGCTTGCGAGCATTTCTATGTGACCGAGTTCCTCGGCGGCGGTCTCCATCAGCAGGTTTCGATACTCTTCGTAGCCTTCCGGGAGCGCCCAGGCCTGGAACATGTACTGCATGGCAACGCGCATCTCCCCTTCCTGCCCGCCGATCGCTTGTTGCAGGAGTTTTGCGAAGTGCGGGTCCGGTTGCTCGACGGTGACCTCGTACTGGAGTTCGGGTTCTTGGAAGAACATTCACTGATCCCTGCCCAGCCCCAACAGGATAAAGCTCTGTTACGGCTGAATCTGAACGTGTCATCGTCTTGAATTACCCCGAAACGGTTTATTCAGCGCTGGTAGCAATCACGAGGGGTGTTTGTACTGGGGTCACGAACCTCTTTCGACCGTTGTGTCATCATGCCAAATGATTATATCACCGCTGGTAGTCGGGGACCAGCGCATGTGCGAGAATACGCAATGGCCGATGGCGCGACGGACGTTCGTCAAATGCGGTGCCGTCTCGACGGGCGCGCTGTTGGGAACGTCAGGCGCGAGCGCACGTACCGACTCGACATCTCAGGAACCCGAGACGGAGACCGTCGATCACGGACTGCTCCTTCCCTACCAGTTTCGCCCTGGGAGCCGAGTCACAGTCGCCGCATCCGAACTCGACTGGCAACCGGAGCGGTTCGAGCGCTCGTATCAGACGAACGTCATCACGTACGATCGTGCACCGTCGTATCGTGCCTTTCTCTTTACGGAGCCGAACGGAGCCCTCGCGCCGGCACAGTCGCTCGAGTTCAGCGGTGTCGAGCGATCAGCGAACGCTGTCGACCAGGGCCAGGGGGTCGTCACCGTCGGTCTCGAGTTTGATTTCGAGTGAGTCCTCTCAGATCGAGGCGCCGACGTAGAGGACGACCACGAGGAACAGCCAGACGGCGTCGACGAAGTGCCAGTACAGCGAGACGGTCGCAATAGAGGTATCGCGGTCCGGTCCGTAGTAGCCGCGAAGCGCCCGCCAACAGAGGATGGCGATCGCGCCGATGCCGAGCGCGACGTGGAAGCCGTGGAGTCCGGTCAACCCGAAGAAGGCGCTCCCGAAGATGCCGCTCGTGAGGGAAAAGCCCTCCGCGATGATGAACTCGTAGTACTCGTAGGCCTGGCCGGCGAGGAAGACGACGCCGAGTGCGAGAGTCGCACAGAGCAGTGTGAGAAAGCGTCGCCTGTTGCCGTGGCCGAGCGCTTCGTGAGCGTAGTGGAGGGTAATGCTGCTGGTGACCAGAAGGGTGGTGTTGATGACCACGAGCGAGCCGAGCAGCGGAGGGAGTTCTGCGGCCGGCCACGTCCCCACCCTGATGAAGAAGTAGTAGATGAACAGGCCGCCGAACGTCGACACGTCGGTCGTGAGAAAGAGCATCGTGGTCGAGACGTACGATCCCCGAGACTTGTGTGGCTCCTGTCCCTCGCGCGCGGGTGCAAGAAACGCCTGGTTGAGCCAGCCTCCGATACCAGCCAGGAGTGCGGCCGCGCCGACGACGGCGAGGCCGATACCGATCGGGCGCGGCACGAGTTCGGTTTCGGCCCCGAAGATGAAGAACGCGAAGCCGCCGTAGAGGGAGGCGGCGCCGATCGCGGCGATAAACGGCCAGCGACTTCGGTGCTCGTGTTCGGGTTCGTCGTGCTCCCCGTGGCCGCGGTGGTCGCCGTACTCCTCGGGTGCCTGTCCCTCCGGAACGCGGTGGCCCGAGCCGTCGGCTCGGGCGGTGTCGTCCGCGGGCGGATCCGCGTGTCCATCAGAATCCATACGACCACTTCCACATCGACCCCGAAAAAGACTCCCGCGTAGGAGCAGGCCGGGGACGAGTGCACGCCAGTCGAGTCGGGGGTCCGAGGTCAGGAGTCAGTAGTGATAATCGCCCGCGTCGAACTGCACGTACGTGCCGTTTCGGTAGGTGAACTTCCGTTTCTTGTACGAAACGAGGAGTTTTGACGCGGCGATACCGGCACCGTAGGTCCGGTTGAGCAGGACGTTCTCGCCGCTCCCGCCCTGCATGTCGGTGACGATGTCGAACGCTCGGTCCCAGTCGCCGGGTTCGTAGTCCGCGACGATGTCGGCGAAGGCGACGTTCCGGAGGATCTCGTCACCGATCGCGCGCTTCCAGAGATCGTTGTAGTGCTCGAGCGAGTCCGTCGCGGCGAGACGGCCGGCGATCTTGCCGGTGCGGACGGCGACGTGATACCCACCCTCGTGGAAGGCGGAGGTCGTCCCCATCGCGCCGCCGGCCACGGCGATGTTCGCGCCGACGGGCGAGTCGATCGGCCGCGTCGAGGAGATCGGGTACGTTTCGGTGCCCGTCGACTTGCCGCGGTCCTCGACGATCGGCATGTCCGACTCGATGTCGTACTCGTCGCCGAACTCGTGCTCTAAGAGGCGGGTGATGTACTCCGAGCCCGACGGCAGTCGCTCGTCCGAGGAGTCGAGTAGCGCGTAGGACGCCGGGTTATCGACGTCGTCGAGTTCCATCCCGATCGGCATCGTCAACCCGACGCGGGCGACGGTGCCGTCGTTGGGGAACACCCACGGATAGGCGGTTTCGCCCGGCATGTATCCCCACCAGAATTTGAGCCAGTCCGGGTCGAACAGCTCTTCGGGGAACTCCCGATACTCCTGGTAGGCGATGTGGTTCGCCGTCGGCGGCGAGAGCGCGTCGGCGATGCTTCGCCCCGGTGGCGTGAACTGATCCAGTGCCTCGAGCGTAATGCGTCGCTGTGGGCCATCGGCGAGGATGACGTACTGGGCTTCAATCTGATCGCCGTTCGAGAGCGTCAGCGTGTGCGTCGGTCCCTTCGGGCTCGACGAGCGGAGATCCGTCTCCAGATCCGAGACGCCGGTTCCCACGCGCAGGTCGGCCCCCGCGTCGGTCGCACGCTCGTAGAGCCAGTCGTCCATCCGCGCTCGGTGGAAGGTGTAGCCGAACTTCGGATAGCTGGCGTCCATTCCCGTCGTCGTCAACTCGACGGCGCTGTTCGGTCCGACGAACTCGGTTCCCTCGAGTTCCTGGAGGACGACATCGTCCGGGATCTCCGCGTAGTCGAAGTCCATGATGTCGATCCAGTAGTCGAGCATTCCGGCGGCGTCGGTCGAGTCCGGTCCGAGCCCCTCGCGGTCTTCGCGGGGCACTCCCTGCTCGAAGAGGACCGTCTCGGCTCCGTGTGCGGCGGCCCGTTCGGCGGCGGTGGCACCTGCGGGACCGCCACCGACGACCGCGACCTCAACGCGTTCCATACTCCGTGTGGAATCAGTGGCCCGTATTAAAGTACCTGTATTTCGCGTCTGGAACCGACTGCGTGCGACGACGCGTGCGCGAACAGCGGGTGTCAGCGCCCGCACGCCGTCAACGTTTTTGACCGTTCCACGCGAGGGCACGTGTATGAGTACGCACTCGAGCGATGGGCGCGATGACCGTCCCGGAAGTACTGATGAGGGCGGACGCACGGATGAGACGACTACCGGAACCGAACCGGACGTGCTCGTCCTCCGGAAGGGGACCCACGGCGTCCCCGTCGAACAGTACGCCGGCGCGCTCCGTGACCGACTTCCGGATCACACCGTCTCTCTCGCCCGAACGCCCGCCGCCGAACGCGAGGCCATCCGGTCCGCCGCGTTCGTCACCGGCATGATGCTCGATAAAGACCTGCTCGACCGCGCCGACGACCTCGACGTCTTCGCGTGCGCGTATGCCGGTACCGGCCACCTACCGCTCGATGAACTCTCGGAGCGGGGTGTCACGGTGACGAACGCATCCGGCGTCCACGGGCCGAATATCGCCGAGCACGTCCTGGGGGCGATCCTGGGATTCACGCGACGGTTTCACGTCGGCGCGCGCAGACAGCGCCGCCGGGAGTGGCGCCACTACAAGGCGCACGAACTCCAGGGAGCGACGGTGACGGTCGTCGGACTGGGTGCGATCGGCCGGGCCGTCTGCGACCGCCTCGACCCGTTCGGCGTCGAGACGATCGGCGTCCGCTACTCGCCCGAGAAGGGCGGCCCGACGGACGAGGTCGTCGGCTTCGATGGCGATGCGTTCGACGACGCCCTCGCGAGAACCGACTACCTCGTCCTGGCCTGCCCGCTCACGGAAACGACGCGCGGCCTGATCGACACCGAGGAACTGGTCACGCTCGATCCCGAGGCCGTCCTGGTCAATATTGCCAGGGGCCCCGTCGTCGACACCGACGCACTGGTGAGCGCGCTTCGGTCGGGAGCCATCCGCGGTGCCTCCCTCGACGTTACCGACCCCGAACCGCTCCCCGAGGACCACCCGCTGTGGACCTTCGAAAACGTCCAGCTCACCCCCCACAACGCCGGCCACACGCCGGCTTACTACGATCGTCTCGCTGACATCGTCGCCGAAAACGTCCGGCGCTACACCGCCGACCGCGACGAACTCGTCAATCGGGTCTCGCTGTAACGCCACTCCGCTCGAGTTCTGACGTGATCGCTGCTCGGGTGCTGATCGGGATCGGGGTCGGTTCCGAAACCGTCCGCGTCCTCGCACGTCTCGTCCGCTCGAACCTCCACTGCGGATACTTTTTTGCCCCGCACCCGCGATGTGCCACTATGCACACCACAGTTATCGCCGCTACCGAAGCGTTCGACGGAGGGCGCAAACAGTGCCCGTGGCGTTCATCCGGCACGCGGAGGCGACGATGACACTCACCTTCGACGGAACGGTGATCGTTCCCGTCGCGGACCCCGACGACGGCAAGCAGACGACGACAGCACTCGTTCCGCATCTCACCGACAGCAGCCACGTCGTTCTCGTCAACGTCATCGAGAAAGGCGGTGGGGCGATCGACAAGGCCTCGCCCGAACAGCGCAAGGAGTACGCCGACGAAATCTTCACGGCCGCGCGCAAGCCGCTTGCGGACTCATCGGCGACGATCGAATCCGAGGTCCGTTACGGCACCGCCGTCGCCGAGACGATCTTTGGGGCCGCAACCGACCGGGACGCAGAAGCCGTCGTGTTCACCCCTCGAAAAAGCAATCGAATCGCCGAACTCCTGTCCGGCGATGTCGCCAGACAACTGATAAAGAGCGGGTTTGTCCCCGTCGTCGCACTGCCACAGAACTCCTGATTCGTTCCGCCTCGTACGCGGTTTTCGTCTCAGTCCTTACGTTCGCCCGTTCTCCAAACCGTTCTCAGGCTCAGGCGATCGTCGCTTCATCCTCAGCAACATCTCTCTCAGCACCCGCTTGCTCGAGTTCTGCGGCCACCGCTTCTCCGTCCTCACGGAGCGCCACCGTGTTCGCGTCCGGATCGAACGTGACCAGCCCGGCTTCCGCGAGCCGCGGGACGTGGTTGTGCCGAAGCGAACTGTGAACTCGTTTTCGGGTGCCAAACAGCGCGTCGCCGGTCGTGGCGAGGACGCCGGAGCGCTGGTCGTCCGCGTCCGTCTCGAGAACGACGAAATCTGCGAGATCGGCGAGTGAAACCCGTTCCGTCGGGGCGTGCGTCACAAGATAGCGAAGGACCGCTCGACGGTGGCGATCGGCAAGAATATCGATGTCGGCGTCCGTGTCCGCCGTTGCACCGACAAGCGGGGTCAGCGATTCAGGATCGGAGATGACTGGAAGCATATCACACCGTTAGCATCGTATCTATTTGGGCCCCGTGCCAAAATAGCGTGGGATGGCCGACATTCGAACTCGATCGAAAATGCCGTTTGCGTCCGCACTCGGGCCGCTGCCGCCGATGACGGGGGCCGTCGTTACAGGTAGCCGTTCTCGGCGAGCAACTCGCCGTTCAGTACGCTCGCGCCGGCAGCTCCGCGGATCGTATTGTGGGCCAGACAGTTGTACTGCAGCCCGAACGGCGTCTCCTGCATCCCGCCCGCTGCGATCGCCATCCCGCCGCCGACGGTCCGGTCCATCCGCGGCTGCGGCCGGTCCGGCTCGTCGAAGACGTGGATCAGCGGATCCGGTGAGGAGTGCAGGTCGAGCGAGGGGAACGCCTCCATCGCTTCGGCGGCGGCTGCCGCGTCGAGTTCGGCTTCGGTCTCGACCCAGACGTTCTCGAGGTGGCCGTCGATCGTCGGGATGCGATTACAGGACGCCGACACGGCCACGTCGTTGTGGGTCAGCGACGCGCCGTCGAACTCGCCGAGGAGCTTTCGGGATTCGGTCTCGAGTTTGTCCTCCTCGCTGCCGATGTAGGGGATCGCGTTGTCGATGATTTCCATCGAGCTGACGCCGTCGTAGCCGGCTCCGGAAACGGCCTGCAGGGTCGAAACGTGGACCTTTTCGAGGCCGAACTCCGTCAGCGCGGCGAGCGTCGGGACGAAGGTGATCGTCGAGCAGTTCGGGTTCTTGATCAGCGCACCGTCCCAGCCGCGCTCGTCGCGCTGGACTTCGAGAAGATCGAGGTGTTCGGCGTTGATCTCCGGGATCACCAGCGGTACGTCGTCGTCCATTCGCCCGTTCGACGAGTTCGACGAGACGACGTAGCCGGCCTCACAGAAGCCGGGTTCGACGGCTGCGCCGACGCTCGAGGGGAGCGAGGAAAACAGCAAGTCGATGTCGTTCGGGATCGCATCGGGTTCGGTCGCCTGGACGGTCATCTCGGCGACATCGGCCGGGATCGGGCTATCGACGCGCCACTTGGCGGCCTGTCGGTACGTCTTGCCGGCACTCGAATCGCTCGCTGTCAGGGCGGCGAGTTCGAACTTGGGGTGTGGATCGAGAAGCTGAATCAATCGCTGTCCAACAGCGCCGGTCGCGCCGAGTACGCCTACTCGTACTGCCATTTTGTGTCACTGTGTATCGTGGCCGCAAAACCGTTTGGATTCGTATCGCACGCGCTCTCACAGCCATTTTTATTTACATATGGGCACTTTTGAGAGACAGATCGACGACCAGGTTGCGGCTGTGGGCCGCAGTCGCTGCGACGCCCATAGAAGAAATTAAGAAAACGGGGCGGTATCTTCCGACCGATGAACTCTCGACAGACCCGATTCGATGTCAGTGGCGGTCGTCCGGCAGTGTCGCCGGGGTGTCCGTCGGCGGGACGGGTTCCTGGATCGACTACAGCTGCGGACGGTGGTTCGAACAGAGTGCGTTCGTCGCTGTTGGCGGCTGTGCCGAGCACTCGTCGGACCGGTCCGGAGGCGAACCAATGACGGATACGACGACGAGTTCAGGGTCACGCGAACCCGGGCTTTTCGAGACGCCGTTTAGCATCGGGGCGACCGTCCTCTCGGCGCTCAGTGCGCTCGTCGCGGTCCTGTTCTTCTGGACTGGCTTCCAGGGGTCGACGCTGCCGGTCGTCGGACTCGAACTCTCGATTCTGACCGGGACCGTTGGCTCGTTGTTCGCGCTGCTCGTGGCGGTCGTCGCGCTCGTTGCTGCGTTCTATATGGAACTCGGCTTCGATTACTGACGGCGTTGTCGTCGGATCGCGTTTTTCGCGGCCAGCGTTCACGGAGAGGGAGCTGAATCGGGCCACTGGTGGCGTAGTGTCACCCTCTGCACCTGAGCCCGTCTCGCGTTCTGGCGGCCGATCCGCAAGAATCGATCCGCCGGCTCGGAGACGCGGCCGTCGGGGTATCCGCTCGCCTCGAGAACCGACCAGGAATGGGATGAACGGATCTGGCGCGGCCACCGTGGCTCGCGTAGTGCCGAAATGCAACCTGATTCTCAGTTGGTCTTCCAAGTAATCGCCGAGCGAGCGGCTCACCGGCCGGGACAACTGAAGACGAGAACTCGACGGATTACGCGGGAACCTGCGCGCCCTTCTTTCGCGTCACGTAGCCTGCAATGCGGTTTCGAACGCCCTTGGATTCGACGTTGGTGAGCTTGTCGACGCTGTCTTTGTTCTGTTCGAAGTCGGTCGTGAACGCGTCCGGGTACCGCTCCAGCAGGAGGTTCCCGGTCTTCTTGACGTAGGCCGGTTTGATTGCCATACAGGGTCGTTCCGCCCAGAGGCTCTTAATCCCTTTCTCTTTCGTTTTGTTCCCGTTGCTCCCCACGCCGGGTTGTCTCTGGATTCGAGTTCACCCGAGTCGGTACCGCCCTTTCGAGCCGTTTTGCGGTCGCGAGTTCGAGACTGGACTGCAGCAGGTCCCTTGCGCGTCTTACCACTCAGCGTGGTCTCGAACGCGTTCGATGGCCAGTCGTTCTCGCGGTCCCCCGGCGCGGTCGACGACCGACGCGAAGAACTCGAGTCGGTTCCGTAACGTTGCGTCGTCGTAGCCGGAAACGCCGAGTCGCGAGGCGGCGACAGTCGCTTCGATGACGGCGTTGAAGCCGCGATTGATCGTGGGGACGGTCTCGCGTTCGGTTCCGGTTTCGATCGGTTCGAGTTCCCATTGTTCCCACGTTGTGCCGTCGTCCGTGCCGGAATCGATCGGGGTTACGGAGACTCGCGCCCAGGCGTTGGCGGCGTCGAGGACGGGGGAGTCGAGTTCGGAGATCGTGAGGGCGGCGTCGGCGAAGACGACGGGGTCGGTAACGAACTGGATGTAAGCCTCGCCCTGTCGGTGGAAATTCCGGCGGGTGCGGGTATTGCCCCAGGTTCGAGCGGTGACTGGTGATGTTTCGGGTGGGCGCTTGTCGCTGGCCGCGTTGGAATCGGCGTTATCGACGCTGTCGTCGGCGTCGGTATCGTCGGTGAACAATCCGAGTGCGGCGACGTTCCAGCGGTCGTTGGGGCCGAGCGTCGTGACGATGGATTCGGTGACGCCGGAGAGCGGTGCGGGCCAGGCTGTCCCCCCGGACGGGTGGCTCGTTTCGTCCCCGCTGTGTGTGTCCGCGTCGCTTCCGTCGTTCATATCTCGACTGTGTCGCGCTCGAGGGCGATGAAAAGCCCGGCCGCGGTGATATCCGCCGTCGTTCCCGGATTGATTCCGCGATCGACGAGTTCGGTTGCGAACGTTTCGACGGCGTCCCGATCAGTAGCGATGGCGTTGCGGTCGACCAGCGCGGCGGCGCGCTGGCTCACCTCCCGCGCGGTGGTCTCGTCGCGTCGGTTTGCGACCAGGGTGTCGGGGCGGTCGGCGAGCAGGGAGAGGAAGACCGCTGCAGCGCGGTCGGGCAGCGGACCTGACTTTGTTTCGAGGCGGTCGGCTGCGGCGAACGAGCGCTCGAAGCCGGTGATCCATTCGCGGGCGACGTCGTCGCCGGGGACGCTTCGGTCCATCACGTCGACCAGCGTGAGCTCGCGCGCTTCGAGTGCGGGGATCGCGTCGGACCCTCGGCGAACGTCGAGCGGCGCCATGTCCGCCGGCGGATCGGGGACGAAAACGTCGACGTGTTCGAACGCGCGGTAGAAGGCTGCCGCGTCGTCGACGGTCGTTTGCTCGACGACCGATTCGACGGCTGATCGGGAGAGATCGTTCCGCGTGGCTCGCACGAGCGGCACGAGCAAGAGCAGTGCGCCGAACTGCGTGTTGTCACCTTCCTGTGCGGCCATCCCTTCGATAGCCCGTTCGAAGGCGGGACCGATCGCTGAGTCGGTCGCGGCCATTTCGAGTCCGTCCCGAGCGCCGACCGCGCCCGCGAGAAAGTGCTCGAATCGCAGGTCGTCGAGATCGCGGTGGCGGTCGACGTTCCCCGGTTTCGGGGTGCTTGCGACCTCGAGTAGGAGTGCCAGTTCGCCGTTCTGTGCTGGCGTTCGCATGGGTGGATCGAATGACTGCGACGGCTTAGGCGTACGGTTGTCGGCATCGTTCCGGCGGGCCGGTTACGATCGACTATCGACGCAATTGTGCCGCCGAAAAATGCGACAGCCCCGCGACTTGGACCCGGACGGGAGTTCGTTCGACGGTCCGTACGGCCGTGCTGGCGTCTGCCAGATTCACGAACGCCAGTTACCTGGAATCCGTTACTTGGCCTTCTCGTCGTCTTCCATGGAAGACGAGTGGTGAACCGTTCGGTTCTCCTTCGGAGTACGCATCTCGTATCCTTGTGACGTGATACTCGATTTTCTCCGATCCTCCGCAACCGGTTCTTGCGAACGGATCGACGGAGGTCGTCCGATGTGTCCTCGCGGTGCCGCTACACTGTGTGTTACGGTAGCAATGAACATAAACGTTCTCTAGCGGGACGGAGACTGTGCGGCTTCCTGATCGAATCCGGGAGCCGCGAGAGCCGCCCGCGATGCGCGAACGACCGTTCGACGAACGTTGTCAGCGTTCGCGATCGATCGACACCACCATCCCTAAACCGTCCATCCGCCAAGTGTCACCGATGACTGACACGGAGGCAGCACCGGCGTGGAGCCTCCCCGACGACCGCGACAGCGTTCGCGACGCGCTGATCGACTGGTACGAGGCCGACCACCGCGAGTTCCCCTGGCGACGGACCGACGACCCGTACGCGATCCTCGTCAGCGAGGTGATGAGCCAGCAGACCCAACTCGACCGCGTCGTCGAGGCCTGGGAGGCGTTCCTCGAGCGCTGGCCGTCCACAATTGAACTCGCGGCGGCCGACCGAGCCGATGTCGTCGGGTTCTGGACGGATCACAGCCTGGGATACAACAATCGGGCGAAGTACCTCCACGAAGCCGCCGGACAGATCGAATCGGACTACGACGGCCACTTTCCGGAGTCACCCGACGAACTTCAGGAGCTGATGGGCGTCGGCCCGTACACCGCAAACGCCGTCGCAAGCTTCGCCTTCAACAACGGCGACGCCGTCGTCGATACGAACGTCAAGCGCGTGCTCTACCGCGCGTTCGACGTTCCCGACGACGATTCGACGTTCGAGGACGCCGCGAGCGATCTCATGCCCGCTGACCGCTCGCGAGTCTGGAACAACGCCATCATGGAACTCGGCGGCGTCGCCTGCGAGCAGACGCCAGCGTGTGACGAAGCCGGCTGTCCGTGGCGCGAGTGGTGCAGCGCCTACGCCACCGGCGACTTTACCGCGCCGGACGTGCCGACTCAACCCAGTTTCGAGGGCAGCCGCCGCCAGTTCCGCGGCCGCGTGATCGGAACCCTTCGAGAGTACGACGAACTCGAACTCGATACGCTGGGTCACCGAGTTCGCGTCGATTACGCGCCAAACGGTGAGTACGGCCGCGAGTGGCTCCGCGGATTGCTGGCGGATCTAGAAGCCGACGGCCTGGTTGAACTCGACCGAAACGCAGAGCCGGCGGTCGCACGGCTCCGTCGGTAACAGACGGTACCGGCGATCGCCGTCGGCTGAACGGTGACGCATCCGCAACACCTCGAGTTAGAATCCGTGAAATAAACCTCAGAAATACTCTTTATGTTTCCAATAGATTGAAGGAGAAACGTTCGCAACAGGTCGTGCATGCGAAGACGCGAACTAATCGTCGGAAGCGGAACCGTCGCAGCCATCGCCTTCTCGGGATACACCGGTGCAGCGGCGGCGGATGCTGCCGACAGGCGGACGTCCCTCCCGTCCGACCTCGAGTCCACCCTCGAACTGGTTCCCGCAGAATCGTCGCTCGAAACGAGCTATCAGCACCTCGTCTACTCGCAGATCGATTCCCAGGAATCCCGGCCCGGGTACCTGGGTACCCACGGTGTGGTAGACGAGTTCGACAACGTCGATGCCGACTCGGTTGCTGAAATCGTGTTCGCCGCCGGTGAAGCGACACAACTCTCGGTCACCACCGGATCGTTCGACAAACCTGACGCCGGCGACGACGAGATCGACGGCTGGACCGTCGGCGAGGTCGATGACGAGGCGTTCGCGGCTGCCGATGGAAAACTGGTGATCGCGAGTGGCGACGGCAGTCGCTCTGTCGTCGAAACCGCTATCGCAACAGCAAACGGAGACGAAGCGACCGTCATCACCGATCCCGAAACGACCGAGGCGACGTTCGACTACCTCGGTTCGATGTCGTACGTTACGTTCGTCCCGAACGTCTCCACGACCTCGTCCCGCGAGTTCAATGACGGCACGGTCGAGGCGGTGGGGATCGGGTCCAAGTTGCCGCCCGCAGAACGAAGCGATGACGGGACTCTCGAAAACGGATACGTGTTTCACCTGGCCGCCGATGCGGACGTTGACGACGAGTGGGTCAACGACCGCCTCCAACGGCTCGAACAGGGTGAGGTCCTCGACACGACGATCGACCGATCGGGCGATGTCGTCCACGTCGACGCGGTCGTCGAGCAGCCGCCGGAACGCGACCGAGACGCTGCACCCGACGCCCGAGTTCAGGCCCGCTCGAACGCCGACGAGGGCGTGGTGACGTTCGAACACGTGGCCGGTGAATCGATCGATACTGACAACCTGGAACTGTGGAAAAACGGTGAACTCGCCGCCGAGCAACTCGCAGACGACCGCGCGACGTTCGACGAAGGCGATACATTCGAACTCGAAACGGGCCCGCTCGCAGCTGTCGGACTGCGCTGGTTCGACGAGGACGAGGACGTCTACTACTATTACGAGACGATCACCGTCGGCTCGGAGTCGTTCGACGTGACCCACGACGAGACGGACACCGTCGACATTACCTACGTCGGCGAACGCGAGGCCGATCCGGATCTCCTCGAGTTGGTGCGGGATGACGGTGCCGCCGGTCGCGAGCAGTTAGAACTCGATGTCTCCGACTCGCTCACCGCGGGCGAGACGATCACAGTCGAGGATGTCACGCTTGGCAACCGAGTGATGCTCGAACTGGCGGTGCCGGCCAATCCAAACAGGGGACGGCGATCCCTGGTCCACTTCCGGGTTCGCCCGCCACGAATGCATCTCTCCGGCCGCAACGACACTGTTACCGCCAGATACTGGGGCGATCAGGACCGTGACGCCGACGAGTTCCGCGTGCTGGTCGAGGACGAGCCTGCCGATGTCCAGTTTACCGACGTGACGGAGACCCTGTCTGCGAACGACGAAGTCGAACTCGGGGACATCGACTACGGCACCCACGTCGCCATCGAGTGGCTCGAACCGGACGAGCCCACCGTTATCGCGGACCGGGTGATCCGCCCGTCCGCACACGTCGATCTGGCGTACGACGACGCCGAGGGAACGCTTACGGTCGACTACGTGGAGGGCGATGCGATCGATGCCGATGACCTTTCGCTTCGGCTCGGCGACGAACCGACGGCCGTGCAGCCGACCGACGAGTACGAGACCTTCGAACCCGGCGACGCTTTCACCGTCGACGTGAGGCCCTTTGTGAGAGTTAAACTCGTCTGGGAAGGCCCCGACGACACCGAGCATTCGATCAGCCAAACGACCGTCAGTCGGGCGCTGTTCGACGCCGCGTACGATCCCGACAACGGCGAGGTTGAACTCGTCTACACCGGCAACCAACCCGCTGATCCGTCGACCCTAAGTGTCGCCCATCGTCGTGACGGACCGTCTAGCGTGGACGAGGACCTGTTCGCCCAGGCGTACGACACGCTGACCACCGGCGACAGCATCGTCCTCGAAGACGTCGGGGTCGAGGACAGCATTGCTGTCATGCTCGTACAGGAAGGCGAGAACTACGTTTCGAAGAGTTCACTCTTCAACTTCCGGCCGGAGCCGCGGTGGGCCTTTAGCATCGGCGAGCGCGCGGACGGGATCGTGGCCGTCTACCGGGAGGAGACGAGCCGAGACGCCGCCAATTTCGAACTGCTCGTGGACGGCGAGCCCGGCGACAGCCAGCCGTCGGACCGATACGACACGTTGTCCGCGGGTGATGAACTCGAACTCGGCGAGTTCGACGCTGGGACCGAACTCACCTTCCGGTGGGTCGTTCCGGACGAGCCACGCGAGATTCGCAGTCACGTGGTCGTTCCCGACGCCGCGTTCGATATCGACTACGACGCGGACGACGGCGAGGTGACCGTCGAACACGCCGGTGGCGACGAGATCGATGCCGATGCCCTGGGTATCGTCGTCGAACCGACGCGGTCCGAACCGGCCGGCTGGGACGAGTACGAGACCGTCACCGAGGGCGATACGACGACCGTCGCCGTCGATGGTGAGACCGGTACAGAGGGTGATCGCGACCCGATCGGAGTCACGGTCGTGTACCGGGAGAAAAATACGATCACGCACGAGCGAATCGACGACTGATCGGGTGAGTTTAGAGGTCGGGTTCGAGTAGCCGCTGGAAGCGGTGCTGGTGGGCGAGGAAGGCACAGAGACCGAACACGACCGCGGCAAGCTGGATCGTTTCGATCCGAATGGCGATAATTCCGGCGTCGAGTTCAGCGAGCGGGGAGCTGATCGTCCAGTCGACGAACCAGGCTGTTGTGAGGAGCGCAGCCGCGCCGAGGGCGAGAACTGCGGCGGAACGGACTGGGGTCACAGAGGAGGGAGTCGGGGTCACGGAGTGGAAGACGTAACACTCGAAGCAGAACTGGGCGGTGAGAGCGCCGGTGAGACAGATCGTTGCGACGAGGACACCGGTTACGCCGCCGAGGAATTCGGCGAGGAGGAGCCAGACGACCCAGCCAGCGGTGAGCGTGAGCGCGGTTCCGACCCGTTCGAGCGTGAGCCGTGGCGTTGAGTCGGTAATCGTCGTCTCGAAAATGGCGATCCGGAGAAGCGAGCCGCAGAGAAGAATCCCGAGTCCGACGAAGGCCGTCGTCATCGTTCGAGCGGTGATAACGAGGCCGAACCAGAGGCTGACGGCGAGCGCTTCGACGACGGCGACCGTCAGTGCGGCGGCAAGCCCGACGAGCCGACGGCGGGTCCGCTGCCCGAGGACGCCCGGGTGCCGGATGACGCTCACGATATCACTGCGCCGTCGTTCGTCCGAACGGGGTTTCGTTATCCGATGGTTACTGCGTTCTGGGCCGGTGTGAGGGGGATATATACGCCGGAAACAGTGTATTGGTGCGTGTTCTGTCTGCTTCGGTGATGCTGTGGCGACGGGCACCCGTGGACGTCGTTGAACGCGGTAGGTTGGTGTTACGTCACGTGGTCGTGCTCACTGTCTGGAAAACGGTCCACAGAGTTATGTAGGGTCGTGTTGACGTAGCGGATTATGCCGGACACAAAACAACAGGACACACTTTCCGAACTCATCGTCAAGGAAGCAATCGACAGAGGGCTGGACTCGTCGATGCGTGATTCCATCCTGGAGGCCGTCGAAGAAGCCGAGGGGTCACGGGGGCCGAGAAAGCGACCGCTCGCATTCGCTGCGGGCGCGTTCGGACTGGGGGCGGCAGTCGGTTTTCTAGCCGGTCGTGAGTCCCCCTCGATCGAGGAGACGCCGCTCTCAGATGTCGAGGAGCCCGAGATTATCGAAGACGTGCGAGAGACTGCAACCGGCAAGTCCCCGGTCGAGGAGATCACGGAGGTGACCGAAGAGACGACGGCCGAGTCGGAAACGGACACCGGGAAATCACCGAGCCGATTCTTGGGGCTGGTACTCGTCCTCGGCGTCGCCGCCGCCGTCGCGTATCTGCGGCGTCGGTTCGCCGGTGACACGGAGGATTGGGAACCGATCGAAGAGTTCGAGCCGGCGACGGATCTGATGGAGGAAGACGAGTCGAGCGACGAAGCAGCGATGGACGAAGACGAGACCGAGGAGGAAGCGGACGAAGCGGGTGACGAGGACGAAGACGCAGATACCGACACTGATACTGACACTGACACGGATGCAGACGCAGACACAGCCGACGAAACCGAAGACGACGACGAGGAATAGGGCTGCGGTCTGCGTTCAACACACTCGCCGCCGACGCGATTGACGAAGAGCTAAGGGCCCGACGCCGACAGTGTGAACGCAATGGAGACGACCCATCGCGTCTTCGTCGGCGATTCTCGGACCCTCGAGACGATCGACGATGACTCCGTCGAACTCGTCGTCACATCCCCACCGTACCCCATGATCGAGATGTGGGACGATCTCTTTACCGAACTCGATCCCGATATCGGTGTGGCCCTCGACGACGGCGACGGCCGCCGCGCGTTCGACGCCATGCACGCCCAACTCGACCGCGTCTGGGACGAACTCGAGCGCGTGCTCGTCGACGGCGGTATCGCCTGTATCAACGTCGGTGACGCGACCAGATCCGTCGACGGAAGTTTTCGCGTCTTCCCGAACCACGCCCGGGTTCTCGAGGCCTTCGAAACCCGCGGCTTTGATCCGCTGCCCGACGTGCTCTGGCGCAAGCCGACCAACAGCGCCGCCAAGTTCATGGGCAGCGGCACGCTCCCGCCGAACGCGTACGTTACCCTCGAACACGAGTTCATCCTGCTCTTTCGCAACGGCGGCGACAGCCGCGAGTTCGAACCCGGCGCGGATCGGCGGTACGAGGCGGCGTACTTTTGGGAGGAACGGAACCGCTGGTTTTCAGACGTGTGGACCGACGTGCAGGGCGAACTGCAGGACCTTCCGGAGACGGATGCGTCGGACGACCGTCGCGAGCGCTCCGCCGCGTACCCGTTCGAGATCCCCTACCGCCTGATCAGTATGTATTCGACGTACGGCGATACCGTGTTCGACCCGTTCTGGGGTACCGGGACGACGACGCTCGCAGCCATGTGCGCCGGCCGACACTCGCTCGGAAACGAGCTCGAACCGGCGTTTCTGGACGACTTCGAGGACCGGGTCGAGAACGTGCCGTCGTTCTCTCGATCGGTCGCTCGAACGCGTCTCGAGCGCCATCGCGAGTTCGTCGAGCGCCAACAGCACCAGGCGGACGGGACGGCGTGTTCGTACGATGCCGTCCACTACGAGACGCCGGTCGTCACGAAAATGGAACGCGAACTCCTGCTTCGGGAGGTGACGGGTATCGAGACGATCGAGAACGGGTACCGTGCAGTTCACGAGCCAGTCGTCCCGGGCGAGAACTGAACTCGTGCGGTCGACTCACGGACCGGTAAATCCGAAGTCACTTCCGCCACAACCGGGACAGAGGTCCCAGTTACGGGGTTGTGGAGCGGTGGTGGTCTTCGATCGAAGAACGAACCCGCAACCCGTACATTCGATATATTCGTGCACCTGTACAGCACGTAGTCCGCCGATACGCAGTACTCTTGTCCCATGGTAATTTGGATGTGCTGTGATACGATCGGTGCTGCGTCCGTCGGTGGCCGGGACGGTTTGTCGCGTCGTCGTGTTTCTCGGGCGTCGCTTTCGACGAGTGCACGCATTGCCGACCGGTTTCGCACTGGCTACCCTGCTCCCGGCGGTCGGTCGCGGTACCCGTCTCGGATTCCGTCGGCTCCCCTCGTCTTGATACGTTGACCACGAGTTCTTTTGACGAGTCGCGTTCGTATGGTTATTGTGACCACAGTGAACGATCAGATCGACCTCGATCGCTTCGACTCGCGGCGCTCGACGGCCTACGCGACCGGCGGAATGGTTGCGACCAGTCAGCCGCTCGCGGCACAGGCGGGTGTTTCGATCCTGAAAGACGGCGGGAACGCCTTCGATGCCGCCGTGGCGACGGCAGCCGCGTTGAACGTCGTCGAACCGACTTCGACGGGGCTCGGCGGCGACGTGTTCGCCCTCTATCGAACCGCCGACGGCGAGGTCGGTGCGATGCGCTCCTGTGGCGGCGCGCCGGCCGGGGCGACGATCGAAACCGTAACCGAAGCGCTCGAGACGACAGCCGAGCCGGGACGGTACTATCCGGAGTCGCGCGGCTACGCCGTCGATGGCGGGGCTGATGCGACCGACCTGGGGATGCCGTTTCTCGGGCCGCACGCGGTCACCGTCCCGGGGACCGCCCGCGGCTGGGAGGCGACGGTTCGGGAGTTCGGTCGGCGGTCGCTCGCCGACGTGCTCGAGCCGGCGATTCACTACGCTCTGGAGGGGTACCCCGTCTCGCCAGTTATCGCCCGCCACTGGGACGGGGCCGAGGAGCTGTTTACCGACGAACACGCTCGCGATGCCTTCCTGTTCGACGGTGAGAGTCCGGAGCCAGGTCAGATCGTGACGCTCCCCGAACTCGGAGCCTCACTCCAGCAGATTGCGGATAGGGGCGCGGACGCGTTCTACGAGGGAGCGATCGCCGACGCGATAGTCGGGGAGGTCCGGGACGCCGGTGGCGCTATGACGCACGCCGATCTCGCCTCGTTCGAGCCCGAGTTCGTCGAGCCGGTGCGGACGACCTACAACGGCGCGACGGTCTACGAACTCCCGCCGAACAATCAGGGACTCGTCGCGCTCGAAGCGCTGAACATCGCCGAGGAGATCGGTGCCGGCGAGTACGCCTACGACTCGCCCGAACGGATTCACGCTTTCGCGGAGGCGACGAAACTGGCCTTCGTCGACGGTCACCACTACATCACCGATCCGGCCTACGAGACGGTGCCCCCGCTCGCCTCGAACTCCTACGCACGAGAGCGCGCCCGTGCGATCGGCGAGACGGCCGTTCGAGAGCCGCCGGTGGGCGTCCCGAACGCGCCCGCTGAGGACGCCGATACGGTCTTACTGACCGTCGGTGACGAAGCGGGCAATCTCGTTTCCTACATCAACTCCCGGTTCGCCGGATTCGGCAGCGGCCTCGTCGCCGGCGATACCGGTATCGCGCTGCAGAACCGCGGTGCGTCGTTCTCGCTCGATCCCGACCATCCGAACAGGCTCGAACCCGGCAAGCGCCCCTTCCACACGCTCGTTCCGGCGATCGCTGAACTCGGGCCGGACGACTGGCTTGCCTTCGGCGTGATGGGCGGTTATATGCAACCCCAGGGTCACGTTCAGGTGCTCTCCAACCTTCTCGACTACGAGATGGCTCCCCAGGCTGCACTCGACGCCCCACGGTGGCGCCATCGCGAGGACGGCACGCTCGGCGTCGAAGAACGGCTTCCCGCGCAGACATCACTCGCGCGGCGAGGACACGACGTTCGCGTGCTCCCGCCGGTCATGTTCGGCGGCGCACAGCTCGTCCGCCGAACCGGGGAGACGCTCGCCGGTGCAACGGAACCCCGGAAGGACGGCGTGGCGATCGGCGTTTGAACGCTGACAGTCTTCCTCCCCAGGCACGCGACTCCACAGTAGCCACTTCCACTCCTCCACACCCCATATCGACGCGACGTTTTTACCGTTGCTTCACTCAGTGGGTGTATGAACGATCGGCTCGAGACGCCCCCCACACCCGAGCCTCCACGGTGGTCCTCCCCAGAGACGCTCCACGTCCTCGTCGCTGGCTCGGCAGCGCTCCGCCGAACCGTTTCGGAGACGCTCGCTGACAGCGCCCTCCTCGTCTCTACCGCCGACGATCTCACTGGCAATACTACCGCCGACGATACCGTCGAATTCGACGCCCGACGTGAACTCAACCTCGATTCGTATTCCGAATCGCAACCGGACTGCCTGCTCACCGACGATCCGTCGCTATCCACGGATCTGCAAGCGGACGAGTTCACGATCGTCGTCGTCTCCGATTCGGCTGGTGACATTGATACTGACACTAACACTGACTCGCCGTCGGTCGAGTTCGTCCCACGGGAGACGATCGAGACGCAATCGCTGCTCGAACATCGGCTTCGCCGGGCGGTCGAGTTCAGTGCAGTGCAACGGCTCCAGTCGGGCCAGGCGGAGTGGTATCGGTCGCTGTTGGAGCGCTCGTCGGATCTGTTATTCGTCCTCGACGAGACGGGTGAGATCACGTACTGCTGTCCGCCCATGGGTGATGAGGATGGCCCGAACGGAAACGAACCGACGGGTATCCACGCCCGGAGAGACGACCTGCAGGCACTGCTCGGGACACACTTTCTGGAGCGGATTCACCCCGACGATACGGCGCAGGTTCGCGAGACCATCGCGGCCGTTCGGACCGCCGCGGCCGGCACGTCCGAGACGATCGAATACCAGTTTCAGACCGGCACAGAATCCGACACCTGGTGTATCCACGAGGCGACCCTGACGAACCGACTCGGGGACGGACTCGTCGATGGCATCATCGTCTCGGCTCGAGACATCACCGAGTTCCACCGCGTCGAACGCGAACTCGACGAGTCGTTCCGCCGCGTGACGGACGCGTTCTTCGCGCTCGATGCAGACTGGCGGTTCTCGTACGTCAACGAACAGGCCGCAGAAACCCTCGATGCCGATCGGGAGACGCTTCTCGGACAACCGATTCTCGACGTATTCCCCGACATGGCCGGGACGGACTTTCAGACGGCCGCACTCGAGGCGATGGACCAGCAAGAACCGCGTGCCCTCGAACGGTACTACGGCCCCTACGATCGGTGGATCGAGACCCGTATTTACCCGTCACCGACCGGCATCTCCGTCTACTTCCGCGACGTGACCGACCGCGTCGAACGCGAACGCGAACTCGAAGTGCGTACCGAACGTCTGCAGGCGATCGTCGACAACGCCCCCATTATTCTGTTCACGCTCGATCCCGACGGCACGGTGACGCTCGCCGAAGGCCAGGGGCTCAACCGTCTCGACACCGTCCCCGCCGAAGTCGTCGGCAGGTCGGTTCTGGACATCTTCGACGATCATCCCAAGGTCTGGGCCGACTTCCGCGCCGCACTCGAAGGATATCCCATCCACGTTCACAACGAAATCGACGGTCGTGTTCTCGAGGCCTGGTGCCGGCCGATTATGGCAAACCGAGCCCCCGGAAACGGCGCGACAGCAACCGGTGACGACCCCACTATCGAACGCATCATCGGCACCGCCGTCGACGTCACCGAACGCGTCCACTACCAGGAGACGCTCAATGCCATCCACGACGCCACGAGCCGCCTCCTCACCGTCGAATCCAAACAGACCGCCTGCGAATACATCGTCGACGTTGCCGGCGATGTTCTCGACCTAGACGCCGGCGTCTACCGCTTCGACGACCAGCAAAACGAACTCGTGCCGGCCGCCTACGCAACCGCCTTCGAATCCGTCGTCGGCAAACTCCCCCGATTACAACCCGGCGGGAGCATCACCTGGGAGACGTTCGTCTCCGGCACCCCAGCCGTCTACGACGATGTCACCGACGCCGACCTCGCCTTCGACGAGTCGACAGCCGTCCGGAGCGGTCTCTACGTTCCCCTCGGCGAACACGGCGTCCTCGTGGCTGCCTCGCGCGAACCCGGGCAGTACGACGATGAAACGGTCGAACTCGCCCAGCTATTCGCCCGCACCGCCGAGGCTGCCCTCGATCGAATCGGTCGAACCAGCCGCCTCCACGACCGCGAGCGCGAACTCAAACGTCAAAACACCCGCCTCGAGCGCCTCAATGCCGCCAACCGTGTTCGACAGGACATCGAGCAACTCCTGTTGCTGAGCGACACGCGCTCCGAAATCGAACGGGGCATCTGCAGCCGACTCACTGAACTCGAGGCGTGTTCGATGGCCTGGATCGGCACTCCGGACCCGAGCGGCACCCAACTTCGACCCCGCGCCCAGGCCGGTCGTGACCACGGCTATCTCGACGCCGTCACCGTCACAACCGTCGACGACTCCGCCGCCGAACCCGCCGGCCGAACCGCCCGCACCCGCTCGCCCACCTACGTCGAAAACATCGCCGATGCGGTCCACGACGGCGACTGGCGGGCCGAAGCGCTCTCACAAACCTTCCAGTCCGTCTACGCCGTTCCGCTGGTCTACGACGAGTTCCATTACGGCGTCCTCGCGCTTTACGCCGACGACCGCGATGCCTTCGATTTCCAACTCCGGGACATCCTCACCGAACTCGGTGAAACGATCGCCTACGCGATCGACACCGTCAAACACAGGCAGGCCGCCGCTGACAACGACCGCTCCGAGGTCGAACTCGAAATCGAACGGGGCTCGCTCCTCTCCGCGCTAGCGACGCGACTCGACGCCACCGTTGAACTCGAAGGTGCAACGGCCGGAACGGATGGGGCCTTCGTCTTCGTCTCCGTCAACGGCACCGAGTTCGGGACGGACGAATCGGAGTCGTCTCCCGAATCCGCTGAGTCACTCCCTTTTCTGTCAGAACTCTCCGGGTTCGTCGATGCCTCGGTGATCGCCACTGCTGAGGGACGAACGCTCTTCCAACTCCAACTCACGGAGCCGTTCCTCGGCTCTATCGTCGAGTCCCACGGCGGGACACTCCGCTCGATCGTCGCCACAGCGGATGGCTCGACCCGCGCTCGCCTCGACGTTCCAGACGCTATCGAAGTCCGCGACCTCCTCTCGGGACTCGCCGACAACGACGTCCACGCATCGCTCGTCGCCCGCCGCGACCAGCCTGCAGACACGTCTCCGTCGCTCGATCCCGCTAGCCGAAACGCCATCCTCGAGCAACTCACCGATCGCCAACGCGAGGTCGTTCAGACCGCCTATCACGGCGGCTTTTTCGAATGGCCGCGCCACACGACCGGCGAAGAAATCGCGTCCTCTCTCGAAATTTCCCCGCCCGCGTTTCACAAACACGTCCGTGCCTCCGAACAGAAACTCTTCGAGACGCTGTTCGAAGACTCGTTCTCCGCGCCGGGCGGTTAATCAATTAACCCTCCCGAGAGCGCACGGTTACACAATTAACAGTCAGCCTCTTTACAGTCAACCGTGAAGGAAGACTACCTTCCACGGAATTGGGGGCTACTGCAATGACTAAAATGCCTTCACCATCGCAATCAGTATCACGCACAGGGGAGCCGTATACCACTCAGTACGACCGTCTCGACGACGAACCACTCAGTGTCGCGGTCGCAACCGCCGTTGCAACCGCCTGCAACGAAGACGTCACTGAACTCGAACCGCTCCACTACGCAATCAACGCTGACGCCCTCGAACGACTGTTCGAGCCGCGTGCCAACGGACTCCGAAGCGACGGCTCCGTCTCCTTCGAGTACAGCGACTGTCTCGTCACGATAACCGCGGACGGCACGATCCAGGTCGAATCCTAGGTTCGACGATTCACTTATCAGTCACTCTGGACGTCCTCCGTCGAGTTCGCTCGTGACTCTGAAAGACGATCTGTTGTTGGCCTTACGTCGACACGGCCGGTCTCGTCCACGCGAACTGTATACCCGGAGTAGGTGAACTCGATTTTCGAGCGTGTCGCCTCCGTCTGGGTTCCGAAGCCAGTGGTCGTCCCGTCGGCCATCGACTGAACCAGTGTATCGAGCGCGTCCGGATCGATAACGCTGTAGAGCGGCGGTTCGAGTTCAGTCGGATCGACACCTTCGGCTGTCGCAATCTGCTGTAGTATCTCGATACTCGGTTGGGTCCCCGACCCCATACTACGCTGTGCCACACCATCCAAGATAAAACCGCTGATGGTTTTCTGACGCGTGGCAGCCACTCGTCGGCCACCCGTCTGACGATTTCCCGATTCGCGGGCCGATTCGGTAGATAACCGGGGCCGTTTCATCGCGAGCCGCTCGCTCGACACGAGTATGTGACTGTGCCGTCCAGCGTCCCCGTCACCGTCTCGGAGCCCGAATAGCCGTTCTCGAACCTGCTTTCGATACCGTAAGCGGTCCGCCCCTCGGCCGAGTTGAACTCGATTATTTTTGTGTCCCTCTCGAGCGAGAAGCAGCTGCTATCCCAGCGTAGAGGGCACGTAGATTCTTTCGGCGTAGTTCTCTCGAATCCCGAACGATATTGATTGCATTCGTATTGAAATAGTGTACGGAAAACACGTTGTTCAGCCACGCGTCCCTGAAACAGTTACACCGAGTGATGAATTCGCCTCCGTTATTCAGTTTAGAAGACGCACGTGTCGATTATCGCGAAGTAATAAATTACTATTTGCGTTCTACGCCCACTGACACTCGGTCGAACACCGACTCTTCGCAGCGTATAGCTGATTACTCCGAAACAAGACAGAACTGTTCTCGTGATGACGTTGGTTACTGATTCCAACCCGACTACCACTCATTCGAATAGGTTCACCGCTTCATACTTGGTACGGGTCCTCTGAATTTCGAGCAGTTGTTTGGAAGCGAGGCTGATAGCTCTCTTTTAGGTCGATCGTTTTGATTCTAGTTAGGGATGGTTAACATTGTAACATTTGTTACCACTAATGATGGCATCTGGATGAGTGAGTAGTGAGGTGCGAATTAGATGACAGACGACCACTCGTCCAGTACGCGCCGCAACGTTCTCCGAACGACCGGGATCGTCAGTCTCGGTGCGATCGGACTGACTGGTGCCGCTTCCGCACATAGCGGCGAGAAGAAGGACGACAAGAAACACGGCAAAAAGGACGACAAGAAACACGACAAGAAGGACGACAAGAAACACGACAAGAAACACGGCAAGAAGGACGACAAGAAACACGACAAGAAACACGGCAAGAAGGACGACAAGAAACACGGCAAGAAGGACGACAAGAAACACGGCAAGAAGGACGACAAGAAACACGGCAAAAAGGACGAGAGGCATAAGCAAAACGGAATCGTCGTGGAGCTGGGCGGCATGCGAATCAGGATCGGGGATTACGGAATCAGTGTCAAAACCTCGAATGGCACTTCCAGTATGTAAGGTCCCGAACGGTCACGGATGCACTGTCTGAGCCATTCTTTTCGCTGAAAAGCTCTGGAGGACGATTTAAATCGCTTCGAATGCGAACCAGAGCCGGGAATCACTTGAAATTCCTCACACACGAGATTAACAGTCAGAATACCGGCCAGTCCGGTTCACTTTCGGACCCGATTGACTTGACCGTCCGCGTTTTTCACTTCGTGCATATTCCGCTTGAGAGCGCCTCTCGGCGCTCTCTTTCCGGTGTAATACGCAAACCGTTGGATTAGCGGAAACTCATCCCCCGCTACCGATATACGCGACTCACGCTCGAGACGATTTCCTGCGTTTCACGACCGCCCGCCATCACTAGCGTTCTACGATGCCATTCGCCGCTGATCGCTTCCGGATTACTGATTGGTACCCAGTTGGATTCGCCGGTGGGAAGTTCCGTCGTTCGGAAGGGAACGATTGAACAATTTATCGAGATAGGACTCTCGAGTTCTACACGCAATCCCGTACTTCCCAGCAATCCTCCACCGATTGGCCACTATCTTTACATGACCCTGGACAAACCGTTGGGGAGCAGGGAATGCACATCCGTCGTTGCCAACCACGGACACCCATGCTGGGGGCAGTTCCCTGCTATCTCATCTCATCCACTCCCTTCACCGGTATAGGCACCGTCCGCGTCTCACTGGGAACGCTCAATCCGTCACCGCTCAGCGACGTAATCGAACTCGCTTTCTCGAATAGCGGTGTCAATCGGGACGCTCTCGTCGGCATTCCTCCTGATCCCTGGCGAGAATCATCTTCGCGCTGCTTCGAGCAACCGTTCAGATCACAACTTCGGCGCTGGTAATCCGGACGACGATGTCGGTTGCAGACAGCGCAACTCTCCGTATACGTCGGCGTCGTTCCCAACGGTACCGAATTCGCGACGGACTCTGTGGGTAGTTAGAGCGACTGGAAAGAACGTTGTAAATGCCCGGGGAGGGCTCCGAACCCTCGATCTCCGCATGTCCCAGGTCCGAGGCTCGGCAGTCCTCTGTGGGACACGGAGGCTTCCAAGGCGAAACCGCACCGAATCTCTGAACCCTATGAGTGCGGCGCTATGTCCAGCTAAGCCACCCGGGCTCACTCTTCGGTAGTGCCGTCTCTCTCTTTAACCTTCTCATTCCCGTCGGTCGTGCAATCTGGACCCACGGATTTATCACACGTTATTACGAACTGCGTTTCATGAACGTTCCCGGCATCGTTCAGTCTACTCTCGATGGCGAGGAGATCGCGGCACGCGTCTCTCTCGGCGGCGAGGATGAACTCTTCATTACGCCCTCGCGGACGCTCGTTTACCGTTCGGAGGGACTCTTGAGCGACGAATCGGTCAACGAGTATTCCCACGACGCGGATCGACTCACTCTCTCGGAGGGTCGTCGCAAGACCAAATTCACGCTCGAGTACGCACTTGAGGGCACACAGGAATTCTCCGTTCCGTCGAGCAAGACGGACGATGCGTTGCACCCGGTGATTGCGGGTATTTTGAACGGCAACGAGATTACGGAGCCCGGTGAGACGGTCGTCCAAACGTATCGCTTTAGCGAACTCACGCTGCTCATCACGAGCGATCGGTTAGTCAAACACATCGGTGGCGCAGTCTGGGACGAGGACTACGAGGAGTACGCCTTCGAAGACGTGACGAACCTTTCGTTCGAGGACGGCAGCGTCGCTACTCAGATCGTCCTTTCCGTCGACGGCCGCCCGCAGCGGATCAAGGCCCCGAACGACGAAGCAAACGACCTCCGCGAGCGCCTCCAGCGTGCACTGTTCGAGTACCACGATGTCGAGTCGCTCGCCGAACTCAACGAGACCGTCGGCGAAGACGACTCCGATGACGATACCGGAACGTCCGACGCCTCGATGGATTTCGGCGACGGTGTCGACCCGCTCGACGCCAACCCGCCAGAGTTGACGGACCACGATGATGGAGAGCGAGAGCGCGATCCATCCCGGAGCCAGACACAGCAGGATCATTCCGCTGATCCGCTTGGCCAGCAAGCGGACGCGCGTTCGGCTGAGAGCCAGTCGGGCCGTGCAGAAACGCAGTCTCAGCCTCAGTCCCACGCTCAATCCAGCGCTTCCGACTCAGCCCACACCGCCACCGTTTCGGAGCAATCGTCTGGCGCCGCTCCCGAGACCGACTCCGGAATCGTCGATACCGATTCGATTTTTGACGAGACCGACGAGGCCGCCGGGGAGAACGAGTTCAGTTCGGCTGCTGGGTCCGGTGCGGGTGGAGGTTCGGGTGCGGGAGCGACCCAGGGGGCAGCGACGAGCGATACTCCCAGCGCCGGTACCGACCCCGAAGTCCTCGACCGACTCGACACGCTCGAGGCGGCACTCGAGGAACAGAACGAACTCATCGAGCAACAACAACAGACGATCGAACAGTTAATTACTGAACTTCGCCAGGGCCGATAACGTCGCAGTTGCCGGCGCACTCTTTACTCTCTACTCCCCGCTCCGTTGTTGTCGCACTGATCTGGGGGCGGGTCACACGACCACCAGTCGTCGCTCTCGCTGCCGTGCACTCAGTCAGTCCGTCTCGCGTCCGGTCACCTTCCGGATACACGACGAGCCGAAGGGCCCGAGTTCACCCGCGTCGAGCGTGATGAAGTAGCCGGTCGAGAGGCCACAGCCGCACCGGCGGCAACTGAACTCGCCGTCTTTGGTGACGACGTCCTGTTCGAAGCGAACGTACTGGCGGCTTTTCGGTCGGACGATGCCGTCCTCGCGGTCGATAATTCCGCGAAGTTCGGCTTCGTCGAGGATGGTTCGGGTGATCGTGGGATCGGTCGTGACCGTCTCGATTCGATCGACGACGTCGGCGAGCGAGAGGGAGTCGTGTTCGAGGCGCTCGAGGAGTGCGAGGCCGAGTTCGACGCGGTCGTCGTGGCTGTTGGACTGTCCGTGGTGCTGTGGCTCGGTTTCTGTGTTGTCTGCACGCTCACGTTGCTCGCGTTCGTGTTCGTTCCCGGACCCGTCGCGCGCCATCGATGGGAGGTCACAGAGCGGGGCGAATAAACGTTGTGACGTGTCCGAACGAGCGGCTTTACGGTTGTAGTTATGGTTCTGGTTGTGGCCGTGGTCACAGTCGTGATGGTGGTCGTAGCCGTCAGTTCGCAATTCGCGCGGACGGTAACCGACAGCGTCGGAGCACAAAGGCTTCAACGATTGCCGAAAAATCCCGACCGATGTCGGTGCTGCCGATCTCGACGCGAGTTCTCGCTGGCGTGCTCGTCGCCAGCGCAGCCGTCACTGCGGGACTTCTCGTTTCGCCGTCGTCGGTCGTTGCGGCCGTCGGATCGCTGGCAGCGAACCCTGTCGCGTTCGGTATAGCCGTCGCCGGACTCTATCTCGTTCGACCGCTATTTGCCTGGCCAACGACGCCGCTTGCTGCCGTCGTCGGGTACGGGTACGGTATCGCAATGGGAGTTCCGTTCGCGCTCGGTGGCGTCGTCGTCACCGTTACGCCGGTCTTTCTGGGCGTTCGGATCGCTGCCGGTGACGGTGCCGACGGCAGTACCGATACGCAGGCAGATGAACGCGAACGCGCACGCGAATCGCCGTTTGCCGGACTGCTCCAGCGGACAAACGCGGTCATCGCCCGCTACTACGGAGCCGCGGGCCCGCTTCGCGGGGTCACAGCCTCGCGGTTGGCACCGGTCCCCTCCGACCTCTCGACGTGCGCTGCGGCGGTCAGCGGTGTCTCCTTTCGCACGTTCGTTCTCGGGACCCTCCTCGGCGAACTCCCGTGGACAATCGGCGCGGTCGTCGTCGGCGCGTCCGCTGGCACGGTCGAAACTGATGGCGTCGGTGAACTCGGGTTGGTGCTATCGGTCGCCTGTTGTCTGGCCGTGTCGTGTTTACTTGCTGGACCGGTCTACCGCGTGGTTCGCTCGCGGCAACAGCGGTCCACCGGGAGTCGGTAACTGCGATGTCAGTACTCTGGTACCTGGTTTCACCGATGCACGCTCCCTGCACTGGACGGCCGTGACACAGCGTGCGTCGCCTTACGTCCAGAACGTATCGGCACAATCGTACACGACACCGTGTTGCGGACAGACGTACTTGCAGTGGCGTTTGAATAACTCGCCGCGGCAGCGAGGGCAGGTCGGACCTCCTGCAGTCTCCGCGGCCGTCTGATTCCGATCGAAGTTATCGCCGCCATCGTCGCCGGCCATACGATTCACTACCGGCCGTACGGTGCTAAGTGTTGGTGATCCGATTCGGAGACGGAACGCGATTGAAAACGAAAATCGACCGGAAACGAAACCGAGGTCGCTTCGCTACGTCGCCCGCTTAGCACTCGCTCCAGCCACAGGACTCACAGGTCTTGCAGCCTTCGGAGAAGTAAAGCGACAGGGAGCCACACTCGGGACACTCCGGCGACTCGCCGGCGTCGATGAGATCCTGCGTCGCATCGTCACCGTCGCGGTCGGCAACGCCTGCACCGCCGTCGGTTTCCGGCTCGCTGAACTCGGCGTCCGTTCCCGTCTCGGCTGCGTCCTCCAGGGTTTGCTGGGTTGGATACGGCTTGTCGATCTCGTCTTCGAGGTATCGGCGCATCGCGGTGCCGATTGCATCGGGGATCGACTGGATCTGTTCGCCCTTGTCCCAGGCGACCTTCGGACTCCGGGTGCCACAGAGTTCGTCGACGATTTCGTCGGGGTCGACGCCCGAACGCAGCGAGGTCGAGATGACCTTCGCGAGCGCTTCGGTAAAGGAGTTCGTAAAGCCGCCGGAGTGACCGATGTTGGCGAACAGTTCGAACGGCTGGCCGGTTTCGGGATCTTCGTTGATCGTCACGTAGACCTTGCCGTAGCCGGTGTCGATGCGCTGGCTGACGCCCTGCAGCGCGTCGGGACGCTCACGCTTTTCGGTGAAGTCGACGTGAACCGGCTCTCGATCCGGTTCTGCAGCGGCATCGCGAGCGTCGCCGGCGAGTTCGTCGACGTCCTCCTCGAGTACTGCCTGCACGTCCTCGCTCTCGAGGAAGGCTTCGAGACCGCCGAAGATCTCGTCGATCTGGTCGACGAGGGCCTCGGCCGCTTCGGTTTCGTCCGCGAAGTCGGTGTTCTCGGCGCGCGTGGTGAGCACCTGCTTCGACCGGGTGCCGTCGCGGTAGTAGGTAACGCCCTTGCCGCCGTTCTCGTAGACCCACTCGAAGACCTCCTTTGCGTCCTCGAGCGTGGAGTCGTTCGGCGCGTTGACGGTCTTCGAAATCGCGGAGTCGACGCCCTTCTGGCAGGCACACTGGACGGCGGCGTGGTCTTTCGCGGAGAGGTCCGCGGTGATGACGAACAGTTCGCCGATCGCGTCCGGCACCGTCGAGAGTCCTTCGACACCCTCGAACTGGTTGGTCGCCATCTGTTCCTGGGCCTCTTCCTTGACGGCTTCGACGTCGATGTCGTTGGCCTCCAAGGTGCGCAGGAAGTAGTCGTCGAACTCGACCAGCATCTCGTCGCCCTGCACGTCGTCGGTGACGTTCTTGTAGTAGGCGACGTTGTAGATCGGCTCACAGCCGCCGGTCGTGTTGCCGACCATACTCGTGGTGCCCGTGGGGGCGATGGTCGTTACGTTGTGGTTCCGAATGGGGAACCCGTCCTCCCACTCGTCGGCGTCCTCGCCGGTCTGGCGCTCGAACCACTCGCGGTACTCGGTCGGAGCCGCGTACTTCGAGTCGTCCCAGTCGTTAAAGGACCCGCGCTCTTCGGCGAGTTCGTGGCTCTTTGCCTTCGCGCCGTGGTTGATGTGGGTCATCAGCTGGCGGGCGATTTCGTTGCCCTCCTCGCTGCCGTATTTGACGCCGAGCTGAACGTACAACTGTGCCAGCCCCATGATTCCCAGGCCGATCTTGCGCATGTCCCGGACCGTCTCTTCGATCTCTTCGACCGGGAAGTCCGACATCGTCACGACGTTTTCGAGGAAGCGCGTCCCGTACTCGATGCGCTCGTCGAACTCGTCGTAGTCGATAGCCTCCGCGAGGAAGGCGTCGATGGCCTCGGCTCGCGAGGTGAACTCGTCCGCGTGCTCCTCGGACCAGACCCGCCAGTCGGGTGCTGCCTGATCGGCGAGCGTCGAGAGGTTGATGTGGCCGAGGTTGCAGGCCTCGTGTTCCTCTAGGGGCTGTTCTCCACAGGGGTTTGTTGCAAGTATTCTGTGGTCGGGGTTCGCTTCGGTGTCGAAGGAATGTTCCTTGTTCACCCGCTCGAGGTAAATGACGCCGGGCTCACCGTTTTCGTGAGCGCCCTCGACGATGCGTTCGAAGATGAGTTCAGCCGGAATCGACAGCGGCTCGCCGACCTCGACGTGCTCGCCGAGATCGTAGCGGCTGTACATCTCCTTGGTTTCCTCGGTCGCGATGTGCGGCTCTTCCGTGCGCGGGTTGGTGAACGTGTACTCGTCGCCGTTTTGGACGGCCTCCATGAACGCGTCGGTGACGCCGACGGAGATATTGAAGTTAGAGAGATGGCCTTCGACGGCGTTGCGCAGATGCTTCGGGACGCGGCCGTCTTCGTCGATCAGGCCGCGGGCCTCCTCGAGCGCTTCGCTGAAGGAGGTGTACGTGTAGTCGTCGGGGTCGTTGAGACGGAGACAGTGAGCCAGCGAGACGTCCTTGTTCTTCGCGTGGATGAACTCGATGACGTCGGGGTGGGAGACGCGCATGATACCCATCTGGGCACCGCGGCGGGTACCGCCCTGGGCGATGGTCTCGCAGAGCTGGTCGTAGGTCCGCATGAAGGTGATCGGGCCCGAGGCGATACCGCCGGTGGAGCCGACCGCGTCGCCGTAGGGGCGCAGTTGCCAGAACCCGTAGCCGACGCCGCCACCGGACTGGAAGACCTCCGCGGCCTTCTTTGCGGTCTCGTGGATGTCCGAGAGGTCGTCGTCCGGGCTCATGACGAAACAGGCCGACAGCTGCTGGAGTTCGTCGCCGGCGTTCATCAGCGTCGGCGAGTTCGGCATGAACGAAAGCGATTCCATGCCCTCGGTGAACGTTTCGGCGACGTCCTCGACGTGCTCGCGGACCGTGTCCGGAAGTTCTGGAACAACGGTCTCGTAGGCGAACTTGTTGACGTTGTGTTCGGTGAGCTCCGTTTCGACATCGTCGTCGGCCGTGGTGCCAGCGCCGAAGACCTCCGCGGCGAGTTCGTCTCGTCGGGGGTGGTCCGGTTTAAGCTGGTCTGGCGTGACGGTGATTTCCGTGTCCTGATTTTCGGCCTCGTAGACGGCTTCCGCCAGAGCGATGTTCTTGCCGACTCGTTCGAAGAGGTCCTCCTGTTCTTCGATGAGGTCGCCGTTGGCGTCCTTGCGCAGGTAGCGTGCGGGAAGGATGTTGTTGTAGGCGTTTGCGGTCAGTCGCTGCTCGAGCGTCTCACCGTCGGTGCGTTTGATCGGGAGGGTGAGATCCGCCGCGGAGATATCGTGTTCGCTCACGCGCGGGTCACCTCGTGGGTATCACGTCGCGCTGTGTCGATTCGTGCGTGTATCCGAGTCCTGGCTCTCATCATTCGTGACGAAGGTCTGGTATTCATGCATCCCTCATAAAACGTGGTGTTGTTATCCCACTCGTGTTGGAGTAGCACAAGTGTAGTTGTAAAGATATCTCTGTGATATCTGTTCGTGGACGACCGGGAGTGTCGCCGCTCGTGCTAACTACTGCTACGTGGTCGAGTGCCTTAACGATTATCAGAGCAACCGAAACGTGTGCGGAGAACGCCCCTCGTTGTTCATCAATGACACCGGAAAAACGGCTCTACCGACGCGTACAGCGGTAGAATTCGCGTCTCCGGAAATAACCATCAGTTCCAGATATGGTCCCGATTCCACTGCTGTCAGGATATCCGGAAAGATTACGGCACTGGGGGACAGGAGTTCGGACATGGTCGAACCACTGACGGGGTCGACGGTGCTTCTCGTGCTGGCGGCACTCGCCGCCTTCGCGGTCGCTGTCATTGCGATTCGTATTGCGATCAAACTGGCCGTCCGCGTCGGGATCATCGCTGCGGTCGTTCTCGCGGCGCTGTATGCCACCGGTACGCTCGGCATGCTTCCTGGCGTCTAATAGGCCGTTCTGGCGCTCGTACTGCTCTATTTCTCCCAACACGGATATCGAAACTCATCGGGAACGACGGTCCCGGCCGATCTGTCGCGTCAATCGTCACAACGAGTGGCGCTACTCGTCGCCCTCGTCTATGGCTGCGAGGAAATTTTCGATAATATCGTGGCCGACAGCCGTGAGCACGCTCTCCGGATGGAATTGAACGCACTCGATCGGATACTCGCGGTGGCGAATCCCCATCACGAGTTCGGCGTCGCCGTGGGTCGCCGTCGCCGTCACCTCGAAGCAGTCGGGAACGTCGGTCGCCACCAGCGAGTGGTACCGGCCGGCCTGAAAGCCCTGCTCGAGGCCGGCGAAGACGCCCGCCCCGTCGTGATCGACCGTCGACGCCTTGCCGTGGATCGGGTCGGGCGCTCGCCCGACCGTCCCGCCGAACTCGTAGACGGCGGCCTCGAGTCCGAGGCAGACGCCGAGCGTCGGTACGTCGGGACTGAACTCGCGGAGCACGGCCGTCGAGACGCCGACGTCGCGGTCGTTCTTCGGGTGGCCGGGACCGGGACTGATGATGATCGCGTCGGGATCGGCGGCCCGCACGTCCGCGATCGAGGCCGTATTCTTCACCACGGCGGTCTCCGTGTTCGCCTGCTGGCTCACGTACTCCACGAGGTTGTACGTGAACGAATCGTAGTTGTCGACGAAGAGTACGCGCTGTGTCCGCGTCTGTGTCTGCGCCTGCGCCTGCGTCTGTGTCCCCCGCGCCGCGTCGCGCCGATCGACTGTCCGCTCGCTCATCGACTCACCTCCGGCGTCTCGGCGGACGCATCGACGGTCGTAGTCTCCGCCCCGTCAGCGCCGGCATCGGCGTCGGCGTCACACTCGATTGCTTCGAGCGCCGCGAGGACGCCGCCCATCTTTTGCTCCGTCTCCTCGTACTCGGCCGCGGGATCGCTATCGGCGACCAGGCCGGCCCCCGCGCGAACCGTGATCCGATCTCCCGTTCGCCCGTTCGAATCGGGAACCGGCGCGTCCGCTTCCACCGTGGCCGTCCGAATGACGATCGCGAAATCGGCGTCGGCCGTCCAGGAGTAGTAGCCGACGCCCCCGCCGTACAGCCCGCGGGGCTCGGTCTCGAGTTCGTCGATGAGCTCCATCGCGCGGATCTTCGGCGCGCCCGAGAGCGTCCCCGCGGGAAACGACGCCCGCGTCGCGTCGAACGCGTCGGCGTCCGCGGCCAACTCGCCCGTCACCGTCGACTCGATGTGCTGGACGTGGCTGTACTTCAGCACGTTCATGAACTCGTCGACGCGGACGGAGCCGGCCGCCGAGACGCGCCGTACATCGTTTCGCGCGAGGTCGACCAGCATGGTGTGTTCGGCGCGCTCCTTCCCGTCTGCGAGCATCTCGCCCGCCAGTCGGCGGTCCTCGACGGGGCTCGTCCCGCGGTCGCAGGTGCCGGCGATCGGATTCGCCATGACTTCTCGCCCGCGCACCGATAGCAGCGTTTCGGGGCTTGCACCGACGACGGTCAGGTCGTCGTGCTCGAGCAAGTACATGTACGGCGAGGGGTTGATCTCCCGCATCGCCTCGTAGAAGCCGATGGGATCGACCTCCCCGTAGAGTTCGCGCGACCGGGAGATGACGCCCTGGTAGATGTCGCCGTCGAGGACGTGTTCTTTCGCCCGTTCGACGCTCGCTTCGTAGCGTTCCGGCGACCCGGCGACCTCGTTTTCGCGAACGAAGCCGCCGGGATCGGACCGTTCGGCGGTCCGCAGCGTCGACGCGACGGCGGCCGCCTCAGCGCGGAGGTCGTCGTAGACGGCGGCGGGATCGTCTTCGGCGTCGACGACCGGTGTGAAGACGAGCGAGATCGTCCCGTCGCGTTCGTCGAACGCGAGCGTCTTCGTCGTCAGGACGAACTGCGCGTCCGGGAACCGCGAGTTCGGTCGCTCGCAGCCGACCTCGTCGAGCCAGAGGTCGTAGACGGCGTCGTAGGCGAGAAAGCCGACGAGGCCGCCGTCAAGGTGCTGTCGGTCGTGATCGGGAACGTTCGCGAGGCGCACGTCGGGCATGGCCCGTCGAAGCGCGTCGACGGTGTCACCGGTTGCGCTGGCATCGTCAGTACTGTCGTCGGCAGCGATGAACTCGAGCGGCGCATCCGCCGAGAGCGCCTCGACACGCATCCCGTCCGGTTCGACGGTGATGACGGCTTCGGGGTCGTAGCCCACGTACGAGAATCGCGCGTGTCGCTCTGTACCGTCGGACCGCGGCCGGAAAGCACCATCCGGATCGCTCGACGGTGTCTTGTCCGCGCTTTCGAGCAGGAAGGCATACGGCGAGGGGTCGCGATCGGTCGCCGTTGTCTCCCCGTCTGCGTTGGTTCCCGCTCTCGTTTCTGCGTTCGTTCGTCCGGTCAGCGCCGCATAGGCAGTCAGCGGCGTCGTCTCGAGATCGAGTGTTGCGACGGTACGAACGACGGCAGGTCGGTCGTCGGCCGTTGTCGTGTCACCGGTGGCATACGCACAGAACGTTTCACGGTCGATATCGAACGAAAGGAGGTCGTCTGCATTCGAAGTCGTGTCACTCATAACATTACGGCTGCAACCCCGTCGTCTGTTCGGCGTGTCTGGCTCGGTCGACGAACGACCGAACGGCATCAGTATCCTTGCTCCCGCCCGTGGTCTCGACGCCGCTTGCAACGTCGACGGCGAACGGATCGACCGCCCGCACTGCGTCCGCGACGTTTTCGGGCGTGAGTCCCCCGGCGAGAACCACCGGCGTCTCAAGCGCGTCCGTCACCGTTCGCGTTCGATCCCAGTCATGTGGTTCGCCGGTGCCACCACCGCCGTCTTCATCCGCGCTGTCGACAATGAGCGCATCGATCGCCTCAGCATACTCGCCGGCGAGCGGGGCATCCATCTCGCCAGCATCGACCGCCGCGATGAGGTCTGCATCGATCGTCTCGTGCAGGGACCCGAGTTCAGTTGGCTCCAGGCTCCCGTGGACCTGCACCGCGTCGGGGCCGACACGCTCGACCAGGTCGATCGCCGCCGCCGGCGTTTCGGGCATCGTCACGAGCACCGCCGTTACGAACGGCGGCACGGCCGCGACGAGTTCGCGTGCTCGGTCGACGGCGACTTCCCGGGGCGTGTCGACCGGCACGTCGCAGATGACGCCGACGGCATCGGCACCGGCGTCGACCGCGGTTTCGATGTCCGCCGCGCTCGTCAGGCCGCAGATCTTGACGCGCGTCATCGGGGTTGTGGCTCCGGCTCCGGCTCGGACGCTGCCGCGGTCGTACAGAGCTGCTCGAGCTTCGTCGCCGCCGCGCCCGACTCGATCGCCTCGCGCGCGACTGCCGCGCCGTCTGCGAGCGAGTCCGCCTCGCCGGCGACGTAAATCGCCGCGCCAGCGTTCGCGAGGATCACGTCGCGCTTGGCTCCGGTCGCAGATCCCTCGACGATCCCGCGCAGATCGGTCGCGTTCTCCGCGGGCGTGCCGCCGGCGATCTCACCGATGTCGTGTTCGTCGAGCCCGAGGGTTTCGGGATCGGTGCTGAACTCGTCGACGGTCTCGCCCTCGACCTCCGCGACGGCCGTCTCGCCGTGAATCGCGATTTCGTCCGTGCCGGCACCGTGGACGACCAGCGCCCGGTCGACGTCCATCCGCGCAAGCGCGTTTGCAAGCACGGGCACGAGTTCGGCGTCGTAGACGCCGATCACCTGCGCGTCCGCGCCGGCGGGGTTCGTCAGCGGCCCGAGGACGTTGAATATCGTCCGCATACCGAGTTCTTTGCGCGGGCCGATGACGGCCTTCATCGCCGGGTGGAACACCGGCGCGAGCATAAAGCCGATCCCGTCGCGCTCGATGGCGTCCTCGACGGCCGGCGGTTCGGCCTCGACGTTGACCCCGACTTCCTCGAGTACGTCCGCGCTTCCCGACGACGACGACACCGAGTAGTTGCCGTGCTTTGCGATCGGAACACCGGCCCCGGCGGCGACGATTGAACTCGTCGTCGAGACGTTGATGGTGTTGTAGTCGTCGCCGCCCGTTCCGCAGGTGTCGACCAGCGGTTTTCGATCCGGTTCGATCGTCCGTGCGACGTTGCGCATGCCTTGTGCAAAGCCGGCGATTTCGGCTTCGGTCTCTTCTTTCGCGCGCAGTGCAGCAAGCAGTGCACCGATCTGTGCCTCGGTTGCCTCTTCGAAGACGGCCGTCGAGGCCGCTCGAGCCTCCGATTGTGTGAGATTCGCTCCGTCGGTCACTCGTTCGACATACTCCTGCATAGTGGACACCAATGTACGTTGTTGTCTTATGATGTTCATATGAGTACACCATCTTAAGCTTGTTGGAGCGTGAGGACCAGTTGCGTACGACGATCGATTCGAAACCTTCAATTACGGTGGCGGGCAACGAACGAGTGCAGACAGCGTGGCGCCGCAGGCCACGGAAAGCGAAACCAGGCGGGTTGGTGGTCTAGTCTGGTTATGACACCTCCTTGACATGGAGGAGGCCGGCAGTTCAAATCTGCCCCAACCCACTACTTCTGTCGCGAACAAATCCGTGAGCGATTGAGTTGTAACGTTGGGAAGATTTGAATCAGGGAGTATAGCGAAGCGGAACGACCGTGGTTCAAATCTGCCCCAACCCATTTCTCAGCGACACAATTCGACGAGCGCCTTGCTACGCTCGCCGGACGGTCATCGCTCGTTCGGTCGTTCCCAGTACTGTCCGGAACCGAACGGTAGAAATGCCCGAGTCGACTGGGGCGGCATATGGACGTGCTCGGTCGGCTGCTTGCGTTGCTCGCGTTGTTGGTGTTCGGTGCCGGACTCCGAACGGTCGGCATCCTCGATACGACACGAACGGCGTGGCTCAACGCTGCCGCGTACTACGTTGCGCTGCCGGCGCTCGTCTTCGTTGCGACGTACGACCAGGCGATAGACGAGTTGCTCTCGCCGTCGCTTGCAGGCGGACTGGCGCTCGTCTTCGGGCTCACGGCGGGCATCGCCTGGCTCGTCCATCGAAATCGCGCGGCTGACTCGCGCCGAAGCGTGGCTATCGTCCAATCGTACCACTCGAACCTCGGCTACCTCGGCTTGCCGCTCGTCGCGGCGACCTTTGCCGACGACGTGACGGCGATCGCAAGCGTCGTCCTCGGCGTCGTCACGCTATTACAGTTGCCGCTGACGATTCTCGTCCTCTCGTCGCTCAACGGGGCAAACGCCACGCTCAGTGCAGAACTGCGTCGACTCGCGACGAATCCAGTTCTCCTCTCGCTGCTAGCCGGCCTGGCGATCGGGTCGGCACACGTCTCGGTTGCGCCGGCTGTCACGGCCGGGCTCGACGTCCTCAGTATGTTCGCCCTCCCGCTCGCGTTGCTCTGCGTCGGCGCTTCCCTCCAGATCGACACGCCGTCGATCGACGCGGGTGCGACGGGTGCCGTCGTCGCGCTCAAAATCTGTTGCATGCCGCTGCTCGCGTGGGTAATCTTCTCGTGGCTCGCCGTCGATACCGCGACGGTCACCGCTACCGTCGTCATGCTCGGCACGCCGACCGCCGTTTCGACGTTCGTCTTCGCAAACGAACTCGGCGGCGACGAAGCGTTCGCCTCGCTGAACGTGTTCATAACGACGCTCGCGTCGATCGCGACGCTGTTCGTGCTTATTACACTCGTCGGGTAATTGCGTTCGGCCTCCCGTGATCGAACTCGCACTCATCGGCGGCACAATCGAACGGCCGAGACTATCGCGAGAAGAGTTCTTTGAGGCGGCCGAGCAGTCCCGGCGAGTCGTCAGTTGTGGCGGTGCCGTCGGTGTCGGCTGGATTCTCGGCGCGGTTCGATTCGTCGATCGAACCGGCGAACGGTCCGGCGTCATCGGGGAGATCGGCGATGGCGTTGGGCGATCCACTGGCGGGTGAGCCGCCGCTTTCGGTCCCGGTATCGCCTGCGTTTGCGCTCGTTTCGGCGGCTGCCGTCTGGAGGTCATCGATCGACAGATCGATTTCGTCGATGTCCGGTGTGGACTCGCGGCCGGTTCCGGCTTCCGCAGTGCGAACGTCGGCACCGGTAACGGTGCCCTGTTCGATGCGGGAGGCGAGGTCGGAGCTATCGGTACCAGTCTCGTCGGTGATCGTCTCGGCCCTCTCACCGGCGATCGCAGCGCCATCCCCTTCGCTGGAGTTCACGTCAGCACCCACCTCACTGGTGGCTGTCCCGGCGGTATCACTACCCCGAGTGCCATCCGTGCTGGCGTCGGTCGTGTTCTCGATCCGAGAGCTGCTCGCGACACGTTCCGCAGCCGTTTCCGTTGTCGCCGTCTCGCTCGCCACCCGCGCGTCGCCAGTCGAGTTGGTCGTTGCTGACTCGCCGTCGGGGTCCGCGGACTCGCCGCTCGTCGCGTGGTCGTCCGCAGATTCGTCCGCCGTCGGGCCGTCATCCGCGGGAACCGCTATCCGCGAGGAGTCCGCCGTCGCGTCCGTCTCCGCGAGCGAGTCGAGAATATCGTCGACGCTCTCTTCGGAAACGACGCGGTTGGGGCCCCCACCCGGTTCGAAGGGCTCGGAGTCGGCACCCGATTCCGGTGTCGACTCGGCCTCGCTTTCGGAGTCGGAGTCGGACTGAACTCGGTCGTCGCTCATCGTGCGGGTCTGCTGGTGCCGGAACCATAACCGTTCCCCTGCTCTGGTGGCGGTTGTGGGTGAATGTCGGTGTCCGCATGCCGTGACACCTACGACTTCGACAGCCTACAACTCGCGACAGAAGTTCTGCGACGCGTAGACCGCACCGTCGTCGTCGATGTAGACGCCGACTCCGGCCCGGTCCCAGCCCTGGGAGCTGTGCTGCTCGAGGATGGCCTTCCGGTGGTCCGTCGAGTTCATCCACTGGTTGACGAGGCCGGTCGCAAGGCCTTCGGCGGTCTGGTGTTCGACAACGGTCTCTTCGTCGGGGGACTCGACGCGTCTATCGACCCAGGTCATGGCGATGTTTTCACCGTAGGCGCGACAGTAATTGTCGACGTCGGTGAATCGGTCGTATGGTCCTTCGCCGGCAGGGTTCGTATGCGAGAAGTACTCCTGCTGAGCCATGTCGGCGCTGTGTGCGCGGGAGACGGAGGCGATGGTCCCGTCCCACGCCAACGGGTCGAGCCCGTGCTCGGCCCGTCGCTCGTTGACTTCGGCGTGGACGAAGTCCTCGACGGTAGTCGCCGTCACGGTCTCAACGTCGGTTTCGTAGGCCGAACCCCCGGGATCGTCCGGGTCGGTTACCTCGGGGTTTCGCTCGCCGGCCGGCGGCGGATCTGAACTCGGGGCGGGGCGTTCGGTAATGGGGATGTCGCCGATAGAATCGAGGTCGTCTATTGCGATCGGTGCGAGCATCGCCGTGCCGGCGAGCAGCCCGCCGACGAGGACGGCTGTGAAGAGGAGTCGTCCGAGGGAGCGAACCGTGGAGCCAGCGCGAGTGCGGGAGCCGTCCGATGGCTCTGGCTGCGTTTCGGACGTCGACTGATCCCGTCGGTCCATCATCTCCCTCGTTGGTGTCCAGGAATAAGACAGCCGTGATTACTCTCATTCGGTGATAGATGTCCGTCCGTTGCCAAATATGGTCTCGTGAAAGCCGATGACGAGGCCCGGGACGACGGCCATGAAAAGGTGTTCTTCGAGCGGGATGCCGGCGATCTCGATTCCCGTTCGGAGTTCGATACTGAAGACCCCGACGGCGAGCGTGTATCGGTCCCAGAGGTACGCGATGGGATAGAGGGCGAGGATCGTCACCGCCGCTTTGCGGACTGCGTTTGCCCGGTACAGTAAGGCGGCCGCGATCGTTCCCCAGAATAGCTCCGTTGCGAGGTACGTGTACCGACCGAAAACGCCGATATCGGGTATCATGCGCGCATACGTACATCGGGTCCGGACAAAATAGTGCCTGCCCCTGCTAGCCAACCCGGATCGACCCATTGCTCAGCGGTCCGACCCGGACAAACCGTGCGGTATGTTCAAAACCCTTGATGCAGTACATCCATTCGCAAGGATGAATATCGCTGATATCGCCACCCAGGACTACATCGAAGTCGATGTCGGGACGCGAATGGGGAAGGTCCGTTCGACGTTCGAGGACGGCAACCCCAAGGGAATCATCGTCACTGACGACGGGGACTACGAGGGCGTCATCAGCGAGCGGGAGCTCCTCCAATCTCACGTCGAGGACGACGCGAAGGTTGCGGCACTCACCAAACCCAGTCGGAGCACGCCGTCCCCGAAGGTCGACCGGCAGGAAGATATTCGGGAGACTGCCCGCGTGCTGGTCGAGAGTAACGCCAAGGTCGCGCCAGTCTTCGAGCACGACGATCTCTGGGGCGTCATCTCCGACGATGCGATTCTCGAGGCGGTTCTCGAGAACCTCGATGCGCTTACTGTCGAGGATATTTACACGGCTGACCCGGTCACGCTGCAGGAAGACGACGGGGTCGGGAAGGCGATCAATCACCTGCGCGAACACGGGATCTCGCGATTGCCGGTGTTGAACGAAAACGGCTACCTCACCGGTGTGATCACGACCCACGACATCGCCGACTTCGTTATTCGGGAGAATCACACGACGACGACGGGCGATCGCGTCGGCGATTCCCAGCGCCTGCTCGATGTGCCGGCCTATGACATCATGAACAGTCCGGTCAGCACGACGACCCTCGACACCACTGCCGAGGAGGCCGTCAAGACGATGCTCGATAACGACTACGCAGGGCTGATGGTGACGCCCGAAGACGACGATCAGACCGTCATCGGGGTTATCACCAAGACGGACGTTCTGCGGGCGCTGACGTTCACCGAAGAGGAACACATGGACGTCCAGATTACGAACGTCTCGCTGCTCGATACGATCACCCGAGAGTCGATCGTCCAGAGCATCGAGAACGTCTCGGACAAGTACGCCGACATGCAGGTGCTTCACGTCCACGTGCGATTCAAAGAACACAAGGAGAAACTCCGCGGCACGCCGTTGATCCACTGCCAGGTCCGCCTGCGAACGAACAAGGGACAGGTCGCCGGCACCGGCGAGGGCTACGGCGCGGAGAACGCCTTCCGCGTCGCGCTCGACAAACTCGAGCGCAACGTCCTCGAAGTCAAGGGAATCACGAGCGACGAGGAGTACCGCGGCCAACTCCTCCGGAAACTGAACGAACTGTAGCGGACGGCGTTTCGCCGTCTTTTTCCGTTTTCATATAGGCTGCTGTACCGAGTTCCCGGCACAACCGCAGAGCGATTCGCGGTTGTACCGGGACTGACCGACAGCAGTCCGTCCCGCACTCTGCTCAGTACCGGACCGTCACAGCCACCACGATCAGCACACCCTGTCGCTCAGCAGCTATTCTCACGAGTTCAGCGTTCCAATCCCGGCCCCGTCGCGCGAACTTGACAGCCGAACACAAAGTCTATTAGCGATGACTGTGGGGTCTGCTGTATGGTCGCCATCGAATTCAGTGGCGTGTCAAAGCGCTACGGGCGTCGCGGTATTATCCGAAGTAATTCCGTGACTGCCCTCCGGAACGTCGATCTCACCGTCGAAGAAGGGGAGGTGTTCGGCTTTCTCGGCCCGAACGGGGCCGGCAAGTCGACTGCAATCGACATCATGCTCGATTACGTCCAGCCAACCAGCGGATCGGTCCACGTCCTCGGTCACGACGTCCAGACCGACAGCGTCAGTGTGCGCGAACGCACTGGCGTCCTTCCGGACGGCTACGGTCCGATCGGCGAACGGACGGGGCGCGAACACGTCGAGTTCGCAATCGAGTCCAAGAACGCTACCGACGACCCGGAAGAGCTGTTAGAGCGGGTGAACATGCTCGGTCCGGACGCCTACCCCGTCGACCAGTACTCGAAGGGGATGGCCCAGCGACTCATGCTCGCGATGGCGCTGGCCGGCGAGCCCGACTTGCTCGTCCTCGACGAACCGTCGACCGGCCTCGACCCCAACGGCGCCCGCACGATGCGGCGCATCGTTCGCGAGGAGCGCGACCGCGGCGCAACCGTCTTCTTCTCGAGTCACATCTTAGAACAGGTCGAAGCGGTCTGTGACCGCGTCGCCATCCTCGACGCCGGCCAACTCGTCACCGTCGACAGCATCGACCACCTCCGCGAAACCGTCGGCGGCATGGCCCGCGTCACGCTCGAACTCTCGCAAGTTCCCACCGGCGCACTCGACCGCCTCTCGTCTATCGACGGCGTCGCGGAACTCGAGACCAACGGGACGACGATCGAAGTCGCCTGTGAGAACCGCGCGAAAGCGCCGGTTATCGCCGCCTGCCACGACTCTCCCGCGACCGTTTCGAACGTCTCGACGACCGATCCGTCGCTGGATGAACTCTTCGCGACCGTCACGGAGGGTGTCGCATGAGCCAGGCCGGTCACGGGTTCCTCGACCGTCTGCTCCTCTTTACTCGGGAGGACGTCCACGACGCCGTCCGCGACCGGCAAGCCCACGTTCTCGTCGGCATGTTCGCGCTGCTCGGTGCCGGACTCGCGTACGCGGCGGGCCGAAACGCCCGGCGAACGTCCGCGCAGGTCGACATCGAACTCGTCTCCCAGTTGCTCGCTCCGGTCACGCTGTTGATTCCGCTAGTCGCACTCGGGGTCGTCGCCCCCGCGCTGGTCGAGAAACGATCGACGGGCTCGCTGACGGTGCTGCTCGGCCTCCCGTTTTCCCGGCAGACGGTCGTTCTCGGGACGCTGCTCGGGCGAAGCATCGTCATCGCCATGAGCGTCCTTGCGGCACTGCTCGTCGCCGCGCCGATCGCGCTCGTGATGGGCGTTTCGATCGACGGAACGCTGTTTGCCGGGTCCCTGCTCGCCTTTTTCGTCCTCACGATCACGTTTACCGCGATTGCCGTCGCTATCTCGGTCGTCACGAAAACCTCGACTCGAGCCTCGTTTGCGGCGTTCAGCGCCTACGTCGTCTTCGTCTTCCAGCTCTGGACCGTCCTTCCGCAGATTCTCCTCTACGTCGTGTCCGGCTTCACGCTCCCCGAGACATCGCCGCCGTGGGTCGACTTCGTCGTCGCCCTGAATCCGATGACCGCGTTTACGAACTTCGCCGGCGGACTCGTTCCGGCGTTCGAGAATATCCCGTTTCACGCCGTTCCGGACAATCCGGCGGTCTACGAACAGCCGCTGTTCGCGTTCGTGATCCTCCTCGGCTGGATCGGCGGCCCACTCTGCTTCGGATACCTGCGATTCCGAAAGACGGACCTGTAGTGTAACTAGCGCCGTCCCCTCTCGCCGTCGCCTTCGACACCTCCATCCGTAATCCGGAACTGTGCCGACTCTCCCGCCGGTTTCGAGCGGTGTTTTTCGAGCATCGCACGTCGTTTGCCACCGCGAAAGCGCTCGAGTCGCAGGACGACGCCGGTCCAGTGTTCGAGCGTGTTTCCGCCGAGTGCGCGCGTGCGGTCCGAGTCGGGATCGGCGAACACCTGATTCGTGAGCACGACCGCGAGTTCGTGTTTGCGCGCGAGCGAGAGGAGGTGTGTCACCTGTCTGGTGACGCTTCGCAGGGCTTCGCCATCGCTGCCCTCGCCGGTGCGTTCGAGTCGGTAGAAGCCGGTCGCGCTATCGAGGACGATCAGATCCGCCCGCTCGGCGAACTCTTCGGCATCGCGGACGGCTTCGGCCTGTTCTTCGAAGTCGAGGGCGTCTTCGATGACGATTCGCGAGGCGACGGTTTCGATGTCAGGGGGAGAGTCACCAGTGGCGTCTGTTTCGCGTTCAGGGTCGGATTGGGATTTGGGCCCAGTATCACGTTCCGTCGTCGATTCCGGCCCCGACTCGAGCGCGTCCGGGTCCGGGTTTGGATTCGGGTCCGGATCGCGGTCTCGATCCGTGGCGACGCGAGCGGACAGCAGTTGGTCGAAGCGATCGACCGAGACGCCTTCGGTGTCGATGTAGACGACGGTACCGCCGGTGGCGGCGGTTTCGACGGCAGCCGAGAGCGCGAGGTTGGTCTTACCTGCGGCCGGTGGGCCGTACAGTTGCGTCACGGTGCCGCGCTCGAATCCCCCGCCGAGTAACTCGTCGACCGGCCCGCAGCCGGTCTGGATTGCCGCGTCGTTCACGTCCGTAGTTGGGGTTGTTCGGGCAAAAAGTCCCCGAAACGTCACCGACGGCCGACTCGTTCTCGCGTCGCGGTGCCGGCGCTGGCGTCGGACACGTTTATTCGACGGGCCGGCGAAAGACGAGTGTGATCGTCGTCACGACAGCGGATTTCGAGGTCTACCACGGCGTCGTTACCGAACTCCGGGATCGAGGAACCGAGTTCACGACCGTCGAGTCGGACGCCGAGTTGCCGGATCGAACGTCCGTGGTAATCACGGACGCAGAAATGGAAGCCGAGTTGGGAGACGTGCCGACGGTCGTTGCCGAACCCGACGAGCCGCGGCAGGCGGTCGATCAGGCGTTGACGACGCTTCGAGGCGCGGGTGGGCGGACGATTATCGGCGTCGATCCGGGGCGCGACCCCGGCATCGCCGTACTGGCGGGCGAGATGGTCGTCGCCGCGTTTCAGGTGCCACTCGCCGAGGCGGTGGCCGTGATCCAACGCGAAGCGAACGACGCCGCCGACCCGATCGTTCGAATCGGCGACGGCGCGCGCCTCCGGAGTTCAAAATTGGTCAACGACCTGGAGGACGTGCAAGTCGAACTCGTCGACGAGACGGGGACGACGCCCTACCTCGGGACCGGCGCGCGAGGGATGGGCGACGTGTTGGCCGCGGTCAACATCGCTCGGCACGAAGGGGAGATCGTCGACGTCCGCGATATCGAGCCGACGGCGGGTGAACTCCAGGTGATCAAGGACCGCTCGCGCGAGCAGAGCCGGACGAATCGAGCGATCGACGAACTGCTCGCTCGTCGCGTCGCGGCCGGTGAGTTGACGATCGAAGAGGCGCTCGCCGAACATCGATCCGACGCCGAGTCGGCGGCTGAAGACGGGGCACAAGGAAACTAGCTGGTAGTACGGAGGCGATCGATCCCGCCGGTGAGGCGGCTGCCGATACCGCCGACGGCAACGACGATGCTTGAATGGGCCCGATTCGGCTACGGACTAGCTTTCAGTACCGCGCACAGTAATGCAACGGCGTCGGCTGCCGAACGCCGCTACTGGACCGCCGACGGCCACCGCTTTCGAACTCGGGGCCGCGTGCTCATCCACCACCCGGTCGCACCGCCAACACAGCTCCCGAACGCTATCCACCCCTCGTCGGTACCGCCCGTAGCGATGACGGCAAGGCCACCGAGTACCGCTGTGCCGGCGAAGGCCCGTTTCGGTTCCCCGTCGGTGGCCCACGCTGCGACGAGCAGATAGACGATCCCGAAGCCGATCGACGCCAGCACGTCGACGAGGTAGTGAACGCCGAGTGCGAGCCGCGAAACCGCAACGAGGCCGATGACGAGGGCCGCCCCGGCGAGTCGCCGACGGAGCGTCGAGTACACGCACCAGACCGCAAGCGCCCCCCAAAGCACCGTCGCAGCCATCGCGTGCCCGCTCGGAAACCCCTCCCCCGAACGCGGAACCGCTTGCAACGACGACGGCGGCCGCGGAAGACCGAACGCCGTCTTCAGGATCAGCGTCAGCGCAAGGCCACCCAGGACGACCGCTAGCACGAACGCTGCTCGATTCGAAACGAGGCGATCGTAGTCGCGAGTTGCCCGCCTGTACGCGTCGGAACCGGTAACGAGTGCCAGCACGCCCACGACGACGAGTTCGTCGCCAAGCAGTGCGATGTACTCGAACGCCGGGACGGCCCACTCCGGCAGCGTCTCTCGAATCAGTTCCGTGAGGCCGACGTTTCGGTTCATAGCCGGCCCGCTCCCGCCCGTTGACCGCGTTCAACGCGTTGCTGCAGTTTCGTCATTGTGCTCGCTACGACTGCCCGACAGTTAATTCTTGCAAACCGACACCGTGGCCCGCGCTTTATTATCGCCGTCGGTCTATCTCCGCGCGAGAACCGTTCCAGTCTCGGAACCGGGTGGTCGCAGTCGATGGCTCCTGCACTCGTTCACTTCCTCGCCGGCGCAACGCTCGTGCTGTTCGGAGCGGCGCCGCTGGCCGTGCGCGGGCACCTCGCCGGTCGTCACCTCTGGCTCGTCGCCGTCGGCGGACTCTGGGGAATGATACCGGACAGTCACTACATCACGCCGGTGTTTCGGCCCGAACTCGCCGCCCTCCATCGCACTCACTGGGGCGACCTGTGTGCGTTTCACTACGCGCTCGATCAGCCACCGATCGCAACGCGTGAACTCGAGAGCATCGCGGTGGCGGTCGCATCGTTTCTCGTCGCGATCACCGTCTTCACAGCCGCAACCGCAGTCGGCGACCGTCGCACTCGCGCTGCTCGCTCGCCACGAGCTGAACTCGTCGCTCGAACGCTTCTGACGGGCTATGCTGCGAGTCTCGCTGCGATGATAGCGGCTGTCGCCGCTGGATTAGTCCTCACCTGGACCGGTCGAATCGACACGGTGGCGGCGCTGTATGGCCGCGAAAGCGCGGTTGCGGGATGGCTGCTACTAGGCGGTGGGAGTCTCGTCGCAAGCGGAGTCTTTGCAGCACTTTTCGCCCTTCTCAGGCATCGGTGGGACGTGACGAGTTCGCGCGCTGGCGCGGCGCTCGGATTGCTCTTCGGGGTCGCCGGCTGGCTGACCGTCGTTGTGATTGCAGCGCCAGTCTGGATGCGCGTCGTGTTGGATCTCCCGCGGCCGATTCCGTACGTTCACCTGATGAGTCTGCCCGCACTCGTTGTCTTTGGACTCGTCCTCGGGACAGTCTATCCTTTGGTCCGGCGCATTCTGTTCCCGCCGGAGATGGATCAAATCGGGTCGTAGCTGCCGACTGTACGCCGAATTGCAGCGGAAAAGCACTAGAAATTTGTGTTAGTGATGAGCGGGTGAGAAAAGTATAACCCGGTGGTCGGTGTGGGCTCGCGTAGCAACCTCCTCGGTGCCCGGTAAAATGAGCGATTCGACATCAGCTACCCCTGGGCGGTCCCATCCTCACAATGACACCATCCCCCGCGCCATCGTCCACAAAAAGATCCTCGACGCCGCCGAATCACGACCGGAGGCATCGCTTTCGGAGATTGCAGACGATGTGAGCGGTGTAACCGTCTCCATCGTCGAGCAGGTTCTCGACGAATACGGCGATCCAGGACGGTCGGATGACTCGGATGATGCAGTGACGCTCTCCGAAGGAGACGCTGCGACCGGCTCATCCGCTGGGACGGCCCCTCCTGTGTCGTCCGTAGAGCCCGCGACATCCGAGTCAACTCAGGAATCCGATGACTCGGCCCGAACCGATCACGCCGACCCCCAAGCGGACGACCCATCGATGACAACCGATAATTCGGCCNATCCGAGTCAACTCAGGAATCCGATGACTCGGCCCGAACCGATCACGCCGACCCCCAAGCGGACGACCCATCGATGACAACCGATAATTCGGCCCACGGCCACGGCACGAGTTCCGATGCGCTAATCGATCCGGACGCGCTCACCGCCAAACAACGAGAGACGCTTCGAGAAATAGCCGCCAGACCCGAAGCAACTCAGGCCGACCTCGCGGACACGCTCGGCGTCACGAGCGCCACCATCAGCCAGCGTGTGAACTCGATCGACGGCTTCGACTGGTCGAGACGCCGTGCATTCGTCTCGGGTCTGTTCGACGCTGCCCCGTTGCCGGACGATACCGACACCGGAGACGGTACGGTAAGTGGCACCGAAAACGGTGACTGGAATTCCGAGGGCGACGGCACCGACAGTACCGAGACGGCGCCACCAACCGATTCGACGGGTGACGCAGTGTCCGAGCCGCTATCCGATGGTGCGTCGGGTGCTGCATCCGAGGCTCGAACGCGATCCCGGCCGGCCGAGAGCGCCACTGCATCCGCTCCCGCTCCCGTACGTGAGCCCGATCAGTCCCCCGCCGTGACCGGCGACGATACCGAGAGCGAGACGCTGAACTCGGACTCGACTGCGCGGGCGAAACCGATTGCGGAGCAGACGAACGAAAGCGAAGACGAACGTGTAACCGGGACCGCAACCGAGACCGATACCGAAAGCGAAACCGCAACCGACTCCACGACCGAGACCGCCCAAATACGCGCTCTAACCGACCAGTTGAGAACCCTCTCGCGGCAACTCGATGAACTCGAAGCGAAATCCGCTCCCGGTGGTCGCGCGTCGGGTCCGCTTTCGGATCCCGAACTCGCGCACAAAATTCTGCACGCCTGCCTCGACGCCGAGTACATTTCGCGGGACGAGGAATTGCGAATTATTCGGGCCGTGACGACCGGCGATGACTCCAGTTGACCGATAGAGCCGCTGTAAGTCACTGCACACCCGATCGCACGGCGACTACGCGATCGGTGCGTGAATCGTTGCAGTCGTTCCCCTAGACTAAGCGTGCCCCGCTATCGCATCGAGTCGCAACCTAGGGAGACAACCGTGCGTCGAAGCGCTAGTACTAGCTAGTACTAGTCTCTCGCGACGCTGCTGCCCTCGTCTTCCAACTCGTTCTAGACCGTCTCGGTTACCGGATCCGTCCTGCAGTCACAGGGGCCAGCTATTTACTCCCCCTCGGAGTGGCCAGTGTCTATGCAAGCTGTCGTCCTCGCGGCAGGAAAGGGAACACGTCTGCAACCACTCACCGACGACAAGCCCAAGGCACTCGTCGAAGTCGACGGTCGACCGATCATCGAAGACGTCTTCGACAACCTCCTCGCAGTCGGTGCCAAAGAGCTGATCGTCGTCGTCGGGCACCTGAAAGAGCAACTCATCAATCGCTACGGCGACGCCTATCGCGGCATCCCGATCACCTACGCCCACCAGCGCGAACAGCTCGGCCTCGCACACGCCATCCTCCAGGTCGAATCGCTCGTCGAGGACGAGTTCATGCTCATGCTCGGCGATAACGTGTTCCGAGCGAACCTCGGTGACGTCGTTTCCCGCCAGCGCGAAGACCGCGCCGACGCGGCGTTCCTCGTCGAGCAAGTCCCCTATGACGAGGCCTCCCGGTACGGCGTGCTCGATACGAACGAGTACGGCGAGATCGTTGAAGTCGTCGAAAAACCCGACGAGCCGCCGTCGAACCTCGTGATGACCGGCTTTTACACGTTCACGCCCGCGATCTTCCACGCCTGCCGACTCGTGCAACCGAGCGACCGCGGCGAGTACGAACTCTCGGATGCGATCGATCTCCTGATCCAATCGGGCCGGACGATCGATGCGATCCGCATGGAAGGGTGGCGCGTCGACGTCGGCTATCCGGCGGACCGAGATCGAGCGGAAGCGTTCTTGCAGGGTGAGACCGTGCCGCCCGCCGAAGTCAGCGGACGCACCGTTGACGCGCCGGAAGCGGAGATGGACTAAGTCCGTGGCGGTCCAGCCAATCGCCGATCCATCGACCTACTCGTGACACTGATCCAAGCTATAAGTCATTTCAACGGATACACATCTCATGGTCTCGGTTCGAAACGCGATTAAACGCGTTAATTCCCGCGTCGACGATCGGCTCGCTCCCCCGCGTCCCGACAGATCCTCGATCTACCGGTCGTTACTCACAGACGAGGAGTTTTCTCGCGCATTACATTTCGGCTCGGGACGAGATAAAAACGGGGTGGCTGACCGGCTCGAATCGGACGGGAACGAAATCGTCTCGATCGACCCTGATAGCAACGGATTGGAACAAAACCCGTCCGAATCGAAGGTGAAAGGGGACGGGCAACGGCTCCCTTTCGAGGAGAACTCGTTCGATCTGGTCTTTTCCGAGTACGTCTTCGAACACCTTCCGAAACCCAGTGCGGCGCTGGAGGAAATCGATCGAGTACTGCGACCCGCGGGATCGTTCGTCGTGCTCGTCCCTAACCCCCGACACTACTACGCGCTCATTGCCGACCGCACCCCGTTCTGGTTCCACAGGCTCTGGTTTCGATTGCAGGGCGTCGAATCCGCTGACGACGATCGGTTCCCGACCCAGTACGAGTGGGGAACGTTTTCTGATATTCACGCGACCCAATTCGACTGGTCGTTGGAACAGTTCTACAGTTTTCCCGGGCCGACCTCGTACACCAAACCGTTGCCGATTCATTTCGCGTTTACGCTGCTCGACCGGTCGGTAGCCGACTATCCGCAGTTTCACGTCGCGTACATCGCCCGGTACCGGAAACGGGAATCCGTTGAGGCGCGTCAGCCGACCGAGATCAACTGAACGCACTCCGTGCACTCGCAGTTTTTATCATATTACCCATAGACGTACACCTAATGGCCGACGAATCGGATCCTGCTGTCGTCGCCGATGCGACAGCTACCTTCTGCGAGGACCACGACGGCGGTCGCGATGCGGTCGAGGCTGTTCTCGCGGTCGACACCGAACGCGACACCTGGTCGTTCGACGACGTACCGCTCGATTCGGGGACGTTCGGTGAACTCGTCTCACGAGGTATCGTGACGAAAGACGGCGGCGAGTACCGTATTTCGAGCCCCGATGGCGTAACAGCGGCTCTCGAGGGCGACGAGGTGTCGAGTGCGGATGAGTCGCGTTCAGGGCGGGATCGCTTTTCGGGGCTTCCCGCCGTCGATGCGCGTGCCATCGGGGCGCTTACCGGAGCGCTCGCACTCCTCGTTGGGATGCGGTTGCTCACCTACCAATCGGTATTCCGCGATGGGAACGTCGTCTTGCGCGGAAACGATCCGTACTACTACCGGTACTGGATGGAGGAACTGCTCGCAGAGTCGGACGGAATCACGGATTGGAGCGTGGTCGGAACCCTCCCCCAGGGCGCAGTTGAACGGCGTCCGTTGACTCACGCGACGAACTGGTTTGTCGCCGAGTTACTCGGCGGAGATCAATGGGCAGCAGATATGGTCGCCGCGTGGTTGCCCGTCGTTGCAACGCTCGCACTCGGGATCGTCCTCTACTGGCTCGCCGTCGTCGTCACCGACGACGTTCGTGTCGGCGTCACGTCGGTTTTTCTGCTTGCGCTGACGCCGATCCACGCCGTGTACACCGGCGTTGGGTTTCTCGAGCACCGTCTTCATCAGTACTTCTGGCTCGGCGTGACGCTGCTTTCGATCGCCTGGATAGTGATGGATCTCAAGCGGCGGCGAGACGATCAACCGACGGTGGATCTGGCGATCCGCCGACACTTATCGGATCCGCGCACGTGGATCGCCGTCGTTGCATCGGGGATTGCGCTCTCCTTCTCGATTTTCGCGTGGGGCGGCTCCGTACTGATGCTCGTTCCCGTGGCGGCGTACCTCGGACTGAAGGTTGTAATCGATGTCCGAGAAGGGGTTCCACCGGTACGAGCCAACGCGTCGCTGTTGGCCGGTGTCGGCGTCTGTAGCCTCGTCTCGATAGCTCTCCACTTTCGGGTAGGCTGGCACGAGGCATTTGCCGGGCTCGTCCCCCTGCTCGTGGTGATCGGCGGCGTTGCCGTAGTCGGACTCGGTGAGGTGTGGCGGCGTTTCGATCGGTCCAGTACGAGCCTCCTCGGCTTCGAGATCGCTATCGCCGGCCTCGGTACCGCTGCGTTTCGCTCCCTTCGACCCGACGACTGGGCGAGGCTTCTCGACCGATCCGACGATCTGTTCTTCAGAGAGCACCACGGCGCAACGGAACTCGGCTCGCTATTCACGACGGAAAATTCGGTGATATTCGAACCGATGGCGCAGATCGGGCTTCACTTTTACATCGCGCTCGTCGCGTTGGGCTGGTGCTGTTGGAGCGCCTACAAACGGTACGAGCCCGGATGGTTGTTGCTCGCTAGCTACGGACTCGTTTGGCTCGTCTTAGCGACGATTCAGATGCGTTTTGCGGCACAGTTGATGATCCCGTTGTCAGTTCTCGGCGGTATGGGTCTCGTGTACCTCTTTTCGTGGGTCGACCTCGCCCGCCTTCCGAAACCGCTCCGGGAGAGCGACGGGGCGCGTGCGGACCGTCCCGATCCCGCGACTGACGGGGGCGAGTACGCACCGAGCATCGTCGTCCCGCGGAACTGGCGAAAACTCGTCACGCTCGTCTGGGTCGCGCTGTTGATCTGCGGAATGAGCCTGATTTTCCTTCCGTCACTGAGCGCGCAGACGACGTACAGCGACGCCGAGTTCGGGGCTGCGATGGCTATCGACGAGCACGCCGAAACCGCCGATCGAGAATACCCGGAAAACTTCGTGTTGAGCACCTGGGGTGATAACCGAATGTACAACTACTTCGTCAACGGTGAATCCCAGAGCTACGGATACGCTGCTAGTAACTTCGAGGAGTTCCAAACCGGGAGTGATCCGGACGGCTGGTACGACCAGTTCGAAGACCGCGTCGGCTACGTGGTTCTGACCGACCAGAGCGACGTCTCCGCGGAGATGACTCAATCACGACTCCACGAGGAGTACGGTACGGGCGGGAATCAGACTGACCCGCTGGCGCACTACCAGGCAGTCTACCTCGACGAGGAGGTAACGGCGTTTGCCGTCGTTCCCGGAGCGACGATCACCGGTTCGGGCGAGGCCGGCGAGAACGTTACCGTCGAAACCGAGACCGTCGTTTCCGGCGAAACACTCACGTACGAGCAGTCGGCGACCGTCGGCGATGACGGCACCTTCTCCGTCACCGTCCCGTACCCCGGCGAATACGATGTTGGCACGGCGTCGGTCGACGTTTCCCGTTCCGCAGTCGAGTCGGGAGAGTCGGTTCCGTTGAACTAGCGTCGCTGTTCGATGCGAACGTGTGCCGTCTCAACTCACCGTTTGAAAGCGACCGCGGCGTTGACGGTTTCGAACCTGCATCCGTTCTCCGAATCTGATACTATCTCTCGGTCTCCGTGACGGTGCCAGTCGGTGATATCACTGGGTAAGCGGAGTTCAACAGACGAGTGAGTCTCAAGTGGTCATACCGCCTTCCGCGTGCAACGCTCGTGATGACCGTCGGCGTGCTCGGACTCGTCCTGCCGGCCTGGTTCGTCTGGATCCGACGCCGCCCAACCGACGATTCCGACCGCCTCCTGCTCGTCGGTGACGACCCCGAGCAGTTGGCTCAGATCCCGACGACGATCTCGATGCCGATTCTCGGCTATCTCTGTCCGTCCGTTCTCTCCCCGCGCGACGACGCCGAGCCCGCGGCCGACGGCGGGCTCTCGATCTCTGCAACTGCCTCCTCCGAACTCGGGTCGGACTCGGCGGTGGAGCAACCCGGCATAGAGCGAATCGGCGGTCTCTCCCGGCTCGAAACCGTTCTGGTGGAGTACGACATCGACACCGTCGTCCTCGCGTTCCGCCACGCCGACCGCGCCGAGTTCTTCGGCGCACTCGATGCCTGTCACGCACACGGCGTCGACGCGAAGGTCCACCGCGAGTACGCCGATTGCGTACTGGCTGCAGAAGGGACCGTCGGGACGCTCGTCGACGTGGACATCGAACCCTGGGATCCGCTCGATCACCTGTTCAAGCGCGTGTTCGACGTCGCCTTTGCGCTCGCCGGGCTGGTCCTGGCCGTACCGCTCGTGATCGGAATTGCGGTCGTAATCAAACTCGACAGTCCCGGCCCGGTGCTGTACAGTCAGGATCGAACCGCCGGCTTCGGCGACACGTTTTCCGTCTACAAGTTTCGAACGATGATTCCCAAAGGTGAGTCCGCGGCTCCTGCTTCGGATTCGGAAAACGACCGCATCACGCGCGTCGGCCGCCTACTGCGGAAAACCCACCTGGACGAGTTACCCCAGCTGTGGTCGATTCTGATCGGAGATATGAGCGTGGTCGGCCCCCGAGCCGCCTGGACCGAAGAGGAAGTCCTGCTCGAAGCGGACGCGCCCGCATGGCGAAAACGCTGGTTCGTCAAACCCGGGCTGACCGGACTGGCGCAGATCAACGACGCGAAGAGCACCGATCCGCGGCTGAAATTGCGCTACGACCTCGCGTACATTCGCCGCCAGTCGTTCTGGATGGACGTGAAGATCGTGATTCGGCAGGTGTGGACCGTCCTCGCCGATCTGTGGGTCACGCTTCGTCGCGGCAACTGAACTCGTCCTGTGGCCCGTGGGCCGGTGTTTCGTCCGCCGGTTCACAGCCAGTCTCGCTCGGAGAGGAACACGCTCCCGGCGATGATCCCTGTGAGGAGGAGCACGGTAGGGTCCGATGAGACGTAGAGGTTCGGTGTCGGATGGCGGTACCACGTGATCGGATAGAGCCACGTCCCGGCTGCGCCGTCGGCGTAGGCTTTGAGTCCATCGATGAGGAGATGTGACAGCGCTCCTGCGAGTAAGACACCGAACGCTTGTCGATGGCGCTCGGTGAGGACGACGGCACCGATACCAGCGAGCAGGCAGACGCCACCGATCGTCTGCATCGCGTCAAGGCTGAACGGTACTCCAAGCATCGACTCGAGCGTTGCATCGGTGACGAGCAGTCCGAGCCGGTTGAGGTCTGGGAGCAGTGCCCCGATCATCGCGATCGCCACCCAGCGTTTCGTGAGCCACTCGAATCGCCAGCTCGCGACGGTGAACAGCGCGTAGGCCGCGAGGACGTGGGTAAGGAGATCAGCCATCGTTCGGTCTGTCTGTCTCGCGTTCTGTCCGGTCCGTTCGCGGCTCGAATCCGAGTTTCTGCGGAAGGATCTGCCAGTGTTTGCAAAAATAGCCGATTGCAAGGAGAACTCCAGCGAGAGAAACGACGTATTTGTACGTCGATGCGCCGTCGCTTCGGTTGACGACAACTGTTTTCTCGGCCGTCATCGTCCAATCTGGGTTGACCACGCCATACACCTGCACCATGCCCCCAGGCTCGACTGATTTGTCGACGTTCGTCACCTCGAGTTCAGCCGCGACGTCGTCGGCGTCGTCGTGGACGTGGATGACGATCGTGTCGTCTCTCACGGTCTGGACCTCTCCGAACAGGAGGACCTGTTGACCGGTGAACTGACTGGGGTCGTCCTGTAGCTGATCCCCCGTCGGGTGGGGCCAGCGCTCGTCGTAGGTTGCGCCGTAGTGGACACAGAGCCCGGCGAGGGTTGTGAGGAGCAGTGTTGCAACGGCCACTCTGACTGCCGGACGCATTCGTTTTCGTGCTCTCGGATTCGGTACTTGGTCGTTGTGCTTCGGATCGGTGTGAGTTATCCGTTGGGCTGAACTCGGGATTAGGCCGGATTTCACCGGCAGTGGTTGAGACGAACGATAACGCATTAGCCCCGTCGCTGCGAATGTCGGACGAATGCGAATTCTTCGGGTCGCACAGAAGGTCTATCCGGACGTGAAAGGCGGCGGACCGTACCACGTCCACGCGATGAGTCGCGACCAGGCGGCGATGGGACACGACGTGACCGTCCTGACGGTGCGGTACGACGACTCCCTCCCTCACGTTGAGGAACGCGACGGATACACGGTGGTGCGGTACGATCCCGCAGTGACGCTCCTGGGGAACGATATCAGTCCCGGGCTCGCGCAGTATCTCTCCGCAGCCGAGGACTTCGACGTACTGCACGCGCACTCTCACCTGTATTTCGCGACGAACCTGGCCGCACTGAAGCGCTTCCTCGGGGATATTCCGCTCGCGATCACGAACCACGGACTGTACTCGCAGAACGCGCCGGAGTGGGTCTTCGATCTCTACCTGCGGTCGATCGGTCGATGGACGTTCAACCGGGCCGACGTCGTGTTTTGCTACACGGACACCGACAAGGAACGCGTGCGCGAGTTCGGCGTCTCGAGTCGGATCGAGGTGGTGTCGAACGGAATCGATACCGAGCGGTTCACGCCTGACGGTTCAAAGAGTGAGTTAATCGAGAGTGATGGGCCCGTTGTGTTGTTCGTCGGGCGGTTAGTCGAAGGAAAGCGGCCGATGGTTGCCCTCGAAGCGTTTGCCGCTGTTGCTGAGGAGTTACCGGACGCAACGCTGTACTTCTGTGGTGAGGGTACACTCAAAGACGAACTCGTGACTCGATCTGTAGAGTTAGGGATCGAGGATGCAGTAACCTTCCTCGGGCAACTTCCGTACGACGAGATGCCGACCGTCTATCGGGATGCAGATCTATTCGTACTCTCGAGTCGAGCAGAAGGTGTCCCCCGGACGATCATGGAATCACTCTCAGCAGGTGTGCCAGTAGTGTGTTCCGAACTGCCACAGGTTCGGTCGGCTTTCGGCGAGACGATCGCATATGAGTCGATCAATACTGTCGACGCATTCGGTGCACAAATGCTCGAACTCCTGAAACAGTCACCGGACCCAGAGCTTGATTCACAGTTTCAGTGGGAACAGACGGTCGACGAGACGACAGCCGCACTAGAACGTATCGCTCACTCCTAGTCCACGCTAGTGCTTACTGAAGATAGCCGAGATCTTCGAGTCGTTCTTTCGTTTCATCACGCATCGATACGCTCCCGTCGTGCTCGGCGTGCTCGAACGAGTTCACCCACTCGTCGAGTTCCGCCTGCAGATCGGCGACGACATCCGGATGTTGATCGGCGACGTTCGCAGATTCTTCCGGATCGGAACCAACGTCGTATAGTTCGAGCGATCCGTCTGAGCCCCGAATGAGCTTCCACTCGTCCGTTCGAATCGTTCGGAGCGCCCGGTCGTATTGATCGAGTTCGTCCGGGAGGTCCCCGACACGCTGCTCCAGTGCGTCCATCGATGGCTGGGGGGCCATGTACTCCGCGATAACCCGTTCGCGCGGCTCCGTTTCGGCATCGGGGTGGAACGATCGGCCTTGCATCTGCTCTCGGAACTCGGGCGCTTCGATCCCGACTTCATCGAGAAGCGTCGGTGCAACGTCCGTGAGTTGCACGAGTTCGTCAATCGGACCGTGATCCGTGAACGAGCCGCCGTGAATCACCAGCGGAACGTGTAACAGCGTATCGTACAGACAGTACTGGTGGTCCATCAGGCCGTGATCGCCGATGTTTTCCCCGTGGTCTCCCGTCACCACGAAGATCGTGTCTTCCCACTCGTCGTGCTTCTCGAGGAGCGTTTTGAGTTCGCCGATCCGATGGTCGAGATAGGCGATCTCGGCTCGATAGAGCCCGCGGAGTATCTCGAAGTCGCGGTCAGACAATTCGACCGTCCCTGCGATGTATCCCCAGGCATCCTGCGGGATATCCATCGCTTCGTCGTAGGACACGCCCGCCGGAAGGAACTGCTCGGCGAACTCTTCGGGCGGTCGATACTCGAGGTGCGGCTCGAGGTAGTTGACGAAGAGGAAGAACGGATCGGCGTCGTTTCGGTCGGCGAGCCACCCGTCTATCCACTCGTTCGTGTGTTTCGCCCCGTCATCGTGGTGGTACCGGACGAACTTTCCGTAAATGGCGTTCACGAGATTGACGAGCGGATTCCCCGAAAACAGTTCCCGACCGAGTGTCGTGAGTTTGTCCGTCCCCTCCTCGGTCCGTGCGATTCGTCCAAGGTCGATGTCCGACTGGACGTACTGCCAACTCTTCTGGAAGGTCTGAAAGCCCCGCCCGAATCCGAACTCTTCGCTGATCCAGGTGTTATTGGAGACTGCTACTGTTTCATAACCGTCTGACTGTAGGATTTCTGGAAATATCTTATGCTCTCTATTGAGGGATTTGTGATCTGCGTGTGCGCCGTGTTTTGTAGAATAAGACCCAGTGAATAGAGAGGCATGTGATGGAAGTGTCCATGGTGCAGCAGTATATGCGTTTTCGAATCTTGTCCCTGTGTTACCTATAGATGAAAATACGAGAGAATCAAATGATATTAGTTCTTTTTCTCTAAATGTGTCTAAGACTAGCACTACTATATTCGGCTTAGTGGTCATGTTATGCTGTCTTTTGCTTTCCTCATCAATACTCTTTATTGTAGATCCTCTGGGGAGAGTTGGTGATAGAGTGTTGTGTGTTGATCAATAGTATTCTTAATATCAAATCGGTTGGAAACACGTTTGAAGCCAGATTTTCCTAATGAATGGCGCTTTTCTACTGATTCTAATTCAATTATTGCGTTTGCCAACTTATTTGGTGAACTACTCGGAACTAATAATCCTGTTTTCTCATCATTAACAACTTCCCGGACTCCCGGAATATCTGTAGCAATTACTGGAAGTGAGGCAGCCATTGCCTCTATCAGACAAATACCAAACCCCTCTGATTTAGAAGGAAGAATGAAGGCATCAGCAAGGGCATAGTAGCGATGGATATCCTCTTTCGGCACTTGTCCAGTAATTGTGACTCTATCAGACACCCCAAGATCATCTGCTAACTGTGTGAGTTCTGCCTCTAATGGTCCCCACCCTACGATAAGAAAATGACTATCTTGGAAGTGGCTTTCCCTCATTGAAACAGCACGAATAAGATCACTCTGGGACTTTACAGGTACATATCGCCCTACGTTTAAAAAAATAGTCTCTTCTTCAATATCTAATTTTGATTTTAGCTTATTACTATCGCTGTGTTCCGTCTTTTTAGATAGTCGTTCCACATTTGTTCCGTTATAAATTGTATACCAATCTGTCCGGGTAGGTGATTCTCGGAAGGATTGGGTAATAGCCTTTGAGATTCCAATTGTTGCATCATCTAACCACCGGGTTTGTCGTTCTAAGAAACGAGTTATCGGATGGTAATTACTAGGAAAACTATGCTGAGTACTTATTATTTTATCTACTTTCCCAACACGGCCTATTGTCCGGGCTAATGTCTGAGAGTATGGTAAGTGAGCATGAAGTATGTCGAATTCATTTTTCCTAAAATAGGATGCCATTTTAGACATTGCTATCGGATCGAATTTGAACCGTGCGCCAAAATTCACAACCTCTGCTCCAGATTGAGAAAATTCATTTGCAAGTGAAGTATCTCCCTCCATCTGACAAATAGTATACGATTCCCCATCACTAGAATTTCTGACGATATCTAAAAGTAGGGTTGGCGCCCCACCAGGAGCAAGCTGGTTGATTAAATAGCAGATCTCCATTCTCTATGAGGATATTGCCCTAGTGCCTAATGAATATTTCCGGCTGTTTAAATTTTAACATGTATCCTCTATTCGGAGTGGTTGTATTTTGTGGCTTCAATTAATGATTATCTGTCCGAAACCCCCTCAGTCATTTTATTCAAACGCACAATCTCTTGGTGATACCTTAGTATCTATGATATCTCTGTATCTGTAATCCCACACATATAAAACCCGACTACTATGGACATTATTACAGAATGCATGGATATTCCAATTAATCCGAGACCATTAAAAAGTTGTATGATTGTTATGGATACTAAGAGGAGTGAGATGACAAGAAACTGCTGAGTATGAACTCGGACACTGCCAACTACTGCTGAGACTGTGAATAACAAATAGGCAAATCCACCAATAACACCGGTTTCGACGAACATTCTGAGATAGGCATTATGCAATCCAAAATCCATCACATTATCGAGGTATGGCTCAGTTGCCCTGCGTGATTGTCCTAGCCCATGTCCAATAAATGGTGCATCAGTCAGTGCCTGATAACCAGCAGTCCACAGTGCTCGCCGGTTGTTAAGTGAAATCTCGGTTAGAAACTCTGGGCCCCACATAAATCCAAACATCCATGATAAACCGATAATAATGGAAACAATCATCATAACTATTGATAGCGCATATATTTCAGACCCATATAATGTATAAATTGTGTAAAGGAGAGAACATACGAATAAAGCGATCATTCCTGTTCGGTAGTTAGTCCAAAGAAGGCCGGTTATTGAAATACCGAAAAGTGCTACCGCGAAAGTACTCTTAGTACGGCGGATCTCAGACAAAGAGGCTAAAGAGCCAATAACAGTGAGAAATCCAAGAGCGTTTGGATTATAAAATATGCTCGTGATTGGATTCAACGATTGTTTCCAATAAATGTGGCCGTGCCACAGTGAAAGATCAATTCCAGCAAAACTTGGTGAGACTCCCAAATATGGAAAAAACCCAATTATTACAATCATAGCAGAGAATCTTGACAGAACAGATACAAATCTCTCAAATGTAAATATTCTTGGGATGACAAAAAAGTTTGTAGCTGTGAATACTAAAAAGGCTCCAAGTCTAGCGGTGCTGCCAATTGATGGTGAAATTAATATCTGTATTGATGCAATAGCAGCAATTAGCAGATATAGATGTAAATAGTATTGAGGGACGACAAAATCATTATGATTCCTCACGTAAAGTAATATAATGGGAATATATATAGTGATAGCCAGAAAATATGTGACCAGAGCCGGTATCCGTGTATGAACAAGTGCTACTGAAATAAGAAGGCCAAGAATCAACCCTCTTTGATAAAATATTTGTTGATGGTTGTTATATCGCCTGTGCATGGCTTTATTGTCATCCACTACCGGCAAAACTCTTTGCAAGTCCGTAATGTTTCCCATGTTCTAATCCACGAATTGTCCTGTGTGGATCAACAAATGAGAAGTGGATTGAGCACGAGAATGGCCTATGGGTCTATCCAACTGGATCAAAAACACTCAATCGCGTTTCCGTTCGGAACCTATTACAAAAGCGGTACAAACCTCTCTCTGGGATCTAGTTGACGGTCTCTGGAGGAGGGTACAGTACGTATGGCTTTCTCGTATTGGACATCATCTGAATCAGGGGTATAGCACAACTCTTGCTGGCGAACATGTGGAATTTGTCACTGTCGACTTGACAGATATTACACGGGCAAAGACCGCACTTGGTGAAGAACGGGTGCTTGAGTGGTTGATGGCGGGCATTGATTCAGATTGTGTTTTCTGGGATATTGGAGCTTACCGCGGAACATATTCGATTGTGGCCGCCGTCAAAGGTGCAACAACAATCGCATTTGAGCCACAAGCAGACAACATGGCTATAATACGTGATAATGCCTTACTGAACGGTGTTACAATTGATGATCGCGAAGTAGCACTATCAGATTCTACTACTTCCCGACAGTTCTATTCACACGATCGAGATTCGGAATTCCGAATTGATAGTAGTGGGGACCAGAGCATCAGAACCTATCGTGGTGATCAAGTATCACCTAAGCCAGATGTAATTAAAATTGATGTAGAAGGACACGAAAGTGCTGTTTTAGATGGTATGGACACAGTTTTACCATCAATTCGTCGAATCGTAATTGAGGTACATAATGACGACGAGGTTAGGGATATCGAGGAGAGATTAACCACTGCTGGATTAAACGTTATTGAGATACCAACGGATCGTCCACAGACATATGTAGCAGCAGTCAATTCTTAAGTACATGTAGGACAAGATAAATCAAAGCCCGAGAATACACATAAATGGTTTGGATATACTCTCTTAATTACTCTGAATATCCCAGGTCTTGAAGTCGTTCCTTGACTATCTCAGATTCAATATCTGACTGCTTTGGTTCACTTTTACCGGCCACTCTGGATCGTCGCTCTCCCTGTACATATTCTAACCAAGGTACGCGAACTGCAACACTGTCGTATAAGCCACGAGGATGGCCATATTCTCGAATTGGAATTGGTGATGATCTCTCACCAACGTAGTTACCATGATCAGATGTGATAACCGTCTTTCCAGAAATTTCTGCCAGCAGATCTTCAACGTAATCTAATACGTATTTCAAATTCCCTGCATACATATTCCAGAGTTCATCGCGAGACAAATCAATTCTTCCTAAGAACATCTGATTCCAGACATTTTCCCCTAGAGCAGTATCCTGATTGGTTTCAATAGATTCTAAGTGTCCCTTATCAAATTCTGTATTAGATTGGACAAATGGGTAGTGGGGTTGCATATAGTGCACAACAAGACGCTTCTGTGGAAATTGCTCGTGTGCTGCTATTGCTTCCTCCGTCATTGTGTCAGCAAGAACAGTTCCTGTTTCCTTATCCCACCCCTTATCAAGCCAAACGTTAACAACTTCATGGAAATTTACATCCCAATATTGGCGGTTGCGTTCAAGTTGTGGATTCGCCGTAACGTACACGGTATCACGTAGATCTTGGCTATCTACGTTTGCTTGGAGCCACTCTGATGTCGCGGATGCTTTGGACTCTTTCGCAGTGAGCGATCCTTCTATTTGATTGATCTGCTCAAACATGTCATAGCGACACGCATCAAGAATGACAAGCGTATCCCAGTCCTCGTCAAATACTTCTATTCCATAGGTGTTCTCTGATCGGAGTCCAGCACGGCGATGATACATCCGGTTTAGTCCTCGAATGAATAATCGTGGACTATTGACTGCTCGCTTCAACCGGCCAATCGTATTCATATATGATCCTGCCTTGGAATGGTAAATAGAACTTCGGATACCTACAAATGACGAAAGATATTCCACTGTCCGCTCTCAATTGCTTATAATGCAGATCGCCTTCATTCATCCTCGTTTTCCCTCCGCGGAGGGAACTGGAGCAACCCACTCCGCTACACAAATCGTTACAGGTCTTGTAAATTCTGGACATGATGTTTGTGTTTACTGTACTCGTTTTCCAGAAGAGAACCCGAAAACAAATGACCTAGAATTACGACATTTGGCTGGAACTAGCAATCATCCACATACGAATACACTTCTCAATAAAGAGGTGATCACTCGTATTGACGAGTTCCGTGAATTTGATGTAGTACACAGCTATTTAACACCATTAATCCCTGCTCTTGCTAAAGTCGGAGAATGTGATGATGTTAGAACAATTATCTCTCTAAATGCTTATAGCGGTATATGCCCAAAAAACGACCTTCTTTATCTGAATCAAAAACAGTGTGAGAGAAAATCTTTACTTAAATGTTTGAATTGCGTCACGAAAACTGGATTCAAACACAGTAATTATCTGTATCAGTCCGCTAGTGAATTGCTGTCACTCCGGTTAATAAATATGGGTGAAAAGCAACTTAGCAACATCGATGGATTTCAGGCACTTTCGCCTCATGTGAAAGAAACATACTCTTCATTTGGGTTTGAGACAGACAAAATATCGGTAATACCGAATATTTTAGATGGTAGATTCGATATAAATCATCAAACGGATTTTGAAGAACAATTTAAAATTCTATATATCGGGTCCCTTAAAAAATCAAAAGGGGTAGATCGACTTATTAATGTATTTTCTCAAGTTCACAAACAAGCGGATGTATCACTTACAGTCGTCGGTGAGGGACCTCTAAGAGAGTCTTTAGAAAAAAGTATACAAGAAAGAAGTATGGGGGATGTAGTTGAACTCAAAGGTCAAATGCCATACACCCAACTTCCTACAATCTATGCAAATCACGATGTCTTTCTCTATCCGGGTCGATGGAACGAACCTTTCGGACGTGTATTCTTGGAGGCAATGGCCACAGGAACTCCCGTTGTCTCAACGGATGTTGGCAGTGTAGGTGATATCATAGGCGATGCAGGAATTATAACGGAACAAGATACTATTAGTCTCTCAAAGGGTCTGCTCTCTATACTTGATCAGCAGTCACTCTTAGCATGCTCGTTAAGAGCAAAACAACGAATTGAGAAGTACCGCAACTCTGAAGTCATCCCGCAATTTGAACAACTATATACCACCCAAACTTGTGAATAGAACGACAATTATGACAAATACAGAAATATTTCTCTTCACGATCGATTCTCTTCGAAAAGACCATTTCACAAAAAGCTATTTTCCAACCTGTTGGTCAATATTTGAGTCTGAATTCATAACCTTCGAAAATGCGTTATCTAACGGGGTTGCGACACCATTTTCGTTCCCAAGTATCGTTACAGGCCGAACAGTAACTGAAGATGGGTCACTCCCCTCTGAGTTCCCGACTATTTCTGAGGAATATGATGGGTATTCGTGGGCGATCACGAATAATCCTCATTTACGACCCGAACGTGGGTATAGTCGCGGATTCAATTCTTTTTCGGACGATCTATCTGATATTGGCAGCACTACTACGTCAGATGGTCTCCTTAGAACGATTAAACGTATCGGTAGTCAATCCTCACTTCTACGCTCCGGCTACAAGCGGTTCACAAACCAAACTGGTATGGAGCTTATCCCTAAGACCGGTATCGCAAATGATCTCACAACTCAGGTCCGCAAAGCGATGTCTGAGAACCGGGGTCTCTTCTGGGCTCATTTTATGGATCCCCACTATCCTTTTCGGCCAGATCGAATAACAGACAAAGATCTAAATGTGGATCATGCTAGGGAAGCAATCGACCAAATGAACGTGAGGTTCAAACAAGGAGACGCCAATGAATCAGATCTTGCGTTTCTGCGTTCAATGTATGGAGAAACCGTCCGATACCTTGACCGCTCGTTATATTCACTCTTTTCTTATATGAAGGATCAGAACCGGTGGGACAATAGCATTATTGTAATCATGTCTGATCATGGTGAGGCGTTCGGTGAACACGGTGTCTATAACCATATGTGGGATGCTGACCCGATTGATTCACTTGTACAGGTTCCTCTTCTTGTAAAATTCTCAGGAAATATGAGTGGATCTTATAGTCATCTCGTACAAAATGCTGACTTACTTCCAACACTTGCATCAGAACTTGACTGGGAGATACAGAATCTATCTCACGCTAAATGCTTAAGAGATACCGATGATAGAACAGTAGTGTCAAAATCCAATAGCGCTGTTCGAGTAACTACTAAAACAGGGTATGGTATTCGCCGCAAGGATGGAACAAAGCGTGTTCAGGGTAACCTCAACTCTACAGCAAAGGGATTATTGGAGAGTACCACAATACCGAAAGTAAATCAGATAACAGATGACTTGGAAAGCGAAAAACCTAGTGAATTACCCGACCTTGAAGAAAGGCTAGAAAGTTTGGGGTACAAGTGATCTCTTTAAGTCTATTACTGGACAGATTGTAACGAGTATAGTTCCTTATACGTCCCGTTCTCTTCCAATAAAGCACTATGTTCGCCTGATTCGACAATATGTCCACTTTCCATTGTATAAATGCGATCAGCATTTGTGACCGTAGATAGACGATGTGCTATTACGAGCATCGCATAATCTCTGTCCATCATTTCAATTCCATCGTGAACTGACTGTTCCAGCGATGTGTCCAAGTCACTCGTTGCTTCATCTAGAATGAGTAGATCAGCATTCTTCAACAGTGCCCGGGCAATAGCCACCCGTTGACGCTGTCCACCAGATAATTTCACCCCCTGATCGCCAAGTACGGTATCGTAACCATTCGGTAGTTCATCCAGAAATTCAGCCACCTGCGCAATTTCACAAACTTCCTCAACTTCTGCCTGCGTTGCATCTCGGTTCCCAACCGTTACATTCCATCGGAGTGTATCATTGAACATGTGTGGATCCTGGCGGACAATAGTCACACGGGATCGCCAATCTTTAATATCGAATTCGTCAATTGGCTTCCCATCTGCTCGGATTTCTCCGCTGTCGGGTTCGTACATTCGAGCTAACAGAGAAGCAATTGTCGATTTTCCCGCTCCAGATGGTCCAACAAAGGCAACAAAATCGCTACTATCAAATCCAAAGGAGACTCCCTGAAGTACTATCTCATCACTTTTATTATAACTGAATTGAACATTATTAAATTCGATTTTGTTGATTGATCTCGGAATCGGTTGAGAGTCATCTATCGGTTCATGATTACGTTTTAATTCATCAACAAACTCCTGTGTTCGAACGAGATGGGGAAGTTCACCTTCAACACGATACACGTGCTTATTCAGGTTGCTCACCTTTGGCCCAAGTCGGAACATCGCAAAGAGAAAGATTCCCAACTCACCGATAGACATTGATGAGAAGGCCAATGCGAGATATATAAGGACAAAGACAGTCACAGCAGTCGTCAACTGATAGAAGTTTGTAATTGCGGATTCATTTCGAAGAAGTTTGATTCTATTCCGCTCGAATTTATCTACTGCTGTTGCAAATTCGGCTCTCAGTTCGTCAATGAGGCCGAATACTTTCACTTCTCGGACGCCTTGTGTACCCGCTTGTGCATTTGATTGAATTTCTTCTTTCGCCTCTGCGACCTCGTCTCCAAGCGAGTAGCCAGTATCGAGAATGTTCCTAAAGAATAATGTCGTGAATCCAAGAAAGGCCCCCGTGAGGACTGTAAGAACCGGCGAGAGTAAGAATGCAAGAAGAAAATACATGAAGGCAAGCAATCCTTGTTCGATCGCCTGGAGTGTATACCTAATAACCCTACCAGCATATTCTGCTTGTGTCACGATTGCATTTAGAATATCATCAGAACCCTCTTCATCGAAATATGCAACTTCAGCATCTAGTGCATGGTTGAAGGCTTCTTCCTGTAGGAATCTAACGTATCTCGTTTCGATCGCTGCACGGAACCAACCTACCAGAAAGGACGTAGTGAAACGTACTGTCATCACAAGGGCGACGCCCACAACCAGATATCCCAGAGTAAACGGAACTCCGACTGTCTCATAGATGGAGAGAAAGATTCCGAGTAAGCTTCCGGATTCTTCTGCGGACGCATTGCTTTGTGCAATCTCTATGATGGGCATGATGAAACTCAGCCCAAATCCTTCGAGGATTGCTGCAACAACACTCAGAGTGATCACCGCGATAGCGAATCGCGGTTGGAACTTTGCAACGCGATACAGGGCCTGCCCCTTCTCACGCCATGTCAGGTCTATATTGTCATCGTCAGCAGTGGACATAGTCGAAATTGAATCGGCGAATGCGGCCTTCTCCGCTTGTATCCAACCCAGGTATAAATTTTCGTCGTTGTTCTAGCCGAGTAACACGTTCCTAGTGGTTCTATTTGCGTTTAACACTTCCCAATTGGTATATTTTGGCTCTGGTGAATCATTAGACAGCATTGCCTTATGGTGGCGAGATCCGGTGGTGTGAGACGCTACTCTGAGACAATTGAGTTACAATTCCAATGAGATCAATGATAGCACGGTAATTAGACTCTGCAATAGACCCTCTAAAACCGCTTAGTCTAACGTCGTCTGGCGATTCACCAAAGCCCATATTTCAACCAGCTTGTTATGGCCTACTGACAGTCTTAACGTCTCTCTTCTAGTCGTTACATTGCCCGAGTTCACTTGCAGCAAGCTCACCGCGAAGATAGGCAAGACCGCGATCTGTGATTCGATAGTAGCCGCGTTTTTCATCGGTCTTTTCGAGCAAGTCAGCATCTGAAAGGACGTTCATCCGCCGAGAGACGGTATTTTGGCTTCGGTCGAGAACGCCGAGTTCTTCGACAAGATTGTACCAAACGGTCGTTGGTGGAAGTGCAATTCGATGGCCCGCATCGGTCTCCAGTTCTTGAAGATACTCTAAAATCGCATCGTCAGCCTCGTTCATCCACGATACGCGGGCCCGCATGTCTCGGTGGTCATCTGTTTGGTGATTAATTGCACCGGATCGGACGCTTGTTGAGACATATAATCCATATGTGAGACATATATACTAGAAACTAAGTAACATGAATCTGTACGTCTTAGTAGGGACGCTATACGCGGATTCGACGCTCTAGAATGTCGAAAATGCGGATCGGTGCTGCAGACACCGAGTCCGCGAGAAGCTCCCGTAATTCCCCTACGGAAGCCATGTCAAACGATGAGACACGGGGTAATGAAAGCCCCGACCGGCAGTACGCGATCGACCCGAACGACCCACTCGAGACCCACCTCGAAGCCATCGACCGGCTCACGAGGGCGCTCCTCGTCAAGACGACGCCACCGGACGCGCCGGCGCTCGACGAGCTCGACGCGACACAACGCCGGGAGGTTCGGCGTCGCCTCCGCGAGATCAGAGCCGAGACCAGTCGGATCGGCCTGCTTCTGATCGGCCCCGAGGCGGCGATCCCCTATCGGCCCGAGGGCGTGACGACCTACTCCGGCCCGGATCCGGACCGGTTCGAGGACGACTCGCGACGGACCGACACCCAGGAGGAGCGAGATGACTGACACCCTTCGCGAGCGCGTCGAAACACTGGAGGCCGAACTCCGGCGCAAGGACGACCGAATCGCGACCTTGGAAGCCCGACTCGAAACGGCGATGGACCGCCTCGACGCCCTCCAGGCTCGTCTCGCCGAGCACGACGACCGCTTGGAGACGCACGAGCACGCCCGCCACGATCACGCCGCTCGACTCCACAAATCGACGCGCTCGCCGACGCCACGCGCAACCGTACCGGCGCGAATAAGGCCCGCATCGAAGAACTCCAGGCGCGCGAACTCGCACGCCGAGTCGTCTCGACTCGTTCGAGGGTGGTATCCAAAGTCGCCGAGAAGACGGTGAGTAACCGAGTTCAGCGAGCGGTTGCGATCACTGCTCGCGCTGCTCCGGCGGGGATTCCGTGCGGGGCTGGTGGTCGTGCTCCCCTTGCCGCTGCTGGTGCGAGTTCACTCGGGCCGGCGGTGCCGGCGGTTCGAACGCCGCGACGAGCACCTGTCCGGCGCGGGTATCCAGCAGGGCAGCCAGACTTCGCCGGGAGCGAGTGCCGATCGCCGCCAGACCGGCGACGAGCAGGTGTCCAACGACGACGGGCGTCGATATCGATCCCCCGCTCCCGGCGACGATCGAGGCGAGCAGCGACGCAGCGATCGCCGGAAGAACGACCAGACTCGTCACGCGGATCGGCCGTGCACGAATTGCGACCCGCAGGTTCCGTCCCCGTCGAGCAACGCCGGACGTTTCCAGTGCGGTCGCGAGGTCGCCCACCACGCGATCGACGAGCCGGATGATCGGGCCGACCGCTCGCGTCTCGCGGAGGTCGATGACGATGACCTCGGGCTCCGGCTCCGTCGTCAGCCAGCGATAGCAGTACGTGGACTCCAGGTAACCCTTCCAGGTCGCGCCGACGGCGGCCAGCCGCGAGTTCGCGACACCGCTTCGAAGCGTGGATCCGCGCCGCGAGAGCGACGGCCCGAGGGCAGCGAGCCGCGAGTTCGCGGTCCAGTTCCGGACCCGCGTTCGGACTCGCGAACCGACCCGTGACAGCAACGAGCCGATGGGTGTGGGTGTGAGTCGCGAGTTCGCGACGACGGTCTCGACGCGATCGCGGACGGACGGCTGCTCGTTCTCCACTCGAGAATCCGCTGGTGGCTCGTCCCGTGAATCAGCCACGGATTTCCCCCGGCTTCCGGTGAGCTGAACTCGTCAGTGATCGCTGAGCGCGTTCGACTGGCTCCGGGTGCTCGATTTCTGAGTCGACCATAGACGACGCACAAACACCGGCGTCACTCGATGTCCGTAACGGTTCCGCTGACAGTCGTCGTGTCGAGGTCCAGTGCAATAGTGGTTCCGGCCCCGAGTCGTTCACCCCGGAACCGGGTGCCGGTTTCGCGTTCGTGTTCGGTGGTCCGTAACTCGACCGTGAGGGTGACGCGCTCGTTCCGCGGGTGTTCGCGCTCGTAGATGTTCCCGTCGTCGCTTTCGATGATCACGGTCGCCGGTTCGCGCTCGACGGATTCGATGGTCGCGATCGTCTCGCCGCGGACTGTTTCGGTCATGTTTTCTGCGAGTTCGTCCGCGACGTTGGGATCAACGTTGTCGAGTTCGACATCGACGACGGTCGTCGTCCGTTCGATTGCGAGCGTCTCGCCCTCGGTGCTGAGATCGGTGACGGTGACGTTCGTGGCGTGCCAGCCCAGGTCGAGGCGGAGTCCGTCGCCGATCCGGAGCGGGTCACCGCCGACGCGGAAGTGGTTGCGATCGTGGGTGTCGTCGTCGGTCAGGCCCTCGACCGCTGCGCGGACGCGAACGGTCTGGGTCTCGTTGACCGTCGGCGCGGTCACGAAGACGTCGGTGAGGGTGATGTTGTCGTCGGTACCGGCGATGGCAGCGGTTTCGTTTTCGTCGAGTCGGTCCGCGACGTAGTCGGGTTGGGAACGCAACTCGAGCGTGACGTATCGCGTCTCCGGGTCACCGTTCGGACCCGCCCCTGCGGCCGGCTCCCCGTCCGAGTTTACGCTTATGACGAGGCCGATGCCGGCGGCGACGACCACGAGCAACAGGACGACGACGAGTGCGTCGATGACGTTGATGACGCCGAGGAGGTTGCCGTCGTCGTCGATTAGTGGCATAGATCGGATCCGCGTGTTGCGTGTCGTCGACGGTCACGAGTCGTCGCTGTCTTGCCGACCGATTCGACCGTTCTCGCACTCGCGCCGATGAGCAAAACTCGCGGGTGAACACCGCTTGTTACGGGCGTGTGAACGTTCATAGCACAGGTCTGTGTGTACGATACTAAATAAGTTATCCTTCGACAATAAGTATTCACAGCCAAACGGGGTGTGGGAGCCAGCGATACAGCTAACGGGGGTATTGGTATCTTGCCAACTCCCACACAGTTTGACTAATCGAGTGAAGAATAATCGGTTGGACATCCTCGAGGGCGATCCGTTTTAACACGAGATCGACGTGTCCGTTTCGATGCCGCCGGTTCCGATGGTCAGCTCCGTCGTCCCGGTTTCGCAGTCGTCGGGCGACCAGGTGGTGGTCGTTTCGCTCTCCAGTCCGTCAGCTTCGATCGCCGTGTCGTAGGTGCCGCCACTGGACAGTTCTATCACGAGTTCGCTCGCGGCCGGGATGATGACTTCCCGATCGAGGACCGAGTCGCCGTCGTGGTCGAGTCGAAGCGTGACCGGGAGATCCTCGTCGGTCGTGTTTTCGATGCGAATGCCGTATGCGCCATCCGCGACGGTCCAGTCGTCTCCGCTGGATCGGCGTTCGAATCGATCGATCGCGTCGGAGTCATCGGAGATCGAGTCGAGGTCGCCGGCTGTCTGGGAGTTCGGCGGGTCGTCGTCTGACGATCCATCCGGCCATGTGGTGCCGCTGAGACAGCCGGAGAGGGTGAGGAGACCGCCGGCGGCGCTGAGCGTGATGAACGTGCGTCGGTCTAGCTCACGACCATCCGGGTGTAGGGCCATACCGCCAGCACACGAGCGCGCGTAATGGCCTTTTCTCACGGGATACGAACGGTCAGAACGGGGAGAGTGTCCAATGACGCCTTTCTCCGACGGGAGAGAAACTCCTGAGAGATCGGTTCTGCTGTCCCTCAGCTAGTGTTGTTGACTGCAAGATTGCACACCGTCATTGAGTAGGAAGGAATTACGCAGTTATGGCTAGCACAACGGTGCCGCGTTGATGGTGTGGTCGGGTTGATTGACGATATCGGCCGGCAGGGCTGTCGACTGCTGCCGGCTGTCACAAGGGTTTGCCTATCGGGATGAAAGGTGACGATGGCCGTGCAACTGCCACGGACGACTATTACCGTCGACGGTGAGCCACGAGTGCCCCTCGGGCAGCGTCATATTCATGAGTCAAACACACTGGTTCGCTTCGCGTTCGCGCACAGTTTCACTGGTACTCATCGTTGGTCTCCTTACGGTAGTGATCGGTGCCGGGTTCACTGCGGCAGTTTCAGCCCAGTCGTCCTCGGACTCCGTCGAGGTCAACGAGACGATCTCCAACGAGAGTTCACAGGAGATACTCGAGGAATCAATCGTCAACGAAACGTCCGAAACGGGAACGGACGTCCCGGAGATACCCGAGTCGATGCCTTCGGCGATCGCCGAGTTCGGTGACGGACTGTTCGATGAAGTGAACAGCGGCGATGAAGGTGGCGACGGCGTCGCTGACGACTGGTTCCCGTTCTGAACAGCCGCGACAACTACCAGTAGCGATCCGTCCTTTTTGGTTGCCGGTCCGGTACTGCATGCTTGAACTCGGGACCGAGATCGAGGCTGACGGTGTAGTGTCGGTTCCGTTATGCGGTATCGGGCTACGAACGGTTCCGCTACGAGTCGGTTTCGCCGCTGATCAGTATTGTGGCGCTGTCACTGTTACCGTCTCGCGCGTGCGCATACGCTGACAGTCGATGACGAGTAGACGCCGACTTGTGACGACCGAGCGGCGGGAAAGAAACAGAAGAAACGATGCTGTTGAATAGTCGAGGTCGCGTTGAATGGGTGCTAACGTAGCGGATTACGCGCCGACCCAGACATTTGTTGCGGCGACAGCGCCGAACTGGACGTTTTCGTTCTCCTGGAGGGCTACCTGTGCGGAGTCAGCGGTGCCACCGTCTTCGGCGACGGCGATGGCGGCCTGCTGCTCGTTGATGTTCTCCTGGAGCACGTACTGGACCTGTTCGATCTGTGCGCTCGCTTCCTGCTCGACCTCGTTGGTCTGCTGTGCGTCGTAGTCGAACGCGATACCCGGTGCACCTTCGACGTCGCCGCCGCCGAGGGTCATGCTCGTCGTGTCGGAGTAGATGACACTGTCGTGCATGTAGCCCGGGCCGGCGTAGACGTTCAGCGCGTCAGCGAACCCGACCTGCGTGTTGATGTTCTGCTGGTGGGCCAGCTGAACCGCGGTGGCCTCGCTGCCGTTGGTCGCGATCGCCATCGCAGTGCTCTGGAGGTTGACGTTCATCTGTTCGACTTCCTGTGCCTGGGTGACACCGGAGGTCGCCGTCTGAACGCCCTTGTCCTTCTTGTGGTGGTCGTCGTCCTTCTTGTCCGACTCTTCACCGAGCGTCTCGGCCGCCTGTGCGGCTTCGTCCATCATCTCGGGGTTGTCGACGCCCGCGGTGGCGATGGCCATGCCGGGCATGGTCGAGAGGATGTTCTCAGCCTGGGCTTCGCCGATCTGCCCGTTGAAGTTGGTCTGCTCGGTGAGCTGGATCGCCGTCGCAGTGCTGTTGTTCCCAACGGCGATTGCGACCGCGCTGTCCTGCTCGTTGTAGTTCATCTGATCGACGTTCTGGGCCTGCTCGACGGTGGCCTCGGCCGACTGATCGAGGAACTCGCCGCCGCCCGCGTAGACGTTCGTGGCGTTTGCGGCACCTTGCTGAAGGTTCTGGTTGGTCTGCTGGGACTGCTGGATCGAGAGCGCTTCACTGTTGTTCGCCGCGAGGGCGAACGCGGTGTTTTGCTCGTTGTAGTTCAGCTGTCCAACGACCTGGCTCTGGGTGACTTCGGCTTGGGCAGCCTGGTCGGGGTCGACTTCACCCTTGTCACCTTTCTTGTCGGCAATACCCCAGCCGTCGAACTGCTTGCCGTCACCGTCCCCGATGACGACGTTGACGGTTCCGACATCCTCGAAGGAGGTCGACTCGGCCATCCCGGATCCGGCGAGCGCCTCGCCGAACTGTTCGTTGTCGTTGTACTGGTTTGCCTCCTGGATCGCGGTTGCCTCGCCACCGTCGATCGAGATGGAGGTCGCGTTCGACTGTTGGTTGATGTTAACCTGGTCGACGTCTTGGTACTGGCTCACTTCGGCATCGGTCTCTCCCGACGCGTGGGACTCGATGTACTCGTCGAGTGTCATCCCGTCGAGATCGGCACCGAAGACGAGATACAGTTCCTCACCGTTGTCGAGCGTGTGTACGCCGTTCGAACTCGGTGTAGTGTCCTCACCGGCTGCGGCTGCGGGGGCGCCCACAGCGAGCATCGATAGGGCGACGATACACGCCATCAGGACGGTCGTATATTGTGACCGTCTCGTCGTTGTGGTACTCATGTTTCGTTTGATCTGTGCCGTGAGAGTCTTTTGTTTCTGTACCTCCACGGCGCAAAACGTCGTATCCCGATGATAGACTTTGTTATCTGGTAGTTGCCGGGTCGATGGAAGTCCCTACTGCGTGGAAGCGGGTGGCTTATTAGCCGAAGGAGCAGACTTCGAGCGCGAGAAACTGGACGTGTGTTGTGATAAATCCTCTTTCGAAGCCAGCTTGTCAAACGACGCGCGTTCACCGGTACTAAATCGACCCGACGGTTCGAGTTCAGTGACTGTTTCAGCCGGCAAAGTCGGTCGTTAGCGGTGCTGGAACCGTACGACCGCGTTACAGTCAGAAGCGGGTGAGTGATTGTCTCGTGTGGCTGTGTCTGTCGACCGACTCGGTGCGTATCACCCCTTCAATCCGCCGAATTACCGGTTTCTGAGGATGTGTAGGTCCAGACACACGACGATAGGTCCGGCTTCAGCGGGCCTAATCGAAGTATTCACCGTGAAACCGTTGTTCGGGTTCAAGTTCCCCTCGATAGTGCGTTGGAACCGGGCAACGCGTCACACCGAGTGGAGGTCGTCACTTACGACCGGAGTCCACCGTGTGTTGCGTGCCTCAGGAACATCAAAACTATGAAGCGAACACTCGCAATTACACTGACGGTAGCGCTCCTCGGCGGACTCATGTTTATGGGATTCGCCGGGACTGCCGCAGCACAGAACGACGTTAACCAGACCACCGGCGACGCGACGGTTGACATCGATGTCGACCAGGAGAACAACAACGCGCAGGTAGGCGTTGCTGAGTCATCATCCAGTCCGTTCTCCGTCGGTTACCACAGCTCCACGTTCAGCTATTCGGATGCTGAAGTGAACCAGGTGCAGCTCGTCGAACAGACGAACGAAAACGAAATCGAAGACGTATCCGCCGAGTCCGGTGACAACATCAACGTCGGCGACATCTCCGTTGATGGATTTAACGGGTTGTAAGCATACCCAACAACCCTGACGCCGATCACACTTCTTCCAATTTTTACCGGCCATAGCCGCGCTTCGTCTCCGCCCTCGTCACGTCCGAGTTCGGGACAATCAGCTTACAGCGTCTCCAGCACGGCCCGTTCGGCACGCTCGATGACCGTCCGAATCGGCACGCCTGCCGCCGAAGCGACCGCTGCCGCGTCGTCGTACTCCGCACTCACGTCGTACACCTCGCCATCACCGTCGCTCGCAACTTTCACCGTCACCTCGTCGGCGTTGTCCCCGAATTCGACGGCGACCGTTCTGAACTCGCGCTCGGCGATCCAGCGGTGGGTCGCTCCGGCATCGCGGACCCCCAGTGTTCCGGTTTCCTCGGCCAGGCGTCTGGCAACCCGCCGTCTGTCCTCGGGTTTGCAGATCACCTTCACGAGGTGGCCGGGACGGGATTTCTTCATCGTGGCTGGAATAATCGACACGTCACGCGCGCCCGCATCGGCCAGAGTTTCCTGCAGGCCGCCCAGAACCTCGGGCGCGGCGTCGTCGAGGTTCGTCTCGAGGACGGCGATGTCGTCTTTCACCAGTCCGCCGCCACCCTCGCCGACCAGGACGCGGAGCACGTTCGGGTGGGGGTCGAGGTCGTAGCCGCCGGCTCCGTACCCTATGCTCGTGAGTTCGAGTTCGGGAAGCGAGTCGACGCCGTCGGCGACGTGGGCGAGGACGGCAGCACCGGTGGGGGTGAGCAGTTCGGCGTCGACGGGACCGCCCCGGAGTGCCCAATCGGCGTCCGCCGCGAGTTCGACGACGGCGGGCGTGGGGACGGGATACTCGCCGTGGGCTATCGAGGCGGTGCCACCGCCGGTCGCGAGGGGTGTCGTGACGACGCGGTCCGGGTCCAGATCGTGGAGCAGGACGACTGTACCGACGATATCTGCGATGGCGTCGTCGGCACCGACCTCGTGGAAGTGGATGTCTTCGAGGGCCGTGCCGTGAACGCTGGCCTCGGCCTCGCCGAGACGTTCGAAGATGGCGAGGGCATCGCGCTCGATGGGGTCGGGGAGCCCCATTGCTTCGACGATAGCACGGACTTCCTGATAGCTGCGGTGGGGGCCGTGACCTTCGGCGTGCGTGTGGTTGTCGTGGCTGTGTTGTCCGTGCGCGTGCGTGTGTTCGTGCTTCTGGTCGTGTTCGTCCGCCTCCGCAGCCGTCTCCGTCGCATCCGCGTCTGCGTCCGCGTCCGCGTTCGCCGCACTGCCGGACTCGGACCGTTCGTCGGTGAGAATCACATCAACCGTCGTCCCCGTAATTCCGCACTTGTCCGTCTCGGCGATGCGGTATTCGACCGCGAGTTCGTCCGTGATGAACTCGAGTCGATCGGGGTCGGCGCCGGCATCGAGGAGGGCGGCGAGGAGCATGTCGCCGCTTGCACCCATGCGGCCGTCGAAGGCGAGTAGCGTCATCGTGATATACGTATGGAGTCGGCGCCGAGCGCAAAAAGCCATCTTCTCGAGACTGCCCGGTGGCTGCGAGCGCGGGTCCGTGACCGTGAATCTTTCTCCGATTCTCTCAAAACCCACCGACGTCGACACTTCTATGTAGCTTCCAGCCGAACATAGATTTGGTAGCACCTAGCAAACTCAGATGAGCAAAAAACCTATCCGATCCGGAATCGGAGTCACAGACATTGCCGTGGATCCTGAATCATGAATGAAGTTCAACTGGAGGTTGCGAAGGCGTACCCGAACGACTCGGGTCGTGGTATTGCCCGGCTCGACCCGGACACGCTGTTGCATCTGAAGCTGAGTCCGGGCGACATCATCGAAATCGAAGGTGCGGATACGACCGCTGCAAAGGTGTGGCGTGCGGACCGGCAGGACTGGAACACGGATACCGTCCGAATCGACGGGTTCACGCGACAGAACGCCGACGTGGGTATCGGCGAGCGAGTGACGATTCGCAAGGCGGAGGCGACCAAGGCCGATAGCCTCGTCCTTGCCCCGCCCGAGGAGGCATCGGTGCAGTTCGGCTCCGACGCTGCGGGCATGGTCAAACGCCAGATTCTGAAGCGGCCGGTCGTCGGTCGCGATATCGTCCCCGTCATGTCCTCGACGAACCACCCGTTCATGCGGTCGCCCGGCCAGGCGATCCCGCTGATCGCAGTCGAAACCGAACCCGAAGGCGTGGTCCTCATCACTGAAGACACCGACGTAGAACTCCGCGAAGAACCCATCTCGGGCTTCGAGAAGACCGGCGGCGGGATCACCTACGAGGACATCGGCGGACTCCAGAGCGAGATCCAGCGGGTCCGGGAGATGGTCGAACTCCCGATGAAACACCCCCAGATCTTCAAGAAATTGGGGATCGAACCCCCGCAGGGCGTCCTGCTCCACGGCCCGCCCGGCACCGGGAAGACCCTGCTCGCGAAGGCCGTCGCCAACGAAACCTCGGCGTCGTTCTTCTCGATCGCCGGCCCGGAGATCATCTCGAAGTACTACGGCGAGTCCGAACAGCAGTTGCGCGAAATCTTCGAGGACGCGAGCGAGGAGTCACCCGCCATCATCTTCATCGATGAACTCGACTCCATCGCACCCAAACGCGAGGACGTGACCGGCGAGGTCGAACGCCGCGTCGTCGCCCAACTGCTGACGATGATGGACGGCCTCGAAACGCGCGGCCAGGTCATCGTCATCGCGGCAACCAACCGCGTCGACAGCGTCGACCCCGCACTGCGCCGCCCCGGTCGCTTCGACCGCGAAATCGAAATCGGCGTCCCCGACGAGACCGGCCGCGAGGAGATCCTGCAGATTCACACCCGCGGCATGCCCCTCTCGGACGACGTCAACCTCTCGCACCTGGCCGACGAAACCCACGGCTTCGTCGGTGCGGACATCGAGAGCCTGACCAAAGAGGCCGCGATGAAGGCGCTGCGGCGCTACCTCCCGGAAATCGACTTAGACGAGGAGGACATCCCGCCCAGCCTGATCGACCGGATGATCGTCAAACGGAAGGACTTCCGCGGTGCGCTCAACGAAGTCGAACCTTCCGCGATGCGGGAAGTCCTCGTCGAACTCCCGAAGATCACCTGGGACGATGTCGGCGGCCTTCACGACGCCAAAGATCAGGTCAAAGAGTCAGTCGAGTGGCCACTCAACAACCCCGAACGGTTCACCCGACTCGGGATTGATCCGCCCGCCGGCGTCCTGCTGTACGGCCCACCCGGCACCGGGAAGACGCTCATGGCGAAAGCCGTCGCCAACGAGACCAACGCCAACTTCATCTCCGTGCGCGGGCCGCAATTACTCAGCAAATGGGTCGGCGAATCGGAGAAGGCCATCCGCCAGACCTTCCGGAAAGCCCGGCAGGTCTCGCCCACGGTGATCTTCTTCGACGAACTCGACGCACTCGCCCCCGGACGCGGCGGCGAAACCGGGTCGAACGTCTCCGAACGCGTCGTCAACCAACTCCTGACCGAACTCGACGGACTGGAGGACATGGAGGACGTGATGGTCATCGGCGCGACGAACCGCCCGGACATGATCGATCCCGCGCTCTTGCGCTCGGGTCGCTTCGACCGCCTCGTCATGATCGGCGAACCCGATATCGAGGGCCGCGAACGCATCCTCGATATCCACACCCAGGAAACGCCACTGGCCGCGGATGTAACCCTCCGCGAAATCGCCGAGATTACCGACGGCTACGTCGGAAGCGATCTCGAATCGATCGCCCGTGAGGCCGCAATCGAGGCGCTGCGTGAGGACCACGAGGCGAACGTCGTCGAGATGCGCCACTTCCGGCAGGCGATGGAGAACGTCCGCCCGACGATCACCGACGACATCCTCGACTACTACGAACAGATCGAAGACGAGTTCAGGGGTGGCTCGGCTGGCCCGGACCCGACGGGTCGTCGTGGCAGCCGGATCGGATTCCAGTAGCGGTCCGCCGTTCTGGTCTGTTTTCTGTTCCCCGTTCTCTGTTCTCGCTTCCCTCGGCCCGCACCATCCCCGGTACCGCCGACCGATCTCGTCTCCCCTGCGTACTCCGTCCGATCTTGTTCGGACGGCGGCTGGTGGGTCCGCTACTCGCGAGTTGCCGTCTGTCTTCTTGGTCAACCGGTCTCGCGACCAGCGTCCCGCATCGATAACATACGTCGACGACAACGACGTAACCACTGCTTACTGCAACGACGGATTGCTTATCCAGACCTTACCGATCAACCACGACCAGTGGCGCTCACCTGAACTCGGGTGGGAAGACAGAGATTCGCATGAATCTCGTCCAACGATTCGAAACAGTCGCGCTGCTATATGCCGGCCGCAATCAAGAACTGGACCAACGGTGTCTCGATGTCGGAATCTGCATCTCCCCGGGAGTCGTCTGCTGCATCGAGCGAGACAACGTCCGGTTCGACGGCGTCGAACGAATCGGCGTCACCACCAGCCACAACGACGGACGCGACGCCACCGACGATAGCGGACTCCACAGTACGGCAGACCGCACGTGCGGACGCGTCACCCACCACCGACTCGGCTTCGTCCGCGTCGTCTCCTTCCTCAACTCGTTCATCCGCGTCCTCATCGCTCTCTTCTTCCACTGGATCGGCTTCCGATTCACCATCACCATCACTATCGCCCTCGTCTTCACCCTCACCGGCCGACGCTACCTCCCTGCACACACTCGCCTCGTATCTCCGCATCACCAGCTTCTGGGCCGCAATCGTGCTCCCGTTCATCTACATTCCGATCCTGCTTACCGGACTCTCCACGCGCGTCCAGACGACCGCGTTTCTCCTCTTGTTCCTCCTCAACATCCTCGCCCTCTACGCCGGCCACACCCACCGGCAGGACGACGGGCAAAACGACACCCCACCGCGGCATCGGTAGCTCGCTACTCCCGACTCCGAGCCGCCAGCGACCACACGTGACTGAACTCGTCGCGGATCGCCTGGCGTTTGACGAGGACGAAGCCGAGGGCGATGAGTCCGAATCCGGCGACCGTCGTGGCGTCGACGACCTGATCGAGGTAGAGCCAGCCGACGACGGCGGTGAAGATCGGTGCGACGTACGAGACCATGTTTATCTCGACGGCTCCCAGGCGCTCGAGCAGGTCGAAGTAAAGCAGGAAGCCGAGCGCGCTCGCAATTAGGGAGAGGTACGCGAGCGCACCGATCGCTTGCGGGTCGGTCCAGGCCGCCGGGTCGATCGGTTCTCGCAGGCCGAGGCTGACGAGGTGCATCAGTATCGCCCCGCCGAGCATCGACCAGGCCTCCATCGTTTCGATCGGAAGCGTCGCCTCGATCCGACGGGTGAGAACGCTTCCGAGGGCGAAGGCGGTCGCCGCACAGAAGACGAGAGCCTTCGCGACGGCGTCCGTTGCGAACAGGTTCGAGGGATCGGGTTGGACGATAATGGCGACGCCGAACAGTCCGAACACCACACCGACGATTCCGGCCCACGAGAGCGCGTCGGATGGCAACAAGACGCGGCTAAAGCCCGTCGTCAGGATCGGCGAGAGACTTACCAGAATCGCGGCCGCAGCGGCAGTCGTGTTCAGTTGCCCCATGAAGAGAAACACGTGATAGGCTGCGATCAGCAGGGACGCACCGACGGCGGCGACGGCCCACTCGCCACGAGTTCGTGGATACCAGTCGTCGACGGTAACGGCTGCGTACGCGAGCATCACGAGGCCGGCGATATCGTAGCGAAATGCTGCGAAGAGAACCGGTGGGAAGTATTCGAGGCCGGCGCTGATCGCGACGAAGGCCGTTCCCCAGGCCGCTGCGAGCGTCAGGAAGAGTCCGAAGTTCCGGTAGCGACTCACACTCGATTCACAGCAGTGCTCTCGATTCTGAGACACATTTCGTCGTGGTGCGGCGGAAGGGGATCGTCGAACAAGCGATGCTTCAGGGCCGCGACGAACGACGGGACGTCGGCCTCGGGAATGGAACCGTCCTCGACGGTGAACTGATCGTCGCCACCGACGGTCTCAAGCGAGATATCGCGGCTCTCGATGCGCTCCCGAACCGTCATGAGTTCGCGGTATGTCTCCTGGTCGATGTCGAGTTCTTCGGGCGGAATAACCGCGGGACAGCGCGTCCGGAACCGGCAGCCACTCGGGGGATCGCGCGGCGAGGGCACGTCACCCGCGAGGGTCTCCCGATCGCGCTCTCGTTCGTCCGTCGTGGCCCGGGGGACGCTCTCGAGCAGTGCCTTCGTGTAGGGGTGTTTCGGGTCCCCGAACAGCTCTTCGACGGGACCAATTTCGACGATTTCGCCCAGGTACATCACCGCGACCCGATCGCAGATATGGCGAATCACGGAGAGGTCGTGGCTGATGAGCAGGTAGGTCAGATCGAACTCCGCCTGGAGATCTTCCAAGAGGTTCAGGACCTGCGCCTGCACCGAGACATCAAGCGCGCTCGTCGGCTCGTCCAACACGAGAAACTCCGGTTCGAGCGCGAGCGCGCGAGCGATTCCGATGCGCTGGCGCTGCCCGCCGGAGAACTCGTGTGGATACCGATCGAGCTGGTTCACCGAGAGGCCGACCCGTTCAAGGAGATCGCGGACGCGTTCGCGGCGCTCTTCGTCCGCTCCGACATCGTGAATGTCGAGCGGCTGCTGGACGATATCGCCGATCGTCATGCGGGGATCGAGACTCGAAAACGGGTCCTGAAAGACGACCTGTGCGTCGCGTCGGAACGCGGTCAGGTCGCTGCCCGCCATCTCGTAGACGTTCGTTCCGCCGAACTCGACGCGTCCGTCGGTCGGCTCTTGGAGTCGCAGTAGCGTCTCACCCGTCGTCGACTTCCCGCAGCCGGATTCGCCGACGAGACCGAGCGTCTCGCCCTCGTGGATCTCGAAACTCACGCCGTCGACGGCCTGCACGGCGACCGGTTCGTCACCGAGCAGGCGGTCGAGTAGCGAGTCGTTCTCCCAGAAGTACTTCTTGAGGTTTTCGACGCGGACGAGCGGCTCCCCGTCGGGTGTGTCCGTTCCGATTCCGGTGACGAGTCCGGCGTCCGCCGAACTCGTCGCGCGGTTGTCGTCGGAGCTCATCGCGACTCACCTCCCGCGTCGCTGATCGTCGTCTGCGTTCGCTCCGCCGGCTGTTCGCCGTCGGAACGGTCCGGTTCGGCGTGTTTATCCCCGGCCGGTCGCTCCTCGTCGCCGAAGTAATTCGGCGGCAACGCATCGCGTTCGGTATACGATCGCGTCGCTAGCACGCAGCGAACGGTGTGGGCCTCGCTTCCCGTCGCGTCGAACTCGGGCGGATGATCGAGACAGTCCTCCATCGCCATCGGACACCGGTCGGCGAAGTGACAGCGGTCCTCCATCTCGTGATCGAGCAGACTCGGCACGTTGCCGCCGATCGGTTCGAGTTGCCCGTTCGCCCCCTCGAGTTCGGGAATCGAGCCCAGCAGTCCCTCGGTGTAGGGGTGGACGTGATCATCGAAGACGTCCTCAAGCGTGCCGCGTTCGACGATCTCGCCGGCGTACATGACGCCGACGCGATCGCACATCCGCGCGACGACGCCCAAATTGTGCGTGATCAGCAGGATCGTCATCCCCGTTTCGGTCTGGAGATCGTCGAGCAGATCCAGAATCTGGGCCTGGATCGTCACGTCTAGGGCCGTCGTCGGCTCGTCCGCGATCAACACGTCAGGCTCGCCGGCGAGGGCCTGGGCGATCATCGCTCGCTGGAGCATCCCGCCGGAGTACTCGTGGGGGTACTCGCCGGCGCGTTCGACCGGGTCGGGAATGCCGACGAGTTCGAGGAGTTCGATCGCGCGCTCGCGGCTCTCCTCGGTGACGAACTGTTGTGAGGGGAGTACCGTCGACAGCAAGAGGTTACCGAAGGAGTACTCGGCGGAGTCCGTTTTGGCCTTCGTCGAGCGCGGGTTCGCGCTAGCTCGGCGTTGGACCTCGACGGCCTCGGCGAGTTGTTCGCCGACCGTGAGGCTCGGGTTGAAACTGCTCTCGGGGTCCTGAAAGATCATGCTGAAGGACGTGCCTCGGAGGGATTGGCGAACCGCGGGTGAGACCGAGAGCAGGTCGACGAACGAGCCGTCGACGGCGTCGGGGGAGTCCTCGCGGACCGTTTCGGCAAGTTCGGCGTCGTCGAACCAGATTTCGCCGTCGGTGATCTCGCCGGGAGCATCGATCAGGTCAATCACCGACCGGGCGGTGACGCTCTTGCCGCTGCCGCTCTCGCCGACGATGCCGAAGACCTCGCCGCGTTCGATCCGCAACTCGAGTTCGTCGACGGCGTTTACCTGTCCCTGTTCCGTGAAGAATCGCGTCGAGAGATCGTTGACTCGCAAGATATCGTCAGTGTCTGTCATGGTCGCTTAGGCACCTCCACCTTCGCCTTCGATGTTCGGATCCAGTGCGTCGCGAAGCCAATCGCCGAGGAGGTTGACGGCGATGACCGCGAAGACGATGCCGAGTCCCGGCACCATCGAGATCCACCAGCTCGTTCGCTGGTACCCCTGCCCCCGCGAGATGTCGTAGCCCCACGAGAGCGTCGTCCCGGAGAACCCGAGGAACGACAGTGAACTCTCGAGGAGGATGACGGCGGCGACCTGAATCGTCGCCAGGACGATCACCGGGGTGAGGCTGTTCGGCAGAACGTGTTTGAACAGGATCGTCCAGTTGCTCGCGCCCATACTCCGCGCAGCCGTGACGTACTCTTCGTTGCGAACGCTCATCGCCTCGCCGCGGGCGACGCGGGCGAACCAGACCCACGTTACCAGCGCGACGACGACCGTGACCGTTCCGGGGAGCATCGTACTTTCCGGCATACCATCGATAAGCCCGAACCGGGTGAGCGGATCGGGAATGCCGAACCCGGCCGAACCGAAGACGCCGATAAGCGCGAGGGCGAGGACGAGCGACGGAAACGCGAGCATGGTGTCGGCGATGCGCATCATCGCGTCGTCGACTCGCCCGCCGTAGTAACCGGAGATCAGCCCGAACGGAACGCCGATGAGGACGGCCAGTCCGGTTCCCAACAGCCCGACGAGCATCGACGTTCGTGCGCCGTACACCAACCGGGAGAACACGTCCTGACCGATGTCGTTCGTCCCGAGGAGGTGGTCGCTCGTCGACTCGACTTCGACCTCGACGAACTCGCCGTCCTGGCCGATTTCGGTGGTGTAACTCGTCCCGAGCGGCGGGTAACTGTTCCCGTTCTCGTCGAGGTAGCCGGTCCGAGTCGGATTGTGCGTCGCGAGCACCGGCGCAAAGATCGCCATAATGAGGATGCTTGCCAGGAGAACGAGCCCCAGTTTCGGGAGTAAGCTCTCGCGAAAGCCCTGCCGTAGATTCGATTCGAGTCTATCCGGAATCATTCGTTGGTCACCCGTGGATCGAGCGTCGCATAGAGCGCGTCGACCGCGATGTTGATCAGCACGAATCCGAGCGCGATGAAGACGATAATGCCCTGCATGAGCGGCCAGTCGCGCGCGTTGAGCGCCTGAATCAACCGATCACCGAGTCCGGGCCAATTGAAGACGGTCTCCGTGATTACCGCCCCGCCGATCAGCGTCCCCAGTTGGAGCCCGAGGACGGTGATGATCGGGATCATCGTGTTCCGCAGGACGTGTTTGTATCGGATCAACACGTACGGAATCCCCTTCGCTTCGGTCGCGGTCACGTAGGGTTTGCCGAACTCGTCGATCATACCGCTTCGCGTCAACCGAGTGATCATCGCCGTGAAGTAGGTACCGAGCGTGATCGCAGGCAGCGTAATGTGGCGCACCCAGGTGAGTAAATCGCCTGCGTAGCCGGTCGTCACAAGCGTTATCACCGCTTCACCGAAGCCGACTGTCCGTCGTCCCTGTGGGAAGGAAAACCCAAGGTAGGTTTCCATCGGATCCTGCAGGAAAACGGCAAACAGCAGGATGAGCATCAATCCGAGCCAGAAGTTCGGCGTCGAGATGCCGAGCAACGAGAACAACGTTGCACCGTAATCAGCGGGCTCGTTCCGCCTCGAGGCGCTGATTACGCCGAGTGGCACTGCGATCACGACCGCAATGATCGTCGCCGCAATCGCCAACTCGAGGGTCGCCGGAACTCGCTCCAGAACCATGGTCGTCACCTCCCGACTCGACTGAAACGAGTAGCCGAAGTCGCCGGTGACCATTCCCTGCACGTAGTCTACATACTGGACGTAGATCGGTTCGTTTAATCCGTACTGTTCTCTGACCTGATCGCGGATCTCGGGATCGGCCGCCGGGCCGACGATCAGATTCGCCGGATCACCCGGCGAAACTGCCCGTAGCGCGAACATAATCGTGATCACTCCCCAGATGACGAGTACCCCCTGCAGGAGCCGTTTTACCAGAAACTTTCCAATAGACATGTACCCTCGTATGCGAAATTTCGTCCGCTCAGTGTGCGCGTATGCATTCGACTGCTGATTCGTGTCCTTCAGAACCGTTCCGGTGGACTACGGATTCATCTCCCATACCCAGATATTCTCGTCTTCGCGCGGCTCCCACTCGATGTCATCGCGAATGCCGTAGATGCTCTCTTGTTGGTGGAGGAAAATCCACGGCGCTTTCTCGCGGGCCATCTCGTTGATGTCCTGGAGTGCCTGTTCGCGCTCGTCCGGATCATCGATGCCTTGGCTCTCGGTTATCGCCGAATCCAGCTCCTCGTCTCGGAACGTCTGGACGCCGCCACCCTCCTGGAAGAACCCGGAGACGGCGTAGTCGGTGTCACCCGTAATGACGCCCCACCCGATCAGGAAGAACGGTATCTCGTAGTTATCCATTCCCGCCGAGTTCGCGTCCGAGACGACACCGAAGTCGACGATGTTCGGTTCGCAACTGACGTTCTCGAGCTGGTCTATCTGGTCGGCTACCCGCTCGGCGACGGCGGCGTCGTTGAGGTACCGGCCCTGCGGGGCGGTCAGTTCGATTTCGACGCCCGCGTAACCGCTCTCCTCGACGAGCTGTTCGGCCTGTTCGATATCCTGCGAGTAGTGCTCTAGGTCCGGGTTGTGCCCGTTGACACCCGGCGGTGACGGCTGGCTCATTGGACTCCCGAACGAACTGAGCGAGCCGTCGATGATCGCCTGATTGTCAACCGCGTAGTTCATCGCCTGCCGGAACTCCTGGCTGTCGAAGGGTTCCGACTCGTTTTTCATCACGCAGAAGATGTTTCGGAAGCTAGTCACGCGCCGGACTTCGGTGCCGTCGTTGTCGTTTATCGTCTGTGTATCCTGCGGGAGAACGTTTATCGACATATCGCTCGACCCCGTCTCGACCGCGGTGGCACGGCCGTTTGACTCCGTATCGGAGTTAAACGTCACGCGTTCGAACGGGGCTTCGTCGCCCCAGTAATCGTCGAACCGCTCGAGAACGATCTTGGTATCGGGCGTGAAATCGACGACCTCGTAGGGCCCGGTTCCGTTGAAGATATCGGCCGAACTCCCCGCAATCGCATCCTCCTCGCCGCCCTGCTCGCGGGTCCACTCCGCGTTCATCGCGCGGGCGTAGTTGCCGAACTCGTACTCGGCGAGCGCCGCCGCACCGCTGTACTGGAACTCGACCGTCGTCTCGTCGACCGCCTCCGCTCCTTCGATGGAACCGAGTCCCGCGACCTGCGAGGAGGCCGGACCGAACTCGGCGTCGATCTGTCGCTGGAGCGTAAACGCCACGTCTTCCGCGGTTAGGTCCTGCCCGTCGTGGAACTGCACGTCATCACGGAGCGACATCTCGACGGAGCCGTCACCGTGGCTCCAGTCCTCAACGACGCGACCTTCTGGGGCCTCGCCAGGCTGGACATTAAACAGCGGCTCGTAGATGTGATCGAAAACGTCGAAGTAGTCGCCGGTGATGTGGTCAATCGGATCGACCGTATCCGGGAACTCCGAGAGCGTGATCGTGATCTCGTCGGTCTCTCCGTCCCCGCCACCTCCGAGACAGCCAGCAACCGCGCTGAGACCTACCGTCGACCCGGCGACACCGGTCACTTTCAGTAGCGTTCGGCGATCCATACTCGTATTGTCAGCACCCTGCATACCCTGCACATAGCAGGACTGTTATTTATATATGTTGGTGACAGGCCACATATCACATGGGTGACTGTCTTTCCCGCACGTGAACTGATGAACAAGCGTCCACTGCCGGCGACTCTTTTCGGTTGAAACGAAGGTCTGTCTTTTCCGCCGGTAGAACCAGCTACTGAGTCACGCCATAAGCTTAAGTTCCCTTCAGTCCGTATCACAGATATGGCCGCTCACGGCCGGTCCGCACTGCGGGACCTGTTCGACGAGTCGCCCACACCCCATATCGCCCACCCTCCTCGGACCCACCATCGTGACTTCTACGTCGCGACCGACGGATCGTTCCGAGAGTCCGGTGGCGGGCTGGGCGCTGTCATCGAAACGCGCGACGGCACCCGCGTCGCACGCATCGCGACGACGGATACGCCGCCGGACAACAACGTTGCCGAGTATCGTGCACTCCACCTCGGCCTCGATGTTCTCGCCGCCCGAGCACCGCGTGATGCCTCCGTCGGCGTCCTCATCGACCACGACGCCCTCGCGAGCAACGTCAACAACACTATTCTGGCGACGAGCCACCCCGACGGCAAGCCGCCACGGCCGATCTCGATCCCGGCCGCAACGCGCTATCACTGGCGCGGCATCCAGGCTCGGCTCACCGGCTTCGGCGCCGTCCGCGCTGCGCGAATCGACAGCGACCAGAACCCGGCCCATCCGCTGGCGAACGCTCCCGACAGGTACCAACACCTCTCCCACGAACCGGCGCGCTGTGTCCTGCCGGAGCCGCCCCAGTCGTCAGATCCGGCCCCGACAGAGTTCCCGCCGCCATCGCGGGCCGATCGCAACAAGCAGGCGTCCGACTGACCCACCGTCTCGATCTTCGAACCCCGCTCCGAGCCCGAATCCGAGTCACGAACCGGTCCCGAACCCGAGTCCGATCGAAATTACGACTCGAATCTGACTCGGAGCCGACCTGCACTCGAACTCGGCACACCGCCAGTTTCGCACCGGGAATCGCCATCATTATTTCACCGCCCCAGAGAGTCGTCCCCGATGAGCCTTCGCGTTGCCGCCGCCGCCCCGTTCGTCCAACACGGCACGGACCGACTCGAGGAAAGCGAGTTCGTCGTCGCCCTCTCGCTCGACCGCGACTGGTTCTCCCCCGATCAGTCGAAACGCCTGATCGACGTCGCCACCCAGGACGGCCTCCTCGAACCCGACGGCACTGAACTCGTCGCCACTTTCGACCCGTCGTCGGTAACGATCCCCGAAGACTTCGTGCCGAACGACGACATTCTCACCGAACGGTCCGCGTTCGAACGCGTCCTCGACACCCTCGTCGCCGACGGCATGGCGAAACACGAGGCCGTCGGCGCGATCAACGCCCTCCAGAGCGACCTCGCCGTCACCATCGAAACCGCTGCCGTCGTCTACGCCCGCCGCGAGGGCGTCGACGTCAGCGACCTCGTTCCCACCGCCCGCGCTGAACTCGTCAGCGACGGTGGCGACGTCGATTCGAAACCGGAGCCAGAACGCAAATCAGGAGCCGAAGCCAAAACCAAAGCCAAATCCGAAGCCGAAGCCGAAGCCGAAGAGCGTTAACTCTCGCTATCCCACCATCAGCATGGTCGAAGACCGGACCACCGACGGCACGCGCATCGCACAACTGCTCTCCTCTGAACTCGACGGCCGCGAGGACGGTGAACTCGCGGCTCTCGCCGTCACGAATGCCGATCGAGATGTCAACCCGACGGTCGACGGTGTTCGCGCATACGACGTGACGATCACGGACGACAGTGCAGACGATGGCGACGATGTCGCCACTGACAACCCCGACGGTGAGCGACTTGCACAGGTGTTCGTCCACCCTGACCGTTCCCGCCTCGAGTTCACTGCGGGACAGGACGTTGCGGCCGAGGTCGCTGCGAACGAGGGCCTTCGCGTTCGACCGAAGGCGACCCAGCCGCCGCGAACGCTGGTGTTCGTCGAGAGCGGTGCCGAAGTCAAGCGCGCGACGGACGTCGTGCAGGCGGTCGTGCGCGCGGAAGGAGCGAACGGAGCGGACGGAGCGAGCACGTAGCGGTCGGACGCTGGTGCTGATCAATCGTCGCCCGGTTGCGGTGTCCCGTCGACGGCATCTTCGAGCCGCGGCACGACGATCGCCTCGATTCGGTCGGAGTGTTGCATGAGCGTCGTCCCGAGCACGCTCATGACGAGCACGTACCCGATGGCGAAGGCGTAGATCGTGTCGGCAGTCGCCGCGGCGAGGCTGGTCCCGGCACCGCTGATGGCGAGACTCGCGATGATCAGCGAGAACTCGCCGCGGGTCGTCATTCCGAGCCCGACTCGGACCGACCGCTGAACATCGAGATCGTAGAGACGCCCCCCGAGATAACCGCTGACGAGTTTCGTCGGGGCCGTCAGCACGACGCCCGCAGCGATCGCCGCGAGGACGAACCCATCGGCAAACAGCATCGGGTCCGTCCGAATCCCGATCCAGACGAAAAACACCGCCGCGAAGGTATCTCGGAGCGGTTCGAGCAAGTTCTCGAGATCGTGGACGTGATCCGTCGAGGAGAACGCCATTCCGACGAAGAAGGCGGCGACCGCCTCGCTCACGCCGAGCACCAGTGCCACGCCGGATACGAATATCGTGATGCCGAGCGCACGTAAGACGAAGAACTCGTGAGAGTCCGTTTCGAGACTGCGCTGGGCCCAGTCGGTCCCGAACGAGACGGCAAGCAACAAGACCAGGAGAAACCCGACCGCAATGCCGATCTGGCCGAGCGCCTCCCCGACATCGCTGCCACCGCCGACGAGCGCCGACGCGATCGCCAGGTAGACCGCGATAACGAGATCCTCGTAGACCAGCGTCCCGAGCAACGGCTCCGATTCGTCGTTTGCGATCCAGCCCAGATCGATGATCGACTTCGTAATGATCGCACTCGAGGAAATGTAGACGATCCCCGCCGTGAGAAACGCGGGCAGTATCCCGTCGAAAAGCATCCAGCCGAGACCCAGTCCCGCACCGAAGTTGACGGCGAAATCGACAGTCCCCGCCTTTCCGATCCGATCTCTCGCCTGGATCAGGCGGCCGAGATTGAACTCGAGACCGAGAAAGAACAACAACAGGACGATACCGACCTCGGCACCGACGTGAACGAAGTCCGTGTCGGCGAGTGCACCGTCGCTGAGCGACGCGACCAGATCGACGCCACGGACCGTCCACGCCACGTCGAGTGCGCTCGGGAGTTCACCGAGGACGTGCGGACCCAGCAGTATCCCGATGAGGATATACCACGGAATCACCGACTGGTTGATCCGCTGGGCGACGAGTCCGGCGACTCCAGCCGCTCCGAACAGGACTCCCAAATCGATCAGTGCGGTCGATTCAGCCGCCACTCGAGTTCACCTCGGAAACCCCCGCCACCGGAGACTCAATCCCCGTCTCCAGTCCGGGATTCGAGCAACGTTTCGAACTCGCGACAGTCCTCTCGGTCCCCGACGACGACGAGCGTGTCATCGGCTTTGATCACCGTCTCGGGGCCTGGGGGCGCGATTACCTCGCCCGCACGCTGGACCGCGACGATTGAGACGCCGGTTCGTTCTCTGATCCGTGCATCGGTGATACTCTGTCCAGCGAGTTCAGCGCCCTCGCTCACGCTGTACCATTCGAGAAACGTATCGTCGGACAGGATGGTCTCCACGCGTTCCGTCTGGACCGGCTGGAAGTACGCCCCTTCGAGGATCGTGCCGATCTTCCGCGCGAGCCGATCCGACGCCTCGAACAGTTTCTCGCTGTCGGCGTCCGGATCCGGTTTTCGATACACCTCCCGCTTGCCCGTATTGTGGGTGACGATAACGAGGCGTTCGTCGTTTTCGAGTTCGACCTCGAACTTCTTTCCAACCCCCGGGAGGTCGCTCTCGTAGATGGTCATACACGAACCAGGCGGGCCGTGATATTAAAATTCGTGACACACCACGGACGAGTCGATGGCGGGTGGGACAGTGGTGCATTGGGGTGGTGTCATCTCCGATTGGTGAACTGCTGTGATGCTGGGTGGGAGGACGAGCGGGCAGTCGAATATCGGTCATGTTGATACCTCTTCAGCGAGATATTGCACGCGGTCAGCCGGCCTCTGCAAGCCCCTCGATGAGAAACGTCGCAGACGCGAGGTTCGTCGCCAGAGCCGTGTCGTGAACGTCACAGATCCGTAACAGCGCCGAGATATCCGGCTCGTGGGGCTGGGCGCGAAGCGGATCGCGCAGGAAGATGACGCCGTCGATAATCCCCGCTGCGACCTCCGCGCCGATCATCAGATCACCGCCGTACGGGCCCGACTCCTTGCGTTCGACCTCGAGTTCAGTTTCCGCCTGGAGGCGCTTCCCGGTCGTTCCGGTCGCGACGAGGTCGCAGGTCGCAAGAGCATCCTCGTAGCGTTCGGCGAACTCGATCAAGGCCGGTTTCTCCTCGTCGTGGGCGATCAGTGCGAGGCGACTCATATCGGTTTGTCGAGTGCGGCGACTGTAATAGTATCCCCGCTGTTTGCTTCGGTTCGGACGATGCCAGCACCAGCTGCCGAGATGAACTCGCCGATCGAACTAATCGAGACGGACGGACGTCAGTCAGTGTCGGCGCACCTGCGCCCCGTCCTGCGGGTGCGCCGGGAACTCGGTACGGTAGATCGTCTGAGATAAGTGGGGCAATCGAGGGAGTCGAGAGAACCGAACCAACCCAGAGCCGAACGTTTTTTCGGCCGGGCTTCCGGACGTTCGCTATGCCACCGATCCACCCCGACACGGGCACCCACCACGTTGGGATTACCGTCAGCGACCTCGATACCGTCCTCCCGTTCTACCGCGATGTACTCGGCCTCTCGGTCGCCGCCGAGTTCACCGTTGCCGGTCCCGAACTCGCCGACGCGATCGATGTCGACGGCGCGAACGGAACGTTCGTCCATCTCGAGGGTGAGGGTGAGGGCGCCCGGAACCGGAACCGGAATTGTCGCGTCGAACTCGTCGAGTTCGAACCGGCGGTTCGCGAGGTGCCGGCCGCGGGACTCAATCAGCCGGGTGCAACGCACGTCGGCCTCGAAGTTGGAGATCTCGAGGCGTTCGACGAGGCGTTGCCGGCGGACGTGACGACGTTGAGCGGGCCGAGAACGACGGAAAGCGGAACGACGATCATGTTTTTGCGCGATCCGGAGGGAAACCTCGTCGAGGTGCTCGAGTCCGATAGTAACAACTGAACCGATTTCCGAACCGATCGTGCCTAGCTACTACCGATACCTATCGCGAAAACGTCGATCGAACCTGTTCGACCTCGGTGTTGCACGACGGACAGGTTTCCTTTTCGTCGTCGATGTAGACCGCGCTGCAGGTCGAACACTGGAAGAGATTGCCGGAAGTGTCCGGCTGTTCCGCCGTCGAGTTCGTTGCCGCTTCGGGTTCACGGCCACCGCCGTAGTCGGGGCCGTTCTCTTGGCCGCGACCGTCGGTCGGTTTCGGACCGTGAACGGTCGGCTGGCCGGATTCTGTCGCTCCCCCGTTTGCCTGGGTCGTCCCCCACAGCGTCGACTGGATCTGGTTACGAACGCGTCCGAACTGCAATAGCGGCTTCACTTTCCCTCGGATATCCATACATTGCCTATACGCCATTACCCCGAAGTAAATACCATCTAATATGTTTGGTATTGGTATCTGGTACCGTTCTGTACACTGAGTCCGGACACGCCACTCCTCGTCCGTGTCCTGCGGGGACACAGGAGACTACCGGGCCGATTTATTGCCGACCTGTCGTTTTGCTATCGACTCCGTCCGGACGACGGCCGACGATTCGCCCCAACTGCTCACTGACTGCTGTCCAGCCGTATAGGAACCTTTTCGACTGTCCGGCGGTCACTCGCGTGCATGAACTTCTTCGATCGACTGCACGACCGCATCCGGACGGTCGACAGCGTCGTGAGCGTCGGCCTTGATCCCAACCCGTCTCGCATCCCCGAGCACCTCCGGGAGTATGACCTCCCTCGGTGGGCGTTCAACCGCCGAATCATCGACGCAACCCACGAGCACGCCGCCGCCTACAAACCGAACGCCGCCTTCTACGAGGACCCCGACGGCTGGCGCGCACTCGAGGAAACGATCGCCTACGCCCACGGCAAGGACGTGCCGGTCCTGCTCGACGCCAAGCGAGCGGACATCGGTAACACGACCCGGCAGTACGCCCAACTGCTCGAACGCGCCGACGCGATCACCGTCAACCCCTACATGGGTCGGGACTCCCTCCAGCCGTTCCTCTCGAACGAGGAAGCCGGCGTCTTCGTCCTCTGTCGCACCTCGAACCCCGGCGGCGCGGACATCCAGGATCTCGAACTCGACTCCGGCGAACCCGTCTACGAACGCGTCGCCGCCCTCGCCGACCTCTGGAACGAAAACGACAACGTCGGCCTCGTCGTCGGCGCGACCAAACCCGAAGAACTCGAAGCCCTCCGGGAGCAGGTCCCGGATCTGCCGTTTCTCGTCCCCGGTATCGGCGCACAAGGTGGCGACGCCGAAGCCGCCGTCGAGTTCGGCCTGGCCGACGGCGTCGGCCTGGTGAACTCGTCTCGCGGGATCATCTTCGCGGGAGAAGACAACGGCGAGGAGTTCGCTAACGCGAGCGGCCAGGCGGCAAAACGACTGCAGCGGCGACTCAACCGGTATCGGAACTGAAACGAACGATCTCCGGTTCGAGACCGCGGCCAGTCTGAAACCTCGCGCGAGCGGTCTCTTCCCGGCATCCTCTCGCGGATCGCAGTGAAGCCGATCGCGTCGTTGCGATGCAGGCCGCGCCACGACGGCCGTGCGATCGGGGTGTGATTGCAGTCGGTACGATCGGGTCGGCGTCTGCTGTTTTCGACGAAACGAATCTTCTCATCGGTCAGTACAGAGCGAGGATACAACGGCAGATTGACCGGGTGACAACTTTTATGTACAGATACGTTTTATTGGGAATGTGCGCCGTCGTGCCCTCCTTACTGGTCTCACGGTTGGGTCCACCGCTATCGCAGGGTGGATGACTCGTGGGGCTAGCACTATAACGGACTCTGTCGGAAGTATGGACGTTGGATCCAACACCGGAGCGGATTCCAGTAATACGGAACCCGAGTTCGAGGTGAACGAAGCCGAACCCGGTGCGTTCATCCTCCTGCGGAATCAGCCACAGGACCCGAATGGCATTACCGTGGGTGACGAATTTGAAATCGGCGTTCATCTTGGCAACCCCGGTGGCGAGCCGGCTACTGGCGACGTGAGCGTCGAACTCGCACCACCGAACGAGGAGGCGTCCGTGCAAACGGCCTCCACCAGTGTTGCCGGCGAGGAGGAAATCCCGCCGGGAGAAGCGAGATTTTTCACCCTCGGCCAATTTGATGCGACGGTAGCCGGCGACTGGAAACTCACTGCCGCTTCTGGAATCGAGCAGGTCAGTGATGGTTACGACGAAACGATCGAAGTCAAAGAGCGATCCGGCGACTAACAGCCACCGCTCGACGTCGAAGAACTCGTCGGTCAACTTCAGTTCTGAGGGAGGTCGCAAAACCAGCGTTCGGGGGAGACGCATGTGTAGCGGTTTGTTCACTAAATCTCACCCTCAACCCAGCAATCGATTCAGCCACACTCCCGGGAGGCCGTTCAATATCTAAGAGCGCCAGGTTCTCCGGATTGGGTGGAGTATCGTGCCGTATCCGGCCGATCAGCAGTATCCTTTCCTGAACCTGCGGGTAACAGTACTGGTTCCGAGTCGGCAGTCGAAGAACCGTTGAAACCCGTTCAATTCCTCCGTTCCCATAATTATGTAATTACCAATAATAGTTAGACATGTGCCAATTGTGCCGAAGAGTATAGACGCTCCCCCAAATCGCTTCTGCTCGATCGGTTATTACCTTGTCTCCGTACGATCCTTGATCCGCGACGACGTGACTGCCGGGATAGAACCACGACGTTCCATTCCTCGGGATACCGTAATGCCAATCGATACTTGGGTCACTGTTGTCAAGTGTTTGTTCCACGTCGCCGGATCCCCCAGCGTTCCAACTGAGAGAGCCTCCTGCAGGATATCCTATCGAAACGGTGTAGCCTTCATCGTGCGTAGTGGTCGGACCAGCATTGTGGATCGATTCACTCCCGAGTTCGCTTTCTCCCCAGTCGTGGGTTGTATCTATCCAACGGCTGTATGGGTTAATCGTATCATCGCTACTCGCGATAAGGCTTCGGAACGCATTACGGACTTCGCTATCCTCGAGAACGTAATACCATTCAATATTGTGGTTCAGTTCCCCCCAGTGCGCCGTCTCGTTTGCCTGCCAGTCGTCGATAAAGTCCCATTCCGGCCCGGATTCGACGGGGGGTGAGGAGGTCGTCACTTCAGACGTTTGGAATTCGTCTTTTTTCTTTTTTCCCTTGGCGTGGGCAGACGCCTCCGTGGCTTCCGACGAGCCGCCATAGTACTGGCTGACACGACCATTGGAACCTATCCGAGCAACGTATTCGACGGTTTCGAAACCTTCTCGAAACTCCGAGGTACCCTGTGTATCAAGGGCCTTCGAGTGGGCGCTTGGACTCTTCTCAACCAATCTTTCGAGCCCCTCTCGTGCTTCGCTGGACGTAATCGGACTCTCGTACCTACCCCTGATTCGAATGACCTGCGGTTCATACTGTGAAGCTGCGGCAGATGCCGTCGCGCCCAGTCCGCCGAGCGAGGTTACACTTGCGAGTTTCAGCACTTTACGCCGGCCGATTTGGTTACTACTTCGCTTGCCATTGTGTGGCATGACACCACAGGACACATACACGATTATAAAACTATCGGCGATATCGACAGGAACTCTGGTAGAGTAGTTACTAGCGGTTTTCGTAATGAGTGCCTAACCGAGCAACTTCGCGCGTCGAAAAGCAGTTTCCCTCAAAATCCTCGCCGACTGCAATAACTCGATCTAAACCTGAACGTACGGACGCACCCGGTAACTGTCGATCTGCTCGGAGGCTTACGGCGGGTCGATCGTCGAACAGTCGGTTGCGACGAGCCGCCCGACGACGTAGTCCTCGACAACTCGAGACTCGATTTCGACTTCGACCGGGGTAGCGGGCACCGCCTCAAGTTGGTCGATACCCTCGATGACGGCGATGTCCAACGGACTTCTCTCGCGCGGGTGCGCGGCGACGAGCATCCCCTCGAGTTGTGCTACCTCGACGCAAAATCGGTCGCCGACGCCGACGGCGATCGCGAGTTCGTCACGAATGGCGGTCATTTGTTGGACGATAGATGCGAGGCTGGGAAGCTAGCGATCAGAACCGGTGTATGTCGACGTCGTCCGAGTTCGGATCGCTCCCCGGTTCGACCTGGGCTGCACAGTCGGCACAGAGCCCTTTTTCGCTGTCGTAGTGTTGCTCACAGGCGAGCGTGCCACAGTTGTCACAACGTTCCTGGGCCGGCCGAGACTCACAAATTTGACAGAGGCCACTGACGCTCATACTTCATACAGGGGCTCGAGACTCTTGAAACCGGCCCCAGTATCTTCCCCTCGGGTCTGTGCTAATTGATAACTATAGACGGGAAGGTTTTTGCCGTGTGGCCCGCTATCAGTTGCTATGAGCCGTGACCGGGCTCTTCTCGAGCGAGCCCTGGACCGTGGCGAACAGGAGGGTGGCAACGTCGAGTTCAAGGAACGGCTTTCACGCGATGTTCATCTCGAGAGTGGACGACGCGAGAGTCTGGCGGCCCAACTACGTCACCGACTCCTTTCTGGCGACGGCGAGGCGACGTACGTCGTCGGTGTGACGGACGATGGCGGACTTGCCGGTGTCGATCCCGATACGTTCTCGGAGACGATGGACGTGCTCTCGCTGCTGGCCGAGGAAGCTGACGCGCACATCGACGACGTACAGACCTGGGGGATCAACCAGGGACTCGTCGGCGTCGCGACGATCAACGAGGGAAGTGTCCTCGAGACGGACGACGAACACGTCGTCGTCGGCACGGCGGGTCACGTCGATCACGGCAAGAGCACGCTCGTCGGATCGCTCGTGACCGGCAACCCGGACGACGGCGACGGCGCGACTCGGTCGTACCTCGACGTCCAACCCCACGAGGTCGAACGCGGCCTTTCGGCGGATCTCTCCTACGCCGTCTACGGCTTCGATGAGGACGGGCCAGTCCGCGTTCGTAACCCGAATCGCAAGGCGGACCGCGCCCAGGTCGTCGAGGAGGCCGATCGGCTGGTTTCCTTCGTCGACACCGTCGGCCACGAACCGTGGCTCCGCACGACGATCCGCGGGCTCGTCGGGCAGAAACTCGACTACGGCCTGCTCGTCGTCGCCGCCGACGACGGCCCCACGCGAACGACCCGCGAACATCTCGGCGTCCTCCTCGCGACCGATCTGCCGACTATCGTCGCGATCACGAAGACCGACGCCGTCGACGACGACCGCGTCGAGGAGGTCGAACGCGAGGTCGAACGCCTCCTCCGAGAGGTCGAAAAGTCGCCGCTTCGCGTTTCCCGCCACGGTATCGACACTGCAATCGACGAAATCAGCGAGCGCGTCGTCCCCATCGTCGAAACCAGCGCCATCACGATGGACGGACTCGAGACGCTCGATGAACTCTTCGACAGACTCCCGAAGACGTCCCAGGATACCGGCGAGTTCAGGATGTACGTCGACCGCAGCTACTCGGTGACCGGCGTCGGCGCGGTCGCCTCGGGAACCGTCAAATCCGGCGAGGTCGAGGCCGGCGACGAACTCCTCATCGGGCCGATGCCCGACGGACGATTTCGGGAGGTCGAGGTTCGCTCGATCGAGATGCACTACCATCGGGTCGATACGGCCCAGGCCGGCCGGATCGTCGGTATCGCGCTGAAGGGGATCAAGGAGAGTGCAATCGAACGCGGCATGGTCCTGCTCCCGCAGGACGCCGATCCGGAACCGATTCGCGAGTTCGAGGCCGAGGTGATGGTGCTCAACCATCCGACCCGGATCGGCGACGGCTACGAGCCGGTGGTTCACCTCGAGACGATCGGCGAGGCGGCGGCGTTTCATCCGGACGAAGGTCGCCTCCTCCCGGGCGATACGGGCGAGACCACCGTCCGGTTCAAGTTCCGTCCGTACCTCGTCGAGGAGGGCCAGAAGTTCGTCTTCCGCGAGGGCCGCAGTAAGGGCGTCGGCACGGTGACGGCCGTTCACCCCACGAACGCTGAGTGAGTCGTCGACCTCCCTGAACCACCCGTCGATACGTCGACATGACACTCCGGCACATTTTTATCGAGGTCAACTAGTTATTCGGTCAATGTTTCCGCGCTCCCCGTCCGGCCGCCTCTGATGGGCGATCCGCGAAGCGCTCGTCTTCGCCGGCATCCTGTTGTTCTGGATCGCTCTCGCCGCGGTTATCACGATCGTCTTGCAACTCCTCGTGCTGCCGTTCGGTCTTCTCGGACTCCGATCCGGGCCGATGATCGAACTCGTTTCGCTCGCGCGAGGATTTCAAGACCTGGTCGTTCCGATGACGGTGCTCACCTCGGGACTCTACACGCTCGTCCGCGCTGGCACGGTGCTCATCGATCACTACCACCGGACGAGTTCGTGATCTCGACCGTCCCCAGCCCCACCGGGTGCTCGCCGGTCACCGTTCCGCCGAGGGTAACCGCATCCGGGTGCATGAACAGAATCACGTCGTCGGGCATCGACACGTCCGTCCAGAGCTGCCGCTCGAGAAACGGCATCGATTCGACCGCGAGGTCGTCCGCGAGCAATCGTCGCTCGAGCGCACGCCGATTGTTCGGATGCAGGTAGAACTCGCAAGTCGTCGGCTCGGTTCGCTCGGCGAGCGCACCGAAGAGTTGCTGGCAGACGGCGATCACGTCGTCGCCGTCGACCGTGACGAGCGGTGCGTCGGCGTCGCCGGCCGTGCCAGTAGCGGGCCTGTCGTCGCCAGCGCCGCGCGAGCCACCGGTTCGTCGAATCTCCTCGACGATCGACTGAAAGTTGATCGCGTGGTCGGTCATCGCCTCGCACGGACGACCGTCGCACGGTAAAAGCGGCCGGTATCGGTCTGTGAACGCTCACAGCCGCACCGGCACGTGCTCACCGTCACCAGGGCGGCGTCACCAGTTCCTCGAGCGATCCGAGCGTGTGCTCGGGCGCGGGAGTCGGTTGCTCGGGGATCGAATCCGTCGCGGGAATCCACACCGACCGGAGGCCGGCCGCGCTGGCACCCGCGACGTCCGACGCCAGCGAGTTCCCGACGTAGACCGCCCGGTCCGGCGTCGACTCGAGTCGATCTAACGCGAGGTCGAAAGGCTCGGCCGAGGGCTTCGCCGGCGCGTCGTAGCCGGCACAGACGACCGTCTCGAATCGGTCCGCGAGGCCGATCGCCTCGAGTTTCGTCCGTTGCATTCCCGGCGGGCCGTTCGTGATGAGTCCGAGTCGGAACTCCTCGCCGAGTTGGTCGACGACCCGCCGTGCCCCCGGGAGGGGCTCGACGCTCTCCTGCTCTCGAACCTCCGCGAAGGCGTCCGCGACCGCCTCGCCAATCGCGCGGTCTTCGCCCGCGGCGACGGTCAGGTCGCCAAAACACCGCCGTCGGAGGTCCCGCACGTCCGTGCTGTCCCCGAGGTAGTCGCGGTAGCGGTCGTAGTACGCGTCGATATCCCAGCACTGCGAGACGCCGGCGCGGTCGAACGCGGCCGCGAGGACCTCGTCGCCGCCACGGCTGTAGGTACACAGGGTGTCGTCGAGGTCGAAACAGACGGTCTCGATCGTCTCAGTCACGGCTGCAGAATGGGCGTACGAGCCGATAAAACGACCGTTTCGGCTACGGGCTACGAGGGCGTGGCGATCGCTCGATACTCGATCTCGTCCGCCCGATCCCGGCGTTCGGCGAGTCCGAGCAGGACGGCCCACTCGAGTAGCCGCTCGACTCGGTCCGGTTGCACTCGCCGGCGGGACGACGACTGAGACCGGGACTGGGACCGCACCCGATCGGCGACGGTCGCGGCGGAAAGCGGTTCTGCGGCGGCGTCCAGCGCCTCGAATATCGACTGCACGCCGTCAACTCGGTTGCGAAATGCAGCCTGTACCGCTTCCCGCTCGAGTTCACGATCCGTCCGCCGATAGCCATCCTCGCCGTCGGTCGCGAGTTCGAGCGCGCGGAGGAAGGTCAGCCAGGTTGCGGCGTCGTCGCGGTCCCGGATCAGTTCGGTTCCGTCCGCGTCCCTCCCGGTTCGCTCGAGAACTCGCACGCAGCAGTCGGCGGTCTCCGCGGCGGCGGCCTTCGTCGCCGGAACCGCGTTCCGAACGGCGGTGAGGGCGTCACGATCGGCGGGTGGCTCCGGGACCGGTTTGAAGGTGAGTGTCACGTGCTGTGTGGCGATTTGGGGGTGCAGTTACGGGTGTCGTTACAGGTCGAACGACTGTGCGACTAGCTCCTCGTCCGTCTCGCCGTGGACGTACGTCGGTCCGCCGAGAACGTCGATCGTGACCGACGCTGGCGCGAACAGATCCGACGGAACCTCCTCGAAGTCCCAGTCGAGTTCGTCGAAGATGTCGCCGAACGGGCGGCCGTGGTCCTCGGCGGCCACTGATGGCACCGAATCGAAGACGTCCGCATCCTCGCGAACCGTGAGGTGAGCCGTGCCGCCGTAGGCGATCGCATCGTTCGTGCGCGCAATCGCCGTCTGTTCGTCTGCGGCGACCGGCGCGACCGGTGCCCGGCCCGTCGCCGAGACGATATCGCGCAGGTCGTAGCCCAGTTCGGCGAGGCGGAACGTCGCCAGTTCCGCCGCCCGCGCGGCGTTCGTGATACTTCCGGCGAGACTCGCCGTTCGGTAGGCCAGCAGGAAGACGCTGCTCGTCTCGACCTCCGCGAGGTCGGCGACCTGTGCGGCCGCGCTTTCGGTCGGGATGGCCTCCGTCTCGACGGCGAGCGCCGTCAGATCGAACGCGTCCGTGTACCCGACGCGCCTGAACTCTTCTTCCTCGGCGACGAGCGCCCTGGCGGGACCGCTTCCGAGTCCCTCGAAGTCCTCGGTGACGAGTTCCCAGCCGGCTTTCTGGGAACAAAGCAGGGAGAGTGCGGGCTGGTCGGTCGAAAGTTCGACGTAGGGAAGCGCCGCGCCGTCGAGGTCGCCGAGTTCGTAGCTCGGCGTCGCGAGCCCGGCGGTTTGGATCTCGGTTAGCAACAGTCCCGCTTCGATGCCGCCGTCGAACTCGACGCCGAAGTCGAGGACGGTCGCCTCGTTTTCGAGGTCGTAGCCGCCGACGTTCAACTCCTCGGCGTAATCGAGGGCCTCGTCGACGAGCTCGATCGCCATGCGATTGAGACTTTCCATAGGCTACGCTTCAGGCTCCGCCGTAAAACAGTTTGCCAGATTCAGTCTGACCTGTGTCTGACACAGGGGTCGAGGACATCGAACGTAGCGTTCGGCGCGGGTCGCTGATAGCGGTTAGGCCGCCGGCTCGTAGCCGGCGTTTTCGATCGTCTCGGCGAGCGTCGACTCGTCGACGGTTGTCCCGTCGTATTCGACGCGGACTTCGTCGGCTTCGTGATTTGCCGTCGCGGAGGCGACGCCGTCGAGCGCCTCGACGGCCTCGATGACGGTCGCTTCACAGCCGTTACAGGACATGCCAGTCACCTCGAGTGTGGTCTGGGTCTGCGCCATAATCGGTGTAGTGGCGTCGAGCGGTTGAGTGTTCCGCCCGAAGCGGTCGGCGACGCGTCGGCCAGCGGCGGTCAGCGCTGGCTCGTGGGCTCTCGGCCGAGTTCATCGGCAACTGACTCGACTTTCGTCGTTGCGCTCGTCTCGCGCGTGCGCTTGTCATCTATTTTGAGAACCGTACTGACTCGATCGCCGTCGACCGCGTCGTGGGCGGCCTGTGCGGCCGCGAATAGTTCGTCCGTGCTTTCGGCCTCGATCACGGTGCCCATCGCGTTCGTCTCGTACTCGACGTCGTAGTGTTCGAGTTCGTCGACGGCCGCCGCGACCTCGCCGGCCATGCTGTCTTCGATCACGGGTGCGACACTCAGGAGTGCGAGTACCGTCATACAGGTCACGAGGACGCCAGCGGTGGTAAATCCGTCCCCTTCGAGGTGCTGTCGAGTTACCGGAAATCCGCGTCGGCGATCCCGTTGTGTCTACCGGGGTATCCGTCGATTCCGGTGCCGGCTTCTGTTTCCTGTTCGTTGTCGAATCGGCCCGTTCGTGCGTGTTACCGTTGCTGGGAGTTCGGGTGTGGACGCGGCTGTTCCACGCCGGGGTCCGTCTCTGTAGGTGGATGGATGACCACGTCCCCGTTCGCGTACACGTAGACCGTGTGTTCTACTGCCGTGAAGGCGACGTGGCCACCGCTGCGTTCGGAACCGTCTGCGGTCGATCGGAACAGTCGATTGAGGGCGTCCGGATCGACGCTATCGTACAGGGAGAACTCGCCCTGGGAAACGTCGATGTCCGTGACCGATGCCAGCGCGTGGACGATCGTCGTCGTCACCAGCGCACTGCTCTCGGTATCGTGGTGGAAAACGTAGCGGTCGTTCGGTTGGTCGTACTGGCGGTCAGCCGCGTCATCTGCGGGTGAACAGTCCGTTTGCATAGGAGACGTGATGCGGTCGTCTACACCTCCATATCCCGTTCCAGCATAAAACTCACTCGGTCGTGATATCCGTTGTCGCTTGTGATGGACTCCCGCACTAACCAGTCCACCGTCCGTGAACTCGGCGAACCGACCCCGCACTAATCAGTTAACTCTCCTTGAACCGACAAGCGACGAGCCGGGAATTACGGCGGTACTCACGCTCTACACCACAGGTACGGACGGTGAGTGCGCATTACGTGGTGCTTATCAACAGTGGTCGCCACCGAAGGACGGATACGATTTCCGTCACTCACGAATTTGTTCGCGACAAAAGTGCGCTGGCTGGGATTTGAACCCAGGTTGTGACCATGGCAAGGTCACGTGATACCACTACACTACCAGCGCCCTGCTGCACTTACACCTACTGTCGGAGGGATGTATAAGGGTTGCGAATCGTTTTGTCTTCGCTATGTCTGCCCATGTCGGAATCTGTGTCCACGCTCTTGTACACCGCATTTGACGCAGCGATACTTGCTCCGTTCGGCCGCTGGCAGACGAACGAATCACTCCCAACGACTGTGTGCCCGTTCGGCACGAATTACTGGGTGTGAGGCGTTCACAGCCGGGATCGAATCCGCTATTCTTTTAAGACCTTGTCCGCAACACATCGCTACAGTCTAGTGACGCGGCGCCGAAGCGTCACGGCATGACCGTCAGCGTACTCGTGCCGTCGTCGCTCACTCGGGAGGCCGAGGACAAACGCGAGGCTACTCGCAAACTCGGATACGTCGCCCGCGCGGCGACGGTCTTCCGTGCTGACCGCCTCATCGTCTATCCCGACCGGGATGGCGAAACGGGGCGATTCGACGGCGGGTTCGTAAGCACCGTCTTGCGATACGCCGCAACACCGCCATACCTCCGCAACGAGGTCTGGGGGATGCGCAACGAACTGGAGTATGCGGGCGTCTTGCCGCCGCTCCGCGCCGTGTCACAGACCGGCTCCGAATCTACCGGTTCGGGGTCGTTAAGACAAGGGATCGTGACCGAGGTCGGACCTGATCAACGCGTGCGGGTCAATTGCGGCTTGCAACACCCGATCTCCCTCAACGTGCCGCCGAAAATGGCGCTCGACGAGGGCGAGCGCGTGACTATCAGGATCTCTTCGCGACGACCGGTCCGGGCAAAGCTCGTCGACGAACCCCTTCCGGGGCTCTCCGTCGAGCGGACGGACCTACAGGCAGCACTCAGCCGTGAGGACGCCGGCGTTCGAATCGCCGCCTCCCGATACGGTACCGAACTTACCGTCGGGCGGCTCGACACGCTGGCCGGACACGTCGACCGCGACGGGATGACCGTCGCCTTCGGCGCGCCCGAGAGAGGGCTGCCGGACATCCTCGAGTTCGAATCCGAGGACGCCGTCGACACACTGTCGTCCTGGCCACCGCGGCCGGACGACGACACTGACGGAGTCGAACCCACATCTGGCGATGTCGATCCAGGACGAGGGTTCGACCTCTGGCTGAACACGGTTCCGTACCAGGGAAGCGATGTCGTTCGAACGGAGGAGGCTCTGTTCGCGACTCTCGCTCCCCTCTCACTCAGAGAGTGATAGAATGCCACAATCAAACGCACCACGCAAAGGCTCACTCGGGTTCGGCCCACGAAAGCGGGCGACCAGCGAGGTCCCACGCTTTAACTCGTGGCCGGACGACGACGGACAGCCAACGCTCCAGGGCTTCGCGGGCTACAAGGCCGGCATGACCCACGTCGTAATGGTCGACGACAAAGCGAACTCGCCGACCGAGGGAATGGAAGAGACCGTTCCCGTTACGATCGTGGAGACGCCGCCAATGCGCGCCGTCGCCCTGCGTGCGTACGAAGACACGCCGTACGGAAAGAAGCCGCTCACCGAGGTCTGGACCGACGAGTTCGTTCCCGAACTCGATCGCGTGCTGGACCTTCCCGGTGACGACTATGACACTGACGCTTCCGCGGATGAACTCCGTGGCTTCCTCGAGGAAGGACGCGTCGACGACGTTCGCGTCATCACGCACACGGTTCCGGGGGACATTCCCTCGATGCCGAAGAAGAAACCGGACGTGATGGAGACGCGCGTCGGCGGCAGCTCCGTCGAGGACCGCGTCGACTACGCCCTCGAACTGCTCGAGGACGGCGGCGGCGAACACGTCATGAACGACATGTTCCGCGCCGGCGAGTACGTCGACGCAAGCGGCGTCACGAAAGGAAAGGGGACACAGGGTCCCGTCAAGCGATGGGGCGTCCAGAAACGCAAGGGCAAGCACGCCCGGCAGGGCTGGCGCCGCCGCATCGGGAACCTCGGTCCCTGGAATCCGTCCCGCGTCCGGTCGACGGTCCCACAGCAGGGACAGACCGGCTACCACCAGCGGACGGAACTGAACAAGCGCCTCGTCGATATCGGCGACGGCGCAGACGCGACGGTCGACGGCGGCTTCATCAACTACGGTGAAGTCGACGGACCGCACGTGCTGATCAAGGGCTCGCTCCCCGGGCCGGAAAAGCGCCTCGTGCGCTTCCGCCCGGCGATCCGACCCGGAGACCAGCCGCGCCTCGATCCGGAGGTACGCTACGTCTCCACCGCATCTAACCAGGGATAACACATGGACGCAACAGTACGCAACCTGGACGGCTCCGACGCGGGATCGGTCGACCTTCCGGCGGTCTTCGAGACGCAGTACCGCCCGGACCTGATCGCCCGCGCCGTCAACGTCGCCCAGGCAAACCGCAAACAGGACTACGGTGCCGACGAGTTCGCCGGCATGCGGACGCCGGCCGAATCGTTCGGTAGCGGCCGCGGGATGGCCCACGTTCCCAAACAGGACGGACGCGGTCGCCGCGTTCCCCAGACTGTCAAGGGACGCAAGGCCCACCCGCCGAAAGCCGAGAAGGACCAGTCCGAATCGATCAACACGAAAGCAAAGAAACTGGCCGTCCGCAGCGCCATCGCTGCGACGACCGACGCTGAACTCGTCGCCGAGCGCGGGCACGCGTTCGATGATGACGCCGAGATTCCGGTCGTCGTCGCCGACGAGTTCGAAGACCTCCAGAAGACGAAGGAGGTCGTCGAGTTCCTCGAGGCAGCGGGCCTCGCCGAGGACATCCAGCGTGCGGACGAGGGTCGAAACGTCCGATCGGGTCGCGGGAAGACCCGTGGGCGCAAGTACAAGACGCCGACGTCGATCCTCTTCGTTACGTCGAGCGAGACGGGGCCGTCGCGAGCGGCTCGAAACCTCGCTGGCGCCGATGTCGCGACGGCTGCGGAGGTCAACGCGGAAGATCTCGCACCCGGTGCACAGCCGGGTCGACTGACCGTTTGGACCGAAAGCGCACTCGAGGAGGTGGCGGACCGATGAGTTCGGTTATCGAGCACCCGCTCGTGACGGAGAAGGCGATGAACGACATGGACTTCGAGAACAAGCTCCAGTTCGTCGTCAACCCGGACGCTGCCAAGCCCGAGATTCGCGACGAGGTCGAAGAGCGCTTCGAGGTCTCGGTCACTGACATCAACACGCAGGTAACGATGAAGGGCAAGAAGAAAGCAACCGTCAAACTGTCCGAGGACAACGACGCACAGGAAGTTGCCTCGCGAATCGGGGTGTTCTGAGGATGGGACGACGAATTCTTGGACAGCGACGTGGACGCGGGACGCCCACGTTCCGCGCCCCGTCACACCGGTACAAGGCAAAGCTCGAGCACAAGAAGGAAGAAGACGACGACGTGATCCGCGGGACGGTCGTGGACATCGAACACGACCCGGCCCGATCGGCACCCGTCGCTGCCGTCGAGTTCGAAGACGGCGACCAGCGGCTCGTCCTTGCTCCCGAGGGTATCGGGGTCGGCGAGGAGTTGCAGGTCGGTGTCTCGGCCGAAATTAAGCCCGGGAACACGCTCCCGCTCGCGGAGATTCCGGAGGGCGTGCCGGTCTGTAACGTCGAGGCGAACCAGGGCGACGGCGGCAAGTTCGCTCGCGCCTCGGGGACTAACGCAGACCTGATCACCCACGACCGCAACGCGGCGGTCGTCCAACTCCCAAGCGGCGAGGTCAAGCGCCTCGATCCGCAGTGTCGCGCCACCATCGGCGTCGTCGCCGGTGGCGGTCGCACGGAAAAGCCGATGGTCAAGGCAGGGAACAAGTACCACAAGATGAAAGCGCGGGGCACGAAGTGGCCTCGCGTCCGCGGTGTGGCGATGAACGCCGTCGACCACCCGTTCGGTGGTGGCGGTCGCCAGCACCCCGGCAAACCGAAGTCCGTCTCGCGGGATGCCCCGCCGGGACGGAAGGTCGGTGACATTTCCTCGCGCCGCACTGGTCGAGGTGGAAACAAATGAGTCAGGAGTACCGAACCGGCCGTGAGGGTGAGGAGTTCACCTACCGTGGCCACACGCTCGAGGAGCTGCAGGATCTGGAGCTCGACGAGGTTGCCGAACTGCTGCCCGCACGGAAGCGGCGAAGTATCAAACGCGGACTCTCCGTCGAGAAACAGAAGCTCCTCGAGGAAGCCCGCGAGAAAGACGAGCAGGAGACGGCGAACGCGCCGATCCGAACGCACCTGCGCGACATGCCGGTGCTGCCGGAGTTCGTCGGGCTGACCTTCGAGGTCTACAACGGACAGTCCTTCGAGCGCGTTCGCGTCGAGCCCGAGATGATCGGACACTATCTCGGCGAGTTCCAACTGACCCGAACGTCCGTCGAGCACGGACAGGCGGGGATCGGTGCGACTCGCTCGTCGAAGTTCGTCCCACTGAAGTGATCCACGCATGGGAATCAACTACTCAGTCGACGCGGATCCCGAGTCCACCGCGAAAGCGATGCTTCGGGAGCGTCACATGAGCCACAAGCACAGCAAGGAGGTCGCTCGCGAGATCAAGGGCCGAACCGTCGCGGATGCCCAGGCGTATCTCCAGGACGTAATCGACGAAGAACAGTCGGTTCCGTTTAAGTCCCACAACGCCGGTGCGGGTCACCGCTCCGACGTCGACGGCTGGGACGCCGGCAAGTACCCCGAGAAGGTTTCCGGGGAGTTCCTCGACCTGCTCGAGAACGTCACGGCGAACGCGGACCATCAGGGTTTCGACGGCGAGTCGATGGAGATCGTCCACGTCGCCGCCCACAAGGTCGGCGAATCGGTCGGTCGCAAGCCCCGCGCGATGGGGCGTGCCTCGTCGTGGAATACGCCGCAGGTCGATGTCGAGATCGTCGTCGAAGAAGTCGACGAGGAGACAGGAACCGAGGACTCGGAGGGTAACAACTAATGGCTGACGAGCAACAGTTCATCGAAAACGGCCTGCAGCGGTCCCAGATCGACGAGTTCTTCCAGGAAGAACTCGGCCGCGCGGGCTACGGTGGCATGGACGTCGCCAAGACGCCGATGGGAACCCAAATCGTCCTCAAGGCCGAAAAGCCCGGGATGGTCATCGGCAAGGGCGGCGAGAACATCCGGAAGGTCACGACGGCGCTCGAAGAGCGCTTCGACCTCGAGGACCCGCAGATCGACGTGCAGGAGGTCGACGAACCCGACCTGAACGCACGCATCGTCGCGGATCGCCTCGCAAACGCCCTAGAGCGCGGGTGGTACTTCCGCAAGGCCGGTCACACGACGATCGACCGGATCATGGAAGCCGGCGCACTCGGTGCCGAGATCGTCCTCTCCGGGAAGGTCACGGGTGCACGCTCGCGCGTGGAGAAGTTCAACCGTGGCTACATCAAGCACAACGGCGAACCCGCCGCCGAAATCGTCGACGAAGGCCAGGGTGTCGCCGTCATGAAGCTCGGGACGATCGGCGTCACGGTCAAGATCATCCCGCCGAACGCCGAACTCCCCGACGACTTCGAGATCCACGAGGATGTCGATCCGGAAGAACTCGTCCCCGAGGCCGTCGAGGCCAACGAGGCCGAAGGCGTCGAAGAACTTCTCGAAGGCGAACCCGAAGAGCCCGAGGATGCCGAGGCCGCTGACTCCGGCGTCGAAGCGGGAGCCGACGAGACGCTCGAAACCGCAGCCGACGACGACGCCGAACTCGACGAAGAGGTCGTCGAGGAAGTTATCGAAGCGGAAGTCGAAGCTGAAGACGAGTCTGAGACGGACGCTGACGCCGACGATGACACTGACACCGACGACACCGAGGACGACCTCGATGAACTCGAAGAAGACGTCGAGGCCGAAGCCGAAGAACTCGTCGAGGAGATGGAAACCGACGCGGATGAAGACGAAGACGAAGGAGGTGACGCCTGATGGCAATCCTCCACGTCAAAGAGATCCGCGACATGACGCCCGCCGAACGCGCGGAAGAACTCGATGAACTCGAGACGGAACTGCTGAACCAGAAGTCCGTTCTCGCCGCCGGTGGTGCCCCGGAGAATCCGGGGCGCATCGGTGAACTCAGTCGCACGATTGCGCGGATCAAGACGATCCAGCGCGAGGAGGGCGATCTCGAATGAGATCGAGTATCCGAACGAGCGCAGCTCGTGAGGAAGGCGATCTCGACGACGAATAATAGATGACAATGGCACTGACACCCGAGACACTCCCACGACACGAACTCAACGGACTTCCCGTCCGCATCGTCGAGAGTGACGACGCTACACGGGTCGGCCTCGAGGGCCGCGTCGTCATCGAGACGACCAATACGCTCTCGATCGAGGTTCGAGACGACGGGGAATCTCGGGTCGTCATGGTGCCAAAATCGGGCTCGGTGTTCGAGTTCACGATCACAGATGACGCCGCCGACGCCGCGAAGGGGTCGGGGACCGCGTCCAAACTGGCCGACACTCAACCTGGTGGAGTCGAGCAATCGGAAACACCAGACGGCGCTGGCGAGGATGTGGCCTACGTTACGGTCGATGGATCGCGACTGCTCTCACGACCCGCCCGACGCACGGAAACGAATGGTGACTCACCATGGCAATAGGACTAGACGTTGAAACCCCTCCGGAACCAGAAAACCCGGAGGAATACGACTACGAGAAGTGTCCGTTCTACGGCGAACTCTCCGTTCGAGGACAGATCCTCGAGGGGACCGTCGTCTCGACGGACATGGACAAGACCGTAGTCGTCGAACGAGAGTACGACGTAGCGGTTCCGAAATACGACCGCTCTATGAAACGTCGCTCGCGCATTCCGGCACACGTGCCGGGCGTGCTCGAGCCGCTCTCGGTCGGTGACACGGTCAAGATCGCAGAGACCCGACCACTGTCGAAGACCAAATCGCACGTGGTCGTCGAAGTAACTGAGGAAGCGACTGCGGCAGACATCGCCGAGTTGACCCGCCAGGCAGAGCCTGATCGGGAACTCTCGAGTAGCGATGTCACGCAGGACGCAGAACCCGAGGCAACCGAGGGTGAGCAGTGATGGAGGCGCTCAAAGCCGACGTCACGCAAGGCCTGAAGAAGGGCTCGCTGATCACGTGCGCCGACAACTCTGGCGCACGTGAACTCAAGATCATTAGCGTCTCGGGCTACCACGGCACCAAGAACCGCCAGCCGAAGGCGGGTCTCGGTGACAAGGTAACCGTCTCCGTCACGAAGGGGACCCCCGAGATGCGCCGCCAGGTTCTCGAGGCCGTCATCGTCCGCCAGCGGAAGTCGATCCGCCGACCGGACGGCACGCGGCTGAAGTTCGAGGACAATGCGGCGGTCATCATCGACGAGAACGAAGAGCCCCGCGGGACGGAGATCAAGGGACCGATCGCCCGCGAGGTCGCAGAACGCTTCGGAGCAATCGCGTCCACCGCGACGATGATCGTATAGAACCATGAGCAAGCAACCACACAAACAGCGAACGCAGACCGAGCGTGCACCGCTGCACAAGCGACAGAAGCAGCTTCACGCGACGCTCTCCGAGGACCTCCGCGAGGAGTACGACACCCGTCGCACCCGCGTCAACGCGGGTGACACCGTCGAGGTCATGCGCGGTGACTACGCCGGCGACGAAGGCGAAGTCATCCGTGCGATCCTCGAAGACGGCGTCATCCACGTCGAGGACGTGACGGTCGAGACGGCAGACGGCGAGGAAGTTCCACGCCCGCTTGACCCCTCGAACGTTCGTATCACTGAACTCGATCTGGAGGACGAGCGTCGTGAGGCACGCCTCGAAGGCGATACAGAAGGTGATAGTGAATGACGAAACACCAGAAGCGACTGTCAGTACCGAAGTCCTGGCCGGTCGAGCGCAAGACCGAGGTCTTCACGGTCAAGGCTGACGCGGGTCCGCATGGCGAGGAGGGCGTTCCCCTCGTCGTACTCCTGCGGGACGTGCTCGGCTACGTGGACTCGGCGAAGGAAGCGCGGTACGCCCTGTCGGAGGACTCGATCATCGTCAACGGCGAACCGATCAACGACGAGCAGCGACCGATCGGGATCTTCGACATTCTCGCGTTCCCCGGTCGTGGCGAGTTCTACCGCGTCTTCCCGGACGAGGGTGGCCGCCTCGCCCTTACCGAGATCGACGAGGAATCGGCAGATAGCCGCCTCGGCAAAATCGACGGCAAACGGCAGGTTCCGGGTGGCGACACCCAGCTGACGCTGCACGACGGGACGAACGTCCTCGTCGACGACGAGTTCAGTGCGAAGGATTCGGTCGTCGTCGACAACGAGGACAAGTCGATCGTGGCCCACTTCCCGTACGAGGAGGGCGCGCTCGTGACGGCTATCCGTGGCAACCACGGTGGCAAGATCGGCGAGATCGAATCGATCGACGTCACGCCCGGAAGCGGCTCGAACACCGTTACCGTCTCGACGGACGACGGTGCGTTCGAGACCGTCGAGGAGTACGTCGTCGTCATCGACGAGAACTTTACGGGTGATGGCGAATGAGCGACGCTGAGACCGGCGAATTCCACGAGATGCGCGAACCCACCGTCGAGAAGGTCGTCGTCCACATGGGCGTCGGACAGGGTGGTCGCGAACTCGGTCGAGCGGAAGACATCATCGAGGAAGTCACCGAACAGGAAAGTGTCCGGACGCAGGCAAAGCGGACCGAACCCGACTTCGGGATTCGACAGGGCGATCCGATCGGTACGAAGGTCACCCTTCGTGGCGACGACGCCTACGAGTTCCTCGAGAAGTCCCTGCCGCTTGCGGATCTGTCGGCGACGCAGTTCGACGATACGGGCAACTTCAGCTTCGGGGTCGAGGAGCACACCGAGTTCCCGAGCCAGGAGTACGACCCGAACGTCGGTATCTACGGGCTGGACGTGACCGTCAACCTGGTCCGTCCGGGCTACCGCGTGGCCAAGCGGGATAAGGCGACGCGGCCGATCCCGTCGAATCACCGGCTCACCCCCGAGGACGCCATCGCGTACCTCGAGGCGAACTTCGACGTAACCGTCTCCGCGGAGGAGGAAGACGATGAGTGAAAGCGAACAGGAACCGGAACCAGAACCGGACGAAGACGTCGCAAGCGAGCGCACAGGCGAGCACGCGGCAAAGCGCACTGGCCAGATCGAAGAGTGCCAGCGCTGTGGCCGCAAGCAGGGGTTAGTCGGCAAGTACGACATCAACCTCTGTCGGCAGTGCTTCCGTGAGATCGCCCGCGACATGGGATTCAAGAAGTATCGATAATATGACTGGAAACGATCCACTCAGCAACGCGCTCTCGGGACTCGATAACGCCGAGAGCGTGGGGCATCTCACCCACGAGGTAACACCCGCCTCGAACGAGATCGGCAGCGTGCTCGAGGTCTTCTACGACCGCGGGTACATCGACGGCTTCGAGTTCGTCGACGACGGCAAGGCCGGTCAGTTCGAGGTCGAACTGAAAGGAGCGATCAACGAGTGTGGCCCCGTCAAGCCCCGCTACAGCGTCGGTTCCGAGGACTTCGAGAAGTGGGAGAAGCGATTCCTCCCGGCTCGAGACTTCGGTGCGCTGGTCGTCACGACGAGTGACGGCATCATGAGCCATTACGAGGCTCGTGAGAAGGGAATCGGTGGCCAGGTGATCGCATACGTCTACTAACCATGCGAGTCGAACTGGACATCCCTGACAACGTAACCGTCGAGATCGACCACCTCGATGTGACCGTCGATGGACCGGAAGGCACCGTTTCCCGGCGTCTCTGGTACCCCGACGTGACCGTCGACGTGGAGGATGACACCGTGGTCATCGAGAGCGAGGCCGAGGACGCAAAGACGAACGCGACCGTCGGCACCTTCAAGAGCCACGTTTCGAACGCTTTCCACGGCGTGACCGAGGGCTGGGAGTACAAGATGGAAGTCTTCTACTCTCACTTCCCGATGCAGGTCCGCGCGGAGGGCGAGGAGGTCGTCATCGAGAACTTCCTCGGCGAGAAGGCAGCGCGACGTACGACTATCCACGGTGAGACCACCGTCTCCGTCGATGAGGAACGAATCGTCCTCACTGGTCCCGACAAGGAAAATGTCGGCCAGACGGCGGCGGACATCGAGCAGCTGACGAAGGTCAGCGGCAAGGACACCCGCGTCTTCCAGGACGGGGTCTACATCACCGAAAAACCCGCCACCGAAACCGGAGGTGCCTGATAGATGGCAGACGAAGAACTACAGGAACTCGAAGACATCAGTGGCGTCGGTGCGAGCAAGGCAGACGCCCTTCGCGAGGCCGGCTTCGAGTCCATCGCGGACGTCAAGGAAGCCGACCAGGACGACCTGGCCGAAGCCGACGGCGTCGGCAACGCGCTCGCAGCGCGTATCAAGGCCGACGTCGGCGATCTCGAGGTCTCCGAGGAGACCGAAGCCGAGATCGAAGACGAAGGTGCTGAAGAAGAACCTGCCGAAGACGTCGAGACCGAACTGCAGGCCCGCGGCCTGACCGAGAAGACGCCGGACCTTTCCGACGAGGAACAGCGCCTTCTCAACCGCCGCAAGAGCGAAGGAAAGCCGCAGTTCAACCGGCAGGACTACCACATGAAAAAGCGAACGCCGGAATCCTGGCGACGCCCGCGCGGTCAGCTCTCGAAGCAACGCAAGGGCATCAAGGGCAAGGGCCCGAAAGTCGAAGCCGGCTACCGCACGCCCACCGACGTTCGCGGAAAACACCCGAGCGGTTTCGAAGAGGTCTACGTCGAGAACGTCGACGACCTCGAGGGTGTCGACGGCGACACGGAAGCGGTCCGTATTGCCTCCGCCGTTGGCGCACGCAAGCGCGAACGCATCGAGGAGGTCGCCGAAGACGAGGGCGTTCGCGTCCTGAACCCAACCTACGAAGAGGTCGAGGTGGAACCCAATGACTGATCTTTCCGCACAGAAACGACTCGCTGCCGACGTCTTAGACGTGGGCAAGAATCGTGTCTGGCTCGACCCCGAAGCCCAGGCCGACATCGCCGAGGCCATCACCCGCGACGAAATCCGTGAACTCGTCGAGGACGGCCGTATTCAGGCTGACGACGCCAAAGGGAACTCCCGCGGCCGTGCACGCGAACGGAACGAAAAGCGTGCCTACGGCCACCAGAAGGGCCCGGGCAAGCGCCGCGGCAAGAAAGGCGCACGCCAGAACGAGAAAGAAGAGTGGCAAAACCAGATTCGCGCACAGCGACGGAAGCTGCGTGAACTCCGCGACAAGGGCGAACTGACGCCCACGCAGTACCGCGAGCTCTACAAGAAGGCTGGCGGTGGCGAGTTCCGTAGCGTCCGGTACCTGTTGAACTACATCGACGAGAACTACGGTGACCAATAATGGCGACAGGACCACGATATAAAGTGCCAATGCGGCGTCGCCGTGAGGTCCGGACGGATTACCATCAGAGGTTGCGCCTGCTGAAATCGGGCAAGCCCCGCCTCGTTGCTCGCAAGAGTAACAAGCACACTACGGCGCAGCTGATCGTTCCCGGACCTCAGGGGGACGAGACGCTCGCAAGCGCACACTCGAGCGATCTCGAGGAGTACGGCTGGGATGCGCCCACGAGTAACATCTCTGCAGCCTACCTGACCGGCCTGCTGGCCGGCAAACGGGCAGTCGAAGCCGACATCGAGGAAGCAGTCCTCGACATCGGTCTCAACACGGCAACGCCCGGAAACAAGGTGTTCGCAGTGCAGGAGGGCGCAATCGACGCCGGCCTCGAAATCCCGCACAACGACAGCGTGCTCGCAGACTGGTCGCGTACTCGCGGCGAACACATCGCCGAGTACGCCGAACAGTTAGACGAACCGCTGTACAGCGGTGACTTCGACGCAACCGAGCTCCCAGAACACTTCGACGAGGTACGAGAGGCGATTCTCGAATGAGTGGAAACAACTACAACGACAACGGATGGGAACCCGTTACCCGTCTCGGCCGGAAGGTCCAGGAGGGCGACATCGATACGATGGAAGCCGCCCTCAGCTCGGGACTCCCGCTCAAGGAACCCGAACTCGTCGACCAGCTCCTCCCCGGACTGGACGACGAAGTGCTCGACATCAACATGGTCCAGCGCATGACCGACTCCGGGCGACGCGTGAAGTTCCGCTGCGTCGTCGCCGTCGGCAACCGCGACGGCTACATCGGCTATGCGGAAGGCCGAGACGACCAGGTCGGGTCCGCTATCCAGAAGGCAATCGGTATCGCGAAACTGAACATCATCTCGGTCCCGCGCGGCTCCGGTTCGTGGGAGGACCGCTCGGACCGTCCACACTCGCTGACCCGCCAGACGACCGGCAAAGCCGGCTCCGTCGAGGTCGAAGTCATCCCGGCCCCCGAAGGGCTCGGACTAGCCGCGAGTGACACGGTCCGTGCCGTCCTCGAACTGGCCGGCATCGAAAACGCCTGGACCAAGAGCCACGGCAACACGCGAACGACCGTCAACCTCGCGAAAGCGACGTTCAACGCGCTCGAGAACGCCTCGCAGTCGCGACACTCGCAGGTACGCGAGACTACCCGTGACGAAGCCGAGGTGACCGAGTGATGAAGGCAGTCGTTCAGGTCCGTGGCGAAGTGAATCGCCAGCAGACCGTCCAGGACACCCTGGAGATGCTCAACATCCACGGCGTCAACCACTGCGCACTCATCCCCGAAACCGACACCTACCGTGGCATGATCACGAAGGTCAACGACTACGTCGCACACGGGGAACCCGACGCCGACGTGCTCGAAACGGTGCTCGCAAAGCGGGCAGAACCGCTCGAGGGCCGACAGTCCGATGTCGACGAGGAGTGGCTCAGCGAGAACACCGAGTTCAGCGACTTCGCTGAACTCGCCGAGGCGCTACTCGACGAGGAAACGACGCTTCGCGAGGAGGGGCTGTCGCCGACGCTGCGACTGCACCCGCCACGTGGCGGTCACAATGGGATCAAAAAGCCAACCGCGGAGGGCGGCCAACTCGGAAAGCATACAACCGAGGACATTAACGTCCTGTTAGAATCGATGCGATAACAATGACGAGCAAAAAACGACGCCAGCGTGGATCGCGAACCCACAGCGGCGGCTCCCACAAAAACCGACGTGGGGCCGGACATCGTGGTGGACGCGGCCGCGCCGGGCGAAGCAAACACGAGTTCCACAACTACGAACCGAAGGGGAAACACGGCTTCAAACGACCGCAGGACATCCGCGAGGATGTCGCCGAGATCGACGTTCAGAAGTTAGACGAGGACGCGATCCTGTACGTCGCCGACGATCTTGCCGCGGAGACCGACGACGGCTACGAACTCGACGCTCGCGATATCGTCGAGGACGGCCACGAGGTCGATGTCGTCAAGGTCCTCGGATCGGGACAGGTACGCAACACACTCGAAGTTACTGCAGATGCGTTCTCGGAAGCAGCTCGCGAGAAGCTCGAGGCGGCCGGCGGTGAGGCGATCGTCTCGGAGCGAGGACAAGAGCGGGCGGAAGCTGACGAAACTGCGTCCGATCAGGAAGCCGAAGAACAGGACGAGGAGTAACATATGGGATGGAAGGAAGCCGCTGAACCGGTCTTAACGCGGATGCCCGCAGTCCGCCGTCCGGAGGGACACGTTCCCTTTAAACGCAAGCTTGCGTGGACGGCTGGCATCCTGATGTTGTACTTCTTCCTGACGAACATCTCGCTGCTCGGGGTGCAGTCCGGTGGCGCAACCGACCTCTTCGGTGAGTTCCGCGCGATCCTCGCCGGCTCACAGGGATCGTTGTTGCAAGTCGGTATTGGACCGATCGTCACCGCGAGCATCGTCTTGCAACTGCTTGGCGGTGCGAACCTACTCGGTCTCGACACCGACGACCCGCGCGACCAGGTCCTCTATCAGGGCCTGCAGAAGCTCTTGGTCGTCGTTATGGTGGTGCTGACCGGGCTGCCGATAGTGTTCGCCAGCGGCTTCCTGCCAGCTCAGTCGTCACTGCAGTTCGGGGGACTCACCCTCGACCATATGCAGGTCCAGCTTCTGATGTTCGCCCAAATCTTCGCCGGCGGTATCCTCATCCTCTACATGGACGAGGTCGTCAGCAAGTGGGGCGTCGGGAGCGGGATCGGGCTGTTCATCATCGCCGGTGTGAGCCAGCGACTCGTTACTGGGCTCATCCAGCCAACTGCGGGTGGGTTCTTCTACGACTGGTATCAGATCATCACTGGACAGGTGGCCGTCGGCTCGGTCTTCGCTGGCGATGGACTGTACACCATCCTGTTTCAGGAGGGGCACATTATCGCACTGCTAACGACGGTCCTGATCTTCGCGATCGTCGTCTACGCGGAATCGGTTCGCGTGGAAATCCCACTCAGCCACGCCCGCGTCAAAGGCGCTCGCGGTCGCTTCCCGGTGAAGCTCATCTACGCGAGCGTCCTGCCGATGATCCTTGTCCGGGCGCTGCAGGCGAACGTCCAGTTCATCGGACAGATCATGTCCTCGCAGCTGGGAGCCAACATGCCCGCGTTCCTCGGGACCTACAACGCTAATGGACAACCCGTGAGCGGGTTCTTCTACTACGTCGCGCCGATCTACTCACCAAACGACTGGATGTGGTGGACCGGCGAAGTCTCCCAGGCGGCGTGGATGGTGATGATCCGCGTCTCCATCGACCTGGCATTCATGATCGCCGGCGGTGCGATCTTCGCCGTCTTCTGGGTCGAGACCACCGACATGGGCCCGGAATCCACAGCCAAGCAGATCCAGAACTCGGGGATGCAGATCCCCGGCTTCCGCCAGAACGTCGGCGTCATCGAGAAGGTCATGGAACGGTACATTCCGCAAGTGACCATCATCGGTGGTGCACTCGTCGGCTTGCTCGCCGTCTGGGCGAACATGCTCGGCACCATCGGTTCCATCAGTGGAACCGGTCTACTGCTGGCTGTCTCCATCACCTACAAGCTCTACGAAGAGATCGCCGAAGAGCAGATGATGGAGATGCACCCGATGATGCGCCAGATGTTCGGCAAGGAATAGCAGCTGTCACCGGTCTTCGGGTTTTTCTTTCTCGCAGGTTCGTAACCGTGCCTGTAGTAACAACTGCAACGATTTACACACCGCTTGCATAACCGTCGTGCGATCGGGCATACAGTAACTTGCAGTAGCTACTAGAGTCGTCCCTTCGATGGTCGTCGAGAGTGAGATCTCGGTTGTGAACTCTATCCACTGGCTGTCGAGAACAGTATCCTGAGTTGTTTGTCCTCCCCCAGCGACAAACGCGACCTGCGTGCACCTCTATTAGTCGCGTGCGGGGACCGTTCGTCATCCCGCGGTACCTAAGAGAAACCGAACCCGGTAGTCTCTACCGCCTGTTTTCGCTTTACTCTCCGTTCGCCTCGTCCCACGACCCGACCTCGTACACGTCCGTTTGTTCGTCGACGATAGGAAGGTCCACAAGCGCCTCGGTATCGAGAGCGTCGGCGTTCTCCGGGGCTGCATCTCCAAGATCATCGACAGCGACGTACGTTTTTCCGACACCGTCGTCCTGCTTATTCGTCGGTATCAGCTGATCGAGCAGTGCACCGAGATTTTCGAACGTTGCGCCCCCGTGAACGCGTATCGTCTCCCCGTCGAGTTCAACGTTCGTCCGCGTAAGATCGAGATTCCACTCGTCGAGAGCGGAAACGAATGCAGCCCCGTCCGAACCACCGAGCGGGTCGAACTGGACCGACTTGGCCAGGTAGTCCGCAGTCCGATTAGCAACAGTAGCCCGTGGCAGTTCGAACTCTCCTTCAAGATCGATGGCGCTTCGATCGGCTGTGATTTCGAGATCAAAGGCGGTATCCGCTCGCGAATCGAGTCCGCGCGCAGTGCGTTCGTCAACGTAGTCGGACCAATTCTCGGTCGCGCCGGTTATAGTCGCAGTAACGTCGTAGCGCCGGTTGGACTGTCCCCGCGTGCTTGTGTCGTGTGCTTGATTCCGTGTCGTCTCTCCCTCCGCGTTCCATTCGAGCACCGTTTGGAGGTCCGCCTCCCGCTGCGCATCGAGTCTCGCTTGGAGGTTCGTCTCGGTGTCGGTCCCGTTCGCGTTCGAGGACTCCCTCTCGAGGCGTTCCGGTTCGATAATCGCACGAAGTGCCCGCTCGTAGTTTGCCAGTTCCACGTTCCAGTCAGTTCGAGTCGTCTGTCCCGTCCCCTGGTCCGTCTGTATCGGCGTCGTCTCTTGAGTGAACTCGGCGGTCTCGATCTCGAGTTCAGCGAGCGCCGTCGTAAGGACACGCTCGTTTTCCGGGGTGGATCGCTGTATTCCCTCCGTCGCGGCCCCGTCACTTCCCGTTAGTGTCGTCGATAGCGCGCGTTCGATCCCCTCGTTGAGCCCCGTGTAGGTTACTGTAAACTCGAGGTCGAGTTCGTAGTCCGACTGTGCAGTCGTCGAAGCGGCTGTTTGATTCGAGTCGGTCGTCGTATTCGATGCCGTTTCCTCCGCCACCAGTGCGTACTGTTCGAGTTCGACGCTGCTCTCGCCGCCGAACCTGGCCGCAATCGAGGCGAACTCCGTCTCGAGGGTCTCACTGGCGTTTGCACGTGTCTGCCAGCGGGAGACAGCACTCGAATCGATCCGGGTACGGCGCTCGATGTGCATCCTGTACTCTCCGTCGGTACTCTCGCTCTCGGCGACAGAAACTGACAGATATCGCGGTGTCCCTGTCGTCGAGGACGTACTCGTGGCCGTCCCGGTCGTTGTAATCGCATCCGGCGTGAGACGGATCTCACCGTTCGTTGATCCCGAAAGGCGCTCTTCCATATGCTCTGTCGGCCCTGTCGCCGAGAGTGCGGCCTCGAACTCGTTTGTGTCCTGACTGAACTCGCCGGACACGTCGAGGTCGAGCGTCGATCCGGGAGTTGGCTGGTCGAGAACCTGTTCACCGTCAGCGAGCTGTGCCGGTGTCACTGGGATCTCCGTGCCCTCTGTTTCGCGGTCCTGTCCAGCGAGTTCGGTGGTGAGCTCAGTAAGCGCAGTCGCCGCAGTAACGCTCCGTCGAACCGGGCTCTGCGTGTCGTTGAGCGAGTTCTCGTAGACGAGGATGGCCCCACCGTCGGTTGTGAGATAGACGTCATCCGCCGGGCCGTGTCTAGCACCGGCCTCGGCAGGCGTGTCGTAGGTTGGTATGTCGTCCGGTAGCTGTGGACCGTTCTCGGAGAGAAGCGAGTCCTGCGGCGTTGAACTGTACATATATGTCAGCCCGAGACTGAACACAGCGAGACAGGTGAACCCGATAATGAGGAGGGCTGCAATCGCGTTACTGGCCTGCGTTGTTTCGGTGTCTGACCATGGCCAGCGATCCATGTCAGATGCTACTGGCTAGATGCGTATAAAGTTCAACAATTAGATGCGAGTCGACTCTCCCGCGACCGTTGGCTCACTGGATCGAGTATCCAGCGGCGATGACGAGCAGGAAGACCATGAATACAGCCGTTGCCATCATGTAACTGATCGCTCGTGGCTCCTCGATCAGGTGCTGATAGTAGCCGGCGATCAGCAGGATCTTTGTGATTGCCAAAAGGATCGTCCCGCCGATGGCCGTTGCGTACGCGAAGTTGAACTCGAAGAAGACGAATTTCCCCGTCGCCAGTGCCACCAGGAGGATGTAGATCAGGGTGTACGTTCGAAGGTTGGCCATTAGTGTGGAATGTGGGTGACGGATACTTATACCTTCCTCATACGTACTGCCACTCCTCGTACCGTGGTTTTATCCGCCGAATCGGTTCCGTTCCCGTGGAGACAAAATCGGGCGTCGAGTTCGTAACTGGGCCACGCAACGGTTCGGACGAAGACGGTGCCACAGCGGCTCAAAACAGGCGGAAAGGAATCAGTTTCGCATCGCATGCAGACCGGGATCAAGCGGTGTGACCGCTTGAGTGGTCTACATCAGGTAGAACAGTGGGAACAGGAGCACCCACACGATGTCCACGAAGTGCCAGTAGAGTCCGAAGAACTCCACCGGTCGATGGTCCTCGAGGTACGCATCGATGCTGATGATCCGGTAGATCATAAACAGCGCGACGAGTACGCCGAGGATCACGTGTAAGGCGTGGAGGCCGGTCGTCACGTAGTAGATCGAGTACTCGATGCTGTACCACCAGTAGTGGCCGTCGCCCATCTTCTGGGTGTACTCGAAGGCCTTGACGCCCATGAACGCCAGTGCGAGTAACACCGTCGCACCCATCGCACCGAGGAGTCCACTCTTGTTCTTTCGCTCGGCCATCACCAGTGCGATGATGACGGTAAAACTCGAGGTGAGCAGGATGTACGTATTGACCAACCCGGCCATCGTGATCGGGTCGAACTCCCAGTCCATCCAGCCCATGTGTAGGCGCATAAAGATGTAGGCGCCGATCGCGGCACCGAAGACGATGACGTCGGACGCGAGGAACACCCAGATGCCGAACTTGGTGTTTCCGATCCCGCCGAACGGCCAGCGTTCGGCGATGTTCATCACGGGTGCATCGAACTTCTCACGACCGAACTGGAACAGCGTAACGGCCATAATCGCCATCCCGAGGGCGATCAGCACTGGATACATGATATCCGGCTGGGTCGCAAAGCCATCCAGTCCTTCCGGCGGTTCGGCCGTTCCCTCGGCGAAGTTAGCGACGAACGGTGTCAGCCCGGACAGTCCAAGGAAGAACACGAACGTTCCGACGCCGATTCCGAACGGCCAGATACTGGCGTGGTCTGCGTGTTCGGCTTCGTGTTCGACGCTCGCTTCAGTTGTGGTGCCCTGTCCGTGTGCAACACCGCCGTCGGTTGCAGCCGGCGAGTCGTCAACGAACTCGAGTCGACCGCTAGCGTAACTCGGCCGCCCGTCCCAGTTCTCGAGCGGTGGCGGCGAGGGGATTGCCCACTCGGCCGTCCGGGAGTACTCCCACGGATTATCGGGAGCCTTGGGCCCGGAAATCCAACTCTTCGCGAACGTGAAGAACATAATCAGGAACGAGAGCCCGAGGACGAACGCCCCGACAGTCGCGATCTGGTGGTAGATCTGAGCACTCTCGCCGTAGTGGAAGACACGCCGTGGCGTTTCCCAGGCGAGGAACATCGGGAAGTACAGCATGTTGAACCCGATGAAGTAGACTGCGAAGTTTAACTTCCCGAGTGCCTCCGAGTACATCTTTCCAGTTATCTTCGGCCACCAGTAGTAGAGGCCGGCGACCAGCGCCGTCACCCCAGAGACCATCACGTAGTGGAAGTGAGCGACGACCCAGTAGGTGCCACGGAACTCGTAGTCGAGCACGACGGCCCCAAGGAAGACCCCCGTAATGCCACCGAGGATGAACAACACGAGCGCGCCGAGGCTAAAGAGGAACGGTGTCGTAAACCGAACCCGCCCCTTGACCATCGTGTAGATCAACGAGAAGACCATCAGGTCGAACGGGAGCGAAATCCCGATCGTCGTGGCCATGTACAGCGTCTTGATCTCCAGGTTGATCGTCGTCAGGAACATGTGGTGCATCCAGACGAGGAACGACTGGACTGCCACGAGAACCATCGCGATGATGACCCATTTGCGGCCGACGAGGCGCCGTCCAGTAAAGGTCTGGAACGTCTCGAACATGATCCCTAACGCCGGGAAGAAGACGATATACACCTCCGGATGGCCGAAGAACCAGAACAGGTGCGCCCATAATAGGCTCGATCCCTGATCCGTCATGAAGTACTGGGTCAGGAACAACCGGTCAATCGAGAGCAACAACAGTGCTGCAAGCAACGCTGCGAACGCAAACAGCATCATCCAGACCGTCAGGAGCCACGACCAGGTGAATATCGGCATGTTCCAGAGGCCAAGCCCTTCGGCCCGTGAGCGGTGAATCGTCGTCAGGAAGTTCACCGACCCGATCGTGATCGACATGACGAACAACGTCAGCGCGAGTATCGCTGCGTTATTGCCTGCCGTCGCGTCCATTGCAGGCGTGTACATCGGTACGTTCAGCGGCGCGTACAACGTCCACCCGCCGGCGTACGTCTGTCCCTGGAAGAACGAGAGGACGAACAGAATCCCCGAGAACAGGTAAAACCAGTAACTCAGGGCGTTCAGTCGCGGGAACGCGAGATCCTTCGCACCGATCTGGAGCGGTACCAGGTAGTTCGCAAACCCGGATGCGATCGGCGAGAGGAACCAGAAGACCATCAACAGCCCGTGCGTCGAGACTGCCTGGTTGAACTGGACCGGTTCGAGGATACCGAGTCCACCCGGCTCCCAGAGCTGCACGCGGAACAACAGCGCCATCGCACCGCCCAGCAGGAGGAAAAACAGCGCTGTCGTGATGTAGAGAATCCCAACGTCCTTGTGATTCGTCGTGACGAGCCAGCGCTTGACGGACGTCATCGGCGGTAGATCACTCATTCGCCGTCACCCCCTGTACCGTCTTGCTGTTGGTCGGTTTCGTTTCCGGCACCGTCTTCGCCACCGTTCCCGCCATCAGCGTCGTCCGTTCCGTCGTCATTACTTCCGTCACCTTCCTCACCGGAACCCGCCGTTTCGAACGTATAGGTCTCGTCGACTGGTCCGGTGAAATCGACGCTTTCCTCGATCGGTTCGTACTGATCGTCAGTCGGCGTGATCGTCAGGTTGTACTGGCCACCCTGTTCGATTTCGTTGATGGTGATCGATCCGTTCTCGAACTCATCAGCCGAGTACGTGTAGGTCAGATCCTGCTCGTACTGGTCGTTCTCCTCGTGGACGAGTTCGACTTCGTAGCCGTCGGTCACGCGCGATTCGTTTTCGTCCTCGACCGTGATCGTCATCGTGAGCTGCTCGTCGACCCACTGTTCGAACTCGTCTTCCGAGAGCACGGTAACGTCGGAGTTCATCCCGGAGTGACCGAAGCCACACAGTTCGAAGCACTCGACCGTGTAGTTCCCGCCTTCGTCCGCCTGGAACCAGGTTTCGTCGGTTTCGCCGGGGATCGCGTCGGCTTTGACGCGTAAATCTGAGATGCCGAACGTGTGCCAGACGTCCTGTGATGTTGTCTCTATCCAGATGGGCGTATCGGCAGGGATGACGAGTCCTTCATTGATGGAGCCAGTCTCGATACCGTTCTCGTAGTTAAAGTCCCAACCGAACGCGTATCCTTCGACATCGATCTCGAGCGCGTCCTCGCCGGGGGTGTCCGGGCCGTCTTCGACGACGAGCAGCATGCCGTACGACCAGACGACCAGCGAAATAACGATGATCGCGCTCAGTCCGAACGAGAGGAATAACTTCTTACCGCCCTGTCCGCCTGTCGGGAGTTCCCCAAGCGTTGGCAGATCCTCGTCGGCCTTCGTCTCGCCGTCATCACGATACTTGTACGCGTTGTACAAGGTGTAAGAGATAACGACGACGCCGACGAGTGTCCCGAGACCGAGGAACACGAGGAAGATCTCATCGAAGATATCGACTCGGGTCTGCGTCTGCATCGGGGTCGTGTATGCGTTGAAGATCGTATTCACCTCTGTTGAAGCCGTCTATATGTCGGACCGTGGTTTCCGGGACCACTTATCTATTTGGAAACGGGCCGGGATGCGCATTCTTCCGTCGTGAACGGGCTCTCCGTTTCGGCCAATGACCGGAGTCGATCCGGCCGCCCGTGACCGTCCCAACCGGCCCGCCGACATGGTCCTCTGGAGTCTTGTTGGAGTCAGTCCTTTTCTTTCTGTCGCTAATTCGCCGCGAGTTCGGTTGCAAAGACGAACTCTCACGCGCACGCGAGTGCATGATGCGAACAGGTTCGGTATGGCGAGTGCGGTATAGACAGGGATCCGACGGGTTTGCGCTGTTGTGGCTGCGATTTATGCTCGCGCGCGGTTGAAGTGGAGATGAGAGTCGAACACCGGTGCGAGTGGGGCTGCAATCGATCTCGAGGGGTCACTATTAGAGATCGACCACCCAGACGCGACCGTCCGACGGAAGGTGATAAACGGTCTGAAAGACGGCATCGATAAACTGCGCGATTCGGTTTGGATCCGCCTTTGCACTCACCCGGACGTTGATGCCTGCCGCGTCTTCGGATCGTGTGAGATCGTCGATCTTGAATACGGGAAATTCGTCGAGGAGTCCTTTGAGCCGGTCGAGTTCGTCGTCGGTGCAGTCGATGTTGATCGTGCCGTCACCGAACTGGAGCCACGGGATGCCAAGATCAGGGTCGAGGTCGGGGCCAGTGGACGCGTCAGGGTCGTGCTCCGATTCGGTGTCGCGATCGGAGTGGGACTCGGATTCAGCGTCGGACGCCGACTCGAATGCGTCCGGATCGACTTCGAACGTCACGAACCCGCTGCCACGAGTTCGGTGTGCCGTAATCGCATCGCCGTAGAGTTCCTGGCGCGCTTTCGGTGTGGTCGCATCGAATCGAGTCATACCGGGATAGATGTGCCCGTTTCTTTAAGCCTTTATGCGCCGGCGCTGAACGAGGGAATATGGTACAGCCACGAATTTTGATTCTCGGGGCACCCGGGGCGGGCAAAGGGACACAAAGTGCAAATATCGTCGACGAGTTCGACGTCGATCACATCACCACCGGCGATGCACTTCGGGCCAACAAGGGGATGGATCTCTCCGATATGGACACCGAGTACGACACCCCTGGCGAGTACATGGATCAGGGTGAACTCGTTCCCGATAAAGTCGTTAACGCGATCGTCGACGAGGCGCTCTCACAGGCGGACGGCTTCGTTCTCGACGGCTACCCGCGCAATCTGGACCAGGCCGAAGAGCTCGAGGACATGACCGATCTCGATGTCGTTCTCTATCTCGATGTCGACGAGGAAGAACTCGTACACCGACTCACTGGTCGCCGTCTGGACCCGGAAACGGGCGATATCTACCACGTCGAGTACAATCCCCCGGAGGATGCGGACGTCGAAGCGCGACTCGAGCAGCGAGAAGACGACACGGAAGAGACCGTTCGCGAGCGACTCCGGGTATACGAAGAGAATACGGAACCGGTCGTCGAGTACTACGACGAGAAGGGAACGCTCGAGCGGATCGATGGGAATCAGGCACCGGATGCGGTTTGGGAGTCCGTCGAGGAGACGATTTCGGACGCGGCCTAACGTCGTTAGTTGTTCTCGACGTCGATTTCGTACTCGGCGATATTGAGGTAGGTGAGCTGTGGTGCCGGCTCGTATCCGGGCGGGATCACCTCGATTTCCGAACTATTCATCGGCTGCTCGTTGACGTTATCGAAGTTGCTTCGCTCGGAAATGGAGTGTGCAATAATCGAGCCGTCGAACTCCGGGCTCCCCTGCATGTGGATCTGGTACTCCTCGTCGTTGTTCGAGTTCACTTGCCAGCCACCGAACCCGTCCTCACCGGGCGTTTTGTCGCTGGCGACATACAACAGCCCTTCGACGTAGCCGTTACCGAAATCGACTCCCGTCTCCGAAGTGCCGTAGAGTTGGAGATTCGATTCGTCATCGCCACACGTCTGGGTGAACTCGTTGTTACCGACGTCTATATCGCCGGTCGCGTAGATCTTTGCCTGATTCTCCCCATCGGGGCCACACGCGTCGACTGTGATATCGTAGCCGGAAATATCGTCGTCGACTACGAGTACCGCATTCCCGTCTTCGAGCGAGAAGGTGAGTTCGTCGGCACCATCTAACGATCCGGATGCAGCGAAGTACTTTCCAGCGGTGATCTCGGACCAGTCGCCGGTATCAATGTGTGACTCGTTTTCTTTGAAATCGGCTTTCATCTCGGAGATGATGCCATCTAACGGTTTGAACTGCTCGCTCCCGATATCATCGAATTCGCCGCCGGATTGGTGGGAATCGTAGTTGGATTCGTCGCTGAGAGCGACACCTCTGGAGAACGCGTTATCGATGTCTTCGTAACCAAGCCGGATCTTCAGCGTTCCGTCGTCGTTTGCAGCGTCATAACAGCCCTGTTGTAGCGCCGTATCGCCTGCTTCGCTCGTAAAGTGTTGTTCCCATCCCAGACAGTATTCGCTCTCGATTTCGATGAATACGTGGTCGTCTTTGATGTAATTCATCGAATTAGCATGCGCACTGGCCTGTTCAATCGCGATATCGCCCGAGTCGATCGTCTTGTTCTCGGTTAGTTCGACGACCGGAAACGAGAGCGTATGCGTCCGATGGTCGTAGTTGATCGGTGGAGTCGACAGTACCCGTGTTTGCGTGCCGGTTTCACGGAATACAGCACCGCCCTCGTAGGCGATTTGCGTTCCGTCATCGGCGTCGTATTCGATGGTTCCGATCGTTCCGTTCGCAATCGGGGTGGTCGTCCCGCTATTGTTTTCCGCCCAGATTTCGTACGTTGCGGAGTCGTGATGGGCGATAGCTCCGTGTTCACCGGCATCCAGATTGGAGCCGTGAGTAACGTCGTTGTTCGTCGTCGCCGTCGAAATCTCTTGGCTCAACTCGACGAACGCCTGCTCGACTCGTTCCTGTTCGGACTGTTGTTCCGTCTGCCCGATTCCCTGGCCGGCGACAAACAAGACACCGATACTACCGGCCGCCACCATCCCGATCAGGAGGACGATTCCAAGCAGGGACGATTGTGCCCGGCTTGCTTCTCCCACCGATCGCTCCCTTCGTCGAACGCTCATGGGGACTCAACTCGTGAACGTGAGTATAATACAATCGATTGATCAAATACTTCAATTCAGTTTATATCCCCCATTGAATTCATTATAACAAGTCCGAAGGAGGAGGATATTGGAATAGAGACGACTCCTGTTGTTTTCCACCGACGCGAGTAGCTGGCTTCCGAAGATAAACACTTGTATACCGAACCTGCCCTAGCCCTAGTATACCCAGATGACACGGACAGTCGAGAAGATCAATTCCCTCGTCCACGAGGATTCCTCGATGAATGAGGCACTCGAGTCTATCCGCGAGGAAGCCGATGAAAACGGCGGCGAGGTCCAGTGGGGCGACGTTAGCGACGAGCTGACGAGCGGACAGTGGGGACGACTGATCGAGAAAGGAATACTGGTCGATGGCGACGACGGCTTCGAGATCGCTGACCGGGACGCCTACGATGAGGCACTTGACGGTGATGGTTCCAGTAGCGGGGTCAGTACAGACGTCGATATCGACGCCGAGGCATCCAAGTGGTCTCAATGGGACAAAATAGCCGGAGCCGCCTCGTTGCTTTTGATGTTCGGCTACTGGCTCGACCCAATTAAGCAGGTCGTCGGCAGTACACTTAACAATGCGCTCGGCCCGCTCGATGCTGCGTTACCGTTCTATGCCGTCATCCTCTCTATTGCCCTGATAACCGGCCTGTACTCGACGCTGTTGCAAGCGAACCTGATGAACCCCGAGATCATGAGCAAGTACCAACAGCGAATGCAGGCGATGCAGGACAAACAACAGGACGTTCGCGAACGCAAGGAAGAAGCCGAAGAACGCGGTGCAAGCGAGGCCGAAATCGAACGGCTCGAAGATGAACTCGAAGACGTTCGCGAGGAGCAGATGGAAGCGATGGCGGAGAACATGGGCATGTTCAAAGAGCAGATCCGACCGATGGTCTGGATTATGCTGTTGACCATTCCGCTGTTCCTCTGGATGCACTGGAAGATCAACGGTGTCGGGCTTACCGGAACCGAGGCGACCGTCGTTATGCCGATCGCCGGAGAAGTCCAGTGGACCGAGTCTATCGCCGGTCCGATGCAGGCCTGGATCGTCTGGTACTTCCTGTGCTCGGTCGGCTTCCAGCAACTTCTTCGCAAGTCGCTGAACATCGATATGACGCCATCGGGAACCTGAACGGTCCGACCACTCACCGACTGTCGCCATCGTTCTCGCGATTCAAAACCCATTTTACCTACCACACCGCAGATCGGATATGTTACTCACCGTCTCTGGTCCGCCAGGAAGCGGAAAGAGCACAACTGCAGCGTTACTCGCCGACGCGTTCGACTTGGAACACGTCAGCGGCGGCGACATCTTCCGCCAACTCGCGGACGAACGCGGGTACACCCCTCTCGAGTTCAACAAACTCGCCGAGGAGAACGACCAGATCGATCGCGATCTCGACCGACGACTTCGGGAAATCGCGGTAGATGAGGACGATCTCGTGCTCGAATCTCGGCTCGCGGGGTGGCTTGCGGCCGAACAGGCGGACTTTCGGTTCTGGCTCGATGCGCCCCCGCGCGTTCGAGGACAGCGGATTGCAGAGCGCGAGGAAAAAGCGCCCGAGCGGGCGACGGAGGAGACCCAGGCGCGTGAGGCGAGCGAAGCACAACGGTACGAGGAATATTACGGCATCGATATCCGGGACTTGACGATCTATGACCTCTCGGTCAATACGGCGCGTTGGGACCCTGATTCCGTGCTCGATATGCTCGTGACTGCTGTCGAGGAGTACGATGCTACGGCTGATGAGGGACAGGCACAGATCGCTCTCGACGACGAGTTCTAGGGATGACACGACGCCTTCGCGGTCCACCCGCCGATCGCTCGCCGGCAGAACTGCTCACCTTCGGTGTCGTCAACCTCGATAAGCCGCCGGGACCGTCCTCGCATCAGGTCAGCGGCTGGTTGCGCGACGCCGTCGCCGAGACGCTTGCCGAACGCGATACCGGCGAAACTATCGATCAGGCTGCTCACGCCGGCACGCTCGATCCTAAGGTGACGGGCTGTCTCCCGACGATGCTGGGGGAGGCGACCCGCCTCGCGCAGGTCTTTCTCGAGGGCGAGAAAGAATACGTCGCCGTCCTCGAGTGCCACGGGACGATACCGACTGACGCGAAATCGGTTCTCGCTGCGTTCGAAGGGCCGATTTACCAGAAGCCTCCCCGAAAGAGTGCCGTCTCGCGCCGACTTCGCGTTCGCGAGATTTACGACCTCGATGTGCTCGAACGGGACGGTCGCCAACTTCTCCTGCGGATTCGCTGTGAAAGTGGGACGTACGTCCGCAAACTCTGTCACGACCTCGGACTCGCGCTCGGAACCGGCGGGCACATGGGCCATCTGCGCCGCACTGCGACGACGCCGTTCGACGACACGGACCTGTACACGGCCACCGAGTTCCTCGACGCGCTCGCGTTCTGGATAGAGGACGCCGACCCCGAACCGCTTCGGGCCGTCGTCGACCCTGCGGAGCGAATTCTCGAGGGGATTCCACGACTTACCATCGCAGACAGCGCCGCCCGCGAGGTCGCAAACGGTGCGCCGGTCTACGCGCCGGGCGTCCTCGATAGCGACGTATCCCCCGACGATCCGTCGACCGATCGACCGCTCGTTGCTTGCTACACGCCGAACGGTGCGGCCGTCTGTCTCGGTGAACTCGTCGGTGACCCCGAGGCTACATCGGGCGTTGTCGTCGATCTAGAACGAGTACTCGTCTGATCGATGGAGGGGTGGTCTGGTAGTCGCACGGACGATCGTCGTAACTGGCAGTCGCTCCTCAATCGACGGCTGCAATGTACTGTCCGTCCTTGTCTCGACGGTGTCTCCCACTCGGTGTGCAGTGGCGAGTTGTGGTATCGGGTTAAAACGACACTCTTAAACGGCAGACACTCGTCCTATCACGTGCGGGACCGTGGGGTAGTGGTATCCTCTGCGGATGGGGTCCGTAGGACCCGAGTTCAATTCTCGGCGGTCCCACTCGAAATTTTCTAATCGTTCAACTCTTAGCCGCTCGTACCCCCGAGGCTGGCGAAAATCCAGTTCTCGGGTTCGATATATTACCAGTTAGCGGACAGACCGTCCGGAGGTGGTCGGCGTGACGGTCGCTCCATGACCGTCGACGGGCAGTGAGTCGACGTGTGACACTGCGGAGAGCACGTTACGGAGTGTTTTTCTCGGGTCTACGGCGATGGTAGCAACCGCGTTCACCGCTGCCCCGAGTGCGACAACTATCGGCGACTGACCCGCGGGTCCGCTGCGGGAGTCGACGTCGTGATTCCGGATCCGGAGACGTCACCCGGTCGGCACGGAGGTGAAGCCAATGTCTGAGGGGTTCGTCCCGGCGAGTCGACTGTACGACATCGAGAGTCGGACGCCCATCGCCATCCGGCCAATCAAGCAACCGATGCTGATGTTCGCCGCGCCCCCGAAGAGCGAGAGATCCGTACCGACGGCTAACGCGAGCAGCGGCACTCGTTTCGAACGGTGATCGCGACCCGGACGGATCGGCCCGGATGCTCTCGCGATGGACGTTCGAATACACTCCGGCACGAGAGTTCGTCGAGAAGCGACTCGAGAGACGGATTCTGAACGCGTGTACCGGTCGAACGAAACTCAAATACGACGGCGAGATAGTTCGTAATGACTGGAATCCCGACCGAGACGTCGGTACTCATTTTGACGGCGCGGAGATCGCTGACTACTTTGAGCCGCAGTCGTTCGATACGGTCGTCTTTGATCCGTCGTTCGATCACAAGCAGGCAGAGACGAAACGGACGAGTAGGTTTAATTTGGTCGCGGTAAATCGCTGGTATGGGATGATACGGTCTCAAACCGGACCGGGCCGCCGCTCCTTTGTCACAGCACCCGTCCATATCGAGACTTTTCGGGCTGCACCCTATCCGACAGTCGCCACTTGGCAGATCTACTCCGCTAAAAATTGAAAATCGGGTAGCGTTACGCTGACGGGAGTTCGTGGCTGCTGTCCGTGATAGTCGTGTCAGATGGGACGTGAATTAACTGAATAGTGACCTCACCGCCGTGGCCACCCGAATAATCGACGTACCCACCGCTGGCAGTGCCATCGACCTCCCCATTGAACGAGACCGTCATGGTTGAACCACCGTCTAAAGTACCATCAGATACCGAAAACGCAGCATTAGCGCTTCCACTGACGGTATCTCCTTCTTCAATGGTGGTGATTTCGCCTCCATCGTCATCGCGAAGGACGACTTTCAGATCGCCTGCCTCAACACTGTCTCCCGAGGAATGCTGGATGTAGAACGCCTCAGCATCATTACTGCCGGCATCCCAGTCAGAATTCACTGACGTTTGGACCGCCGTATTCGGCGCTGAATTCCCTATACTGTCACCCATATCGAGCACGAATGCTGCGATCACGGCTGCAAGAATGACGGTAATTGCAACCATCAGAATAACTCCAATAACGGGCGATACTGCACGCTCTTCTTCGTTGCCAATCAGCTTGGCTCGGTATTTTGTAAGGTCCATTGTTTGCTTCGTTTACGCACCCACCAACGGTGAGAAGACTTATTCCGGATACCTGGGTAGACATTCGGTGACGTTCGAGGGGGTTGGAGATCGTATCCTCGATCGTCGTCTTCTCGTCGCCTTCTGGTGCTGATAGCAACCAGTAGAGTACCGGTATATATAACTAATCGATAGTGTACGCTTTCGGGTCACATCAGGAACTCCATGGGTTTCAAATTTGATAATCAAGCCACTGCAGAGCAGTTACAGTTCCCTCTTGAACCGACGCCGTCTTGCATTCTCACATTTGATAGTGTCGAAGGCAAGAATTTTGTTGATCTACTCTGACTGCATCTCTGGACTGAGACTAGCCGGTGATCGACGAACGCGAACTCGCGCGCACACCGACGATTGTGGTGCGTATGCCGATCCGTGGGCCGCCGTTCTCGACTCCCAGCCATCATGCATTACGCGAGTCACCACCAAGACAAAGGCTCCTCCGCGATCTCGACGAACTGGCTGCGCTTATCGAAGACGTTTCCAAGGAAGCGGTGACTCGTGGGTGCACAACAGGTAGCGATCTCGGCTGCCGCTGCACGCTCACTTTGGCTCCAGACACGATATCGAACGTCGGCGACGACATCGGAATAACCGAATACAAGCGGATGTCATAGAAGTTCTCTCACCCTCTGTGTAAGCAGTCGACGAATGGGAAGTACAGTGGAAACAGGTAACGATCTCAAACACTTCATCGGTAATTTCACTGTTCGGGTAGCGGTGCACTTGGTGTCAATTTCCGGCCCGGGAGAGCGGGCATCGGGAACAGCGGCGTCGTGAGCACGGTCCGATCAGTCGTAGGCCTTTACATCTGGAAGCCAACGGTACAAACGATGGCTACCGAGGCGACGTTCACGGTTCCGTTCGACCAGTTTCCCCTGGGGACGGTGTTCGAACAACTACCGAACGTGACGGTCGAACTGGAGCGAATTATCCCCGCGCAGGACGTGGTGATTCCTTACCTGTGGGTGCGGGGAACTAAAGTCGACGACATCGAGAGCGCGTTCACCGCGCACCCGGGTGTGAACGACATTCGACTCGTCGACTCTGTCGAGGACGAATACCTATTACGCGTCGAGTGGGCGCTGGACTACGAGGACGTGCTGACCGTACTGGCGGAGACGGAAGTGCCGCTCATCGAGGCCACTGGAACGGACAAGAAGTGGACGTTCGAGGTTCGTGGCGACGAGCAAAGCGACATTGCGGCCTTGCAACGACGCTGTCGAGAGCTAGACATCCCGATCACGCTGACCGAACTGCACGCGCTGACACCAGTCGAGACCGCGACCGAAGCCGCCCTCACCGACACCCAGCAAGAAGCACTGATACTCGCCTACGAGCGCGGCTACTTCGAGTCCCCGCGCGAGGTCACGTTGGGAGATCTCGGCGAAGAACTCGGCATCTCACAGCAAGCCGTTGGCTCCCGCCTCCGGGGTGGGATCAAGCACGTCCTCGGGAGTACGCTCTCCGCCTTCACGGTCGACTCCTGATCGACTGCTTAAAAGGAATTTGTATACGAAAAAGTGATCCTGATTGTTGTCGACCGGCTGCATTGAATTGATGACCGGGAATGCCCTCCCAGATGACTCGATACTCTCTCTGTGTCAAGACAAGCATCGCCGAATCGTGCTTGCGATGATTGCTCACGAAAAGCGGTCGTTGACGCTGAACGACCTCACGAAGACCGTCCTCAAGTACAATCATCATACACCGATTACAGAGGTGCCCGAAGATGTACTCGTAGAGATTCGTCGCTCGCTATATCACATCCACCTCCCAAAGCTGTCCGCGGCAGGACTCATCACCTACGATCAAGAGCGCCAGTTCGTGGAACCGACCGAACAGTTCGATCAGGTCCAGCCGACCCTGTCTAAGATCCTTGATGTCGATCCCGAACTCGAAACGCCGATTAAACTGTAGTAGCGATGAACCCCTTCCATCCCCGTCCAGCACCGGAGCATTCCACCGGGAAATGAAGACGACCCACTGTACGCGGGCCTACTTAGCGGTCAGTTTACCGTAAAAGAGAGTGGAATTACCACTGTGGAAAGTATGGAAACTATCACGGCTGTCCTTCTAGATCCTCGGCGTCGAGTTCTCCTGTGAGATACGCGCCCGTGATCAGTAATCTGATACGGCCCCTCGTCGACGCGATCGACGAGTTCGGCGTCGCGCAATTTTCCGAGCCGCGTGCTCAGGGAGTGCCGCGAGTAGCCGGTGGTAACCCAAGAACTCGCGATGAGAGGATAAGGCCGCTGTCTGAGAGGTTTCGAGAATGCGGTCATCAGCCCGTGTCATCCACGAAATCCCCGGTCTTCGCATCCGTTGTTCTAGCTCCTGCAAACGCAACTGATGAACGGTTCGTCTAGTCGCTGTTATCACAAGGTCCTTCGAGGTTCCGTCCGTAGACGCTACATGGCTCAGGATGCGTTAGATGAGACTGACCGTGGCATTCTGTATATGCTCCAGCAGAACGCACGGAAGACGACGGCAGCCGAAATCGCTGAGGCAGTCGGGGTATCTGCGGGGACCGTTCGAAATCGAATCGATCGACTCGAAGAACGGGGGGTTCTCGAAGGGTACATCCCGGATATCGATTACGAAACGGCAGGCTTCGAGCTTCATATTTTGTTTACGTGTACGTCCGAAACCCAGCCGACGACCGAGTTCGTCGAGGAAGTGCTCGACCAGCACGGGGTCGTGACTGTTCGCAAACTGCTTGCTGGAGACCAAAACCTCCACGTTGAGGCCGTTGGGACGAGTACAGCCGATATCTCCCGGATTGCAAAGATACTCCAAGAATGCGGGCTCGATATCAGTCGATCGGAGGTTCTCGAGACGGAGTTTCGGCAACCGTTCAATCACTTTGGACAGCAGCTCGCGGACGAGGGCTGAGACGCTGTCCGAGACGGTCACCGTCTCCCCTCGCGTTGCGTTCGACAGTTCGCTCTAACAGATGCACTGGATTTTTCCCTCCGAAAAACCCAGTAATATGGGCGCCAATACCGGTTATCGAGAATGCCGGGACCATTCTTATGACTATCGAGTTCTGGTATCCAGCCATGGCACCCCGTCCTAAATCACATCCCTCAGAGACGGATGAATTCTGTACGAAAATCGTCGAGGCGGTCGCTGAACGAGAACAGTGTGATACGACCGAGTTACCGCCGCTGTACGACACCATCGATCCCGCTGCGATCACCGGCCTCTTCGGATCGACACCGACCCACTCTCGGCCCGCCGGACGGCTCACGTTCGAATACTGCGAGTATCGTGTCGCGGTCGATGCGGGAGGATCGGTTTCGATCACACCACGTGAGTGACCCGCCTGTCAGCGTCGGGACCGTGGCTGTTTTCTCGCTTCCGCGTGGTCGTTCACTCGGAAATATCCCCTTCGTCCATCGCTCGCGTTTCCGAGGCGACGAATTTTGCGAGTTTTCGTTTCGTATGGACTGAGACGAGATGCTCCTCGAGTTCTTGCTCTTGCACCGGAGATTCACGGCACAGTGGACATTCGATGGGTGTTCTGGACGCCATAGAAGAGGCACGGTCGTCTACAGGAAAAGCGTTCGCCGGTAGTGTGGATCGAGTGATTTAATCTATCACTGCTCGTACTGAGAGGAACTGATGACAGTCGTCCTCGCCGGGATCGGTGCCGACAGTACGAACCTCGGTGCACTCGGGCCGCTGTACGACGATAACCGCTTCGAATACGTTCCGATTCCGGAGAAGACTCGTAACACGAGCGAGACAGCGACGCTCGGATCGTGGACCCTCCGCTACGATGACCGGGTCGCCGCAGACCTGACGACTCGGATCGAGCCACAACCGATCCGAAACGGTGTCGACACGGTCTCTGGCGATGCACTCGCGGAGTGGCCGCTGCACCGTGATCCGAACTTCGAGGCGCTAACCTACGGTGAACATCGATCCAATGGCTACGTCTCTCGTCTTCGCTCGCTCGAACCGGGCGATCTCGTTGGCTTCTACGCCGGCCTGCGTCGACCAGGGGGAGACCGGGCACACCGGTACCTGATCGGATACTTCACCGTCGATAGCGTCGCCGTTATCACCCCCGAAATGCGCGAGACGGACCGCGAGGCGATTCTCGCGGCCAATCCGGAGAACGCACACGCGAAACGCGCACGGGAACGAGACGGTGAACTCTACCGGCAGGACAAACCGGTTGTGATCGTCGCCGGCCGCGAGCCAGGCGGCCTCTTCGACCGCTATCCCATCCGTCTCAGCGACTACTACGTCAAACCGGACAACGTACAAGCGCAGTATTATCTTCGTGAGGAAATCGAAGCGGAATGGAACGTTCGCGCGGGTGGACAGAACATGCTCTTCAAGCCGGCCTACCGATGTGACCTCTCGAGCGAGGCGTTTCGGCAACTGGTCGGCCCCCGTACTGATCGAACGCCAGCCGACACGGTGGTTGACGGTTCGACCGGTACGTAACCCGACAGCTGCCGGTGAGTGACCCATGTTAGAATCGGTCAGTTTCTTGTAGTACTCGACCGACAACCCAGACGTGACAGCCGATGACTCCCGTTCCCGCCACGATCGCATTCGACGCCACCCCACCCCTGGCGTTCGGAACTCGCTTGCTCACTGGACGCGGGCAAAGCACCCGCTTCGGGTTGCGCTCAACTACCTCTTCGTCTGGCTTGCTCGCATTTCTCCAAGCCTCCGCCTGCGGCGGTGGTGCTTGCGCCGACTCGGTGTCACCGTTGAACCCGGTGTTTCCTGGGGTCTTGAGGCGACGCCTGACGTCTTCTGGCCGGAACTAATCACGGTGGAGAAACACGCGATCGTCGGCTACGACGCAACACTGCTCTGTCACGAGTTCTTGCAGGATGAGTACCGGACGGGTGAGATCGTCGTCGGCGAACGAGCGATGATCGGTGCTGGGGCGATCGTATTGCCGGGCGTCGAGATCGGTGCGGATGCAAGCGTCGCGGCGAACTCGCTGGTGACGAGGGATGTCGAACCGGGGACTACCGTCGCGGGTGTACCGGCGCGGAAGATGGGCGGTGGGAGTAGGAATGAGTGTGAGAGTTAGTGCCAGAGTTGGGATCGGAGTCGGACAGCGTACACGGCGGATCAAAAACGAACGGAGTGGGGGCAAACGGGTGTTGCGGGCGGAGATAACGGAAACGGCAACGGATCCGGAGACGTCGAAGAGAGCGAGGAGTCGAGAAACGCGTAATCGGCCGTGTCGAGTTCAGCGCGGGCGTCGATGTGTGTTGGTTACTGGGTGCTGGGTACCGGGTGGCGGGCGGCGAGCGTTCGTCGACTACAGTGCCGACCAGGATTTGCGGGCTTCGTTCCAGGAGGTGATGTCGGCGATCCAGCGGGCAGCGATCATCTTCTTCAGGTTCTTTGCGGCGATGCCACCGAAGGTGTCGACGGGCAGTGAGATGCCAAGGGCCGGCTTGACTTCGTGAGCGACTGCCTTCTCGCCGACGGAGATAACGGTCCCTTTGTCGTCGTATTCCCAGGTTTTGAGCGGGCGGTTTTCGATCGCCCGGGAGATGTTTTCACCGACGATCTCGGCGGCCTGCCAGGCGGCCTGTGCGGTCGGCGGCGCGGGCTGGTCGCCTTGGTCGATGAGCGCCGTGTCGCCGATCGCGAAGACGTTGTCGACGGAGGTCTGGAAGTTCGCCGCGACGTTGACGCGGTTGTGTTCCTTTTCGAGTGCAGCGTCGTCGAGTGCGTCGCGGCCGGTAATACCGCCGGTCCAGATGAGCACGTCGTGGTCGAGTGGCTCGCCTTCATCGAACTCGATGACCTCGTCAGTCGCTTCGGTAATCGGGTCGTCCGTGTGGATGCGAACGCCGGCGTCTTCGAGAAGGTCTCGGAGGGCCTGCTGGATTTCCGGGTCGTTTCCGGGGAAGATTTCGTTGAGCGCTTCGACGAGGTGGATTTCGAGCGGCGCGCGGTGGGCATCGCGGAACTCGGCGATTTCGCCGGCGGTCTGGATGCCGGAGAGTCCGGCACCGCCGACGACGACCTGTGCGGGTTCGCCGCGAGTGGCGTCCTGGCTTGCCTCTTTGACGGCGTCGTGGATTTCCAGAGCGTCGTCGAGATTTTTCAGCGTGAGCGAGTGCTCCTCGAGCCCGGGGATGCCGTAGTAGGCGGTCTGGCTGCCCAGTGCGACGAGGACGTAGTCGTATTCGACGGGATCGCTGTCCGCGAGTTCGACGAGTTGGTCGTCAGTATCCAGGCCGACGACTTCGTCCTGAATGAACCGAGTCGACGGATCGGCAACCTGGGTAACGGGGAACGTGATGTCGGATTGCACGTCCGGGTCGCGGATCACGCGGTGGGCCTCGTGTAAGACGAGGTGGTAGTCGACATCAGCGATCCAGGTTAGTCGTGCGTTGCCGCCGAGTTCCGACTGGAGCTTGCTGATCGCACCGGTACCAGCGTATCCGGCACCGAGTACGACGACGTTTTCAGTCATACGTCACAGTCGGAAACACTACGATACAAAGGTGTTGGAACTCGTATCAGTGTGTTTCACGTTGACACGGTGGGGTGATGGGGCGCACCGTAGCTGTGGCCGTCGGTCATATCGGGCTTGACAGGGATCGTCGTCGACAGGTTTAGGGTTAGATGGATCTAAACCGGTGTACGATGATGCTGAGCGACGTGATGGAGGATTACCTCAAGGCGATCTATCAGCTCCAGGGTGAGCACGAGGAACGGATTAAGACCTCTGCGATCGCCGATGCGCTCGAGGTCACGTCGCCGACCGTTACCAGCATGCTCGAGAAATTAGAGGAACGCGGGTTGGTCGACCGCGAAAAGTACCGCGGCGTCACGCTCACGGACGAAGGTGAAACCGTCGCTCTTGAAGTCGTCCGTCACCACCGCCTGCTTGAAGCCTACCTCACCGAACATCTCGATTACGATTGGTCCGAAGTCCACGCCGAGGCGGATCGTCTCGAACACCATATCAGCGAGGACTTCGAGGCCCGCGTTGCAGATGCCCTCGACGAACCGAAGGTCGATCCGCACGGCTCGCCGATTCCGAGTGCCGATCTCGAACCACCTGACCGCTCGGCGGACAAGTCGGTTACCGAGTTCGCCGAGGGCGATGTCGTCGTCGTCGAAGAGGTAGCCGACCACGACCCGGAAGTCCTGTCGTATCTCGCCACTCACGGTGTCGAACCCGGCGTCGAACTCGAGATTCTCGAAGTCGCTCCCTTCGGAATGGTTACTGCACGGTCGAGCGAGACTGTCGACGACGTTTCGTTACCGGAGGGTGTCGCCCATCACGTCCGCGTTACGCCCCTTCCGCAAGCGGAGTCATAACGACGCACCTGCAGTCGAGTTGGTTCTCGACATCCTCCCGCACCCGTGCCCTGATCGTTCCTCGCAATTGGCCTGTGCGATTCTGCTCGCGTTCTCTCCGTCACGAATCCGCCGCCGCGGTTGTGCGGATCTCTCATGTCCACTGTTCGTTCGTTTGAGGCTGTACTGGTATGCTTTCGCACGTCAAAATCGATTCAACGGCCAACCGTACCCGCCGGGTTTAAGGAATTCAACTACGAATAATCCGCTATGTCATCAATCGAGCTGACCCCCAGTCAGAAGAAAATCCTGCGTGCACTGACGAATCTCCACAAAGAATCCGAAGACGCGATCAAAGGCGAGGACATCGCCGAACAGGTCGACCGAAACCCGGGTACCATCCGCAACCAGATGCAGAGTCTCAAGGCGCTCCAGCTCGTCGAAGGTGTCCCCGGCCCCAAAGGCGGTTACAAGCCGACCGCTGCCGCCTTCGAAGCGCTCGAAATCCAGCAGATGGACGATCCGGCCTCCGTGCCGATCAAACACGAGGGTGAACCGATCACTGACGTCATCGTCGAAGAAATCGACCTCTCGAGCGTTCACCATCCTGAACTCTGTCGCGCGGAGATCCACCTGCAAGGTGCTATCAGCGGTATTCACGAGGACGACGCCGTCACCGTCGGCCCGACGCCGCTCTCGAAGCTCCTCATCGACGGCCGTGTCGACGGCAAGGATGACACGAACAACATCCTCATTCTGCGCATCGAGGATATGGTCGCTCCTGCCGAAGAAGCCGCACACTGAGGGGTCACGGAGCGAATTCGTTCTCTCGTCTGTCGTTTTCTCGTTCCGCACAGCGACGCGACTGTTACTGTTGCTCGAGTTCAGCGCGGAAGCGACCGCACTGGCTCCGGTGAACGCGTCCTATCGGCGTACTCTCAGTGAGCTTTCCATCCGCTGATTTCGTCCGCGGATGCCACGTGCGCGAACGCGTTAGCATCCCCGGCCCTGTGAATAGTGATAGACTGTGACACTAAACGACAGCGCGTATCCACAGCCTGAAGGCCGTGGTATTGGCCTGTTCAGCACAGAAACAGCGGTCCTCAATCCGAACACCGAATCGAGCGAGCTGTCGGGTGCGGGTCAGTTGGGTGCGTCCGCTTCAGTCTCCTCGGTTGCGTCGGCCGCCTCGCCCACCGACGCCGGAACCACGTCGACGCTTGCGACCGCGTCGTCGGCCTCGACGTCCATCACGATCACGCCCATCGTGTTGCGGCCGACCTCCGAAATTTCGTCGACGCGCGTGCGGACGATCTGCCCGCGCTCGCTCATCATCACTAGCTGATCGTCCGCCGACACCGCCTTCGCGGCCGTCACGGGACCGTTTCGGTCGCCAGTCTTGATGTCGATCAGGCCCTTTCCGTACCGCGATTGGGTGCGATACTCCGATAGCGGCGTCCGTTTTCCGTAGCCGTTCTGCGTGACGGTCAGCAGATCCTGCTCGTCGCCCTCGTCGGTCGCAACCAAGCCGGCAACGGCGTCGTCGCCCTCGAGTTCAATGCCGTTGACCCCGCGGGCGTTGCGCCCCATCGATCGGACTTCGTCCTCGTCGAACCGGATCGTCATGCCGCCCTCGGTGGCGATGACGAGGTCCTGGCTGCCGTCGGTGACCTCGACGTCGACGAGTTCGTCGTCCTCCTGCAGGTCGGCTGCGATGATCCCGGTCGAGCGGATGTTGTCGAACTCCGAGCCGGCGGTCCGCTTGACGTAGCCGTACCGGGTTGCCATCGTGACGAACTCGTCGTCGCCGAAGGCGTCGGTGTCGACGATCGCCGTGATGTCTTCGCCCGGATCGAGATCGAGAATATTGACTGCCGATTTCCCGCGTGCGGTGCGGCCCATCTCGGGGATTTCGTAGGTTTTGAGCTGGTAGACTTTGCCCTGATTCGTAAAGCAGAGCAGGTAGTCGTGGGTATTCGCGCGGAAGACGGTCGACACGCGGTCGTCCTCTTTGACATCGGCGCCGATGATCCCTTTACCGCCTCGACCCTGGGGGTCGAAGGCCTCGATCGGCATCCGCTTGACGTAGTCGTCTTCGGTCATAACGACGAAGACCTCTTCTTCGGGGATGAGGTCCTCGTGGGTAACCGTGCCCTGATCCTCGATGATCGAGGTGCGCCGATCGTCGGCGTACTCGGCTTTGATCTCGCGGAGTTCGTCTTTGATGACGCCCAGTAATTCGGACTCGCTCTCGAGGATCGTCGTCAGACGCTCGATCTCGGCTTGCACGTCTTCGTACTCGTCCTTGATCTCGGCGGCTTCTATCGAGGTGAGGCTGCCGAGTTGCATCCGAACGATGTGGGTCGCCTGTTCCTCGGAGAACTCGTAGACCTCCTGCAGCGCCGCTTTCGCGTCATCACGCGTCTCGCTGTTTCTGATCAGTTCGACGACATCCTCCGCGTTCTCGACCGCTTTCAGTCGCCCTTCGAGGATGTGGGCCCGATCCTCGGCTTCGGCGAGGTCGTACTCGCTGCGTCGGCGCACGACCTCGCGGCGGTGGGCGATGTACTCCTCTAGGGTTTCCTTGAGCGAGAGCACCTGCGGCTGGCCGTCGACCAGCGCGAGGTTGATAACGCCGAAGGTCTTCTCCAAGTGGTTCTCGAGGAGTTTGTTCTTGACGACCTCGACGTTCGCGCCGCGATTGCACTCGACGACGATGCGGACGCCGTCGCGGTCGGACTCGTCGCGCAGGTCCGAAATCCCCTCGATATCGCCCTCGGTTACGTCCTCGGCGATGCGCTCGACGAGGCGAGCCTTGTTGGTCTGGTAGGGCAGTTCGGTGATGACGATCCGTTCGCGGCCCGACTGCCACTCCTCGACTTCGAACTCGGCCCGGACGCGGATGCGCCCGCGGCCGGTCTTGTAGGCGGAATAAATGGCGTCTCGGCCGACGATGTTCGCGCCGGTCGGAAAGTCCGGCCCCTTCACGTGGTCCATCAGGTCCTCGACCGTCGCCTCGGGGTCGTCGATCAACTCGATCGTCGCGTCGATGACCTCTCCGAGGTTGTGCGGCGGAATATTCGTCGACATCCCGACGGCGATCCCCGAGGAGCCGTTGACCAGCAGGTTCGGGAACGCCGAGGGCAATACCTCGGGCTCTTGCAGGCGGTCGTCGTAGTTCGCGGAGAAGTCGACCGTGTCCTTGTCGATGTCGGCGAGTAGTTCCTCGGAAATCGGGGACATCCGCGCCTCGGTGTACCGCTGAGCGGCCGGCGGATCGCCGTCCATCGAGCCGAAGTTGCCCTGGCCGTCGACCAGCGGGTAGCGCATCGAGAAGTCCTGGGACATCCGGACCATCGCGTCGTAGATCGGGCTGTCGCCGTGAGGGTGGTAATCACCCATCGTCTCCCCGACGATCGAGGAAGATTTGCGGTGGGAAGAACCCGAGGTGACGCCCATTTCGTGCATCGCGTACAAGATGCGCCGGTGGACGGGCTTGAGACCGTCCTCGACGCGCGGGAGCGCACGACCCGCGATGACGGACATCGCGTAGTCGATGTAGCTCTGCTCCATCTCGTCTTCGATGCGGATGTTTTCGACCGAACGAGCCTCTACGTCTGTCGGATCGGGTACGTCTGAACTCATGTTTGTCTCACCCTATATATCGATCCACTCTGCTTCCGGTGCGTTCTCCTTGATGAACTGCTTTCGCGGTTCGACCGCGTCACCCATCAGCACCGAGAACATCTTGTCCGCGGCAGCCGCGTCCTCGATCGTGATCTGCTTTAAGATGCGGTTGTCCGGGTTCATCGTCGTCTCCCAGAGCTGTTCGGGATTCATCTCGCCCAGCCCCTTGAACCGCTGGACCTGCGAGGGATTACCGTTGCACTTCTCCTCGACGATTTCATCGCGTTCCGCGTCCGTCATCGCGTCGTAGGTCTCGCCGCGATAGCGGATGCGATAGAGCGGCGGCTGGGTCGCGTAGACGTACCCACCCTCGAGCAGTGGCCGCATATGTCGGTAGAAGAACGTCAACAGGAGCGTCCGGATGTGCGCGCCGTCAACGTCGGCGTCCGTCGCCATGATGATTTTCTTGTAGCGGACGTCGTCGACATTGAACTCGTCGCCGATCCCCGCGCCGATCCCGGTGATCATGTTCCGGATTTCGTCGTTCTCCAGTATCCGATCCAGACGGTGTTTCTCGACGTTCAGAATCTTCCCTTTGATCGGGAGGACAGCCTGGAATTCCGGATTCCGTGCCTGCTTTGCACTGCCACCGGCGGAATCACCCTCCGCGATGAACAACTCCGCCTTTTCCGGATCTTTCGTCTGACAGTCCGCGAGTTTCCCCGGCAAGGACGTGGAATCGAGAGCGGATTTCCGACGTGTCAGCTCTTCTGCCTTCTGGGCCGCCTTCCGTGCCTTCGCGGCCTCGACGGCCTTCATCACGATCGCCTGGGCTGTATCGGGATGTTCCTCGAAGTACGTGCCGAGACCGTCGTGCATCGCGCCCTCGACCACGCCGCGAACCTCCGAGTTCCCTAGTTTCGTCTTCGTCTGGCCTTCGAACTGCGGATCGGGGTGTTTGATCGAAATAACGGCCGTCAGCCCCTCGCGGATATCCTCGCCTTTGAGGTTCTCCTCTATGTCCGAGAGCAGATCGTTCTCGTTCGCGTAGTCGTTCACGACGCGCGTGAGCGCTGTTTTGAACCCGGTCAGGTGAGTCCCGCCCTCGCGCGTGTTGATATTGTTCGCGAAGGCGTGAATCGACCCCTGTAGCTCCTGGGTCGCCTGCATCGCCACCTCGACGCGGACGTTCTGGTCTTCGTCCTCGAAGTAGATGACGTCCTCGTGCATCGCCGACCGAGTTTCGTTCAGATACTCGACGAACTCGCGGATGCCACCCTGGTACTCGTACGTTTCCGCGAGTTCATCGCCGTCTTCGGTCGCGGACTCTCGTTCGTCACGCAGCGTAATCCGGACGCCCGAGTTCAGGAAGGCGAGTTCGCGAAGCCGGTTCGACAGCGTCGAGAAGGCCATGTCGGTCGTCTCGAAGATGTCGGTGTCCGGCCAGAAGCGGATCGTCGTCCCGGTTGCCTCGCCGGGTTCCATGTCGCGGACGCGTTCCATGTCGCCGGCGGGTTCGCCGGTCTCGAAGGTGTGTTCGTAGACACCCCCGTCGCGTTTGACCTCGGTCTCGAGACGAGCGGAGAGGGCGTTGACGACACTCACGCCGACGCCGTGGAGGCCGCCGGAGACCTGGTAGGACTTGTTGTCGAACTTGCCGCCGGCGTGGAGGACGGTGAGGATCACCTCGAGTGCGGGGCGGTCGTACTCCTCGTGCGTGTCGACGGGGATTCCCCGGCCGTCGTCCGTGACGCTGACCGAGCCGTCTTCGTGGATCGTGACGGTAATCTCGTCGCAGTACCCGGCCAGTGCCTCGTCGATCGAGTTGTCCACCACTTCGTAGACGAGATGGTGGAGTCCTCGAGAGTCGGTAGAACCGATGTACATTGCCGGCCGTTTTCGTACGGCTTCCAAGCCTTCGAGGACCTGGATCTGTCCGGCACCGTACTCGCTTTCCTGGGACATATAACTCTAAAACCTGCTTTCGCATAGCGGCCGGTCACTAATAAAACTCACGTACGCGCGCGAGCGCGACCGCCACGCACGGTCCCCCTCTGCCGTCGGAACGGCCGTTTCCAGTCCCCGGTGTGCAGGGGTCTCACCGCACCAGTGGCTCGATTTGAGTGTAGCGAGTAGTGCGTCCGTATCTACCATCACTATCTTCTCGTTACCTGTACCGGGTCCGATTGTTCCCGAATTATTCGAGGTGCCTGCAGCCGTGGGCAGCAGACTCTTTTCGACCACGGAGTGAGCCAGGTACGACCAATGACCAGACCAACCTGGGATGCCAGTGAGCACGAGCAGACTGCAAAACACGACGAGCGTGACCGGGATGCTGATGCCGTCGCCGCCCGAGACGTGATCGAACACGAACCGAACTCGGAACGGCGGGGAACGTGGCTTTCGGCGAGTATCGTCCTCTTGGGGGCCGTCGTGATCGGACAGGCAATCGCTGTCGACGGTGCGACGGGACAACGCTGGAACGCGTTTCTCACCGGAGGGACGCTGATAGTCGCTGGAGGGTACAATTACGCTCGTCGGGCAGATAGAGACCTGGGAAGTACCGGTGTCGCAGCGCTGAGTACAATCGTCGGGGTCTGGCTCGTCGTATCGCCGCTCGTAATGGGTCCAGATGGTGGGCGCAGTGCAGCGAACGAGTTCAGCGTGGCGGCGATGGTTGGCAGCGGACTCCTGGTAGTCGTGATCGGGAGCTATAGCGCGGTTGTGATCCGCAAACGCCGCCGGAACGCCGGGATGCGCCGGACGGCAGTGTACGATCGTCGGGGGCAGTGAGGTTCTACGGTGGGAGCCATGCGGACCACTGGAGGCGGTGGTCGCCAATGGTTCGAGACGGCAAAACTGCGCAGTGTAGTGTGGTCGACGGTGGTCCCGTGTGGACACTGGTCAGCGGGACGGTCCCGATAAAAGTGGTAGTGACTGGTGAGCGAACGGTGTTACCCGTGGATTCCCATCGCTTCGATCTGTTCCTGGTACCGGTTGCGGATGGTGACTTCGGTCACCTGGGCCACGTCTGCGACCTCGCGTTGGGTCTTCTTTTCGTTACAGAGCAGTGACGCAGCGTAGATCGCGGCAGCGGCGTAGCCGGTCGGTGATTTCCCGGAGAGGAGCCCTTCTTCGGCCGTCTTCTCGATGATTTCGTTGGCCTTGGTCTGGACTTCTTCGGAGAGTTCGAGTTCAGAACAGAAGCGGGGGACGTATTTTTTCGGGTCGACGGGTCGCATCTCGAGGCCGAGTTCCTGCGAGATATAGCGATACGTGCGACCGATTTCCTTTCGTTCGACGCGTGAGACTTCCGAGATTTCTTCGAGGCTGCGCGGGATCCCTTCCTTTCGACAGGCGGCATACAGCGCCGAGGTGGCGACGCCCTCGATCGATCGGCCGCGGATGAGGTCTTCTTTGAGTGCGCGTCGGTAGATGACCGAGGCGACTTCGCGGACCGACCGCGGGACACCCAGTGCGGACGCCATTCGATCGATTTCGCTGAGTGCGAACTGCAGATTCCGTTCGCCAGCGTCCTTGGTGCGGATCCGTTCTTGCCACTTGCGCAGCCGGTGCATCTGACTGCGCTTTTTGGACGAAATAGAGCGCCCGTAGGCGTCTTTGTCCTTCCAGTCGATCGTCGTCGTCAGTCCCTTGTCGTGCATCGTCTGTGTCGTCGGCGCACCGACGCGGGACTTCTCCTGTCGTTCCTGGTGGTTAAACGCCCGCCACTCAGGGCCAGGGTCGATTTTCTCCTCTTCCACGACGAGCCCACAGTCCTCACAGATGAGCTCACCCCGGTCGGAGTCCTTTACGAGATTGTCCGATTCACACTCGGGGCAGGCACGTACCCCCTCCTGATCCTCGGTCTCGTCCGTCTCACGCGTTCGCTCCCGCTGGCGGGTGGACCGTGTCATCGCACTTTTATAGTAGTATCACGATAGTACATAAACCTTTGGTAATCTGTTTCGACTATTGACGGAAAACGCGGAATATCGCCCGATATAGCGCGTCAGCACCGCAGTTTGTAATTTGAAACCGGAAAACCTTTATCCGGAACTGGCCGATCACAGGACCGAATGCCGGTTCTCGAGTGTGACGTCGACGCCGCACGTGACCGCCTCACAGACGCCGGTGTCGCCGTCGAATCCGGAAATACGGATCACGAACGCTGGCGTGCGAGTCGTGGCGGCGCAACGGCCGTGGCCTACGACGACAAAATCGTCATCCAGGGCAGCGATCCGCGCGAACTCGAAGCCCTGCTCCGCGAGGGTGGCGGGCGCGCCCACGTCTACTTCGACGGCGGCGCACGCGGTAACCCCGGCCCAGCCGGAATCGGCTGGGTGATCGTCACGGGCGATGGTATCGTCGCCGAGGGCAGTAAACGGATCGGTCGTGCGACGAACAACCAGGCCGAGTACGAGGCACTGATCGCCGCTCTCGAGGCCGCGCGCGACTACGGCTACGACGAACTTCACGTCCGCGGCGACTCCGAACTCATCGTCAAACAGGTCCGCGGTGAGTACAACACGAACGATCCAACCCTCCGCGAGAAACGCGTCACCGTCCACGAACTCTTGACCGAGTTCGACGAGTGGACCCTCGAACACGTCCCCCGCGAGGTCAACAGCCGCGCGGATGAACTCGCGAACGAGGCGCTCGATCAGGGCTGACTCGGTTTCGTTTCTCGATGACCGCGTGCAGCGACCGACGGCGAATCGACGGCAGGGAGATCAGCAAGCGGAAAGTCCTCCACCACGAACGACTCACTATGGGCGATCCGAACGGAACCGAACACGGCGAGGCGCCATCCCAGAGCGACGACACCGCCACGGCTGTCACCGATTCCACCGCAGCCGACACCGATTCTGCCACGGCGAAACCCGACGCCGAACTCCCCGCCGATATCGTCGCCGAAGCCGAACGCCTCACGCGACTCGCGCGCAAGACCCCCGACGAAAACGAGGCTGCAGCCTACGAAAACCGACGCGCCGACCTGCTCGCCGACCACGACTTCAGCGCGCGCGTTCGCGAGGAAGCCGATGCGGTGCTCGTCTGCCATCCCGAGGAGTGGCACGACGACGATGCCGGCGTCATCAGGACCGATCGGATCGACGACCTCTCGCGCGCGATCGAAATCCCGCTCGAGGGCACCGGCGATCCGGACGACTGGGACGCGGTCGACGCGCGGAATCGTGNGATCGACGACCTCTCGCGCGCGATCGAAATCCCGCTCGAGGGCACCGGCGATCCGGACGACTGGGACGCGGTCGACGCGCGGAATCGTGAACTCGTCGCGCAGGTCCGAGACGCCCACGGTGACACCCACGGCGAGAACGCACGCCTCCTCGCCGATTTTGCGGGCAATCACTACGCCAAGCCGATCCAGTCGCTGACGGCGGCTGAACTCGAGGAGTTCCTGGTGGAGTATGTCGTCCGCAACGCCTGGCCCTCGGACGCACAGCGGACCCACCTCAGTGAGTCAGTTGAACTGGTTTTCGAGACCGCTGGCGAGTCCGTGACCATCGACGGAGCCGTCTCGGAAGACGCAAGCGGTGTGCGAGTGACGCGCGAGGAGAACTCGTAGGGCTTTGTCCGCTGCTTTCGACGTTTTCGCCGCTCACCCACGTTGTAACTCGTCGCTGCTGGCCGTCGCTTTCGGTTCGTCGACGCCAAAAGAGTTCAGTATCGAACGCGGTGGCGTTCAGTAGCTGCTCTCGATGATGTCGCGGATCTCGTCGGCGCGGTCGTCGCCGGTGACGACTTTCGAGAGCGTCCAGTTGATGCCGTCGAGGACGGCCTCGTAGCCGTCGTCGGTCAGCGAGTACTGGTTGGTTCGCTTGTCGAGTTCACTCTTTTCGACCAGTCCGAGGTCGACGAGTTCGTCGAGGTTGGGGTAGAGACGGCCGTGGTTGACTTCGGTGCCGTAGTAATCCTCGAGTTCACGCTTGATCGCCAGGCCGTACATCGGTTCCTTGGCGAGGATGATGAGGATGTTGTTCTGGAACGCCGTAAGTTCTCGTGCGATACTCTGTTCGCCGGTGATTGATTGTGCCTCTGACATACCTGTGCAAATGTCACCAGACTATTTAAGGCTTGCCAACCATTCGGCGATCTCGCCGGTTTCGGCGGGATTTGCGGGTTGGCGGCGAATGTGGGGTGGGTCCACATCTGGTGCCCGTGTGTCGGCTGTCTGGCAACCGTCACGTAGAACGTGAAACGTGATTAGGAAAGTACTTTTTGATCCACCGTAGAGTGTGCGGTGCATGGTCAATCTCTGGGAAGATGTAGAGACCGGACCGAATCCGCCCGAAGAGATCTACGCCGTCGTCGAGTGTCTCAAGGGCGAGCGGAACAAGTACGAGTACGACAAGGACGTCCCGGGCGTCGTCCTGGACCGCGTGCTCCACAGCAACGTCCACTATCCCAGCGACTACGGTTTCATCCCGCAGTCGTACTACGATGACGAAGATCCGTTCGACGTGCTCGTGCTCGTCGAGGACCAGACGTTCCCCGGCTGCGTCATCGAAGCGCGCCCCGTCGCGCTGATGAAGATGGACGACGACGGCGAGCAGGACGACAAGGTCATCGCCGTTCCCACCGAGGACCCGCGCTACGATCACATCGAGGATCTCGACGACATCCCGCAGCAGCAACTCGACGAGATCGACGACCTCTCGCGCGCGATCGAAATCCCGCTCGAGGGCACCGGCGATCCGGACGACTGGGACGCGGTCGACGCGCGGAATCGTGNATCGCCGTTCCCACCGAGGACCCGCGCTACGATCACATCGAGGATCTCGACGACATCCCGCAGCAGCAACTCGACGAGATCGACGAGTTCTTCTCGACCTACAAGAACCTGGAGGCGGGCAAGGAAGTCGAGACGCAGGGCTGGGAGGACAAGCAGGCCGCCTACGACGCGATCGAACACGCACAGGATCTCTACGAAGAGCGCTTCGAGTAACCGTTCTCGCAGCGCCGGCGTTCACACTCCACGTTCTCTTCGTCCGGCCGTCGATTCACCCGAGTTATTCGATGCTATCCGACTCATGCATTATGAGCATGGGTAATTTTAACCGGGTACGGGTCGTAGATCGAATCGTCATGGCAGCAACGAACCCGTCCCCACGCGAGTCAGAGCCGGCCGACGACCAGTCCAGCGCCGGCGTCGGGATGCGCCACCTGACGGTGGTTCCGACGAACTTTGAACCCGAGCCGACCGACCGCGACGACGAGCACTGACTCCGTTCTCTCCGCCGCCTGGTGTCCCGTTTCGATCCCCTCCGTCCTCCCGCTCTGCCGACGGACGGTTTTCCGTTAGAGCCAGCGGAAGACGGGAGCGAGAAATCCGTACAGGAACTATCCCCCTTCTCAAAAGAGTGTCTCGAAACGAACCTTCTTGTATGCGGTCGAACTACGTCCGCCTATGGGTCTCTTCGATCGACTGCGGGGCGACGAATCACCCCGTGTCGCCTTTATCGGAATCGACGGTGTGCCGTATAGTCTCCTCTCGGAGAACGAGGACCTGTTCCCCAACATGGCCGAACTCGCGGCCGACGGCACCGCAAGCGAGATCTCGAGCATCGTGCCGCCCGAATCGAGCGCCTGCTGGCCGTCGCTGACGACCGGCGTCAATCCCGGCGAAACGGGCGTCTACGGTTTTCAGGATCGCGAAGTTGGGACCTATGACACCTACGTTCCGATGGGCAGCGAAGTCCAGGCCACCCGCGTCTGGGACCGCGTCCAGGAGGACGGTCGCAAGGCGACCGTCATGAACGTCCCCGTCACGTTCCCGCCACAGCGCAACGTCCAGCGGATGGTCTCCGGATTCCTCTCGCCAGGTCTCGAAAAGGCAGCCTACCCCGACGACGTTCGGGACTACCTCGACACGCTCGACTACCGGATCGACGTTAACCCGAAACTGGGGCACGACGAGAACAAGGACGCGTTCATCGAGGACGCCCACGAGACGATCGACGCCCGATTCGAGGCGTTCAAACACTACCTCGAGGAGGACGACTGGGACCTCTTCTTCGGCGTCTTCATGACGACCGACCGAGTCAACCACTTCCTCTTCAAAGACTACGAGCGCGACGGCCAGTACAAAGACGAGTTCATCGAGTTCTACCAGGCGGTCGACGACTACATCGGTCGCCTGCGCGAGACGCTGCCGGAGGACGTGACCCTCATCGTCGCCTCGGACCACGGCTTTACCAGCCTGGATTACGAGGTCCACTTCAACGAGTGGCTTCGGGAGAACGGCTGGCTCTCCTTCAATACCGACGAGCCGGAAGAACTGGGCGATATCGCCGACGAAACGAGGGCCTACTCGTTCATCCCCGGCCGGTTCTACATCAATCTCGAGGGCCGCGAGCCCCGCGGCTCGGTCCCCGAAGACGAGTACGATGCGGTCCGCGACGAGTTGAAAGCCGAACTCGAGGCCCTCGAGGGGCCGGAGGGACGGCCGGTCGTCGACCGCGTCGTCGAGAAGGAAGACGCCTTCCGCGGCGACCACGACGACATCGCGCCGGACCTGGTCGCGATTCCGAGCAACGGGTTCGACCTGAAGTCCGGGTTCAAAGCGGATTCGGAAGTGTTCACGACCGGGCCGCGAAACGGCATGCACAACTTCGACGATACCTCGCTGTACATCGACGATCCGGACGCCTCCATCGGCGACGCCGACCTCTTCGATATCGCGCCGACCATTCTCGATCTGATGGACATCGAGTTCAACCGGAGCGAGTTCGACGGCGCGAGTTTGCTGTAATTTCGCGCGACGTCGATATCTCGCGGGTCGCAAGGACCGATCGAAGTCGCACCTGTTTTCTGCACCAGGGTCCGTCGCTCGGGTATGACCGGCGATTCGGACGACGGGGGCGAGAGCTACGAGGAAATCATCCACGCGACGGGACACGAACACGTCAGCGCCGCCCACGCGAGCACCTTCGAGATAACGACCGACGACTACCTGACCCCCGCGGGCGACTGCATCCTCGCGATCGACGCCGACCGCGCGCCCGCCGATTTCGACCCCGAGTTCGTCGCCGCGTGCCGGGACGCGGACGCGACGATCACCGTCACCGTCGAGGCCGACGGCCACCGCGAGTCGGTCACGGGTCGCGGCCATCCCGACCTCGAGTTCACCAACGAGCGCAGCGCGGTCGGGCGGACCAGCGACTACGTCGACGATCGAACGGTCGTGGTCGGGGCTTCGTTCGCCGCCGAGGGATTCGATCGTGAACTCGTTGCAGCGCTTTCCTCGGGTGCCGAGGTGACGGTGACGGTGACGGTCGAGTAGCGACTCGGCAGACGGCCAGAACACCGATATGGGAGAGCGCTCATCGATCAGTATGTCACAACGCGTTATCTGTCCGCACTGCGAGACGAAAGTCGGCGTCGATATCAACCGCACGGTCCTTCGAACGCGCGAACGGACCGGTTCGCTGACCGACGGCTACGATCGGTCGGCGACGTGTGGCGAGTGCGGGGAGAAATTCGCCTGCAAGGTCGAAGATCCGCTCAGCCACTAAGCGTCCCGGAAGGCGCGTTTTCTGGAGTCCAATAGCTGAACGGTGGATGCGGCCACGGCAAGACCGCGCGCGAGAGAGAGAGGGAGAGAGAAAGACCGATGAGCGTTCCGTACTGATTTCGTCCTATGCGCGACGATTCGAATCCGGGACGCTCGGAGTCGAACGCGAACTCGAATTCGGACCCGGACGCAAAGTCGGATTCCGACCCCGAACCCGCCGTCAACATTAGCGGTGGAACCACGGGTGGTGGCGTCGCCGCCGAGTTCAACCCCGCAAGCGCGGATACCCGGGCCGAACGCGTCGTCGATCGACTCGGCGAACGATACTGGCAGAAAACCTACGGCGGGCAGGACGCCTTTACCTGTCTCGTCCGCACCATCTTGAGCCAGAACACGAGCGACAAGGCGAGTCAACCGGCTCACGACGCCCTGATCGACCGCTACGGCGGTTCCGATGTCGATCTCGCCGCTGAACTCGGCGCTGCGGAGCAGACGCAACTCGCCGAAACGATCAGTTCCGCCGGGCTCTACAACCAGAAATCCGAGGTGATAATCGGTGCTGCCGAGCGGGTTTGTGACGAGTTCGGCTCGGCGGCCGCGTTCGACGCTTTTGTCACGGACGAAGCGCCCGGCGAGGTCCGCGAGACGCTGCTCGACGTTCGTGGCGTCGGCCCGAAGACGGCCGACTGCGTGTTGCTCTTTGCTGGCGGTCGTAGCGGCGTCTTCCCCGTCGATACCCACGTTCACCGAATCTATCGGCGGCTGGGGATCGCACCGCCGGACGCGGATCACGAGGACGTGCGCGAGGTGTTAGAAGACGAGGTGCCGACCGCGAAGTGCGGGTTCGGCCACACCGCGACGATCCAGTTCGGCCGCGAGTTCTGTACGGCGCGGAAGCCGGCCTGTCTCGACGATCCGGAGGCGTGTCCGATGGCCGATATCTGCGACCAGGTTGGCGTCTACCCCGCAACCGGCGAGGTCGTTGATCCCGCCGAAACAGTAGAGTGAGTACGCCGGCCCAGTAGCGGGTATCTTTTCCGGACGGTTGCGCTCGGAGTCGCCGACTCCGCTCCTGAACTCGTTTCGTGTCGCCGAGATGTCTTTCGAATATCACAACGGTTTTATGTCGCAACCCGGGTAGAACCGGGGCACCAATGGCTGCAGGCCCAGAACGGGATGCAGAGACCAGTAAAACGAAGTCAGCGATTGAGTCGAAAACCGAATCTGTGGGCAAATCGACATCGAGACGCCGGCTACTGTCCGCAACGGCAGTGGGATCTGTTACCGCACTCGCTGGGTGTGCCAAATTGCTCGGGCACGGAGATCCGTTGCGCGTGAGTATCTGGAGCGGGAATTATGCGGATCGCTTCGAAGAGGGCGTCGTCGGACGGTACGAAGACGAGTTCGAAACGCCGATCGAGATCTATCCCGGCTGGAGCAACATCCTCACGGATATCCAGACGGCACCAGCGGACGACCCGCCGTTCGACGTGACCGTCGCCGAGGGGAATTTCTACTACTACGGTCGCCAGGACGATCTCTTCGAACCAATTCGGACGGAGAACGTTCCCAACGCCGAGGAGATCATCGACTTCTATCGGGAGATGCGAAACACGGAGTACGGGTTGCCGGTCGACGGCGCGCCCTGTACGATCATCCACCGCGAGGATGGGGATGTCGATCCCGAAACCTGGGGCGACCTCTCGTCGGCTGCGATCGAATCGAGTTCGGGAATCGGCGTCGATACCGGGTTCTGGTGGTACCCCCTCTACGCTGCGGCGATCGGCATGGACGAGGAGGACGGTGCTGAGGAGATGCACGATACGGCGTACCACGAAGATGTGCTCGCCCAGGTCGCAGACTGGAACGTCCAGAGCTGGGCGAGTTCGGGCGAGGACATCTGGCAGGCGTTCGAGAACGGCGTCATCGACGCGGCCCAGTGGTACTACGATCAGACGGCCTACGACATCCAGGACTACGACGGGCTGACCCACACGATGCCAGAGCAGACGACGGGCTGGCTCAACAACTGGTGTGTCGTCCGCGGAACCGACAAGCGAGACGAGGCCGAGCAGTTCATCAACTTCCTGCTCGATTCCGACGTGCAGTCTACCTGGTCCGAGAGTCATCCGATGGTGTTCAGCAACGAGAACATCGAGTACGCCAGCGGCCTGGAGGAGGACCTCCCGACGACGACCGAGGAAGCACAGAACATCGCGTTCCCCGACTGGGAGTTCCTCTCCGAACACAACGCGACCCTCTCCGACGAGTTCACGAGTATCCAACAGCGTTCCTGATTGCACCAGCGAAAGAGCACACACGAGTGTCCAAGTTCTGAGTGAACACGATACCAGATACCAATGTCAGAGATCACGCTACACGACCTCGAAAAGCAGTATGGCGAAACGACCGCCGTCGAAGACGTTTCGGTCGAGATTCGGGACGGCGAACTGTTGTGCCTGCTCGGCCCGAGCGGAAGCGGAAAGTCCACGACGCTCCGCATGATCGCCGGGCTCGAGACGCCGACGAGCGGCACCATCTCGATCGAGGCGGACGACGTTACCGACCAGCCAGCCTACGAGCGAAACACCTCGACCGTCTTCCAAGACTGGGCGCTGTTCCCGCACAAGTCCGTCCTCGAAAACGTCGCGTTCGGACTGAAGATGCGCGGCATGTCGAAAGACGAGCGCCACACCCGAGCCCGGTCGATGCTCGAACGCGTCCAGATGGGCGGCTACGGCGACGACGACCCGACGAATCTGAGCGGCGGTCAGAAACAACGCGTCGCGCTCGCCCGCTCGCTCGCGGTCAATCCAGACGTGCTCTTGCTCGACGAACCGCTGTCGAACCTCGACAAACGGCTCCGCGAGGACATGCAGATCGAACTTCGCGAAATCCACGAGGACCTGGAGGAAACGTTCGTCCACGTCACGCACGACCAGGACGAGGCGTTCACGCTCGCCGACCGGATCGGCATCATGAACGAAGGCGAACTCGTCCAGGTCGGCGACCCCGACGAGGTCTACGAGAACCCGAAGAATCGCTTTATCGAGGCCTTCCTCGGCGACACCAACTTCGTCGACGCCGTCGTCACGCGCACGAGTTCGGACGCCGTTCACGTCGATACCGAACTCGGTACCGAACTCGTCTTACCGACGGACGCCGAACCGGCCGTCGACGAGGGAACCGGCCTCACGCTGTCGCTGCGTCCCGAAATCCTCTCGATCGACGGCGAGACCGGTCGCCACGAACCGGCTGGCAAACAGGCGGTCGCCACGGACGGAAGCGCACACAACGCCGTCACCGGCACGGTCGAAAACGTCATCTACCGCGGGTCGACCGTGCGCTACTCCGTCTCGATCAACGGATCGTCCATGTTCGCCGAACGAACCGACGCGAGCACCGGTGCCCACGCCGCCGGCGACGACATTCGACTCGAGTGGGACGGTGAGGACGTGCTCGCGTTCAGTGACGATGGCACGCGCGTTACCCTATAATACCTGAGATACCAATGACTACTACGAACACGCACGACCCGAGTTCACTCGACCGAATTCGAGATGCGGTCGTCGGCCAGTCGAACTCGCGGCGGGCGCTGCTGTTGATGGCACCGCTGATCGCGTTCGAGTTGCTGGTCTTCGTGATTCCGTTCTTCATCCTGCTGCGGATTAGCGTCGCATCCGGATCGGCCGATCTCCCCTACGAACCGGGGACGTGGTCGCTCGATGCGTATTCGTCGGTGATCGAGAACATCCTCTCGTTCGATCTATTCTGGAGTATTCTCGTCTACTCGTTCGTCTTGGGCGGGGCCGTGACGATCGTAACCGTCGGTATCGCCCTGTTCTACGCGTACGCGATCTGGCGCTCGAACGGCCTCGTCAAGTCGCTCCTGTTGTTCTCGGTTATCCTGCCGCTGCTTACGACGTTGGTCATCCGGACCTACGCGTTCACGCCGCTGCTCTCGCCGACGGGCACGGTAAACGATATTCTGCTCTCGTTGAACCTCCTCTCGGAACCGATTCAGTTCGTGCCGGGCACAGTCGGTGCCGGGATCGGTCAACTCTACATCGTCCTCCCGTACGCCGTCCTGGCGATTTACAGCGTTATGGCGACGATCGACTGGGACATCGTCGAGGCGGCGCGCGACCTCGGCGCGAGTCGACCGCGGTCGGTGGTCGAAGTCGTCGTCCCTCAGGTGATGCCGGGCGTGATCGTCGCGACCGTCATTTCCTTCGCCTGGAGCGTCGGCTCGTACGCCGCGCCGGGGCTGCTCTCGGACAATTACACGTTCGCAATCTACATCGAGAGACTCCTCCTGACCGACCAGCGCTACCCCACCGCCGCCGCCTTTTCGGTCATCATGCTCGTCCTGATGCTCATCAGCACGGGCGCTCTCTTTGCGATCCTCAACCGCTTCGGAGGTGACTTCGACCTTGCATAGAGAAACCGTCGAAAACCGCGTGTTCCGCGCCAGCTACCTGGCACTGCTAGTGTTCATGCTGCTGCCGCTGTTCGTCGTCGTCGTCACGTCGTTCTCGCAGGCGGGCCGGCTCGCCTTCCCGCCCGAGAGCTACTCGCTCGTCTGGTACGGCGAGTTCTTCGAGAGTACGCGCTGGCTCAGAGCCTTCACGAACAGCATTATCATCGGTGTCGGGACGGCGCTGCTCGCGTCGTTCCTCGGCGTGACGGGTGCCTTCGGGCAGGAACTCGACACCGACGACTCCCTCGGGGCGATACTGCAACCGCTCGTGCTGATCCCGCTGTTGATCCCGCCGGTGGTCCTCGGCATCACGCTGTTGATGTACTTCAGCGAGGTCGGCCTGCGCGGCTCCTACGCGAGTATCATCCTGGCGCACACGCTCTGGGCGACGCCGCTGGTCTACTTCGTCATGCGATCGGTCTTCAGCCGGTTCGACTGGCAGCAACTCGACGCGGCCCACGACCTCGGTGCGGGACCCGTGCGCTCGTTCGTCCACGTCGTCCTGCCGAACGTGAAACACGGCATCCTCGTCGGCGCGCTGCTCGCGTTCATCATCAGCCTCCAGGAGTTCGTGATGGCGTTGTTCCTCTCGACGCCGAGCACGACGACGATTCCGGTGCTCGCCTGGACGCAGATCCGCCAGGCGCTCGATCCGATGGTGAGCGTCGTCTCGACGTTCTTGATCCTGATCTCGATCGGGGCGATCGTTCTCGCGGCGATCGCGACGAATCTGGAGTGGCTGTCGAAACAACTGTCCTAAACTCGGCGTTTCCGAACGCAACGGCCGTTCTCCGCGTTTCTCTCGGCGCTCTCGAAACCGCGTGCTGTCGATGGGGATGAGGCGTCCGGTGACGAGTTCAGTGAAGCGCGTGCGAGTTCACCCGAGCGTCGCGTTTGCGGGCCGAGTTGTGCGGTAGTGTCGGTAGCTGTCGCCGTGGTTCCGATGGCTGTGGTGGTGACGGTGATGGTGGTCGTCTCGAACACCCCTGCCAACTCGGCTGCCCGCCGCGACCCGAGTTCACCAACGCGGCTGCGACGCGGCTGAACTCGGATCGCGAGGATCAGTCGGACCCGGGTCGGTCGGGGTCCGGCGGGGCGACGCGACAGCCGCAGGGGCTGGCGACGGCCTCGCCGGGGCCGAGCATAGTGGTCTGTGCGACGGGTCTGTCACAGCGGGGACAGCGCGGGAGTTCACACTGGGCGAGTCGGTCGGGGTGGCCGGTGTCGTCCTCGTTGCCACTATCGGCGGTGTCGTTGGCGTCGTTGATCATGACAACTGACACCTCGTTGTGCTCGTACTCCGGCAGGAGAATCGCGTTGCTGATCGAATTGATCGATGCGTCAGTCGTGCGGGATGTTTATATCCCGTGAGAATGTACGCAAACATGGCTTCGAGCTGCGCGTTAGAAGCCACGTCTCGGGTGTTACAGCACCCGGGGCACTTTCGTACCCGGCGTCGTGGCTTCCGTTCTAATTGTTGAACGGTAGTGACTTATATCTACCGTTGACCGGCAGGAACGAGTTCGTGCGGACGGCGCCGACCGGTGGGAGCCAAGCGGAATTCTCATCGGGTTGGGGGCACAACTGACGGGCAATGCGAATCGAACTCCGCGTCTGTCAGCACTGTCTCGACGGCGATCACGCGAGCGCCCAGAAGTCGGAACTCCTCCAGGACATGGTCGACTGCGCCGAGAAGATCCAGGAGTACAAGGAGGTGCTCGATCTCGACGCCGTCCACATCCGTCGCGTCCGCGACGACGAACCCGGCAAGCCCGAGGCGCTGCCGGTCGTCGCCGCGACGATTCAGAACAACCAGATCGTCCTGAACGACACGCAACTCGTCGCCGAGGGACAGGACGGAAACATGCTCCTGTACGCAAATCCCGACGACATCCTGACGGTGCTTGCGGGCAATATCGACGAGATCAGCAAGGCCGTCACCGAAGACGTTACCGTCGACCTCTCCGACCGCGGCGCACAGATCGTCTCCCAAGCCGATCTGGGTGCCAATCGCGACCGGCAACCCGACCCGTGACGTAACCTCTCGAGACCGGCTGTTCTCGCTGCGATGGGGTTATTTGCCCGTTCGACCCCTACACTCTCCATGGCCACGGCCACCTCCAGCGGGGCGTTCAAACAGCGGTTCGTCCTCGATACCTCGCTGTTTCTCACCGAGGAGATTCGACAGGACGACGAATCGCTCGAGTCGGCCATCCTTCGACTCCTCGAGTTGATCGCGAACGCCCGACTCAACCTCGGCATCTCGTGTTACGTCCCGCCGACGATCCACGACGAGCTCACGACGATACTCGCGGACCGCGAGGTCGACGACGCGGTCTTCTCCCGGCTCAACACCTGGATCATCCGCAAACACCCGGACCGGTACGCGGTCACCATTCCCGCCCACGTCGTCTACAGTTTCGTCGACGAGATGAGCGGCCGCGTCGACCGCGGCCTCCGCGTTTCCGAAACCGCAGTCCGGCGCGCCGAAACCGCAACCGACGAGACGGTTCCGGAGCACGACCACAAGACCGAGACCGACGCGATCATCTCCGACCTCCGCGAGAAGTACCGCAACGCCATGCGAACCGGCGTGCTCGACTCCCGGGAGGACTTCGACCTGCTGATCCTCGCTCGTGAACTCGACGCCGGCGTCGTCACCGAGGACACGGGTATCATCGACTGGACCGAGGACTTCGGCCTGCGCTACATCAGGGGCCGAGAGTTCCCGGATCTCCTCGAACAGTACCTCACGGCGATCGATTCCGACGCCAAACGAACCGTCGACTAACCGAACGAATACCCTCGCGAAAAGCGATCCGCAATCTGCAGTAGCGCGTTATATCCGACCGACGTTGTCGACATCGACGCTTTCGACGCCGTCAACGCCAGTGAAGTTCTCCTCGACGGTTTCCGTGCCGCCCGCACCGTCGGGGACGATCACGGTCGGGTACAGTGCGACGAGGCCGAATGCGACCTCCTCACGCTCGACGCCGTTGATCTTCGCACCCTCCGGAAGGGCGGTCTCGAGACGCTCCTGGAGCGCGTCCAGGTCGATCTCTGGGCTGTCCGGCATGACCTTGATTTTGGCAGCTACTTTTCCCATCGTAACACCTCAGGGCCCGGTAAACCCGCAGTCGGGGCACTCGTACAGGTTGCTCTGCTTGCGACACTTGGCACAGCGGTAAATCTGCTGGCCACACTCCGGGCACTTGAACGCGGCTGCGTTCGTGCCGGCGATATTGATCCCACAGGAGACGCAGGACCGTGTCTGGCGATCGTCCGTCGTACTCATACCCCTCCCTTTCCGCCCGCCGTTTTTAACGGTTGTCTTTTGCGTGTTCCAACTCGAACTCGAATCCGAACCCGAATCCGAACCCGAATCCGAACGAAGGATCTCAACGCGCACGTGCATCCGGTTCAGCGGCTACCGATCCGACCCCCTGCCGTCAACTCCCTCCCTCTTCGAGGATTATCTGACTCAGAAAACGCCCGGGAGGTTACTTTATGACCTGGGGGAAAGCAGTAAGTGCGGCCTGGTGCCCGCTGTCTGCTAGCCACTGGCTGCTGGCTGATTGGCGATGGTCGACACCCGGTACGATACTCGATCACCTCGCCCGCTTGCCGGGCCGCTGCCTCTGACATTTCGCCTGGGGGCCACCGAGCACTACAACTCTAGCGATCGCTCGCGTGGGCCACCCGGCAACTCAACATTCAAACCCCAGCGCTCCCTATAGCGAGTGAATGCGCCTCGACGACTACATCGAGGAACTCGAACCCGACGAGGAGGCAAAACGCCGCCGCCTCGCAAAGGAAAAGTCCTACGCGATTACGGACCACTTAGAGGAGTTCGAACGGCGGTTTGACGACGCCCTCAGCGGCGACACCCTCGTCGGATCGACGGCACCCTCCATCTTCGTCGGTCGATCGAACTACCCCGACATTCCGATCGGCGTGCTCTCACCCGTCGGCGACGAGGACGCCGCCGAGGAGTACGTCACCGACGGCAACTGGTACCAGCAGGGGTACGCCATCGACGACGTGCTCCAGCGCCGGACCGGCCTGCTGAACTCGAACAAGCGCGCGAACGTGGACTCGCCGAGCATCGCCAGCCGGCTCACCCCCTCGGTCCACGACAGCTGGGACGGCTTTGTCGGCGTCCAGCGCGAGGTCGCCATCGCGGATCGACCGGTCGACCTGGAGATCGGACTCGACGACACGCCCGATCTCAGCCTCGATGCGGGGACGGACGTTGCGACGCCACGGGGCCCGCGTGCAAACGCTCGCAACGCCGAACTCCGGGAGAACCCTTACGTCCCGAAACCGGTCAAGAAGACCCTGGAGGACGACGACTGGCAGGCCCAGGGCGCGATGACCTACCTCTACCGGCGCGGCTTCGACGTCTACGACATCAACTCGATCCTCTCGGCCGGCGCGCTCGGCGAGACCAAACAGCGTCGGCTCGTCCCGACACGGTGGTCGATTACCGCCGTCGACGACACCGTCAGCCAGTTCCTCCGCGGCCGTATCCGGTCCGAACCGAGCATCGACGAGGTGCAGGTCAGGGTCAACGAGTACATGGGCAACCGCTACTGGATCGTCCTCGCCCCCGGCAACTGGGAGTTCGAACTCGTCGAGATGAAAGCACCGGGCAGCATCTGGAACCCGAACCAGAACGGCGACATCTGGCTCCAGAGCGCGAGCGAGGGCTACGACGGCCGCACGAGCTACGTCGAAGAAACCGCCGGCGCGTACTACGCCGCGCGACTCGGCGTCCTCGAATACCTCGAATCGATCGGCCGCCAGGCGAAGTGTCTCGTCCTCCGCGAGGTATCGGACGACTACTGGGCCCCCGTCGGCGTCTGGCAGGTCCGCGAAAGCGTCCGCAACGCCTTCGACGGCACGCCCGGCAGCGCGAGCACCCAGCCAGCCAGCGAGCGAGAATCGCTCGCGGGCGAGTACGGCGAAGCCGAAACCTTCCACCAGGCGGTAGCGGCAATCGCACCGCAGTTGCCGGTCTCCTACGCCCGACTCCAGCGCAAATCCGAACTCGCGGCGGGACTGCAGACGAACCTGAGCGCCTTCTCACACTGACTCCTGCTCGTCCCAACGTCGATACGAACCGGCGAGGTGATGGGACGACACAGCCGAAACGGGGGAACGCCTTTGACCGCACGGCGTCTCGATACCGGTATGCTCACACCGACTCCTGGGGCTCTCCCGCCCGACATCGGGACCGCACTGGCCGCCCTTTTTCTCCTGTTCGGCGTCCCCGCGCTCATCTTTGGCTTCATCTTCCTCTACACCGGGTACGTCCGCTACGATGCCGAACAATACCTCGCTGAACTCGACGCGACCGAGGACACCGACACGACACCGAGTTCAGACCGGGCGCACACGAGTTCCCAGTCGCGGTCACAATCACGATCGCGTTCGGAGGACACGGAATCGCCACAAACCGACGGCGAATAACCGGGTTTCGCTCGAGCAACGACCGGAACGCGGACGCTGATCACTGAGACGCGGCGATTCGCCGCCGACCGCCCCGGTTCCCGTTCGATCGGTAGACTGTGTGTCGTGCATCCACGGTTCTCGGTACCAGATTGCATGCTTAGGGGTAATAAACCATTGTCCTTTTATTCTCGTGCTGCATATCACGGCCAATGGCACTCGACTTTACGCCGACGTCGATCGACGAACTCGACCCGGATCGCCGGCCCTCGTTCAGGCTGGCGCTCGTTCCGGTCTTGCTGGTCGTCGTCTTCCTCGGCATCGGCTCGGCCGTGCTCGGACTCGATCCGCACGCGCCGTTGCTCTGGAGTATCGTCGCAACAGGGGCCTACGGGTACTACCTTGGCTACTCCTGGGATGAACTCTACGAGGGAATTTCGAACGCCCTCATGATGGGGCTGCAGGCGCTTTTGATTATTTTCACCATCTACGCGCTCATCGCCACCTGGATCGACGCCGGGACGATTCCCGCGATGATGTACTACGGCCTCGAGCTGCTGTCGCCGTCGGTGTTCCTCCCCGCTGCGGCGATCCTCGCCGCCGTCGTCGCGTTCGCGATCGGCTCCTCCTGGACGACGGTCGGGACCCTTGGCGTGGCGTTCGTCGGCATCGGTTCGGGACTCGGCGTCCCCGC
>NZ_AOIO01000022.1 GCF_000337555.1 Natrialba asiatica DSM 12278 | reverse complement strand
GTGACGAACACGCCGCTTTACGACCACATCTACCGCATGCGAACGGGAACCGCGATCGCGTTCGGCATCACGGTCGCGCTCTTCGCGCTCCTCGGGCTCCAGACGAGCGGCTCCGTTCCCGGCGGCCAGATCGTCGAGATCCAGTCCGCGGTCGCGAGTTCGTATTCCCTCTCGTTGCTCGCGTTCCTTCCGCTCGTGCTCACCTTCGGCCTCGCGCTGCGAGGCTATCCCGCCCTCCCGACGCTCGTCGTCGGCGCGATCGGCGGCGCGCTGACGTCGGTCGTCGTCCAGGGCCACGGCTTCGTCGCCGCCTGGGAGGTTTTCATCGGCGGTACCGAACCCGCCACAGGCTCCGAACTCGTCAACGAACTCCTCAACGTCGGCGGGCTCACGGGTTCGGCCTGGACGATCACCGTCGTCGTCGCCGCGCTCTCCCTCGGCGGCCTGCTCGAGCGGACCGGCGTGCTCGCCGTGCTCGCCCACCACCTCTCGAAGGGCGTCGGCAGCTCCCGCGGTCTCATCGCCGGCACCGGACTGTCCGCCATCGCGATCAACGTTCTCACCGCCCAGCAGTACATGAGCATCGTCCTGCCGGGGATGACGCTGCGGAACCTCTACGACGAGTTCTCGCTCGACAGCGACGAACTCTCGCGCGCCGTCGAGGCCGCCGGGACGCCGACCGGCGCACTCATCCCGTGGCACGCCGGTGGTGTCTACATGGCCTCCGTGACCGGCGTCGGGACGCTCGAGTACGCGCCGTTCTACCTGTTCGGACTGCTCTCGCCGGTCGTGCTCTTCCTGATGACGCTGACGGGCGTCGGCGTCCCGTCGACGACCCGGTTCGACCGGCCCCAGCACGCGGACTGAGTCGCTGCGGTCCCTCGTCGGCTACTGTTCTGCCGTCGGCGTCGCCGCCGACTCCGGATTCGAAACGGGCTCCGTCGCCTGCGCGGTCGGCTCGGATCGCGTCCGCCGCTGTGGTTCCAGCGATGTCTTGTTGAAGACGTTCAGTCCCGCTTTAAACACCGCCAACAACACGGGACCGAGGAACAGGCCCATAATGCCGAGCAGGTAGATTCCGCCGATAACGCCGACGATGACGACCGCCGGATGCAATCCGGAGCCCTTGTCGACGGCGTAGGCTCGCAGGTAGTTATCGACCAGCGACAGGACCGTGAGCCCGTACAGGAGCATCGCAACAGCACGAGCCGTTCCGGTCGTCAACAGCAGGTAGCCGACTGCGGGGGCCCAGACGATCCAGACACCGACTGCGGGCAGAAAGGAGAGGATAACCATGATGACGGTCCAAAACGCGACGTTCGGAACACCGAGGAGGTAGAAGCCGAGTCCGCCGAGCAACCCCTCGACGACCGCAACGAGGACGTGACTCTCGATAACCGCCCACGTGACGACGCGAATCTCGTCGAATAATTCGTCCCGAACGTGATCCTCGAGCGGCACGACCTCGCGGAGCCAGTCGACGAGTTCGTCCCCGTCGGCGAGCAGGTAGTACAACAAGAAGACGAACACGAGCAGGCCGACGCCCATCTCGATACCCCGGTTTATCAGGGCCGGCAGCTCTGCGAGGGCGATTTCGACGGCATCGGAGAGCGAGGCTTCGAGTTCGTCGATGGCGGCGGTTTCGAGCGACTGCACGCGCTCGGTGTCGAGACCGAACTCGTCGGTTGCAACGGTTCGAAGCTGATCGAGCGTGGTGGCAACGTTCAGGTCGGTCGCGAACGAGACGACGGTGTTGAGGACGGCTAGCGAGACGATCAGGAGGGGGACGATAGCCCCGACGATAGCGAGTGTCGTGAGGACGAGTGCGGCGATGCGAGCGCCGACGTAGGGTTCGAGCCGTTCGAACGCGGGATAGAGGATGAACGCGAGGAGCGCGGCACCCATCACGTACTGGAGAAGCGGTGCGACCATCAGGGCGGCGATTGCGGCGAGGAGGACGAGGAGGAGGGCGAAGGAGGTTGTTCGAACGTCCATACGCCTACGTGAACTGATTGACACGTAAGTGTTGACATTCGGTACTGTCTGGAACTCGTGATCGACGGGAAACTAGTGCCGGTCCAGCTATTCCGACACGGCAGCGTCGGCGGACGCGAGTTCGTCGAACAGTTCGGCGGTGAGGTCGCCGGTTGTGTCGATAATCTCCGCCCAGGCGTCGGTATCGGGGGCCATGCCGAGCAGCCGCGCGATTTTCATAATCGAGACGTGGTACACTCGCTGGCGGCCCGGTTCCTCCTCCCAAACGATCACGTTACAGGGGAACAGCCCGCCGATTTTCATCGTCTCGTCGAGTGCCCGATCCGCGATCTCGGGGTTGCAGGCACCGAGCACGTAGTAGGGGTCGCGCTCGGCGTCGACCTTCTCGTTCAGCAGTTCCGAGGGGGAGAACTCGGCGGGAATACCGAAGCCGGTGTCCAGACAGACCTCGCGGACGTATTCGATCGCTTCCTCGTGGTCCATCTCGAGGACGGCCTGTTTCTCGCCGAACGCTTCTGAATCGATCGCCGCGGGGTCGATCGGGAGGCTCATACCAACCCGTTTCTCACCACGGGTCTTAATCGATGGGCATTCGGCGCTGTCGTCGAGAGCGGAATCGAACTGATACCACCGTTCCCTCATCCGCTCTATTGCTCAGTACCCGTTTCGCTGTACGTACCGTCGGCTACGCGAAGAGCGATATCGAGAGTCACATCACAAGCGCTACTCAGCACGTGCGTGTACTGACTTGATCTGCGAGAAAAACGAAGTCACACAGTCTCGTCTGCCGACGATCCGGTGCTCTTGTCGTTATTCGCGAACGACGTTCGTTGCGCGAGGGCCTTTGGGGGCCTGTTCAATGTCGAATTCGATTTCGGTCCCTTCCGTCAGATCCTCGCCGCCAACGTCTTCCATGTGAAAGAACACGTCGTCGTCAGCATCTTCCGTCTCGATGAAACCGTAGCCGCCTGTGTCGTTGAAGAAATCAACCGTTCCGTTTGCCATTGCGATTGAACAAAAGCCGAGTACACGGTTAAGTCTTCGGAAACCGTTTTCGAAATATCCGATCCAGAATCCAAGAATACTATTTTCGGGACATATAGTGGATATTTGACCACGAAAGAGAACTCTCCAGGGTATCATCGTCGGTCCAGCACAATTCCGCACCACTTCTGTGGTATCCCTACTTCTCGCGAGTTTCGAGACCGATCCGTCGCCGACGGCGGACATTCGATAGAGGCCTTTGCACTGGTTTCGGCCGGCCGCAGCCCGTAAAACCCGGTACGGAGCTGTCCGAGCGTCGTCGCACTCGATATCGACAATGGCCCTCGGAACTCTCGACTGCCAAACGAACCAGTTAAGAGGAAAGTCCCACTTCGGTCACGTATGTTTGAATTGTCGCGAAACGTCTCCGACCAGATGCAGCTTTCCCCGCTCCGCCGCGTCCGCAGAGCATCGGGGTACAGCATCGACGAAGGATAGCAGATGAGCCACCACACCACACCGTTCACAGCAATACCAATGACTCGCTCACTTTCGATTCTCGATTCCTACGGACGGCGACAGCGGGGGCGATCGCACCGATGAGCGCCGCCGACGAAGAACTCGCCAAGGACCTCGGCCCGCTCGCCGCGCTCACCATCGGCGTCGGGACGATGATCGGTGCCGGCATCTTCGTTCTTCCCGGCACTGCCGTCGCTCAACTCGGCCCGCTCGCCGCGCTCGCGTTCGTTATCGGCGGCGTCGTTGCGATGTTGACCGCCCTCTCTGCCTCCGAACTGGGAACCGCGATGCCGGTCTCGGGCGGCGCGTACTACTACATCAACGAGGGACTCGGCCCGCTGTTCGGCTCGATCGCCGGCTGGGGGAACTGGATGGGACTCGCGTTCGCCTCGGCGTTCTACATGTACGGGTTCGGCGAGTACGTCAACGATTTCATCTCGATTTCGGGGGTGACGGTCGGCCCGCTCGGACTCGAACCGGCGCAGATAATCGGACTGATCGGCGCGGTGATTTTCATCGTTATCAACTACGTCGGCGCGAAAGAGACCGGACTCCTGCAGAACGCCATCGTCATCCTTCTCATGCTGATTCTGGCAATCTTTACGCTATTCAATCTGTTCAACGCTGAACTCGAGACGCTCCGGCCGGTCGACCCGTTCGGCTGGTCGCAGCTGTTCCCGGTGACGGGGCTCATCTTCGTCTCCTACCTCGGCTTCGTTCAGATCACGTCCGTCGGCGAGGAGATCAAGAACCCCGGGAAGAACCTTCCGCGGGCGGTCATCGGCAGCGTTCTTATCGTCACGGTGTCCTACGCCGTTATTTTGCTGGCGATGCTGGCAGCCGTCGAGACCGATGTGGTCGCGAACAATAAAACGGCGGTCGTCGATGTCGCGGAGCTCTTGATTGGCCCGCTCGGTGGGGGAGCGCTGCTGTTCGGCGGGCTACTCGCGACCGCGTCGTCGGCCAACGCGTCGATTCTTGCCTCGTCGCGGATCAATTTCGCGATGGGTCGTGACAAACTCGTGTCGCCGAAGCTCAACGAGATCCACCCGCGCTTTGCAACGCCGTACCGCTCGATCGCGATCACGGGTGCACTCATCCTGGTGTTTCTCACGCTTGGCGACCTCCAGGCGCTATCCAATGCGGGGAGCATTCTTCATCTCGTCGTGTACGGACTCCTGAATCTCGCGCTGATCGTGTTCCGGGAGGCCGAGCCGGCGGGATACGATCCCAGCTTTCGCGTCCCGCTGTACCCGGTCACGCCGATTCTGGGGAGCGTCTTCTCGTTCGCGCTGATCGTCTTTATCGATCCGAACGTCCTCCTCCCCTCGTTGGCGTTCGTCGCCTTTGGCGCAATCTGGTACCTGGTATACGCCCGATCGAAGATCGAAACCGGCGGCGTCCTCGGGCAGTACATCCTCGACCGCTCCGAGGAGTTCCCCGACGCGGCCGTCTCGGCGACGGCCTCGGTCCAGCCGACCGGAAACGATTACCGGGTGATGGTACCCCTGGCGAACCCGTCGACCCAGAAGCACCTCATCACGCTCGGCTCGGCGATCGCCGACCAACACGACGGCACCGTCGTCGCCGTCAATATCGAGACGGTACCCGACCAGACCTCCCTCGCGGCCGCACGCGATCAGAACGAACGGGAGCTGGCTGCCGACCTGCTCGAGCGGGCGCGGACCGATGCCGAAACCTACGGCGTCGACGTGGAAACGCACGCAGTGCTCTCACACCGCGGCTTCGAGGAGATGTTCGACGCGGCGACGCGGTACGACGCCGACGTGTGCGTCATCGGCTGGGGGCCGGAAGCGACCGGCTCCGACGCCCGCATCGAAACGGCGATCGACGAGTTCACCCAGTCGTTGCCGTGTGATTTCCTGGTGTTCAGGGATCGCGGGTTCGATCCGGAACGGATTCTGCTGCCGACCGCCGGCGGGCCGGACTCCGATCTCGCGGCGGCGGTCGCCAGAACGCTGCGGGCGCAGTACGACAGCGAGTTGACGCTGCTGCACGTCGCCGAGGACCGCCAGCAGGGAGAGGCGTTCTTGCGGTCCTGGGCGGCCGAGCACGATCTCGAAGACGCGACGCGGCAGGTGGAGACCGGCGACGTACAGACCCGAATCGACATCGCGGCTACCGACGCGACGCTGTTGATCATCGGGGCGACGGAGAAGGGCGTGCTCTCGCGGCTCGTTCGGGGCTCGCTCGTGCTTGACGTGCTCGAAGACGTCGAGTGTTCGGTGCTGCTGGCGGAGAAGAAACACACGCGAAGCATTCGCGATCGGCTGCTCGGAACGACGAGCGACGAGGGCACAAGCGCCACCGACACTGGCGTCACGCCGGAGCCGTCGACACCCGAGCGCGAGTCGGAATACACCCCGTCTCGGCGTTCCTGATATCCGCCCGCCGTCCGTTCCGATTTCGACATCGGTCGGGAAACCTGAGTATACTTTTTGATCAAATAGTCTAAGGCCTAGAAGGCCGTCTTGGTGTCGTGCAGACGGAGGCTGTTCGGAACTAAAACGCGCTCTATGACGTTTTTTGGAATCGAAACAGCAGACGAATCGACAGCAGACACCCGATGTGATTCCGAGGCCAGCCCCGTGCAGGACGGCCCAGAGACAGCCACCAATGACGGATTCAACCGACGAACTCGCCAAGGACCTCGGACTGTTCTCAGCACTCGCGGTCGGCATCGGCACGATGATCGGTGCCGGCATCTTCGTCCTCCCCGGCGTCGCCGCCCAGGAAACGGGGCCAATCGTCGTCCTCTCGTTCGTTATCGGCGGCCTGATCGCGATGGTCAATGCGTTCTCCGTCAGTGAACTCGGAACGGCCATGCCCAAAGCCGGCGGCGCGTACTACTACATCAATCGTGCGCTCGGGCCGCTGTTCGGTTCCATCTCTGGAATGGGCGACTGGATGGGACTTGCCTTCGCGAGCGCGTTCTACTGTATCGGCTTCGGTGGCTACCTCGCGACGCTACTCGACGGCGTCGTCGTCCCGATCCCCGGCCTCGGTGAACTCACGGTCCTCCCGGCGCTCGTCCTCGGTCCGTTCACGCTCTCCGAGATTCAGATCGGCGCACTGCTCGCCGGCGTCGCCTTCGTCGGCATCAACTACCTCGGTGCGAAGGAAACCGGCGGTATTCAAACCGCGATCGTGACGCTCCTCCTGGCGATCCTTACCCTCTTCGCCGTCGTCGGCTTCTTTGCTTTCGACTGGGGAACTGTCTTCGTCGACGACAGCATCGCTCCGCTTGGCTACGGCGAACTCCTTCCGGGGACCGCGCTCGTGTTCGTCTCCTACCTCGGCTACGCGAAGATTGCGACCATCGGCGAAGAACTCAAAAATCCTGGGCGAAATCTGCCGATCGCGATCATCGGCAGCGTCTCGATTGTTATAGTTATCTACGCGATTCTCGTCGGATTACTCGTCGGCATTATCCCCTACGATCTGCTCAGCGAGGAGACGCCGATGTCTGACGCTGCAAGCATCGTCTTCGACGGAAACCTCGGCATCGTCGGCGTCACCTCGATCACGCTCGCCGCCCTCCTCGCGACGGCTTCGAGCGCGAACGCCTCGATTCTCGCCTCCGCACGGATCAATTTCGCGATGGGACGCGACAAAATTGTCAGCGACTGGTTGAACGAGATCCATCCGCGCTTCGCAACGCCGTACCGATCGATCGCGGTCACCGGCGCGATAATCCTCCTGTTCATCGCCGTTCTCGGCGGCCAGCTCGAAGTCCTCTCGAAGGCTGCGAGTGTCCTTCATCTCATCGTCTACGCGCTCATCAACGTCGCGCTGATCGTCTTCCGAGAGACGGACGCTCCTGAGTACGATCCCGACTTTCGGGTCCCGCTGTATCCGCTCACACCGATTCTCGGATTCGTTCTCTCGCTCGGACTCATCTCGTTCATGAACGCCGAAGAGATCGCAATCGGATTCCTCCTCGTCGTTATCGCGGTCTCCTGGTACGCGATCTACGCCCGCCACGAAACAACTCGTGACGGAATCTTGAGCAACTACGTTCTCTCACGACCCGAGGAGCTGCCGGCCGCAGCGGTCTCGGTAGCCGCCGCCGCGAAGCCGTCCGAAACCGACGAGTTCACCGTCGTCGTACCGGTGTCGAATCCGCGGACCGAGTCGGCGCTGCTCTCGCTTGCGAGCGTACTCGCGAAGGCGAACGACGGGACCGTCACGGTGGTGCACATCGTCGAGGTCCCCGACCAGACGCCGCTCGAAGCGGGAGCGGAGCACGTGCAACGAATCGATGCGGAGTCACAGACGCTGCTGGCGACCGTCCGCGAGCGGACGGAGACGTTCGACGTGCCGGTCGAGATCAAGACGGTGGTGTCCCACCGTTCGTTCGAGGAGATATTCAACGTCGCCGAGCGCGAGCGAGCCGATACCGTCGTCATGGGGTGGGGATCGGGCAGGCCCTGGGAAGCGGGTCGAGCGGAGCGACCGACCGACGAACTCACGCATAATCTGCCGTGTGACTTTCTCGTCCTCGATGACGGCGAGTTCGATCCGGATCGGGTCCTGGTGCCGACCGGCGGCGGGCCGAATTCGGATCTGAGCGCCGAGGTGGCTCGGGATCTACGCGAGCAGATCGGTGTCGAACTCACCCTCCTGCACGTCGTCGATGACGACTCGAACAGGGCCGACGGCGAGGCGTTTCTCGCCGAGTGGGCGAGCGACCACGACCTCGAAGACGCGGCGATCCGCGTCGACACGTCGGGGACCGTCGAATCCGCGATCGCGACGGCCGCCCGCGAGCACTCCCTGACGATCATCGGGGCAACCGAGCGCGGCCTCCTCTCCCGACTGCTTCGCGGCTCGCTCGCCTACGACATCGTTACCGAACTCGATCAGCCGGTCCTGTTAGCTGAACGGCCGACGACGCGGTCGCTCCGGGATCGACTGTTCGGTCGGCGGCGCGGGCGGGACGAGTAACCCGGCCTGGACCAAGACTGGAGACCGCGCTCACCGTTCGGGAACGCATATACGAGCCCGGTCACTACGATAGCAGTATGACCGACAGCGCCGCCCGGACCGCGGGCTGGTTCGCGGATGTCGACCCCGACGAGTTCGATGGGCTCGACGATCGCGACGCCGGCGACGCCCGCGATGCCCGGGACGGGTCCACCGTAGTCACCGCGATTCGCGAGGGACAGACCGAAACACCCCAGGACTGGCCCGCCCTGGCCGTCGACGACGAGTTCGCCGACGACGAGGCGGCCTACTACGACCGGCTCCACGACGCGACGATGGCCGCCACCCGAGCCGCCGTCACCGAGCGCGAGGCCGCGGACGACCGTCAGCTCGTCCACGCCGTCCGCGCCATGGACGACTGCGAGCGAACCGCGAACGAGCTCGCCGAGCGCCTCGCTGAGTGGGCCGGCACCGTCGACCCCGACGCCGGCACCGGCGTTTCGTTCGCCCGCGAACTCGCACGCGGCGAGCACGAACTCGCGTCCACAGCCGATCCGATCACTTCGCTGGCCGACCGCGTCGTCGATCTCGCGGACGAGGCGGCCGAGCTCCGAGAGTTCGTCGAACGCCAGACGCCGACTATTGCACCGAACCTGGCCGCGCTGGCCGGGCCGGTGCTCGCCGCGCGGCTGATATCGCTGGCCGGCGGCCTCGAAGACGTGGCGAAAAAACCGAGCGGAACGATCCAGGTGCTCGGCGCAGAGGATGCGCTCTTTGCCCACCTCCGTGGCCACGCGCCCTCGCCCAAGCACGGGCTGATCTACGTCCACGACGCGGTGCGGGGCACGCACCCGGACGAACGGGGCTCGGCGGCGCGCGCCGTCGCGGGCAAACTCTCGATCGCCGCGCGCGTCGATCACTACTCCGGCGAACGCAAACCCGAACTCGAAGCTGAACTCGCCGAGCGGATCGAGACGATTCAGGCGCGGACGATCGAAGACGGCGAACGCGATAACAGCGGAGGCAAAGCGAATGAGTGACGACCTCCCCGCCGGCGTCGAACGCCACACGTTCGAAGGCACGGATCGACTCGCCACCCGCGGCGACCCCGTCTACGGCGAACCCACCGACGGCGACTGGCGCGCCTGGAACCCCACCCGCTCGAAGCTCGGTGCCATGCTCGAACTCGAGATGGAGACCGGGCTCGAGGGCGGCGACGAGGAGACCGTTCTCTATCTCGGCGCGGCCAGCGGAACGACGGTGAGCCACGTCGCCGACTTCGCCGGCCCCACCTACGCCGTCGAGTTCGCCGCGCGCCCCGCACGGGACCTCCTCGAAACGGCCGCCTCGCGTCCCCGACTGTTCCCGTTGCTCGCGGACGCCCGCAAGCCGGCGACCTACGCCCACGTCGTCGAATCGAACGTCGACGCCATCGTCCAGGACGTTGCGACGCGCGGCCAGGCCCGCGTGGCGCTCGAGAACCGCCGATTCCTCGACGACGACGGCCGACTGCTGCTCGCCGTCAAGGCTCGCAGCGAGGACGTGACGCGCGACCCCGAAGACGTGTTCGCGGACGTGCGCGCTGAACTCGAGGCAGAATACGAGATACTGGAGGCGCGACGGCTCGAGCAGTACCACGCGGATCATCTCGGGATCGTGGCCCGGCCGCAGCCCCGGTAGGGGCAAGCCCGATGGGCGTCAGCCGGAAGCCGTTCGACTATCCTGTTACAGAAAGACCATATATCGGGATAGCGGACGGTCACACGGAAACGAATGAACGGACCGCGCGATCGGCGAACGTTTGTGACGAGTGCAGCGACCGGCTGTCTGCTCGGATTGGCGGGGTGTCTGTCCGGATCGAGCGAGAAGGTAAGCGTCGACGACGCGACGCCGGACGTACCGTCGCCCGATCCGGACGCGAGCGTCTCGTGGGAGACGTTTCAGTACGACGCGGCGAACACGGGCGTTGCGCCGGGTGCAGGTCCGGCTCCCGGATCGGCCGGCGAGGTGGTCTCCCGCTGGGAGTTCGAGACCGGCGGCGGCGTCTATAGCAGTCCCGCGGTCGTCGACGGGACGGTCTACGTCGGGAGCGACGATGGATCGCTCTACGCGATTTCGGCGTCGTCGGGGACCGAGCGCTGGTCGTTCGAGACGGACGATTCGGTAACGAGCAGTCCGGCAGTCGTTGATGGAACGGTCTATGTCGGGAGCGGTGACGGGAGCGTCTACGCGATTCCGGCCGACGCCAATTCGACTCCCGACGCGGAGTGGCGCATCGAAACCGAGGGGGCGGTCGCCGGGAGTCCGACGGTCGCCGACGGGGTGGTCTACGTCGGCAGTAGCGACAATCACCTGTACGCGATCTCGACGGCCGACGGCGAGAAACTGTGGCGGTTCGAAACCGATGAGACGATACTGCGAGCGCCTGCGGTCGTTGACGGGACCGTCTACGTCGGCAGTAACGACGGCTCGCTCTATGCGATCGATACCGACTCGGAAACCGAGCGCTGGCGGTTGGAGACGGACGACCGAATCCAGAGTCGACCGGCGGTCGCCAATGGGGTGGTCTACGTCGGCAGCAACGACAACACGATCTACGCTGTCGAAGCCGACTCCGGCGAGATTCGCTGGACGTTCCAAATCGAGGGTTCGGTAACGGCGAGCCCTGCTGTCACCGACCACGCGGTCTACGTCGGTGGATTCGATAACCGAATTCATGCGCTCTCGCCTGCGGCCGGGTCCGAGTCGGAGGGTGACCAGCCAGCCGATCCAGCGAGCTATTTCTGGGCCCACGGCGGCTTGAACGTCGTCCGAAGTAGTCCGGTCGTCGTCGGAGACGCGCTATACGTCGGTAACGAGGACGGCACCATCACGTCACTCTCGGCCGAGACGGGCGAGGAGAACTGGCAGTTCGCCACGGGCAGGTGGGTTGCCGGGAGCCCGGCAGTCGTCGACGGCGTCGTCTACGTCGGCAGCGGTGATGGGTCGGTGTACGCACTCGAAGAAGCCTGACCCCGGCGGGTAGAAAGTACTGTACGTGCTTACGATCGCCAGTACGCCTGCGTCAAGAGGACGAGTACCGGGAAGATCTCGAGTCGGCCGAGCCACATGTACAGCACCATCAGGAGCTTCGAACTCCAGGGGAAGCCGGCGTAGTTTTCCATCGGGCCGACGGCACCGAAGCCCGGACCGATGTTGCCGAGCGTCGCGATCGAGGCGCTGACGAGGTCGACCGCCCCGATATCGTATCCGACCCGTGCGGCGTCGGTGGCGAGCAGTAGCACGCCGACGAAAAAGAGCACGAAGTACAGGAGCGTAAACGCGTATATTCCCCGGATCGCGTCCTCGTCGAGGACCGAGTCGTTCATGCGAACGGGACGGATCGCCTCCGGGTGGATCGACGTGAAGACCTCCCGCCGAAGCGACTTGAGGATGACCAGCCAACGGAGCATCTTGATCCCGCCGCCGGTCGAACCCGTACATCCCCCGAGGAACATGACGAACAGCAAGAGCCCCTGTGCCGGCCCCGACCACTCGTTGAAGTCCACGCTCGCGTATCCGGTCGAGTTCATCATGGAGACGATCTGGAACGCGGCGTGGCGCAACGCGGGTTCGATCGATCCGGCAAAGCCGGCACCCGTCGTCTCGAAGAAGAGGATGCCCGTCCCGATGAGTGTAAACAGCGTGGCCGCGCCGAGATAGAATCTGAACTCGGTGTCCCGGACGAGCGCCCAGCGGTCTCCGGAGATCATGTGCCACCAGAGGACGAAGTTGACGCCGGCGATGAACATGAACGGAAGGACGAGCCACTGAACCGCGGGGGAGAAGGCCGCGATGCTCGCTCCTTCCGGTGAGAACCCGCCGGTCGGAAGCGTCGTCAGTCCGTGGGCGATGGCGTTGTACGCGGTCATTTCCGTCGCGTATCCCGTGATCTGCAGACAGTACAACAGCACGATATAGAGGACGGTAAACCCGAGATACGCGAACCAGAGGACGCGAGCCGTCTCTGCAATATGTGGTGTGAGCTTCGAAATCCCGGGGCCGGGCGTCTCGGCTTCCATTAACTGCGCCCCACCGACGGCAAGTTGGGACAGGATCGCGACGGCGAGGACGATGATTCCCATGCCGCCGAGCCACTGGGTCAGCTGTCGCCACATCATGATGGCGTGGGAGTGTTCCTCGACGGAAATCGTCTCCATTACGGTTGCGCCAGTCGTCGTGAACCCGCTCATGCTCTCGAAGATCGCATTGACTGGTTGTGCGATGCTGCCGGTCCCCGCGAGGATGTACGGTAGCGCCCCGAAGAGCGTCGCAAACAGCCACGTGAACGCGACGACGAAGAACGCCTCCCGCGCGCCGGGCGTTGGCTCCGGATCGAGTTCGCGAAGTGCGAGTCCGACGGCGGCGGTGACAACCATCGAAACGACGAATTCCCAGAGGTCTTCCCCGCCGTACAGGAGCGAAACGAGAATCGGGACCGCGAACGCAACCGAGAGCAGGGCGAGCAGCGTCCCCACTAGCGCCAATCCGGCCCGCCAATCGACGTAGAGCCGCCGCCCCATCAAATCACCTGTGAGACCGTATCGAGTACGGCCGCATCGACGAAGACGACGACGTGGTCGCCGGGTTGGATGACGGTCGTTCCGCGGGGCGTGATGAGTTTCCCGCTGCGCGAAATCGCGCCGATCACGACGCCGTCCGGGAGTTCGGTCGTCGCATCGGAGATCTGTCGTCCCGTGAGAACGCTGTCCTCGCCGACCTCGATCTCGATGACCTCCGCCCGGTCGCGTTCGACCATGGCGATTTTCTCCGTCTTGTCGGTTCGGGTGAAGCGAACGATCTCCTCCGCGGTCACCTCGCGCGGATTAACGGCCACGTCGATGCCGACCGTCTCGAAGAGTTCGGCGTACTCGTGGTTCTCGATGACGGCGACCGTTCGGTCGACGCCGAGGCGGCGGGCCAGCAGGGAGACGAGCAGGTTCTTCTCGTCGCCGTCGAGGGCTGCGACGACGATGTCCGCCTCATCGACGTGTTCGCGCGAGAGGAATTCGGCGTCGGTCGCGTCGTTTTCCATCACCATCGTGTTCGGCAGTTTCTCGGCGCACTCGCGGGCGCGCTCGTGCTCCTGTTCGATCAGACGCGGGCGGAAGCCGTGCTCTTCGAACTCGCGAGCGGTCTGAAAGCCGATTTCGCTGCCGCCGACGATGACGACTTCCTCGGTGCTGTTGTTGTGCGTACAGACGATATCGTCGGCGAATCCGGTGACCGAATCGGGACTGCCGATGACGACGACGCGATCGCCGGCCCGAATATCGGCGTCACCCGTCGCGACGATCATCTCGTCGTCGCGGAAGATCGCGGCGAACGTCAGCGAATCGTACTGGTCCGCCTCGCTGACCGTCGAGTCGGCGACCGGGCTATTCGGGCCGATCGCGAACTCGACCATCCGAACGAGCCCGCCAGCGAACATCTTCACGTCCTGTGCGGCGGGAAGCCCGGAGATACGAAAGATCGTCTGCGCGGTAAGCAAGTCCATACAGACCATGAAATCGACGCCGAACGCTTCCTGGGACCCGGTCCAGGTTTCGAGGAGCGTTCGCCGTCGCACGCGGGCGATCGTAAACGTCTCACCGGCCGTCTTTGCGGCCCCGCAGATGACGACGTTCGATTCGTCGTTGTCCGTGCAGGCGATGACCAGTCCCGCCTGTTCGATACCGGCCTCCTGCAAGGTCCCGATTTCGGTGCCGTCTCCCTGAATCGCCAGCACGTCGAGTGAGTACGTGAGTTCCTCGACGGTGTCCCCGTCTCGGTCGACGACGACGACCTCGTGTGTCTGCTCTAGATTCGCAGCGATCGAGCGACCGACCCTGCCAGCGCCGACGACGATTACGCGCATTCGCCGCTCACCTCATCCATGAACGCACCGTCGTTCGCCGATACTAGTGTATGTATCGATCACCGCTCGTACCAATTGAACGCGAATGCTGAGTGATCCTTATAATACTACTTCTGAAATCGAAAGTAGATAGAATTATATTCGGCTATCAGAAATGCTGTCATCGACGCACAAATGCAGTTTCCATCGCAAACCGAGCGCTATCGCTGTGCTATCCCCCGCTTTGCGGCCCCTGGCTCTTCCTCGACTGCCTGTGCCAGCCGGACCGTCCTAATATCCAACCGATTATACTTCACGCCACACTACGCATCCACACGCGTTCGCGACGCCTCTCGCACTACCACAACCACCCTCTCCACTGTCACTGACCACTGACAGCACCCATCATCCATTCACCATGTATATCGTCATCGTCGGCGCAGGCAATATCGGATCGAACCTGATCGACCTCGCAATTGCGGACGGCAACGATGTCGTCGTCATCGAGGAAGACGAAGAACAGGCAAGCGCCGTTGCGTCCGAGTACGACTGCCTCGTCCTCAACGCCGACGCGACCTCCCACAGCACCCTCGAGGACGCGACTATCGACCGTGCGGACGCCGTCATCACCACCACGAACATCGACGCCGTCAATATCATGGTCATGCTGCTCGCACAGGAACACGACGTTCCGAACCTCGTCAGCGTCGTCCACGACCCCGAAAACCTCCCCGTCTTCGAAAAGATCGGCGTCACCCTCATCGAAAATCCACAGCGGCTGATCGCCGACTACCTCTATCACTCGATTCGCTACCCGAAGGTCAGCGACTTCATCGAACTCGAAGACGACACTGAACTCGTGGAGTTGACCGTCACCGAAGATGCGCCGATGAGCGGCGAACCGCTCAAAACGGCCACGAGTTCGGGCGTGCTTCCCGACGGGTGTCTCGTCGTCGCGCTCAAACGAGGCGAGGAGATCCGAGCGCCGAAAGGGGAGACGATCATCCACCCGGGTGACCAGGTCACGGTGTTTACGGACGATGTCGCACTGGCTGATGCAGTTGCAGCGTTTACGGGCGGTCGCCCATAGTAATGCAGTACGAGACAGTCGGGCGGGACGTGGGCCGGATCGTGCAGGTCGTCTCGCTGATGGCGTTTCTCTCCATTCCGGTCGCACTCATCAATGGCGAGTTCTACGCGGTCCCGGCGTTCGCGGTTTCGGGAGCCTTGATGCTGGCGATCGGGGTGGCGCTCGCCCGCACGTTTATCGATGCGCCCGATCCGGGCAAACGCCACGGGATGCTCATCGCAGCGACGGCCTGGGGAGTCATCGGCGTGCTCGGCAGCTTCCCGTTCTTGCTGATCGCCTGGACGATCACCCTCGATCCGTTTCCGGCCTGGCTGAACACGCCGGGGATTACCGAGACGACCGCCGCCTTTCGACTGCCGCTCAACGGTATTTTCGAGAGTATGAGCGGCTTTACCGGCACGGGGTTGACGATGGCCGCGGACGAGGAGGCCCTTCCGCGGTCGCTGCACTGGTGGCGGTCGTTCATCGAGTGGGTCGGCGGCGTCGGCGTCATCGTGCTCACGGTGGCTATCCTCGCGCGACCCGGGAGCGGTTCGTTGACCCTCTACGAGAGCGAGGCCCGGTCGCGGAAGATCCATCCCAGCATCGTTTCGACGGTCCGTGAGATCTGGAAACTCTATCTCGGATTTACGCTCGCCGGCATCGCACTGTTCGTCGTCGCCGGCATGCCGACGTGGGACGCGATCAACCACGCGATGACGGCTATCGCAACCGGCGGCTTCTCGGTCCGCGCCGAGTCGATCGGCTACTACGGAAAACCGCTTATCGAGTACGCCGTCATTCCGGTTATGGTCGCCGGCAGCATCGCGTTCCCGATCCACTACCTCATCCTCAAAGGCGAGATTCGAAACATCTACGCGGATCTCCAGACGAGATGGGTGCTCGGCTGGTTCGCCCTCGGTGGGATCGCATTAACTGCCGTGTTGCTGCTCAACCAGCAGTACGAGGCGATCGAACCGACGTTCCGGACCGCGCTGTTCCAGTTCGTTTCTGCGACCTCGAACGCGGGATTCGGGACGACGACGATCGGGAACGGAACGGAACGGGCCTGGACGACCGGTGCGACGTTACTCGTCTGTCTCGGCATGCTGACCGGCCCGGCGGCCGGTTCGACGGGCGGTGGTCTTAAACTGATCCGCGTCGCCACGCTGATCAAGGGAACGCTTTGGCAAATTCAGAGCGTGTTCGTCCCCGCGAGTGCGATTCGACGGCTCGAACTCGGCGATCGAACGCTCGACGAAGAGCAGATCCACCGCGAGTTCACAGAGGCCGCGATCGTCCTCATCCTCTGGCTCGCATTTCTCGCGCTTGGAATCGCCGTTTTCCTGTGGGCGCTCGCTCCGGACTATCCGCTCGAATACATCGTTTTTGAGGTGATGAGCGCACAGAGCACCGTCGGACTCGATGCGGGTATTACCGGACCGGAAATGCCGACCGTCCCGAAGACCATGTTGATCTTCAATATGTGGGTTGGTCGTCTGGAAATCATCCCCATTGCCGTGTTGCTAAGTGCCGTCCTCCGCAACGGGGACCGCTAGGCGTAGCCGAACGCCGGCTTGCCGTTCCACTCGTATCTGACGCCGACTATCCGTGCCGTTTTCGCATCGAAAATATAGCCCCCGTCGCGTATTGGATAGACGTACCGTAGTTATATATTCTCTCGACTCACAGAAATATACATGGGACACGGGACCGACGGTAGCTATCGACTCGATGAAATCGATCGTCGAATCATCTATTCGTTGATGACCGATGCTCGCAACACGTCGGCCCCCACAATCGCCGAGGATGTCAGCGTCTCCGGGGCGACGATCCGAAACCGGATCTCCCAACTCGAAGACCACGACATCATCGATGGCTATCACGCAACCGTCGACTTCGAACACGCCGATGGCTCACTCATGAATCTCTTTCTCTGTCACGCACCGTTCGGCGATGTCGAGGCGCTCGCCCGTCGAATCGGCACGATCCCGGGCGTCATCAACGTCCGCGAGCTCATGGGCGGCCGGATGAACCTCCACGTCCTCGCCGTCGGCACGAACACGAGCGACCTGCGTCAGATCGGTCGCGAACTCGCGACCTTAGACGTCGAGATCGAAGACGAGTTCCTCATGCAGAACGAACACGACTTCCCCTACGGACCGTACGGTCCGGCTGACGATCGCCGCCGCGAACCGCTGGCGGATTCCATCAGTCTGGCCGGCGGTGCCGAAGTGGTCGAGGTGACCGTCCACGAGGAGGCCCCGATTGCCGAGCGCACGCTCGAGGCGGCAGCGGACGACGGCATCCTCGAAGCACAGACGCTCGTCATCGCGATCGAACGTGACGATACGGTCATCACACCGCACGGCGATACCGAAATTAGACCTCACGATGTCGTGACGGTGTTCTCACCGAACGGCACCGACGAACCTGCACTGACGGGTTTTCGCGGGCCGGATGGAACCACACAGACGGCGACACGACTCACCTAAGATGCCACTCCACAAACTCCTCCCGGAGTTCCTCCAGCGGGAGGACGAGACGGCGAACGAGCCGGACGGGCCGGTCCTTCACGAGTGTCGACACTGCGGCTCGAAGTTCGATGAAGCCCCGACGACGTGTCCGGTCTGTGGGGCGAGCGAAATCGCAACCTACGAGTTCAGTAGCGAGCCGGCGGAAAGCGAGCCTCCCGACGACTCTTCGAACGGGAACGAAACCGACGCCGGGCCGGACGAGGCGGATACTGGCGGAAATTCTGGCCCCGACTAAGGTGGTACGAGGGCCGTGGAGAACGCTGCCAGTAGCTGCAGCCAATCGACCGAGAGAACCCGTATCGTGCGGGCTCAACTGTTCGCTTCTATGGTCGCCACTGACAGTCACCGCACACCCGATCGCATGAGAGCTGTGCGATGGGTGTGGAACCGATTCAGGCGTCACTATCGCGCTTCGACTCGCTCTATAAGCGAGTCCGTGCGAAGTGCCCGGGGCAAGAACCGATACACAATCGCAGACCCCGAACAGCTATCCGACCCGCCGTCGAACTACCGTGTCATATGTCACACTATACCACAGTAGGGGAGACGCTCGAACAGACCGTCGCACGGTATCCCGACCGCGAGGCCATCGTCTATCCGCGCAAGGATCACCGCTTTACGTACGCGGAGTTCGACGAGCGCGTCAATCGGCTGGCGAACGCGTTCGCCGACCGCGGGATCGAACGGGGAGACCGCGTCGCGACGGTGTTGCACAACGGCTCCGAGTTCGTCCTCACCGTCTACGCCTGTGCGAAACTCGGGGCCGTCATCACCCCGCTGAACTTTCGGCTGGCCGCCGGCGACATCGAGTTCATCGTCTCCGATGCCGCGGCTGAACTCGTCGTCTTCGAGGCCGCGACCCGGGAGGCCGTCACGGCCGCGAGACCTGAACTCGAGTCGGTCGAAGAGTACGTGTATATCGACGGGGAGGGGCCGTCGTACGCCCGCGAGTTCGACGCGTTGCTTGCGTCCGGCGATGCCGAGCGGCCGTCGGTCGACGTTTCCGAGGACGATACCTACGCGTTCATCTACACGTCGGGGACGACGGGCCGGCCGAAGGGAGTGGTCCACGAGCACCGAGATATGGTGGATCACAATCTGTTGTGTATCGCCGAGATGAACGTCACGCGGGACGACGTCGGACTGTCGGTCATGCCGCTGTATCACTGTGCGGAGTTACACTGCAGTCTGTTTCCGCGCGTTCAACGCGGCGCGACGACGGTTATTCTCCACGAGTTCGATCCGGCGGTCGCGCTGGACGCGATCGAGGAGTACGACGTGTCGTTCCTGTTTGCCGCGCCGACGGCCTGGAACGGACTGTCGCTAACGGCCGCCGACCGCGATGTCGATGTCTCCTCGCTGCGACTCGGCCTGTACGGCGCTGCGCCGATGCCGGAACAGGTGCTGGAGAACTGCCGCGAACACCTCTGTGAGGACTACATCCAGGCGTACGGCATGACCGAGATCGGCCCCGCGGGCGTCTTTCAGCGACCGGAAGATCAGCTTTCGAAGCAAGGGTGTGCAGGATTGCCGGCGCTCAATCACGAACTCCGGATCGTCGAACCCGATGCGGACCCGGACCGGGAGGTCGCACAGGGTAAAATCGGCGAGATACTCATCGCGGGTCCGTGTACGATGCGCGAGTACTGGAATCGACCGGACGCGACCGCACGGTCGCTGCGCGAGGCCGACGGGACGACCTGGTACTACACCGGCGACCTCGGTTATCGCGACGCGGACGGCTACCTCTACGTGGTCGATCGGAAGGACGATCTGATCGTCTCCGGCGGCGAGAACATCTATCCGGCCGAGGTCGAGGACGTGCTGTTCTCTCACGACGGCGTCGAAGCGGCCGCCGTCGTCGGTGAACCCGACGAAGAGTGGGGTGAACGCGTCGTCGCCTACGCCGTCGCAGACGGCGTTACCGCGGACGACTTGGACGCGTTCGCCCTCGAGAGCGACCAGTTGGCCGACTTCAAGCGCCCACGGGAGTACACTTTCGTAGAGGAACTCCCCACAAACCCGAGCGGAAAGGTCCAGAAATTCAAACTTCGCCGGTCCGACGACGCGGCGCGCGACGACGCCGAAACGGAGGCCGCAAGCGGAGCCGATTCGGACTCGGACCCCGCGGAGTCCTGAGGGCCACTAACTGCTGCAACCTCGTCCGTATTCTGTGTCCAAAACACTCACTCAAAAATGAGGATAGTCCGCGTTGATACGTCTGCGACCAACTCCAAACCGTATTTACTGCCGGGGCTAAAAGGACTCCACGATGGAACGCGGGTCGCCTGATTCGTTTACGCGTATGGGCACACTGGGGATCGAAGAGGAGTGTTTCGTCGTCGACGAGCGCGGTCGGCCCACGAGCGGCACCGACGAACTCGTCTACGAACGCGACCCCCCCGAAATCCTCGCCGATCGACTCGACCACGAACTGTTCAAGTTCGTCATCGAAACCCAGACGCCGCTCATCGAGGACCCCGCAAACGCGCGGGAGGCGCTGCTCGAAATCCGCCGCGCACTCGTCGATCACGCCGAGCGCCACGGCTTCCGGATCGCCGCCGCCGGCTTGCACCCGCTCGCGAAGTGGCGCGAACTCGAACACGCGGAGAAACCCCGCTATCGAGCCCAACTCGATCGCATCCAGTACCCACAACACCGCAATACGACCGCCGGCGTTCACGTCCACGTCGGCGTCGACGACGCCGATAAGGCCGTCTGGATCGCCAACGAACTGCGGTGGTACGTCCCGATCATGCTCGCGCTCTCGGCGAACTCGCCGTACTGGGACGGCTTCGACACCGGCCTCCAGTCCGCCCGCGCGAAGCTCTTCGAAGGACTCCCCAACACCGGCATGCCGACCTACTTCGAGGACTTCGACGCCTTCGACCGCTTCGAACGCCGCATGCTCGCGACCGACTCGATCAACGACCGCGGCGAACTCTGGTACGACGTCCGCCCGCACACGGAACACGGCACCGTCGAACTCCGAACGCCCGACGGCCAGGCCGACCCGGATATCGTGATGGCGTTCGTCGAGTACGCTCACGCCCTCGTCGAGGCACTGGCCGAGGAGTACGAGGACGGCACCCCCAACTCCCGCCACCGCCGCGAACTCTTAGACGAAAACAAGTGGCGCGCGCTGCGCTACGGACACGAGGCATCGTTCATCGATCGCGACCTCGACGGCACCGTCTCCCTCGGCGAAGTCGTCGACCGCGAGTGCGACCGACTCGGCATCGACGGCATCAAGCGGGTCTACGAGCGCGAAAGCGGCGCGAGCAAACAGCGCCGGCTCCTCGACACGGCGGGCCCGGACGCACTCTGTGAGAGCCTGCTACTCGAACTCGAGTGACGGAGACGCTTCTCTCCGTATCGCGGCTGGACAGCCCCGTCTCGCGGTTTCGGTCGCTATCGGTTGTGGAACGGTTTTCGATCAATATCAGCCGCGGATACGTTTCCGCGTGGCGTGTACGCGTCCCAATACGGCAGTGACATCGCAGTTTGAAACGAAGTGACGAGCGGATACCGCCTCCGGTCGGCCGGTGAGGCGAGACGATCTCGCTTCCGAAAGCGGTCTCCAACGGCTAGTTACATATCCTCGTCGCTCGTCTCGTTGTCCATACCGTTCTCCTCGCTGGTATTGTTCTCACCGTCCATTCCGTCCGTTTCGTTTCCGTTCTCCTCGCCGTCCGTTTCATTCCCCATGCCGTTCTCCTCGCCGTTCGTCTCGTTACCCATGCCGTTCTCGTCACCCGTCCCGTTCTCATCGCCCATCCCATTTTCGTCGCCGGTTCCGCCGTCGGTCGCCCCGTCATCCGTCCCATTCTCCGGGTCTCCCCCGGTCTCGCCACAGCCTGCGAGTGCAGCCGCACATACGGTACCACTGACTGCGATCAACCGTCGCCGAGTACATCGATCGGTCATTATCGTACCCTCGGTCCATACCCGGACGCCGTTCCCCAAGAGAATGTGCCACCTATTAGGTTCGCGAAGAGTGACAAATGTCGTTTAAATTCCCCGAAACTATATATGTAAAAAATATGTGATAACACGGCACTCGAATTCGTACCTCTGAAGGTATGCATACTCCCGAAATCGCACACGGACGCCGAGTTCACATCTCTCAGACGCCAGTTACGTACCCGATAGACGCTTGCGGTTCCTGAACGCCCCGAGCGGTGTTTTGCGAGACTACTCGGGTCGGTATCGACTCGGATCCCGACATCGGCGGCGACCACGAGAGTCCGGTACCGGGATACGCTTTCGGTGATGATAGTCGCACAGCCGGTCACGATCAGCACTCGATCCGAAGCGCCGGGACGGGTGTTCGGTCGGCTGCGAACGCGACCACGTCCGAGATGCCTGACGGCGTCCTGTCTGCCCCAAATTGACGATGATCCGTTCATGCGGCCGGACAGAACTCATCTCGAACTCGGTGCCAACAGTCCGGCTGTCGCCGTTGGAGACGACCGGGTTCGAGCGACCGATCTTCAACTAGTTCCGTCGGACCGTCTCAGTCGTCCTTCCCGACACTGATGACCTGGACGAGCGAGTAGACTGGGACGCCATCGATCTCCTCGAGACCCTGTTTGTCCGCGAGGACGACGCAGGCAAGCGGCTCACCGCCGTCGGCGCGGATCGCCTCGATCGTCTCCCGCATCGTCGTGCCGCTGGTTATGGTGTCGTCGACGATGTAACATTCCCGGTCACGGATGCCGGCAAAATTCCGGGAGAAGGTCCCGCCGAGATCCTCGATGTCGCCTTCCTCCCACTGGTGTTTTGCCGGCGTGTAGGTCCCGAGGTCGGTCTCGAGTTCACGTGCGACGAGCGTCGCGATGGGGCCGCCGGCCTTTTCGATGCCGATGGTGAGATCGACGTCATCGCCGTGTTTGGCCAACAGATCGGCCATTGCGGCGGCGACGTGGCTCATGCGCTTGCTGTCGCGGCCGATGGCAGCCCAGTCGACGTGGATGTCCTGCGGGCGGTTGCCGTTTCCCGTCGTCGCGTCCGCGCCCGTCGGTGCCGACTGTGCTGGCCGCCCTTCGGACTGGGTCGTCGCGTCGCTTCGCTCGACGAGCCAGCTCGCCGTCTCGCGAGAGACGTTCAGTTCGTCCGCGATTTCGCCCTTTGAGAGGCCGCGGGCTGCGAGTTCAGCCGCGCTCTCGATGAGATCGTCGACGTTCTTCATATGTCGTTCCTTCGGACGCGGTTTTTATAGTCGTGTCGTCCGACGAGAAATGAGCCGCGAACATGACGTGTAGTTGACTTGCCGGCCGGGTCCGTTCGGGCCGATCACCGTCAAGTACTGCCACGTGACGGAAAACGATTATCTCCCTGCCACTGGCTCTACGTACCATGGAACGATACGACCTCGTCTATCGGCTTTACGACGAGTACGAGACGGAGACGCTTCGAGAGTACCAGGAGTTCGTCGACGTCTTCCCCGCGGTCGACTCGCGAGTCGCACTCGAGCACTGGCAAGATGCAAGCGATGAACTCGAGGCGCGAAAGGACGAGATTCGCGGCGACTTCGCGGCTGGAGAGACCTTTGCGGAAATCGTCGCGCGGGCGACTCGCGAGCAGGCCTTTACCGCGCTCGATCTCGAAGCCAAGTACGGCCGTGACGTAAACGTCCTCGTCCTGGACGTCGACGAAACGCTGCGGTCGGCGGGCGGGACGGATAACGAAATCCCCCGCGAAACGCTTCACGTGCTAACCGAGTTCCACGAGGCCGGCGTTCCCATCGTCATCTGCACGGGCCAGACCTTAGAGAACGTCAAGGGGTTTGCCATCCAGGGGCTCGGCAGCGAAATCGTTCACTCGGGTAACCTCTCGATCGTCTACGAGGCCGGAACGGGCGTCTTCACCCCGGGCCACGGCGCGGAGACGAAGCAACTGCTCTACGAGGACCTAGACGCCGAGATACGGAACATATTCGACGACGTGCGCTCGCGCGTGCTCCCCGAGGCGTCCGAAGACCTCCGGCGGGGCTGTCACTTGCAGGGCAACGAGTTCAACGTCACGATGAAGCCGAACTACGAGACCGGGTCGTCGAACGCACGCGAGATCATCGACGAGGCGCTGGTTTATCTGCTCGATCTGCTCTCGGACGCAGTTGCCACGATTTTCGCGTCGACGGGCGCCGACGGCGACCACGAACTCGACGGACAACCGATCACGGACTGGACGCGCACCTTTTACGCCGCTCAGGACCCCGAGATCAGGGCCGTCCTCGAGAGCGAGGGCGGCTATCCCGACCTGGAGGCCGTCGCCGTGCCGGACGAACTCGAACGGATCCTCGAACGGATCGACGTAGCCTATTACGAGGCCGATGCGGCCGAAATCGGGAGCCTCGAACTAAACAAGGTCGTCGGCGTCGGACGCGCGCTGGACGTGCTCGATGTCACGGACCCGTTCGCGCTCGTGATGGGCGACTCGAAGAGCGACCTGCGGGTCATGCGATGGGCCGCCGAGAACGGAACCGGTATCGCGGCCGCGCCGGAACACGCCTCCCGCGATACCGTCGAGCACGTCCTCGAGACGGATGAACTCGTTTTCGATCGCGGTCGAAGCGTCGATATCCTGCGAACGGTGTACGCCCTCAACCGGTTTGCGAGACTGGGATAACGCGGTCGCCGCGACGCGGTGCTATCGTAGTACTCGATCCCCCATTTAAACCGCTGGAACACAAAGGCCGGGCCATCAACCGACAAGGCGACCTCTTTCGCACTAGCGCGATCCGGCCAGGGCGATTACGAGCGAGCGCGTCGGACCGCTCACAAGCGCGTTGAGCGGTGGCCACGTATCGCACCTGCTGTCGCGATCGGGAGGACCTGAGATGTTTCCCCTCAAACTCAACGTCTCCTACGACCGCGGTGTCGTTCGCCAACCGACCCGTCGGAATGTGGAGAGCATCACGCTTTCCGGCGGAAGGCCGGACGGTTCGGTCGGGGTGAGATTCCGATGACGACTATTGCCGTTATCTCCCTGCCAGTCGACGAGTTCGCGCTCGGAGAAACGGTCGACCAGCTATCGACCGTCTCCGTTCGCGTCGAGAGCGTCATCGCCGAGGGACCCGCACGAACGGTTCCGTTCGTCTGGTTCTCGGGCGTCGACAGGGACGAACTCGAGACGGCGCTCGAGGCGGATTCGACGGTCGCAGCGTACACGCACCTACTCGCGAGTTCGGCTGGAGATGCGGGAGCAGATGCGACGAGCGAGGTGACCGAAACGGCCGAAGCGAACGCGGAACCGACCGACTGGTTCTACCAACTTCGGTACGGCGAAGGGGTGCGGTCGGTCTGCAGTTCCATCTACGAGGGCGACGGGGCCGTTCTCGACGCCCAGATAACCGACAATCGGTGGACGTTGCGGCTCCTCTTTCCCGAGCGAGAGGACCTCTCGGACGCGGTCGCTGCGATCGAATCACAGGACGAGTCCGTCCGCGTCGACGTCCAGCGACTGGTCGAGGCCGGCGACGACGAAATCGAGACCACGGCCTCGCTGACCGACCCGCAACGGGAAGCCATCGCCGAAGCCTACCGCCAGGGCTACTACGACGTTCCCCGCGAAATCTCGCTCGAAGAACTCGCGTGTGAACTCGACATTTCACACCAGGCGCTCTCGGAACGGCTCCGACGGGCGAACCGCGTTCTTGCGGGCGAACAACTCGACGATCCGACGGGCGAGGTCGCGATGGAGTAGCGGGGTCACGGAGCACACAGTATATTCGTCGGCGGCTTCTACTGTGGCACGTGACCGCTCTGAACGGGTACGATGCGATCGTCTACGACCTGGACGGAACGCTCGTCGATCTCGATGTCGACTGGGATGTCGTCGCTTCCGACGTTCGTGCAGTGTACGACGACGCAGCCACCGAGCCGCCCGGTGATGATCTCTGGGCGATGCTCGAGGGCGCAGCCGAGGCGGGCCTCCTCGAAGCGGTCGAGGAGACGATCGCCAGCCACGAACGAACGGGCGCACGGACCGCACCGCGACTCTCGTTTGCGGCCGACCTCGAAGCCCGATCCGTCCCGGTCGGCGTCTGCTCGCTCAACTGCGAGGCCGCCTGCCGACACGCACTCGCAAAACACGGCCTCACACCGGCGGTCGATGTCGTCGTCGGCCGCGATACGGTCGCCACCCAGAAACCCGATCCCGAACCGCTGCTCACCGCCATCGGTGAACTCGGTGTTGAGCCCGAGCGGGCGGTCTTCGTCGGCGACTCCGAGCGGGACGAACGGACGGCACGGCGAGCCGGCGTCGACTTCGAGTACGTCGGCGATGGACCGTCCGGCGTCTAAGTCTACGACCCAGTTCGAGTTCACCTGGCGGCTGGATCCAGCGTTCCGAAGCCGTCAGCGCTGTGCTCGCTTTGCGTAGACAAAGACGCCCACCGCGACGAACAGCCAGATGACTGCCCCGACGCGGATCGCGAACTCGGCCCGCGAACCCCACGTCGGCAGTTCGGCGGTCGTCGAGAGGAGCGCGACGAGCGGCGAACCGGCGATGATCGTAACGACGAAGGTAACCTGCATCACCCACCCGTAGTCGACGCCCTCGGGTGCGGTCGTTTCGACGGGTTCTGGCACGGTTCAGACTCCCGACCCAGTCCTCTTAAGCGTCGCGGGTCACTCGCTCAACCGCCACCAGTGCGGGCGTCGGTGAAGAACGGTGCTGTTTACTACTCGAACGCCAACACGTGACTATGCCCACAGTCAGGGACTTGACCGCGATGGCGGGTGAGAAACCGATCACGATGCTGACGGCCTACGACGCGCCGACGGCCGAACTCGTCGACGAGGCCGGTGTCGACGTTATCCTCGTCGGTGACAGCGTCGGCAACACCTCGCTCGGTCACGAGTCGACGCTGCCGGTAACCGTCGACGATATCGCGCGCCACGTCGGGGCCGTCTCGCGCGCCACCGACGACGCCCTGGTCGTCGCCGACATGCCCTTCCTCTCCTTCGGCGTCGACGACGCCGAGAGCATCGAGAACGCCGGCCGCATGCTCAAAGAGGAAAACGCCGAGGCGGTCAAGCTCGAGTGCGGGCCCCACACGGTCGATCTCACCGAGAAGATGGTCCAACTCGGCATTCCGGTGATGGCCCACCTCGGCCTGACGCCCCAGCACGTCAACCGCTACGGCGGCTATCCCCGACAGGGGACCGACCGGGAGGCCGCCGATCGCATCCTCGGCCTCGCTCGGGAACACGAAGCCGCCGGCGCGTTCTCGCTCGTCCTCGAACACATCCCGTCGAACCTGGCTGCCGAGATCACGGCCGAACTCGACATTCCCACGATCGGCATCGGTGCCGGGCCGGCGTGTGACGGCCAGGTGCTCGTCGTCGACGACGCGATCGGGCTCAGCGAGTGGTCGCCGTCGTTCGCCGAGCAGTTCGGTTCCGTTCGCGAGGAGATGACATCCGCCGTCGACGACTACGTCTCCGCGGTCGAATCCGGCGCGTTCCCCGCCGACGAACACAGCCACGAGGCCGAGGACCTCGACGAACTGTATTAATCCGTTTTCTCCGTCCCGGTCTGGCCGCCGTTCAGCCAGCAACCACCGGGATTGCAACTCAACTGTTATCTAGCACGCCCCCACCCTAGATCGTCACTCCGCAACCGACTCGACAAAGTCGCTCACAGCGTCGTTGAACGCCGCCGGTCGCTCGAGCATCGACAGGTGCGCCGCGTCGTCAACCTTGACCGCTCGAGCATCGTTAATTCCGTCGACGAGGAACTCGTGATACCGCGGCGGCGTCAACATATCGGCCTCGCCGTAGACGACGAGCGTCGGCACGTCGATCCCACCGAGTTCAGCGCGAACGTCGAACGCGTGGCAGGTCTCGAAATCCCGGCGGGTGATCGCCTGCCCGCACGCGCGCATCTGCTCCTTCGAGCGCTCGACGAGTTCAGGATCGGCATCGTGAAAGAGCCGATCGGGAGCGTGGAGGAACTCGATCGCGCGTTCGAAGTCGCTCGCGAGCCACTCGCGCAGGTCGTCGAGGACGCCGAGGCGGGCACCCGTCCCGGTCAACACGACGGCTGCCGGGCTGAACTCGTCGGCGCGTTGGAGCAGCACGTGCAGGACGAGTGCCCCGCCGAGCGAGTTCCCGACCAGAATCTGACTGTCTGTTTCAGTTGCGACGGCGATAACGTCGTCGGCGTAGGCCGAAAGTGCCGTATACCCCCCGCTCGCGTCGACATCGCCCGAGTCGCCGTGGCCACTCAGGTCGAGCGTGACGACCGGTGTTCGGTCGGCGAGGCGGTGCTGGGACTTCCAGACGTCTCTCGTGCCGCCGCTGCCGTGAACGTAACAGACTGTTGGGCCGTCACCACCCCGATCGGTGCACTCGTAGGCCGTCTTCCGGCCGTGATGAGATACCTGCTGCATAGGTGATGAACGACCGGGGAGCGTATAAAGACTCCATCGGGGCGGTGGGACGGTGAGGGCCTGTCCTTCAGGTCCCGAGTGTCACCGCCTCGTCCGCCGCGTTTTGAAGCGCATCGGAGCGACCGTGCGATCCCGGCGCGATCGCGATCGTTTCGATACCTCGTGTTCCGGCGTGTTCGAGGGCGGGCTTGAAGTCCGTATCTCGCGAGGCGATCGCGAGGCGGTCGATTGTCCCGTCACAGGACAGTGCGGTCGCATCGACGGCGAGTTTCACGTCGACATCGCCGCTCGTGACGACGACTTCGAAGCCACGCGCCTCGGCCGCCTGAATGAGGCCGGGAGTTGCGTGTTCGTCCAGGTAGAGCCTGATAACGCCGACGCGTCCGAGTTCACGCGCAGCCGTCCGGAGATCGTCGAGGTCGATGTCGAACTCGTCGCGGAAGACGTTCGGTCCATCGACGAGCAGCCCGACGGCTAGTTCCCGCTGTTGCTCGGGGGAAGGATCGGGGGCGAGACGGGCGCGAACGCGATCGAACATACCGAGCGGTAGCCACGGCCCCGGGATAGGTGTAGCGAAACGAGTCGTGGCGGCCCCGCTATGGCGGTCGAGCTGGCGCTCCAAGCGACCCGTTGAAGCGGAAACTATAGTGCTGTTTATCGATAACTCGACGGGATATCCGAAAAGACAATTATCATTGGTTATTGACTAATGATATTTGACGATAGAAGTGCTCTATATCCCCACAGGTACAGTAATAAATTCTAACTTGTTTCATAACACTTTAATATAATGTCAGTATTTCTCATGTCGTATCATGTCTCGTGATACCAAAAGAAATATCGGGCGGCGATCGGTATTGAAAGCAACCAGCGCACTGGGGGCATTCCTGGGACTTGGTGGAGTTACCAGCGCAACACCCGGACGGAGTCCGGGTCCGAAAAAGGACGAGATTGTCGTCGGGGTATCGGACTCCGTCTCGGCCAGTAAGGCGACGATCGACTCGAAACTGCCGAGTAAGGCGACGATCGTTCACACGAACGAGACGCTCGGATACGTCGCCGTCGAGTTCCCAAGCAGGGCCTCTACGCAGGCGCGGGAGAATTTCAAGCGAAACGTCCTCGAAGCGGACGATGTCGAATACGCAGAGGACAACGCGACCTACGAGGCCATCGCGACGCCGAACGATCCACAGTACGGCCAGCAGTACGCTCCACAGCAAGTCAACTGTGAGGCCGCCTGGGACGTCACCTACGGCGATCCCGGCGTGACGATCTCGGTCGTCGACCAGGGGATCCAGTACGACCACGAGGATCTCGAAGGGAACATGGACGGGAGCGTTTCGAACTACGGCGACGACTTCGTCGATAACGACGGCGATCCGTACCCGGTCAGTGCCAGCGAAAACCACGGCACTCACGTCGGTGGAATCGCCGCCGGCGGAACGAACAATGCAACCGGCCACGCCGGAATCAGCAACTGTTCGCTCCTGTCGGCCCGCGCACTCGGCGATGGTGGTGGCGGGTCGCTCACGGACATTGCCGACGCAATCCAGTGGTCCGCCGACCAGGGAGCCGACGTGATCAACATGTCCCTCGGTGGCGGCGGCTTCAGTCAGACGCTCTCGAACGCCTGTGAGTACGCCTACAACCAGGGCTCGCTGCTCGTCGCTGCCGCCGGCAACGGCTACGGCAACAGCGTCTCCTATCCCGCGGCCTACGACACGGTCATGGCCGTCTCCTCGCTCGACGAGGGCGAGACCCTTTCCGCGTTCTCGAACCTCGGCCCGGAGATCGAACTCGCCGCACCCGGCGGGAACGTCCTCTCCTCGATTCCGTGGGACAACTACGACACCTTCTCCGGCACGTCGATGGCGTCACCAGTCGTCGCCGGCGTCGCCGGGCTCACGCTCTCCGCTCACCCGAATCTCTCGAACGCGGAACTGCGCAGTCACCTGCAAAACACCGCCGTCGACGTCGGTCTCTCCTCGGAGGAACAGGGTCACGGTCGTGTCGACGCCGGACAGGCCGTTACGACCGATCCCGGCGACGGTGGCGGTGGCGGCGATCCAGGCGATGGGACTTGCGGTGACGAGACGAATACCGAAACCGCAGAGGGCAACATCAGCAGTAGTAACCCGAGTGACGCCTACTCCTACACCCTCGATACGGCGGACCCGTGTAGCGCAACCGTCTCACTTAGCGGCCCATCGAGTGCCGACTTCGACCTCTACCTGACCCTCGACGGTCGCACGCCGACGACATCCGACTACGACCGCCGCTCGTACAACTGGGGCTCGGACGAAGAAATCTCGGTCGACCTCTCCGGCAACGAGGAACTCGGTATCCTCGTCAACCAGTACAGCGGCAGCGGTTCCTACACGCTGACCATCGAAGAACTCGGCAAGTAACCCGGACCCCGAGTCCGAGTTCACTCACCCGACAACCGTGCGCTGGTCCGGGTTCGGTACCAGCTGTCCACATCCAGCAGTCGTCCCGGCACGGCGCACTCGGCGTCGCCAGCACCGCCGACACTCACCTGGCAGCTTCTTTTATCGATCGACGTCCGCCGATGGACTATCGAAATCACAAAAGACCTTACTACCCCGGCCGTGTCCTCCCGAGTATGCCGCTTCAGACGCCGCCATTGCGTGGAATCCACGACGAACGGGGGGCCAAGTTTACGGAGTTTGGCGGCTGGGACATGCCGGTCGAGTTCGACTCGATCCAGGCCGAACACGAAGCCGTCCGAGACGCCGTCGGCATCTTCGACGTCTCCCACATGGGCCAGATTCACGTCACCGGGCCGGACGCGACGACGCTGATGCAGCGGCTCACCTCGAACGACGTGACCCGTCTCGGCGTCGGTGACTCCCAGTACGCCGTCCTCACCGACGAGGACGGCATCATCGTCGACGACACGGTGATCTACCGGCTGCCGGACGAGGACGACGAACCGACCTACCTCTTCGTCCCGAACGCCGGGACCGACGAGGAAACCCACGAACGGTGGATCAACTACCGCAACGAGTTCGACCTCGAGGCGACCGTCGACAACCGCACCGACGAGTACGCCATGTTCGCCGTCCAGGGACCGGACGCAACCGAACTCGTCGCAGCCGTCGCCGACGAGTCCGTCACCGATCTGAACCGGTTCCAGGCGATGACGGCGACGATCGACGGCGTCGAGTGCTGGACCGCTCGAACCGGCTACACCGGCGAAGACGGGTTCGAACTGATCGCTCCGTGGGAAGACGCCGAACGGATCTGGTCGCAGTTCGAGTGCCAGCCCTGCGGTCTCGGCGCACGAGACACCCTTCGGATCGAGGCCGGACTCCTGCTCTCGGGCCAGGACTTCGACCACGAGTCGAACCCCCGAACCCCCTACGAGGCCGGCATCGGCTTTACCGTCGCGCTCGACACCGAATTCGTCGGCCGCGACGCGCTCGAGCGGGCGCGCGAAGACGGCTCCGAGGAAGAACTCGTCGGCTTCCAACTGATCGACCGCGGGGTTCCGCGCCACGGCTACGACATCACGAACACCGACGACCGCGTCATCGGGACCGTCACGAGCGGCACCATGAGCCCGACGCTGGACCGGCCGATCGGACTCGGCTACGTCCCCAGCGAGTACGCAGAGCCCGGTACGACCCTTCAGGTGGTCGTTCGCGGCCGATCGAAAAAAGCGCGCGTCGAACCGACGCCGTTTATCGATACGGTATAAGTACGGCTGTGTGTATACGGATACGTAGCGGCACAGACGCGTACTCGTCTCCCGGCATCGTCCGAGGACCGTCCAAAGGCGGAGAGACGACCGGCGGCACGAAGCGCACAGATACACGACGACAGACGCAGATTCCAAGACACACCAATGAGCTTCGAAATCCCCGACGACCGACGATACCAGGACTCCCACGAATGGGCACTCGAAACCGACGACAACAGCCGAATCCGCATCGGCATCAGCGACTTCGCACAGGACGAACTCGGCGACGTCGTCTTCGTCGAACTCCCCGACGAAGGCGAGGACATCCAACGGGAAACCGAGTTCGGCGTCATCGAATCCATCAAAGCCGTCTCCGATCTCTACGCGCCGGTCAGCGGCGAAGTCGTCGCCGTCAACGACGCCCTGTTTGACGCTCCCGAACTCGTCAACGACGACCCGTTCGGCGACGGCTGGATGCTCGAAGTCGACGCCGCCGACGCCGACGAACTCGACGAGTTGCTCTCGGCCGACGAGTACGAAGAGCAGGTCGCCTGATCGAGGATCGCTTCGCACCGACAGTACGCGGTACTCAGTCTCGTTCGGCGTCCGCGTTCGTTCCCGCTCCGTCCTCGGTAGCTGCCGGCTTTTCAGTTCCAGTCCCGGTCTCTGCCGCAGAGACCCTCTCGTCGCCCTCACTCGTGACTGGGACGGCTTTCGATCGATTGACCACGAGTAACACGACACCGACGATACCGACCGCTCCGGCCGCCCAGAGGACCCAGAGAACCGGCTCATTGATGACGAAGACGGCCGCCAGCGACACGAGGTAGCCGGCTGTCAGCGCGAGCGTTAGTCGTTCCGTCCACTCCATCTGCTCGACCCTTTCACTCGAGACTCGCGAGTTCATCGAGTAATTCCTCGAGCGGTGTCGACGTCACGGCGAGCGAGTAGCCGTCGATCCGTGCCAGATCGGCCGCGTGCGGCCAGAGATCCGCTTCGTCGATGCCGTGCAGGATCACCGCGTTCGGCGTCGGATTGAGGACGCGAAGCGCGACCGCCGTCGCCTCCCCGCGCGTCACGCTCGTAAACACCAGCACGCGGTTCGTGCTCTGTCCGTAGAGGCGGAAGAACTCCTCGCTCGAGAGGCGGGTGATCGCTTCGATGCTATCGATAACGGTGTGACCGTTGATTCGATCCGTGTTTCCGTCGACGACCTCCGTCGCGCCGACGTTGTCGTACACCTCCGAGAGGCGAATCGAACTCGGATACTCGCGAAGATCGAGGACGACATCGCTGTCGAATCCGGCCGAGAGAACGCGTCCGTACTGGCGGATCCGGTTGCCGCCGCGGCGTTCGTCGATTGCGAGCAGCCCGTCGACGAGCCGACCGACAACGCCGATCCCGGGGCTCTCCCGCCGGCCGCTCTCGTAGTCGGAGATGACCGACGAAGAGACGTCGAGTTCGGCGGCGAGGTCCGTCTGGGAGGTGTCGAAGTCGGTTCGCCACTTGCGAAGCGTCGCACCGGGGTCGTCACTCAGGGTGATTTCGCCGGCAATCTTCTCTGCGAGTTCACGTTTCGGCCCGCGTCCGCCCATAGTCATCTCATGGGTCGGACGGTTGGCTCAAGTAGCTACCGGACCGATCACGTCAGGGAGATCAGCTCGAAAAGTGAGCGTCCCGACTTCAGCCTGCAAAATTCGATACGGCCGCTCCCAGTCCGTTCGTACTGCCGGACAAAACTATTCACACGTCGATCGCACTCGAACGGTCGTCGCCATGAGCGACGGTCCGTGAGGCGCGATCGAGTGTTCACTGACTTTTGTCCGGCAGTATCAGGCGTTGTTCATCCGCTTGCTCTCACGGTTCCCGCAGCGCTGGCACTCGCGAACGCGGTACGGTTCTCGCGAGTAGCGCGCATTGTCCCCCTTTCCACCTTCAGTAACGAGTTGTACGGATACTTCGTGTAACGTGTCAACATCACAAACTTCGCAGGGTTCGGTCATCCCATTTGACACCCCATCAGTCGTTGCCATACTCGCCACTCTCACCTAGAGGTGATATATTCCGGTCAGGGACTTCTTGCGCGGAGAAGGGGTATATATAGGTATTTTCAGGATCTGAGAATAGCGGCAAGTATAGATGATATATCTATGATACGACGTTGAACCGTGCCGATACAAGCTGTTTGTTGTCGGCCAATAAAAATATAACGGAGAGAGATATTCAGACAACCCGGAAAACCTTTTTCTCTGAATCACACTACGCGTTAGACATGGAACACGAGTCCTCTATCGAAGAAATCCTCGATACTATCGGGGACGAGCACGCACGCACCGTCCTCGCCTCGATCAGTCGTGAGCCAGGATCTGCGAAAGAACTCGCAGAGCGACTCGACCTCTCGCGGCCGACGATCTACCGGCGTCTCGACCTCCTCAAGGAAAACGAGTTGATCAACGACCGAACGCTCGTCGCCGACGACGGCAATCACTACAAGGAGTATACGTGCAACTTCAACAGCACCGTCATCTCACTGGAAGACGACGAGTACGACGTTCGCATCTTCCGCGAGGAGAACCTTCCTGACCGGTTTAGCCGCCTTTGGGACGAACTGGGTGCGAAGTAGTGGCGATCGTGATGGCTGTCACGTCTCCCACCCTCTCATCGACCGCACCACTCGTTGACGACGTCTCTCGTCTCCGAGATGTCGATCGCTCCGGTGTCGATTCCGCCGATTGTCGATCCGGATCGCGCGCCCACAAGACTCATCAACGCCCCCGCTCACGGCAGTATCACCGACACCCTCTCCGTCACGCACCGGGTGACTCGACGTGGATATGATGCTCGCTGAACTCGCCGAGGCCGTTCTGATGCTGATGCAGTTGATCGTGTTCGCCCTGGCGCTCGGTCTCACGCTCATCAGCTTTCAATCGTATACGAAGAACCAGTCAAAACGGCTCGAATCGGCGTTTATCGGCTTTGCCTTCCTCAGTATGGGCGTCGGTCTCACGACCATCACGTCCCAGCTTCCCACGGCGGCAACCGCCTTCTACATCGTCGAAACCGTCCCCTTCATCGTCGGCTTCGGGATGCTCTATCTCTCCTTGTACCGGTGACGGACGGCTGCTGAACTCGATCACGACGACGGGGGCTCGACCGTCTCGACGCGCGCTTCGAGCCACGAAATCGCCCGCTCGACCGCCTCCGGATCGGACCCGGAGACGCGAATCCGCCCCGGCCGATCCGGGCCCCGAGGATAACTTCCCACGCTCACGCTGAACTCGTCGGTAACCGCCTCGAGGACCTCGTGTAGCGCCCCCTCCGGTGCAGGCGTGAAAATCGTCTGCGAGACCGTCTCGCCGCTGAACTCCGCGGCAACCGACTCGAACATCGCGTGCATCTCCTCGGGAATCCCCGCGAAGACGTAGACGTTCTCGACGACGCAGCCGGGGGCCCACCCCTCGTCCACGACGATCGGCGTCGCGCCTTCCGGCAGGGAGGCGGCGGCCTCCAGATCGAGTTCGAGATCGTACTCCGCGACGAGGTCGGGGTTTTCCTCGCGGAATGCGGTCGCCTTCTCGCGCAATCGGTCGTACATCCCCTCGAAGACGACGAACTCGCGGTCGAGCGCGTCCGCGACGGCGGGAACCGTCACGTCGTCGGGGGTGCCGCCGATCCCGCCGGTGGCGATGATCGCATCGATCTCGGGATCGTCCTGCCAGCGAGCGACGGTCGCCGCGATGAACTCGCGGTCGTCGGGGACCGTCAGGATGCGACGGACGGTCGCGCCGCGTTCGGTGAGTCGGGCGGCGAGCCACGAGGCGTTGGTGTTGGTCGTCTCGCCGGCGAGGAGTTCGTCGCCGACGGTAAGGAGTGCGACGTTCATAGCTGCCGTTCGTGCTCGAATCAGTTAGCGTCCGCGGGTCGGCGAGCGGTCACCCGCGCTGGCGGTCCCACCGCCGGTAGCACCGGCACCATCGGCGGTCGTCCCGGCCTCGGCGCGAAGTCGTTCGATCCGTGCACTCAACGACGGGCTCGACGAGAACCAGTTCCGACTCGGAGTTTCTTTAACCGTAACGCCGCCTTCCACAGCGACGCGCTCGAACGCATTCGCGAGTTCGGCTGCGCCGACCGTCTCGGCAGCGCGGTCGTCGGTGTAGTGTTGCAGGCGTCGGAGGGCGCTGAACTCGAGCAGTGCGAGCGCGATCGCGAGTGTCGCCGCGAGTGGAAGTGAGAAGCCATCGAAGAAGAGTCCGAGGAGGACGAGTTCGACCGGGCCGATGAACGACAGCCGTACGAGTAATCGGGTGTAGTAGCGTTTCTGCTCACGGCGGGCGACGAGTAGGGCCGTCAGTGCGGCATCGTTGTATGCGGTTACTGCGGCACGCGAAATGAAGAGATCTCGAAAGACGGGTGAACCCGAGAGCCGGCGAGCGAGGAGACCGTACAGGTAGCCGATAGCGGCAGCGACGTGTGCAGCGAGTGCGACCAGGAGTGCAAGGAGGATCCAACCACCGGCAGTAGCCACTAGAGGCATACGTATCAATCAGGTAAATTTTACCAAGTGTATTGTGTTTCGTCGAAACCGGTCCACGTCCGAATCGCCTTCAGTTGGCGAAACGGGAATCTGCGGCATGTCGCTCGGCAACCACTAAACGCGACTCGTTCCGATAGCAGATAACGAGCGACTGGATCGAGAAGCAACCGTGATTCGGGGCGATCACGCGCGTTCGAAATACCGACTATTTACTCGCAGAGATGTTCCGTCAGCAGCGTTGAATCTACCGACCACCGGCATCGCGATATGTTACCTCGATCTCAGTAATGCCGGATTTTAACCGTCCGAATCGAGTACCCCGGCCTAATGAATCAAACCGTCCGACACTACGACCAACCGGAAGTACTGGGCCTCGAAAACGGTCTGGAGGCATTTCAGTCCAGTCCTGCGTTTCGTGGCCCGGTTGAACCGCTCGACGAGCACACCTGCAACGATCACTTCGCACACATATACGAGACACGCGAAGAGAAGTTTGAGGCCGCTATCCCGTTTATTCGACATGGGCTCGAGTGTGGCGAGCGCGTCATGTATATCATCGAGGAGAGTACCGAAGCCGAGGTGCGAGAAGCGATGTGCGACGCCGGACTTGACGTTGATGCCGCGCTCGCCACGGGCGCGTTGACGTTTCACACCGTACAGGAGACCTATCTCCGAAACGGATCGTTCGATCCCGACGAGATGATCGACTTCTACGGCGAGATGGTCACCGAGGCTACTGAGGACTACGAGGCGCTCCGGATTGTCGCCGAGATGACGTGGCTCGATGACGACGATACGTCGGTCGAGCGGTTCATAGAGTACGAGCAAAAGATCAACGATCTCTTCGAACACACGGATTCGCTTGCGATCTGTCAGTACAACCGCGACCTGTTCGAACCGGAGGTCATCCGAAACGTCGTCCAGACGCATCCGCATCTCATCTACGACGGCGCTGCATGCCACAACATCTACTACACGCCGCCGGAGGAGTTCTTCGGTGCCGATGCACCGGCCCGTGAAAACGAGCGCATGCTCCGGACGCTTCGGGACCGGACCACGGCGAAGGCCCAACTCCACCGCCGCGAACGATTTCTGCAAAATCTTTACGAGGTCTCGTCCGACCCCACGCTCTCATTCGAGGAGAAATTACAGGCATTGTTCGACCTCGGGTGCGAGCAGTTCGACCTCGAACTCGGGGCGATGGCCAAGGTCGATCCCGACGCCGATCAGTTCGAGGTCGAATTCGTGAGTGACGATCACGAGTACTTCGAGGCAGGTCTCGAACTCCCGCTGTCGGAAACGTACTGCACCGCGGCGACCGACACCGACGGGGTCGGGAGCGTGTCTGATCCCGTCGAGGCCGGGTACGACGATACCTACGTTCACGATGAGTTCGGCATCAAGACGTATTTCGGCACCTACATCGAGGTCGAGGGCGATGACAACCGAACGTTCTTCTTCGTATCCGAGAAGCCGCGCGACGAGGACTTCTCGGCTAACGAGCGCACGTTCCAGCGGTTGCTGGGGCAGTGGGTCAAGTACGAACTCGAACGCCAACAACGCGAACGGTTCCTCCACGAGTGCTACGAGATCACGTCCGATCCCGCCCTCGACTTCGAGGAGAAACTCGAGCGGTTACTCGAACTCGGGTGCGACCGGTTCGGCCTCGAGATTGCCGGATTGAATCACTTGCCCTCGTGGGACGGCAAATTCCGACTCGAGAAGGGTATCGGACTCGGCGTTGATTCCGATGCGGAGCTATGGACCGACCCGGACAACGGCTGTTACTGTCGTCAGACCATGGTCGAGGATAGCCCGGTCGGAACGGTCGACGTGCGCGACACCCGCTGGGCTGAGGACACGATATACCAAGAGTTCGGACTAACGAGTTACCTCGGGACGAACGTGTCGACCGGAGCCGCACCGTACGGCACGCTCTGGTTTGGAAGTACCGAACCACGGGATCGACCGTTTTCGGAGACCGAACGCTCGTTTATCGAGCTGATGGGGCAGTGGGTCAGCTACGAAATCGAGCAGCGCGAAAACAACGATTCCCAGCGGAAACTCTACGAAATCACCGCAAATCCCGATCTCGATCCTGACGAAAAGATCGATCAATTACTAGAAGTCGGCTGCAAGCGGCTGAATCTACCGATCGGGATGCTCACTCACAAACGCGAGCGGGCGTTCGAGATCGAGCATATGCACGGTTCGCACCCCGAACTTGACGAAGGGACGCTCACCCCGCCGTTGACGGACAACTACTGCCGTCGCGTCGTCAACACTGGCAACTCGATTAGTGTCGGCGATGCCGGGGAAGCAGGATGGGACGGCGACGCGCTCTACACCGAATTCAACCTCAAGTGTTACGCCGGGACGCAGGTGTTCATCCGCGGTGAGAACTATGGCACCGTCTGTTTCACCGATATGGGACCCCGAGAAGAGTTCACCGAGGCGGAGCAGGTGTTTCTCGATATCCTCGGCCAGTGCGTGAGCTACGAACTCGAACGCCAACAGCACGAGGCCGACCTCAAGGAAACGATCGACCAACTGGAACAGTCCAACGACCGGCTGAAGCAGTTCGCCTATGCCGCCTCGCACGACCTACAGGAGCCGCTCCGGATGGTTTCAACGTATCTACAGCTACTGGAGAACCGGTATAAGGCGGATCTCGACGAGGACGCACGGGAATTCATCGATTTCGCGGTCAACGGAGCTGACCGAATGCGGAAGATGGTCGATGATCTGCTCGCGTTCTCACGAGTTGAACACACCGGTGATGAATTCGATTCGGTTGACTGTGACGCAGTCCTCGACCACGCCATCGACGATCTCCAGATACAGATCGAGGAGAAGGAGGCGGAGATCATCAGCGAGTCACTTCCGACGGTAAGGGGCGACCAGGAGCAACTCGAACACCTGTTCCGTAATCTCGTTTCGAACGCTACCAAGTACAACGAAAGTGATCGGCCGCGCGTCGAAATATCGGCCGATCAGCGGTCTAATCGCTGGAAATTCTCGGTTACCGATAACGGAATCGGAATTGATCCGGACGGAGCGGACAAAATATTTGACGTTTTCAAGCGGCTCCACCACGACGACGAGTACTCGGGGACAGGAGTCGGACTCTCGCTATGCCAAAAGATCGCTAATAATCACGGTGGAGAAATCTGGGTTGAGTCCGAACCCGGTGCGGGATCGACGTTCTCATTTACGCTTCCCGCGGTCGAGAACTCGACGCAGTGAGTCAAACGTCCCCGTTGTTCTTTCGGGACCCGGGACCCGTCTTAAAACGACAGTGACTACGATGGCTGGTCCAGCACCTTCGGACCAACGCTCCGCAACCACTAAACTCGATACGCACTGATAGACAGTATATGGATTGGACCGAGAAGTACCGTCCGACGACGTTGTCGGAGGTGCGCGGGAACAACAAGGCCCGAGACAAACTCGAGGAGTGGGCCACGACCTGGGACGACCACCGGGACACAGTGATCGTCCACGGGAGCCCCGGCGTCGGGAAAACCTCGGCGGCCCACGCGCTGGCCACCGACATGGGCTGGCCGGTGATGGAACTCAACGCCAGCGACAGCCGCGGGGCCGACGTGATCGAACGCATCGCCGGCGAGGCCGCAAAGAGCGGGACGCTCACCGGCGGCGAGTCGGGACGGCGGCTGGTGATCCTCGACGAGGCCGACAACTTCCACGGCAACGCCGACTACGGCGGCTCGCGCGAGGTCACCCGCGTCGTCAAGAGCGCGAACCAGCCGATCGTCCTCGTGGCCAACGAGTTCTACGACATGAGCCAGTCGCTGCGCAACGCCTGCGAGACGATCGAGTTCCGCGACGTGTCGAAGCGCTCGATCGTGCCCGTCCTCCGGGATATCTGTCGGCGCGAGGATATCGAGTTCGATGAGGACGCCCTCAAGAAGATCGCCGAGGCGACCAGCGGCGACTTGCGCTCGGCGGTCAACGACCTGCAGGCGGTCGCCGAGGACGCCGACCGACTCACCGTCGATGACGTGGTGACGAGCGAGCGCGACACGACGGAAGGGATCTTCGACTTTCTCGACGCACTCATCAAGGAGGAAGACGCCGAAGGCGCGCTCAAGGCGTCCTACGACGTCGACGAGAACCCCGACGAGATGCTAAACTGGATCGAAGACAACGTCCCGAAGGACTACCACGGCGCTGAACTCGCGGACGCCTACGAGTTCCTCGCGAACGCCGACCGCTGGCTGGGGCGGGTTCGATCGACGCAGAACTACTCGTTCTGGCGCTACGCCTCGGATAACATGACCGCGGGCGTCGCGGCCTCCCGCCGCGAGGACAAGGGCGGGTGGACCCGTTACGGGCCGCCGAGTTACTGGTCGAAACTCGGCCGGACGAAGGGCTCGCGGAACACGCGCGATTCGATCGCCGAACGGATCGCCGAACGCGAGGGCACGAGCGTCGCCACGGCTCGCCGCGAGGTCATGCCCTTCCTCTCGGCGATGACCCACCACTGCAAGAACCGCGAGCTTACCGTTCGCATGGCGGCGACATATGAACTCGACGAGAAGGAGGTGTCGTTCGTCACGGGGAGCGGCAAGGATACGAACAAGGTCCAGTCGATCGTCGAGGACGCCGAGGAGATGATCGCCGAGGAGACGGTCGAACACTCTGGTTCAGCGTTCTTCGATGCCGAGGAAACAGCGGCGGACGACGCCGAATCTACAGCTGATGGCGAACGCGATGGTGACGACGAGCCGGACGCCGACGCCGATACTGGCGGCTCGAACGAACAGGAAACGCTTGCAGGCACGACCGAGACGTCAAGCGGAGACGATGGCGACGAACACGAAGCCGCAGCCACCGAAGCCGACCCAACCGAATCCAGCGACGATCAGTCCGGACTGAACGATTTCCTGTAACGCGACTCCTGCGCTTTTGCGGATGGAACCGCCGACCGGTTCCACGACACTACCGACGGTGACAGCGACGAGCGGGTGAATTGTGAGAAACGAGCGACATTCAGCACGTCCGCGTCCGGACCCGCCGGAAGCGTGCGATCACAGGAGGCCTAACTCCGTGCCGACCGTTCGGAACGCCTCGAGACACGAAACGACGTCCTCGCGGTTGTGGGTTGCAATCGGCGCGACGCGGAGGCGACTCGTTCCCTCGGGTACCGACGGCGGTCGGATCGCCGGGACGACGATCCCGCGGGCGCGAAGCCCATCCGCGAGCGTGAGGGCATCCCGCTGATCGCCGACGATGACGGGCAAGATCTGTGACTCACCCGGAATCGAAAAGCCCATCGTCTCCAGCCCGTCCCGGAGGTGGGCGACGTTCTCCCAGAGCTGTTCGCGCGCATCGCTGTAGCGTGCGAGGTGCAATGCCTCACTCGCTGCTGCGGCCGCCGGCGGCGCGAGTCCCGTCGAGAACGCGAACGATCGCGCATCGTTGAGCAGGCACTCGATCAGCGCGTTGCTGCCGGCGACGTAGCCGCCCTGACTGGCGAGCGCCTTCGAGAGCGTCCCCATCTGGATGTGCACCCGGTCTTCGAGTCCCTCCGCCTGAACGACGCCGCCACCGTCCACGTAGAGTCCTGTCGCGTGCGCCTCATCGACCATCACCCACGCACCGAACTCTTCGGCGAGTTCACAGATGGTCGAAAGAGGGGCCACAGTCCCGTCGGCACTGAAGACGGAGTCGGTGACGATCAACCAGGATTCGTCGTCAGCCGCGCGGTCGGCCCGGTCCTCGAGTTCGGCGCGCAGACTCGCCGGATCACAGTGATCGTAGACGGCCGTCTCGCAGCCTGCGAGCCGACAGCCGTCGATGAGACTCGCGTGGTTGAACTCGTCGGAGAAAATCACGTCCGGGTCGAGTGCGGCGATCGTGCCGACGTTTGCGGCGTATCCGGAGGAGAACGTCAGCGCGCGTTCGGTCCCTTTCGTCTCGGCGAGCAGTCGCTCTAAGTCGTGATGGACCATCGTATCGCCGGTGACGACCCGGCTTGCGCCGGAACCCGTGCCGACGGTTGCGGCGGCCTGGCGTGCCGCATCCTGGACGCGCTGGTCGTCGGTCAGGCCGAGATAGTTGTTCGAAGAGAACACGAGCGCCTCCTCGGAGTCGAGAACCGGGAGGTCACCGTTTGCAGTGTCCGCGAAGTACCCGCGCTCGGCGACCCGATCGACGGGCGACAGCGTTCGTTTCTGCTTGCGCTCCTCGAGGGTGCCGAGTCGGTCCTCGAGGTCGAACCCGCGGTCGCAGTCTTCCATTCGCCTGAAGGGAGTCCGCGACGTGGTTTTACTCTCACGGTTCTGTCTCGCGTCTCCCGATGCGCTGAACTCGAACTCGATCGAGTGGACGAAAGTGGCGGTGGCGGGCTATCGCGGCGTCTCGGCACCCCATTTGTCGAGTGCGGTCGCGAGTTCGGCGTGCTCCTGGGCGTATTCGTCGAGTGGCACGCCGTCGAGACTGGCGTCGACGGACTGGCGGAGCGCTTTCGCGCCGGCGTGGGTGCCGTCGGGGTGGCCGTGGATGCCGCCGCCGGCCTGGATGCAGATGTCGGTGCCGAGCGCGTCGATGAGTCGGTCGACGACGCCCGGGTGGAGCCCGCCGGAGGCGACGGGGAGGACGGGCTTGAGCCCCTGACAGTCGCCGTGGAGCCAGTCGTTGATCCCCGGCGTATCCTCGTTTGCGAGTTTGCCGAGGCCGGCGGTGCCGGTGTGGATGTGGTCGACGCCACAGAGGCGTGCGATCTGGGCGAGCACGCGCATCGAGACGCCGTGGTGGTCCAGCCGGTCGAAGGCGGCGTGCATGGCGCGGTGGGCGTGGATCGCCAGCCCGTGGTCTGCACAGCGCTCGCGGACGGACTGGACGGCCGCCCAGCCGCAGGTTATCACGTCGACCATGACGAAGCCGCCGCCGTGTTCGGCCACGAGGTCGACGCGCTCTAGCATCTCGGTCGTCTCGCCGGTGACGTTCACCAGGTAGTCCTTTCGTTCGCCGACGTCCTCCTCGACGCGGTCGCGGGCGGCGAGGCTCTCCGCGAGTCGGTCCTCGAAGGGATTGAAGTCCTGATCCGTGAGGTTCTCGTCGTCTTTCAGCAAGTCGACGCCGCCGCGCCAGGCCTCCTCGCCGACGCGGGCGTGGGCGGCCGTCGAAAGCCCGACCTTGGGTTTCGGAACCGTTGCCAAAATGGGCCGGTCGCCGGCGTCGAGTTTTTCGCGCGCGACGCCGGTCCCGAACTGCGGGCCGGGGAAACCGGAGACGATCGATTCGGGCCACTCGCAGTCCTCGAGTCGGATGGACTCGACGGCTTTCATGCCCATGATATTGCCGGCGATGCACGAGAGAATCTGGGGCATGCTCCCCGCTTCGAACAGGTCGGCGGGATAGGCGACGGTAATCTCGTTCTCGCTCTCATCGATTTCGCAGGCGACCGCGCCGAGGTGGGTCAGTTCCGACTCGTCGACGTGCAACGTCGCCCAGGTACCGTTCGACGACTCGGAGGCAACCCGACTCGCTGCGGCCTCGATCGTCATCTCTTCCGCCGGTTCGATCCTGAAGGTACAGACGAGTTCAGTCGCGGCAGGGTCGTACGTACGGTCCAGAAAGTCGTCGTACTCGATACCGGTCATGGTATCTGCTGACGTTCACCGTGGCGACTAATAGTGTTTGCGTCGTTTTCGCACGGTGAAGCAACCCCGCACCAGCGGCGCGTTCGCGCCGATGAGCGGTCCGGTTCCGACGGTTTTGTTGAAAATTCGACGGCCGGTTTTCGTTCGGTCACATTTGCCCGCTCTGCAACCCGGAATCGGCCGACACGCTAATACGGGGCGTCTCTCAGGGCTCGTGACAGGAAAAATTGCAAAAATTAATTAGCTGGTATAATATCTGTCTCTTATACACATCTCTGATGGCGCGAGGGANATCTCTTCGGTGAACTCGCGGACGACACGGCCGACGAGCCGGCGGGTGAACAGAGTTCCGCTACCGCGGCCGGGAGCGACGCTGAAACCGATACTGAGATCGATTCCGAGACGAGCGGCTCCGATAGCAGTAGTACCGCCGGAACTACCGACGATGCTCCCGCTGAACCGCGTCGCATCGAGGATCGGACCGCCGCCTCGATCTTCGGCCAACTCAAGGGCGACGACGGAGCCGCCGTCGACGACGTTCTCGACGACAGCCCCGAAGCGATCATCGCCAGTGCGGACGAGCCGGTCGCCGAACCGACCGACCTCGATGACGACCTCCTCGCGGACGACGGTGAACTCGAGGCGCTCCTGTTGACCGGGCGAACGAAAGAACGGGAGTTCCTCTGGGTCGACACGGAGGGTGCTCCCGGGACTGAATCCGAAGCCGAGGCCGAAGTCGAATCCGACTCTCAAACCGAACCAGGTCCCGGTTCAGCGTCCGAAACGACGCCGGACACCCCAGCAAGCGATCGCCGCTCGGAACCGGACGGTTCACAGACTGACGAAACAGCGACGCCGCAGGGACGGGACGATCACGATTCCGACCGCGAGCGGGCCAACGACTCGAAGGCGGAGACACACGTTCCGTTCGACGCCACGAGTTCTGCGTCCGAATCCGCATCCGAGCCCGAAGCCGAGTCGGAACGGGACGCTGTCGCAGCTGACGGTGAATCGGACGGCGTTCTGAGCCGTCTTCGGTCGTCGCTGACCGGCCTCTTCTAGACGCGGTCTGCACTCGTTTCTTCCCAGTAGTGTACTGTATTTCGTCATCAATATGATTCGCGAACAGAAGTCGGCTGGTTTGTTATGCGCGGACGCGAAGTGACCGCTGCGGAACGCCCCAGCGCCTGCGAGCGAAACCGTTCTGGCACTCCCAGTCCGATCACGCGCAGCGGCTGTCTTCCCGCAGTCGATTTCCGCGTTTTCTGTCCGTAGCACTCTCGACGGTCGATGTGACGCCGACCACACGACACGGTACGCCCCAGACCGCGTTCACGGCGGATGCCAGCCGAGTTCAGTTCGCCGAACCGTATACGATTCGCCGCCGCAGTTCGGACAAACGGTCTGACTGAACTCGGGGTCGAACGCGCGGTCGGGAATTGTGTGTGCACAGCCACACGCATCACACTCGATGTGGACGGACACAGGCTATACTGGACGTGACCGTTCGTCAGTGTGGTGCCGGTGAGTGTCGGGGACGGCGACCGTCCACCCGCGTAACGACAATCAGTTCACATCTAGACCGATCGCCGGATACAGCTTTAGGACTCTGGGTGGCCATTATTACCATGGGAAAACAGTACCGAACAAGCCCTGATCCGCCCGAAGAACCGACGGAACGAGGTGCCGAGGATGCGGCAGAGACGGCGATAGCGATGCGCCGCGGCGCGCTCGTCGCGACTTCGTCGATGTTTGGCCTTGCGTTTCTCGTCGTCGCCCTGATGCAGGTGACGCGCGTCCTGGCAACGTCCTCGCCCTACACTGCCCTGAGCGTCGTCGATGGGGTCGTGGTCGCTATCGTCGCGCTCGCGTTCGTCGCTGGACTCGTCATCGGCCGTCAACGGTAGCAAAAAAGCGTCCGGACGGCGGTCACGGCAGTGCCCCGCCCTTCCGAGCGATACTGAACTCGTTACTCGAGGAACGATTCGATGTTGTCAGCGACTTCTTCGGGCGTGTCGCCGACGGGGACACCGGCGTCGTTCAGCGCGTTGATCTTGCTCTCTGCGGTGCCGGTTCCGGAACCGGAAACGATTGCGCCGGCGTGGCCCATGCGCTTGCCCGGTGGGGCTGTGCGGCCGGCGATGAAGCCGGCGACGGGCGTGTCGACGTGCTCGTCGATGTAGGCTGCGGCTTCTTCCTCGTCTTCGCCGCCGATCTCACCGCACATGACGATGGCTTCGGTTTCGTCGTCGTTCTCGAAGAGTTCGAGCGCGTCGACGAAGTCGGTGCCGATGATGGGATCGCCGCCGATGCCGATGGCGGTGGTCTGGCCGATACCGCGATTGGTGAGGCTGTCGACGACCTGGTAGGTTAGCGTCCCGGAGCGGGAGACGAGACCGACGTTGCCGTCGGCGAAGATGTTTCCGGGGAGGATGCCGAGTTTGGCCTCGCCGGGGGTGATGAGGCCGGGGCAGTTCGGTCCGACGAGTCGGGTGTCGGTTTCGGTCAGGCGCTTGTTGACCTTCGCCATGTCCTGGGTCGGGATGCCTTCCGTGATCGCGACGGCGAGGTCGAGGTCGGTGTCGAGGGCTTCGAAGACGGCGTCGCCGGCGAACGCCGGCGGGACGAAGATGACCGAGGTGTCGGCGTCTTCCTCGGCGACGGCCTCGTGGACCGTATCGAAGACGGGAACGCCGTTGACTTCCTGGCCGCCCTTGCCGGGGACCGCACCGGCGACGACGTTGGTGCCGTACTCCATCATCTGTTCGGCGTGGAACTTGCCTTCCCCGCCGGTGATGCCCTGTACCACGACGCGCGTGTCGTCGTCGACTAGAACGCTCATTGTTCGGTCACCTCCTCGGCGTACGCGACGGTACGCTCGACCGCGTCCTCGAGGGTCTGTTCGACCGTCACGAGGTCCTCGTTCAGAATCTCCATACCTTCCTCCCAATTGGTGCCGGCGAGGCGGACGACGACCGGCTTGGGGATTTCGTCGAACTGCTCGAGCGCCTCGTTGATGCCGCGGGCGACCTCGTCGCCGCGGGTGATGCCGCCGAAGATGTTGAAGACGACGCTGTCGACGTTGTCGTCGGAGAAGACCATATCCAGCGCGTTCGCGATTCGTTCGGCTTTCGCGCCACCGCCCACGTCGAGGAAGTTCGCGGGTTCGCCGCCGTAGTAGTCGACGAGGTCGAGCGTGGTCATGACGAGGCCGGCACCGTTGCCGATGATACCGACGTTGCCCTCGAGTCGGACGTAGTCGAAGTCGTACTCGTCGGCCTTCTGTTCGAGTTCGTCGCCGCCGCTTGCGGCTTCCTCTTCCATCTCGGCGAGTTCAGGCTGGCGGAATAACGCGTCCTCGTCGATGTTCATCACGGCGTCGGCCGCGATGACATCGTCGTCCGCGGTGACCATCAGCGGGTTGATCTCGGCGTCGGAGCCGTCGCGGCTCTCCCAGAGGTCGTAGAGCGTGGTGAGAACGCTCGCGACGTCGTTCGCGACCGACTTGTCGACGCCGGCGTCGTAGACGGCCTTGCGGGCCTGGAACGGGTGCATGCCGAAGGCGGGGTCGATGTGTTCGCGGGCGATCGCGTCGGGGTCCTCCTCGGCGACTTCCTCGATGTTGACGCCGCCCTTGGTCGAGACCATCGCGACCGGTTTGCCCTCGCCGCGGTCCATCGTGATCCCGACGTAGAGTTCGTTGGTGAAATCGACCGCTTCCTCGACGAGGACGCGCTCGACGCGGTAGCCCTTGAGGTCCATGCCGAGGATCGACTCGGCCGCCTCGCGGGCCTCATCTTCGTCCTCGGCGAGTTTGATCCCGCCGGCCTTGCCGCGGCCGCCGACCTGTACCTGCGCCTTGACTGCGACTGGATACCCGATCTCCTCTGCCGCGGTCAGTACACCGTCGACGTCGGAGGCGAGTTGGGACGACGGCGTTGGAACGCCGGCGTCGGCGAAGACATCCTTCGCCTGGTACTCGTGCAGTTTCATAGCCATTCGAACGGGCGTTCTGACCTTGCTTAAATCCTGTTAGTTTCACTCGTATCGGGGATTCAGTGTCGGGTAGATGGCAGGTATATCGGCTATCGACGGTAAATTGTGCGTAGGCACTTCCACCGGTGGATACTGTGGTGACAGAGAGCACGGACCGAAGGGTTTGACCCGCGACGGTTCCAATCTCGACGCACGTGTCTCCCCGAGTTCAGTTGACGGGTCCCGGTGACATCGACCCGGTCAGAGAGAGGCGCTCGCTGCTCGCTCGCTCGCGGGCCGGTGCCGGAGTCGTCTCCGAATGACGACATCGGCCCCGGCGAACGGTATCGAGCGATGGCGGTCGTCGATCGCGCGTGCGCTCGAGTTGCTGGTTCACAGCAACCTCTTCATCTCGCTGGCGACGATGAGCGTCGTCCTCACGACGATGCTGCTAGCCGGGTTGCCGGTCGACCCGTTGCCGCTCTTTTTCGTCTTCGCGGTCACGATGTTCGTCTACACGATCAACCGGCTTACCGATCTCGCGGAGGACGAGACGAACGTCCCACGGCGGGCGGCGCTGACGAGGCAGTACGGCCACCTCTGGCTGGCGGCGGGCACCTGTCTGTACCTCGTTGCAATCGCCATCGCCGTTTTCCTCGGCGTCCCGGGTGCCGGCTACATGCTCATCCCGCTCGTCGTGGCGTTGTTGTACTCCACGGTCGGCATCAAGCAACTCTTTCTCGTGAAAAACTGTTTCGTCGGCCTCGCCTGGGGACTGCTCCCCGCGGGCGCGGGCTACTACTATCGCGAACTCTGGACGACCGACGTCCTGTTTCTGGTCGGCTACGTCGCGGCGATGATCACCATCGCGGCGGTGATATTCGATATCAAAGATATCGAGGGCGACCGCGAAGAAGGGATCGCGACGGTTCCTAACGTCTTCGGCCCGCGACGGACCCGGATCGTCACACAGAGTGCGAACGTGGCCGTCGCCGTCGCCGTCATCGCACTCGTCGCAAGCGGCGTCCTCTCGTCGGCGTTTCTCGTCGTCCTCGCGATGAACGGGTACGTCGCCCTCTACATCCCGTTCGCAAAACCGGAGTACGGACCGCTGTACTACGGGTTCGTCGTCGACGGCGAGCACGTGTTTCTCGCCGCCGTCGTCTGCGCGCTGGAACTGGTCGTCTGGTAGCTGTCGGTGCTCTCGGCGGCCGATCACTCCCGGTCCGTTTCCGCCCAGTCGCAGTCCTGGCACTTGCGGCCGGTGACGAATTCGGTGACCGACGGCATGTACCCCACTTCGAGGACGTTGCCGCCGCACTCGGGACAGTCCGCGTCCGCCTCCGCAATCGACTCGGCCTCCATCACCGACTCTCCCTCGATCAGTTCCGCAAGTCTCGTTGCCGTAACCATTCGCCCCTGAACGACGCGATTCTCGCTCACACTCGTGTATGCGAGGGCCACCCCCTAAGCCTTTTCAGGTCTGTCGGAGCGATCGACCGATCGAACACGTTCGGTGCGGAACAGGTCGGCTCGGAGAAGGATTGAAGTCGTTAGAGCACATCGTGTGTCGTACAGTACCATGGGTGTAGATATCACGATTGAGCGCGTCGAGAACATCCCCGCCGATTCCCGCGTCTGCCACTACGACGAACTCGGCGAGGACGCCAAAGCAGCGCTCGCCCACCTCACGGATAGCCACGAGGGCACCGTCGATGCCGCCGATGTCCTCGAGACCACAGCCACGACCGGCTTTCACGACTGTGAACTCGTCAAGTACACCGACTATTACGAAATTTCGGTCCGTTGAACCGCAATCCACCACCGGTTCTGTCCCCCGCTGGACAGCCACAGTCGAGTTCTAGAAACCAGACAGCTCTTCGCGTGACGAGTGTCGGTCAGCGCCTGCAGTAACAACGGGTTGCTCGCACTGACACGGACGCTTGTCGCTCCGTCTATCGTCGCGGCGAATACGGCCGGAGCAGCAGTATTCCGCGGAGGGAACACCTCATTACCGATCGCTAAATCCGTCTTTCGCCGGCAACTCGTCGCGACGGCGGAGCCAAGTCGTGATTAGGAGGGGAACGATCGCTCCAGTTTATTGTCCGACGAGGACACGTCGCTATTCGACACAGAGCGTGTCGACAGCGCGATACGATCGGCGACCAAGCGAACGCACATTCGGAGACACTCATACACTATGTCAAGACATCACCCTGATTCGAAAACGCTCTCCAGACGACTCCTGTTGCAAACGACCGCACTGGCCTCGGTCTCGGGCGTTGCCACGACTGCACTCGCCCAGGACGACGGGCTCGGATCCGAAATCGAACTCGGCGGCAGAACCAGCGGCTGGGTCGGCCAATCACCCGAACAGATCGCGGACGAAGACAATCCGACACTCGAGTTAGTTCCGGGCGAATCGTACACGCTCACCTGGGAGAACTTAGACGGTGCCGGCCACAACTTCGCCATCGAAGACGCAGACGGCGAGGAGAACTTCGTCGAAACCGAAATCGTCTCCGGTGTGGGCGAGACCCAGGAAGTCGAGTTCACCGCCGAGGAGGGAATGGCGGAGTACTACTGCCAGCCCCATCCGACAAGCATGCGCGGCGAGATCGAACTGGCCGGCGAGGGCGGGAACGGCGACGAGGAAATGGAAGCCGAGGACGAATCGCAGACGATCATCGGCGAGGGACCGACGATCGGTCTCGAGACGATCGCCGACGGGCTGACGGCCCCGCTCAACTTGCAAGTAGCCGACGAAGAGCAGGACCGCCAGTTCGTCGTCGACCAGGCCGGCCAAATCTGGGTCCTCGACGATGACGGCCTCGCGGACGAACCCTTCCTCGACGTAACGGATCGCATGGTCGAACTCGAGGGCGATTTCGACGAACGCGGACTGCTCGGACTCGCTTTCCACCCGGACTTCGAGGAGAACGGTCGGTTCTTCGTCCGGTACAGCGCGCCGCCGACCGACGAGGTTCCCGACGGCTGGGACCACACGTTCGTGCTCGCGGAGTTCGAAACGACCGACGACGAGAACTCGCAGGCGGACCCTGACTCCGAGCGGCGGATTCTCGAGATTCCGGAGCCGCAGTTCAACCACAACTCCGGGGCGATCGCCTTCGGGCCGGACGGCTGCCTGTACGTGGCAACGGGCGACGGCGGTGGCGCGAACGACGTCGGCGAGGGCCACGTCGAAGACTGGTACGACGAGAACGAGGGTGGGAACGGCCAGGACACCGCCGAAAACCTGCTCGGCGGAATACTCCGAATCGATATCAACGGCGAGGGTGAGGACGGCCAGCCCTACGCGATTCCAGAGGACAACCCGCTCGTCGACATGGAAGGTGAACTCGACGAGTACTGGGCCTGGGGCCTGCGCAACCCCTGGGGGATCTCGTTCACCGACGACGGCGAACTGCTCGTCGCCGATGTCGGCCAGGCGCTGTTCGAAACCGTCAACCACGTTGAGGCGGGCGGCAACTACGGCTGGAACGTCTGGGAGGGAACCCACTGCTTCAGCACGGAATCCCCGGACGATCCGCCCGAAGACTGCCCCGCCGAAACGCCATCGGACGTCCGCGGCGGCGAACCGCTCCGCGGTCCCGTCATCGAATACCCGCACCAGGCCAACATGGGTCGCTACGGAGACGGCACCGCCCAGAACGGTGACACTGAGAACGGTGATGACGGCGGCAATGGCAACGAAACCGATGCTGATGCCGAAAACGGAAACGGCAACGGCAACGGCGAGGACACCAACGCAACCGAGGACACGGAAGAGACGAGCGACGACACCGGCGACATCGAACAGATCGGCGTCTCCATCACCGGCGGCTACATGTACGAAGGCGGGTCCGTTTCCGAACTCGAGGGGACGTACGTCTTCGGCGACTGGAGTCGCGACGGCGAGGGACCGGGCCGTCTCTTCCTCGCGCGGCCGCCGGAGGGGTGGCCTAACGGAGAGACGGGCGGTGCCGACGGTGCGGACGAGACGACCGACGAGGACGAGAACGGAAACGGCACCGACACAGACACCGAGAACGGCGGTGACGACCTCCACGCACCCGAGGAGGACGCCGGAAACAACACCGAGAACGAGAGCGGGCCGGACTTCGAACCGATCGATCCCGAGGGCAACGGCGAGAGTACCGGCGAAAGCGACGGAGCGGAAGCCGACCAGAACACGTACTCTCCACCCAACGAGGTCGACCTCTGGCCGATCGAAGAACTCGGCGTCGAGTCCGAGGACGACGTCGGCAGCGACGGTTCGATGAACCACCTCGTCTACGGCTTCGGTCGCGACGCGAACGGCGAGATGTACGTTCTTTCGTCCGATACCCCGACGCTCGACGGAGAGGGTTACGTGAGCCGAATCGTCACGGCGGACGAGTCTACTGCGGACGAAAGCGACACCGCCGAAGACGACGGAACGGGAGACGAGGACGCGAGCACCGAAACGGAGTCGGAAACCGACACCGATTCGAACGAGACCGACACTGAGACCGAGACGGACGCCGCCGAGAACGAGTCAACCGCAAACGAGTCGACCGACGCCTGACGAGTTCAGCGGCGTCGGTCGCAATCGAGTTGCAAGTCGTCCAGACCGGCTTCTAAACTGCTTTTTCCAGCACGGGTTCTTATCCGTTGTCCGTTATCCATCGTCCGTCGTCCGCTGTCCGTCGCCCGCTGTCAGGACCGTCTGCTCAGATGCACCGCATACGCGAGCAGGACGGCGGAGACAGCGAACCACACGACTGCCGGAATTTGGTACTCGATGATGTCGGCAAGTGTTCCACACCGAACACGATACCAGCTAGTCCGAGCTCGAGTTGCAAACAGAATTGGATTCGGTCAAGCGTGCGAGCTTCCGAATCTACTGTATCAGTCGGCACGGCTTGACGCTGATTGGTTCGAAGTATAGGCATTACGTAATAACGAAATCCGTTCGGTTGACGCGTAGTGCTGTATCTAGAGGGGGCCATCACGCAAATTCACACGCCACACGCTGCCAACTACCGCTACGATTCAGGTGTGAGAAAAGTGACCAGCGCTGAGTCACGGCCGAAAACCGAGGCGATCGAACGCCGGTTGCTCTCGATTGCGTCGTCGACCGTCACCGGTCGCAGGAGTAAGGCGGCGATCGATGCCGTCGATCACCCGGGGGTTTCGACCGTCGTCACTCCTGGAGCGAGAAAACGGCCACCGTGTTCCCTTCCTCCTCGACTTGATTGCCACCGCCGCCGGGGATCGCGACGTACTGTTTCCCTTCGTGTGGATCGTACCAGCTTATCGGCGCGCCATCGACGCCGTGGTCGCCGACCTCGTGCGTCGCGAGTTCTTCGCCGGTTTCGGTGTCGAGCGCGTGGAGGAACCCAGTTGGTCCGCCCGCGAACGTGACACCGGTTGCCGTGGTCAACGAGCCACCCCAGGGCGGGCCGGCCTCCCAGCTAAACCAGTGTTGCCATTTGACATCGCCGGTCAGGGGATCGAGGCCGGCGATGACGCCTGCGTTCTGGTTCCACTCCGGAACCGGTTCGTCGATGAGGCTTTCCTGCTCGCCGTTGCCGTCGTCCGCATCGTCTTCTCCTCCGTCTTCGTCGCCGTTTTCCGCCTCCGCTTCCTCCTCTTTCGCAGCACCTTCGTCGCCTCCGTCGGCGTCCTCCTCCGGTGCGTGGAGGTCGTCGCCGCCGTTGTCGGCTACCGTTTCGTTTTCCGGCGTTTCGTCACCCTCGCGCTGTTCGCCCGGCTCTAGCTCCTCGGCGTCGGCCGGCACGTCCTCTTCCGGCTGGTCGCCCTCCTCGGGTTGCGTCGGTTCCGTCTTCCGGACCGTGTCCATCCCGATGTATCGCTGGCCGGGTTCGTACTCCGTCTCGAACCAGGAGAACTTCATCGGGTAGTTGGTCCCTTTAACGACTAGCGTCCGCGATTCCGGATCGAACGCGCTCGGCTGCGGGTTCGTCCCCCCAATCAGGTCCGGCATGACCCAGGGTGCGCTCTCGAGATCGTCGTACGGCGGCAGGTTGAACGTGTTGAGGTGCTGGACGTACTCGTCGCTGCGCTGGTGGAGCTGGCCGGTTTCCATATCGACCGTGTACACCCAGCCCGTCTTCCCCGGCCAGGTTGCAAACTTCCGAGATTCGCTCTCGTGTTCCGCCTCGAAGACGACCGGCGGACTCGGCGAGTCGTAGTCCCACCAGTCGTGCGGCGAGTCCTGGTGGTGCCACTGGTACTCGCCCGACTCGATGTCGACGGCGACTTTCCCGCACGAGTAGGGGTTGTAGCCCGGTCGAACGGTGCCGTACCACGGTCCCGGGTTCGCCGACGGAATCACGACCGTTCCCGAGTCGGGTTCGACCGCACCCGCCGCCCAGGCGGTCGCGCCGCCGTGCATCCACGAATCGCCGACCCACTCGTGTTCCGGCGTCATATTCACACGCCACTGCGGGTTTCCTTCGAGGTCGATGCAGTCGAAGAAGCCGCTGACGCCGAACTCGCCGCCGAAACTCCCCTTCATGATCCGCCCGTTGTAGATCAGCGGCGGGAACGACGAGGTCGTCCCGCGGGAGCGCTCCCAGCTGAGTTCTTCGTGCGTGAGTTCGTCCGCGACCTGGCCGCGGTAGTACGCTGCGCCATTGTAGTACCAGCGTTCCTCGCCCGTGTAACGATCGATCGCGAGCACGCCGAGATCGAGCGTGCTTTTGTAGACCGTATCACCGAGAACGGCCGCCCCGCGTTCGGCGGGCGGTGTCTGTTCCGACGCTCCGTCGCTGTTCTCGTAGAAGTGCGTCCAGAGGATGTCCCCCGTTCGAGCGTTGAGCGCGTACAACATGTCCGGCCCGACCGTGGTGTACATGATCGGCGGATCGCCGTCGACGACGATCGGCGATCCCTGGAAGTCGTTCGGGTCTTCCGCAATTTCGAGTCGATACTCGAGTTCGAGGTCGCCGACGTTCTCCGGCGTGATGACCTCGGCCGTCGTGTGTCGGTGGCCCTCGTAGCCGCCGCCGGCAATCAGCCAATTCGTCTCGTCGGTCTGCGTCTCCGCGAGATCGGACTCGGTAACGTCCCGTTCGGGGATCTGGTCCGTATCTCCCTGTTCGACGATGGACTCGCCCGGTTTTTCGTGCCACGGTGCGTCTTCCGGTAGGTCGCTGAGGTGTGATTCGTAGGTCATGGTCCGCTAGTTCGATACCGCGCTCCGCGGCGCGCGTTTATCGTCCGTAATCCGGATCACGTCCGTGATCAGGAACTCTTGGCTGATGATCATGAGTGCGGTACTGGCGGTCGTCAGCGTCGTCAGGTGGTCGTCTGCGATGTCCTCGGCCGCGAGGTCGCGCGCGGCGGAGCCGAGCAGGTAGTATCCGCCGAGCATGGACTTGACGTCCCAGAGGCCGCGGTCGATCATCTCGCCGGTGACCAGCGGCTCGCGCTGCCAGAGGTAGTGGTCGAGCCCGTCGGTCCACAGCAGCGCCCCTTCCGCGGCCCGCTGGTGGAGCGGTGCGACGTACTCGTAGACGACGCCGTCGTCGACCGCATCCGCGGGCGGATAGTCCGGCGTCGCCATCCACCACGAAAGCTGTTCTCTCGCGTTAACGATGTTGACGACGAGCGCCGTCTGCTCGCGCTCCGCGAAGCCGACCTCCGAAAGCGTCGCCGGCAACCCATCGATGTGAACCAATTGTCGCGTCGTCGTTTCGATATGGTCGGGCGTAAACGCCGGGAGCGTCTCCTCCGCACTCGCGAAAAAGCCGACTTCCGCGAGGTGGTCGTTGATTTCCCACGCCGGTGTCGTCAACGACTGATACGCCTCCGCTCCCGCGTCCGGAACCCCCATCGCCTCGAGTTCAGGCAGGGACTCGACGGACTCCGTGAGCGCCGCGAGTTGCTCGCTCAACAGCGCCGCATCGAGCGTCCCCGTCAGCCCGTCCTGCAGCGCGGTCCCCATCTCCGCCAGGCCGCTCGTTGTTTCGGTCGAAACGTTCTGTCTGAGATCGTTCAACGTTGCTCCCGCAACGCTGCCGCCCGCGATTACCCCGAGCGCTTTCAAGAACTCGCGGCGATCGCTGTCGCTGACCTCGCCGTAACTGTATCGGTCTCTTGGGTCGGTACCGTATGCCATGGCACAATTTGGCAGGTGACGGGCCAGCCATTAGCTGTTTCCACAGTTTCGGCCGCTGGTCGATATTTCTCCGCGAAGAATGTTCCCTGTATTTGCTTCCGACAACGATCCGTCGTTGCCACGTCAGTAATCCCGTTTTGACCGACGGTCTCGGTCGTTCTAAGCGCCTCTTTTACAGGGAGAGCGCTGCCGGGGGATGCTATTCGCATGTTAGTAACTGCTAACACGTGATTGGGGCCTCCTATGGGGGGACTACAGTGATCACGCTACCCCGCTACGCTGGTGACCGGCCAGACACGGACCGTTCCGACGGTCGCTTCCGTTCTGTAGTTCACGTCGGTTGCTGAGAAGAATGCTTCTGCGTAAAACTCGGCCGCGATAGCTCCGGCTGGGATTTGCATCGGATGCAAATCCTCGCTCCGCTCGGATTGCCGCGCTTCAAACTCCAGCACGTGCGCTCTTTGCTCACTACGATCGCAGAAATGCTCCGTCTGGGATTTGAACCCAGGTCATCGGCTCGAAAGGCCGAAATGATTGGCCGGACTACACCAACGGAGCGCATACACTGCGCCACTCCGAGCTTCGACGGACACCGTCCGTCTCACCAACGGAGCGCACCTCGTACGCACTCACTGCTTGCCGAGGGTTAATAAAAAACGTTCCGTTCCGAGCCGATAGTGTGACGCACTGACGTGCGCGTCGGTTGCGTTCCGAACGCTCCGCTTTACAGCACCGTTCTGGCGGCCACCTCCGAGTGCAGCGCCGCCGATTCACGCGATGTCGAGCAACGCCTCAATCGTCGGCGTGACGGCCGTCGCGTCGACCGTCTCCTCGAGTTCGGGCGCGAGTTCAGCTGCGGCCGGGCCGCCGAGCCCGTAGCAGCCGACGGCCGACTCGTCCGCGCGACCGTGGGAGCCGCTGACGGTTGTCGCGTCGAGCGAGACGAGGCCGTCGTCGCCGAAGAACAGCTCGCAGGGGTCGAAGCCGGGCTTGTCGTGGATGTCCATGTCGGTCGCGTACGGCGGCGCGTTCGCGTGGTCGGTCCACCAATAGTACTGGAACCAGGCGTCGCGGTCGGCGACGAGGATGAACTCGCCCGCGTTCGGGTGGTCGATCCCCCGCTCGGCCTTCTCGGCGTCGCCGATGACGGTGTCGACGCCGTCGAGTTCACCGAGCAGTTCCCGAGCCGTCTCTAGCGCACCGTCGTCGGCGTAGACGTGCGCGATCTGGTGGTCGACCATGGCGAACGCCTCTGAGTTCGGGATATCGGCGTCGCCCGCCGCGTCGGTCTCGAGCAGTCCGGCGTCCCGGAGGACGCGATTCGGGAACAGCGGCCGCTCCACGTCGTGAAAGCCGTACTCGCTGACGAGATTGACGACGGTTTCGTCCCAGCGATCGGTTTCGGCGAGGAACGAGAGGAAGTCCCCGAGCAGGTCGTCGACGGTCTCGAGTTCCGCCCGAAACGCCTCGGAACCGGGGCCGTCGCTCTGGCCGACGTAGTCGAGGTGGGGGACGTACACCCACAGCAGGTCGGGATCGAATCGGTCGACCGCCTCCTTCGCTGCGGCGAGAATCCACCGGCTGCCCTCCTCGTTCGCCCCCGGCCCCCAGTAGTTGTGCAGCGGGAAGTGGGCGTGCTCCGATCGGAGGTCGTCGTAGAACTCGTCGGGGTTCGTCCAGCAGTTCATCTCGAGTAAGTTGTTATCCTCGTCCTCGATGGGCGAGGGCGTCACCGCGACGTCGGCGCTCGTCCCGATCAGGTGCTGGAAGAACAGGACTCCCGTCGTCAGGCCGGCCTCGCTCGCGGTCTCCCAGATCCGGTTTCGATCGCCGCGGTCGCGCTCCCAGAACTCGGCGACCTCGCGCTCGCGGTCGAACTCGCCGCTCGAAACGTCGCCGTGCTCTCCCGGACCGACTCCGGTCGCGAGCGTCGTCTGGGCCGGCACCGTCACCGCCGGAAACGGCGGCCGAAGATCGGCGACGCGCTCGGCGGGGAACAGCGAGTGGAGCGTCGGCGTTCGTTCGGCACCGATGTGTTGCGGTTGTAACCCGACCACGTCGAGGACGATGACGCGTCCCGTCGCGTCGGTCGCTTCCGCGCCGAACTCGGGCGGTGCGGTCTCGGCTTCTCCGTCGGTCTCGTGCGGGCTAGCAGTCGAAGCGTCTGTCTCGTCAGTCATGCATCACTGTGGCGAGCGGCGTAATCGTACAGCCAGTGCAGTTGCGCCGAGAAGTCGTGTTCGTCGACGCCGATCGGGGCCTTGAAGAACGACGCCAAGTGCGGTTGGAAGCCGCCCTCGCCGAACTCGTCGGCGTGGACGATCAGTCGGACCAGATCGAGCACGAGCGGCGCGGCCAGGGCAGAATCCGAGCCCTCCCAGGTGAACTGCATCGTCATTTCGGTGTTCAGGAAGCCCTCGAAGTGGATGTAGTCCCAGGCGGTCTTCCAGTCCGCGAGCGAGGGCGTGTAGTCGATCCGGACGCGGTTGTGGCCGATATCGGGCAGGATGGATTCGAGCACGTCGCCCTTGCTCGAGAGCTTGCCGGCGGCGTTCGCCTCGTCCTCCAGCACGAGGCCGTCCTTGTTGCCGAGGATGTTGTGGCCCTCCCAGGAGAGCACGTTCAGGTTCCGGCCGGCGAACATCGGCGCGAGCGCGGACTTGACCAGCGTCTCGCCGGTCTTGGCGTCGCGGCCCACGTGTGGCACCCCGCGGTCGACGGCGAGTTCTTGGATCCCGCCGAGGGCGTTGCCCGTGCTCGGCGTGAAGTTGATGAAGGGATGGCCCGCGCCGATCGCGGCGTAGGCGTAGAGGACGCTCGCGGGCAGGTCCCGATCGTCCGAATCGATGGCGTCCTCGAGCGCCTCGCGGGTATCGTATCGTTCCGGCGAGGCGAGTTCGGGTTCGGTGGAGGCGACGTTGACGACGACGAGCTGGTCGATCTCGTGGGCGGTCCGGAAGGACTCGTAGTCGTCGCGGATCTGGTCGACGACGGTTCGTATCGCGAGGTCCCGATTAAGGTGGTCGCTGTCGTCCGTGACGGCGGCCCCGCAGTTTACCGCCGTTCCGACTTCGATGCGCTCGTCCACGGCGTCGAGGTCGTCGCGGACGCTTGCGAGCGTCTCCTCGTCGGGGACGCCGTTTCGCTCGCACTGGCGTCTGGCCTGGTCGACGAGCGAGGTCGGATCGATGTCGTGGCCGCCGAAGACGAACGCCGAAACGGGCGGCAGCTCGAGGCTCGAGACGGGGTCGCGCTCGGTGACCATGCCGGTCGTCTCGGCGCGACCGGTCGCGATCGCCCGAGCGCCGACGATCGACATGGTTGCGACGTTCCCACGCGCACCGACGAGCCAGACGCCGATTCGCTCCGCGTTCGTCGGCTGGGCCGTCTCGTCCCGGGGCGGTGACTCGGCGGTCATTTGTCCCCGCGGACGTTCGACGGTCGGGCACGACTCGTTCTGTCGAGTTCTCCAGCGGTCCGTGGCGACCATCGCGCGATCGGTCGCGAGTTCGTCGACAGCGGCCGGGAGTGATCGGTCATCCGGAGGCCCTCCGTGCGGCACGGCTTTTGTTATGCCCGGCGTAGCACGCGTAAACCTGTATTGAGCGTTCGTAACACGGTATTCCCCGCGAGTCTCGCCACCGTCATTCAGGGACAACGGGAGGTTGCTCGTGTGAACGACCGACATCCCAAAAGCGAGTCATCGCCGTACTGCGGTTATGCGCATTATCGACCCGCACATGCACATGGTGTCACGCGCCGCGGACGACTACAAACGGGCGCGTCGCGCCGGCATCGAGTGCTGCATCGAACCGGCGTTCTGGAGCGGGCAGGACAAGCATCACGCGGGTGCGTTCTTCGATTACTTCGAACAGATCATCGACCACGAGACCGATCGCGCCGAGCGGACGGCGAACGTGGACCACTACGTCACGATCGGACTCGAACCGAAGGAGGCGAACTATCGGGACATGGCCGAGGAGGTCCTCGAGCGCATCCCCGAGTACCTGGACCGCGACCCCGTCGTCGGCGTCGGCGAGATCGGCTTCGACCAGGTGACCGACGACGAGGAGTGGGCCCTTCGCGAGCAACTGGCGATCGCCGAGGACCGCGACCTCCCGGTCATCGTCCACACACCCCACACCGACAAGCCGGCCGGCACCGAGCGCATCGTCGAGATCATCGAGGAGATGGGCGTCACCCAGGACCGGATCATCATCGATCACAACACGGAGAACACGATCGACATCTCCGCGCGGACCGACTGCTGGATCGGCTTTACCCTCTACCCCGGCAAGATCGAGGCCAGTGTGGCAATCGACCTGCTGGAAGAGTACGGCACCGATAACATGATCTTCAACAGCGCCGCCGACTGGGACCCCTCCGACCCGCTCGCGGTTCCCAAGGCCCGCGACGAGATGATCGACCGCGGCTGGGACCGCGAGGAGGTTCGCAAGGTCGTCTTCGAGAACCCCTACGAGTTCTTCGAGCAGTCGCCGAACTTCGAGTACGAGGCCTGACCCATGCAGTTTGGCTTCTCCACCAACGCCTTCAGGGAGTACCAACTCGAGGACGCGATCGAAGAACTCGCCGACGCGGGCTATGACGGCGTCGAAATCTTACTCGACGAGCCTCACCTCTACCCGCCGAACGCGACCGAGGACGAAATCGCGCGCGTCCGCACCGTCCTCGACGACAACGACATCGCCATCAGCAACGCGAACGCGTTCATGCTGACGGCGATCGAGGACTTTCACCACCCCTCGTTTATCGAACCCGACGAGGACTACCGCCGCGAGCGGATCGACTACACCCTCGCGGCGCTCGATACCGCCGCCGAACTCGGCGCGCCCCACATTTCGATCGAACCCGGCGGCCCGATTCCCGAGGGGAAATCCCGCGAGTGGGCCACGGACGCGTTCGTCGACGGCCTCCGCGAGGTCGCGGAGCGCGCCGAGGCTGTCGGCGTCGACGTCATGGTCGAACCCGAACCCGACCTCCTGATCGAAACGTCCGACGAGTTCTTCGACCTGGTAGCGCGCATCGACTCGGAGCGCGTCCGGTGTAACTTCGACGCCGGGCACCTCTACTGCGTCGGCGAGGATCCCACCGCGCTGGTCGCTGACCTCGACGAGTTCACGACTCACTACCACCTGGAGGACATTCCCGCGGACCGCCGGCACGAACACACCCAACTCGGCGAGGGGTCGATGGACATCGACGGGTTCCTCGGCGAACTCGACGACCGCGGCTACGACGGCTTCGTCACGATCGAACTCTATCCCTACGAGGAGACGCCGGTCGAGACCGCCCGCGGGGCGATGGCGTACCTCGAGGAACGAGGGTGGGCGTAGGGTGGCCGGCGGCGGCGTCGATTGCAGCGACGATGCGCGCGACCGCTCGCTCCGTCCGACCCTCGCCGATATCGCCGAACTGGTTCGCGTTCCGAACCTCTTTACCGCTCCGCCCGATGTCGTCCTCGGCGCGGCACTCGCCGCGATCGCCGGCGCTGAACTCGCCATTCCGACCGGCGCGGGCCTCGCCGTCGTTTCCGTCCTGCTCTACGCCGCCGGGACGACGCTCAACGACGCGTTCGACGCGCCGATCGACGCCCGCGAGCGACCCGAGCGCCCGATCCCGTCCGGCCGCATCTCCCGCCGGAGCGCGTTCGGATTCGGTGCCGGACTCTCGGTCGTGGCCGTCGCCGTCGCGTTCGGCGTCGCCGGGGGCGCGGGCGCGCTCGTCGCCGCGGCGCTCGCCGGTGCGATCGTTCTCTACGACGGCGCGCTCAAGGGCACGGTTGCGGGCTTTCTCGCGATGGGGACGGCTCGCGGGCTGAACGTCCTCCTCGGCGTCACCGGAGCGACCGCCGGGGCGGGCGACCCGGTCCTGACCGAACTCGGGCCGGCGCTGCTCGCCGTTCCCGCGGTCGTCGTCGCCTACATCGCCGCCGTGACGTTCATGGCGGCGCGGGAGATCGAGGGCGGGAACAGGGGCGCAGTCGTCGTCGCCGCCGCGGGCGCGCTCGCGGCGCTCGCGGTTCTCGTCCGACTTCTCGTCGCCGTTCGGCCGCCGCCGCTCGAAACCGCGGCGGCCGTCGCCTTCGCCGTCGCCTTCTGCTGGTGGGTCGGCCGCCCGCTTCGCGCCGCCTACGCGGATCCCGTTCCGGCAACCGTCGGCCCCGCGGTCGGTGCCTGCGTGCTCGGGCTCGTCCTCCTCGACGCGGCGTTCGCCGCGGCGGCCGGACTCGGCTGGGGGCTTCTCACCGGCGCGTTCCTCGTCCCGGCGGTCGGCCTCGCGCGCGCGTTCGATGTCACGTGAACGCGATCACGTAACACCGTGTGGCCGTCACGCGATACTATAATACCGTGATTACGCGAGGACGCTTGCGTCGGCTCGCCGTGCGAACACGATTCTTCCCCCCCGTCATACCATCCCTGCACACCCCGCACAAACCCCTTAGTAACCCATCGATGTACCGGGTCCATGGTCGACCTCGCCTTCTCGACGAACGCCTACGCGCGCCACTCGCTGTCCGACGCGATCTACCACATCGCAGACCACGGCTACGCCGGCGTCGAACTCCTGGGCGACGAACCCCACGCGTACTTCCCCGAGTTCAGCGACGCGGCCCGGACCGAACTTCGGACCGCACTCGACGAAACCGAACTCGCAGTGTCGAACATCAACGCGAACACGGCGACGGGGTACTACGACGATGCTCCGCCGTCGTCGTTCTTCGAGCCGAGCGTCATCCGGGCCGACGCGGACGCTCGCGAGTGGCGCATCGACTACACGAAGCGCGCCATCGACCTGGCCGACGCGGTCGACGCGCCCGCGGTCTGTCTCGCGACCGGACGACCGCTTCCGGGAACTCCGCCCGAGAAAGCCCGCGAATACCTTCACGAGTCGCTGCACGACATCCTCGACTACGCCGAACCGATGGGAGTCGACGTAGGCATCGAGTTCGAGCCCGAACTCTTGATCGAGAACACCGACGAAACCCTCGCGCTGATCGACGACCTCGACCGCGACGGGCTCGGCGTCAACCTCGACCTCGGTCACGCCGCCGTCTACGGCGAGGACGTGACCGAAAGCATCCGCCGCAGCGCCGGCGCGATCACCGGCGTCCACCTCGAGGACATCGTCGGCGGCCGCCGCGGCAAACACTATCACCGGATTCCGGGCGAGGGCGACCTCGACTTTCGCGCCATCTTCGACGCGCTCGACGATACCGGCTACGACGGCTTCGCGACGCTCGAACTCTACACCCATCCCGACGACCCCGATCGGGCCGCCCGCGAGGCCTACGTTGAACTCGCTGCGTACGTGTGAGCGAGAGCAAGAGTTGGTGATATGACTTCTTTATTCGAAGTTTCAGTCGCATCGTGGCAGATGCTGAGATGACTGTCTCGTTGTACAAACCCGGCGTCAAACGAGTTCCATAATCACTTTCGTTTCGATTTTCCGAAGATGCTCGCCAACCGTTCCCGCAGAGATACCCTCTCGATCCGCAAGGTCGCGGAGGGTCGCGCGCCGCGGCATCTCGTAATAGCCCTCATCGATCGCTAGGTCTAACAATTCTTGCTGGCGTTCCGTTAGCAGCGACGCGAGCCGGCGCGTATCCGAGTGATACTCGCCGGTCCCTTCGAGCGTAATCTGAATTCCGTCGGGGATTTCTGCGATCGTCTCTCGGATCTTCTCGTCCTCTCCGAGCATGGTTACCCGAAGTCCACCCTGATCGGTGTATTCCATCGGCCAGTCCACGACGATCTCGTACTGTCGGAATATACCGAGGAGATCGGTCATGAGGGCATTTGCTCGAAAATGGAGGTAGACAAGCCCTTCCGACGCCTCGGACGTTTCGCACGCTAACACATCCGGGTTCGCCTCCAATACGTTCGTTCCCTGTTCGAAGTCGCCGCGGAGTTGATACAGTCCGACGCCGGTTCCGTCGTCCAAGAGATTGATATGATGTATCGCTTCAACCGTTACTGCTTGATCGGGAGCGCACTGGCCGTTAGAACAGCGTTCATCGTCGATCCGCGGAATGACGATCGTAATATATCTCATACCATCGATCCGTGCTTCGTGGCCAGAGCGCCCGGGATACCTGTATTCAGTTGCTCCGTCCAGTACCGAGTTGATCGGGCTGCATCTGCCGCGGCCGGTGTCGCATCGGAGAAGAGTATGCAGTATACGCACTTAAACCCGCCTCAGATGTAGGGCACTATTCACATGTGTCGGTGGACCGTCTCTCACACCAACTCATGCCGAGCAGAGCAACTGAAAAAACCGATACGAACCGGTCGGAATCGAAATCACCAACTCCCGGTCAGTCGATCGTCGCCGCGCTCTCTGAGCGGTTTGACCTCGCCGAGCATCGACGGTATCTCGCGCGCGAACTCGAAGGGGTGATACTGGATCTCGGCGCGGGGAGCGGTGCAATGGTCCCGTACCTGCAAACGGCGGTCCAGCGTGAGCCAGCACTCCGCCTGCACGCGCTCGAACCGGATCCCGACAGACGGAGGCAGGCGGAGCAAACAGCCACCACTCACAATCTGGACATACACCTGCAATCAGGACGGGCTGAATCCCTACCCTATGCGGACGATACGTTCGACGTGGTCATCGCCTCCGCGGTGTTTTGTACGGTACAGGACCCGTTGTTGGCCCTCGAGGAAGTCCGCCGCGTCGTGAAGCCGGACGGCGAGTTCCGCTTTCTCGAACACGTCCGGTCGGACGGGCTGCGTGGCTACGTCCAGGACGTGGTGACACCGCTCTGGAAACGGATCGACAACGGCTGCCGTCTCAACCGTCGAACGGACGACTGGATCGCATCGGGTCCGTTCGCTCTCGACGAAATCGAAACGCTGAGTATCGGTGTGAGTCCGTCCAGACCCTTCGTGCGCGGAACCGCCACGCCAGTGCGTCGTACCGAGACCGACGATCGAATCCTCAAATGACGATAGATATCAAGAGTCGTACTGAACCATGAACGCGAAAACGACTCTATTGACGATCTTCGGCACCGTCGTGGCGCTTCTCGGGGCGTTATGGCTAGTCCAAGGCCTCGGAATCGTCCAGATAGGTCCTATTTTGTGCGTCGCAGACTGCGAACCGATCGCTGGACGATCAGTGCGGTGGGCGGTCGCCGGCGCGATAGCCCTGCTCGTGGGAATCGTCATCGCCCGGGCGGGGCTGAGACGCGTAAATCGATAGTCGATCCTATTCGAGTTCGCGCCGCGATCGCGCCCAGTTTTGAAAATACGGCCTCTGCCAAACCGGTCCGCTGAACGTAACCCCCGTATTCTGCACGCGATTTTCGCAGGCGGTTCTGAATACCGAAACCGTGCTATTGTCTACGGATAGACACGGTCGCGAGCACCGCCGCCACCTCAACGTTTTTGCCCCGCCGAGACAACCCCTCGGCCATGAAATACGTCCGATTCCGCGACCCGGCCGGTGCAGTCCGACGCGGCGAGTTCGAGAGCGGCCACGTTCACTTTGCGAACGAAAGCTACAGTCTCGACGGCGACGAAATCGACGTGCTCCCGCCGTGTGAGCCATCGAAGATCGTCTGTATCGGCCGCAACTACGCCGACCACGCCGACGAGATGGGGTCCGACCTGCCGGACCGCCCGATGCTCTTTTTGAAGCCGCCGAACGCCCTCGCGGGTCACGGCGATACCGTCACCGTTCCCGCGGGCAAGGACCGGATCGACTACGAAGCCGAACTCGGCGTCGTCATCGGGGAGCAGTGTCGCCACGTCTCCCAAGCCAACGCGATGGACGTCGTCGAGGGCGTTACCTGCATGAACGACGTGTCGAACCGCGAGGATCAGCGCCAGGAGCAAAACTGGATTCGCGGAAAGGCCTTCGACGGGTCCGCCCCGCTCGGACCGGTACTCGCCACGCCCGACGAGGTTCCCGACGACGCACGCGTCCAGTCGCGAGTCAACGGCGAGGTAAAACAGGACGGCTCTCGCGAACAACTCATCTTTTCGATTCCGGAACTGATCGCCGAGATTACGACCTACCTCACGCTCGAGCCGGGCGACGTGATCGCGACCGGGACGCCCGAGGGAGTCGGCCCGCTCTCGGACGGCGACGCGGTCGAAATCGAAGTCGAAGGCGTCGGGACGCTCGAACACACCGTTCGCATTCCCTGATCGCGTGATCGCGCGCTATTCGACGGTAAACAGATGTCCTTCGGTGGGCACGTCGAACAGCCCGATACGTGCACCCGCGTCGAGCCACGCGTGGCCGTAGGAAAACGACGCCAGCGCGTTGACGGGATCGTCGTTCTCGCGGAAGTGCCGACCGTCTTCGAGGTACGACTCGGCCATCCCGTAACAGTCCGCGGCCGCGTCAGCCATTGGCGTTCCCTCCCGCGGCGCGACCGTCGCCTCAGCGAGCGCGTCCGCGAGTAACGATTCGTATCGATCGGTCTTCTCCTCGAGATCCGCAGCCATAGTGTCCCCTTCTCGGTGGGGCCCGTAAGTTCATCGCCCTCCCGCCGCCTTCAACCCTCACTCACCCCTCGAACGGTGGCTGGCGGGTGAGCCGAGTCGGCCTCACAGCGATCGGACAGGTGAACTCGTCGAGACTGCCTGAAGCGTCTCGAAACGCAGCGCAACCGGAGGATTCACTGCCTGGAGCGCATCGGCACCCATTTCACCTGGAGTAGTGTACGCCCGCTGAATGCGCTTGCTCCAGGTGCTCGTCCCGGGGGAGAGACGAGACGACGCACTTCGCGTTCTCGAAGCCGAGGGGCTCGATTACGTCCGCACCAGCGAGTGCAGCGACGGGATCGATGCTGAACTCGTGACCTTTCCGGTGCCGACGCAGGCCGTCGACCACGTGCTGACATCGCTTCGGGAGGTCGGCATCGAGGACGAGTTCATCATCGTCTCGTCGATTGAAACCGCGCGGACGCCACGGATCGAGGAATTGGAGGACCGCTTTGTCAGCGGACAAGAAGAGGATGACAGTATTTCTCGCGAGGAGATCCGGACGAAGGCGTTGAACATGACGCCGGGACGGGTCACCTACTACGTGATGACCCTGTTGAGCGCCGTCGTTGCGACAGCGGGACTCCTGCTGGATTCGCCCGCGATCGTCGTCGGCTCGATGGTGATCGCACCGCAGGTGAGTGCGGCGTTGACCGGAACCGTCGGTCTCGTGCTCAACGACCGCCAGATGTTCGGTGACGGCGTCTTGTCGCTGGTTCGTGGACTGTTCGTCGCGATAGTCGGTGCCTTCGCGTTTGCCTGGGTGATCCGAACGGGGGCAATCGTTCCAGTCCCCATCGATATTACGGCTATCACGCAGGTCCAAAACCGCATCTCGCCCGGCTTACTCGCGCTCGTCGTCGGCATCTGTGCCGGGGCTGCGGGTGCGTTTGGCCTCGCAACGGCGATCCCCGTTTCGCTGGTCGGCGTCATGATCGCCGTCGCTCTCATTCCGGCCGCGTCGGCGGTCGGTATCGGACTCGCGTGGGGAGAGATCGGCGTCGCTCTCGGCGCGTTCGTCCTGCTCGCGGTCAATGCGACGTCGATTCTCCTTGCCGGACTCACCGTTTTCTGGTATCTCGGCTACCGGCCGGCGGGGTGGGAACCCGGCTCGCTCCGGGCGAACCTCTCGAGCGATCGAACCGCGACGCTCGCGATCATGTTCGTCGTCGGAATCGCCGTCCTCGGCGGTGCTGGTATGGTACTCACTCAGCACGTGGCGTTCCAGAACGCGGTCAACGACGAGGTCCGGACAGTTCTTGCCGAGGACTCGTACGCTGAACTCGAACTCACCGAGGTTCGAACCGAGTTCGAGGACGGCGGCGCGGTCAGCGACGAAACGGAGGTGACGGTCGTGGTACGACGCCCCGCCGATACCGCGTATCCGGCGCTGCCATCGGATCTCGAGCGGGCGCTCGAAGAGCGGGTGGACCGCCCCCTTTCAGTCACCGTCGAGTTCACCGAACGAACTCGTGCGCCGGCGGATTCGGAGGCGAGCGATTGACCGGTTGAGTTGCACATAGCGTGCCTGGGAGAGCAGCGGTGAGTGGACGGTAGTGAGTGAGACGATAACAGGTACAACAGGGCAGTTGCTGGGAACGCAAGGGGTTTACGCCCTGTTTCCCAAGTACTGTACATGAGCGAGCAGCCTCGAGTCGAGATTTATACCAAAACGGATTGTCCCTACTGTGAGAAGGCAAAGGACCTCTTCGACAGCAAGGGAGTCGAGTACGAAGAGTACAACGTGACCGGTGACGACGAGCTGTTCGAGGAGATGGTCGAACGCGCCGACGGCCGCCAGACCGCGCCGGAAGTCTTCATCGACGACGAACTGATCGGCGGCTGGGACGAGACCAGCGCGCTCAACGAAACCGGCGACCTCGACGAGAAACTCGGTATCGAAGACGACGAGAGCGACGGCGTCGAACACCGCAAACTCATCATTACCGGCACCGGCATCGCCGGCCTGACCGCCGCCATCTACGCCGGCCGCGCGAACAACGATCCCCTCGTCATCGAGGGCGACGAACCCGGCGGGCAACTCACCCTGACCACCGACGTTGCAAACTACCCCGGCTTCCCCGACGGGATCGGCGGCCCCGAACTCGTCAACAACATGAAAGAGCAGGCTCGCCAGTTCGGTGCCGAACTGAAAAACGGCATCGTCGAATCCGTCGACGCCGATACGCGCCCGTTCCGCGTTGACCTCGCTAACGGCGACAGCTACACCGCAGACGCCGTCATCGTTGCCTCGGGTGCGAGCGCACGCACGCTCGGTATCCCCGGCGAGGACGAACTCATGGGCTACGGACTTTCGACGTGTGCCACCTGCGACGGCGCGTTCTTCCGCGGCGAGGACATGCTCGTCGTCGGCGGCGGCGACGCCGCCATGGAGGAAGCGACCTTCCTCACCAAGTTCGCGGACACCGTCTACCTCGTCCACCGGCGCGAGGAGTTCCGCGCGGAGGACTACTGGATCGACCGCGTCGAGGAGAAGGTCGAGGACGGCGAGATGGAGATCATGAAAAACACCGAACTCCTCGAGATTCACGGCTCCCAGGACGAGGGCGTCGACAACGTCACGCTCGTCGAGAACGAGCAGGGCCACCCGACCGACCGACTCGACGACCCCGAGACGAACGAGTTCGAGTTCGATGTCGGTGCAGTCTTCCTCGCGATCGGCCACACGCCGAACACCGAGTATCTCGGCGGTACCGGCGTCAAACTGAACGACGAAGGCTACCTCCGCACCCAGGGCGGTGTCGGTGGTGGCCAGACCGAAACCGACGTGCCCGGCCTCTTCGGCGCTGGCGACGTCGTCGACTACCACTACCAGCAGGCGGTGACGGCGGCCGGCATGGGCTCGAAGGCGGCACTCGACGCCGACGAGTACCTCGATAATCTCGAACGCGCGGAGTCGACCGCCGGGACGGAAACGGCTGCAGCAGACGACTAAGACGTTACTCGCGGCTCTCGACTGGTTCCCGACCGGTTCCTCCTCGAGAGTGAGTCACTCGGGCGTGACGACGATTGCGTCCGATTCTTCCTCCTGGATGAACTCGCCCGAGCAGTCGTACTCGATGACCTCGGATTTCGACACGTCGGATTCGTCCGCGTACGGCCCGGAGCGATCCGACATGCCGTAGACAGTCAGATTCTCGAGGGTCGTGTCGTGCTCGCGGTTCCAGCGATCACAGAGGTAGTTTGCGTAGTACGAGTGATGGTTCTCGTTGCCGGCAAAGCGCATGTTCGAGAGGTACTTGCGCTCGCGAGCCGTCTCGTAGGTTTGATCGACGTTCGGCGGTCTATCCCAGTCGACCCCTGATCCGTGGAGGGCGTCGACGGTCGTCCCGTTTTCGAGTTCACCGGGAACGACGAACCACTGGGCCGTCGACGTCGGGTTCGGGGCGAACATCCGCCAGCTCTGGCTGGCCTGCAGGGTGTCGAGCGCCTCGTTTCCGGCGTCGGGGACCTCGGTGTAGCCGACCGCCTCGGCGTTCGAGAGGACGACGAGAACGAGCAGGAGCCAGGGGATGAGCGTCGTGACGAACACGCGCCCCTGGCTCGCGACGGCCGTGAGCGAGCTTGTATCGTCGCCCCTGCGATTATCCGTCGCGTTCTCGGCTTCCGAGTTCTCGTTCGATGCGAACGCGATCGAGTGCAGCCACGACCCGGGGGCCGACCGCGCGAGCACGGGTGCACGAGACTGCAGTTCGTCGAGCGTGCGCCGGAGCGGGCCGGCGATACCGACGCGGGCTGCGAGTGAACTCGCGGTGTCCCAGACGCCGGGCGGGTAAAACAGGAGGAGGCCGGCGACGACGATCAGCGGAAACAGACCGATCCGAAGCGTCACGAGCATGCCGAGGTGCATCCCGGCGAAACAGGTCGCGAGCACCGCTCGGGGGATTCCGGTGAGCAAGAGCAAGAGGGGCGAGAGGACGATAAGCACCATCCACGCGTACGTAAAGACCTCGAGCAGGGCGGCGTACTCCGGAAGGACGTTCCCGAGCAGCACCGTCAGGTGGTCGGCCTGGAAGATGTGCACGACCGCCTCGCCGCTCGTCCACATGTCGCTTCTGGTCTTGTGGACGGCGTTGGTCAGGTACATCAACAACACCTGGAGCAGAATGGCTATCGTTCCGATCGTCGCGACCGTCGGCGCGGCGTCCCCCGTCGACTGCGCCGACTCGCGTCGGCGGGCGTCTATCGACCACTGGGAACCGAGCGGCAGGAAGATGCTCCAGAACAACAACATTCGGAGCAACACGTCGCCCGCGTTGAGCACCATCGGATTGCGAACGTGGAGCGAGACGAGCAGGAGCCACGAAACGATCGTCGCGATCCGCGTTCGATACCCGACGAGCAGCGCCAGCGCGATGAGCCCGGCGACGAGGAACAATAGCCACTGCGCCCACGCTTCTCCCGAAAGCGTGTGCAACGAGTACGCAGTCAACGACGAGTAGTCCGAAAGCAGCGCTTCGCGCGGGAGCACGCCCGCATCCGTATAGAACATCTCGAGGAGCCGCGTTCGACCCACCAGGTCGGCGATGAGGAGGGCGGCGATCGAAATTCGAAAGGCGGCGAGAGCGCGCCGGTCGATGGCGACCCGCCGCCGAATCGCACGCCCGAACCAGTCGGTACTCTTGCCGAGTCGCTTCCGCATGGTGGAGGGGCCGGACGGTTCCTGTGACATCGTCGTGACCGTTCGTCTATCCCGAGTCTCGCCTAGACTGGCATAAGTTTGTTGCACGGTACAGTCGCTTTCTCAGCTTCGAGACGCTCCTGAATTCGCTGTCGACGCATCGACTAGCCATCGATACGCGTTCGCAGTAACCGAACAACCACCGGACAGACCGCAGACCGAGGATCCGTAACTTCGCCTCCCATTGGACCGAAACGCTGAACTACCACGCGAGCCAACTTTCAGCCCCGAATGAGCGCGAGTTCAGAGCCGGCGATTCCCGATGACGACCCCATCGTCCTCTTCGACGGCGTTTGTAACCTCTGTAACGGGTTCGTCCAGTTTCTCGTCCCGAGAGACACCGACGAACAGTTTTACTTCGCCTCCCTCCAGTCGGCTACCGGTCAGGAACTCCTCGCCGAACACGGACTGCCCACCGACGAACTCGAGTCGATCGTCCTGATCGAGGGTGACGAGTGTTACGTGAAGTCCGATGCCGTCCTCCGAATTGCGACACTTCTGGGCGGCATCTATCGACTCCTCGCTCCGTTTCGGTTCGTGCCACGCTTGATTCGCGATCGCGTTTACGAACTCGTCGCAGCTAACCGGTACCGGTTGTTCGGGAAGAAAGATCGGTGCCTGGTGCCGACCGGAAACGTTCAACAGCGGTTTCTCGAGTAGATCTCTCGTTCTGTCTCTATAGCCGCGAGGGATCGTCCCCGGCAGTCGTGATCCGTTGCCCGACCAGCCAGATTGTAAGCGCGAGTCCACCGGCCACCAGTGCCGGCCAGCGGTCACTACTCAGGAAGAGGTCGGCGGCCGGGAACCGGTACGTCGTCAGCGGCCAGAAGACGGCGTAGGAATACCCCGTTGCCGTCACGAGCGCAACGTCAAGGACGTGGTGAGAGAGTGCGCCGATCACAAAGAGACCGAACGCACGCCAGCGAAGCGCAGGTGCGATGAGCAGCGTTCCGAGGAAGAGCGCGACGAGTAGCGACCCGACGAGTGTATGCAGCGGTGCCCACGAAAACGGGATGCCGAGGAGAAACCCGACGAGACCGTCCGGAACGAGCAAATCGATTTTCATGAAATCCGGCGAGAGTGCCCCGATCATAACCAGCGTTACGTGTGCCGGTCGGAGCCACGCATATCGAAACGAGAGCAGGGTCCCGATGCTGTACCCGACGAGGACGTGCGTCAGCACGTCAGGCACGCCGATCACCGCCGGTCCGGTCTGACTGAGTCGGCGATCGATCGCCACGAGAACCGCGCCGTGACCGGCGAGGCTGCTCGTTGTTGCCGAGCAGACGCGAGAGACTCCAGGGGCGCTCTCGCGGGACGAACGCGCGTGTCTCCCAGTCGAACCGCCAGCCACGAACGAACCGACCGACCACCCACACTCCGCCGAGGAACGAGACGAGATACATGTACCCCGCCTCACTTGACTCGCGCGTCAGCGTTCGTTCGGCGACGAGCGTGGACTCGTCTTCGAGCGTGCCGTACGCGGTGACGTGATCGCCGCGCTCGAGTGGCCCGTCCGTATTCTGTAGCGCTTCGGTCGCGCCGATAACGGTGAACTGCCCGTATCCGCTCGCCCTCGTCGCGATCACGACCGGATCGGTCTCGACGACCTGCCCGCCGAGCGTCACCGTCGATCCGACGTAAGCACCTCGGTCCCCGGGGACCTCCGTCTCGTCGGACGCGGGTTGCTCCAGCGGATCGGTCGGCATCGTTCCCGCCCAGATGAACAGCCCGCCGAGAACAGCAACTAGCGCGACGATTGTGACTACGCGAGTCCATCCCGTTCCCGGTCCCCTCATGCAGCCGTTACTCGTTAGAAGCGAACGGAACCGTCGGAATAGGTGTTCCGATTCAGTTGCCAACGACTCGCTTTCGCTGCACCCCCGCCACCTCAGCTCCTGAACTCGTCGATGACCGTCCAGACTTGCCGGATGACGATCAGGCAATCGACCCAGATCGATTGCGTTCGAATGTACTCGAGATCGTACCGGAGTTTCATGTTCGGATCGGTACTCTTTGCCCCCTTGATCTGTGCAAGTCCCGTTAGCCCCGGCTTGACAAACCAACGTTTTCGCCAGGCAGGCGCATCCCGTTCGAGTAGCGGTTCCTCGTCGGTCCAGACTGCCCGCGGACCGACAACGCTCATCTCCCCGAGTAGAATCGACCAGAGCTGGGGGAGTTCATCGAGATGCGTCCGTCGGAGAACGTGTCCCACGCGCGTGATCCGGTCGTTTTCCTCGTCGGTCGACGGCACCGCCGTTTCACCCTCCGGAATCATCGTCCGGAACTTGTAGATGGGAAACGTTTCGCCGAAGCCGGCGGTGCGCGCCTGGCTGTAGAGCACCGGTCCCGGACTATCGAGTTTGATCGCGGCCGCAATTGCGACCATAATCGGTGCGAACACGATGAGTCCGATCACCGCAAAGATCACGTCGAAGACGCGTTTGAAGAAGTGATCGAACGGATCCCACGGTTCGAGGTCAACATCGACGAGCTTGTCCACGGCTCCGGCCGAGACGAGGACGCTGTCGGCGTACTGGCGATGCACCTTCACACTGACGCCGTGTTCCTGGCATGTATCGAGCGCACCAAAGAACTCTGCGCGATCCGGCTGGTGGAAGGCAAGAACGACCGTGTCGATGTCGTCTTCGACGAGAACGGTCTCGAGTCTCGACAGGCCACCGCGTCTGGGTAGCGTATCGAGTTCAGTCTGGTGGGAGTCGGCGCGCTGTGAGTGGGTTGGGTGTGGATGGGGACGACGGTTTCGAGTGTGAGCGTGTGCGTGAGTGTGAGCGTGAGTGTGATTTTGGGTGCGAGTGTGATCCTGGGTCCGAGTTCGGCTTCGGGGTTGCGTGGTGGTTTGGGGGTGAGTTTGGGTGTCGCTCTGAGCCTGATTCCGGGCCGTGACCTGTTGGGTCTGGGTGCTGGAGTCGCTCACAGCAGCGTTCGAACGCTGTTCCTGTACGCGGTTGTGAGACTGCTGTTGCTGTGCTGTGTCCGCGTCGGCACTTGGGTCCGGTTTCGGTTCCGAACCACCGATAGCAACGCCGCCGTCGGCCGTCAGTGACTCGTCATAGAATCGGTCCTCGTCGAACGAAAGCGTCGTCGCGGTTGAGGGACAGAGATAGCCGACGAGCGGCGCATCGACGGCAGGGGAGATGTCTTCGATCTGGGAGAGATCGTCCCCGACGATAAGCGTTCGGCCGGTCGACCCGGCGGGTCGCCGTCTGATGGCCAGAAACAATGCGGGGATCGTCACGAGCAAAATCGCGGTCAGCATCACGAGCGTTGCCCGCGGAAGACGATGTGACCACTTGAAGTAGCCAAGCGTTGCGAGAACGAACGTTGCGACCAGCACTCGTTTCTGGGCGAACAGGGCCGTATCGAGCGTTCGTCGGGGACGCGGTTTATAGAGCGGAAGCAGACAGCCGGTTACAGCGAGGACCCTCAACAGGATCGCCCAGAAGAACGATTCGCCGGTCAAGACGGTGACTTCGAGCCGATTGAATAGCGGAACCGCGCTCGTAAACAGTGATTGTGAAACTGGGTGGTTGGCGATGGTAACAGCAAAAACTGTCAGCGATATGACTCCGAGAACGCTCCCGATTCGAAATCGCCACCCGGTTACCATTCGTTCCGAGGAACGGATGGCCGTCGGCATAAAGTTGTTGAAGGTATCACCTTCTGGCAATATCAGATATGGACGAATATCTCAACTGACGGCCTCGGGTAGCGGTAGTGATCGGAGCGAGAAAATCGATTCGAGCAGCGAACCGTTCCGCGCGGAGCGCCCCTAGAACGGGAACAGCGAGTCGGCGCTTGGATCGCGTTCGAGGAGTTCGATCTCGTGGCCGTCCTGGTCTTCCGTAAAGGCGTACATGTTGTCGTTGCTCTCCGGGTCGCGGTAGTCGGCCGCCTCGCGGGTCAGCAACTGGTCCCAGTCCTCTTCGAGGTCGTCGACGCGAACGCAGAGGTGGCCCCATGCGTCGCCCATGTCGTAACTTCGTCCGTCGTAGTTGTAGGTGAGTTCGACGGACATCTCTTCGGGCGCGGCGTCCGCGGGTTTCATGAAGTAGTTCGAGAACGAGTCGGCTTCCCAGCGACTGGTGTGTTCGTACTCGAACTTGCGGGTCCAGAACCCGAGTGCCTCGTCGGCGTCCTCGATTCGGATCATCGTGTGGTCGAGCGACCAGCGTGCGCCCTGGTCGCGCTGGACGATTTCGATCTCGTGGCCGTCGGGGTCCTTGACGAACGCGTAGCGACCGCCGCAGGATTCGGGGTCGCGGTAGTCCTCGACGCCGTCGTCCATGAGTTGCTGGTAGGCGTCCTCGAGTTCACCTTCGGGAACGCGGACGGCGATGTGGCCCCAGCCGTCGCCGACGTCGAGGTCGTCGTCGCCCTCGTTGTGGGTGAGTTCGAGCATCGCGCCGTCTTCGTGCATGTCCTCGGGGCCGAGGTAGACGATGGTGAAGCCGTCGCCTTCGTGGCGGTCTTTCTCCTCGTAATCGAGGTGGGTTTCGTACCACTCGAGGGAGTCGTTCAGGTCTGCGACACGAAGCATTACGTGGTCGAGCGTGCCGTCCATACGCGGGATCACGCTCGGCGGTACAAAAAGCGTGGCGAAGGCGGCGGTTCACTCGGCGTCTTCCGGGTCGGGGCTGGGGGATGTCTCGATGGCGCGGCCATCGCGGGAGGCGTCGGTCGAGACGGTCGAGGGTTTCGGATCGATGCCCGCGATGAGTCCGTGGAGTTCGGAGAACGCGTAGACGAGTCCGACGAGGAGGATGACGCCCAGTGGAAGGAAGACGGTGGGCGGGACGCCGAGGTAGCCGTTGAGGAGGTAACAGACTACGACGACGAGAGCGACAGTGCTTGCGTAGTACAGTTGCGTACGGATGTGGTCGATGAGGTCCGCGCCGGTGAACGTCGAAGAGAGTACGGAGGTGTCCGAGATCGGCGAGGTGTGATCGCCGAAGATTGCCCCGGAGAACACTGCGCCGACGACGATCGGCATCAGTTCGAAGTTCCCGGTGAGGTTGTAGGCGACCGTGATAGCGGTCGGCGTGACGATGCCCATGGTCGCCCACGACGAGCCCATGGTGAACGAGACGAACGCGGAGACGAACAGGATGGCGATCGGGAGGAGTTCGGGCGAGACGACGCCCTCCGCGACGGTTGCGACGTAGTCACCGGTGCCGAGGTCCTCGGCGACGGCGCTGATGGCCCAGGCGAGGACGAGCACGGTGACGGCGGTGAGCATGAGGTGGAATCCTTCGAGTACGGTCTCGATACCGTCGTCGAGGTCGAAGAGGTCGTAGACGATGCCGATAGTGACCGCCGTTGCGACCATCGCGAACGAGCCCCAGATGAGGGCGGCGGCGAAGTCGCCGTTGCCGACGATGTCGACGAAGACCTGGATGGCACTCCCTGCCCAGTCGGTGAGATTGCCGCCGCCGATTGCTTCAAGTAGGGCCGTTGGCTCGCCCGCGTCGGCCTGGTCGGTGAGCCACGTCTGGTACCCGGTCCAGAACGCACCCGAGAGCGCGACCGCGATCAACACGCCGATCGGGGCGAAGAACGTCCGCAGCATCGGCCGTTTCTCGATCGGCGCGCGGAGGTCGTCCTCGGCCTCCTGTAACGGCTGTGCATCATCGCGATTGACTTTCCCGGTCTGCCAGGCGCGGTGTTCGGCACCGAGCATCTCCCCGTAGTCGCGACGCGAGATGATGATGATACCGACCATCACGATCGCGAGCAGCGAGTAGGTGTTAAAGGGGATCGAGGCGGCGAACGTGTCGAACGCATCCGGTGTCTCCGCTGCAGCCACGTTTACCTCCTCGCTGTCGACGAGGCTCGCATACCCGTCCTCGATCATCGAGAGCTGGAAGGCGACCCAACTCGAGAGGCCGAGCGTCGCAACCGGTGCGGATGTCGAGTCGACGATGTACGACAGTTTCTCGCGGGAGATCCGCATCTGATCGGAAATCTCGCGCATCGTATTCCCGACGATGGCAGTATTTGCGTAGTCGTCGAAAAATAGGAGCATTCCGAGAAGCCAGGCCGCGAGACCGGCCTTTCGCTGGGTCTTGAGCCGTGCGGTCGCCCAGTTTCGAACCGCAGTCGCACCGCCGAGTCGCCAGATGAGTGCAACGCCCGATCCGAGCAACAGCGTGAAGATGAGGATCTGAGCGTGGAACATATCCGCCATCGAACCGGCGATCCAACCGAACGCCCGTCCGAGTCCGATACTCCCAGTTGCGATGACGCCACCCGACCAGATCCCGACGAACAACGACAGGATCGGCCGACGCGTCACGATCGCGAGCATAATCGCGAGCAACGGTGGCACGAGTGAGAGCGCTTCCGCCATATGCTCATACTCAGCGAGTCGCGGTATAAATAGGATCGGCATCCGAAGTCGCCGTGTCTCTGACTCAAGTATCGGAGAACTGTGTAGTATCAGACATGCTCATCCGCTTTCGCCAGTATTGCTCCATTCGGTAGTATCCAGTTCGACCGTCACCGCAACTGCGAACTCGTCGTCCGCGAGTTCGTCTCGGTAGTCCGTCGCCTCCGCGCGCTCGAGCAGTCGGTTTGCCTGTCTCTCGTGGGCCGTTCGAGCGGCCTCGAGAACGCCCTCGTCGGCGTCGAGTTCAGCGCCGACCTCGACCGTCCAGGCGTCCGCGGGGACGGGAAAGATGACGCGGCCGTCGACCGAGAGCGGTTCTCGACCGGGAACGATATCCTCGATGCTCAGGAGGTCGTACTGGTGGATCCTCTCGAGTGCGTCGGCGAGTTCGCTCTCGGCGGTTTCGGTTTCGTCGACGACTGTTGCGATGATCTCCGCATCGATCGGTGCGTCGACGGTTTCGAGGCGCGGCGTCGCCCTGGTTCCGGCTTCGGCGTCAGTATCGGCCCCGAACTCGTGAGCGAGGGTTTCCTCGGCGACGGGATCGCTTTCGGACGGCGTTTCGGGAAGCGGCTCGGCGTCGAACGGCGTTCCGTCGGCGAACCTGGCCGGGAGGAGGCCGATCGTCTCGTCGGTCGCGACGGCTTCGAACAGGAGCGGGTTGTCGTCGTCGTAGGCCGCCAGGTCGATACCGAGTCCGCTGCTCGGATCGATCCGTAGCAGGTCGTCGGGGACAGGTGCGTACGTCCCGTCGTCGGTCTCGATGACTCGCCGCGGGAAGGCCGCGTCGTCGATCTCGTCCGGCGGGAGGGGTGCGAAGACGAGCATCGGGTCGGCATCCCGGTCGTCGGTGCTCCAGTCGATGATGGGGTCGGGTGGAAGCTCCGTACGCTCGACGAGATCGGTTATGTTCACGACGTACGTTCGCTCGTCTCCGCTCTCGGTGCGGCGCTGATCTGCGGCGGCCGGGAGTGGATCCGAATCCGTCTCGGCCGGGAGCACGGCATCTGCCACGCGGAGTTCGAGGAGCCGGTCCACGTCCATCGTTCCGGTCGGGCGTTTCGACATCGGTGGTCGTAGAACGGCACGGCCGGTAAGTCTCGTGCCGGCGAACGACTGTTCATCGCCCCGGGAACTGTCGCACCAGACCAGACACCGCTCGGTCGATCTCTACCGCCGTAAAATGAGCTTCAACACGTCCTCGTCCTCGAGCACGTGGCCCTCGCCGACCTGCTGCTCGTCGTGGGTCGCACTGGGGCCGCTCACGCGGGCGAATCGGAAGCGCTCTTCCATCTCGCCGCCGAGTTTCTCGACCGCCTCACCGACGGTCGAACCGCGTTCGATCACGAGCGGTTCCTCCCAGTCGATGCCGCGGCTCGGCTTGTCCATGTAGATGCGGATCAGATCGAGGTTGTTCCAGATTCGATCCTTGAGCGCGTCGAGTCCCTTCTCCTTCTCGGCGCTGATGAACGTCACCTCCTCGGGATCGAGGTCGCGCTCGCGAAGTTGCTCGTCGACCGTTTCCTTGTAGGACGGTTCGATCAGATCGACCTTGTTGACGCAGGTGATCGACGGGATGTACTCCCGGTTCTCCATCAGGCCGTCGATCAGCCGGTCGATCGTGACGTTCTCCTGTAAGTTGAGATCGGCGTTGACGTAGCCCTGATCGCGCAATACGTCCGAAATCGTCTCCTCGTCGAGGTCCTGCTCGGTGCTCGAGGTGATCTTGATCCCGTCTTTGATCTTCGGTCGCACCGTCACCCGCGGCGGCTCTCGGTCGACGCGGATGTTAATGTCGTACAGCTCCTCCCGTAACCGGTCGTACTGCTCGATCTCGAACACCGACAGCACGAACATGATCAGGTCGGCGTTCCGGACGACCGCGAGCACCTGCTTGCCGTCGCCGCGGCCCGACGCCGCCCCCTCGATCAGTCCGGGCACGTCGAGCATCTGGATGTTCGCCCCGCGGTGGCTGAGCATCCCCGGGTTGACGTCGAGCGTCGTGAACTCGTAGGACCCCGTCTCGCTCTCGGCGTTGGTCAACGAGTTCAGCATCGAGGACTTCCCGACGCTCGGGAAGCCGACGAGGGCGACCGTCGCGTCGCCGTGCTTTTCGACGGAGTAGCCGCCGCCGCCGCCGGAGCCGGATTGCTGGTTCTCGAATTTTTCCTTTTTCTCCGCGAGCTTGGACTTGAGGCGACCGATGTGGGCCTCGGTCGACTTGTTGTAGGGGGTGTTGGCGATTTCGTCTTCGATCTCCTCGATATCCTCCTCGAGCCCCATTTGTCTATACCCAGCCGGTCGTCCCGAAAAACCCTTTCCATGCGACGGAACGAGCGGCGGGGGCCGCAACGCGGTGACGATCGCCCCCAGCGAGCATCAGCTGTCGCTTGCGGATCGTCTCGATTGCAGTGGCGTGCGAACTCCAATCACCAATACAAATATACATCGACACACATAAACGAGGTGCGAATAGAAGATCGCCTAGACGAATGTCGGATCCGTCGCAGTTGCGCGAGAGTACGCAGATCGTGCTCCCTCGGGAGACGCTCGAGAACCTCGAGCCGCGGCTCGACGACGAGTTCGTCGTGACGATCGTTCCGGAGGGCGAGCGCTACTATCGGATCATCGGCAGTCCGGTCGAGATCAAGGACGCGAGCGAGTTTCTCGTGCGCCGCGGCGTCAGTATGCCCTGACTGTCCCTGATCGTCCCGGCTGGAGAGCCCGGCGATCAGCGCTCCGGGTGAATCGGGCCGTCGAATCCGCCCCGGACCAGCGGCTTCGCGATGTGTCGTCGCGCGCACGGCGGCACCTCGTACCAGCCGCGCTCGAGCGACCGCTCGATTGGCACCCGCTCTTTTCCGGCTGCACTCGTCTTGCAGTCGCGACAGCGATACCCCTGATTTCGCCCGGCGCTTTCCATCGTTCGCTCGCAGTCCGGACAGGTGGGCGTGGCGAGTTCGGTGGTCACGAGGTCGCGGAGGGCGAACTTCTCGAGTTTGAGGGTGCCGCCCGCGAGTTCGCCGCAGACGGTGAGTTCGTCCCCGGGGCGAAGGGCGCGGATGCGGTCGCGAAAGCGTTTGGTGGGTTCGAAGGCGGCGCAGGTGAGTGTGTGGCGTGACGGCGTGGTGGATGCGGCGTCGACGTCGCTGGCCGTCGCTCGAGTTCCGTTCGCGCCCGTAGCTACCTCCACGAACACGTGTCCTCCGCGCCGCGTTTCGGGCGGTTCGGCGACGCGCGCGTCGAGCCGATAGGAACGACCGTCCCGCAGTTCGGCCGGCGGGTGCGCCGCGTCCGTCTCCGATTTCCGCGTTTGTTTCGCCGCTTCGTCCGCGGTCAGATCCCGCAGATGCACGTCCGTTCCCTGGTTCGTGACGAACAACTGGCTCGTCCGCACCGGCTCGCTCTCGATCCGTTCGGCGACCCGGCGGACCCGATCGGGATCGTCCCCGCGGATGCCGTGCAGAATCGGCCCCGGCGTGTGTGGCACGCAAACGGTCTCGTTCTCGTCGCGGTCGACGGTGTCCCAGACTGCAGGATAGCCTCGCTCCGCCGCGACGAAGACGCTCTCGGGATCGACCGTCCGCGTCGTCCCCCAGCGATCCGACTCGCGGTAGGTAATGAACTCGTACGTCCACGCGGAGAGCGCGCGCCAGGCACCGATCGCGGCCAGCGCGCCGATCCGCCCGCGGCCGTTACCGGCGTGCCACGACCGGTACCCGTAGCCGTCGATTACAGCCCGTGCCTCCTCGAGGGAAAGGTGCTCTCGAATCGCTCGCATCGCGAACCGGCCGAGTTCAGCCGGCAGGTCGTCGGCGTCCGGGCGGACGTCGGCGACGACCAACCCCGGGTTCGTTCGTTCGTCTCCCGTTTCCGCGAGCGACTCGAGTTCAGCGCGCGCGAGTTCGAACGCGCGGTCGGGGTCGCAGTCGGTGTGAATCGCAAGCGCCGCGTTCCCGCGCGTCTTGAACTCGACGGCGGGATTGAGCCGGACGAGGAGAACGCGATCGATCGAAGCGCCGGCATCGCGGCGCAGCCGCTCGGCGATCGTCGCGGCGGCGTAGGTCGTACACATGCCGCGTTCGCGGGAGTCCGTATCGTCGATCCCGACGACGGTCATCGACGGTGGTTGTGCCGGCGGCGAGTAACGCCTTTCGATGCGAGCGACGCGTTTCACCTGGGACGAGGACAGGTGCCGCGAGGACGGCGGCGGTGTAGCGTCAGCCGGAACGAACAATTATCACAATGCAATAGAAGCAGTATATAAGTATACTGCTGATACACCCCGCAATCGCGACACCGCAGACGGGCCTCTCGGGGAAACGCTCTTATATGAGGAATAGCTTACATCCCCCTATGTCCCGCTCCGCACTGGTCGGCAACGTGACCGCGATGTTAGAGGACGCGGGATTCGTGGTGAGCGATCGGTGTGCGATCCGACCGAAGAGTTTCGATATCGCTGCGCGTCGCGGCGAGGATCTGTTACTCGTCAAGATTCTCGGCAACATCGACGCCTTCAACGAGGCAACCGGCCACGAGATGCGTCGTCTCGGTACCTACCTGCAGGCGACGCCGGTCGTGATCGGCTTGCGCAGTCGCGACGAGGATCTCAAACCGGACGTCGTCTACTTCCGACACGGCGTTCCGGTCTTCAGCCCCGATACCGCGTACAACCTGTTCATCGAAGGCGTCCCGCCGCTGATCTACGCCGCACCGGGCGGCCTCTACGTCAACATCGACGGCGACTTGCTCGCCGACGAACGCGAGGACCGCGACTGGAGTCTCGGCCAACTCGCGAGCGAACTCGGCGTCTCCCGCCGGACCGTCTCGAAGTACGAGGACGGGATGAACGCCTCCGTCGAGGTCGCCATGGCGCTCGAAGACCTCTTCGAGGCACCGCTGACCAGTCCCGTCGACGTCCTCGATGGAACCGACGATGTCCACGAGACGGAGTCGACGCCGGACGATCCCGAGGCGGACCCTGGCGACGAACAGGTCGTCGCCGTCCTCACGCGGGCCGGCTACAGCGTCCACCCGACGATCCGCTCGCCGTTCAAGGCCGTCAGCAAGGACGAAGACGACAGCGAAGTCGTCCTCACCGGTCACTCCGAGTTCACCAAAGCCGCCGAGAAACGCGCCCGAATCATGAGTTCGATCGGCCGCGTTACTCGCACGCGCTCCGTCTACGTCGTCGACCGGGCGAAACGCGACGCCGTCGACGGCACCGCGCTCGTCGAGCGCGATGAACTCGCGGATCTACACGACACGGACGAACTTCGGGACGTGATTCGGGAGCGAGCCGAGCACGAGGAGGCGGCTTGAGTTCTGCGACGGCGGATTTCTGGCGCGAGTTCACTAGTAGTACCGGTATCGCGTAAACCGACGGCTGATCGTCAGTTCTGGTGAACGTCAGAAATCTCAGTAACCGACGAATAGCCGCTCGCTCGCCCGACGCTCGGTTCTATGCGTAGGTTTCTTCTAAGTATTCGACGATGTCGTCGCTTTCGTGCATTCCATCGATACCGTTGTCCTCGTCGGTGATGACGGGCACGCCGGTCTGGCCGCTTACCTCCTCGACTTCGGTCCGCTCGCCGTGTGAGCGCGGTACCTCGATGGTGTCGTACTCGAGTTCGAGTTCGTCGAGTTTCGAGCGGACTTTCGCACAGTACGGGCAGCCGGGGAGTTCGTACATGGTAATGGCAGCCATAGTGCAAGATAATGACGCGGGACGTATGAGCGCACCGGTCGCGGCGGGTATCGGCCGTGAGTTCGAGTAGTTGGGGTTCTGCGTTCGATAGTCAGTGTACGGGGTCCCGACATTTGGCGACCGAATCTCGTGTCACTGACTCTGCGGGGGCGGAGTGAGTGTGCAGGGGCGGAGTGGCGGAGAGTGGAACGGCAGCGGAACACGGTGGAGTAGGCGGATCAGGGAACGGGACGGAGTGGGAGAGAGTTAGAACGTCAGGAATCCGGCGTCCGTGGCGAAGTACGCGCCAAAGTAGAGGACGAACGCGAGGGCGAGCGCCCACTGACCGGGCGAAACGTCGGCTCGTTCGCCGGCGGCAGCCTTGACGAGGGGGTAGCTCATGATCCCGGCGGCGAGCCCGTTCGCGATCGAGGTGGTAAGCGGCATGACCGTGATCGTCAGGCCGCTGGGGATGAGCCAGGTCGATTGCTGCCAGTCGATATCGGCTGCGCCCTGGAGCATGATGATGCCGACGACGACGAGGGCGACGTAGATCGCGTACTGCGGGATGATGGCTACCAGGGGGACGACGAGCAACGAGAGGACGAAGAATCCGCTGACGACGAGCGCGGTGAAGCCGGTTCGGCCGCCCTCCTCGAGTCCGGCGGAGGACTCGACGAACGTCGTGACGGTCGACGTGCCGATCATCGCGCCGACGGTGGTGCCGACGGCGTCGGCCAGCAGCGGCTTTTCGATTTCTGGGAGATTCCCCTCGTCGTCGAGGAGGCCACCGATCTGGGAGACGCCGATGAGCGCACCCGCCGTATCGAAGAAATCGACGAAGAAGAAGGTGAAGACGACGAGTGCGAAGACAAACGGGTCTTCGGCGATCATCCCGAGGCCGTCGACGAAGCCGGCGATGAGCGGCGTGAAGTCGTACTGGACGTTCAGAATCAACTCGATGATACCGCTTAGCCCGTCGTTCGTGACCAAGTTATACTCTCTTTCGAGTGCGAGTTCACTCGGTGAGACGACGCCGAGGAGGGTCACCAGCCAGCCGGCGAGGGCGGTGAAGATGATCCCGATGACGATTGCACCGCGGGTGCCGCGGGCGTAGAGGACGAGCGTCAGGGCGAGGCCGACGACCGAGAGGGCGGCGATGGGGCTGGTCGCGGCGTTGCCGAGGGTGACAGCCGTTTCGGGGTCGGAGACGACGAGTTCCATTTCCTGCAAGCCGAGAAAGAGCAGGAAGATCCCGATCCCTGCACCGACGGCGAACTTGACGGGTTCGGGGAACAGTTCGATGATGTAGCGGCGTGCGCCGATCACCGTCAGGAGGATGAAAATGATCCCCTCGACGAAGACGGCGGCGAGGGCGACTTGCCAGGGTACGCCGAGACCGAGGACGACGGTGTACGCGAAGAACGCGTTCAGTCCCATGCCAGGTGCGAGTCCGAACGGGCGATTCGCCCACAGCGCCATGACCGTGGTCCCGACGACCGACGCGAGGATGGTCGCGACGGCGATCATTTGCGTCACCTGCGCTCCGGAGTAGCCCTCGATCTCGATTGCTTCTCCCAGGATAAGCGGATTGACGACGATGATGTACGACATCGCCAGAAACGTCGTCAGTCCCGCGATCAGTTCGGTCGAGAGGTCCGTCTCGTACTCGTCGAATCCGAAGTAATCCGCGATCGTTTCGGTAACCCCCATGTTGGATGGTCAAGCATAACCACAGACCTTAGTTAAAAGTTCTTGTCTGGCCTCCCACCCATATCCTACACGTTCGTGCATACACAGTCGGCGACGTGGAGTGCCGTCCGCACACCGTTGAACGACTGCGACCGAGGTTCTATCGAGACCAACGTATTTTAGCCCCGGCTACGTACTGTGATACCATGAGATTCGTCATCGTGGGGTATGGGAGAGTCGGCTCGCGAACAGCCCGCATCCTCGCGGAGGAGGGCCACGAGGTCGTCATCGTCGACAACGACCACGATCGGATCGATCGAGCCGCGGACGAGGGCTTCGAGACGACCCACGGCGACGGCGCTGACGAGGCGGTTCTCACCGACGCCGGAATCGCAACCGCCGACGCCATCGGCGCGTTTACGCCCGACCTCAACGCCAACTTCGCCGCCTGCATGGTCGGCAACCACCACGGCTGTCGGACCGCACTCCGGATCGACGAGGACTACCGCGAGGACATCTACGAGCAGTACGCAGACGAAGTCGACGAAATCATCTACCCCGAACGCCTCGGTGCCGCCGGCGCGAAGACCGCCATGCTCGGCGGCGACTTCAACGTCGTCACCGACCTGGCGGCGACCCTCCAGCTCACGGTCCTCAAGATCCCGGACGAGTCAGCCGCTATCGGTAAACGAATGAGCGAACTCAACCTGCCGGAATCCGCCCGAATCTACGCTCACGGTCGCGCGCGCGAATCGCTTACTATCCCGCTTCCCGGCACCGAACTCGAGGCCGGCGACGAAGTCGCCGTTGTGACGGAAACCAGCAGTGCAGACGAAGTCCGAGCGGCGCTCCAGTAGCCGCTATGCCCGGTCAGACGTGGATTCTCCGTCCGGCCGAAACACGAGCACGTTCTGGTGGACCATCGACGGCACGAACGAGAACGGATAACCGTAGACGTGCAAGTCCTTCGTCGGATCGTACCAGATCAAATTCGCCGCGAGCGTCACCGGCGCAGTCGACTCGATCGCGCGTGCGAGTTCAGCCGAGAGGAACTCGTAGGACTGGTCGCGGTACATGTCGCCGATGAAGACGACGATGTGGCCGTCGGGGGCGACGGCGTCGGTGAAGCGGTCGAATTTCGTGGCCATGTCGTCGAGCCAGTCTGCTTTCGTTGCGGTTGTTGATTCGGACGCGGACGCGGACTCAGTTCCGGTCTCGGCCGTCCCCTCACTGTTTGCATCCGCTGCGCCTGCTGCGTCGGCCTCGAACGATCCCAGTTTGCTTTCCCGCGTCTCGCGTTCGTTTCGCGTCTGTTCGAGTTCGTCCATGTGCCAGTAGGGAACGTCGGTCAGCAGGAGGTCGACGCTGTCGTCGGACACGTCCTCGATCAGCTCGCGACAGTCGCCGTGGCGGAGCTCCTGTGCGGCGAGTTCGGGCTCGCCGCGTGCGCTGCGGGCGTCGTTCTCGCGCTCGAGGACGTCGTCGTAGATTTCGACCCACCGCTTGGTGCGCTCGAAGCCGATAGCCTCCCGGAGACCGGTCCCCTCGTGTTCGCAGAAACTCGCGCCGAGGAGGGTGCCGCCGACGCCGGCGAACGGATCGAGGACCGTGTCGCCGGCCTTGCTGAACCGGTCGATGAGAGCCGCACAGAGTCGGGGCGGTTTCTGCCCGCCGTGTTCGCTGCGTAGGTCGTGTTGCACGTCGGGCGGATACCCCTCCGCGATCACCGATTTGGTCGCGTACTTCCACTCCTTGCCGGTGAGGTCGTTGATCCGGTTTCGGTCGTCGTAGATCCCTCTCCCCTCGACGTAGTGCTGGTGGTCGGCGAGTTCGTCCGTGTCGATGACTTCGCCGTCTTCGATCGGGAGGGATTCGGTGCGGGCGCGCTCGGCATCGAACTGGCCGTCGTCGTCGGTGACGAGTCGACTCTGTCGGTGTCGCCCTTCGTCGGCTGCTTCGCCCTCGTCTGGCATGCTCGGGACCACCTATATCCAGTGGATGCACACGCACCCGCCTTAAAGACTTGATTCCAGTCTGCACGCACACCGTTCCGACAAAACGCGCAGCGGAGCGAAAACGACTCCATCGGGATCGCAGGCAACGCTAGTTCGTGTACGAACTCTCGCCGACGATCTCGATGAACTCGGCACGACCGGTTGCGTTCGTCTCGTTGAACTCGGTGACTTCGACGCGAACGCGCCGTTCGACTGTCTCCGGACCAGCGCCCTCAACGAGCAGGTGCGTATCGCCGATGTAGACGTGACCGTTGCCATCGCCGTTCGCCTCGGCGACGAAGACGCTACATTCCTCGCCCACGGTGAGCGACGGACTCGAGTCACGGAACTGCCAGCCACGAAGGAATTTTGTGAAGACGCTCATAGCCGTGCCACCTCCTCGCTTTCGCGATCGATAATGTACTCCCGGCCGAAACCGGTCAGCGCTGCGATGATGAAGACGGCGACGAGTAACCAGCCCTGGAAGACGAACGGCACGACGTCGATCGGCGTCACGAGCATGCCGGTGTCGAACCACTCGAACTCGCCGGGCAGCTCCTGCATCGCCGAATAGCCGGCGAGCACGCCGCCGGACCACGGGAAGATGTAGCCAAGCGCGGCGGTCTGTGCGTCCAGAATGTTCGCTCGCCGGTAGCCGTTCAGGTTGAACCGCTCGCCGATCTTCGAGATGTACGGCCCGATCGCGACCTCCGCGGCCGTGTTGATCGTGATGACCGCGTTGATTAGCGCCGCCGAGCCGACCATCGTCAGTTCGGCGTTGCGAACGTTCGTCGCGAGGTTCTCGATCGACCAGTCCAGAATCGCCTCGAAGGCCCCGCCGCGGATCATGATCTGCGCCGCCGCGATGATCAACAACACGAGGATCGCGAGTTCGAAGAAGCCGGCCGCCCCCTGGATGAGGCTGCCGCCGACGCCGACGTCGTCTGGGTTCTCGACAACCGTCAGGATCGGCAAGAACTCGAGCGGTTGGGAAAGCGGCGCGTCCGCCGGCGCGTTAAAGGAGACGATGTCCCCGAGCGACAGCAGGCCGAGCGCGAGACTGGAGGCCGCCGCGACGACGATGCCCCACGAGATCGCCTCGACGATGTGGCGGCCGGCGACGGCCGTGCCGATCACGACGCCCATCGAGAGGAGGTGAACGAGCCCGATCGGTTCGCTTTCGGCGACGAGAAGTTCCTGCGCGTTGCCGCCGATCCCGAGGCCGCCCATGAACTGACCGGCGACGAGGTAGCCGGCGAACGCCACGATCGCGGCGACGATGACGTATTTGAATCGGGAGGCGACGACGCCGCCGATGTCCGAGTCCTGCGTGACGGCGCTGACGATCGTCGTGTCGCTGACGGGTGCGAGGTTGTCACCGAAGATCGCCCCCGAGAGGATCGCGCCGAACAGCAAAATCGGGTTGGCTCCCAACAGGAGTCCGGCCGGGAAAAACAGCGTGACGAACGCGATCGACGCGCCGTAGCCCGTGCCGATCCCCGTCGTGAACACCGCGGCGAGGACGAACGTCGCCGCCGGGAACAGCGCACCACCGATCCCGGCGGTGTTGGCGAACCAGACTAGACCGTCGACGAAGCCGCCGTCCTGGAGCAACTGGGCGAACATCCCGGCCCAGATCCACGCGACGATCGCCGTCACGGCGACCGGCTGGGTCATTCCCTCGAAAATCGTATTCGCATAGGTCTTCCAATCTCCCCGAACGAAGAACATCCCCCCGATCAGGCCGACCAGAATACCGACGACGAGTCCACCTTCATCCGAGATTCGCCAGAAGGCCGTCTGGGCAATCGCCCAGAGGATGAAGAACACGATCGGAAACGCGCTCATTCCCCGGCCACCGTAGAAATCGATTCGTGGCCCCTCTTCGCCGGTATCCTGGACGAATGACTCACTCGGGTCCGCGTCGGGTGAGTCACTATTATCAGTACTCATCGTAACACACGCGACTCGTTATCAAACTCGGCAGATAAGTGTTGTCGAATGGTGGCGACCTCACCCGCTCCCCCGGGCTATGAGATATCAGTCCTGCAGCGGTGAAACGGGTTTTTGTCGCAGCCGCACGATTGTTCGACTCGTGTCGACGCTCCTCACTGTCGTTGCACTGCTTGGCGCCACGATCGGCCTCTGGCTCGGCGCACGATGGCTCGTCGCTGCAGCAACCAGCATCGCGAGCGCAGCCGGCATCTCCCCGCTCGTGATCGGTCTGACCGTCGTTGCGTTCGGGACTTCCGCCCCGGAGCTGGCCGTCTCGACGGTCGCCGCATTCGAAGGAACCGGCGACGTTGCCGTCGGAAACGTCGTCGGATCGAACGTGTTCAACCTGGGTGTGATCCTCGGCATCGTCGCGATCCTCGCGCCGTTTCGCGTTACCGAAACGATGATTCGCCGCGATGCCCTCGCGCTGGCTGCAGCGACGGTAATCGCGGCGGGCGTTCTCGCAAACCGCGTCGTCTCGCGCCCGGAAGGCGCTCTCCTGCTCGTGCTGCTGATCGCGTATCTCGGAGCAATCGGCATCGAAATTCGGCGAACAACCGCGGACGAAACGACTACAGCACCCGCTACGAACGGTGTGCCCTCACAGACCCGAGACAACACTGCTGACGCCGCCGAGTCGGTACGCGGTGCGAGCAGCGATTCGAACACCGACACCACGAACGACGACCTGCGCGACCGACAGCGGCCGACCAGCCGACGGGGATCACCACGGGCCGCTGACCGGGAACACCCACAATCCCTGCACCGCAGCTACGAAAGCGCCCGCTTTCTCGTCGGCCTCCTCCTCGTCATCGGGAGTAGTCGCTTACTCGTCGATTCCGCGACGACGATCGCCCTCTCGATCGGGCTCTCCACGTGGCTCATCGGCGTCACGGTCGTCGCCGCCGGCACATCGCTTCCTGAACTCGTCACGGCCGTCGTTGCAGCCCGCCGCGGCGACGTTTCGATCGCCGCGGGAAACGTCATCGGTTCGAACGTGTTCAACCTCTTCGGCGTTCTCGGACTCGCCGCGACTATCCGACCACTGGCCGTCGATCCCGCCGTCCTCCCCGGGCTGGCGTGGCTGCTCGTCGTGACGCTCGTCGCAACGGTGCTGCTCGCGACCGGACGACGGGTAAACCGACTCGAAGGCGTCCTCCTTCTCGCCGTCGGCGTGGGATACTGGGTCGGGAGTGCGATCATCTGATCGCCGGTCTGCCGTCTCGGCGAGTCCCCTTTAGGGCTCGCCCGAGTACAGCCCCCATGAACATGCTCGTCGACGGCGAGTGGCGAACCGATGCGTCCGAATCGACCGACGACGAGGGAGCGTTTACTCGCCACGAGACCACGTTCCGGGACCGGGTTCGCGACGATCCCGACGCGCGATTTCAGCCGGCGGCTGACCGCTACCATTTGTACGTCTCCTACGCGTGCCCGTGGGCGCACCGAACGCTCGTGACACGCGCACTGAAGGGACTCGAAGATGCCATCTCGGTCTCCGTTGTCGATCCCTACCGCGAGGCGGGCGGCTGGCAGTTCACACCCGACAAGGACGGCTGTACGCGCGATCACGTCCACGATGCCGATTACTTGCGCGAACTGTACGTGCGGGCCGATCCGAACGCGACCTGCCGAGTGACGGTGCCGGTTCTCTGGGACACACAGGAAGACACCATCGTCAACAACGAGTCCGCGGAGATCATGCGGATGCTCGATACCGCGTTCGACGACCTGGCTCCACGCGATGTCGACCTCTACCCCGACGGCTACCGTGACGAAGTCGACCGAATCATCGACGAGATCTACGATCCGATCAACAACGGCGTCTATCGCGCCGGTTTCGCCACGGAGCAAGAGCCCTACGACGAGGCCATCGACGACCTGTTCTCGGCGCTCGAGCACTGGAACGACGTGCTCGAAGGGCAGCGATACCTCGCCGGAGACCGACTCACGGAGGCCGATATCGCGATGTTTACGACGCTGATTCGATTCGACCAGGTCTACCACACTCACTTCATGTGTAACGTCAAAGCCATCCACGAGTTCAGCGCGCTCTGGCCGTACCTGCGGGATCTCTACCAGACGCCGGGGGTCGCCGAGACGGTGAATATGGCCCACATCAACGAACACTATTACACGACGCATCCGGACGTCAACCCGAGCCGGATCGTCGCTCGCGGACCAGATCTGGCGTTCGATGCGCCTCACGAGCGGGATGAACTTTCGGGCGGGCCGCCGGATGAACTCGAGTCGTTGGTGTCCGAGTGAGCGGCAAGCGGTGACCAGTAAGCGGTGGCCGAGTGAGCGGTGACCAGTAAGCGGTGGCCGAGTGAGCGGTGACCAGTAAAAGCAGAGAGGATGGACCGCTACAGCTACTGATTCTGCGTCTCTGTGCGCCAGTCCTTGTAGCTCGACTCGACGGGCTCCTCCGCGAAGAAGACGCGCCAGAGGATCCACGCCAGAACGATGATCGGCAGCGCGGGCAAGAGCAACACCGCGAGCACCGCCGCCATCACGTAGCCGAACGCCGACATCTGGGGATTCGGCACGTAGCCCGTGGAGTCGGACACCTTCGTGGACATACGAGACGGTACGAACGTCCCGATATTCGGTCTTTCGATCCGAAAGGGACGCCCAAGACGGTTGCAACGTCGCCTAACACCGGCTGAGTCCGGCGTTTCTCACTGGACGGAAACGTCCGCCGTTCGCTGCCAGCGACGACCCGTGCGAACGGCTCCCTGCAAGAGTACGACCGCCGCGAGGACGATTCCGCTCAGGAGCGTAAACGCGCCACCGACGAAGACGCCGCCGGCCTCGGCGGCGTACAAAATGTACACGCTCATCGTCGCGAGAAACAGCGTCAGGGAGCCGAGGACACCGACGATCGGCGTTGCGCCACTGAACTCGTCGGTAAGAAGCCGTAACAGCACGACCAGGCTCAGCAGCCCCGGGAACACGAGTTCGGGATTTACCGGGACGGGACCGAGCGTCGGCCATGCTGGGTAGGGCTCTGGCACGCCGGTGAACGTACACACTGCAACGGCCACCACGACGACGGCGAGTGCGTAGTCGATGAGCCGTGGAAGCGACCGTCTCCCTCTTCCCATCACGCAAAGACATTCGCGTATCGATATAAAAACGTACGTGTGGAGCGGGTGCCCGTGGGGCGACTGGCTCACCCGGACTGCTGTCAGGCAGTTCCGAAGCACCCGCGACCCGTCCCTGCGATTGCGACGAGAAATCGGTACAAGGGACCGTCTCACTCGAGAACGGCTGCCGAGTCGTCCTGCGGTCGGTAACCCAGTTCGAGAAGCGTTTCCGAGAGCGAGAGGAATCGTTCTGCGTTGTCCGAAATACCGTGAGCAGTTAGGGGCGTTTCCGAGAGCGAGGCCGTCACGGAGACGCGCATGAGTTGTCGGCAGTCCGCGGGGCTGAGCCACATCGCGCGGGCGAATCGTTCGCCGGCACCGTCTCGGTCGGCGACCTCCGCTCGCAGTTCATCCCGCGTGAGGAGCCAGCCGATCCGGAGGTTGAGCACGTCCAGGCCGTGACGCTTGGCGTAGTACGATCCCATCGCTTCGCCGAACACCTTAGTCACCCCGTAGTAGGTGTCCGGATCGAGGGTATCGTCGGGCCGAACGATGTCGGGACTTCCAACTGTCGACTCCGGTCGCGTCGGGGAGACGGTGTTCGCCATGTTGACCGCGTGATTCGAACTCGCGAAGACGACGCGCCGTAGATCGTTCTCGACGGCCGCGGCATAGATATTGTAGACGCCCTCGATATTTGGCTCCATGACGGCGTCCCAGTCGGCGCGCGGGTCCGGATTGGCGGCGAGGTGGATCAGTACGTCCTGGCCTTCGAGTGCGTTCGCGACCGCCTCGCGGTCGGAGATTTCGATCGGTGTCGTCTCGAGATCCTCCGACTCACTGTGTGAGAACAGCGTAAGCGTCTCTTCCCGGTCTGCAAACGCCTCGATAGCTTCTCTCCCGACCCGGCCGGATGCACCGGTGATCGCGACGTTCGTCATAGGAGCATAGACACGAACTGCGGGGAAATAGGTCGGCCCGGCGCGTTCCGGGACGATTCCCGGTTGCAGTGTCCTTGGTGAGACAGTTCCCGAACGCTCCGTTCCGCGCCAATACGGACCGTAACTGCGGATCCGTCTTCTCTCGATCACGCCGGGACGCCATCGATCCTTTTCGTAGCTTTTCCGAGACGTTTCACAGATTATCCTCCCCCTGGGACGGCTGTAGAGAGTGTCTCCCGGAGTTTTATAATAGCTCTAACAGACGCAAATAGCTAAGTGGCGTGTTATGGCAGTCTACGAACGGGCTCGAGACGAATACTGACACGCCCTCGCGCCGATACTCACGGAGTAACGATCGGATACGCGAAACGTAATCGGAACGGTAACAACCACCATGAACGTAATCGAAGTATTCGAGGATATCGACGCCCCACCAGCCGTCGTCTGGGACGTACTCCTCGAGTTCGACAGCTACCCCGAGTGGAATCCGTTCGTCCGGTCGATCGAAGGAGACCCGACGGTGGAAGCAGAGTTGGAGGTCCGAATTAAGCCGCCCGGATCGCGGGGGATGACGTTTACGCCGGTCGTCGTCGCTGCCGAGGAGAACCGCCGGTTAGCCTGGCTCGGCCGACTCGGAGTCCCATTCATCTTCGACGGCTATCACGAGTTCCACCTCGATTCGATCGACGGGGGCGAACGAACCAGGTTGCTCCACCGCGAGACGTTCCGTGGGGTGCTCGTTCCGTTCCTGTTCGATGAACAGCAACTCGAACGGGGGTTCAGGGCGATGAACGAGGCGCTCAAAGCGCGGGCTGAGGAGCGAGTTCAGTCTCCGACGAACGGCCCCAACGATACCGACAACAACCCTGAAACGTCCTGAATCCTCCCGCGGTCTCCTGCAGTTCTTGGAGCAGCTTCCGTGAACTCGGAGACGGAATTCCTGTTACGGAATTACACGGACGGCGATATCGCTCATGAATGCCACGCCCTGCTACTGACGGTCCCTTCGAATGCCGGAGCTATCCTTTTCGCCGGCCGAACCGACGCTCGCATATGCGCGAGTCCACCGGTCTATCGACCGAGCCAGCCCCGCAGGGGCCGTGCCCGTACTGCTCGACGGAGAACGACTATTTCTATACGTTCTGTCGGAACTGCCTTCAGGAGCTGCCGAGCCGAACCGGATAGGAACCAGATAGAATCGATCCCGCTACCGGGAGTCGCTCGCTGTTTCGAACTCGTTCCACGCGGACTCTCGCATCAGTTCACTCCCGGCTTTCGCCCCGAGGTTCAAATACCGGGACGGAACCAGAACCAGCAATGGATCTCGAACCGAGTGGCCGTCGGCTGCCGGACCACTGGCGTGAGCGCGAAGGCGCGGATCTGTGCGGAACGAACGTTGATGCGGTGACCGGAGCGAACGACGCGAGCATGCCATCCCGTTCGGAGGGATCGAATGGGGCATAGAGCGCTCGTCGCGTACCGTCGGCCCGACCGCCTCTACGACCTCCGATACAGCCACTGGGGCGGGACCGATCTCACGCTTGCAGACGAGATTACCGCTGAGACGCCACTCGCCGATGGTACCGTCTCGTCGGAGTTGCTCGCGGACTCGATCGCCCGCGACCGAATTCTGACCGCTCATCTCGATCCGTGCGTTCACGAGGCGCTGTTTCTCGCCGACCCCGCCACCGGCTATACCGTCTCATCGTATCACGTTTGCTGGCTCGAGTGGGGGGATGGTCACGGCGACGAACGCGGCGCGATTGTCGAACCCGACCCGCACGACGGCACTGCGATCAGGACCTGGTTTCGCGCAACGAAGACGACGCTTACGGATATCATCGAGATGGGTGTTCTCGCGCGCCCTGCCGCACAGGCGTACCTCGAAGCGCGGGTTTGCGAGGAGTACGGCGGCATCGTCTACACCCATCTCGGAAGCGAGCAACAGGCCAGTCACGACGCTCGAGCACCGTCGGGCAGCGTCGCCGCATCGAGCACGACGGATACGACGGATACGACAGATACGACGGATGCGTTCGACACCGACAACTGGCCCTCGGAACGAACGTCTCGGTTCGACGCCGGCGACGACCGAGAGCCCTGACGGCCGCTGCGGTCCGCGGTCTCGATAATCACGTACGCCGGCCGCCCTACTCGCTCCAGCGCGCATCGGCCAGCGTCCGCTGGACCACGTCGTTCCCGACCGCCTCACCCAACGTTTCAAAGCCCGCTCGCTCCCCGCGGTCGTCCGCGTTCGCAACCAGACGCGAGACGATGAACTCCGGCGTCGACCGCCCGACCGTATCGAACCGCGGCTGGTAGTCGACCAGCAACTCGAGTTCGGGATTGAGCCCTTCGGCGAAGATGCCGTCGACGCGGGCTTCGGGCGGCAGCGGCTCCAGGTCATCGGCGAGGTGCGTGACGAACACGCCGAGGGCGTCGCGGTCGACGGTCAGCGTTACGAGGCCGTGTAACAGGTCGGCTGCGCTGCCGGGTTCCGTGATCGCTTCGAACTCGTCGACGAGCATCAGCGTGCGGCCGTCGGCGGACAACGGTGGCACGATCGAGCGGAGCGTCGACTCGAGCACGCCGGCGTTGAAACTGGCGTGGCGGCGGTGGAAGACGAGCGAGTCGACGGGCGTTACCTCGGCCCCTTTGGCGGGGACGGGAAGCCCCATCGACGCGAGCAGGACGACCTGACAGAGCGTTTCGAGCAGGGTCGTCTTCCCGCCGCTGTTCGCGCCCGTGAGGACGGAGACGCGCTGGCGGTCGGGAGCCGCGTCGGTGCTCCCGGGGACGGCAGCCGGATCGGTGACGCCGTGGTCGCCGAGCGCGTAAGTGATCGGCTGAACCGGTTCTTCGCCCTCGGTTCGTGCGGCGTTCGCGTCGGTCGCTGGCGACGCGAGCGTCAGGTTCCGCGCTTCGACGACCGATACCGCGGCCGATTCGCCCTCGACGAACGTCGGCCGGGTGCAGTCGTACGCGAGCGCAAAGCGCGCGAGCGAGAGGTGCAAGGCGATGTCGTCGACCGCCTCGACGGCCTGGTCGATGGCCGCCCGGGAGTCCTCGAGCGCGTCTCTGAACTCGCCGGCGACCCGCTCTTCACGTTCGTCGATCGCCGCGGTGAGGTCGCCGCGCAGCGTGCGCAGCGTCCCGCCGACGAAGTCCGTCGCGTCGGTCGCGTCGGTGGGCATCGCGTCGCGAACCTGCTCGACCGTGACCGCCGTCTCCGAGAGCAGGTGGTCCTCGAAGGCCTCGCGGAACTGGCTCACGTCGCGGACGCCGTCCGAGCGCAACTCCTCGATCAGTTCGAGCGCGTTCGCGTCCATGTCCTCCACCGTTCCGAGCGCGTCGCGGAGCCGATCGAGTTCGTCGTCGGCACCGCGGCGAAGCCGACCGCGGCCGCCGTCGTCCTCGAAGGCCGAAAGCGCGTCGGCGGCCGCCGCGAGCGTTTCGCTGTCGAGTTCGGCGATCGTTGCGAACGGGCCGGAGTCGACGCCGGCCTCGAGCAGCGCGAGTGCGGTTTCGACGGCGGCGCGCTCGCTCTCGTCGCGGTCGTCGTAGCGCTCGTAGGCCGCGAGGACGGCGTCCCGGTCTCCCTCGTCGAGGGCGGCCCAGGCGTCCCGGGCCGCGAGCACGTCGTCGAGTCGCGATTCCATCTCTTCGCGGGTGGAAAGCGGCGTGAGAACGCGGATTCGATCGGCCGCACGCTGCGTGACGGCGTGATCGACGGCCAGATCGAGCAGGTCCTTGTACGCCGCTCGGGCGTCGCTCGTCGCCAGAACGTCCATGCCGTCGCCGCCGGTCGCCCGTCGCAGGATGCGGGTCGCTCGCCCGCGGGCGAGGCCGGCGGTCGCGAGTTCGCGAACGTCGCCGCTCTCGATCGCGCGGACCGCGCGTTCCCGTCCCAAGTGCGTGACCAACGTCTCCCTCGTCTTCGGGCCGACTCCCCAGTACTCCTCGAGTCGCATACGCAAGGTGTTCGGGTCAATACGCTTGAATACTGTGTCATCGGTCGCGCCGACCGGCCGCGTTGTGCTCACAATATATTCACATACATGGATAGATGTTCGTTCCATCAGCCAGAAGGGAGGCACAAACACGGGGATTTTTATCGGGTCGAGGTCCTATGGACGACCATGACTGATGGGCGGGGCGAGACTCCCCGGCGAACAGGAATGACCGAAAAGTGCGGCGTCGTCGGCGTCTCACTGGACGGTCGAGACGCGGCACGACCGTTGTACTACGCGCTCTACGCACTCCAGCACCGCGGCCAGGAGTCCGCCGGGATCGTCACCCACGACGGCTTCCAGCAACACAGCCACGTCGACATGGGCCTCGTCGGGGACGTTTTCGGGGAGGACGACCTCGACCCGCTCGCGGGCTCGGCCGGCATCGGCCACGTCCGGTACCCGACCGCCGGCTCCGTCGACTCCTCGTGTGCACAACCGTTCTCCGTCTCGTTCAAAAGCGGCTCGCTCGGCCTCTCGCACAATGGCAACCTCGTCAACGCCGACGAGATCCGCGACGAACTCGCCGCCCTCGGCCACGCCTTCACGAGCGACGGCGACACCGAGGTCATCGCACACGACCTCGCGCGCAACCTCCTCGAGGAAGACCTCGTTCGTGCCGTCAAACGCACGATGGGACGCATCCACGGCTCCTACGCGCTGACGATCAGCCACGACGACACCGTCCTCGGCGTCCGCGACCCCCAGGGCAATCGCCCGCTCTGTATCGGCGAACTCGAGGACGGCTACATCCTCGCCTCCGAATCCGCCGCGATCGACACCTTAGACGGCGACCTCGTCCGAGACGTTCGGCCCGGTGAACTCGTCGTCCTCGGTGAGGACGGCAGCGGATTCGATTCCTACCAACTCGTCGAGGCGGACAATACCGCCCACTGCTTCTTCGAACACGTCTACTTCGCGCGTCCGGACAGCATCATCGACGACACGCTGGTTTACGAGGCTCGGCGGAATCTGGGCCGCAAGCTCTGGGCGGAAAGCGGCGTCGAAACCGACGTCGTGATGCCCGTTCCCGACTCGGGACGCGCCTTCGCGTCGGGCTACGCCGACGCGGCGACCGAGACGACGGCCGACGGTGAAGCGCGCGACCAGGACGACGACGGCGTCGAGTTCGCCGAGGGACTGATGAAAAACCGCTACGTCGGCCGGACGTTCATCATGCCGACCCAGGACGAGCGCGAGCGCGCCGTTCGCCTGAAGCTCAACCCGATCAAATCGACCGTCGAGGGCAAGACCGTCACGCTCATCGACGACTCGATCGTGCGGGGAACGACCTCGACGCAACTCGTCCAGTTGCTCAAAGACTGCGGTGCCGAGGAGGTCCACATGCGCATCGGCGCGCCGGAGATCGTCGCGCCGTGTTACATGGGAATCGACATGGCGACCCGCGAGGAACTCATCGCTTCGGACAAGTCGGTCGGCGAGATTCGGGATTCGATCGCTGCCGACAGCCTCGCGTACCTCTCGACGGACGCCGTTGCTGAAGTCCTCGGAAAGGGCCGCATCGATCTCTGTCTGGGCTGTGTGACCGGCGAGTACCCCTACGATATCGAGGGCGAAGAGACGGATCGCGACGTACAGCGACCGTCGCTCGACGGACCGACGCTGTCGGCCGACGACTGAGCGGGCTGGTGTGCCGATTTATCGGCGCAACCGCAGGACGGTTTGCGGTTGCCCCGAACATGACTGACAGGAGTTCGGACGAACGGGCCGCTCGGATGACCGCTCGCCCGTTTGCGCTAATTTTAAAATAGAGACGCGTGAACACCCAGCTATGGACATAAACGAGTTCCTCGAGGGGAGTTCACTGACCGGAAGGCAAGCAGTGGTTATCTTCTTTACCTTCCTGCTGTTGATCATCGTTTCGGCGTTGATCCTGATCCTCTTCAGCGACTTCTTCCAGCAGCTCATTTCATAGCCCGTCGTCTCGGGTTCGGTGACTCGGTATCAGTAGATGACGTAGCCGAGCAGGTAGACGACGATTCCGAGCGAGAACGAGATCAGCCAGAGCGTCGCGGCGAACCGGCCGATCCGAGCGTGGGCCGTCCGGCGGAGTGCCACAATCGGTCGAGAGAGCGCCAGGAGGAGGACGTAGTACAGCAGCGGAATACAGACGACTGCGAGGAAGATGTGAATCGCAAGTATCGGGAGGTACACGTACAGATAGACCCGTTCGGGTCCGGGAAAGGACGCCGGGCCGCCGATCGCGACGAGCCGGTAGAGATAGAGCCCGAGGAACGTCACGAAGAGGGCGAACGAGCCGAGCATCGCCCGACGGTGTGTCACGACGGCTCCGCGGCGAATCGCCCGCCAGCCGATCGTAATTGTGACGATCGCGGTCGCGCTGAGCGCGACATTGACGTGCGGGATCAAATCGAGAACCCACGCTGAGGGGGCCGGCACGGCCGATTGCGGAACGCGACCGCCCGCCGCCGAAAAGACGACCGCGAGTGAGACCACGCTCAGAACGGCCGTAAGCAACCTGACGCGTTCGCGGGGAACGAACTCCGTGTCCATACGTGATCGTCGGCTAGCAGGACGAAGTGCGTATCGACTTCGGGTCAGACCGTGTGTACCGTAAAAGCGGTGTCGCGACGACGGTGACGCCTCGAGAGCCCGCGCTCCGGTCGGGACCGGTGTGAAACCGGAAATCCAAACCGAAACCTGTTGCTCTCGATCAGTAGCACCGAAAGGAATTATGCGTGGGTGATGTCCACGAAGGGAAATCACCTGCATCGTTAGTGGTGGACAATCGTTCACGTGCAGTGAACGACTCCCACCAGGCGATGCGTGGGACCGGATTCGAACCGGCGGACCCCTACGGGACAGCGCCCTCAACGCTGCGCCGTTGGCCTGGCTTGGCTACCCACGCTCGCACTTGCGTTCTCTTTGTCTGCACTCAATCGTATCCAGTGTGGTTATAAAAGCCCTTTCCTTTGTGCTTGCGTCTGCGGCGAGGTCACATGGGACCGACCGGAACGGAGATTTCAAATGGCACAGTTGCCAAAGAATACCATGGCTAAGTACTCGACCGGCTCGTCCGGCAGCGGTGGCGGGACGAACTGCGAACTCTGCGGGGCCGAAAGCGATTCGCTCCGACGTGCATCGGTCGCCGGCGCTGAACTCGAAGTCTGTCCGGACTGCGCACCGCACGACGACGCCCAACAAACACAGCGCCAGCAGCGTTCAACCCGCGACTCCGACGACTCCCATGACGAACCCAGCCGCAAACAAAAAGCCGCCCAGAACGTCGCCAAAGCAAATCCCGTTTGGGACGACGACTCAGAGCACTGGGAGCAAGACGGCACCAACTACGACGACGACCCGCTTCCATACCTCGTCTCGGATTACGGCGAGACGCTCGTCGATTCCCGCCGCGATGCCGGCCTCCAGCGATCCGAACTCGCGGACGAACTCGACGTTCCCGAGAAGGACCTGCTCGCTGTCGAGCAGGGTCGGGCGACGCAGGCCGGTATCGGCGGCGGCCTGATCGAGGCGCTCGAGGATCGACTCGGTGTGACACTTTCCGAGTAACGGATCGAAATCGATCGATCAACGACCGAACGACGAAATCAATCGAACAACGACCGACCGCAGATCGGCGAGCAGCTTTTTGGTACCGGGCAACGGAGTGAGACCGATGAGTGGGCAACGGGCGGCAGCGGAGCCGTACGCCACGCGGTTCGAGACCGAAGTGACGGCGATCGACGGCCGACGAGTCCGGCTCGATACGAGCTACTTCTACGGCGAAAGCGGCGGCCAACCGGCCGACCGCGGCACGATCGGCGGCATCGCGGTCGACGATGTCCGACTCGAGGACGGCGAGCACATCCACGTGCTGGCCGACGACCCGTCGTTTCGTTCCGGCCAGCGCGTCCTCTGTTCGATCGACTGGACCTTCCGCATGTACTGTATGCGCGCACACACCGCCAGCCACGCACTCTACGGCGCCGGCCGCCGCGTTCTCGAAGACCTCGGCTACGGCGGCTTCGACATCGGCGAGGAGAAGATCCGCGTCGACCTCGAGACGAGTTCCGAAATCGACGACGAAACGCTCCTCGAACTCGAGTCGCTCGTCAACCGTGCCGTCTGGGAGTCACGTCCCGTTTCCTGGGAAGACGCGCCGGTCGCGAATGCGCGCGAACGGGACCGCATCGCGTTCAACGAGGCGACCGAAGACGGCGCGTTCCAGCAGGGCCGCGTTCGCATCGTCACGATCGGCGGCGCGGACGAGAACGGGGGCGGGAGCGGGACGCGAGCACGAGCCCCGTCCGGCGGCCCCACCGTAACCACGAGCACCGACGGCTCGGCCGAACCGTGGGACGTCGCCGCCTGCGGCGGTACACACGTCCGGAACACGCGAGAGATCGGCCCCGTTACCGTCCTCGACCGCTCGAACCCGGGCGAGGGCCTCACCCGGATCGAGTTCAGCGTCGGCCCGGACGCGATCGACCGTCGCCGCGTGGAGAAGGCGGCGGCACTGACCGCTCGCCGAACGCTCGGCGTGCCGCTGTCGGATGTCGGCGACGAATTGGCGCGGCTTCGGGACGAGCGCGAAGCGGCTACCGAGCGAGCGCGGTCGCTCGAGCGCGAACTCGTGGAGACGAAACTGGAGGGGAGCGAGCCGTTCGAGCGGGATGAACTCGAGTGGGTGACGACGACGGTCGCGGAGATGGAGATGGACACGAACGACGCGGGAGAACTCGCGCGCGAAGCGGCGGGCGAGGTTGCGGATGTCGTCGTGATCGTCGGCGGCACCGACACCGCCTACGCCGTCGTCGCTACCGACGCTACGTCGTCGCGCTCCGCCGAGGCGGTGGTCGCGGAGGTAACCGACGCGTTCGGCGGTGGCGGTGGCGGCTCGGCTACCCTGGCGCAGGCTGGCGGGTTCGATGCGACCCCGGCGGAGATCACTGCGGAACTGGAGCCTTGACGTCTCAGGCTGTAATGTGGGGCTGTAATGTGAGGTGCTCGGGATACGGCAGTCGAGCACCGGGTGCTCCGAAGCCAGTTCAAGCCGCGGGTCCGACCGCCGCGGTTACCGCGACGGAGACCACGCGTCTCAATATCGGTTACGACCGCGACCGCGCCGACAACTGCCGGGACCACCGCTTTCGGTCTCCATCTCGTACGCTGCGTATGGACCCCGAGATCGCCTCGCTCGAGTTCCCAAACGTGGGAGCGGGGCCCGATCCGGTCTCGGTCGCCGCACTCGGATCGAACTCGTCGGCTGTCGTCTTGCTGCTGATGCAGAGCAATCAGAGCGGCGCGTGTCGACAGCAGGCTCGCGAGGTCGCTGACTCGTACGATCGCTTTCGACGGCGGGACGTCGCCGTGGCAGTAGTCGTGCCGGGCTCGTATCCGAAGGTGCGCTCTTGGCGGCGACTCGTCGATCCGCCGTTTCCGGTCCTGGCGGACAGCGAGACGGCGCTCGCGGCGGCCTTTGCACAGCAAACCAGATACGGAAAGCTCGGGCGGATGGCCCAAGCGATCGGTCGAGCGCCGATGACGATCGTCCTCGAGTTCCGGAACGGCGAGCCGACGGTCACGACCAGCTACCAGGGGACGAACTCGTTCGATCGGCCGTCGGTTCGCGAACTGCTGATGCTGATCGACGATCCCGTGGGCTGACTGCACAGACTCCGCATTTCGTCTGTACCGACTGCAGAGATGTCCCGCGATACGACGCTTCGTTCTCGAGTGCGACCGTTCGAAGATATGTTCGCCCACTGAGTATTGCGGTCCGGTGGCGGACCGTCCAGTCAGCGATTTGCCGCGTAGACCCCGAATATATAACAATTTCAAGGAGTGCTCGAACCGAGTGTACGCACACACATATCTGATAAGAATTGTTAAATCCTTTCCTCGAATCTCGATAGCTATTCTTTACTCGTCCATTAATAAATAACAATCATGGATGATTGGGTGCTTTTGGTACTCGTTCTATATGGTGAAATATAATACGGGTCAGCGTGTGCGAATCAGCCATGGCAATCGGTAACCCCCTGATCGTCTTTGCGATCGGATTGATCGCAGTCATCGCACTACTCGTCTGGCTGAAACTACCGGCGTTTCTCGGACTCGTTATCGCATCGCTGATCGTCGGTGCTGCAACGGCGGCGGTGCCACTCGGTGAAGTTCCCGCCGAAATCGCTTCCGGGTTCGGCGAGACGATGACCGGGGTCGGGATCCCCATCCTGATGGCCGCACTCATCGGCAAGGGAATGATGGAAAGCGGCGCTGCAGAGCGCATCGTTCGGTCGTTCCAGTCGGTGACCGGCGAAGAACGATCCTACCTCGCGCTCTGGGGGAGCAGCAGCGCGCTTTCGATTCCGGTGTTTTTCGACAACGTCTTCTACCTGATGGCACCGCTCGCTCGCTCCATGCGAGCCCGCACCGGCCGCGACTACGCGCTCTTCCTCTGTGTCGTCGGCGCGGGCGCGTCGACGACGCACGTGTTCGTCCCGCCGACGCCCGGCCCGCTCGCGATCGCGCTCGAACTCGGCGTCGATCTCGGCACCACGATGATCGCCGGCGTTCTGGTCGCCATTCCGACGACCGTCGTCGCCGGCATCCTCTACGGTCGGTGGATCAACGACCGCCTCGACGACATCCCGCTCCGCGAGACGATGGGGTCGAACGCCCGCGAAGTCGAGGAACTGGCGGAACTCCCCGATAGCGAACTGCCGGGACTGTTCGAGGCAACGCTCCCGATCCTGCTCGCCGTCGTCCTCGTCGCACTCAGTACGACCGCCAATTACCTTTTCGAGATGGCTTCGACGGGCGTTAGCGTCCCCCTGGGACCGCTGGGCACGCTCAACTTTGCCGCGTTCGAAGGCCCGCTGGAGGCGGTGCAACCGGCAACGGCCTTCCTCGGCGACCCGAACTTCGCACTCACCGCGGCCGCCCTCGCAGCAGCGCTTACGTACCTGCGCGTTCGCCAACTCGACCGCGATATCTGGACCGACGAACTCGTCGAGGCGCTCAAAAGCGGCGCACACATCGCCGCCATCACCTCCGCCGGCGGCGCGTTCGGCGGCCTCCTCGCGACATCCGGCATCGGCGACTACATCACTGACCTCGTCTCCGTCGGCGGCGGAAACGGCGTCATGGTGCTCGTCTCGGCGTGGGTCATCGCCGCCGCTATTCGCATCGCGCAGGGATCGGCGACCGTCGCGATGATTACGACTGCGGGCATCATGGCACCGCAGGTTCCAGAGCTGGCAGTCCATCCGGTCTACCTGGCGCTCATCATCGGCGCCGGCGGAAACATCTGCTCGTGGTTCAATGACAGCGGATTCTGGCTGGTCAAAGAAATCGGCGGCCTCACGCAGACCGAGACGCTCAAAATCTGGACGGCGCTGACGACCATCGTTTCGGTGACGGCGTTCGTCATGATCGTCTCCGTCGCGTCGGTCCTCCCGCTGGCCTGATCGTCACAGCGACCGGCGATCGGCGACCAGCGATCACTAACGCGGACTCTCCTTGCGAGTTCAACGGATCGGCTCGACAAGCAGCATTCGAAGCCGGGTTGCTCGTCGGACACCGCTACTGAGGCCTCCCGTCCTTGATTTGCACTTCGAACGGAAACACCGGGAACGGCGAGAACGAGATTATCCTTCCATGCCGCCGGACGAGAGCCCGCTCTCGACGTAACTCTGGGCGAAGAAGTAGATCAACGCTACCGACATCGCAAACGACATTGCAAACGCCGAGAACTGCGTCCGCGGCGTATCGTACTGGCCGGCCGTCGCGAGCGCGTAGAGTTCAACCGAGGGGGTGTAGTTCTCGGGACGAAGCAGCGTCCGGGCGACGATGAACTCGTTCCAGACCGCGAGTTCGGTCGACGCGGCGAGCGTGTCGCGGCGCTCGCGACGACGGCGTGACCGCGAATCTTTTTGCCGCCCCACCGCAATCCGCGACGTACTGAATATTCATGGATACCGACGGTATCGCAGACCGCCTCGATCGGTTCGGTCTCTCCGGGAAGGAGATCGACACGTACCTCGCGATTCTCGACCGCGGCGCGTCGAAAGCGAGTACGATCGCCGACGCCGCCGACGTCTCGAAACGTTACGTCTACAGCATCAGCGAAGAACTCGAGGATCGCGGTTTCGTCGAGGTCGACGATCACGCTGTCCCGACCGTGATCCGGCCCGTCGATCCCGAGACGGTCGTCGATCGGCTCACGAAAAGCGTCGAGGAGATCGAACCCGAATTGCGCGAACGCTACACCGCGACCGAGCGGTCCGGCGAACAGTTCGAGGTCGTCAAGTCGCGCCAGACGGTCATCAAGCGACTCGAAGAACTGCTCGCACGCGCCGAAACCGAAGTGACGCTCTCGCTCCCGATCGACGTGCTCCCCCAGATCCGCTCGACGCTCGAAGAAACCGTCGACCGCGGCGTTCTCGTCCTCCTCCTGCTCGGTGCGACCGGCGACGACGAGCAGGACATCGCCTCCCTCGCGGACGCTGCGAGTACGGTTCGGACGTGGGACGCGCTCGTCCCGACGATGCTCACGGTCGACCGACAGCACGGGCTGCTCGCGCCGAGCCAACTGCTTACGAGTTCGACGAGCGATACGCGCGCCATCACGCTCTCGCAGGACCAGCTCGTCCCGGTGCTCGCGGGGTCGTTCCTGGCGAACTACTGGCCGACCGCCGAGGAACGGTACGTGACGACGCCACAGGACCTCCCGCAGACCTACGACGGGTTCCGGAACGCGGTCTTCCAGATCGCGCTGCATCGGGCGACGGAGACGAACCTCGAAGCGACGGTGACGGGCGCACCGGTCGCCGACGAGGACGACGCGCTCCCGTCGACCCTCTCGGGAGCGATCGTCGACGTTCGACAGAGCCTCGTTCGCCCGGTAACTTCATCGCTGCCGATCGAGAACTCGTTCACGATCGACGTCGACGGCGCGCAGTACGTCGTCGGCGGCACCGGCGCGTTCCTCGAAGACTTCGAGGCGGACTCGGTGACGCTTCGGCCGCTCGCCGACGCGGAAGCCACTGGAGAATAGCCACCGTCGCTTCCACCGATAGAGTCAGCTGTGAGTAAATTTCTTTGCGTTCCCGGGAGAACGCGGACACGATGCCTTCGAACCACGCCGACCCATGCGGTGGGAACTATCCGTCACGCACACGTGGAGGAAACCGATGACCGACACGCGAACCATCACGGACCGAATCGTCGAAAGCGGCGTCATCGCCGTCGTTCGCGGCGTCGACGAGGAGCAAGTCGTTCCCGTCTCGCGCGCGCTCTACGAGGCCGGCGTCGAGGCCCTCGAAATCACGGCCGACGGCACCCGCGCCGCCGAGATGATCGCCGCCGTCGACCGCGAACTCGCGGACACCGACGCGATAATCGGTGCCGGAACCGTACTCGACGCCGCGACGGCCCAGTCCGTGATCGACGCCGGCGCGACGTTCGTCGTCTCGCCCTCCACCAGTCCCGAGGTCGTTCGCACCTGCAACCGCCACGGCGTCCTCGCGGCACCGGGCGTCATGACGCCCACCGAAGCCGTCACCGCGATGGAGGCCGGCGCGGACGTGCTCAAGATGTTCCCCGCCTCGACGGTCGGTCCCGGACACATCAGCGCGCTCAGCGGCCCGCTCGGCGATGTCGACATCATTCCGACCGGCGGCGTCTCGGCGGACAACGTCGACGCGTTCTTCGACGCCGGTGCGGTTGCGGTCGGCGCGGGCGGCGCGATCCTCGACAAGGAAGCCATCGACCGCGGCGATATGGACGGGGTCCGAGCGACCGCCGAATCGTTCGTCGCCGCCGTCGAGGACGCCCGCGACAACTGACGGTCGAGGCCTCCCCGCCGTTCTGAACTCGTTTTCCCCTTCCGAGATACCCGTTTCGCCTCTCGTTCGCGCTCGGAGTCGATGATAACCCGTCGAATAGCAACCTCCCCCTGGATCGTCGTTATCTCAACCGTTCTCCCAATTCGTTACTGATGGTCCGGGACAACCATTCAAAAATAACTGCTGTCCGGCAGCTAGTGCCGATATATAACGGAAAACAACCACATTCCGAACGCACCGATCCGCATCGAACACCGGTTACCAATCCGGAGAGTCACGATATACAGAATGTGTCGCCGAAGATAGTGTGGCCAGTCGCCGGACTCCGATCGCGCTCGGCCGAACGAACGCCTCACAGCCCGTCACTCGCCGTATCTAGTAAGTGATTGACGCTGAATCGGTCGCCCGCTACTGTAATAACTATTATAGGTACTGCTGACGGTCGACCCGCGTTCAGATATTTACTACTGGAGAGGTAAATTTTTATTTCGTCGGTTCCCAGATCCGGGTATGAAAGCGATCGCTGTCGAACCGGGTGCCGGGGAACCCGCGCTCGTCGAGCGGCCCCGTCCCGAACCCGAACCGGGTGAAGCGCTCGTGCGCACGCTTCGCGTCGGGATCGACGGGACCGACCACGAGGTAATCGCGGGCCACCACGGAAACCTGCCCGCGGGTGCGGACCGACTCGTCCTCGGCCACGAGGCCGTCGGCGTCGTCGAAGAGCCAAACGGCACCGAACTCGAAGCCGGCGAGTTCGTCGTGCCGACCGTCCGTCGCCCGCCGGGTCGCTCCAACGAGTTCTTCGAGCGGGGCGAGCCGGATATGGCACCCGAGGGCGAGTACCTCGAGCGCGGGATCGTGGGTGCCCACGGATTCATGGCGGAGTACGTCACCAGCCCCGCCGAGTATCTCGTGTCGATCCCGCCCGAACTCGCCGAACTCGGCTTTCTCGTGGAACCGATCAGTATCTCCGAAAAGGCCATCGAGCACGCCGTCGCGACGCGCTCTGCGTTCGACTGGACCCCCGAGACAGCGCTCGTCCTCGGTAACGGTCCGCTCGGGCTGCTCACGCTCGCGATGTTCGAATCGGTCCTCGACATCGACCGCACCTACTGTCTCGGTCGGCGGGATCGCTCGCATCCGACCGTCGAACTCGTCGAGGATCTCGGCGCGACCTACGTCGACTCCCGCGAGACGTCGGTTTCGGAAATTCCGGACGCCCACGAAGCCGTCGATCTGGTCTACGAGGCGACCGGCCACGCCAAACACGCCTTCGAGACGGTCGACGCGCTCGCACCCAACGGCGTCGGCGTCCTGCTCGGCGTCCCCGAACCCTGGGAGTTCGAGGTCGACGGCGGCCGCCTCCACCGCGAACTCGTCTTGCACAACAAGGCGCTGCTCGGCACCGTCAACTCCCACCGCGGCCACTTCGAGGCCGCCATCGACACGCTCTCGCAACTCCCCGAGTGGTTCACCGACGAACTCGTGACGGGCGTCTACGATCTCGACGAGTACACGGAAGCATTCAAGGACGGCGACGATGTCGTCAAAACTGCGGTCGAGTTCGACGCGCCGGCGGGCGGCTTCTGAGTGAGACTCGTGAACTCACCACGGATTCAAAACAATTACTACCATAGGTGTAAGTGAGGTTTCTATGGGAATCGATTACTCGCAGCTTCACGACCCGAACGCCGAGTACACGATGCGCGAACTCTCGGCGGAGACGATGGGCGTTACACGAGAACGCGGGGGCGGCCGCGATGTCGAGATCACGGACATCCAGACGACGATGATCGACGGCAACTTCCCGTGGACGCTCGTGCGAATCTACACGGACGCGGGGACCGTCGGTACCGGTGAGGCGTACTGGGGCGCGGGCGTTCCGGAGCTGATCCAGCGCATGACGCCGTTCCTGCAGGGCGAGAACCCGCTCGATATCGATCGACTCACGGAACACCTCGTCCAGAAGATGTCCGGCGAGGGCTCGATCGGCGGCGTCACCGTGACCGCAATCGCGGGAATCGAGGTCGCGCTCCACGACCTCGCGGGGAAAATCCTCGACGTGCCGGCCTACCAGCTGCTCGGCGGCAAGTACCGCGACGAGGTCCGCGTCTACTGCGATTGTCACACCGAGGAAGAGGCCGACCCCGACGCCTGCGCCGACGAAGCCGAGCGCGTCGTCGAAGAGCTCGGCTACGACGCCCTGAAGTTCGACCTCGACGTCCCCTCGGGCCACGAAAAGGACCGCGCGAACCGCCACCTTCGCGAACCCGAGATCGAACACAAGGCCTCGATCGTCGAAGCCGTCACCGAACGCGTCGGCGACCGCGCCGACGTGGCTTTCGACTGCCACTGGACGTTCTCCGGCGGCTCCGCCAAGCGTCTCGCGGAACGCCTCGAAGCGTACGACGTCTGGTGGCTCGAAGACCCCGTCCCGCCGGAGAACCACGACGTCCAGCGGGAGGTCACGCAGGGGACCACGACGCCGATCACCGTCGGCGAAAACGTCTACCGCAAACACGGCCAGCGCCGCCTGCTCGAAGAGCAGGCCGTCGACATCATCGCCCCCGACATGCCCAAGGTCGGCGGCATGCGTGAAACGCAGAAGATCGCCGACCTCGCCGACCTCTATTACGTGCCCGTTGCGATGCACAACGTTTCCTCACCCGTCGCGACGATGGCGAGCGCCCACGTCGGCGCGGCGATTCCGAACTCGCTCGCCGTCGAGTACCACTCCTACGAACTCGACTGGTGGGCGGACCTGGTCGAAGAAGACGTCATCGAGGACGGCTACATCGAAATCCCCGAGAAACCGGGGCTCGGCGTGACGCTCGATATGGACGCCGTCGAGGAGCACATGATCGACGGCGACGAACTCTTCGACGAGGCCTGAGACGGTCTGGTGTAGCGATTTCCCGGCGCAACCGCGGACGGGTCAGGGGTGCGCCGGCACTGACTGATAGGAGTCCGTATGAGACGCACGCCACCGTCTGATCTCCATTTCCGCGCCCGTGCTGGGGCGTGTTTTATAGCGTTCGTCGGGGTGGGACCCCCACGACGATGCAACGACAACGAGAGCGAGCGCTTCCGCGACGGCAGTTCCTTCGAACACAGGCTGGCCTGGTCGGCACAGTTGCCCTGATCGGCGGCGGGACCACGACTGTACTGGCACAGGACTCCGAGAACGAATCCGGGTCCGAGACTGCATCCAACTCCGGAACCGAATCCGAAAGCCCGTACACCGAAATCTACGACGAGAGCATCGACGATGTCGTTCTCGTCGTTGTTGGTGGTACCGGTGACGGCACCGAGACCGAAAACCAGCAGGGCGGGCTCGGGTCCGGATTCGTCGTCGACGACCACGTCATCACCAACGCCCACGTCGTCGGCGAGGCGAGCGACGTTGAACTCCAGTTTCGCGACGAGCAATGGCGAACCGGCTCGGTCGTCGGCGCCGATCCGCACAGCGACATTGCCGTTATCGAGGTCGATGACTTCCCCGACATCGTCAACGGACTCTCGTTTGCCGACGACGATCCCGTGATCGGCCAGGAGGTGCTCGCCCTCGGCAACCCGCTCGGATTCGACGCCTCCGCCTCACAGGGAATCGTCAGCGGGATCGACCGCTCGCTTCCGAGCCCGACCGGCTTCGCCATCCCCGCCGCGATCCAGACCGATGCGCCAGTCAACCCCGGCAACAGCGGCGGCCCGCTCGTCACCCTCGACGGCGACGTGCTCGGCATCGTCTTCGCCGGTGCCAGCCAGACGATCGGCTTTGCCATCTCCGCCCTCCTCGCGGAACGAGTCGTCCCGCAACTGATCGACACCGGAACGTACGAACACGCCTACATGGGCGTCGGCGTCCTCCCGGTCGGGCCACAGATCGCCGAGGCGAACGACCTCGACGAGCCGCGCGGCGTACTCGTCGCGGAAACCGTCCCCGATTCTCCCGCCGACGGTGTTCTCGAACCGGTCTCCGGGGAGACGACCGTCGACGGAACGGCCGTCCCCGCCGGCGGCGACGTAATCGTCGCCATCGAAGGCGAACCGATCCCGAACGAGGACCGCCTTTCGACCGTCCTGGCGCTCGATACCTCTCCCGGAGACACGATCGAAATCGAGATCATCCGCGACGGAGACCACCAGACGGTCGAGCTCACACTCGAAGAGCGACCCGAACAAGAGGCTCGGACCCAAACGCCGCCCGAACCGCCCTGAGCAGCCGCTCGCCGAGACGCGGCAGTTGCAAGCGCGCAATTGTCGGCGTCGGATATGGAGTGACCGATCACCAGACCCATGACCGACATCGGCTACAAACTCATCTGCGAGGAACACGGCCCGAGCGAACTCGTCGACTACGCTACCCTGGCCGAACAGTCCGCCTTCGAGTTCGCGATGATCTCGGATCACTTCCATCCGTGGACCTCGACGCAGGGCGAGAGCCCGTTCGCCTGGAACGTGATCGGCGCGATCGCACAGGCGACGACCGACCTCCGACTCGGCACCGCGATCACGTGCCCGATTATCCGCTACCATCCGGCGATCATCGCCCAGGCGGCCGCAACGGCCGGCGTCCAGCTCCCCGGCCGGTTCTTCCTCGGCGTCGGCACCGGCGAGCAACTGAGCGAACACATCCTCGGCGACCGGTGGCCGGAACACGAGGTCCGACTCGAGATGCTCCGCGAGGCCGTCGACGTCATCCGTTCCCTCTGGGACGGGACCACCACGAGCTATCACGGCGACTACTACACCGTCGAGAACGCTCGCATCTACACGCTCCCGGATGACCTCCCGCCGATCCACGTCGCCGCCGACGGCCCGAAAACCGCGCGAGCCGCCGGCGACATCGGCGACGGCCTCGTCGCCGTCCGTCCCGACGACACCCTCGTCGACTCCTTCGAGACGGACAGCACCGCAGACGCACCCCGATACGCTGAACTCGACGTCTGCTACGCCAAAGACAAACAGGAGGCGATCGAGACGGCTCACGAGATCTGGCCGCAAGCGGCACTGCCGGGGAAACTCATGTGGGAACTCGCGACGCCCGCTCACTTCGAACAGGCGACTGAAACGGTTACGGAGGACGAAATCGCGGAGCTGGTCGTCTGCGGGCCGGATCCCGAAGCGCACATCTCGGCGATCCAGGAGTACATCGACGCCGGCTTCGACCACGTCACGATCCACCAGATCGGGCCGAACCAGGCCGAGTTCGTCGAGTTCTACGAGAACGAAGTGATACCGGCGATCGAATGAGTACCGTGTGTTAGCCGGTTGTCTCCGCTTGGTCGTCCTCGTCCTCTTCTTCCTCGCTCGTTTCTTCGAGTTCATCGTCGGCAGTCCCGCCGCGGTCGTCACGCCGTGGGGCGCTCTGTGAGCCGACTTCGGTGCTCCCTTCGTCGGCTTCGTCGCGGTCGCGGTCGATCCGTTCGAGTTCGTCTTCGATCTCTGCCTCGCGTTCGGCTTCGTACTCGTCCGCGCGGTCGGTATCGTCTTCTGCCATGTGTCAGGCTTCGTTGCCGAACGGTTTGGACGACAGGCCGTCGAGTGCAACGTGGGACACGAAAGACAAATAAAAGACCCCGCGCTGTGAATAGACAAATATGGACGTTCCCTACGACCTCACCTCGTACGTTCGGGTGTTGAAAATGGCGACGACACCCACCAGTCAGGAGTTCTTCCAGGTATCGAAAATCGCCGGTGCAGGAATCCTCCTGGTCGGATTGCTCGGATTCATCATTGGAGGGATCATGCTCCTGTTGCCGGGCGGTGGTCTCTGATGGGCATCTTCGCTGTCAAAACGACGGCAAGTCAGGAGCGCACCGTCGCGGACATGATCATCAACCGCGAGGAACCCGAGATTCACGCCGCACTCGCGCCGGACTCGCTCACCTCCTACGTGATGGTCGAGGCTGACGGTGACGCCGCCCTGAACCGCGTCCTCGAGGACATTCCCCACGCCCGCAACATCGTCCCGGGTGAGTCGGATATCTCCGAAGTCGAGCACTTCCTCTCGCCGAAGCCGGACGTCGAAGGGATCGCCGAGGGCGACATCGTCGAACTCATCGCCGGCCCGTTCAAGGGCGAGAAGGCCCAGGTCCAGCGCATCGATGAGGGCAAAGATCAGGTGACGGTCGAACTCTACGAGGCGACGGTTCCGATTCCGGTGACGGTCCGCGGCGACCAGATTCGCGTGCTGGACAGCGACGAGCGCTAAGACGACCACTGTCTGACGCATCTCGTCTCGAATTGAGAACAATTACCAGCACCGCTTTTCTCTCGACCGGCGCTGTCGCGCTAACTCGCTACCGATCTAACTCAGTTGCAATCGCTTCGGTGTCCGCCGCATCCTCAATCGCCGAAAGCAGTTCCTCGCGCTCGCGAACCTCGGCTGAACTCGCGCCGTACGCACGGACGAACTCCGCACGACTATGTTCCGTAAAGGCGTGCCGAATCGCGAGGTAGCCGTCCGGAACGACCGTCCCACAGACTTTGCACTCACACTGGTCGTGTTCGGTCGCCTGATGGACGACGGCCGATTCGACATCCGCGAAGACCTCGCCACAGCCATCGATTCCACATTCCCATGCCATTCGTCTTCACGGTGAACTCGAGAGGCCGTCCTAATGGTCTTTTCGCAGTATGTGTGACCGCAAACAGACGTAGAAATGGCACCTCCACGGAGTGAGATGGTAATCGTGACCATAGAATCGGTAGCGACAGACGTAAAAATGACAAGAAGTCATCGTAAAACGCCGGGTCTGATAGTGACGGCCATACACTACTCCGGCCCAGATCTAACAGTTAATCGAGTTCAGAATCAGAATTCATAACTTTTCGGTCCCGAAACGAGGGCACGTGAGTGACGTGAGCGACGGAGTGGCGTCTCGAGTCGACTGTCACACGAAGGTCCTCAACGAGGCTGTAATCGAACGGGCGACCGAGGCAGGGCTCGACGCGATAGTCTATGCACCGCATTTCCGGCGGCTACCGGAGATTCGCGAGATTGCAGCCCGGTATTCGACCGAAGAGCTGTTGGTAATCCCCGCCCGCGAGGTGTTTACCGGCACCTGGACGGACCGGAAACACGTCCTCGCGCTGGGTCTCGAGGAGCCAGTTCCCGATTTCATCTCGCTCGAAGCGGCGATGGCCGAGTTCGACCGCCAGGACGCAACGGTCCTCGTTCCGCATCCCGAGTTCGCCACCGTCAGTCTCACAGCCGCCGATCTGTACCGATACGAGGGGACGATTGACTCGATCGAGATTTTCAACCCGAAACATCTGCCCCACCACAACCGGCAAGCTCGGGAACTCGCAACTGAACTCGAGTATCCGCCGTTTACGTCGTCCTACGCCCATCTCCCGCGTTCGATCGGGAGCGCCTACACCGTCTTCGAGCGGGCGATCGAAACGGAACAGGACCTCCTCGATGCATTCGACGACGGTGTCTCGCGGCGCGTCGTCTATAAAAACGGCCTGCGACGGTGGCGAACGACGGCGAACGAGTTGCTCCATCTGGGCTATGAGAACACCTGGGAGAAGGCCGACCGCCTGTTTCTCTCCGGCACGGAGCCGACGCACCCGGACCACATCGCATACGACGGCCGGTTCGACGATGCGGCCGTTTACTGATGATAGATCGTTTCTTATCGCGTCATAGCATCGTCCCCTCCGCTCCCTCTGCTCCCCTGCGCTGTAATCCAAAGCATCGGTCAACAACCGGGTAGCGTCTCGCTAACCTGGTCCCAGTGACTGCCGCGCCAGAAGTACTGCCCGCACGACTGACAGCGCCAGACCGGGGTGGGCCCCGTCGACGACCGCGACGATCCGTCGTCCCGACCGGCGGCCGGCGTTTCGCTCTCGAACGCGCCGGGTTCTGGCGCGTACCCCGGCGTCGATTCTGACGGATCGACCCGTTCGAGCCGTCCGTTACACCGCCCGCAAACGGCCGGCTCCGGCGGGAGTTCGAGTTCAACGCCGGCCTCGTGCAGTTGCGCGAGTTGCTCGTCGACCTCGTGTGCCGTCAGGAGAATCGCGTCCGCGGCACGGTTCGCGAGTTCACTATCGCGCGTCACGATCGTTCGGTTGTCGGCGCGAGCGGCGGCGATCACGTCGTCGTCCGCCTCCAGATTCCGGTCGCCGGCGTAGACGGTGTCGTAGTTGCACATTCGGAGGTACGAGACGAGGCCGCCGCACATGGTGTCGAGGAGAAATTGCATGGACCGTTCGAAAACGGGCACAGCCGATCAGTGTAAGAACTCGCGTACCTCCTCGGGTTCCCAGGTGTTGATCACGTCTCCCGGCTCGGCCCACCCGCGGCGGGCCGTGTGAACGCCCCAGCGCATGAACTCGAGCGTCGACGGCTGGTGGGCGTCCGTGTTGATGGCGATCTTCGCGCCCGCGTCGATGGCGGCCTGGACGGTGCTACCCCACAGGTCCAGGCGTCGCGGGTTGCTGTTTACCTCGAGTGCGGTGTCGTGTGCGGCGGCCGCCTCGGCGAGGGCGGTCGCGTCGAAGTCGAGTCCGGAGCGTTCGTTCAGCAGTCGGCCGCTCGGATGGCCCAGTACGTCGACCGCGGGGTTTTCGACCGCGCGAACGAGCCGGTTCGTCGCCCGCTCGGTGTCCTGGTCGAGGGCGCTGTGCGTCGAAGCGACGATCACGTCGAGGGCGTCGATGGCCGCCTCGGAGAGGCCGATCTCGCCGTCGGCGTCGACGTTCGCCTCGATGCCGGCGAAGACGTCGATATCGCTCGCGGCGTCGACTTCGCGAATCTGCTCGACCTGCTCTAGGATTTCGGTGTCCGACAGTCCCATTCCGCCGACGATACCCGGTCCCTCGGCGTGGTCGGCGAGTCCGAAGTAATCGTAACCGCGCCCGTCGGCGGCCCCGACCATCTCCTCGATGGTGTTGTTGCCGTCCGACCACTCCGTGTGGCTGTGGAAGTCGCCGCGGATGTCCTCGCGGGTAAGCAGGTCAGGGAGCGTTCCGGATTCGGCCGCCGCGATCTCGCCCCGATCCGTCCGCAACTCGGGCGGCATCCAGGACAACCCGAGCGCCTCGTACATTCCCTCCTCCGTCTCGCCCGCGAGTCGATCGCCGATGCGTTGACTGCCGCCCGTCGCCGAGCCCGACTCCGCGCTACCGTCAGGGCCGGCGTCGACTTCGCTAACGTCGAACACGCCGTACTCGTTTACCTTCAGCCCTCGATCGATCGCGTAATTTCGCAGGCTGACGTTGTGGTCCTTGTTCCCCGTAAAGTACTGCAGCGCCGCGCCGAACTCGTCGGGGACGACGACGCGAAGATCCACGCGAATCTCGCCGACGCGGACGCTCGCCTTCGCCGGCCCCGACTCGATCTCGCTGTCGACGGACCCCCACTCGACGAACTGCTCGATGACGGCCTCGTTGTCGTTCGTTCCGACGAGGACGTCGACGTCGCCGATCGTCTCGCGCCACCGCCGGATCGAGCCGGCGACCTCGCAGCGTTCGACTTCCTCGATCCCCTCGAGAAACGCGAGCACGTCGTCGGCGAGCGGGCGCGCCTCGCCGAGCAACTGGCGCGTCCCGACCTCGCGGGCGAACTCGATGTTGTCGCGGATGTTCTGCTCGGTTTTCGGGCCGAAACCCGAGACCGCCTGTATCTCGTTCGCTTCGGCGGCCGCCTCGAGATCGTCCAGGGTTTCGATACCCAACTCGTGGTACAGCTTCCCGGCCGTCTTCGGGCCGACGCCCTCGATCCGGGTGATGTCGGCGATGTCGATCGGGAGTTCAGTCTGCAGTTCCTCGAGTTCATCGATCGAACCCGTTTCGACGTACTCGACGATTTTGGTGGCGATCGCATCGCCGACGCCGTCGATGTCTTCGATGGCGTCGCGGTCGCCCGCCTCGACGTAGTCGGCGATCGGTGACGGGTGCGCACGGACGTTTTCAGCCGCGCGGCGGTACGCGCGCGGTTTGTACTCCACGTCGTCGGCCTCGAGCAGGTCGGCGAACTCCTCGAAGCGGCCGGCGATTTCGGCGTTGGTCGCCATCGCGATCAGCGCCCCCTCCGTGAACTCGCGTCGTCCTCGCGGCCGAGCGCCTGTTTCAGGAACGACATCCAGCGTTTCGTGTCGGCGGCCTGCTTGGCTTGCTGCTCGCGCTCGAGATCCGTCGGGCCGAGGTTCTCGAGGGCGTTCAGACCCCGGTCGATACCGATGATGCTCTGTGCCAGTTCCTCGCCCTCCTCGCGGGTGATGTCGCCCTCCTCGATCGCCTCGATGCGCTCGACGCGTTCCCGTCGGAGGTTGCGTTTCGCCTGCTCGACGCGGTCGCGCTCGCCGGCTGGCACGGTCTCGCGGCGTTTGATCTCGAAGACGAACGTTCGGAGGTCGATCTCCTCGCCCTGGACCGTGATCGTCTCCGGAATGTCCGCGCCGACGGTCGCGCCCTCGCGCTCGACGCGCTCGAGCAGTTGCTTGCGCTCGAACTCTTGCACGTCTCAGTATGGGGCTCGCGTCGCTAAAAATGTACAGTCCGGCCAGAACTCGAACACTGCTTTCGTCAGTCACACGAACCCCAAACCCCTTAGCGACGCCGTGCATACCCCCACCAATGGCTACGTGCGACGTGTGTGGGAAAGACGAAAACATGCCGTACAACTGTCGGCACTGTGGCGGCACCTACTGTGCCGACCACCGGCTGCCAGAGAACCACAATTGTTCCGGCCTGCAAAACTGGAACGATCCGAACAGCGTCTTCGACAGCGGCTTCGACGAGAGCGTTAACGGCGGGACAAACACGTCAAAGAGCGCGAGTTCGCGCGTTCTCGACGCCCTCCCGATCGATACCGGACCGGGCGGGCCGCTTGCCTACTTCCGCGGGAACATGACGTATACGTTCCTCGCGTTGATATGGCTCACGTTCCTCGCGCAGTGGCTCACGCTTCTTATCGGGGGTGGGGCCCTCCACCGAACGCTATTCATTCTGACTCCCCAACATCCTGAATACGTCTGGACCTGGGTAACCTCGGTATTCTCACACAATCCAGGTGATATATTACACATCGTGTTCAACAGCATCGTGATATTCTTCTTCGGCCCGCTCGTCGAGCGCTACGTCGGGTCGCGGAAGTTCGCGGCGCTGTTCATCGTCAGCGGTGCCCTGGCCGGACTCAGCCAGGTTGCCATCCAAATCTATCAGGGGCCGGTCATCCCGGGCGTTGGCGGCGTCCTCGGTGCCAGCGGCGCAGCCCTCGCGATCATGGGCGTGCTCACCGTCCTGAACCCGAAACTCACCGTCTACCTCTACGGGCTCGTCCCGGTCCCTATCTGGCTCCTCACGGCCGGGACCGCGGTCATTAGCGTCGTCCTCATCGGCACCGGTGGCGGCGGAAACGTCGCCCATGCCGCCCACCTCGTCGGTCTCCTCGTCGGCCTCGCCTACGGCGAGTACGTCAAACGGACCAAAACCGTCCGCACGTCGGGGCAGTTCAGACTCGGCGGCGGCGGACCGGGTGGCCCGGGCGGTCCGGGCGGACCCGGCGGCCGTCGGCGCTTCTAACGGATCTCTCCGTCTTCTTTCCACGCCCGCACCCGGGGAGTTTGTCACACGGTCCTTCTCACGTCCGCAGTTTTCCACACCGTATCATCGGCTACGCAGCGCTTCGGCACGTCTTCGCAGAATCATCCCCTACACACCGCCATCCGTTTTTCCCACATCCCAACCGCTAACCGCCACCGCGCTCCATCATCCTCAACGCCTATTTTCTCCCGGTCACAACACCCACTACCACGACCAATGTGTGCACCTCCGCCCCGCCCCGACCTCGCACCCGATCCCGAACTCGATCGCGCGGCAATGGAAGCCCTCCAGCGCGAAATCGCCGCCGCCGCCGTCTTCGTCGACGAGTTCACGTTCGACCGCGAGCCGCTGACGAACCCGCTGGCCGCGAGTGCCACGGCCGATGGCGATCCGCCGACCGTCGTCGGCATCGACCAATCGTTCCTCACGAACGAGGCGGGCGACCAGGACCGAGCACTGAGCGCCGTCGTCGCCGTGCGCGGCGGCGAAGTAATCGAGCGCGTCGCCGCCGTTACCGACCTCGAAACGCCCTACATCCCGGGGTTGCTGTCCTTCCGCGAGGGCGGTGCCATCCTCGCGGCGCTCGCCGAACTCTCGGTCGAGCCCGACCTCTTTTTGTTCGATGGAAGCGGCCGCATTCACTTCCGCCAGGCGGGCATCGCGACCCACATCGGCGTCGTTCGCGACGTGCCGAGCATCGGCGTCGCGAAGAGTCTCCTCTGCGGCACGCCTCGCGAGGAGACGGCGAACCTGTCGACCGGAACGCGCGTCGGCATCGAGGCGAACGCGAAGGTCGACGCACCGGAGGGGACGCTGCTCGGCTACGCCGTCCAGACGCGCCAGTACGACTCGCCGAACCGGTACATCAACCCGCTGTACGTCAGCCCCGGTCACCGCGTCGGTCCCGAGACGGCCGCCGATATCGCGCTCGCGCTCGCGTCTTCCTACAAGCTGCCGGAGCCGGTCCGCCTCGCCGATAGCTACGCCACCGAGGCCAAGCGCGACTACGTGGACTCCTGAATTTTGAATCCGCATTCGTGTCCCGCCGAACGCGGTGTTCGATACGCAGACGGCACCGGGATTCCGCTATCGGCAGCCTGATATGACGGATCCACCTCTTGCCAACGTAGAGACAGATGGTCGACCGATCGCGCGTGCTCTCAGTCTGGCGACGGACGATTTCACTGTCCTGGCCGATCGCGCTCCAGCAGACGTTCAACACGCTGATGCGGACGGTCGACATCGTCGTCACCGGACTCTTCTCGCCGGCCGCTGTCGCCGCAATCGGGCTCGCGGACCTCTACGCGCAGATTCCGCTTCGAATCGGACTCGGACTCGGGACCGGCGCAATCACGCTTTCCAGTCAGGATACCGGCAGGGAGGCGACGACGACGCGCGACCGGGCGATCACCCAGGCGATCCTCATCGGGCTCCTGGCCGGCCTCCCGATGATCGCCGTCGGCCTCGCTATCTCGGACTCCCTGATCGCCGTCCTCGGCGCCGAACCCGAGGTCGTCCGAATGGGCGGCCAGTACCTCGCGCTCGTCTTCGTCGCAGCGCCCATGCGCATCGTCGGCCTCGTCGGCGCGCGGTCGTTCCAGGGAACCGGCGACACGCGGACGCCGATGGCCGTCAACGTCGTCGCGAACGGGGTCAACATCGTCGTGACGGTCGGGCTCGGTCTGGGGATCGGCGTCTTTCCCGAACTCGGCATCGTCGGCGTCGGGCTGGCGACGGCGGTCAGTCGAACGATCGAGGCCATCATGATAACCGCCGCAATCGCGAGCGCCTGGACTGAACTCTCGTTCGCCCGGCCGCAATCGCTGACGATCACGCGCCAGTTGGTCGCCGTCAGCCTCCCGAACTTCGCGGAGGGAATGAGCACGTCGCTCGCGAACTTTCCGTTCAATGCGCTGTTGCTCACGTTCGGTACGGAGGTAAACGCCGCCTATCACATCGGCCGCCGAATCTACCAGCAACTCGCCGGACCGCTGTACCGATCGTTCAACGTCGCCGCGAGCATCGTCGTCGGGCAAACCCTGGGTGACGGCAGACCGGATGATGCACGGTTTTCGGGGCTCGCAATGACCGCGCTCAGCGTCCTGACGCTCGGAATTGCCGGTGTCGTTCTGGTCGTCGGTGCAACGCCGATTGCCCGCGTGTTCACGAACGACGCCGAGACGCTCACCCACGCCGCCACGTTCACCCGCGTCTTCGGCGTCTCGATGCTGTTCTTCGGCATCTTCTTTCCCATCTCCGGAAGCCTTCGGGGCGCAGGTGACACGCGGACGCCGTTTTACGCCCGCTTTACCGGCACGTTCGGATTCATGCTCGGCGTGTCTTACCTCGCGGGGATCACGCTCGACTACGGCCTTCCCGGCGTGTACGCCGGTCTCGTCCTCAGCTACGCCTGGTGGACGGTCGTCGTCACGGCGGGCTTCCTCTGGAGCGACTGGGCCGACACGGCAGCAGCACTCATGGACGAACGGCGAAACCTCTCGGAGTGAGATGTCGCTGCACCGATCCCAGTCCCGATCGCACGACTGACCGTCGTCGCTGATAGAACTTCCACCGAGCGCGACAAACCGTCGATACTTAGGTATCGTCTCACGAACGGGTCACACATGGCCACCGCTGAGGAAGCCGAGAGTCCCGCGGAATCCGACGAGGTCGGGGCCGACGGCACCGACACTGACCGATCCCGGGAATCGACCGATCCCGAGACCGCGACCGCAACCGGAACCGGAACGACACCATCCCAGTCCGACCGTGACGACCGCACGTCGTCGAACACGGACGACGGCGACGACCGGTACACCCGAAAACAATCCGTCCTGATCACCGGCTGTTCGTCCGGTATCGGGCGCGCCACTGCCGAGGCATTTCTCCGGCGAGACTGGCAAGTCATCGCAACGGCCCGCAACGCGGACGACATCACCGATCTCGAGGAAGCCGGCTGTACAACACTTGAACTCGACGTGACCGATCCCGACCAGATCGCGTCCGTCGTCGAACGAACCGTCGATCTCACCGGCGCGATCGACTGTCTCGTCAATAACGCCGGCTACGCCCAGATGGGTCCGCTCGAAGACATCTCGACGGCAGATCTCCACCGCCAGTTCGATGTCAACGTCTACGGCCCCCACCGACTCATCCGCGCCGCACTGCCGCACATGCGCGCCCAGGGTGAGGGGCGAATCATCAACGTCTCGAGCGTGGTCGGTCGCATCTCGATTCCCGGCTCCGGCACCTACGCCGGATCGAAACACGCACTCGAGGCGATGACCGACTCGCTGCGCGCCGAAGTCGACGAGTTCGGTATCGACGTAACCCTGATCGAACCCGGCCCGGTCGAGACGAACTTCACGGACCGCGTCGACGAGGAACTGCCCGACGACGAGCGGACCCCGGCCTACGAGTCGCTGTACGAACTCTACGACGAGGCGCAGTTGATCGGCGGTGGGGCAGGTGGCCCCTTCGCGTCCGAAGCCGACGACGTTGCGGCGGCGATTCTCGATGCGGCTTCGACGCCGGAGCCGCCGGCGCGGTATCCCGTCGGTCCGCTGGCCCAGTACGGCGTCTACGCCCGATTCCTGCCGGATCGGCTGCGGGATGCGGCCTACGGACTCCTTCGGAAACTCGCCTGACGCTGTCGTGTCACGACAGCAACTCTATTCACGATTCCCCGAATAGAAAGCGACGGTTACCGATCATGTCGAACTCGGAACTCGATACCGTTGAACTCGCGGACGCGGTTTCGAACGTCCTCTACAGTATCGCCGGTTGGCTCTCGATCGCCGTTGGACTTCTCGGGACGCTCACAGTCGCTCTAAAGTTCGCGAACGAAGGACTCACAGATGGTGAGCTACTGCCGCCGGCGATTGTCCTTGCCGTCATGCTCGGCCTCGTCGCTCTCGGTATCTTCGTGACGCCCGGGTTCCGACGCCGACTGAATCGACGAGGCGCATTGTCGCAGTTCGGATACGCCCACTCCGTCGACAGTCGTGTCATCCGCCCGGAAGCGGAGTGTGCCGAACGCTGTGCGAGCTGTCGCTCCCGGATTGAGAAGGGCCTGGTGCGACGGTATCGAGCCGAGTTCACAGTCGCCGGTATTCCCGTCTACACCGGTTCCGAGGGACGCAACCACTACTGCTTCGAGTGTGCACTCGACGAAGTGTTTCCAGCAGGGAGCGGGCGTTCGGCTCCGGAGGGAGCGGGTTTCGACGACAGAGACGTACGGAACTCGACGGCAAGGCCGGCAAGGACACCGACAGGGACACGACCAACCCCGCTGCATTCACCACGCGCGACTAGTCGCGCCGTGATCGGCGACAGGTCAATCTGCAGCCGCCTGCCGTACTGACGCTCCAGAACAGGTCAACGTGTACGCGCCACCCGGTCGTCTATTCACGTAGCCCGCCCGCTGCAGCGCTCGACAGTGTCGGTCGACCGTCATCGGGTGGATCGTTATCTCGAGTGCAGTCGCGATCTCCGCGACGGTTATCGCTTGCGTCGTCTCGAGAACGGCGAGAATCGAACGTTCCTGGGCTGAAAGCGATGTCATGGGACAGAAGGGCCGAAGGATGACGAGTGCGATGCTATGGGAGCGCGGTATCCGAGTGTGGCGTTTCGCCTGGGGACAGGTCGGGCGTCAGCTGAACTCGGCTGCGTCGTCGCGTCGTGGTCATCGTGCCCGTGCCTATCGTTGGCGAGTTTCCCAATCAAGCGGCGCGCTGATTCTCAGTTGATGGGAACGGTCCGGTATCGCGGGAAAACGCCGGCTCGAGGGGGTTAGCCGCCCCAGGACTCGACGACCTCGGTGGGGAGTGTTCCCAGGTCGATACCCCGCGCCATCGGGAGCCACAGCAGTGCGACGAATGTGATCAATACGATCTCGATGACGTTGAGTCCGACGCCGACGCGGGCCATCTGGGGGCGGGATGTAGCCGCTTCCGAAGGCGATGGCGTTGGGTGGTGTCGCAACCGGGAGCAGTGTCGATTCCCGTCTTTGCGACGGACCTGGGCGGTACCACAGACGTTCAGCCACCGGTCGTCTGGAGGTGGACGGAGTTCCACTCACCGTCGTCACAGCAGCACAATCGCGAAGCACGACCGGTTGTGACGGATCGGACTACTCCGAGTCGGTCTCATCCCGTTTCTGCGTCTGCCACCAGTTGATCGCCCAGTTTGGAAGGAATAGCAGAACCACGGCTACGACGCTTACGAGCGCGATTATCAGTGTCTCGATCATCGATGCTTGGACCGAATACCACGCGATTTGTCGTACGTGTTTTGCCGCCGTACCGAACGAGTTCAAAGCGGTGCCTGCCGGTGGAAACCCTGCCGGATAGGAAGGGTGCCGATCAGTATCGATATATAGCGACTTCCCGTCTACGCGATTGATGGAACGCAGCGGTACCGATACGCCTTCGGGGGAACCTGCTCTCGGTGTAAAAACTCTTGCGGGCGTCACGGGCCTCTGTGCGTTCGTCGTGGCCGGTTTCGGCATGTTCTCCATCGTCGAGCTTGAGCCACGTCTCGCGTCGAGAACTCTGCTGTCGCTCGTCGTCCCAGCGTTGCTACTCGGGTTCGGCCTCGGTGTGCTCGTTTTAGCCGCGGGATTGTGGAGCGGGCTGTACTGGGCCTGGAGTTGGATGGTTCTCCTCTATACCGGGAGTACGTTCGGTGGCCTTGCCGCAGGAATCACCACCGGTGACCTCTCAGCGCTCGGTAGCGCCGTGGGTTCGGGACTCATTGCAGCATACCTTTACCGTCACCGCAACGAGTTCAACGCGACGAATCGCTGAGCGCGGTGCTTCCGTTGCGATCGTAACCGGCGCGGCCGATACAGGTGACGGCACGCCGAGACGGACAGCGGAAAATCACTTTCGGGCCCACATCGAATCATCGCCCACGTATCGCGTGTTGCTTCCCGTCGACGAGCAGGAATAATCGGACGTAAGCGCAGGTGAACGCCGTTCTCGACGTGACGACCGGATTGTCGCGACGGATTCGAGAGGCGTTTCGACGCGAGACGATCGAGTGGCCGGCTACCGGAGACAGGCCGCGACGACTTCGAGCATCCCGATTCCGCGGACCTCGTCGGCGAACAGCGGCACTCGCCGCACGTCCGGTCCCCGAAAGAGGTCCTGGGCCTCCGCGAGCGCCGACTGCTGGACGTCCCAGCGGCGCTGGCAGAACTCGCAGTCGTCCAGGTTCGGCCGCAAGAACTCGCCGTCGACGTCGTCGGTGACGTTCGAAAGCGGCTCCATCACGCGGTTGACGACGACCGTGCCGACGGGGATCTCGAACTCCCGCAACTGCTCTCGCAGCCGCGTCGACTCGTAGACGCTCATCTCCTCGGGGATCATCACGATCCGAAAGTCCGTTCGCGTGGGATCCTGGAGCGCCGACCGGAGCCGTTCGATACGCGTTCGCAACTCCTTCAGATCGGACAGATCCTGCGTCTGCTCCTCGTCGTCCTGGCCGCCGAACAGCCCCTTCATGCCCTCGAACATGCCGCTTAGCCGCTGGCGGAGTTTGAGCATCCGGCCGACCATCGTGTCCATGACCTCCGGCAACTGAAGCAATCGCAAGGTGTGGCCCGTCGGTGCCGTGTCGACGACGACGCGGTCGAATCGCTCGTCGTCCATGTACGCGAGCAACAACTGCATCGCCGCGGCCTCGTCCGCGCCGGGCATCGCACCACCGAGCATCGCTTCCATGGGATTCTCCCCGCCGAGCATGTCGCCGAGGCCCCCGAGATCACCCAGCCCGCCGGCCCCGCTCTGGTCGCCGGAGCCGCCGAACGGATCGCCCTCGCCGAAGCCGTCGGATCCGTCGCCGGCACCGAACTCGGCGTCCTCACCGCCGCCACCGAAAATCGCCTGGCCGCGTTCCGCAGCCGCTTCGGGGTCGATCTCGGCACCGTAGAGCGGCACGTCCTCGCGAAGTCGGGCCGGTTCGGCGGGCACGTCGATCTCGAACGTATCGGAGAGCGAGTGGGCGGGGTCCGTCGAGACGACGAGCGTGCTGGTCCCGCCCCGGGCGCTATCGAGCGCGGTCGCGGCGGCCATCGTCGTCTTGCCGACGCCACCTTTCCCGCCGTAGAGGACGTACTCCGGCCCGTCGATCGGCTCGTCGGACGGCTCGACATCGACCGTTTCCCGCGCTGGCTCCTCGTCAGGTGAACTCGTCGGCGTGACCTCGATCGTATTCGAGTCGCCGCTGTCGGTTTCGCCGCCGTCTGCACCGGCGACAGTCTCCGTCTCGTCCTCGTCGACGACTCCAACGTCGATTCCACTCATGTCAGTCGCTTCGATTCGATCACACGAGTATTCGTCGGTCCAACGTAGGTCTCTGGCCGAACGAAGGACGGAGGTACAACGGAAAACGCGAGTTATCGGACGACCGTAACCGGGACCGGTGACCGCCGAACGACGCTCTCCGCGACGCTCCCGAGCAACACGCGAGACACGCCGTCTCGCCCGTGACTCCCGATAACGATCGTCTCGTAACCCTCATCGGCCGCCCGATCGACGATCCGCCGCTCCGGCTTGCCCGCCGCGACCTCCGTTTCGAGTTCACGATCCGCGCTCGCAGCGAGCGCGGTCGCCTCCTCGAGGAGGTCGGTCGCGTACTCGCGGGCCCGCTCGGTGACGGGCAGGCGAAGTTCCGGTCCCTCGAGCGGCTCGAACGTCGTTTCTGCGATCGGGATCACGTAGAGGGCGGTGATCGCCGCGTCGGGGAACGTTTCGAACGCGAACTCGAGTGCGGCCGTCGCCGGTTCCGAGCCATCGTAGGGGACGAGTATGCGGCTGTCACCGGCGTGCTCTCGGGTCATTCGAGAGCGGACTCGTCGATCAGTTCGAACAGCGGATCGAAGTCCTCCGGCAGGCCGTTCCGTACTTTTTCGATGTTTCCCGGGGGAACCACGGACGCGACGATAGCAACCAGTTGCTGGGCGTGGTAGTTCGCATCGGAACGATCGACGCCTTCCCGTTCGGCAACTCGGTCGAGAAACTCCTGATAGTCGAAGCGCTGTCCGTGATCGGCCGCGATCAGGTACCGGTCGATCTCCATCGGGAGCGGGCTGGCGAGGTCGGTTGCCTCTCCCCCCTGGAGCCGTTCTCCCAGCGTCGTCAGGACGGCTCGGGTCGCCCGAACGGCCTGGCCGGCCCGTGCGAACTCGAGTTCGTGTTGGACCTGGCCGATGAACTCGGTGTAGTTCATAGCGATAGGGATGACGACATCGACCCGGCTGATAAAGCTAGCAGTGGCAGCGGTACCCGCTCGGTCTCGCTGCTTCAGCGGCGTTCGAAAGCGCGAACTCGAGGGTCGTCGGCGTTCGAACAGCGGAGCGAACTCGAGTCGGCAGGAACGGCCGATCAATCGAAGTACTGCACCAACCGTTCGGCGGCTTCCTCGACGCGCGGGGTGACGAGGGCGAACCGGAGCCAGTCGCTGCGAGAGTCCCCGAACGCGTCGCCGGGCATCCCCGCGACGCCGATTTCGTCGATCAATTGCTCGATGTTTGCGAGCGTTCCCGGATACCCTTCGAACCGAGCCATGACGTAGAACGCCCCTTGTGGTGTTGTATAGGCCGCGCCCGCGGCGTCCAGCGCATCGGTGAACGTCTCGACGCGCTCGCGCAGCAGCTCGCGGTTGCGCCGATAGTAGTCCGGGTCCGTCTCGCGCAGGGCGTGTAACACCGCGTACTGGGCCGGGCGGCTCCCGGCGACGTTGACGAGCATGTGCCGACTCCGCGCGTTTGCGACGAGTTCAGGCGGGAAGATGGCGTACCCGACCCGGAAGCCGGTGATCGCGAGCGATTTCGAGAAGGCGTTGGTGACGATTCGGTGATCGGAGTCGACGCCGAGGGCGCTCGAGAACTGGCCCGAGAGATCGAAGTGGTCGTAGACCTCGTCGCTGATGAGGATCGCGTCGTACGCTTCGGCGGCGGCGACGAGTTCGCGAACGGTTTCCTCGGGGTATACCGCGCCCGTCGGGTTGTTCGGCGAGTTGACGACGATGGCGGCCGTCTCGTCGCTCGCGGCGGCGCGCACGTCGGCGGGATCGAGTTGGCCCGCCTCGTCCGTCGAGACGAAACGCTGTGTGCCGCCGAGCATCGTCGTCTTGCCGGGGTAGTAGGGGTAGACGGGTTCGGTCAACAGGATCTCGCTCCCCCGGTTGCGTTCCATCGCCCGGGCCATCGCGAGGTAGTTCGCTTCGCCCGCCCCGTTCGTGATGACGACCTGGTCGATGTCGACGCCGCGGCGGTCGGCGATTTCCGCGCGGAGTTCGATCAGTCCGTCGCTCGGCGGGTACTGGAATCGGTCCGGGTCGGCGTCGGCGAACTCGTGGAGGCCGGTTCGAAGCGCCTCGGGTGGCTTCCAGTCGGGGTTGCCGCTGACCATGTCGATGACATCTGTCTCCGCTCGGTCGGCGTACTCCATGACGTGGAAGAAAAGCGGCGTCTCGTACTCCATGGGGGTGTATGGGACTGCCCGTACCGTCGTTCTTTCCGTTCCGCCGTTCTCTTCGTTCCGTCGCTCTCGATGGCCTCGTAGCCGTTCCGTCCGTCGCCTCCGACGGTGAGCCAACCGCGCCTTGACAACGCTGGATCCCCTTCGGACAGCTATGAACGACGACATCGATCGCACCCTCCCGATGGACGTTGCCGACGCGCTTCGAGAGACCGAAGAAACGCTTTCGGTCGCCGAGTCCTGTACCGGCGGCCTGATCGGGGCGGCGATCACCGCCGTGCCGGGCGCGAGCGACTACTTCGAGTCCGGGCTGACGACCTACGCCTACGACGCCAAACGCCGCCACCTCGGCGTCGGTCGAGAACCGCTCGATGAGCACGGCGCTGTCTCCGAACCGGTCGCACGGGAGATGGCCCGCGGCGTCCGCGACGTGACGAACGTCACCTGGGGCGTCTCAACCACCGGCGTCGCCGGGCCCACCGGCGGGGGCGAGGAGACGCCGGTCGGCACCGTCTTCATCGGCGTCGCCTACGCCGGTCCCTGGGGAAGCGAATCCTCTTACGCGACGGTCTCGCGCTACGAGTTCAGCGGCGACCGGGCGGACGTTCGCGCGAAGACCGTCGATCGGGCGCTCGCGGATTTGCTCGCGGAAGTCAAAGGCCAGCATCCCGAGGCGGTCGACGCCGAGACTGATATCGATCTCGAGACTAACGCTGACACTGACACCGACACCGACACCGATACTGATACGGCCGAGTGAGAGTCACAAAAGAAAGCTATTCGGCGGTCGGATTTCGAGTATCGGGTGATGAACAAGAAGGGGCACGTCCTCAACGCCGCGCTGTTGAGTATCGGACTGGGATACCTGCTCGAACCGGCCGGGAATCTGGCGACCTTCGAGACCATCGTCTCAATCGGCGTTCCGATCACGCTCGGCGCGCTGTTTCCGGACGTCGACACCGCGTTCGGCAAGCACAGAAAGACGCTGCACAACCTGCCGATTCTGGCCGGCTTCGCCGTCTTTCCCGAACTCTTCGGCAACCTCGAGTGGGTCTGGGTCGGTATTCTGACGCACTACGTCCTCGACGTGGCGGGGAGCAAGCGCGGGATCGCGCTCTTCTATCCCCTCTGGAAGCAGGAGTTCGGCCTGCCGGTCGGCGTCGCGGTCAGCAGTCGGCGCGCCGATCTCGTGACGGTCCTCGTGACCGCCGCGGAGGTCGCACTGGCGGCGGTTCTCGTGTTCCGGTTCCCGCAGGAAGGAATTGAACTCGCGCGGCAGTCGATCGGCTTCTAATCGGTACCGCGACTGCTATCACTTACCGGCGGTTCGGCGTCCACTCTTCACAAGCGTCCATATCGTCCATGCCCTGTTCGTGGTAGGCGCAGTACGGAACCATTCCCGAAGACGAGCGGACGTACTCGAAGTGCCTGCAGTTGCCACAGTAGCGATCGGTCGGCTCGGCTGGTTCGGTCGCTGTGGCATCGTCCGGCGCATCCGTGACGATTTCTGCGTCCGTGCCGTCGCCGAGCGGCTCGGACTCGATCGGCGAGGAGAGTTTGGTTGCGGTTGCGCCCCCGTCGCTTGTGACGGCTCCGGTGGCGGCTGTCGACTGTGTCGTGGCCCCCTCTCTCGCCTGTCCGGCTTTCGAGGCGGCTGAGGAGGACGAAGTCGATCGGGAGGAGGATAGACCGCCGTCGGTTTCGTCGCCGTTCGTCTGCGTTTCGACGTCTCCGTCGGGGGTTCCACCGAGGAATCCGATACCGCCGAGCCCGCCCGGATCGGTCGACTCCTCGACTTCGACGACCGTCTGATTGTGCCGCGTCACGTTCATCTCGAGCATGCCGCCGGGGTCGTTTCGCGTTTTGAAGTTGACGACGGCGACGAACAGACACCAGACGGCGATGAAGAGGCCGAGGAGGTAGATCGCGGAGACTTCGAGCGTGAGTTGATCGCTGCCGTAGCGCCAGCGATGGGGGTAGGCGTACCAGAAGAGCACGACCCCGAGGAGGCAGAGACTCGCGCTGATCGCGGCGGCGGCCCGAACGCGGCGGCTCGCCGGCAAAACCGTAAAGACGCCGACGAGTGCGGCCGGGACGCCGATCCCCGCGAGGACGCCGGCGACGCGGACGACCGCGTACCCATCGCCCATTCCCCAATCGGTGAACCCGACCACGAACTCGGCGGCGACGTCCGTCGTGGCGACGAGTACGGCGACGACGGCGAGAATCGCACCCACCAGGACGAGCCCCGTGCCGGCGTACAGCCGCCGTCGGCTCGTCACCTCCCGGGTGTTCCCCTCGTACGCCTCCGTCAGGCTTGTCATGCTGGCCCGTTCGCTCTCCCAGCACAAAACGATACGTCAGACATATATAAAAGAACAGATATTTTTCCGACGCGAGTACACGGCCGAAACTGGGGGCCCCTCAACGGTCGACGACCGGCACGTCGACGACGACCGGCCCCTCGTGCTCGAGCGCCTCGCCTATCGTCTCGCCGATCTCGCCCGGGGACTCCAGGCTGATACCGGTTGCCCCGTGCGCCTCGGCGCTCCCGACCAGATCGACCGGCGGTTCGAACTCGATGCCGGCGTAGTCGAACTCGTCCGGATCGCCGCCCATCAGCGCCGCCGTGTTCTCCTTGAGGATGCGATAGTTCCGGTTGTCGGGGATGACGACGGTCAGATCGAGGTCGTACCGCGTCGCCGTGTACAGCGTCTGCGGATAGTAGAGGTACGAGCCGTCGCCGACGTACCCCAGGACGGACCGATCGCCGCCCGCCTCGCGTTCGGCGACGGCAGCGCCGACGCTCGCGGGCAGTCCGTAGCCGAGTCCGCCGCCCTTCGTCCCCAGTAACTGGGTGGCCTCGAACGGGAACTCGTCGAGGAGCGGCGGCGACGCGGTGATGGCTTCGCTGACGATAAGCGCGTCAGGCGCGGCGCGGCGAAACGCCCGCGCGAGACCGGCTTTCGTAAGCGTCCCGTCGACCGTCTCGGGCGTCGCCGAACCGGACGCCTCGCTCTCGGCCCACGCGCGGACACCTTCGAGTCGCCGCTCCCGTTCGCCCTCGTCGACGGCCGCCGCGACCCGCTCAGCGAGTTCGGGCAGGATCGCCGCCGGATCGCCGAGCACCGCCGTATCGGCGGGGGCGTGCTTGCCGAGTTCCCAGGCGTCGGCGGCGATGTGGACGCAGTTCGCGTCGTCGGGGACCAACCGTCTCGTCGGTCGCGTGACCGTCGTATTCGTCGAGCAGCCGACGAAAACGAGCGTATCGGTGTCCATCGCCGCCGCCGTCGCGGGCGCTTTCGTCGAGAGGACGCCCTGCCACTGCTCGTGAGCCGTCGGAAAGTTCACCTCGTAGGCCAGGATCTCGTTGTGAACTCGTGCGCCGGCGGCCTCGGCGAGTTCGACCGCGGCTGCGACCGCTTCGGAGCCCCGGCGGCCGACCTCGTCACCGAGGACGATGACGGGTTCCGTGGCGGTGGCAAGCGCTGTGACGGCCTCGCCGATGGCGTCCGCGTCGCCGCGTCCGGCGGTCGGAATCTGGCCGAGCCGTTCGGGCGACTGGTCCGTCTCGGCCTGCTGGACGTCGACCGGGACCGAGAGAAAGACCGGTCCGGTCGGCGGCGTCAGCGCGGTTCTGAC
>NZ_AOIO01000021.1 GCF_000337555.1 Natrialba asiatica DSM 12278 | reverse complement strand
GAGACGAGATCGCCGCTCAGGATCGGCTCTTCCTGCTGGAAGTCCCGGCTGTGCGTCCCGGCGGTGAGCAATACCGGCGCACCCGAGATCTTCGCGTTGTAGAGGTTACCGAGTCCGTGTGCCAGACCGCCGGCGAGGTGGAGATTCGCGACGCCGAGCGGGAGGACGGCCGCGCGGGCGGTTCGAGTTTCACCCGGGGCTGCGTTCGCGTGGTGCCGCCGTCGCATCGCGTACCCCGCAGCAGCTCCGACCGCAACGTCCTCGTGGAGCCCGAGTACGTACTCGAGTTCGCTGTCGACGACCGACTGCATCAACGGGAGTTCGGTCGTTCCCGGATTCCCGAATAAGTGGGTCACGCCGTACGATTCGAGACTGTCGACAAGGAGATCGGCCCCCGTATATCCCATGTGAAAACCTCTCTCGATAGCGGCCTTATAGAACTATCGTGGGTTCGTTGACGTGTCCGGCCCCGGACGGCGGGCAATAGCGCGGAGAGACGTGCTGGCGATACCTATCGGGACCGGAAACGAAACCTTGAATCGACGCGCTCGCAAAGTTTCGGCTATGAGTGACGAGGACGATTCGGAGCCGGCCGTCGCGCTCGGCGAGCACACGCCCGTCGAGGGTGCGCCGCTCGCCCGCGTGAGTTCGCGACTGACCTGGCCGAAAGAGCGAAGCGAAGTCGACCGCCTCGAAGGCGACAGCGTCATCCGAACGCCTGCCGGCCCGAAAGAACTCTCGGCCGTCCTTGCGGACGTAGACGAGACGTACTTCCAGCGCCGACAGGAGTTCGAGGCTCACGTTCGCGAGGTTATCGGAACGGGACCGGTTTCGACAGCAGACGACGAGTAATAGTAATCCGTGGCAACTGGGGACGAACAACACGCAAGCGGACCGCTTCGATGGGTTCAGGAGCAGGGAAACCGCCTCTCCTGGGTTCAGAAATCACTGCTCGTCGGCGCTGCTCTGACGGTGGTGTGGATGCACGCCGTCCCCGGTGAGTTAGATCGCCGTGCCGTCGTCGATAGTATCCTCCTGATCGGCGGTCCGCTTGCACTCGGGCTGACCCACGGCCGACACGTCGGCTGGAACATTAACCGAGTGGCCGTCCGAAACGCCGTCCTGCTCTCGCTTTTCGTGCTCCCGTTCTACCTCGTCGGCTCGACGCTGCCGACGATCCGCGAGTTCTATCCGATGTGGGGGACCACCACCGCACCGGGCGAGTTCGTCCCGCATGCGATCAGGCTGTTCGTGCTCGCGTTGGCGGCCGAAACGTACTACCGCGGCTTGCTCTGCGTTGGGATTCGGGAAATCGGCATCAAGGCGGTGTTCATCAGCCCGATCGTCTACATGATTCACCACGCCTCGAAGCCACCGATCGAGTTCGTCCTGTCGGGGCCGACGGACGTGCTGTTCGGTGCGGTAGACTACGAGTCGGACTCGATTTTGCCCTCCGTCATCGCCCACGGAGCCGGGCTCGTATTGCTCGACTGGCTCGTCCTCCACGACCCGCTGTTCGATCCGACGCCGATCCTCGAACTCGTCGAGTGGCTGCCGGTGCCGTTGTAAGCACCCTCGAAATCCGTCCACGGCCGACTGAACTAGGTCTGGGCTGAACTCGAGCGGGTACGAGAGCGGGTCAGATACCGAACGTCGCCCGAAGCATGTCCCGCGTTCCGGGGCCGAGGCCGACCGCGACGACGGTGATCAACAGGAGGATCGCGTAGCGCGGACTCTCCTCGAAGATCGTGTCGTCGAAGATCCAGACGACGAAGACCGCTGCCGCGAGTTTGACGAGGAGGAACGGCCAGGCGTCACCGGTGACCGCGACGATGCTCTCGGGCAGAATCGAATCGGTTAGATCGACGACCGCCGCGTTGATCGGGTGTTTCGGGATCAGGTTACTGTCGTGGCCGAACGCTGTCGCCCAGTCGAGTCCGACGACGTTTGCGACGCCGTCGATCGAGTGTGCCCAGATGACGACTGCACCGATGAACTTCGTCCCGCGGTTGATTCCGGGAGCGAACCGATCGATCACGGCCCAGGTGATCGCCGTGGCGACGGTCGCACCGCCGAGGATCGTGAGCAGGAGCAACGGATAGAACTGCACGTAGTCCGTCGTCGCGGAGAGATACCCGAGGTAGCCGACCGTTCCGACGAGCAACGTCGTCCCGATTGCACCGAGTGGATACTCATAGCCCGACACGTAGTCGTTTCGCTCGAGCCAGACGGAGGCAACGACGGCTAAAAGCGCCAGGAAGAAGACGGTGAAGTAGATGAGCGGACTGATGATGATGCCCGACCACGGGAGCTGAATGGGAAGTTCGCCGGTCGCACGGTAGGCGGCGACGTTCGAGTCCTCCACGACGCGCAACGCCCCGCCGAAGAGCATGAACGGGAACAGGCCGTAGAAGCCGACCCGATAGCGTTCGATCTCGAGGCGGTCGATCAGGAAGACGACGCCGACGACGGACAGAATGAGCGTCGGAATGTAGCCGGCGTAGGAAACGAACGTGTAGCCGGGCGACGCCGTCGGTCCGGCATCGACACCGGCCTCACCGCACGGTAGCTGCTCGCCGCCTGCCCAGGCGACGCAATTCCACCCGTGGGCGTCCGCGACGACCGGCCCCCAGAAGTACTGCCAGACGATGTCGACGTACACTGGCTGGTAGAAGGCGGTCGCGGCGAGGGCCACCGCTGCGATGAGAGTGACGACGGTGAGGGCCCACACTTTCAACGGGCCGTACCGTTCGATCGACTCGTACATACCGGATATCCGTTCGAGCGAGCGCTTACCGTTTGCGGTTTCCGTCGTCTCCCGATCGCCACCGAACTCGCCGTCCGGTCGCCGACTACGCGGCGTCGATCTCCCGTGCAACCGCGAGCACTTCGTCGTGCAACGCGCCGTTCGAGGCGACCAGCCCGTCGCTATCGTGTCGCCAACGGTCTCCCTCGATATCGGTGACGACTCCGCCCGCCTCCCGGATCAAGCCGACGCCGGCAACGGTATCCCACGGGTTGGCTCGCCGATTCGTCACGACGCCCTCGAGTGCCCCCGACGCAACCATCGCGAGTTCAAGTTGCGCACAGCCGAAGCGACGCATGTCGCTAAACCGAGTGACGATCGCTCGCGTCGCCGCGGCGTACTGGTCTCGCCGGTCGGGCGGCCACCAGTAAGTCGGACACACCGTGCTCGTCTCCGGATCGGTTCGGTCGCTGACGGTAAGCGGATCACCGTTTACCGCCGCGCCGGCTGGACCGAACCGGTAGGTATCATCCAGGGCGGGACAGACGGTTGCCGCGCCGATTGGCTCTCCGTCGACGACGGCTGCGACTGCGGTGCCGAAGGCGCGGGTCTCGTTGACGTAGTTGTTCGTGCCGTCGATCGGGTCGACGATCCAGGCGGGCCCGGTGTCGGGAACGGTCTTTAACGCGTCGTCCTCCTCGCCGACGATAGGGTCGTCCGGGTACGCCTCGCGGATAACGTCGATCACGGCCGCCTGCGCGTCGCGGTCGGCCTGTGTCACGACGTCCGTCTTGCCGTCTTTGAACTCGAGTTCGAGGTCGGTGCGAAAGGAATCGAGGGCGACCGCCGCGCCGGCGGTCGCTGCGCGGGTGGCGAGGGTTGCGCGGTGGTCGCTGTCTATCTCTGCGTCCGTTCGTCCGTCCGCGTCCGGTTCCGGATTCACACCCGACTCGGGATCGCCCTGGCGGTCGCTCATTGCTCAGCAGTCCGGCGTCTGTCCTGATAAGCACTGGCGATTTGCGAGCGTCCCGTCCTCGCAACTCCCGGTGAGCGCTCAATAGACGAACCGTGTATCGCTTCCGGTCGATCAGCGTCCGACGGGGTCGGAGGCGCGCGCTGAACTCGCACTCACGTGGCCGCGGAGACGTGATTTCCGGTCATCGCGTCGTCACTGTGCAGCCGTTCGCCGTTACGACGGCGGTGTGCTCGGACTGACTGACCAGCGCTCCTCGTTCCGCTTTGAGAACGGGGTCGCTCTTGAGGACGCCCTTGCGCTCCAAGTTTCGAACGGTCATTGTGAGTCCGGATATATCGTACCAGCGAGTCGTAAACGGGAGATTTCGTCGCGTCTCGCGGAGCGTGTCGAGCAGTTTTCGGCCACGCCGATCGCGCACAGGTCGGTCGGCGTCGAGACGGAAAATGCGTTCGTCGCTTCCCTCCGTAACGCGACCTCGACCGGTGGTGGCGAACGTCTCGACGGCGAGAACGTCTCCTTCAGAAAGCTCGATTCCGTTGTCACTACCGGTGTTAGGGAGCATCGGATCCGTATGAGCGTCGTAGTGACCGAGACCGTGACCGGCGAGATTCACAACCGGGCGAAATCCGCGGTCTCGGATCGCTTGCTCGATACTGTGACCGACCGTCCCGGTGTGGACGCCGGCTTCGATCGTCCGAAGTGCCGCCGCTAACGCGGCGTCGCTGGCAGCAACGAGTTCGTCGTGTGTCCCCGAGAGATCGATCGTTACAGCGGCGTCGGAGCACCACCCGTTGACGTGGACGCCCATATCGAGCGTCACGAGATCCGAGTCGTCAAACGTACTCTCATCAGCCGTCGTCGGAATCGCGTGGGATGCTTCTTCGTTGACGTTGATATTGACGGGGAACGCTGGGTTCCCGCCGAGATCCCGGATCCGCGTTTCGGCGTGGTCAGCGATTTCGAATCGACTGACTCCGGGTTCGATTCGAGGAATCGTCTCGTCAAATACCTGCGAGAGTATCTCGCCCGCTTTTTGCAGATCCAACCACGCTTCTTCCGATAAGTCTCCAGGTGCCATAGTTTTTGCATCGATCCGCCCATACATAGCGATTCGTCTCAGAGTGCGTTTTACTCTCCAACGCGACTGTGTGATCGCTTGTCAAACAGGGCGTCAACGGACGGCAGCAGCTCCCGTTCTGTCGTCCGTCTGTGAGAATTTGCGAGGGCAAGAGGCTCGCTCTTGCCGCACTGTGGTGAGTGCGAGGGGAGGGGATCGAACCCACGAACGTCTACACGAGCGGATCTTGAGTCCGCCGCCGTTGACCGCTTGGCTACCCTCGCACGCATCCCGTTGTTCGAGGGTCGTCGGGTTAAACGGTCCGGTTTCGATTACCCGTCGCACCCGTCGCCGCGTTCACCGCGGCCCGTCTGGAACTCCGCCGACTATCAGCAGTTGGGGATCGTTTCGGTATTCAGAGTTGGTTGTGGAACTCGCGTTCAGTCTAGGGGATGTCGAGATCGGAACCGACCTCTGCCTATCCGTCTGTTGGCAGACATGGCGTGCGAGATAGAGAGCAAGAGTTCGGCAGAGTACGCTCTCATCTTTGAGAGCGTTAGAACGTGTTTTTAGGGATTTGTTCCCTGTTGTCGCTAAGTAACCGAACCACCGATTCAATCTCATCCCAATTTGGCCCCTTCACAATCGTTCCGTTATCCCTGTCCCACACGATGTACCCCATGTCGTCGAGTTTTGGGAGATGTGTGTGAGTAAGCTGTACCTCCAAGTCATCGTTCTCTCGCGCATCATTCTTCGCTACGGTCTCCGTTTGGCCCACTGGATTGTGATCCAATAGTTCAACAAGTATATACCGCCGCGATCGATCCCCAAGGGCCTCTGCAATGCGGTCAAATCCCATTCCGGTTCTCACGCACATACAGAGGCGTCCTAAACGCTTCCCTACGGTGCATGGTAGACAAAGTTGTTATTGAGGCAACTTATGCAGTACCCCTCACCAGTTCAAGCTGGGGGTTGAGGCGATCAGCGGTCCTATATTGGCTTGAACTCTTCTTCGAGTTCCTCCTCCATCGCGATGAGCGTGTTTTCAGTGAGTGTCTCGATCGCACGGCGGAGTCGCTCCGTGACGGCCTGATCAGAGACACCGAGGTCATCGGCCAAATCCTGCGTGGACATTCGCCGTGGGATCGAATAGTACCCCCCCTGAACAGCGCGCATCAGCGTTTCGCGCTGGGTTTTCGTCACCCCGTACCACATACCAGTTCCCGGACGGACGGGATTGTAGATGCGTCCGACTTCGAGGGGAATGTGGGCGTTCGAACAGTACTCCTGAAACTCACTGAGGGCCTCGTGTGTGGGGAACCGAATCTCGAACTCCCACATATTGGGCGTTCCGGTCGCGCTCAGGAGTTGTCCCTTCAGATCGAGGATCCCTTGGAAAAACACGTCACGGGATACATTCCAGTCCAGCGAATACAATCGATCGCCGTTGTGGCGCGTCACCTCGACGATGCGTTCGACTGACGGGTGATTCGAGACATTTTTCTCGAACGATTCTCGGACCTCGTCGCTCACCGAGAAGAACGGAACAGCTTTTTCGCCCAGCGGGACCATGTTCTCGAGTTCGATCGTCCCGCTGGCTTCCAATTCGAGGATCCAGCCGAGTTCAAATGAATTAGCTGGGATCCGAAGATGCGCAATGACTGCCATTCCTTGATAGAAATTGGGGTTCGAGACGGGTAAATATAGGCGGCTTGGTGTACCAACCTGCGCACACCCGGCTTGGTGTACCATGCAGAACGGCAGACCTATTGGTGTGGCGTCCTTTGAAAATAGTGGACCGAACGCCCTGCGCGAAGTGTGACCCCTGTGGTGTGGATGTGGTCGTGGCTTAGCCTCCATATCTTCGGGTCAAGGATCGTGGCCCATTCACCATGACACGCGATCAACTCCGTGACGTTTCGATAACCAGTACCAACGAATTCGAGGCCATACTTGCTGAGGCGGTGGAGAGGGCCATCGAGGCTGACGTAGATGTTCGTGGTGCCTGGGAGTTTCGAACGCGAGGATCAACGCACGACTGGGAAGTAGAAATCATCGAACTGGCCAAACACCTCGACAACGAAGACGACCGTGAGTGAGTCGCGGCGACTGGCACATCAGTTGACCCGCTGCTGCCAACCGACGGAACGATCTCTCTTCGATAAATGGGGCAGATAGAGGCTATCCCTTATCTAGGGAAACACCTTCTCCAAGCCGATCTGTTAGGGTAAATTGCAGAGAAATCAATACCGTCTCTAATTACGCCTTCACCAGTCTTGGTCCGATTACGGAGTCGGTCGTGCCTCCGTCACCGTCCGAGACCCGCATCTTGTATTCAACACGACTTACTCACCACCATCATTATTTGATCGCTGCCGCAGCGTTCCATTTGCACACGTAGTTACTGCACCGTCCGGTTCGATTTCGGCCATGTTTTAAATAAAGAAACTACGGTACTACCTACTGCTATCGTACTAACTGTACCGGTTTACACACCGATCACACAGCCCTCGTGCGATCGTGTGGGCAGTGACTTGGAGCGGCTACTCGAGACTGCCCTACCAGCCACCATCGCCCGTCACGGGCAGGGACCGTCTTTTTGGATAGTCTGTGTGTCCAAATACCATGGCGAACAGGAGACCACTCGTCGTCGAACTCGAGGATCGAGAAGCAACCGTCGGACAGCCGTTTCACCTCCGCGTTCGAAACTCCTCTCACCGCCCGATCGACGGAGCGACGATTACGACGATGACGGGATCGAAGCGGGCGACAACGGATGCAAACGGCCGCTGTCAGCTGACGTTTCGATCACCCGGCTTCTGGAAACTGCTCGTGATCGCTCCCGCAACCGACTGCGAGGCATACCGCCCCGCAACCGAACTCGTGCGAGCGGTTACGTCGTCCGCGACGACACAGCGTGCGCGACGAGCGCTCGTCTGTCGCGCGTAACTACGGCGTCTGTGGCGTCTTCGGGACCGTTGGCGTCTCCTCTTCGGACGAAGCGTCTGTAGACTCGGTCCGGCAATTCGGACAGCGATAGCCGCCGGAGACGTTCCCGTAGAGTCGCTCGCCACAACATTGACACCGTCCGTCGGGATGGATCATCTATCCGGACGTTAGCCGCAACCGGAATAAACACTTCGCTTACCTGATCGAATACGTGACAGTCGCGATTGCTTGCGGGGAACTACGAGTATACATAACTGTCAGCGCGACGGACGGCGTCATATGGACGAGCACACGAACGATCCCTCCGTCGACCCGCCTCCGAACGCACCGACCGGCTGGATCACGCGCGAAGATGGCGGCTGCTGGGAGCATGCGACGCTTCGTCGGGCGACAGTTCACGGCGTCCGGCTGTTCAACGACGGCGCGTTTCACGAGAGCCACGACTGCTTCGAAGCCGAGTGGTACAACTACGGCCGCGGCACGGTCGAAAGCTCGTTCTGTCACGGCATGGTCCAGGTCGCTGCGGGCGTCTACAAACGCATCGGGTTCGCCAATAACGATGGGTTGCGCTCGCTCTTTCGGACGGCACTCCAGTACGTTCAGGGCGTCCCGCGAGACTTCTACGGCGTGGATCTACTCGACGTACGAACCGTCCTCACGAACGCGATCGACACTCCGGAACGCGTCGACGAGTGGCAGATTCGCCTCGACAACGACTATCCCACCGCCGACCCAGCCGACTACGAGTTCGCTGCAGCGCTTGCGGACTAAGCGGTCGCCAGGTGGCGAAGATCGAATCGCCTTTGGGCTCGAAGCGGTAATGGATACCTAATGAGAGTTGCACAGCTCGGGTCAGGGACGCCGGAGATCGCGATTGTGGCCGGTGTTCACGGCGACGAACCCTGCGGCGTCCGAGCGATCGAACGATTGCTCGACGAACAGCCGACCGTCTCCCGGCCGGTCAAGCTACTCGTCGCGAACGAGAAGGCCCTGAAGCGACAGGTTCGGTTCGTCGACGAGGATCTCAACCGTGCGTTCCCCGGCGACCCCGACGCCGAGACACACGAGGGTCAACTCGCGAACGAACTCGTTTCTGAACTCGGCGACTGCCTGACGTTCTCGATGCATTCGACGCAAAGCCACGCCGACCCGTTTGCCATCGTCAACGAGGTCAACGAGACCGCGACGACGGTGTGTCCACAGCTTCCGGTCGTCGCGATGGTCGAAACGAGCGAGTTCGCCGAGGGACGGCTCTTCTCGACGGTCGAAACGATCGAGGTCGAGTGCGGACTACAGGGCTCGGAGACGGCGGCCCAGAACGCGGATCGGCTTACGCGAGCGTTCCTCACTGCCGTCGGTGCGTTGCCAGGTGATACCGTCCGGCGCGACCTGCCGGTCTTCCGACTCACCGACGTGATTCCGAAAAAGCGAGCGGAGAAGTACGAGGTTTTCGTCGAGAACTTCACCGAAGTTCCGGCCGGTGATCCGTTCGTTGCAGCGGACGGCGCCGAGCAGATCGCTGAAGAGGCGTTCTACCCGGTTCTCATGTCGTCGAACGGCTACCGGAACGTCTTCGGATACTCCGCGGAAAAAATCGACGTCCTCTCCCCGCCCACAACCGTCGATTGATTCCGCTCGATCACGACCCGCTCGGTTGCTCGGCGTCTGACCGAGGCGCAAGGTCTATCCCGCCTACCGACATAGACCAAGAAGACATGGACTTTCCACCGAACCAGGGCCTCGATCAGGAGGACGTGACCGAACAGGTCGAGACGGCCATCGACGACAACGAGGTCGTGCTCTTCATGAAGGGAACCGAACTCATGCCCCAGTGTGGCTACTCCCGCCGCGCGCTCGGACTCCTCTCCGAGCACCGCGACGAGTTCGAAACCGTCGACGTGCTCGAGTCGCTCGACGAGTTCCGCGTCGCACTCGAGGACCGAAGCGGCTGGGAAACGATTCCCCAGACGTACGTTGACGGCGAGTTCGTCGGGGGCTCCGACATTCTCGCTGAACTCGATGACCGAGGCGAACTGGCCGAAACGCTCAACACCGAGTGAATTCCCGATCCGGACCCCGTCCCCGACCTCGCCACCGCCGTCGCGGCGGACATTCATCCAACCCTGTCGCTGACGGTTTCAATGGCAGGTCATATAAGCCCGGCACTCGTACTAGGACCCAACGCCTGTCGCTGCACACCTTCCCACTATGTCAACAGAGGAATCCAGACACGTTTATCGGCTGCATTCGACGCTCGAATTGCCCCTCGAAGACCTTCGTGACCACATCGCTGACGCGACGTATCCGGACGGGATCGACGACGTAGAGATCACACGCCGGAACAACACCCTCATTCTGAAGGCCGTCGCCGAGGACCAGTCGGTCAGCAAGTACACGCCGACGGCCCAGCTCAAGGCCAGCGTCACCGAAAACCGCGTCTACGAGGAAGACCCCGACGAGCGGCGCAACTCCTTCCGCTGGGACGAAGAGGAAGAGGAGGAAATCGAATCCGAACTCGTCGAATTCGCCGCGTTCAAGGGCGACCGCGAGACCGTCCTCCAGAACTCGCTGTTGCAGTACGAGATGTTCCTCGTCCTCTGTGAGATCGCCTCGGCTGCCGAGAAAGGCACCCTCACGGCGATTTCGGAACACGACGGTGAACTCGAGGCGACCCGAATCGTCGACGGCGAGACCCGACCGGCGGATATCGAAGTCGTCGAAGGGCCTCGAGATCGTGGCTCCGGCGAGACGGGTGTTAACTGGCGCGATAACAAGTTTATCAGCGACTGACGGCGGTTCTAGCGGTGTTTCTCCGATCGGGAGTGACCGGTACCCGATCAATCGCACCCCCTGCTCGAGTTCAGCCGGGCCGTTACCAGCCCCGTTTTCGCCCGGCGGTTAGCGACCGTCCGATAGGTCGATCGCGCTCGGCGCTGTTCGGCCAGTACGTGTCCGGAATCGAAGCCCTCGTCGTCGGCATCGATGTCGAGTTCCGCCCAGCGGTCCCGCGATTCGTCCTCAGTTTCGGCGAGGAGCGCGACCGCCCTCCGTAGTGAGAGCAGGCGGAGCCGACATTACGCCGTGTGAACCCGTCGAGTTCGCAACCGATCACGTGCGGTAGTCGCCGTTTTCCGTCCGTAACCGATCCGTATTAACGGTTCGAGCGTCGGTTCGAGTTCAACCCGGCGCGGATCGGGGAGTCGTCTCGATGGCCGTTCGATCGCACGACGGTCTTCCGTTTCGGTCGGTCAGGTGGACCGAACAGTCATCGCGTCCGTAGTAGTTGGTTCATTCGATAGTTCACCTGCGGATAGCGTCGCGATACCCGTCGAATGGTCGCCCGATTTTCGATCGCGCCCTCGTCTCCCACCCATTCGAAATCAAGACTTTCAGGCGAGTCAGACGCTTCCTTTCGGTAGCGCGCTGATAACGATATGACTCGTCCCGGAAGTCGTGACTGCCATGATTCACGAGGTGATCCGACGTGCGCTGTCTCTTCTGTAACGCCCCGCCAGCACACGTCACGCTGTACACCGAGATCGGCTCACGGCCTGGTGCGTCGGAGCACGACGTCCTCGTGCAAAGCGACGAATCGGCAGTGGAGAACGTGACGCGGCGACACACCGGTGACGCCCGCACGGAGGTGACGGCGAACTAATGCACGTCTGTTCCATCGTCGGTGCCAGACCCCAGTTCATCAAGGCCGCGGTCGTCTCTCGAAAACTTCGCACCGTCGCCGACGAAACCCTGGTCCACACCGGGCAACACTACGACGAAGCACTCTCGGACGTCTTCTTCGACGAACTCGACATTCCCGAGCCCGAGTTCAATCTCGGCGTCGAGTCGGACACCCACGGGCGACAGACCGCGAAGATGGTGGCGGCAATCGAGCCCGTGATCGAAGAGACCGACCCGGATGCCATCCTGCTCTACGGCGATACGAACTCGACGCTCGCGGGCGCGATCGTCGGCTCGAAGCGGGAGGTCGCCGTCGCTCACGTCGAGGCCGGGCTCCGCAGTAACAACCGGTCGATGCCCGAGGAGATCAACCGGGTGTTGACGGACCACGCGTCAGACCTCTGTTTCGCGCCGAGCCGGGACGCCATCGAAAATCTCACGGCCGAGGGGATCACCGACGGCGTCTTTTGGACGGGCGACGTGATGTACGACGCCATCCTCGATGCGCGCGACCGATCGGTCGCGCAGTCGACGATCCTCGACGACCTCGGGCTGGCCGAAGGCGAGTTCATCCTGGCGACCGTCCACCGAGCGAGCAACGCGGACGCCAGGGCGAATCTCGCGGCGATTCTGGACGGCCTCGCGGCGGCACCGCTGCCGGTCGTCTTCCCGGCGCATCCGCGGACGGTCGATCGACTCCAGGAGTACGGGCTCTGGGAGCGTGCGACAGGTGAACTCGAGGTGATCGATCCCCAGGGCTATCTCGACTTCGTCCGGCTACTCGATGCCGCCGAGCGGGTGGCGACGGATTCGGGCGGCGTCCAGAAAGAGGCCTTTTTCCTCGAGACACGCTGCGTGACGTTACGGGAGGAGACGGAGTGGGTGGAGACCGTCGACTGTGGCTGGAATCGGCTCGTCGGCCCCGAACGGTCGAGCATTCGGGAGGCCGTGTCGGCGGACTGGCAGCCGGAGTCGACGCCGCGGCCGTACGGCGACGGGTTGGCCGGCCAGCGGATTATCAGCCTCTTACAGCAGCGCCTGGCCGACAGCGAACCGGACGAACGCCTCGAAGCGCCGCCGCTCGGCTGAACTGTGGATTTCGACCGGCAAGAAAGCAGTTCCGAGTGCGGTCGGTTCCGATCACAGATGGTGACAGAGGTTTCCGGTCCCCCAAAGGGTTTAATCCTGGTAATTATATGTAATTACACGCGATGACTGAGAACTTCCCCGATTACGTCGATGTCGATTACGACGACGGTACCGGCGAAGATCCGGCGGACTATCCGCACATCAACGACAAGATCGAAAAGGCGATCGAGGTTACCCGCCAGGGCCTCGAACAGTACGAGAATCCGGCTGTCATGTGGACGGGTGGCAAGGACTCGACGCTCGTCCTGTACTTCGTCACCCAGGTTGCAGAACGCTACGACCTCGACGTGCCGCCGGCGATTTTCATCGACCACTACCAGCACTTCGACGCGATTCACGACTTCGTCGACCGCTGGGCCGACGAGTGGGGTCTCGAAGTTATCTACGCGCGCAACGAGGACATCGGCCAGTACGTCGAGGAGAACGACTTGGAGCCCGGCGACGACATCCCCGTCGACGAACTCGACGAGCACAACCAGCACCACGTCGAAAATATCCTCGAGTACGAGGAGGACACCTTCCCGTTCCTGCTCGACACGTACGCCGGCAACCACCTGCTGAAGACGGTCGCGCTCAACGACGCCCTGGAGGAGCACGACATCGACGGCATCCTCTCGGGCGTCCGCTGGGACGAGCAGGAGGCTCGCGCCGACGAGACGTTCTTCTCCGAGCGTCACGACCCGGACATCTACCCACCCCACGACCGCGTCCAGCCCATCCTGCAGTTCGACGAGGCCGCCGTCTGGGAGGCCTTCTGGAATTTCGTCGTGCCCGACACCGTCGACGAGTTCCCGGACGACGGCTACGTCCCCGAAGGCAAGGACGACCTGCCCGACGATCTCGAGCCCGCCGACACCCCGGTCTCGCCGAAGTACTGGGAGGGATTCCGGTCGCTCGGCAGCGAGATCAGCACCGAGAAGACCGAGGACGACCCCGCGTGGTTGCAGGACCTCGAAGGGACGACCGAGCGCGCGGGCCGCGCCCAGGACAAGGAGGACCTGATGGAGCGCCTGCGCGACCTCGGCTACATGTGAAAGTGATGGCCTAACAGCGGCGACCCGCCCGCCTATCAACACGCTCCTATCTCATCCGCCGCCGCTTTCCCGGAGGTATATGGTGTCGGCCTCGGTACCCTCGGGCACGTGACGATCTACCGAACTCGAGTCGCCCTTCGACATCAATTCAGAGACGTTCTCAACTTTTACTACCCGGACTGTCTCGACACGCGCATCGGCGGCTACGTCGCCCAACTCGACGAACGGGACGGCCACGTCTACGACGAACGCACCCGACACCTCGTCGCCACGGCTCGCGGCGTCCACAACTTCAGCCTCGGCGTCCTGGCCGACGGCCCCCACTGGTGTCGCCACGCCGCCGAACACGGCCTGCGCTTTCTCTCGACGGCCCACTGGGACCCCGCTACCGAGGGGTACGACTGGCTGCTCGACGGCCGAACGCCGACCGACCGAACGCGGTACTGCTACGGCCACGCGTTCGCCCTCCTCGCGAGCGCCCGCGCGCTCCAGGCCGGGATTCCCGGCGCACGCGCCGAACTCGAGCGTGCCTTCGCCGTGCTCGAAGATCGCTTCTGGGAGCCGACTCACGAACTGTACGCCGACCAGGCCGCCCCGGACTGGACGCGAGTCGATCCCTATCGCGGGCAAAACGCGAACATGCACGCCTGCGAGGCCCTGCTCGCAGCCTACGAGGCGACCGACGACGAGCGCTATCTGGATCGCGCGTACACGGTCGCCGACCGGTTCACTCGGCAACTCACGCGGACGCACGACCTCGACGGACTCCTCTGGGAACACTACACCGAGTCTTGGGAGCCCGACCGGTCGCATAACGCCGACAATCCGCGCCACCAGTTCCGCCCGCCGGGCTTCCAGCCCGGCCACCACGCCGAGTGGGCGAAACTCCTCGCGCTGCTCGCGGACCACCACTCGGCGGACTGGCTCCTGTCACGCGCACGCGAACTGTTCGACGCCGCAGTTGAACTCGGCTGGGACGACGAGTTCAGCGGGCTCTATTACACGGTCGAGGCGGACGGGACGCCGATCGTTCCCGACAAGTACGGCTGGGCGCACGCGGAGGCGATCGGCGCGAGCGCGCTGTTGAGTCGGGAGGACGAGACCTATCTGTCGTGGTACGACCGTCTCTGGGAGTACGCGGAGTCGCACCTGATCAATCCGCGGTACGGCAACTGGTACGAGCGGCTGCCGCGCGGCCACGATCGCGACGGGCCGAACCGCGGGACGGCGGTCGAGCCGGGCTACCATCCGCTGACGAACTGCTGGCTTGCGATGGATGCCGTTGCGGACGACGCGGGTGAGAAGTGAAGGCGGTGTCGACGGCGGACCGCCGGGGACTCAGTTCGTCGCGCGGTACTCGCCGTGTTTGACGCCGATCGCGAGCATGATCGCGCCGAACACGGCCATCGACGGCGTGACCATCATCAGGATCGTGTCCGTACCCATACTAACCGGCATCATCACCATCGCGGCCGTTCCGATGGCGACGATCAGGACGAACGCGCCAACCGTCTTCGGCAGGTCGAGTGCCATGGTCGGTACTCGGGACTGGATCGGCCTAACGTTATCGAAACTGACTGTTCGTTCACCGATACACAAACGGGTGCCGATTCTCCGAATTACGGAACCTCACTCGGAGGGCCGAACCAGGTTCGCCAGCGCCACGACGCTCCCGAAGAACCAGCCGAGCGGGAACGAAATGCCGACCCACATCGCCGCGTAGGCCGCTCCTTCGAGTTCGTAGTTCGACCGCAGGAACTCGTTGAGACCGCCGACGTGGAGGACGTTATCGAGCGCCCAGGCGGCGAACTCGTAGCTGGGTTCGAGGATGGCGCCCTCGAGCGAGGGGGTGACGAGGGCGGCGACGACCGGCGGAAGGAACAGCGCGGTCATCGCGAACGGATAGGCGAGGAACACGGAGACGAATCGCCCGCCCGCCTTCGAGAACCCGGCTGCAAGCGCCGTCGAGATGGTTGCGACGGCACTGGCGGCGGCGATTGCGATGGTCTCCTCCATCGGGAGTTGTAGGTGCGCAACGACGGTTAGCGTCCCCCAGACGACGAGGGCGATACCGGTAACGCCGACGATGCCGAGTCGCGTCCGTGTCGAGTCGAGTTTCGCCGCGTAGTAGCGGGTTGCAAAGCCGAGAACCGTAAGCGGATACATGACGAGCAGCCCGATCGTTCCGAGCACGCTCCAGAGGTAGTAGGCGCTTTTCTGTGGAAGCGTTTCGGGTTGCCACTTTCCCATGACGGAGTGCCCCCGGCCGCGCTGTCGCGGGAAGACCAGTTCCATCCAGGCACCGTGTAACTGGGTCAGGTCGGCTCTGATCGCGCCGACGATCCCCCCACCGCCGCCACGTTGCGTACGAGTTGACATACGTGAGCCAAAAAACTGACGTACCGTAAACTTTCCTCCTTTTCTGTGTTTCCGCTTTCTCTAGACGAATAGAACTCGAGAGCGTCTCGATCCGATAGCCCGAAAGCGAAACCCGCGTGTCAGTTCCAGGGACCGAACTCGGGATCGACCTGGCGACTCGTTTCGTCGATCGCGTCGATCGCGTCGATGTCTTCCTGCTCGAGTTCAAGCGTCAGGGAGTCCCAGTTGTCTCGAATGTGTGCTTCGCCGGTCGCCTTCGGAATCGCGGTGATTCCCTTCTCGCGCAACCAGGCGAGGCTGACCTGCGCTTCGCTGGCATCGTGCTTGTCCGCGATATCTTGAATCGTCGACTGCTCGAACACAGCACCGCGGGCCAGCGGCGAGTAGGCGACGACTTCGACGTCGTTTCGCTCGCAGGTTGCGCGGATCTCCTCCTGTGGCAGCAGCGGGTGGAGTTCGACCTGATTTGCGAAGATCGGCGCGTCGCAGACGTCGATGGCTGTCTCGACCTGTTCGGGGAGGAAGTTACTGACGCCGACGTTCTCGATTAGCCCCTCATCGTACAGTTCCGAGAGGGCCGACAGCGTCTCTTCGGCGTCGTACGTTCGGGACGGCCAGTGGACGTACAGCAGATCCAGGTAGTCGACGCCGAGGCGGTCGATACTCGCGCGAGCGGTCTCGAGGACGTCGTCGTGGGAGAGGTTCGAGAGCCAGAGCTTGGTCGCGAGGAAGACGTCCTCGCGGTCGACGTCCGCTCGGGCGATGCCCTCGCCGACCGCTTCCTCGTTGTCGTAGGCCTGTGCGGTGTCGATGTGGCGATAGCCCGTTTCGAGCGCCGTGCGGACGCTCTCCGTACAGGCTTCCGAGTCGTCGTTTTGCCAGGTTCCGAGTCCGAGCATCGGCATGCCGTTTGCGGTCGGACACGTCTCTGGATCGATCGTATCAACGTTGTCGGCAACCATGTGCGAATCAAGGAACGGAACGCGAAAATGGGTTTGGGTTGCGGATGAGTTGTGACCACCAGGTACACACTCACACCGGCGTCGAATCGCCGGACTAAGTCGGGTTAGTACTTCGGACTGGCTCCCGTAATATCGTACACCTGGTCCAGCAACGCATCGCGTTCTGCCTGCCAGGCGTCGAAGTGACCAGGGCTGTCGGGATAGCTGTCGTACACGTCCTTGAGCGAGCCGGCGGCCCGCTGGACTTTGTAGAGTTCGTACAGCGTTCCCCAGTGGCCGAAGGTCTTCATGACCGTCTTGAGCTTGAGCCCGAAACTCATCTCGGCGGTTCCCTTCTTGCCGATCGCGTCGACGAGCTGTTGACCCGGAATCGCGGTGACGACCGAGACGAGTTCGCCGAGGTCGTGGGCGGTGCCGAAGATGTTGTAGAGGTCCATCGCGGCGAAGCGCTTGCCGAAGTCGGTCTGGACGCGCCGGTTGTACTCCCAGAGGGCGGCTTCGCTCACGTCGCCGTCCGAGATCGCGTCGACGGCGACCTTCGCGGCCCAGTGGGCGGCCTTTGCGGCACCGGGGATACCGCCGCCGGTACAGGGGTTGACGTGCCCCGCGGCGTCGCCGACGGCCACGTAGCCGGGGTGGACCGCCGAGTCGTAGGGTCGCCGCGTCGGGAGCGCAGCGCCGAGTTTGTTCTTGACCGTGGCGTCTGCGAACTCGGCGCGATTGGCGATGTCGTTCTTGAGCACGTCGACGAGTTCGAGCGGTTCCTCGGTCATCTGGAAGCCCAGGCCGGCGTTGATCTCGGTCGCCGAGCGCGGGAAGTACCAGAGGTAGCCCAGTTCTTCGGTGGGTTTGAACACGAGCGCGTCGTCCCACTCGACGGGCTCCGGAACCTCGAGCACCTCGCGGTAGGCCGAGCAGAACTGCGAGTAGTTCACGTTCGTATCGAACGTCGAGGCGGAGAGGTCGGCCTTGTCCTGCAGGACCGAGAGCGCGCCCGCGGCGTCGATGACGACTTCGGCCCCGTACTCGAGGGGGTCGCCGTCCCTGACCGCGGTGACGCCCTGCACCGTGCCGTTCGGTTGAACCACGTCGTTGACGACCGTGTTGTAGTGGATGTCGACGCCGGCCCGAGCGGTCTCCTCTAAGAGAATCTGGCCGTACTTCCAGCGGTCGACGACTCCGCCCGTCTCGTCGAACGGGATCTCGATCGTCTCCTCGGTCTCGGGATTTTCGAAGACGGCGCGTTCGATCCCCTGGTTCGTAAACGCCTCGTCCTTGAGCCGCTCGCGATCGAGGACGTCGGGGAACGAACTCTTTCCTTTGATCCCGTCGCCGCAGGCGATGTATCCCCCTTCCTCCTCGCTTTTCCGTTCGAGGAGGACGACGTCGAGCCCTTCTCGGGCGGCGGTCGTCGCAGCGAAGCAGCCGGCAGTCCCCCCGCCGACGACCACAATATCGTAGGCCTCCGTAGCCGAAGTCATCTCTGTTCCCGTCGAAGGGTATCAAGAATAAAAAATACGTGGGAAGTGTTTTGATGCCGTCAGAAGGACGGAATTCCCGATTTCGGTCCGAGACCGAGCAGCCGATCTATCGTTACTGGTACATTCGAAGCGGCTGCGCCTGCGTACTCTGTTCCTGGCCGGCGGCTTGCATCTGCTGCGCGAGTTGTTCGCGCTTCTCGCGAATCTCCTCGGCCCGCTCGACGAGTTCGCGCACGTCGACGGAGAGGTCGGCGAGTGGAGCGATGGCCTCGTCGAGGAGGACGCTCGCGGCCTCGGGATCGGGGAACTGCGGACTGCATTCGACGACGAGGCCGAGACTGTCGTAGTCGGCCTGGGCGGCGTGGTTGATGAGCGCGCCGGTGGGGCCGGTAACCACGCCGTCTTCGGGAGGAACGTCGATTTTGCGGTCGTCAAGGAGGGGAGCCGCGTCGCCGGTCGCGATGCCGTAGAGGTCGGGTTGTCGGCCGTCGTCGCGTTCGGCCGGAAGGCCGCTGAGATAGAGCGGCGTCGCCTCGTGGTCGACGATCCAGTTCGTTATGCACTGAGCCACGTCACCGAGTGCTTCCGATCGAATCGGTGCATCGCTCTGGAGAGCGAGCAGGTCGTGGTCTTCGCTGACGTAGAGGCGAACGGGCGGGCGCGCCGTCCGGTCGCCGCTGCGGTAGACGCCGACGCGGGGGAGTCCATCGCAGTGGACGCTCGCGTAGTAGCGCATATCGAGTTCGTCCACGAGGTGGTCGGTCGCGATCTTGCCGACGAGACCGATACCGGGAAAGCCCTCGACGAAGGTGGGATTTTCGAGCGTCGCTTCGTCCCCCTGCAGGCTGATTCGTGCCATGAATTGGCAGACACGGCGGATCGACATAAAAACGACGCCGACTTCTGACAAACGAACGCGATGGGACGGCCTTCGAAACCCACAAACGCCGGGCGTTCGAACCGGGTGCTAATGGAGCCATTCGAGCGGTATCGACCGATTATCGACGACTTTGAGGCGTTTCTCGCGGCCTGCGAGCAGCCGCTCGGCAACGCCGTTCGCGTAAATACGATCAAGGCCTCGGTCGAACGCGCGACGACCGCCTTAGACGAGGACGGCGTCGCCTACGATCAGGCCGACTGGAACCCGCGCGTGCTTCGCCTCGAGACGAACTCGCCGGGATCGACGTGGACCTCGTTCCACGGCTTCACCCACGGTCAGGAGGAGGTTTCGGCGGTCCCGCCGATCGTTCTCGATCCCCGACCCGGCGACCGCGTCTGGGACTGCTGTGCGGCCCCGGGTGGGAAGGCGACCCAGATCGCCGCGCTGATGGACGATCGCGGGACGGTCGTCGCAAACGACAGCAATCTCGGTCGCATCTCGGCGCTGCGGTTCAACGCCGAACGCCTCGGGGCGACCAGCCTCGCCGTGACGAACGACGACGCGCGCAACTATTCCCTGCAGCGGTTTCCGTTCGACGAGTTCGACCGCGCGCTCGTCGACGCGCCCTGCTCTTGCGAGGGGACGATCCGGAAGAATCCCGACGCGCTCGACAACTGGTCGCCGGACCACATCAACTCCGTCGCGGGCATTCAGAAGGGTATTCTCCGCCGCGCGCTTCAGGCGACCCGCGAGGGCGGCACCGTCGTCTACTCGACGTGTACCTTCGCACCCGAGGAGAACGAAGCCGTCGTCCAGCACGCCCTCGAGACGGAAGACTGCCGCGTCGTCGACTTCGATCTCGGTCTCGAGTACGCGCCCGGCCTCACCGAGTGGGACGGCGAGACGTTCGACTCCTCGATCGAGCGGGCCGCGCGGATCTATCCACACCACAACGATACGGGCGGCTTTTTCGTGGCGAAACTGGAGGTGACCGCCTGATGAGCGACGACCCGAGCGACGAGCAGCCGGACGGCACGGAACATGAACTCGAACAGAACGTCGGCCAGCGGTTCGGCCGGCTGCCCGAAACCGCGGCCGAGCGAACCGTCGAGGGCCGCGTCAGCCGCGCGGAAGTGCTCGAGTTCTTCGCGGATCGCTTCGCCGTTCCGCCGGCGACCTTCGACGACTATTCGTTCTGGGAAAAGGGCGCAGGGAAGATCTGGCTCTACAGCGGGGAGGCCACATCGCCGCTGGAGATCGAGGCCATCGGCATGACCTGCCTGCGCACCCGACAGGAACACTGGAAGCCGACCACGGACTTCGTCCAGCGCTTCGGCCACCACGCCAGCGAGTGCGTGATCGACTTGGATCGCGAGCAAGCCCGGCGCTTCGCCGCGGGCGAGGACCAAGCACTCGCGTGGGACGGCGACTGGGGCTACCTGATCGCGGCCCACACCGTTGCGGGCGAGCGCGAACCGCTCGGCGTCGGCCTGTACGTCCACGGCGAACTGCGCTCGATGGTGCCGAAGGGACGCCAGCGCAACCTCTAGTCGTCGCCGCCGGTAGATTGTCGCGTTTTCGGCGGTGCCGCCCACTCGGCCAGTCCGTGAAAGACGGGTATCTCGCCCCCCGCTCGGTCGTACTAACCGCTGGGTCGCCGGTCGTCCTGCCGTTTCCCGCTGGCCCACACCCGCCCGTTCCGGTGCTCCCCGGCGTCGAACCGGGCCTTCTTCCGGGACCCATCGTCTTTCGCGCGATCGGTCTCGTGGACCTCGATCGCACGGGAGCCGAGAGCCGAGCGACGAGCGACTGGCCGTCTAAAAACGACTCAGCCGCGGACGGCACCGTAGAGCGCCCGCAGCGTTGTCGGGCCGTTCTCGAGCGCCGCCGCCGGAAACCGTCGTCTCCCTCCCGCTAACGCGAACTCGAGCGCCCGCGTCGCATCGTCGAGAACGCCTGCACCGTGACCGACGAGAACTCGATCCGGCTCGAGTTCACGAAGCGAGCGGGGCGGGTCGAGTCGGCGAAACAGTTCGAGCCCGATTCGCTCGTCGCCGACGGTGTAGGGATCGGCGGTCCCCATCGATTCGGGGACGTACAGGGTGTTGTGTTCGTCCCAGTACAGAATCGCCTCGTTCCACAGCGGAATCGGCTCGCACCGAACGGTTCGAACTGCCGTGTCGACCGATCCCTCGTAGCGGCGTACCGGCACGGCCGTTCGCTCGTCGACCCGTCCCATCCATTCCGGGACGAACACTGAAGCGTCGTACCGGCGCGCGAATCGATCCGCGTCGCGGGTGTGCCAGTTCGAGCAAATCGCGACGCCCGCGACGTCGCCCTCGCGCTTTCCGACGAACTCGTCGAGCAGGTCGTCGACGCCGGGTGCCCAGAGGGGATCGAGCAGCCAGATGCCATCGGCACCGACGACCGCGTGACTCGCTCGGCGGCCGCCTTCGTCGGGATGGGCCAGCCAGCCGACGCCGTCGTCCCAGCGATCGATCTCCCGGAACTCGTCAGAGCCGCGTCGATCGTATATCACATTCGCCTCTCAACTCGAACGATACTAACCGTGTTCGGTCCCCTCCACGTTCGGGGTAAACGAAAAACCGGTCCGATGGGTGAAATCGGCGACTGCCCGGCCCCTCGTTTCTCCCGTCGGGTCGCCGATCCAGCGGCCGTTCACCTCATCGCTCGACGACGGTGCCGCCGCGTAACCCATCCCACTCGACCCGATAGCCGAGTTCAGCGAGCGCCGCGCTCGCGTCCGAAATATCGCGTTCCGCGAGGATCGACTCGGCCTCCTCGAACGCCAGTCCCGACTCGAGTTCCGCGCGAAGCGCATCGAGCACCGCGGGCCGGACGAGCGTTCGCCCGACGAACTCGTGGTCCGGATAGCGCTTGTCTGCCAGCGCGTCCGTGCTGACGCCGTGGCGCGCCGCGAGCGCCTCGAGCTCGATCACGTCTGCGTCCGGCGTGAATTCGTCCGGCAGATCGGCCGCGCTCTCGCGCACGAGGTCGGTCTCGTACTCCCGAAGCACGTCGACGATATCCTTGAGGCGAACGGTGCCCGAGTAGGGGATCGCCCGGTGGTCTCGCGTCTCGATCTCCTCCCCGACGCCGAGCGATTCGTCGACGGCGACGAGGAGGGCGACGTCTTCCAGGGTCTCGAGTTGGGAGAGCTTCTTTTCGACGTATTCGGGGGTCCAAAAACCCATGATCTCGAAGTAGACGCGGAAGTCGCCGCGGTCGCCGTCTCCCGCGTCCGACGAGTTCCCGCGGGCGCTGCCAGCGGGACGATACTCGAACGCGAAATCGGGGATCATCACCCGCGTCCCCGTCGCGAGGGGTTCGGGCTCGCGCACGAGATCCCAGTCGAGGTTGACCCGTGAGAAGCGAGCGGCGAAGTCGGCCTCGACGCTGCTATCGAAGGTCACGTCGGCGACCGGTTCGGCGTCGGGGACGCTCACGGGGTCCTCGTGGGAGAGCGAAAGCGTCCGCTCGGTGCCGCGGTCGTCGATGGTGGCTTCTAAGTGCCACTCGGCGGCCTTCGCGATCGTCCGCAGGAGCCGCGCGAAGCGGGTGCCGTACCGCCGGGTTGCCCGGAAGAGGTGCGTCGGGCCGGTGACGANGGTGACGACGATCTCGCGGTTACTCGCGATGTCGCCCGTCGTCCCGGCCGCGGCGTCCGGGTTGTGAATTTCGTACATCAATCGCAGCCGCTTGATCGCCGACACCAGCGCCTTGGGATCGTTCGAGCGCACGCGCACCTCGGTCGCGTCGAACAGCGCCGTCTGAGCGAGCGAGAGGTTGTACTGGGCGAGCAGGCCGTCCGGGTCCCAGCGGGGCTCGACCGATGCGAGGACCTGCCGATCGTCGAGATCAGCGTACAGCGCGTGCTCGAGTTCGTCCGCCGAAAGCGAGAGCGACTCGCCGGCGCGGATGAGCGCCATCGCGCGTTCGTCCCGGTCCACGACGCCGACGGACTCGGCGGCCTCGAAGGCGGCTTTGCGGGCGCGTTCGGGATCGATCGCAGCGTCGGTTTCGAACGTCGACTCGCGCTCGACGAGCGCCGACAAGCCGCGGACGCGTTTGAAGTCGTCCGAATCGCGCTCGAGGTCCGCGAGAGCCGACTCGAGCGTCGCCCGCCGCTCGCCGACGTGGCCCTGATAGGTACCGATGACGCGGGCTGCCAGCGGGCGGTGCTCGCGCGTCGCGAACTGCGGGTGAAAACCGCCGCCGGCGCGGGAGACGCGCAACAGGTCCTTCGTCAGCATCCAGGTGTTGTTCCGGGCGAGGATACCAAAAATGGCGCGGCTGCCGCGACCCCGTCCGACGAACTCGAAAAGAATCTTTAGGGGACGTTCCACCGTTAACCCGTGAACGCACTCCAACTGCAGGGGACTTCGGACGAAGCCATCCCGACGCTTACAGACGCCATACCGGCGATTATCGACGGCGTAACGGTCGCCGGGCTGTTCCTCGTCTCGTTCGCGGTTCTTTACTGGCTCGGCAAATCCGTCGTTATCGGTCTCACCGAACGAGCGCTCGAACGCAGAGGGTTCAATCAGGGACTCATCTCGCTCGCGCGAAGCATCGTCTCCGCGCTCGTCCTCCTCGGCGCGCTCGCACTCGCCGCCACCATCGCCGGCTTCGGGATGGTTCTCGTCGCCCTCTCGGCGCTCGGCGGTGCCGTCGTCCTCGCCGTCGGGTTCGCGGCCCAAGACCTGATCGCGAACTTCGTCGCCGGCATCTTCATCGTCAAGGACGAACCGTTCACCGTCGGCGACACCATCGAGTGGGACGACAACCGGGGTATCGTCCGCGACATCCAACTGCGCGTCACGCGCCTCGAAACGCTCGACAACGAACTCGTGACGGTTCCGAACTCCGACCTCGCGAACTCGGTACTCGTCAACTCGACGCGAAAGGGCTCGCTCAGAGTGTCCTACGAGTTCGGCATCAGCTACGACGATGATATCGAGCGAGCGCGGACGGCTATTATCGACGAGGCCGAGCGGGTTCCGGGCGCGCTCGCGGACCCCGCGCCGTCGGTGGCAGTCACCGATCTCGGCGATTCGTCGGTCGTCCTTTCCGGCCGCCTCTGGATCGATCCGATCGAGCATCGACCGCCGGCCGCACGAACCGCGTTCATCGAAGCCGTCAAGGAACGCTTCGACGCCGAGGGAATCGACATGCCGTATCCGCACGCTGAACTCGCGGGAGCAGTCACGATCGACGAGCGTGCCGAAGCGAAGTCTGCGTAGGCTCGTCCCGCGCGGAGCCCGAGAGCATCCCCTCACTCCGCGGTATCGGAGCTAGAAGTCACACCTCTCATCAAGCGCAGGTCCGGTATTGACGCCGGTACTGCGTCACTTTCACTTCTATTTCGGGTCATCCGTCCACCGAAGAAGTGATATTCATCTCTACTGTCAGTGTCGGTATAAAACGACGATCGCCGCTTGCCGCGTCCGGAACCGCGCTAGTCGCCCTCGCTGCGGGCTGTTCGGATATCGTTTCCAGCGACGAGCAGGAACCGTATTCTTCGGCGTGTATGACGGCTCGCGCGACGCACGCGAGTTCAGAATCCGGGTCGGCAATGAACAGGACGCGTGGTTTCACGAGAAAACGCTCGAACTGGACGGTGAAACGGCAAACGAGGAGACCCCGATCGATGACGTCCCGGCTTACTTCACCATCGAAATCGACGGCGCTGTCGCGGAAGAACGGGATATCGTTATCGAGGGCGAGTAGCCGGTTCAAACGCCGAACGCGATCGAGCAGGCGGCTGCGGCGACGACCCAGCCTGCGCCGACGTCGCGCCCTTCTTTCCCGAGGCACTGCAGACTGAGACGTAACCAATCCCCAGTAACAGGGGTAATAGCCACCCGTCTGGTTCGAAAACGGCGATCGGGAGGCTCGGCCGCCGCTTCACCGCCGGCGCTCGGCCACGTTCTCCTCGCCCGTCTCGCTGCTGATCACCTCGTACAGCAACGCGCGGCTCCCGTCCGATTTCGGCCTGAGTACCCGCCCCAGTCGCTGGGTGAACTCGCGCTCGCTGCCGCTGCCCGAGAGGACGACCGCGACGTTGGCGTCCGGCACGTCCACGCCCTCGTCTAACACGTTCGACGTCGCGATCCGGGAGTACGTTCCGTCGCGAAAGCGTTTCAGGATCTCGCGTCGCTCCGCCGCCCCGGTCTGGTGGGTGATCGTCGGGACGAGAAAGCGCTCGCTCACGTCGTAGGCCAGGTCGTTGTAGGCGGTGAAGATGATGATCCGGTCGTCGCGGTGGTCGTCGAGGATACCCTGAAGCGCGTCGAGTTTGGCCTCGCTGCCGCGGGCGATTTCGCGGGCGCGCTGGCGGGCGAGCAGCGCCTCCCGTGCTTCGGGATCGTTCCCCGAGCGCTTGACGAGTTCTTGGTAGTCCGAACCGCTTTGCATTCGGATATTCGATCGGGCGAGATAGTCGGCGAAGAGCTGTTGATTCTCGTCGTATTCCGCTCGTTCGGCCGGCGTGAGCGACACCTCGAGTCGCTTGAGGTCGTAGGCGGCGAGGTGATCGCCCGCCAGTTCGTCGACCGCGACGCGGTGGACGAGCGGGCCGACGATTTCGGCGACGATCTCGTGGGCCTCGTCCGGCCGTTCGAACGTTGCGGTGAGCCCGAGTCGGGCGGGTGCGGCGAGCAGGCGGGCGATTTCGCGGTATCCTTCACCGCCGAGGTGGTGGACTTCATCGAAGACGACGAGCCCGAACCGGTCGCCGACCGCATCGGCCTTGAGGTACGCCGAGTCGTACGTCGACACCGTGATCGGTTCCAGTCGCTGTTCGCCCCCGCCGAAGCGGCCGATCGGGCAGTTGAACTCGCGCTCGAGTTCGCGTTCCCACTGTTCGAGCAGGTCGATCGTCGGGACGACGACGAGGGTCGGGACGGCCAACCGTTCGATGGCCGTGAGTGCGATGACGGTTTTCCCGCTGCCGGTGGGGAGTTCGAGGACGCCGGCGGGGGCGCGAGCGCGGGCGAGCGGGTCGTCGTCGCCCGGGGGCGGCACGTCGGCCCACCGGTCGGTTTCGAGCCAGTCGGTCAGCGCCTCGCGCTGGTACGCGCGGAGTTCGTAGGCCGAGTGCAGGACGGGGTTCGAATCCGAACCCGAATCCGAAGCTGAATCTGAGCCCGAACCCGGGCCCGAGGCCGAAAGCGCAGGCAGGTCGAGAACGCGATCATCGATCGCGACGGCCGAGTCCGCTTCGGAGTCGGTTTCGAGCGCAGCGAGTCCGCGACGAAGCGCGGCGTACCGAAACGCTGGCACGCGCCAGCCGTCCGTCCGAGGATCGCGCTCGAGTTCACTGTCGGAGACGGTGCGTCGGATCGACTCGGCGGTCGCGGGATCGAGTTCCGGGAGCCGAACCGTTCCATCCTCGTAGTGGAGTTCGACGGGCGACGTGTCCGAGGTCCGCGTCACGGTCGATGGTCGGGGAGAGAGATACATATACTGTTGGATGGGCGGCGCTGTCGCGCGGCGACCGGGATCGAGACGGGGCGACGCGTGTGCTTCGACACGCGGGATAATGTGGGTGCGGAGACGAGATGTGGTATGCCGACGTACCAACACACCTCCGTCGTTCCCGTCGATTTTGCGACCGTGTGGGAGTTTTACGACGCTATCGAGGGATTAGAGTCACTGACGCCCGAACGGCTCGGCGGCCGCGTGTCTCGGGTCGTCGGGCCGGACGGAACGGTCGCCCCGGACGAGTTCCGCGTCGGGACGGAAGTCCACCTGACGATTCAGCCGTTCAATTGCGGTTTCCTTCCGGAACGCGAGTGGGTCGTCGCGATCACCGCCCGCGAGGTGAGCGACGACCGCGCGGCGTTCGTCGACGAGCAGGTCGGCGACCGCGGCCCGTTCGAGACCTGGCGACACACTCATCAGTTCGTGGCGCTCGACGGCGAAACCGTTCTCCACGATCGGATAACGTACCGCGTGCCGACCGCAGGAGACCTCCCCGTGATGACGCCGTTTCTCGCGGGATTTCTCCGGTATCGCCATCGCCGAACTCGCGCGTTGCTCGCCGAATAACGCACTGTCGTTTGCGCGAGTTCAGCGAGTGGGGGTCGGCGGTCGGTCGCGTTTGGTCCTCATTTCCTGTCCGACCCAGTTACGGAGGGGCTGTCCGTCGTAATACGCCCTCTAGCCGCCGAAAATGACCATTCCAACGACATTCGGTGCAACGGTGACGACGCGAGCGGCTACCTCAACCCTTTTAGTATCGCTGTTCGTTGACCTGAATATGAGCGAAGACGAGGGCACGAACACGCCAGCCCAGGGTGTCCCGTCCGACGAGGAATCCTCCGAGACGACGGCCGACGCCGACGTTGCGTCCGCTGTCGAGGACTCGGAATCCGACGCCGAATCGCCGGCGGAATCGACCGCGGCGGACGCTCCCGCCGGGTCGGATCGGACGGACGACACGACCGACGTTACCGGATCGGGATCAGAATCAAACTCGGAATCGGAACCGGAGCCAACGAACGATACTGACGCACCGTCCGATGCAGACGAGACAACCGAGCCAGCAGTGAGCCAGTCAGCGACGACCGCAGACACGTCCGCATCACCTGAACCGACGGAATCGGCCCAACCGGACGAACCGACCGAACCGACCGAATCGGACGGCTCCACAGACCCACCGTCCGACGTCCAGCAACTCATCGACCGCGTCACCGCCTACGACGACGATCTCGCCCAGACCGTCAACGCCGTCGTCGAACACGCCCGCGACCTCTCGACCACCGTCGACCACCAGCGCGCCGAACTCGAGGACCTCACCGAACGCGTCGAGGCCCAGGCCGAAACGATCGGCGACCTCCAGGACGAACTCGAGGCGCGCGAGGAGACGCTGGCGGAGAACGAAGCGCAACTCGAGGAGTACGAGGCTGAGATCGAGGATCTGAAGGGGCGACTCAAGCGTAAACAGGCCGACTTTCAGAACTACAAAAAGCGCGCGAAGAAACGCCAGGACCAGATCAAAGACCGCGCGACCGAGGACCTCGTCGAGCGCCTCATCGGCGTCCGCGACAACCTGAAACGCGCACTCGAGGAAGGCAGCGATGATGTCGACGGACTCCGGGACGGCGTCGAGATGACGCTGCGCGAGTTCGATCGCATTCTCGAGGACGAGAACGTGACCGAAATCGATCCCGATCCGGGCACCGCGACGGACCCGCAGCGCCACGAAGTGATGATGCAAGTCGACAGCGAGCAACCCGAAGGAACGGTCGCAGACGTCTACACCCCCGGCTACGAGATGGGCGACAAAGTCATCCAGAACGCACAGGTGACGGTGTCGAACGGTGAACTCGCAGCCGAGAGCGGCGGCAGTGAGGAGAGCGACGACAGCGACGGTGCCGGCGGCACTGGCGGTGCAACCGACGACACGAACGGATCTGGTGAGTCGACTGCAGCCGCTGGAGACGCTGCTACAGACGCTACGGCCGACGAATCAGAAGCGACTGCAACTGCAGGGGCGGGCGCGGACGACGGTACTGGCGGCGAAGATACGAGTGTGTCCGAGAGCGAGTAGGCGACAGGAGCGTCAACCGTAGCCGTGCTGCGAGGAATCGGAACGCGGCGCAGAATCTATTGGTAACGTGCTAGTCGGCGGTGTACGCGATGCGGGAACGGGGCAAACACGGCACGCTGCGCTGACAGACCACACCAAGAGTTATTCGCCCGGCGGCCCTAGTATTCTTGATGGAGACACTGTCATACGGTACCCTGTCTCAAAACCTGCACTTACAGCTACCGCTGCAGGTACAACTCGACGATCCACTCCTCGTCGCCGGGGCACTCGTCCTCGCAGTTGTGGTGGTCACCGTCTGGTCGATGGTCGAGATCGTCGACGCGTACAACAGGGCCGCACTCACCGTTTTCGGCGAGTACCGCAAGCTCCTGGAGCCGGGACTCAACATCGTGCCGCCGTTCGTCTCGCGTGTCTACACCTTCGACATGCGAACACAGACGATCGACGTTCCCAGCCAGGAGGCGATCACCCGGGACAATTCACCCGTCACCGCCGACGCCGTCGTCTACATCCGCGTCATGGACGCGACCCGGGCATTCCTCGAAGTCGACGACTACAAGAACGCCGTCTCGAATCTCGCCCAGACCACCCTGCGCGCCGTGATCGGCGATATGGAACTCGACGAAACACTGTCCCGCCGCGAACTGATTAACGAGCGCATTCGCCAGGAACTCGACGAACCCACCGACGAGTGGGGTATCCGCGTCGAGTCCGTCGAAGTCCGCGAGGTCAATCCGTCGCCGGACGTCCAGCGCGCGATGGAACAACAGACCTCCGCCGAGCGCAAACGCCGCGCCATGATCCTCGAAGCACAGGGCGAACGCCGCAGCGCCGTCGAGACGGCCGAAGGGGACAAACAGTCGAACATCATCCGCGCTCAGGGTGAAAAGCAGAGCCAGATCCTGGAGGCACAGGGGGATTCCATCTCGACCGTTCTGCGCGCTCGCTCGGCCGAATCCATGGGCGAACGCGCCGTCATCGACAAAGGCATGGACACGCTGACCGAGATCGGGCGAGGCGAGTCCACGACGTTCGTCCTCCCGCAGGAACTCTCCTCGATGCTCGGACGCTACGGCAAGCACCTCTCCGGCAGCGACGTCAGGGAAGACGACACTGAACTCGAGAGCCTCGGATTCGACGAGGAGACCCGCGAGTTGATCGGCTTGGACGACATCAGCGAGATCATCGGCGAAATCGAGGAGACGGAGATGGATATCGAAGCGATGGAACAGGAAGCGCAGGCGATTCAGGAAGGCGAGGACATGGGCGGGGAAACGGGAGATGTCATCGACATTGCGGAGACGCGCCAGGAATCGGGATCTAACGCGGAGTCGGACACGGAGCAGTAGCGAGCGACTCGAACACGACACTTTTGCCCGCCGCCTGTGAGGTTCAGGTATGCACGTACACGTCGTCGCCGACGATCCAGTTCGTGCGGCGCTCGTCGCTGCACTCGACGATGTCGACGTCACCGTCGAGGACGCCGTCCCGGCGGACCTGACCGACGCTCGATTCGCCGTCGTCAGTGACGTTGCCGGCGCACGGACGTTCGAGCGGGCGAACGAGGCGGCTCGCACCGGTGATACTCCGTGGATCGCCGTCGAAATCGGTGGCATCGGCGGCCACCCGCTCCCGGACGTAGATGCTGCCGTCTCCGGGTTCGCCCCCGCAGCCGGCCCGGGCGTCGGCTGTTACGACTGCCTCCGAACGCGCGTCGGCGCGGCGCTCGACCGGGACAGAAACGCCGGACAGCCACGCACCGACCGTTCGACGGCCCGCTTTGCCGGTGCCCTCGCGGGCAGGGAGTGCGTTCGCGTCTTTTCGGGGACCGAACAGTCCGTAATCGGCCACGCGATCGAACTTCCGCACGTCCGACGCCGAGTGCTTCCCGTCCCCGGCTGTGCGTGCGCGTCGAGCGAGCGCACCCGGACCCTCTCTCGAGACGACGACTCGCTCGAACTCGACGCGGCCGTCGAACACGCAGAGCAGGCGATCGACGACCGCGTCGGGATCATCGAAACCATCGGCGAGGCCGACTCCTTTCCCGCACCCTACTACCTCGCCACGAGTTCGGAGACGCGCGGCTTCAGCGACGCCAGCGCGCCGACCCAGGCCGCCGGCGTGGCCGACGACTGGAACGCCGCGCTGATGAAAGCCGTCGGCGAGGGGCTGGAACGGTACTGTGCCGGCGTCTACCGGGACGACGAGTTCGTCCACGCGAGCGAGGACGACCTCGACGCCGTCGTGTCGCCGACCGAACTCGTGCGGCCGGCCGACGCGCCCGAATACGATGCGACGGCATCCCGTCGCTGGGTCCCCGGCGAGAACCTCGCGACCGGCGACTCGGTTCACCTACCCGCAGCGGCGGTGCAGTTCCCCCAGCCCGGCGACGAACTCGTGCCTTCGATTACGACCGGGCTCGGGCTCGGGTCCTCGACGACCGATGCACTGCTGTCGGGGTTGACGGAGGTTATCGAACGTGACGCGACGATGCTCGCGTGGTATTCGACGTTCGAACCGCTCGGGTTGTCCGTCGAAGACCCGACGTTCGATGTCCTCTCGCGACGCGCACGAAGCGAGGGGCTCACCGTGACACCGCTGCTCGTCACGCAAGATATCGACGTCCCGGTCGTCGCGGTTGCCGTCCATCGAGAGCCGGAGGCTGTCGGCACGATAGCCCGCGGTAACGAGGGTGACGACAGCGGCGGTGATGACGCATGGCCGGCGTTCGCCGTCGGCTCCGCGGCCGCCCTCGACGCGACGGCCGCCGCCGTCTCGGCGCTCGAAGAGGCGCTTCAGAACTGGATGGAACTGCGAAGTCTCGGCCCCGAGGAAGCGAACGAGGCGTCCGGTGCGATCGGCGACTACGGCACGTTCCCCGAGACGGTCCACTCGTTCGTCGATGTCGAGCAAACAGTGCCGGCGGCCGGCGTTGGTCCCGATTACGACGGAGCGCTTTCGAGCGGAGACCGTGAGGAGAGCGAGGGGAGCCTCGCTGAACTCGAGGGGGTTATCGAGCGCGTGTGCGAAGCCGAGTTGACTCCGTATGCGGCCCGTCTAACGACGCGAGACGTCGAAGCTGCCGGCTTCGAAGCCGTTCGAGTCGTCGTCCCCGGCGCGCAGCCGCTGTTTACCGGCGAGCCGTTCTTCGGCGAGCGAGCGCGGCACGTGCCGGCGACACTCGGATTCGACGCACGACTCGACCGGGAGTTTCATCCGTACCCCTGATCGGCGGTCACCCGTCCGTTTCGCCGGTCGTTTCGTTCGACGTCGCGTTGGTCGGTGTCTCGTTCGTCGTGTTATTGCCGTTCGGAGCACTCGTCTCAGTCTCGTCGTATTGGGCCTCTATCTCCAGCTCATCGTCGGTGACCGTGACCAGAACCAGCTCCGTTTCTCCCGAAATGGAGACCTCTCGAACCGTCTCCTGGCCATCCTCCTCGCCGTGTTTTACGATTTGAAGGCTCTGATTGACGGCGCTTAGGTGCTCCGGCTGGACGTTTTCGCCCGGCGTGATGGCGAAACTATGATCGTAAGTCTGTCGGTTTGTTTTTCGTTCGTATGCCTGCATCTGGATGTTGTACGAGCGACTTGCCTCGCTGTGGAGTTCGATCGGGATCACGCCCTGCACGCTCCCCATGAAGTGCTCCTGGACGCCCTCGATACAGCCCGCGAGTCCGATGAGGGCCCCCACACCAGCAGACTGGATGACCGTACGGCGGTTCACGATTCGTTCTCGGGAGCCAATACCTGTAGGCGTTACTCTTCGTCGTCAGTTATACGATAGTGTGTCTCGCGAGAACTTGCCACAGGGATTTATGTTGATCTCCGTGAACACTCGCGTATGGAACGCGTCACGATCGACGAGGTCGACAACCAGCCGAATCCGATGGCCGTCCACTCCGTCCGGCGACCGATCTCACAGGCGCTCGGACTGTCGGACTTCGCGATGAACTACTTCGAACTCGAGCCCGGCGAGTCCTTTTCGGGCGGCTTTCACACCCACCACGATCAGGAGGAAGTCTTCTACATCCAGTCGGGGACGGCGGCGTTCGACACGGAAAACGGGACGGCCACTGTCAATGCGGGCGAGGTGATCCGATTCGCCCCCGGCGACTTCCAGCAGGGGTACAACTCCGAAGACGCCGACGAACCCGTCGTCGGCTTCGCGTTCGGTGCTCCGGGATCACGACACGACTGGGACCAGATCGAATCGGTCGTCTACTGCCAGGAGTGCGAAACCGAACTGGGACACGGCCTCGAACTCACCGACGACGGCCAGTTTCGACTCATCTGCACCGAGTGTGGGAACTCGTTCGTCCTCAGTTAGCGACGCCGTCCTAGCTATCGTCCGGCGAGTAGTTCGGTGCTTCGTCGGTAATCACGACGTCGTGGGCGTGGCTCTCTGCCTGCCCTGCCGAAGAGACGCGGACGAACTCTGATCGCTCCTTGAACGCCGGGATCGTCTCTGCACCAACGTACCCCATTCCGGATTGCATCCCGCCTGCGAGCTGGTGGAGTTCAGACTGGAGCGAGCCCTTATACGGTGTCGCCGCCTCGACGCCTTCGGGGACGTACTCGTCGTCTTCGTCGGGCTCTTCCTTGAGGTAGCGGTCGCTGTCGCCGGATTTCATTGCACCGACGCTGCCCATGCCGCGGTACTGTTTGTACTTCTTGCCGTTCATCGTGACGACGCGACCGGGTGCCTCGTCGGTCCCGGCGAAATACGAGCCGAGCATGACGGCGTCGGCACCGGCCGCAACCGCTTTGATCGCGTCGCCGGAATAGCGAATGCCACCGTCAGCGATCACCGGTACGTCGTGTTCGTTGGCAACGTCGGCTACCTGGGCGACGGCCGTGATCTGTGGCATCCCGGAGCCGGAGACGACGCGAGTCGTACAGATCGATCCGGGGCCGATGCCGACCTTGATTCCGTCCGCGAAGTCGACGAGTTCAGCGGCGGCCTCTCGGGTCCCGATGTTGCCGACGACGACATCGGCGTCGACGCGCTCTTTGATCTCGCGAGCGCCGTCGATGACGTTCATGTTGTGCGCGTGTGCGGTGTCGATAAAGAGCACGTCCGCGCCGGCCTCGTCCGCGGCCTCGGCGCGGTCCCGTTCGAACGGGCTGACGGCGACGCCACAGCGGAGGCGGCCGTCCTCGTCGCGGACGGCTTCCTTGTACTCGCGGCGCTGGAGAATGCCCTGCATCGTGACGAGCCCGACCAGCAGGTTCTCGTCGTCGACGACGGGGACGCGCTCGATTTTGTGCTCGTACATCAGGTCGAAGGCCTCACGGGCGTCGATGTCCTCGGGGGCCGTGATGACCTCGTCGGTCATCGCCTCCGTGACGGGATCGTCCTCGTTGACCTCGAGATGCGGCCGGATGTCGGTGCTCGAGATGATTCCCAGCACTTCTCCGTTCGTGTTGACGACCGGTGCGCCGCCGACGCCTTCCCGGGCCATCAGGTCGTCAACCTCACGGACCGACATCTCGGGATCGGCGGTGACGACCGAGTCGAAGGGAATAACGAGTTCGTCGGCGCGCTTGACGCGTTCGATCTCGTCGACCATCTCGTCGACGTTCATGTTTCGATGAAGGACGCCGAGGCCGCCGTGGCGAGCCATCGCGATGGCCATGTCGCTCTCGGTGACGGTGTCCATCGCCGCCGACACGATCGGAACGGAGACCTCGACGGTTTTCGAGACGTTCGACGTGAGATCCGCGTCATCCGGTTCGACGCGGCTCTCCTTCGGTCGAAGGAGGACGTCGTCGAACGTAAGCGCTTCTGGTACCTGGAGTTTCGAAGAATACGGCTCGTGCTCTGGAACGTCGTTCGCCATGTAAACTGTCCGAACGCGCGGGCCAAAAGCGTTGCGAGATGGGAACCGGAGTGGGAATCGCTGACGGGACAGCTGAACTCGTCCCGTCCACCGATACGGCGACCAGGTTGAGAGTTGGAATCGATCGATCAGATTAGTGCACCTTCGTCAGGATCTGGCCGTCGACGGCGAAAGTATGCCGAGTTGTGTAACCGTATCTCACGCAACGTTTATTGACAGGCCGGTATTCCACTCGTGTATGAACGCTGTGAGTTCCAGCGAGACCCGAACCGTTGGCCGGACGACCGCCGTCTCCGCCGCGAAAAATATGTTCGGGAAATTTACAATTCAACTTAAACTCACAGCACGAGGCATTCGCCGGGCGCAGTGGCCGAATCAGGCCGCCCCGGCAAACTGGTGTGATGGAGTCCAGTCCGTGCGGAGTCGGTTATCACATCACCCACTGGCCTCGGGTCACGGCCATCGTCCCTGAGCGATGAGTACGTCCCAGCACCCGGTTGCCCTTCGCCTCGAGCGATTAGTAGGTGGTGACGCTCGGCTGTTAGCGCTGGTGATGATGCTCCCGCTGGTCGACGGCGTCTTCCCGGCGCTCATCCTCGCCGGTGCAATCGATACCCCTTCGAGTGCCATCCAGACCGGCCTGCTGATCTTCGGTGGCAGTGCCACCGTCGCCGTCATGCTCGCCGAGATGACCGGCACCCCGCGCGAGCAGGTCGCGATCGTCTTGCTCGTCGGTATTCCGCTAATACTGCTTGCTGCCGTCCAAGCTGCGCTCGCTCCCGCCATCGGAAGCCTCCTTCACGAGGCCATTATCGAGCGGTTCGCCGCCGTCGTCATCCTCGCAATCGCAGCGAAGACGGCAAGCGCAACGATCGGCGAGTACCTGCCAAGTCCCGGCCTCATTATCGGCCTTGGGCTGGTCGCAAGTATCGACCCAAGTGGTGTCACGCTCGCGCTCATGAACGATCCGGCACTCGTGGCCAACGCCACGTTGGCAGCCGTGACCGGGGTTGCATTCGCACTCGCTGTCGCCATCAGCGGCCCCTATCTCCGCGAGTACATGGACATCGATCGCTTCCGCTTCGGTAGCGCCGTTGCACTCGGGCTGTTGCCACTGTCCCTGGTCGGGATGGGCTTCGGACAGGCCCCACTGGCTGCCCTCATCGTCGCGGCTGTCTTCGCGATCGACATTCCGTTCGACAGCGACGAGACCGACTCGGCGAGTTCGACGATCACGAACCAGCGCGGACCGGATGACGAGGCCCCGTCCGTCCCCTCGTCGACGGCTGCATCGGAATCGCTGCCAGTGAACGCGACGGAATCAGGCGGATCATCGGCGGCGCGAACGGCTGCCTCGTTTGTTCCTGCTGTCGGCACCGGTCCGCTCACTGACGGTGGGGACACTGCCAGTCGTGAGGGAGATCGCAAGCACCACGGCGTCTCTGAGACGGACGGCGGTGTTGGACAGGAGGAGGAGCAAGCGGATGCAGCGTCGGACGCGGACGACGGTCCCTATCCGAGCGACGATACGACTGAAACCGAGGGCCGCGCCCCGTGGCTGTAGTCCGAATCGAAACCACTTTAGGCACTATCCCCCAACGAGATATCGAGGGGTCGTGGCCAAGCCAGGGATGGCGACTGACTCCAGAGGCACCGCGCCCGGGACGACACTCCAGACTGATATACTGATCGGGCACCTGATCAGTGTCCGTGTGATGACCCTCTGGAGTTCCGAGGCGCACCGGAGATATCAGTCGATCGGGGGTTCAAATCCCTCCGACCCCATTTGAAATAAGATCCTCTGGAAGGCGTTTTTCGCGTTCTCGATGTATTCTGAATAGGGGATGGGCTGCGTGACGGTCGCCTCCCAGACGCCGGTCGATCATTCGACGTGCGACCACCGCGGAGCCCACGTTACTGACCGGTTCCGTCGCGTCTTCGGTGACGAACAGGACCGGTCCCACCGTTGCAGCGAGTGTGGTTCGTACGCGTGGCTGCCGGACGGAACCAACACTAAACGGCTCTACGAGTGGGATATCGTGGGCCGTGGGCGCGGTGAGAGCAAGTCATCCTTCAATATCTCACCGCGGTTTCCGAACATGCGCCACTGGGAAACCGGCGACCCGGTAAACTCGTCCCGGGAAAATTAGGTCGGCGAGGTCGACGGCGTCGACGTCGAGTTCCACACGAGTACCATCGAACCCGAGCGTGGGCTCAAGCTACTGCCGGAGTTCTTCGCGGCGATCTTCGACGAGGCGAACGAGCCGAGTACATTCAGAGTATTTCCGAACGGACCCCCACGAAGCCAGCCGAACGCGGGCGTACGAGCGGTACGTGCGTATTTACCGAGGTGTTCGAGCGAGTCAGCATCGAGAAGTGACCACAGGATTATCCCCCGCGCTCACATAGAATGGATGATGGCAGACGACAAAAGAGGCCGAGACAAAAAAGCGGATGATGAAGAGCGACGCCAGCGAGAGCGGGAACTCGAGGAAGCGCGCGACCGGGCCAACGAACCCGAACCGGAACCGGTAGACGACGAAACTGGCGAGGAGCTCGGTGATCTCGATGAAGCGATCGAAAACCAAGATTATCCAACGACGACGGACGAATTGATCGAGGCCCACGGCGATCGTGAGGTCGAAACTCAGGAGGGATGGAAATCCATCGACGAGGTGCTCGCCCCGATCGATAACGAACGGTACGACTCTGCCGATGACGTCCGAAACCGGATACAAGGACTGATTCATCGCGGATGAGTGCGTCCAAACCAATCAACGCCGTCTCTATATTTCCCGTCCCTCGATCCGACACAAATATCCGCTCTGCTGAGTGATTATCACCCAATACGTCGACGTCGATTTAATTCCCCAGTCATGCTGAGTACGCGCGATCATTTCAGCACACTCCGAGAGAACAGTGGCTTGAGTGATCGCTATTGAAGAGCCGTACCAGCGAAAATAGCGTTTGAGAGGTGAGGTGCCGTTCAGGTAGATGCCGGGTCACAGTTCCAGCCAGGGTCGTGACCGGTGCGGTTGATGAGGTCGGAACGACACGCGGGGCAATAATCGGGGGTGGCAGATTTGCTTCGAGGGACGTACACCGCGCCGCCGCACTCCACGCACGCATCCGCAACGATGGTTGCACAGTCCGCACAGACGTTGAAGTCGTCAACTGTGAGGTCGCGCAGGGGTTCGAGTTGTTTATCTAAAATGTACTTGTCGATGACCGCCTGGCAGCTGTGGCACGGTTTCATGGCGATGCACGTAGCACCATGTGATCACACCATAAATACCTGCTTCCGGGAACTGACGGATGCGCTGTAGCCCGGTCGAATACTATCTCTCCGCTAGGTGTTGTCAGTCCCTGACCTGAGTTCTCGGTTCCTCCCCCGCAAGCCACACCCTTGAATGACACGTAAACAGCGGAATCCGGCGACTCCGGTCGTGTGGAGAACGTCACTACCCCATCTGCGGATCAATTATAACGGGGTGTCGTGGTACCTCGTCTCTCGGAAGTGTTATCCACGAGTCGGGACTCTGTTTGGTTGTAATGGCAAACGGTAAGGTTGACTTCTTCAACGACACAGGCGGTTACGGTTTCATTTCGACTGATGACGACGACGTAGACGACGACGAGGACGTGTTCTTCCACATGGAGGACGTTGGCGGTCCGGACCTCGAAGAAGGGCAAGAGGTCGAGTTCGATATCGAATCATCCCCTAAGGGACCCCGCGCGACGAACCTCGTCCGTAAATAATAGCGAATCTCACTTCCCGCTCACTGCGATAAGTGACAACCCTGTTCTTTCGCACTAGCACGCGCCGTCGCTAGTGCTATCTGTGCGCTCTATATTGGCCAGTTTGGATCGGCGCTTTTCGCCCGAAGTTCAGCACTGAACTCGTGACTGCTGTTCATCAGCATCCAAAGGGACTACCGAGATGGTGTCGGGAACGGCATATTGAATACAGCGGATCAATCCTCGTTTTGAAGCGCAACTGCGATAGATTCGAGTTCTTCCTTCCGGAAGGGACGTTCGGTCTTGTCTGAAGTGTCTTCGTCTAACACGCCGATTTTCCAGAGAATCCCCGCGCGCATCTGAGATTTGGGAGGAAGACGGTTTGTGTCAATCTCGTAGGTAACGGCATCACAAATCGCAGCGAGGGCTTCTTTGGTGAAGGCGGTTGATTCCTCACGTTCGTATCTCCCCACGGCCCGTCGGATCTCGTTCCGGAGGTCGTCAACAGTTTGTGTCATAAAGATGCGGAGGTGTGGATTCGTTCTGTATATTTCGGTTGTGCGTCGAACTGGTTGTTCGCTCTCTGGCCGGATCCGACCCGTTCACTGCGAGTGCGAACTGAGCGACCAACCTCTTTCACGTTTAAATCAAGGAGCAACTTTGCTGCGACCGCAGTTCAATCCTTCCGACTCGATCTGAAAGAAAAAGCCAAGAGAGGCTTTTCTCGCGTTCTCGACGGAGGTCCCTGCCGACAAAGCGGATCGCCTGCCGAGAGAACAACGCGGAGAGACTATGCGCTCATGTCCAACTCGCTTTCCAGTTCGATAAACGACGTCGAACCACACTGACACCCCATTTTCCGACCAATTGGAACGACCGAGCCGTCGGGGTACCGCTTGGATGTATAGACGGTCTTACACTCACTGCACTGTGCCAGAATTCGCTCTTTCTCCGTTTGGTTGCCCATGCAGATAACACGTCATCACCATTCATATAGAGCTGGCAGGCTCATTACAGGTGCGCATACAAGAAATTATTACAAATAATAAACGAACCATCGTGCTCGCCCCGAACCAGTTGCGAAATGTCAGTCTGTGTGCGGGGGAAGACGGGGTGAACACCCAAAGGTGGCTCACTGGCGTGCAACTAGTGACCGTCGTTCGTTGCCTGCACGGCGGTCAGTAACCGGCCTCTCATCGCTAAGTGCCTACATACTCCGCTCGCTCGTAGCGCTAGTTGCCGAAATCGAGTTGACGCTTATGTCTCAATCCAAAGGAAATCTCACAGTCGTCGTGGACACCCCGGTCGCGATGGTACAGCATCAGGCGGAATTCGGTGCAGCAATTGAATACGGTGATTTGGCCGCAGAACAGTCCCATATCGGTGCCGGAACGGATCTCACACCCCTGTTGCGGGGTCTTCACGAGGATGCGTGTCAGTGCCCCCACTGGGGGTGCGTGATAGCGGGTGAGATCCGCGTCCGGAACTCCGATGACACCGAGGAAGTAGACGAAGCCGGCGATCCACTCTACTGGCCGCCAGGTCACACGCTCTGGGTGGACGTCGACACGGAGTTTGTCTTGGTTCGTCCGCACGACGAACACGCGTCAGTCTTCGAACATACGGCGACCAGGATGGACGAATAACCGATGACGGCAACAGGAAACCGAGAGCTGGTGACTATCTCTTGTCCGCACTGCGAGCAAGAAACGGTGGTCTCGGTTCCGGACGCGGGTGTAGAACTCGAAGCCAGACGGTACGTCGCCCTCTACGGGGACTATACGACTGTCGTGTGTCCGGCCGATCACAAATTCTGGGTATACTTCTGTTAGAACGACGGGAAACGGATCGCCGCTCTGCAGTCCGCCGTTTTTAAAGCGACTCGGACAACTGTGGTCGCGCTCATTCGCCGGCAGACGACTGAGAAGACGAGTTCAGCTGTGCAACTCACGCCGCTGAAGTTCAGCGCGAAAGACGGAATTGGAGACGATCCGACGGATCACCAACTCTCACGAGTGTCTGCATCGGAGCAGGAGTCCGAAAGAAGGCGGAGTTTGGAGTCACCACAACACCCATCCGGCCGACCTACGGGGTGCAGATCGCCATTTGCACGTTCGACAGCAGCGTATGCGGACCCACACGCTTCACAGACCGCTGCTACTTTCCGAGACTTGTCTTCGTCCATGGCCCTCAGTGCTGGTAGACAGCCAGCGGATATAGCGTTCTCGTGTGACAACGTTCCGATCTGATACGGATCGGGTCCCTGAGTGAACCCGGGTTTCGGAAGTGATGAAGCGGAACGTCGATGAGGCGAATTCCGCTCGGACAGTGCGTCTCTGTGCGATGAGCAAACGCGGCCAGACGACCGTCTTGGAGCGATCCTGGACGGGGGAAGTGCTCAAAGGAAGTAATGGATGCCGGGGTGGTCGAGTATAGAGGGGCCCACCCGGATGCGTTCGGTGGGCCGGCGGCGGGTACGATGACGAGTTCGACCGGGTGACTGCAGTTGCTAAGGTGTCTCCGTGTCTGCCCGGGATGGATCGGGAACGGATCTGAGAGACGCGTTTTGGACTCAGAAAAATGCCGTCGCTGCACAGGACCTCGTGCGTTACTCGTCGGATATCAACCCGACCCGGTTTCCTTCGGAATCCGTGATTACGGCATAGTGTCCGCTCATTTCAGGGATGGGTTCTTTCGGGATGAGAACGTCTCCGCCACCGGATTCAACGCGGTCGATTGCGTCGTCTAGATCGCCGTTAACGGTCAGATAGACGACGAGCCCGGTATCTGTCGGCGTGTACGTAATCGTCGCGCCGTTGTCGGTCGTGAACTCGTCGGTTTCGATGATCATTCCGCCGACGTCCCCTTCGTCACTGTCGAACATTCCGGCTCGACCACTGGGGGCTTCCGCATCGTCCTCTTCGGGGGAATACAGGTCGATATCGCGATCGAGAACGGTCGAATAGAACTCGACGGCTCTGTCGAAGTCGGTGCTGGGGATTTCGAACCAGCTGAGTACGTGGGTCATATTGTGGTCTCCGTAGAGAGGGGTTGCCTCGCTAGAAAGGTGGTTCTCTGAGACGATATAGAGCGCTCTGCAGGTGAAGGGTGATTTCGCTCCGAGTTGTCAGTCGTCGGGGGGAAACCAATCACGGGTGTGACTCAGCTAGTACCGTTCCAAACGTCGACCGCTAGGTGAAATCGCATCGGTTGCCGGTTTCACCCAGTAGTCCAGGTTTGGGACGCCACTAAACAGTTGCACGAAGATGTCAGGGTGGTCATCCCTGACAGACGAAATGCACGTGTTGCAGACGTGTCGGAATGCTAGTCTCGCAGTAGGGGGGAGTGGATCGGCTACGAGACCAGATCAGCCTTTGAAACGGATAGGTATAATACATTATATGTTGGCAAGTGTTGCCTTGCCATACCAGCGTGGCCGTGAGGTGAGCTATACGATTTCGGTAGTGACTGTGCGGGTGAGAGATAGACGGGTTTTAGCTTGTGGACGCCTAGAAGATGTGATGACAGTCCAACGTTCGTTCGACTCGGAGTCAGTGAGGGAATCTGAGTCTGAGTCTGAGTCTACGCCCGAGTCCGAATCGCCAACCGAGCCGAAAACCGACGGAAGCGGTGAGTCGAGTTCAGGGCGGCGTCAGGGTGAGAAGCATCCTGGAAGAACGACCGCCGAGCGGCTGGCGGAGACCGAGCAGCAACTCGTGCAGGTACAACGAACACTCGTTGCAGTGGCACAGGTTGCGGATATCTCGATCGGGGGGCCGTGCGCCTACTGTGAGCGCAGTCGGGTTCTCCTCATCGACGGTGAACTCCGTTGTCCAGAGTGTGGCTATCAACGGTCCCTCTGACGGGAGAGCGACCGTTGACGCCTCCGACCGGCACTCGGTTCCGTTGATCGCCGTCTCGAGTTCAACGTGCTCGCTGCAGGCAAATGACTGGACGAGCATTAGGGGCCCGTTTGTTGAAGCGGTACTAGCCATGGCTGACGAGGAATCATCGCACGAGAACGGAGCTGATCCGGATGCGTTCGAGACAGCGACGCGACCGGACGACGAGCAGAGTGACCCAACGCCGATCCGGACGGATGGATCGGGTTCGGACGATTCGACCGGGACGAGCGACGGTCGGGGCGACGATCTCGACGAGGAGAGCAAGCAGGACCAACTCGACGAGGTCCGGGAGGATGCGGAGGGAGAGTACCTGACGACGGACCACGGCGTACGGGTGACCGATACCGACAACTCGCTGAAGGCGAGCGAGCGCGGGCCGACGATCATGGACGACTTCCACTTCCGGGAGAAGATGACCCAGTTCGACCACGAGTCGATCCCGGAGCGAGTCGTCCACGCCCGTGGAACGGGCGCGCACGGCTACTTCCAGCCCTACGACGATCCCGATCTGGGCGAGTACGACGACGTTTCGGAGATTACGAAGGCCTCCTTCCTGCAGGACCCCGGCCAGAAGACGCCGGTGTTCACCCGGTTCTCGACGGTCGTCGGTTCGCGCGGTTCCGCGGATACGGTCCGCGACGTGCGGGGCTTTGCCACCAAATTTTACACCGAGGACGGGAACTGGGATTTAGTCGGGAACAACATCCCGGTCTTCTTCATCCAGGACGCGATGGAGTTTCCGGACCTAGTGCACGCCATCAAGCCCGAACCCGACGACGCGATTCCACAGGCTGCCTCCGCTCACGACACGTTCTGGGACTTCGCCTCGCTCAAACCGGAGATCACGCACATGCTCATGTGGTTGCTCTCCGGGCGGGCGTTGCCGCGGGCCTACTGGATGATGCAGGGCTTTGGCGTCCACACATTCCGATTCGTCAACGACGAGGGCGAGTCGCGGTTCGTCAAGTTCCACTGGACGCCAAAGCTCGGGACGAACCAGCTCGTCTGGGACGAAACTCAGAAGATCGCCGGCAAGAACCCCGACTTCAACCGCGAAGGGCTCTACGACATCATCGACGAGGGATACGAACCCGAGTGGGAACTCGGCGTCCAGATCGTCGAGGAAGACGACGCGGATCAGTTCGACTTCGACCTGCTCGACCCGACGAAGATCATCCCCGAGACGGAGGTTCCGGTCAGGCCGATCGGGAAGATGGTTCTGAACGAACGGCCGGACAACTTCTTCGCCGAAGTCGAGCAAGTTGCGTTCCACCCGGGCAACGTCGTTCCGGGGATCGACTTCACGAACGATCCGCTTCTCCAGGGTCGATTGTTCTCCTACCAGGACACGCAGCTCAACCGATTCAACAGCGCAAACTGGGACGAAATTCCGATCAACCGTCCCATCGCGGAACGACACAACAACCAGCGCGCCGGCTTCATGCGCCAGGAGATCAACGAGGGCAAAGCCACCTACAAGCCGAACTCGATCGACGACGACGACCCGCAGGAGGCCACCGAGGAGGAGGGCGGCTACGAACACTACGCCGAACGGATCGACGGGAAGAAGATTCGAAACCGTAGCGAGAGCTTTCAGGAACACTTCAATCAGGCGCGGCTGTTCTGGAACAGCATGACCGAGCCCGAGAAACAACACATCGTCAAGGCCGCGCACTTCGAGCTCAACAAGGTCGACCGCATGGAGATCCGCGAGCGCGTCGTCTACGACCTCTTCAATAACGTCGACCACGAGTTCGCAACGCGGGTCGCGAAGGGCATCGGCGTCGAACCGCCCGAATCGCCGGGTGACGAACTCTCGGAGCACGACGAGGAGGACCCGTCACTGAGCATGGAAAACCGGACGGAGGATTCGATCGAGACGCGAAAGGTTGCGATCCTCCTCGATGACGGCTTCGAGGACGAGCACGTCAAACAGCTTCAGTCGGCACTGGACGATGAGGGGGCACGGACCAAGATCGTCTCGAAGGTCGTCGGAGAGAAGACGGGAACGGATGGAGAATCCGTCGATGTCGATCAGAACCACGTGACGGCGACTTCCGTCGTCTTCGATGCGATCGTCGTTCCCGGCGGAAGCGACAGCGTCGACGCGCTGTCCCAACAGGGCGAACCGAAACAGTTCATCGAGGAAGCGTTCAAACACTACAAACCGATCGCCGCAATCGGGGACGGAACCGAACTGCTCGACGCCGTCGAGCTATCGGGCGTCGACGTGGCAAACACGAGAGAAGGCGTCATCTCCGAACAGGGAGTCGTGATGGACCCTGCCGGGGATGATCTCGAGACGTTCATCGAGTCGTTCGTCGACGCCATCGCCGAGCACCGCCACTGGGAACGCGACCCGGAAACAGTGCCTGCGTAGCGAAGCGGTCTCTCGAACGGATTCTCCCTCCGCACCAAGTGCGGGAATGATGCAGACGTGCCCGTTCTCTACGAATCGTCAGTGAACTCGTTTCTGTTGTCCCAATACCCAGTATGTAATCCGAAATCGGATAATATTCTGTATGAATGTTCTCTTATTTCCGCAATTCAGGGATATTAGACGCAACAATTAGATTGATTAGTGTATAGACCGTCACTCCAATTGTCGGCGTTGAAGCCGACCCCGGGACGCATTGGCTACCGAATACTGCGAGTGCCGGTGGAACACTCTGCTCAATCGATGGCGGCGGGCGTTCGTGGCTGTGTGCCCGCCGTCCTACACACCAGACATACTTTTTAGCCGCTCGATTGCCCTCACAAAGAGGTAGCGAGACGGAGCCACAGCGAACCCGGCGACCGTCACTTCGCACGGGACACTGACTCCGCCGTGGCCGCCTTCGTCTCGAGAACCCGGTGTGCGTAGAACGCGACCGAGAAATCCTGTGGACTCGGTATCGCACACGCAAGCCAGCCGATTGCGATCGCCGCCCGGACGGGAGCGTCGACGAGCGCAACGGGGGCAGGTGCAACGCCGAAACCGAACACGAAGATCGGGAGCGCAAGCGACAGCGGGGCGAGTGCTGCAACCCGCAAGACCCAGGGCGGCTCCGTTCCGTCCGGTCGCGGGCGGACAACTGCCCACGGACAGCTCGCGAGAACACCCGCGACTCCACCCGTTCGTCCCGGGAGAAACGAGATCGTGAACTCGATCCGGCCACTCCACAGGACGAGTGCGTGCGTCCACTCGTGTGCAACGAGCCCCAGCCCAACCGTCAACACGAGTGCGACCCCAGCAAGTACTACGTCCAGTCCGATCCCAATCCCACTCATCGGCCGGTCGAGTGCCACCTCCATCCCCGAGACGCGGCCACTCGCCGATCGGTCGACCGTCCTGTCATCCCACCACTACACCCCTTGCGATACCCGCCCAAGACTTCCCGGCTGTACAGGTTATCGTATTAAGGGTGCAACCACGGACGAGTCAGCGAACCGAAACTCGATGCCACCTCCCGAACCCGATAGACATCGCCGTCGAAAACGGCGCGTAATCTCCCGAGTTCTTCGGGTAACTGGGCGGCGAGGTTTTCGGCTTCTCCCGACTGAACGCGCTCGGAAAGCGTCGTCAGCGTCGCCCGGGAGATGCCCAGTGCCGCCTCTCGTGAGCCGAGTTGTCCTCGGTTCTGGACCGCACCGATGAAGTCATCGTACTGCATGGTGTCCCTTTCCCGGCGTGTTTGTTGAGCGTCAACTCTTCTCGTGAAGGCAGGGGTCCCAGCGCTGAACTCGTTCCGACCGGTCGTCGATCGGTCGCGTCCTGCCGACTATCGACGCTGCACCGCCTTACAGCGAATGCACCGGTCCGCATCCGTACAGGAACCGAAAGACAATTTGAGCGGACGGGGCTACGCCAGACTATGCTTTCGATCGCGCTTGCCGGGAAGCCAAACGCCGGCAAGTCCACGTTCTACACGGCGGCGACGATGGCCGATGTGGATGTCGCCAACTACCCGTTCACAACTATCGACGCCAATCGGGGAGTAAGCTACGCCCGCACCGACTGCCCCTGTCTCGAGCGCGACGAGCGCTGTAACGCCGACAATTGCGAAGACGGCAAGCGCTACGTCCCGATCGAACTGCTCGACGTGGCCGGACTCGTGCCCGGTGCCCACGAAGGGAAAGGGCTCGGCAACCAGTTCCTCGACGAACTCACGAACGCGGACGTGATCATCAACGTCGTCGACGCCTCCGGCGGGACCAACGAGAAGGGTGAACCCGTCGATATCGGCGAGCACGACCCCCTGGAGGACATCGACTTCGTCGAGGAGGAGATGGACCTCTGGCTCGCGGACATCGTCGAGCGAAACTGGGAGTCCGTCGAGCGAAAATCCCGCTCGCCCGACTTCGACATCGACGACGCGCTGGCGGACATGCTTTCGGGCTTTGGCGCGTCGCCGAAACAGATCGCGACCGTCCTGCGGGAACTGAACTACCCCGAGGACCCCATACAGTGGGAGGACGGCCACCGCGAGGAACTTGCGCGACTGGTTCGCGAGCGCACGAAACCGATCGTCGTCGCCGCGAACAAAATCGACGTCGCCCCCGCGGAGAACGTCGAGAAACTCCTCGACCTCGACAAACCCGTGATTCCAACCACGGCAGAAGGTGAACTCGCGCTTCGCCGGGCCGCGGACAACGGCCTCGTCGAGTACGATCCCGGCGACGAGACCATCGCAATCGGCGACGACGTAAGCGACGCCCAACGGGAGGCTCTCGAGGGTCTGGCGGAGACGATGGCCGAATGGAACGGTACCGGCGTGCAGGCCGCCCTGAACTTCGCCGTCTACGACCTGCTCGATCACCTCACCGCCTACCCGGTCGAAGACGCCTCGAAATGGTCCGACGGTAGCGGTAACATCCTTCCCGACGCCTTCCTCCTCCCCGACGGCTCGACCCCCGTCGACCTCGCCTACGCCGTCCACTCCGACATCGGCGACGGCTACCTCCACGCCGTCGACGCCAAATCCGGCCGCGATGTCGGCGAGGAGTACGAACTCGAGGAAGGAGACGTGGTCAAAATCGTCTCGACAGCATCGTAGGCACGGCAGGCGGGGTGCCATCACAGAACGCCGGTGAGCGGCTCGAACCAGACCGCAGCGACCAGCACGGCGAGAAAGACATACGAGCCCCGAATGAGTAACATCGTCGCGAGTTCAGGCGTGGCCCGCCGAGCGACGGTCGCGACTGCGGCGAAGGCGAGTGCGGCGAGCACTGCCGTCGGCGGAAAGACCTGCACGAGTGCGAGGGCGACGACGACGAGCAGGGCCGTCGCCATGAGGCCGTAGGCGAGAGTGTACGCGCGGGCGGGGCCGACGAGCACGGCGACGGTGCGTTTCTGAATCGCCCGATCGTAGTCGTAGTCCTGGGCGTCGTCGATGACCTTGATTCCCGACAGGAGGACGAGGAAGACGAGCGCGAAGCCGAGCGGGACGGCCGCGATCGCGGCGGTCTGCGTCGCGAAACCGCCGAGAAGCGAGAGGGCGATGCCGAGCGGGTAGCCGGTCGTCGCCGTCACGGGGTTCATATCGAGTTGCGGGGCGTGGTGGTAGGCGATGACCCACGTCGGGAGCGTCAGCGCGAGGGGGAGCCAGCCGACGAGTGCGTACAGGAGGAGGCAACAGCCGGCGAACAGGGCCGTCGAGAGGGAGAGTGCGAGTCGGCAGCCGCGCTCGGTCAGCGGGTGGTCGTCGTCCTCGCCGCGGATGTGAAAGTCGACGTAGCCGTCCTTGACGTGGGCGGTGTAGACCGCGGCGAACATCGCGACGACGTGGACGACTGCGCGTGTGGGATCGACGGTGCCGGCGAGGAGGGCACCGAACAGCGACGCGGCGAGCGGGGGCAACATGAACACGGGGTGGACCTGCGACAGGAACGCCCGGATGGTCGCCTCGAGACCGGAGCCGCGTCTCGCGAGGGCCATACGCGACGGACCACGAACGAGCCTATAATACCATGGCCGGCGTCGCATCGGCTGGGATCGGCGGTTCTTTTGATCGGATGGACGGCTCTCACCGGCAGACCGGGACTAGCCGCAGCGCCCGGAACACACAGTTTGATGTGCTGTCCCGTGCCACGAACGGGTATGACGGATGCGTATACTGGAGCCGATTTCTTCGTCGATGCCCTCGAATCCTACGGCGTCGAGTTCGTCTTCGGCAACCCGGGGACGACGGAACTGCCGGTGATGGACGCGATCGGTCGCAGCGACCTCGAGTACGTGCTGGGGCTGCACGAGGACATCGCGATCGGGATGGCGTCGGGCTACGCCCAGACGCGGCGCTATCACGCCCACCACGACGACTCGATCACGCCGTTGGGCGTGGCGAACCTCCACATCGCGCCCGGACTGGCCCACGGCCTCGGCAACCTCTACGCCGCGTCGGTTACCGGTGCTCCGCTGGTCGTCACCGCGGGCAATCACAGTACCGACTTCCGCCACGAGGAGCCGATCCTCTCCGGCGACGTAGCCGAGATGGCAGACCAGTTCTGCAAGTGGTCCGACGAGGTGCTCGACGTGACGGCGCTGCCGACGATGCTCCGGCGGGCCGCCCGCGTCGCGATGACGCCGCCGACGGGGCCCGTCTTCCTCGGCCTCCCGCTCGACGTGATGCTCGCCGAACTCGACGACGAGCCCGAACGCCTCGGTCCGATTCCGAACGCGGGCAGCGGCGATCCGGCCCAGCTCGAACGCGCCGCAGACCTGCTGGCCGAAGCCGACAACCCGGTGCTGGTCGTCGGCGACCACGTCGCGCGCTCGGGTGCCGACGCCGTCGCCGCGGCGGTCGAACTCGCGGAGTCGACCGGGGCGCGCGTCCACGGCGAAATCCTCGCCAGCGAGGTGGACTTCCCGACCGACCACGACCAGTGGGTGTCCTACGTTCCGCCGGACGAAGACCTCGCCTCGATGCTGCTCGATACAGACACCATCGCGTTCGTCGGCTGTTCGACGAACACGACGCTGACGCGCCACGAGGAGGCGCTGGTCGATCCCGAGACGACCTGCATCCACGTCGGCGACGACGCCTGGGAACTCGGCAAGAACCAGCGCGCCGACGCCGCCGTCATCGGCGATCCGGGACTCGTCATGCAGGACCTCATCGAACGCGTCCGACCGAAGGTCTCCAAAAAGACCGTCGACGAGCGTCTGGAGGCCGTCAGTGCAGTCACGGAGATGGTCGACGCCAAGATGGCCGAAATGGGAACGGGCGACGCCGAAGACGATCCGCGCGCGTCGAAAGCCGAACTCGTCGACGCGATGGAGCGCGCGGCCGGGGATGCCTACATCGTCGACGAGGGCGTCACCTCGAAGTACGCCATGCTCGCGCGCTGGGACTTTACGCCGGAACAGTACGTCTCGAACAAGGGCGGCGGCCTCGGCTACGGCCTGCCCGCCTCGGTCGGCGCTGCCGTGGCCGAAAGCCAACGAGAGGATCCGCGGGACGTAGTCGGCTTCATCGGCGACGGCTCGTACCTGTACTACCCCCACTCGATTTACAGCGCCGCCAGGTACGACCTCGACCTCACCGTCGTCATCCCCGACAACCGCAACTACCGCATCCTCAAGGACAACACGCTCGACCTGCTCGGCGGCGACGAGGCGGACCACGAGTTCGTCGGCATGGACTTCGAACCGCCGGTCGACATCGTCCAAAACGCCGAGAGTCACGGGGCGCGGGCTGAACTCGTCGAGCGGCCGGCGGAGATCGAAGACGCCGTCTCGGCGGCGGTTGAACGCGACGGGACGGACGTGCTCGACGTGTTAGTGCACGACTGAAGCGGCCGAGCGACTTCCGTCCGGATAATTAGGAGGGTGGGTGTTTGGGGGTTGAGGATAGGGTGAAGAGTGAGTGGCGGTCGAGTGTCGGGTCGATTTGTCGGACTCAACTCGGTGACCGGCTGATCTACAGCCCGATATCGCCGCCGCCGACATCGCCGACGTTTCCGAGGTCGAGTTGGGAGAACAATTGCTGTCGTTTCTCCTCTGGTAAATTCTCGATCAGAGTCTGTAGCTCATCGACCTGTACGTTCTTCGGATCGGGTAGGTTGCTGCTGCTCATGGATCTCACCGCGTGACTCCGACCACGCGAGGGTCCATAAGTGTATCACGGGCAAATGGCCGCTCGAACCCGGCGAGTTCAGTCGATCGGCCGCGCATCGACGTTCGAACGGAGCGCGGGCGGTGCGGGATCGAGACGAGTGTGGTTCCGTGCGCTCAACGCCTCCATTCGCGAGTCCGCTACCCCGCCGAGAGCGTGTAGGCGACGAGTTCCTCGAGCCGAGAGACGCCGCCTTCGGCAAAGAGGGAGACGTCGGTGCTTTCCCGGTCCGGATAGACGAGGTTCGTCATCGTGCGACGACCGTTGGCGGCGAATACTTCCACCGAGCACCGATCGATAAGCACGCGGAGATCGAGCGCGTCGGTGGGTGGGAGGTCGACCGACGTTACCGTCCTGTCTTCGTCGTTCGATCCGAAGAACTCGCCCGCGTTCGACCGATCGAATCGGAGCGTCCCGTCGGTCGGCTCGTAACTGATCACGCTCTCTTGCCCCGCTCCCGCTCGAACCGTGAGTCCGACAGCGGACGCGCTCTGGGGGGCGATGGTCGTCTCGATCTCGAGCGTTCGGCCCGCGAGTTCAGTTCCGTCCAACGGGTCCCTCCCCGGCGTAATCGGTTCCGAGTGTAGTTCGGCGACGGTTTCTCGTCGGGTGTGGGCGAGTTCTTCCGCGGGCCGTTGGATCACCGCGAGGCCGTTATCGTCCGCTTCCAGGGTGAGCGTCCGCGGAACCGTCATCGCCCCCCGCCAGCCGGGGTCCGGCCCCGCCATCGCGTACTCCCAATTGTTCATCCACGTGAGCAGCAGGTCGCGATCGGCCGGTTCGTTCCCCCACTGTTGGGTCGCGTAGAAATCGTACCCGTGGTCCGCTCTGCGTACCTCCTCGTCAACGAACTCCGTTCCGTCGAAGTGACCAATGTGGTACTCGACGGATCGGTGTTCGATGGGTGAGACGGGAAGAACCCATTTCGTCCCGTCGGCCCCTTCCACCGGCCGTTCGAAGAGGCTCGGACACTCCCAACCGGCACCGGCTTCGTCCACGTACGTGCTTTCGTAGGTCCAATCGAGCAGGTTCGGAGAGCGGTAGATCTCGATCCCTGCCGGCCGATCGTCGGTCGCTTCGACGCGGCTGACGACCAGTCGCCAGCTCTCATCCGGCTCGTACCAGAACGGGTTCGGGTCCCGAAACTCGCCGGTGTCGCTCTCGATCACCGGGTTTTTCTCGTACTTCCGGAGCGTTTCACCGTTGTCGGTGCTGTAGGCGAGCCGTTGGTCCTCGATTCCGTCATCGTGGTGCCCGGTGTACAGAGCGACGAGTGCATCGGTCCCGAACCCGGCAGTGTTCTGCGAGTCGATGACGGCTCCGCCGGAGAACGCCTGAATGGAGTCGCCGTCGGGAATCTTCGTCCCGTGTTCGGTCCAGGTGACGAGATCCGAACTCGTCGCGTGATCCCACCGTCGGCGGCGTTCGCCCGCCTGGTAAAACAGATGGTACACCCCGTCGTGGTAGACCAGGCCGTTCGGGTCGTTCATCCAGCCGGTGGAGGGTGCGAAATGGTACTCGGGCCGCCACGAGCCCGATTTGGGGTTCGCATTCGTCGATACATCGGCTTTCGCGGTAGGAAACGTCGTCGCTGCGACGAACCCCGTTCCGACCGTCTGCAGTACCGTTCGACGGTTCCGATTCGGCGGCTCGCCGGATGTGTCTCCCTCTCCTCGCGGATCGATCTTTCGAGCCATAGCGGCGCTGAGTATGCGTAATGACTAAAAGAGGTCGTTCATGTTTATTTCTTCTAGAACTGCGACTCAATTCACGCGATCCAGACACGTCGCCCGCCGTACTCTTCTCCGTGACGACGCTGTCGGCGTAACCGTCGGTTCACACGAGTGGAGGCGGCGGCCACAGACGGACTCGCCGACCGCAGCCTCGTTGTGCGGAGCGACTCCGTTTCGCCGGCAATTCTGTCTCGCCAGCGACTGTGCGTCGTAGACGCCGCGGCAGGATGCGTTCGGCCAGTGGTCGCCCGGAATCGTTGCGACGAATCCCGTCTTTGCTGCGGAGATATCGATTGATACGGTTGCTTTAGGTCAACCTAATAACGAAGTAGTTATTGTGTTTTAGGCTAGCCTAAATAGTATGCCACGCAGCGAAACGGGTCGGACGGGACTGACGCGCAGGGAGTACGTAACGTACGGCGGCACAGCGATGAGCGGCGAATTGCTGGCGGGTTGCGTCAACTCCCAAGCGGGAGAGCCGGACGAATCTACCGGCAAATCGTATTCGGTGACGGTGGAACCGGCCGGAACGGTCGAGTTCACGTCCGTCCCCGAGACGTGGGTTTCCTACACCGGAGATTACGCCGATATGGGCGTCGCGCTGGGACAGAGTGATGGACTGTTGGCGATCGGATTGACTGACCGATTCGGAACACGCTACTACGACGAACTACCGGGGGTTTCGGTCGAGGTCGCCGACCTCGTCGAGCTCTGGCAGGGCAGAACCGACAAAGAACTGTTCTACGAACTCGGTGCGGACGTCCACCTCATCGATCCGAACTTCATGATCAACCAGGTTCAGTGGAGCGAGGATGACGTTGCGGAAATCGAAAATGCCGTTGCACCGTTCGTCGGCAACACGATCTACTCCCGGAGCTACGGCTGGCACGATTACACGTACTATTCGATGTACGAGGCTTTCGAACGCGTCGCAGCGGTGTTCCAGGAACGAGACCGGTTCGATGCGTTTGCGCAACTTCACGATGAAGTCCTGTCGGACGTTCAGGCTAGACTCCCCGACGAGACGCCAGCAATGGCCATCCTCGCGCCGGAATCCACCCCGCCGGAGGCGTTCTACGGATACACAATCGACGGCGGAACGCAGACCAAACAGTGGCAAGACCTCGGTGCTCGCGACGCCATCGAACGCAGCGGTATCGGCGGATTCAACGACACCGGTGGGACGATCGACTACGAGACGCTCCTCGAGATCGATCCGGACGTTATCGTCATCTGGAAAGAATCGGGCGTCACAGCGGACTCGTTCGAACGGGACATCGTCGAGCCGATGCGCGAGCACAACACCGCGAGCAACCTTCGGGCGGTCGAAAACGACCGGGTCATCTACAGCGGGCAGTTCTACCAGGGACCGATTATTTACCTCTTCCAACTGGAGATGGCCGTCCAAGACCTGTATCCGGACGAGTTCGGTGACGAACAGTTGTTCGATCGACGGGCGGTCGCCGATATCGTCACCGGTGAGTTCTGAGATGAGCGGGAGACGGTCCAGTACGACGGCACTCGTTGCCGGCAGGAAGAGCGGGCCGAGTAGCGCCGATCGCACGAACCGCTTTCGGGTCGGTTTCGCCGTCCGGCCCGCCTCGTCAACAGGCGCTGCGTCTCGATCGCCGTGGCTCACCGGAGGTGCCAGTGACACGTGATCGGGACAACGCTTCACGAAATCCGGAGCCATATCGCCTCGCTCGCCTCCGAATCCGGGCGGTACTACCTCATTTGCGGACGAACGCACCACCGGCCGGTCCCCGCAGCAGACCTCCGCTTCGAGAGCCGCTCGGCCGCCCGAGCAGCAGCGCAAGCGACAGAACAGTACCGAACCGTGTTACGGCGATACGATCCCCAGGTGCCGTACTACGACGTGATCGTTTGTGAGTGCGACCCCGAGACGCCGTCCCAATCCTCCGCTGGCTTTCCCGCCGCGACTGCTGATCCGGACCAGCCCGTCGAAGCGCCGACCTCGTCACCAGCATCCGGTAACACGCAGTCGGTAATCGACGTCTGTCACACGGTCGCCGGCGTCGTCTTCGAAGCGATCGCGGAGTCGCCCCACGGCGGCCTCGAAAACGCGATCATGGACACGTATCTCGACATCGCCGAAACGATCGACCATCCTGACGAGCTCTGTCTCCAGTTGCTCACGAGCACCGCAACCGAACTCGAGAAGCGACTCGACCCCGATGAACAACTCTCGTTGCTCTCGACGGCCGCCGCCAACCTCCCGATCGATGCGCAGGCGGACGCGGCCGAAGCGGAACCGCTCGACGCGGTGCTCGCGGAGTTCCAGACCGTCGATATGCTCGAATCCTACCGCGTGGAACGGCGATCGGTCGACGCCGAGTCAGGATCCCGCTCGTGGACGATCCGGATCGACGGCTACGCGCTCGGCGGCGACGGCGCGGACGGCGACCATCCCGAACGAATCGTCACCCTCCCGATCATCGTCGAACTCTTCGGACGGCTCGCGACGCGGTCGCTCACGATCACGGACGCGGAGCGGCTTTCCGCAGCCGAATCGTCGTCCGCGCCGGCGGCCTGGCGGCTAACGATTCGGACGGGGACGGAGAAACAGTTCCACGAGCACGGGCTCGCATGCGTTCGAGCCACCGGCCGGTGAGTAGTCGTCCCTCCTCCGCTCCTTTTTCTCTGCTTTCCTCCCACCGTCGCGACCAACTCCGACGGAGCGGAGCCGTCCCGCGGCCGCATCCCGCGGCTCCGACCGCGACCGACGATCTCGGGTCGCGGCGGGATACCGAGCCCGGGTGCGGACGGTCGTGTCGCGGTCGGCACATCACTCCCACGATCTCCCCTCCGAAGCCACCGTCGACATCCGCCGACCCGATCCCGGTCCCGGTCCGAACTCGCGATTCGAGACGCTCACGAACAGGCTGCTGTCTGGCCGAATGAAGGGCTGAACCCCCTCTCCGAAAACAGCCTGCCGGTAGCCGTAGTACTTCCTCGCTCGTGCACGAACTCACACGTATGGTTTCGTTCAGTGATGCAGTTGCGCTCGTCACGGGAGCCGGATCGGGCATCGGACGCGCGGCCGCGCTCGAGTTCGCCGATCGCGGTGCGAGCGTTGTCGTCGCCGACGTCGATACCGAGGGCAGCGAGGAGACCGTCGCGCAGATCGAGGACGGCGGAGGTGACGCCATCTTCGTCGAAACCGACGTCACGGACCCGGAGGCGACGGATTCGATGGTCGAAACCGCCGTCGACGAGTTCGGTCGGCTCGACTACGCGTTCAACAACGCCGGTATCGGCGGCGAGCAGGCGACGGTCGACCGGTACGACCCCGACGAGTGGCGGGCCGTCATCGACGTGAATCTCGTCGGCGTGTTCAACTGCATGCGATCCGAACTCGGCCGGATGCAGGACCAGGAGGAAGGCGGCGTCATCGTGAACAACTCGTCGGTCCTCGGAAAGGTCGGATTCGCGACGTCCTCCGGCTATTCCGCGGCGAAACACGGCGTTCTCGGCCTGACGAAATCGGCCGCCCTGGAAAACGGCGAGACGGGCGTCCGCATTAACGCCGTCTGCCCCGGGTTCATCGACACCCCGCTTCTCGCGGAAGGCGGAATGTCGAGCGGCTCTGAGGCACGAGAGCAGATCGAGAGCCGCCACGCGATGAATCGACTCGGGACGCCAGAAGAGATCGCAAACGCCGTCGTCTGGTTGTGCGACGACGATGCCTCGTTCGTCACCGGTGAAGCGCTCGGCGTCGATGGCGGGTATCTCAGTCAGTAATCTTATTGGATTCTCCCACTTCTACCCTTCAGAAACTATTAAACGGGGTCAATAAACGATCCGGATCTGACCGGCCGCGATCCGCTCACTCGTACTGTGTCGGTGATCGCAGTTCGGCCAGGTACTTGGTGCCGTCGTACCGAACGAACCACGTTCCGCTGTCCTCGTCGCCCCGATCGATCGCGGGGTGAGAGAGAAACTGTTCGGCGAGCGAATTGAACGCCTCGTCGTCTTCGCTCCCCGAGTATCTGCTTTCCCCGATCGCTTCGGAGACGATCTCCCGCTCGTCGCCGGAGAGGCCGGTCAGGTCGACCCGGTACTCCGAGCGGAGCCAAGACAGGAACTCCTCGTCCGTCGACACGACGCTCTCGGCCTCGTAGTGGTAGTTGTATCCCTGTTTCTCCTCGGCGCTCTCCGGTTCGATCGAGTACCGGTTGTCGTCCCGGATGATCGCTTCGTGGTCGGGTTCGGGCACCAGTTCCGACCGGTCGACGTCCCGTTTGTCGTAGTACACGTCGATCCGCTCGCCGTCGGAGTTCGGCGGCAGCGCGGCGGCGAATTTCCGCCGGTCTATCTCCGGCAGGTCGCCGTACGCGATCGAGTTCGGATCGTCCTCGGCGGGCGTCTCCGCGGCCCCGATCCTGAACTCCGCGACGAGCAGCGTCCGGGGGACCCTCCTCGTCAGCGCGAGTGGTGTGTAGTACGCGCCCCTGTACTCGATCGGCGACTCGACGTTCGAAGCGGCGATCGGTTGCGCGGGCCGCATCGGCGGGTATCTGGACGGGTAGCTCACCCTGTGTGTCCCGTTTTCGATAGTTTCGACGATAGATACGTTCGTGTCGATCGTCGGCTCGTCAGGGATCGAATCGACCGCGTCGGAGAGGAGCACCGAGTCGGAGACCGCCCGCATCTTCAGGTGTGGACCGTGTCCCCCGCAGCCGGCCAGCGCGGTTGAGAGGATAGCAGCGCCGCCGGCGAGCACGCGTCTTCGCCGCAGTGACCGTGTCATCCGTCGCTTCGCCAGTCGCCGCGCTACTATATGTGTTTTCTGTAGAGAGCGTGTCATAGAATACGCCCCCGCTTTGATCGATCTGATTACTGTTTCAAACCGTAACGCGTTTAGAAGTACGTGCACCCGGTGCACGAGCTATAGAATCAGCGAGAAAGATTCCGATTTGTTACGGATACTGATATATCGTCAGTATCGATGGTGGTTCGACGTGGAGCGCATGACTGCCATGAGAACAGAGATAACGCTCTTGAAATCGCTGACTCTGAATACGCAGATATCCATGCGGGCTATTCTATGACACGCTGACTTGCAAGTTCAATCGCCCTCACTCCGCGTCGCCCTCGGGAAAGATTTTCCCCGGATTGAGCGTCCCCGTCGGGTCGAGCGCCCGCTTGACCCGTTTCATGGCATCGACCGCGCCAGCGCCGTGCTCGGGTTCGAGATACGCCTGTTTTCCCTGGCCGATCCCGTGTTCGCCCGTCGCCGTCCCGCCCATCTCGAGGGCCAACTCCACGAGTTCGCGATACGCCTGCTCGCCGCGTTCGACGAAGTCGGGATCGTCGATGTCGACGAGGACGGTGTAGTGGAGATTGCCGTCACCGGCGTGGCCGAAGCAGGGGATGAGGAGGTCCGTCTCGGCGGCGATCCGTTTCGCTTCGCGAACGAGTTCGGGATAGGAGCTGATCGGGACGGTCACGTCGCCGGGGTGGATCGGCGTGAGGTCGGGGTCGTAGCTCGCTTCGGCGTAGGCTAGTTCCCGGCGGATCTCCCACAGCGACTCCATCTCGGCGTCGTCGGAACTCATCTCGAAGCGGGCCACGTCGTGGTCCTCGAAGATGGTCCGACAGAGGTCGATCTCCGCCTCGATGCCGTGGTTCGCGTGGAACTCGAGGAAGACCATCGGCGCGTCGGGGAGGTCGGAGCCGAGGTACTCGTTCGCCATGTGGGCGCTCAACTCGTCGACGAGTTCGATCCGCGCCACGTCGACGTCCGTTCGGATGGCGTCGGCGATCGCCGCCGCCGCGTCGCCGAGCGTCTCGAAGATGGCGCGCCCGCCGCGGATCTGCCGGGGTCGTCCGGCGAGTTCGAGCGTGGCCTCGGTGACGACGGCGAGGGTGCCCTCGCTGCCGACGAGCAGGTCGGTCAGGTTGTAGCCGCTCGAGGTCTTGCTCGCGCGCGAGCCGGTCCGGATCACGGTGCCGTCCGCGAGGACGGCTTCGAGGGCCAGCACCCAGTCGGCGACCTCGCCGTACTTGACGGTCTGCATGCCGCTCGCGTCGGTCGCGATCATGCCGCCGATCGTCGAGATGTCGCCCGAGGAGGGCAGCGGCGGGAAGTAGAGCCCGTCGCTCGCGACGAACTCGTCGACTTCGGTGCCGATGATTCCCGGGCCGACGTCGACCTGGAAGTCATCGGGCCGGTAGTCGATCACGTCGTCCATCCGCGTCAGGTCGAGGCTGATCCCGCCGCGAGCCGGGACGGCGTTGCCCTCCAGGCCGGTGCCCGCCGCGTAGGGCGTTACCGGAACGCCGCGGTCGGTTGCCCCAGCCAGGACGACGGCAACGTCGTCCGTCGACTCGGGCCAGACGACCGCGTCCGGCATCACGCCTTCCTCGAGTTGCCGTGCGCCCCAGTCCGCGGCGTGAGTCTCCCGCCGTCCGGTCGCGAACGAGACCTGCTCGTCGCCGAGATCGAGCGCCTCGAGAAACGAACAATCGTGTGTCATATGATATCATTATCGACGGTCCGTATCAACGTTTCTCCCCCCACCAGCGGCGATACTTGCGGACAGCGGGCTGACGTACGCGGTTAGACGACCGACTCCGGACCGACGGCTCTCGGCCTCCGCGACCCGTCGGGAACGCTGAACTTTATGTGAATCCGTCACGCGATAGTTGGTGATGCATGCACACGCGCCACGCGACGGTTCGACCCCGCAGCGATCGATCCGGAGGGATGACCCATGAACGCCGACCTCGACCTCCTCGTCCGACTCGGTGACTACGACCGCCCGCAAGGCGTCGCCGAGCGCGCCGTCCGGGCCGAACGCCTCGGCTTCGACCGCATCACGACCGGCGAGACGACCGGCTGGAACGTCGTCCCGCCGCTGACCCTCGCCGCCGACCGCACCGACGAACTCGGCATCTCGAACGACGTGGTCTCCCCCTACGGTCGCTCGCCCGCTCTGCTCGCCCAGACGGCGCTCACGCTGCAGGACGCTACCGACGGCCGCTTCCGTCTCGGTCTCGGCCCGAGTTCACCCGCGATTACCGAGCGCTGGCACGGCGCGACCTTCGACCGTCCGCTCCGGCGCACGCGCGAGACGGTCGAGATCATCCGCGCGGTCTACGAGAACGGCACGCCCGCCTACGAGGGCGATCTCTTCGACATCGCGGGGCTGGACTACGAAAACGAGCTCCCGGAAACCCCGCCGCCGATCGACCTCGCCACCCTCGGCCCGAAAGCCACCGAGCTGGCCGGGCGCTTCGGCGACGGCTGGACGCCGCAGTTGTTCACCCCGGACGGTCTCCGCGATCGACTCTCCGATCTCGAACGCGGCGCCGAACTCGGGGGGAAGACCCTCGCGGACCTGCGCGTCGCACCGATCGTCCGCGCCGTCGCATCGGAGGACCGCGAGCGGGCGCGCGAACTCGCCCGCAGCACGACCGCGTTCATGCTCGGCGCTTACGGGCCGTACTACGGCGACTCGGTCGCCGACCAGGGCTACGCGGACGTCGTCGACGACATTCGGACCGCCTGGGAAGACCGCGACACCGACGCGATGGCTGCCGCCCTCCCCGACGACGTGCTCGACGAACTCGCGCCCGCCGGTACCCCGGCGGAGGTCCGCGAGTGGATCGAAACCTACGCCGCGATCGACGGCGTCGACGCGGTCCGCATCGGCTTCGCTACCGGCATGTCCGACGCGGATAAGAACGCGACGATGGAAGCCGTCGCTGAACTCGTCTAAGGGGACCCTTGCGTTCTCGAGCGCCCTTCGCGAACCGCCGCCGTCGCGTTATCGATGATCTCGAGCGCCTCTTTCAGTTCTTCCATGCCGGTCGCATACGAGAGGCGCGCGTAGCCCTCGCCGTTCGAGCCGAAAGCCTCGCCCGGAACCACAACCACACCGCGGTCGAGCACCTCGTCGCACCAGCCCTCGGGCACCTTCGGCATGGCGTAGAACGCACCCGACGGCGTCGGCACTTCGAGCCCGGCGTCTTCGAGGCCGTCGACGACGACATCGCGGCGCTCCTCGAAGGACCCGACCATCTCCGCGACCGGCTCCTGCGGTCCCGTCAACGCCGCCTCGGCCGCGAACTGCGCCGGCGCGGAGGCACACGCCTGGACGTACTGGTGGACACGCAGCATCCGTTCGATCCGGTCGCCGGAGCCGACGAGCCAGCCCAGCCGCCAGCCGGTCATCGAGTACGTCTTCGAGCAGGCGCTGACGACGACCACGTTGTCCGTCTCGGCGAATTTCAGCGGCGAGTGGTGTTCACCGTCGAAGACGATGTGTTCGTAGACCTCGTCGGAAATGCAGAGCACGTCGTGTTCGTCCGCGATGCGCGCGAACTCGCGCATGTCCGCCTCGCTCTGGACGGCCCCCGTCGGATTGGCCGGACTGTTGACGATAACGGCCGCCGTCTCCTCGGTGATGGCGTCCTCGACGGCCGCCGGGTCGAGCGTGAGATCGTCACGCAGCGACACCGGTTTCGGCGTTCCGCCGGCGATCCGCGTCAGCGCGTCGTAGGAAACGAAGCCGGGGTCGGGGAAGATGACTTCCTGATTCGGATCGACGTGGGCCTCGAGTGCGAGATGCAACGCCTCGCTGCCGCCCGACGTGGCGATCGTGTTCCCGGGATCGACCTCGATGCCGTAATCGCGGTCGTACTTCGCCGCGATCGCCTCCCGGAGCTGTGGCGTCCCCTTGTTCGACGTATAGGCGTCCGTTTGCCCCGACTCGATCGCCTCGACTGCCGCCCGGCGAGCGTGTGCGGGCGTCGGAAAATCCGGCTGCCCGAGCCCCAGGTTGATCGCCTCATCGCCTGCAGCCTCGAACACTTCCCGGATGCCACTGATCGACACGTTCTCGACCCGAGTTGCAAACTTCGTCATGGCTACATAGGCGCAGGCGACCCCGATAACTCTTGATGTGTCGGCCCTTGCCACCGCCGAAACCGAGGCCAGGATCGTGGTCCACCGTCCGAACACAGTCGTCCTCGAAACGAGTTATTCAGTTGACTTGACGCCTGTACGCCCGGATTAGGCCATAACGACTATGGTTCTCGTTTCAAACACTGTGATAATGGCTTCCAGTTCAAATCGTCGTGACAGTCACGATAACGATCGTCTTCTAACTCGATCACGCCGGTCGCTGCTAGCTGCAGGCGCGACGGGGACGCTCGCGCTGACGGCCGGCTGTCTTGATTTCGCGCTCGGCAACGGCCCGCTCGAGTTCAGCGGCGACCGCGTCGCGCCGAGCGATGGTGCGCTCGAAGAGACGGGATACGCCGAAGAGTCGGTCGAGGAGCGATCGATCGAAGAATCGGCCGAGGTCGGCCTGGGGATCGAGCGCGAGTTCAAGGCGGGGATCTGGCAGTCAACGTACGTGAAGGACGTCTCGGTTCTGGGCGGCGAACGGGAGGCGGCGCTGTTCACGACGCTCTCGATTCCGGCGGTCGAAGTCGCCGGCCGGTCGTTCAACCCGCTCGAGGACCTGAGCAACGGTGAACTCGTCGAACGATTGCTCGGCGAGGTCGACAGCGAGGCCGGACGGATCGAGGGGATCGAACACGAGGAGTCGTTCGGCCTCGACATTCTCGGCGACGGGCGGGACGTGGACACGTTTATCGGACAGTCGACGTACGACGGCGAGGAAATCGACGTGGAACTCACCCTGACCTCGTTCGTGCACGAGGACGACCTGCTCGTCCTTCTCGGAACCCATCCGGAGGTGCTCGCGGAGGAATCCGCGAACGTCGAAGTACTGCTCGAGTCGGCCGAACACCCCGTCTGAGCCACGCAGTGGACGATCGGGCTACAGTTCTTTCCGCATCTCGACGACCGTCCCGTAGACGCCCGTCGATTCGTGGCCGGAGAACTCGTGTCGGGTCGCGCCGATGCGTTCGTAGCCGCGGGACCGGTAGAACGCGACGGCGTTTTGCGAGGCCGTGAGTCCGAGCGCGGAGACGCCCCGTTCTCCGGCACGCCGTTCCAGCGACTCCTCGATCCGGGACCCGACGCCCTCACGGGCGACGCTCGGATGAACGTACACGGCGGTTACTTCGGCGTCGACGGTCGCCTCATATTCCTCGGGAGCGACGAAGACGAGCGACCCGAACCCGCGAACCGATTCGGCGACGGCGACGACGAGATAGTGGTCCGGAGATTCGATGGCGGCGGTGTAGTCCGCGGATTCACACCCTGCCGCCCAGGCGTCGACTTGTTCCTGCGAGTAGCTCTCAGTGCCGAGTTCGGTGATCGACGCCGCGTGGGTGGTTCGAATCGCATCGGCGTCGTCCGGAACGGCCTCCCGAACCTCCATGTATCGGCTTGCGGTGGCGGCACCGAAAAATCGATCGATGGCGTGCGAAGAAGTTGCATGCAATAGCTGGTGACGATCGACGCTCGATCGCAACCGTACCCGCGAACACGGACCACAGACCACGAACCGCGAACCACGAAACCCAGCGAGAAAACGAACTCGAGCGGCGACCGGTCAGCTAGTAGAACTCGCGAACGAGGTCCATCGCGTCCTCGGGTGCGCCGTCCGGGATCTCCGACATGTCTTCGGTGACGCCGTGTTGTTCGTGGTACGGCACCGAGTTCTCGTCCTGGTACATGATGCCCTGGTACTCCTTGTCGGCGTCGAGGATGACTTCTTTCGCGTCCTCGTAGTTCGTCGCGTCGTGGTCCTCGTCTTCCTGCAGGTCGACCAGCGAGTCGCGGAAGTAGTCGTAGGTGTCGACGTCGTTGAACGTGACGCAGGGGCTGAAGACGTTGACGAAGCCGAAGCCGTCGTGTTCGATGGCCTCCTGGATGATCTCCTGGTGGCGCAGCGCGTCGGAAGCGAACGATTGGGCGATGAAGGTCGCACCCGAGGCGAGCGCGAGCGCGAGCGGGTTGACCGGCGGTTGTTTCGGCCCCTCGGGCGTCGTGGAGGTCTCGAAGTCGGAGCGCGAGGTCGGCGAGGCCTGCCCCTTGGTCAGCCCGTAGATGCGGTTGTCCATGACGACGTAGGACATGTCGACGTTCCGGCGAACGGCGTGGACGAAGTGCCCGGATCCGATCGAGTAGCCGTCGCCGTCGCCGCCGGCGACCATGACCTCGATGTCGGGCCGGGCCATCTTGACGCCCGTGCCGACCGGGAGCGCGCGACCGTGGACCCCGTGTAAGGCGTAGCTGTGCATGTAGGTCCCGATCTTGCCGGAACAGCCGATCCCGGCGACCACGAACGTGTTGTCGGGGTCGTTACCGGTCTCGGCGAGGCCTTTCATCATACCGTTCATCGTCCCGAAGTCGCCGCAGCCGGGACACCACGTAGGCTGTTTGTCGGATTTGAAGTCGGTGAATCGAACGTCGGATTGAGAGCTCATTGTGCTGGCACCTCCTGGGAGAGTTTGTCGGCAATTTCGTCGGCGAGTTCGTCCGCCTTGAAGCGGACGCCGGTGTACTTGTTGATGCGCTTGACGCGAGTGAGCACGTCGTGTTCGATCACGTCGGCGAACTGGCCGGTCGCGTTACACTCGACGACGATCGTGTCGTCTGCAGCATCGATCTCGTCGGACAGGTCCGGTCGCGGGAAGATGTACGGGACCGAGATGATGCGCACATCGATACCGTCGTCCTCGAGATACTCGAGGGCTTCGATCAGGGCACCCTCGTTCGACCCCCAGGAGATGACGAGATTGTCGGCGTCGGCGTCGCCGAACTCGCGGTAGTCCCACTCTTCCTGCTCTTTCGCGGTCTCGACCTTCCGAGAGCGCTTGTCGACCTGCTGGACGCGCTCGTCCTGCTCTTCGGTCCGGCGACCGAGTTCGTCGTGCTCGAGGCCCGTACTCATGTGTGCCCCCTCAGTCGTTCCCGGGATTGCGCGGGGACTGACACCGTCGTCGGTGACGGCGTGGGCGCGGAAGCGACCCTGCGAGTCGAGCCACTCCTCGACCTCGTCCTCATCGACCAGTTTGCCGCGGTCGATCTCGACGTCGTCCATGTCGAAGGTCTCCGGCTCGAAGGTCTGTTCAGTGACTGACATTGCCAGATCGGAGACGAGGAACACCGGCGTCTGGTACTTCTCGGCGAGGTTAAACGCCTCAACCGTCTTCCAGAAACACTCCGAGATTGACGTCGGGGTGACGATGAACCGCGGGACCTCGCCGTGGCCGCCGTACAGCGCCATGTTGAGGTCGCCCTGTTCCTGCTTGGTCGGCATCCCGGTCGACGGGCCGGAGCGCTGGACGTCGGTGATGACCAGCGGCGTCTCGCTGGTTGCGACTAGCCCGAACGTCTCGGTCATGAGGTCGATCCCCGCACCCGATGTCGCGGTCATCGATCGCGCGCCGGATCGTGCGGCACCGAGGGCCATGTTGATCGCCGAGAGTTCGTCCTCGGCCTGGACGACGTGACCGCCGTAGTCCTCGATGCGACCGGTGAGATACTCCATGATGGAGGTCGCTGGCGTAATCGGATACCCGGCGTAGAACCGACAGCCGGCGGCGAGTGCGCCCATCCCGATCGCCTCGTTGCCGTTGAGCAACACGTAGTCGTTGTCGGTCGTCTCGAGGTCGTAGCCGAGATCCAGGTCGTAGTTCTCTTGAACGTATTCCTGGCCGAGGCGGGCCGCTTCCTTGTTGTTCTCGACGATCTTCGAGCCCTTGCCGCCGAAGCGCTTCTCGAGTGCTTCGTCCAGGTACTCGACGTCGAAGCTGGTGATCTCACATGCGGCACCGAGCGCGACGATGTTGCGCATGATCGCCCCACCGGCGTCCTCGGCGAGGGATTTCAGCGGAACGTCGACAGCGGCTGCGTCGTCCGGGATGTCCGCCTCCCAGGAGCGCTCGCCGTCGTAGATGATCGCACTTCCCTCGTGGAGTTCATCGAGGTTCTCGTCGATGGTACGCTGGGTGAGCGCGACGAGAATGTCGAGGCGGTCGACGACGCTCTGGACTTGGTCGACCGACGTGCGGATCTTGTAGGCCGTGTACCCGCCACGGATTCGCGATGCGAAGTCTTTCGACGTGAATACGTGCCGTCCGGCTCGGGAAAGCGCCTGGGCAAAAATCTTCCCAGTGGAGTCGATGCCGTCGCCAGCCTCGCCCCCGACCGCCCAGTTGAGGTCCTCAGCCATGTTAAGGCGAACCTTGCTCCCTGCCAATAAAAAGGCTTCTGAAAGCACATTCAGGCCGCTTGAGAAACCTACGAATCTGTACGTTTGGTCGGGTTTCGGCGGGGGAATCAGGGAACGGAACGCCTTTTCGAGCGCCGGCCGAACGTCCCGGTATGGAAGGCACACAAGTCACCGTCGAATCGGTACGTGACGTCGGCCCCGAGACCGTCGCTCTCGAACTCGAGGCACCCAACACGTTCGACGCACTGCCCGGCCAATTCGTCCTCGTTCGGGCTCTGCTCGACGGCGAAGACGATCCGATTGCGCGCCACTACACGCTCTCTTCGTCGTCCGTCACGGATACCTTCGAAATCACAGTCGGTGTCGACCCCGACGGCGACCTCTCGCCCTGGCTCGCCGCGCTCGACCCCGGCGAGACCATCCACATCGAGGGACCGTTCGGCAATATCGCCTACGAGGGAACACACGATGTCGTCGCCATCGCCGGCGGACCCGGAATCGGCCCGGCCATCTCGATCGCCGAAGCCGCTCACAACGCCGGCCACGACGCCGTCGTGCTCTACCAGGATGACGATCCCGCCCACGTCGATCGGCTCGACGAACTCGAGGACGACGGTGAGGCGAACACAACCGTCACGGTCGTCGACGACGACGCCGACGCTGAACTCGCCGACGCGATCGAAGCCCATCTCGACGAGGGAGAAGTGTACGCCTTCGGCTTCGCCGAGTTCGTTACGCTCGTCGCCGACACGATCGACGACGCCGGCGGCGATGCCGACGAGGCCCACATCGAAAATTTCGGCTAGTCGCTCGCAACTGGCCGCCGTTACTGGTTGGTTTCTTCGTGTTGCCGTTCAACCGTAGATTCGGATTCGGACTCGGCTTCAGACCCGGACGCGGACTGGGAACCGGACTCGGTTTCGGACTCGATTTCAGATTCGACTTCGGATTCCGAATCGGACTCGCTGCCGTCCGCACGAACGGCGAGTTCCGTACTGCCACAGGCCGGACACGTCTCCCGCTCGCTGTAGAATCGCTCCCCGCACTCACGACACCGATACGGTGCCGCCTCGTCCCGTGCCGACTCGGCTTCCTGCTTGAAGGATTCGACTTTTTCTCCGAGACGCTCGAACAAACTCATGCTTTGATTGTGTTGGAGGATCCGCATAAGCATTTGTGACTGTTCGGGGATCGATGCCACACGATGCTGTCGTGGCGTCCAACTCCGTTCGTGGGCGTGGGGAGAACCGTTACTCACCTGATCGCCAGAAGAGCTGGTCCAAACCGCTAGAAAAAGCGTTGTCGTTAGTTACGGTATCGACCTATCGCCATCGTCGAGAGGAGCGCAGCGAGAGCGGCGACAGCGCCGAATCCTGGCATCCCGTCGTCGTCACCCTCCTCAGTATCGGCCTTGGTCGACTCCATGCCGAGATAGTCAGTAACCTGCTGCATGTCGAGTCGCGGGTGATCTGCATCCCACTCGCCGGGCATGTGGACGGTGGTATCGTCGCTGACGATCGACTCCGCACGGACATCGTCTTCGCTCGCCTCACCGTCGACCATGCCGGACGCGTAGACGTACGTCGCCTCCTCGTCGGTGCCGCCGTAGACGTGCGTGACCGAGAGGTTGTGGTACGCGTCGCTGAGTTGATCCTCGAAGGCGCTGAGATCGTCGAACGTTGCGCCCGCCTCCATGGTAACCGTTCCGTCATCCATCTCGAGGTCGAACTTCGCGAGTTCAAGGTCGGCCTCGTCGAACGCCGAGACGAACTCGGTTGCGCTCTCGTCGACGGTCGGATCGTTCTCGAAGTCCTGCAGCAAGCCGGTCATCGCGGTCTCGAGGAAGTCCTCCTGTGAGACGTCGAGACTCATCTCCATCTCGATTTCGTCGTCGACGGTCTCGGCGCTTGCATCGAGCGAGAACTCTGGGTTCTCGATATCCCGTTCGGCGAGTGCGGTCGTATAGGCCTCCCAGTTTTCCGTCTCGGAGGTGAACTTGGCGGTGAGCGTCGCCTGCTCGGCATCCGCCGAGGTGTAGCTCACGTGCCATTCTGCCGTCTGGGTCAGATCGGCTTCCTGCTGGGCCTCGTACATCGCTTCGTAGTCAGGGGTCTCCTGGTCCATTCCCTCGACGGAATTGGCGAGATCGAGCAGGGCGGGGACGGCCGACTCGAACCCGCTGAACGCGACGTTCCAGTCGCCTTCGATCGCGTCCGCGCCGTTGGTGTACGAGAGCGTGAACGTATCGAGTTCAGCGCCGAGGAGATCCGACGCTACCCGTTCGGCCTCACTCTGCCCGAGATCGAGTTCGGAATCGCTCGCGAGTTCGTCTGCGATGGTCTGTTCGAGCCCGTCCGTTACGTTCTCGAGTTCGACGGTGTACGCCATATCGAGGTGGCCGCTCCCATCGTCGTTTTCAGTGAACTTGTGTTCGTCGATGGTGACCGTTGCGTCGCCGCCGATGTCTCGCGTGACCTCGTCAAACTGGGTCTGAAGCGATGCGGTGGCGTTTTCTTTCGTTCGCATCTCGTCTGTTTCGAACGCGGGGACGTTCTGCTGCTGGCTCACCTCGATCGTGTACCCGCCGTCGCTGTCCGTAATCTCGAGGTCGAGTCCGGTTTCGGGACCGGTCACGGGCATGCCGTGTTCGACGTCGAAGTCGCCACGGGTGGCGAACTCGTCGGCGCTCGAGACGACCTCTCCGGACGTGGAGGCCGACGTGACGAAGCTGGCCATCGGGGCTTCGGTGGTGTCGAGCGCCAGATCGAGCGTGGCGTCGAACTCGTTGGTTTCGGCGGTCTGTTCGCCGGTGACGTCCATCGAGAAGTCGTCGATGGCGGCCGGGCGATCGGTGGTGAGCGATCCGGACGAACCGACGCCTCCGTCGTCGAGCGCCATCGAGAACGCCGCGGAGACGTCCTCCTCCATGTCGTCGGTAATGAGCGCATACGCGACCGACTCGCTCACGTCGAGTCCGTACTCGCCGGTAGCTTCGTCCTCGTCGGTTGTTTCGTTGTAGACGAGCACGGCGTCACCGTCGTCGTTGATGAACACCTCGTCGGCCGGATCGGCTTCGTTACCGTCCGTATCCGCCAGGGCAGTACCGACACACCCCGACGTAATCAGCACGACAGCCATGACGACTGCCACGATACTTCGAAAAGACTGACCGCTAGTGAGTTTCCTACTCATCGTCTTAGTAATTTTATTTCTCTCCTATATGTGACTTTCGGATACTATTGACATTCCGAAAAGGAAAGTGCCAGACCTGTCGTCCTGGTCCGTATCCGAGGGCCGAACTCGAGGAGTCGGTCGGTTCAGACGGGCCGTCGTGAGCCATTTTCGGCGCGATCGCAGGACGGTTCGCGGTCGCGCGGGAAATCGGTACAGCAGTCCGTATCAGTCAGCGACGGATTCCCCAGGGCCGGCGGGACCCTCGAGTATTACGAGCAGCGGTCGGCAAATCCCCTTCTCGATGTGAACAGACGTTTAGCAGGCGAATAACGGCCAGTGACGGTGTCTACGCCGAGTTCAGCTCCGGTCAGTCTCGATCGCGTGTCACTCCTGTAGGCGGGCCCTTACGGAACCCTTATCTGTGTGACTCTCCTCTCTCGAAAAGCAATGGCGAAAGGAACTGTCGATTTCTTCAACGACACTGGCGGCTACGGCTTCATCGAAACTGAGGACGCGGACGACGACGTATTCTTCCACATGGAGGACGTTGGCGGTCCAGACCTCGAAGAAGGTACAGAACTCGAGTTCGACATCGAACAGGCAGACAAGGGCCCGCGGGCGACGAACGTCACCCGACTGTAACGCGGCCGACGAGTCAATTTCGTATTTTGTGCGACGCTCCACGGAGTAGGGAGTGCCAACGCTGAGAACGAGACCCGAGAGCCGAGTGACGGCAGCGTCGTCCTTAGTGCTCGACGAGTTCGATCAGAATCCCGCCAGTATCCGCTGGGTGCAAGAACGCGACGGTATGTCCCCACGCGCCGGGGCGGGGCTCCTCGTCGACGAGGGACACGTCGTGGGTGCGGACGGTGTCGAGCGCGTCGTCGATGTCGTCGGTCGCGAGGGCGAGGTGGTGGATGCCGGCACCGTTCGATTCGATGTATTGAGCGATGGTCCCCCCTTCGGTTGGTTCGAGGAGTTCGAAGTAGCCGTTCCCACAATCGAGAAAGACGACGCGCATGCCGTCGAACGTCTCTTCGTGCGCGATTTCGAGGTCGAACAGGGCGGCGTAGCGTTCGGCGAGTTCGGTTGCGTTCTCGGTGGCGATGCCGGCGTGGTCGAAGTGCATGTCAGAGGTGTGTTCGAGCAACGGCAAATATCGAAGGGTTGCTGCAGGTCTCACGAGGGGGATAGCGGTGGCCACCGAATCGCGACGCGGCCGATCGTTGCCCGGTTGTAGGTGCGTTGGGTATCGCCGTCCGAGACGGACGAAACGCCGTGACAGTGCCGTGACAGCGCGACGGGGTCCCGCTCTAATGGCCGCCTACAGCCGCGTCAATCCGAGTTTTACGGGCGCGAACTGTTCGAGCGCGACTTCGAACGTGGAGCGTCCACGAATACCCGTCACGGGAGCTCAAAAATAAGGTGCGGTTGATCCGCGAGCGGCTAGCGAGCCCGACTCGCGTTACTCCTCGATCGTTTCGTTGCCGTCGGTTTCGGTGGACTCGTTTCCGGTCGTTTCGTTACCGTCCTCGCCGACGGGTTCGTCCTGCGTGTCTTCGGTCGCTTCTTCGTCCGTTTCCTGTTCGTCCGCGTCCTCGGTATCCGGCATCGAGAGTTCTTCGCCCTCGTCGGGTGCGACGAACTCCATGACGACGCCGGTATCGCCTTCGGGGACGCCTTCCTGGTTCGCGAGGACGTAGACGTTGCCGTCGGAGTCCTGGCCGAATTGGCGGACGAAGTAGGGGAACGAGCCGTCGTCGGTGCCCGAGACCTGGAGTTCTTCCATCTCCCAGAGTTCGTCCCGCGGGACTGCTTGATCGTCGGTGGTCCCGTCGTCGGCGGTCCCGTCGTCAGCGGTGTCGTCGGTCGTTCCGTTCTCGGTATCGTTGGTGACCGTCTCGTTGGAGTCGGCCATCCCGTTGGTACCGTTCTCTGCGGTGGTGTTGTCGACGGTTTCGTTGCCGGTCGTGTCGGCCGATTCGGTCGTGTTATTGGTCGTGTCCGTAGCGGTGGTATTGCCTTCGGATTCGGTGCCGTTGTCGGTCGTTTCCCCGGCGGTTTCGTCATCGGTCGTTGTCTCGTCGGTCTCCCCACCGCCCGTCGTTCCGTCGGGATCGGTCGCTGCGAGCAGTCGACCGGCGGGTTCCTGGCGCGACGGGTCGGCGGTCCAGTCGCCGAAGATGTACTTGCCTTGGAGATTTTCGATCTGGCTGCTCTCGTAGACGTGGCCGCCGATGATCGTGATCCCGACCATCTCGCCGTTGTAGACGTGGGGATACTCGACGATCGGATCCTGGAGTTCCTGCCCGTTGTACGGCGCTTCGTCGGTGGCCGTGTCGGGACAGTCTTCCGGCGGATCGCTCGGCGTGTCCGTGCTGAAACAGTGCGTTCCCTCCTTGACGTTCCAGCCGTAGTTGCCGCCGGATTCGACGATGTTTGCCTCCTCGTAGAGGTCCTGTCCGGCGTCGGAGGCGAACAGTCGTCCCTCGCTGTCGAACGAGATGCCGAACGGGTTTCGGAAGCCCCACGCGTAGTACTCGTCGAGGCCCTCTTCCTCGTCGACGAGGGGGTTGTCCTCCGGAATGCCGTACGGTTTGTCGCCGGTTCCGGGGTCGGTTCCAGTATCGGTATCGGTCTCGGTCTCGGTATCGGTTTCCGTCTCGTTCTCAGCTTCGGCGGTGCTCGTCTCGGTATCGGTTTCATTGCCGATCTCGGAGTCCGACTCGGTGTCGGTAGCCATCTCGTCGTCGGTACCGACGCCTTCCTCGGTATCGGTATCACCGGTCTCCGTCGCTCCGCTACTGACGTCGATCCGATGAATCCCGCCGAGGAGGTTCTCACTCACGTCCTGTCCGTTCCCGCCCGCGTTCTCGTCGTACCAGTCCTCGACGTGGCCCTCCATATCGTCGTTCGCTCCGCCGCCGTCGCCCATCGGCACGTACAGGCAACCGTCCGGACCGAACGCCATCGGCCCGGCGTCGTGGTTGTACTGGGGCTTCTGGAACTCCATCAGCACTCGTTCGGAATCCGGTTCCCCCTGCGTCAGATCGTCGTTCGCCTGGAACTCGGCGACAACTTCAACGTGACTCCAGCCCTCTGGCGTCTCGTCGTTCGGCGGCGCGCTGTAGTGCAGGAAGAATCGTCCGTTGTCGGTGAACTCCGGATGCAACTCGACGCCGAGCAGTCCCCGCTCGTCGTAGTCTTGATCCGGATCCGCGTAACTCCCCTCGAACGTCCCGAGTTCGACGAGGCGATCGCTCACGTCGATGAACGGCTCGTCCTGAACGCCATCGCCGTCGATGACCCAGAGCTCGCCCGTCTGGTCGGCGACGAAGTATCGGTCCTCGCCTTCGACGGCGGCGAAGTCCGTGGGTGCCGTCATCCCCTCGCCGATCGTCTGCAGGCCGATCTCCGCCCCGGGCTGGAAGAACGGTTCGGCGTCCGTCTCCTCCTCCGTTCCGTCGTCGGCCCCGCCGTTCCCGCCGATCGAGATGTCCCCTCGCATCGTCGCTCGGTGGGGTTCGCAGTAGTACTCGGCCATCTCGCTCGTCGCGTCGAACTCGAGCGTCTGCGTCTCGCCCTCCTCGCTCATGAGTTCGGTACGCTCGATCTCGCCGCCGTCGCCGTCGACGATGACGATGTTGTGTGCGGCGCCGTCGAGGTTCTCCCACGTGACCTCGTAGGTAGTTCCCTCCTCGAGTTCGAGCGTGGGATTCGTCTCGCCCTCGATGTCGGACGGCGACTGGCCGACCCAGCCGCTCGTCTCGCCGCCGAGTTCGATCGTCTCGCCGTTCTGTGCGAGCCCGAGCGAACTGACGGCGGTAAGCCCGCCCGCGGCGGCGGTCGCCTGGAGCATTCGCCGTCGTGTGGGTAACCAGGACGCGCCGTCCGATCGGTGATACTCGTACTCGTCGATGTCCTCGCCCGTCGGTTCAGAATCGCGTTCGTGCTCGTGTTTGCTCATCGTGCACTCACCACCGCGTCGGCTGGTGATTGGATAAACAACAGCGACCGTTCCTTCGAATTTGCGGGTCAATCGTGTATTGGCCCCGAAACGCGGCGCTCACGTTCGAGTGCGGCGGGGAAACGACGATACCTAAACGGGGATTACTCCCGCCTAATAGCGGCTTCTACCTACACCGCACTGCCGGGTTGATATTCCCCGAACTCGTCGCGGAGCACGTTACAGATCTCGCCGACCGTCGCGTACGCCTTCACCGCCTCGATGATGTACGGCATGAGGTTCTCTCCGTCTCGTGCGGCCTCGCGCAGGGATTCGAGCGCCGCGTCGACGGTTTCCTCGTCCCGGTCCTCGCGGACGGACTCGGCGTTGTCGATCTGTCGTCGTTCGTCCTCCTCGGTCACCTCCTGGACGTCCATCTCGGGGTCCTCGTCGACTTCGAACTCGTTGACGCCGACGATAATCCGCTCGTTGTCCTCGATTTCCTTCTGGCGGTCGAAGGCGGTGTCCTGGATCTGGCGCTGGACCCACTGCTGTTCAACGGCGTCTAACATGCCGCCGCGGCTGTCGACTTCGTCCAGAATCTCGTAGGCTTCTTCCTCGACGTCGTCGGTCAGCGATTCGACGTAGTAGCTGCCGGCGAGCGGGTCGATGGTATCTGCTGCACCCGACTCGTGGGCGAGGATCTGCTGGGTTCGAAGCGCGGTTCGGACGGACTCCTCGGTCGGCAGCGCCAGCGCCTCGTCCTTGCCGTTCGTGTGCAGGCTCTGGGTTCCGCCGAGCACCGCGGCGAGAGCCTGGTAGGCCACCCGGACGACGTTGTTCTCGATCTGCTGGGCCGTCAGCATCGAGCCCGCCGTCTGGGTGTGGAACTTGAGCTGCTTCGATTTGGGGTTCTGCGCGTCGAAACGCTCGTCCATGATATCGTGCCACATCCGGCGGGCGGCGCGGAACTTCGCCACCTCCTCGAAGATGTTGTTGTGCCCGTTGAAAAAGAAAGAGAGCTGCGGCGCGAACTCGTCGACGTCCAGGCCGGCCTCGAGTGCCGCCTCGACGTACTCGATGCCGTTCCCCAGGGTAAAGGCGAGTTCTTGGGCGGCCGTCGATCCGGCCTCGCGGATGTGGTAGCCCGAAATGGAGATGGTGTTGAACTTCGGGGTTTCCTCGGCGCAGAACTCGAAGATATCCGTGATGATCCGCATCGAGGGTTCGGGCGGATAGATGTAGGTGTTGCGAGCGATGTACTCCTTGAGGAGGTCGTTCTGGATGGTGCCCCGAAGCTCCTCGCGGTCGACGCCCTGCTGGTCGCCGACGGCGATGTACATCGCGAGCAGGACGGATGCGGGCGCGTTGATCGTCATCGAGGTGGAGACCTCGTCGAGGGGGATGCCGTCGAAGACGGTTTCCATGTCGGCGAGCGAGTCGATGGCGACGCCGGCCTTGCCGACCTCGCCGGCGGCCATGTCCGCGTCGGAGTCGTAGCCCATCTGTGTCGGCAGGTCGAACGCCATCGAGAGCCCGGTCTGGCCCTGATCGAGCAGGTAGTGATAGCGTTCGTTCGTGTCCGCCGGCGTCGAGAAGCCGGCGTACTGGCGCATGGTCCACAGTCGACCGCGGTAGCCGGTCGAGTAGACGCCGCGTGTATAGGGTGGCTCGCCCGGATAGCCGAGATCGTCCTGGTAATCGAGACCGGCCACGTCGGCGGGCGTATAGAGTCGATCGACCTCCTGACCGCCCGTATCCGTCGTGAACGTCTCCTGGCGTTCACCGAATCGGTCGAGGATCGGGTCGACCTCCGTCTCCCGCCAGTCGTCCCGTCCGGCACGGATCTCCTCGAGTTCGTCGGGATCGAACATTATGAATACCGTCGACCGGGCAGGGCTTGAAGGTTGATGAACGCGCCTTGTTTGCCATCGAATAGCGAGCCGACAGGGCGCGGCCGTCGCTGGTCGGGTTCGTTCCTAAATAGCGTCATCGGGGTCGTGCTCTTCTGCGACGCGTGCGGCTTCGGCGGCGTAGCGCTCTCGCGTTGAGTGGTCATCGACCGTTCCGAGTTCGTCGGCCGTCACTGAGAGACCCGCTTTCGTCTCGCGAGCCGGGCCCGTAAAACTCGGAAGTGCACGTTCTCGGCGGTGGTAGTAGCGTCCGTCCGTCGTGGCGTACACCAGGATGATGAGGTTGAGTTCGTCGTCCGAGTAGGTGCGTTCGACGAGCCAGACGCGGGTCGTGTCGTCAGTGTCCATGGGTAGCTTGGGCTGTCACTATGTCCGCTTGTATTGCTCGCTGTGCTGGTACTTGTTTTCGTCCCTTTCTCAGTCGCTGCGTCCATCGCTACGTGGCATTCCGGATCGGATGTGTGGTTCGTTCGGCCGGGGGCATTCTTCCTCGGACTTGATTGACTCCGTTACTCTCACTATAATCGCCACATCCGTTTTTGTCTTCCGTGACTGAATCACCGATATGGGATCGTCGCTTCCGCCACAGTCGACAACCGATAAACCGCGTAATCGGCGTCGAGCGGCGCTGTACGTGCTGCCGTTTCTCTTGCTCGGACTCTTCTATCTCGTCATCCTGGTCTGGTGGGGACTCGATCCGCTGTGGGGATTCGTGATTCTGCCGCCGATTCTCGGCGTGAGCGCGATCGCGTGGGTTGCGTTCCGCCACGGGTTCGATCGACAGCCGTGACTACCGTCCGGTATCGTACTTGTAAGTCGCCGAGTCAGGATCGATTCCGAAGTCCTCGGCGGAGTCGTCGTCCGAGGCCGTCGACCGGCCTTCCGGAGCGCGTTTGAACGCCTCTCGAAGGCGGTCCGGCATTCGGAATTGGTCGACGTCGATAGCGAGTGCGACGGCATCGGGGTCGGTTCGGTCGCGTTTCTCCGAGAGGCGCTCCTGGAGGACCGCCGGGAGTTGCGACTCCTCGATCCGCCGAAAGCCGAACTGGGCCACGTAGGCGCTCTCGCCGGTCAGCGAGTAGACCGTTTCGAACCCCTCGTCGCTGGCGTACTCGATCAGTCGTTCGATGACGTGAGCACCGACGCCCTGTCTGCGCCAGGACTCGAGTACGCCGATACTGGTCAGTTCGCAGACTTCGGCAGGCTCCTCTCGAGTCGCCCCAGTCTCGTTACCGTCACCGTCGTCGCTCTCACCCGTCTCGGTCCCGCTGTGATCCTTGTGAATTCGTATCCGGCCGAATCCGGCCTTTTCCCCGGACTCTTCGTCCACGGCGACGACGTAGTCGCGCGAGCGGAACGCCGTGTCGTCGAGCCCCATCGACTCGATATGATCGAGCAGCCAGACCTCTTCCCTGTTTTTCGCGTCCCGCACGTACATGATTTGACGTACGGCACTGATGGCCAAAAGGGTTTGTGGGGGTCCTGCTCCGACTGAACAACATGATAATTCCCTAATTATTAAGCTATCAGAGAGTGATGTGGTCACGATGAGCAAGGACGACGGAGACGCGCTCGAAGCCCTCGCATCACTTCCGACGATCGCCCATCCGACCCTCTCGCCGAACGGGCGCGACGTCGCGTTCTACTACGACACCACCGGCCGCAACCAGCTTCACGTCCTCGACACCGAAACCGGTGAACTCGACCGGTGGTCCGACGGCGACGTCCCGCGCAACGCCCGCTGGTTCCTCCGCTGGGACGCCGACGGCGACCGCGTGTTCTTCCACCGCGACGACGACGGCGACGAGCAAAACGACATCTACGCACTCACCCGTGACGGGACGGCCGAGTCCGTCCTTGAACTCGACGGTCAGGCGACGCTGCAAGATGTCAGCGCCGACGGTGACACGCTCCTGGTCAACACGAACGCGGACGGCCAGATGAACGTCCACCGCTACGACCGTCCCGCCGACGAGTTCAGCAAACTGACCGACTACGAACGAGCTGCTAGAAATCCGCTGTTTTCGCCGAGTGACGACCGAATCGCGTACGCAACCAACGAGACGGACGACTTCGACAACCTCGACGTGTACGTCGCGAACGCCGACGGCTCCGAGCCGCAGAACCTCGGCCTCGGCGACGTGGGTGCGGAAGCGTTTCCGGTCGCGTGGAGCGGCGGCGGGGGCGGTCGGGGAAACGGGGTCAAGAGCGGAACCGAACGCGGAGACCCGGACGGGAACTCGACCCGACTGCTCGTCACCGACAACACGCCGGATCTTGGACGAACCGGGATCGTGACGTTCGAGGACACCAGTACCGATGCCGGTGCCGATGCGGGAACGGACATCGATACCGACGGCGACGCTCCGGTCACTTGGTACGGCGACGGCGAGTTCGAGGAGTCCGCGGTGGGGTTTCTCCCCGCCGACCGATTTCTCGCGCTTCGCACCCGCGACGCACAGACAGTCCCCGTCGTCTACGACGTGGCAAGCGGCGACGGCCGCGAACTCGACGTACCCGCGGGCGTGACGGCTGTCGGCCACCCCGGCCGACGCGGCGTGAGCATCGACGAGAATCGGCTCCTGCTCCAGCACACCAGCCCGACCAGCCGACCGGAACTGCTCGCCTACGACCTCGAAACGGACACGTTCGAGACGCTTCTCGAAGCCGAATACGGCCCGTTCGCTCCCGACGAGTTCGCCGACGCGGAGTACGTCACGGTCCGATCCGACGGCGTTCCCGAGACCCCCGCCGCGGCGGTCGACCACGAACCGGCGGCTGAACTCGAGATCGGCGCGCTGCTGTACGACTCCGGGGAACGACCGTCGCCGCTCGTCGTCAAGATCCACGGCGGGCCGCGCGCCCGGGACGCCACGGAATTTGACCTCTACACGCAAATGCTAGTCGTGCAGGGTTTTTCGGTGCTGGAGGTCAACTACCGCGGCTCGACCGGCCGCGGCCGCGAGTTCGTCGAGCACCTGCTCGACGACTGGGGCGGGGCCGAACAGGGCGACGTGGCGACGGCCGCGGAGCACGTCCTCGAAACGCGGGAGTGGCTCGATCCCGACCGCGTCGTCGTCTTCGGCGGGTCCTACGGGGGGTACTCGGCGTACTGGCAAGCGGTCCAGTATCCCGACCTGTACGACGCGGCCATCGCCTGGATCGGGCTGACCGATCTCGAGGAGCAGTACGAGACGACGATGCCCCACTATCGCACCGAACTCATGGAGAAGTACCTCGGCACGCCCGCGGAGAATCCCGGCCTGTACGAGGAGCGCTCGCCGATCACCCACGCCGACAACCTCGCGGCTCCGCTCCTGATGGTCCACGGCGTCAACGACAGCCGGGTCCCCGTCTCGCAGGCCCGACTGTTCCGCGACGAACTCGAGTCGCTGGGTTACGAGACCAGCCCCGGCGGCGACATCGAGTATCGCGAACTCGGTGAGGAAGGCCACGCCTCGACCGACCAGCGCCAGCAGCTCCGGACGTTCGAACTGCTCGCGGACTTTCTCGAGCGGCGGGTCGGCGAAGCGAGGTAACGGCGGCTGACGGAGCAATGTGTTCCTTCGGGAAGCCGTGACGAGGTTTATACTCACAGGGCCTGATCGATCGAGTATGGCGATTCCGCACTGGCTCTGTTCAGAGAACCACGCCGCTCACGAACCGTCGACCGCCGAGCGCTCGCTGGAAGCGAACGAGATCGAAACCGTCACCGATGCGTTAGCGGTCCTTTCAAACACGATTCGACTGGAAATTCTCACCGTGTTGTACAACCGGTCGGAGCCGATCTCGTACACGACGCTTCGGGAATCGGCATCGATCGAGGACAAGGGAAAATTTAACTATCACCTCCGGCGGTTGGACGGGTTCGGGTTGCTCTATAGCGACAACGGAACGTATTCCCTGAGCCAGCGCGGCGAAACACTGACCCGAGACATCATCGAAGCGCAGGCCCTGCGGGATTAGCCGTTCTGCCGGGAGAACTCTAGTTCTCCGAGTCTTTAGGTGGGTTTCGACGCTGGACGAGAGTGTGCCGGCTTCGATCAGGTATCACAGGACCGACGGTTCGTGGATGTGGTTCGATGAGTGCTGAGACGTCCGACTCGCCGGCTGAAAGCGAACGCGCCGATCGGACGATGCACTTCTCGATGACGGGGGTTCGCGAGGGGTTTATCGAGTGTATTCCGATCGCGCTCAGCGTCGCCGGATACGGAATCGCCTTCGGCGTGTTGGCCGCTCAATCGGGGGTAACCGTCGCGGAGGCCGCGTTCATGAGTGCGACCGTCCTCGCGGGGGCCGCACAGCTGATCGCGATCGAACTCTGGGCGCATCCGATTCCCGTCGGCACCATTATCGCCACGACGTTCATCGTGAACCTCCGATACGTCTTAATGGGGGCGGCACTCCAACCGTGGTTTAGTCGGTTGTCACCGCTGCAATCCTACGGAAGCGTGTTCTTTACCGCCGACGAGAACTGGGCGTTGACGATGGGTGAGTTCAGATCCGGAAGTCGGCGGGGTGCGTTCCTCCTCGGCAGCGGGTTGGCGATCTGGATCTTCTGGATCAGCGCGACGGTCGTCGGTGCGGTTTCCGGTGCGGCTATCGGCGACCCCGCCCGATACGGGCTCGATTTCGCACTCACGGCGGTTTTCATCGCGATCGCGGTCGAGTTGTGGGATGGACGATCACGGCTTCTCCCCTGGGCGGCTGCGTTCGGCGTTGCAATCGGGGCCGCGTCCGTCCTGCCGGGCCGGTGGTACATTCTACTCGGCGGGCTCGCCGGGTGTTTCGCGGAGGTGGTCCGGGTTGCTGCCTGAATTGCACCTCACGCCAGCCGTCGTCGCGGTCATTCTCGGGATGAGCGCCGTGACCTACATCACGAAAGCGGGCGGCTTGTGGCTGCTTAGTCGCATCGAGGTACCGGAGTACGCCGAAGCCGGCCTCGCGGTGCTCCCCGGGGCGATCATCGTTTCGATCGTCGGTCCCGAGTTGGCCCGTGCCGGCCCGCCCGAGTGGGGTGCTGGCGCGGTGGCGCTTCTCGTCGCCTGGCGGACCGAAAACGTGCTTCTCGCACTCGTCTCCGGCGTGGCGGCCGTCCTTCTCTTCCGCGGCGTGTGACCCTCCCCGATCGCCGGCCGCTCGCTACGATCCACCTCAGTCGCTCGCGAGCGCCGCCTCGAGCCGCGATTCGATCTCGTCTAACTCCTCGCGAATGGACTCCCCCTCCTCGCCCTCGAGTGCGGCGACCTGATCGATGAGCCCCTGCAGCCGCGAGTACTTCTCGTCCTCGTCGACACTCGTCTTCTGCACGTAGACGCTTTCACGGGTCTCGTAGACTTCGTCGGCGGCGAGATCGGTCACCGAGAGGACCACGTCGAGTTTCTCCGGATCGATCCCGAGGACCCACTCGCGCGGGATATCGTACCCGTCGAGGGCGTCGAACACGGCCTCCTCGTCCAGCGGCTGCCGGTGCTCGCGAACCGTTCGGCGGACGGTTCCGTACCGGCCGTGAAGCTCCTGATCTGGCCCCAGTCTGTCGAGCAACGCGTCTCGCGCCGAACCGCGAAGTCGGTCCGTGCCCCGCTGCACGTCCGAGGAGAGGACGTACAGATCCGTCAGTGGGTCCGTCTCGAGGGACGAGGGATCGGCCGCGTCGTCGATATCGTCGAAGCCGTCGAGCAAGGCGGCGAGCAACAGCGCGTCGTCGTGCACGCGTTCGGGCTGGGTTCGCGCCTCGACCGCGGAGACCAGAAACGGGCTCTCGCCGGCGACGGCGTCTTCGGGATCGGGGACGATCGCGTCGTCCGCAATCGTGAACTCGGGGGCGAGCGTGACGACGACGGCGTAGGGTTCGACGCTCGGCTGGAGGTCGGCGACGGCCACCGGGGCGTCCGCGAGCTGGTCGACGAACACGTCGAACTGGTCGCGCCAGAGCGGGCGTTCCTCGCCGCTGTCCTCGAAGCGGACGACGATCCGATCCCCGGCCGTTCGGACGACGCTGAACCGACGGTCCGAGACCGGCGTCTCGAGTTCAGTGCCAGGGTCGAGCGTTTCACACTGGGTTCTGAGGGTGGTCCAGCGCTCGTCGTTCATGTCGCGACCTCCACTCGCGGGGACCAAAAAGCGGGGGCAGGCAAGTGCGCTGGGGTGTGTCGTGTCGCTCGTGCACTCGATAGGAGACGAACGTGAGAGGGTGAACGCTGGATCGTATGGCCGCTGTAGACATTCGGTTTTATATCGACTGATGACATCTTTGTCCGAACAGTAGCGAAATCGGTTATAGTAACCACTGAAACTGTTTACACACCGACCACAAAGCTATCGTGCGATTGAGTGTACAGTGACTGTCAGTGGCTACTATAGCCGAGCGTCGTACTGACCACTCTTGACACAAGTAAATAATTTATATCCAAACACATAGATTGTACAGTAGATGAAGCGACGAACAGCACTCGCTAGTCTATGTCTAATACCTATTACTTCGGGATGCGTGATGAACAACCGAGAGGCAAGACTCGCTAGGGTTGCTATTGGAAACTTCTCATCTTCAGCGGTATCCTTTGAGATACAAATCTTCGAGAGTGAATCCACAGTCTATGACGAATCTATGCGAATAGAGCCAAATTCTGACGATGATGTTACTGTCCCTTCTTTTGTCGTAGAAGAGGATCTCCCTTCAGAACCGGGGGCATATAGAATCGAATACGGTATTTCTGGATCCTCACTCGAGGAATTTGACTTTTCGAACAGTATTGATACTGATTGTGGTCAGGTTCATATTGATATTCGAGAAGCGGATCGAACTGAGATTTTTGTATCAGACAGTTGTGACACCATTTGATGTGTTGTGGAACAGTAATAATTTAAAGTAACAAACGAGAGTACCATTATATATTCGCGGCTGGGTTCCCGGTATCCTGGCGTTCCGGTAGCAGCCATAACCCGTCAATATAGATACTCGAACCAATTCGGTGGCTTACAGCTAAGGTTGTACACCGATAATTGTTCGCCATGCTCCACGCGAACGGCCCGCTGCTCACCGTCGACGTCGGCGAGCGAACGGCCACCGAGACGTCCATCGACGACCTGCTCGCCGACACCGTCGGCGGGCGGGCGACGGCGACCGCGCTCGCCCACGAACGCATCCCGTTCGACGCGGACCCGTTCGGCCCCGAGAACCGCGCCTACCTCTCGACCGGCCCGCTCCAGCAGTCCCGGATGTCCTTTACCGGCCGCATGAACATGACCGGCCTCTCGCCGCTGACCGACGGCCTCGTCTCGACCAACGCCGGCGGCTACCTCTCACGCAACTTCGTCGACACGGCCATCAGCGTCCTCGAACTCACCGGGAAGAGCGACGAGCCGCTCGCCGTCCACGTCACCGATTCGGGCGTCGAGTTCGAGCCGGTTCCTGAACTCGCGGGCGCGACGGTGCCCGAAACGTCGGACTACATGGCCGACCACCACGACCTCGGTCCCGAGCACTGCATTGCGATCGGCCCCGCGGGCGAGAACCTCGTTCGCTTCGCGTCGGTGATGACCTTCGACTCGCGGGCCTTCGGTCGCGGCGGCCTCGGTGCCGTTCTGGGCTCGAAAAACGTCAAGTGCGTCACCTTTGAGGGCGATTCGGCGGCAGCCGTCGAGGTAGACATCCCGAGTTCCCCGACGACGGACGTCCACCGCGAGGCCGCCCAGTCCGACGACCTGATGCGCCGCCAGGGGACGACCGGTAGCACGGAGTTCATCAACGACAACTTCTCCCTGCCCACGCGGTACTTCGAGGACTACGAGTTCGAGAACGCAGACCGTATCGGCGGCGACGCGGTCGAGGCAAAGAAGTATAAGAAGGGCGCGTGCTCGGCCTGCGCCTACGCCTGCAAACTCCCGACGCGGGACGAGGACCGCGGCGTCGAGACGGAGGGGCCGGAGTTCGAGACCGTGTATTCGTTCGGTTCGCTGCAGGGCGTCGGCGACATCGTCGACGTGATGCAGGCCAACGACCTGTGTGATACCCTCGGCATGGACACCATCTCCGCGGGCGTCACCGTCGCGGCCTACCTCGCCGGCGAGGACGAGTTCGGAAACGCGGAACTCGCCCGGGATATCACGGAACGAATCGCCCGCCGTGAGGGCGTTGGCGACGTGCTCGCAGAGGGGGTCGCCCGCTGTCACGACGATCTCGGCGTCGACGATTACACCGTGAAGGGCATGGAGTTCGCCGCCCACGACGGGCGCGTCCTGCACGGTCAGGGACTCTCCTACGCCGTTTCGAACCGCGGCGCGGATCACATGTACGCCGGCATGCTGGGACTCGAGTACAGCGGCGAACTCGATCCCGAGGGGACGCTCGGCAAGGCCGAGACGCTCGTCGCGATGGAGAATCACAACGTGTTCCGCGACACGGGAATCATCTGTGCGTTCGGGGGAGATTACGTCACCGAGGACCGACTCGAAGCGTTGTTCGACGCCGACTACGCGACGCTCCTCGACATCGGTGCCCGTACTGTCGAACGCGAACGGCACTTCAACAATCGTCGCGGCCTCGACCGCGACGACGATCGACTGCCATACGAAATCCCCGATTTCGAGGACGCACTCACGGAGTATTACGACGCTCGCGGCTGGAATCACGACGGAACGGTTGCGGATCGAGCCGCAATTGCGGTCGATTCGGCCGTTCCCTCGGCGGACTGACTCGCCACGTGCCGCTCGACGCTTGCCGGTTCTGGTTGACGGTCACCCGCCGTACACGGACGGCACCAGTCGAATCACGTCGTCCTCGTGAACTCGCGTTGTCAGTCCGTCGATATGCATTATATTTCGCTTGTCGAGCGTCACGACGGTATCGCCCGCGAGCCCCGCGCCGTCGGCGGCGACGAGTTCACCGTCGAGTTCGGGAACGTCGGCTTCGAGTTCGCGAAGGAGGCCGCCGACGGTTTCGGCGGTCGTCTCGTAGCGGACGGTTTTCGTGCCGACGGCGTCGCGGAACGGGCCGAAGAAGACGCACTCGAGTTGCACACGCGGAGTTCGGTGTGCGATCCCTTGTAGTCGCCGGGTCGATCGGCGGGGGACTGCGGCGAGAAACGGCGGTTCGATCCGATCGATTACGACGGGGTTAGCCGGTCCCACAGGGATTTCAGCTCCGAGGCCGTCGCCATCGTCTCGAGTTCGCGGTAGGTCGATTTCTCCTCGTCGTAGTTCGATTCGAGCGGTGCAGTGACCGCCCTGTCGTACTCCAGTCGATCCGCCATCATCGATAAGCCTTCGTAGGCGGTCATCTCGACGCGTTCGGTCATCATGCCCGCGTTCAGGTAGACCATATTCAGCAGGTCGTCGTCCGTGATGGCCTGTTCGAGTTCGAGTCGTTCCTCCTCGAGCGCGTCGAGGATGGGAGCGTCCCTGGCCTCCGCGGGTCGGTCGAGCGCCGCGAACACGTCTTCGATCCGTCCGACCTGGGTTCGGGTTTCGTCGCGGTGATCGGCGAATCCGTCGCTCAGCCGGTCGTTGGTCGCGTTGATCGCCATCTCGTCGAGCGTACCGACGAGTTCCTGTTCGATGTAGTACTGCTGGGCGAGTTTGTGGACGAATACGTCCTCGAAGTCGGTGAACTCCATGTACGTCCGTCCACCGGGAAGTGGGATAGTTTCGAGGCCCGAACGTGCAGGCCGTGATGCGGCGATAGCGGCCGCTCACTCGCTGAGCGACGGCACGTCGGCGGGCGTATCGAAGTCGTGGAAGTGCTCGCCTTTCTCCTTGCTGAGGATGTCGAGGGCCGCCGCCCCGCCGTCGCCGGCAGCGATCACGGCCTGCCACTCTTCGGCGCGCACCATCGCACCCGTCGCGTACAGGTCGTCGACGCTCGTTTCCATGTCGAGACCCACGTCGACCGTGTCCTCGTCGTCGAACGCGAGGTCGAGTTCTTCCGCGAGCGATCGGTCGGCTCCGGTCGCGAGCACGACGTAGGTCGCCTCGTACTCGCCGGCCTCGGTTTCGATTTGGAACCCGTTGTCCGTCTGTTCGATGCCGACGACCGATTCGTCGCCGTTGATCGAACCGCCGCGGTCCTCGACCTGTCCGCGGGCGATTTCGAGGTACTCGTCCCCGCTGAGACTGCGGACGCCGAGGTAGTTGAACAGGTGGGCCTTGTGCATCCAGGTCTCGTCAGTGTCGAAAACGACCGTCTCGAGACCGTTCTTTGCAGTGAAGAGTGCGGCGCTCAGGCCGGCGGGGCCGCCGCCGACGATCGCAACAGCTGGCATGTTCGAATCGACAACGGACGGCGGGATAAACGTTCTGTCGGCAACGCACCCACCGATCGGCGTCGGGTTCGGGGTCGTTCGTCCGTCCGATCGGCGTCGACTCCAGTGAGTTGTTCGGCCGTCCAGTCGGTTATTCGACCGTTGACTCGTTTACCCACCCGATCGCCCGCCAGGAAGTCCGGTCCACTCGCTACTCCTCGTCCGACGGCGAGCATACGTCGGGACACGTCTTTTCCCGCCGGGAGTGTTCCCTTCGCTCATGACAGCGGGATCCGGATCATCGTCCGACTGGGAGTTCGAGACCGCGTTCGCCGACGCACTCGAGAGCGTGCCGGACGAGCATGTCGACCGCGAGCGGTTCGTTCCCGGCGTCGGCCCCCTCTCGGCCGACGTGATGGTCGTCGGCGAAGCGCCGGGGAAACAGGAAGTCGCCCAGGGCGAACCGTTCGTCGGCCAGGCGGGGTCCCAACTGGACCGGGCGCTCGAATCGATCGGCTACGACAGACGGGACCTCTACATCACCAATCTCGTCAAGGTGCGGCCGCCGGAAAACCGAGACCCGCACGCCGACGAGATCGAAGCCTGGTCGCCCGTTCTCGAGGCCGAACTCGAGCGCGTCGATCCGATCGTTCTCGTCCCCCTCGGAAGTTTCGCGACGGCCGAACTCCTCGAAACGGACGAGACGATCACCGACGTTCACGGCCGCGAGTTCGAACGCGAGGGTCGAACCGTCGTCCCGTCGTTCCACCCTGCGGCCGCACTGTACGACCGCAGCAAAGTCGACGCGATCGAGTCAGACTTGGCGACGGCGTTCGCGTTGGCGGAGTGACGTCGTAAAACGGAGCGCCGATCCGGACCGAACGTTGATCGACCGACTCACCCATCTCTCGCCGAACGGCCGGTCGCTGTCCCCCGATGAACCATCCCGCGAGCGGAACGCTCCGGTGGGCGTCGACAGCAACCGCCGGCCGAACGAAACTCGGTCGAGCCGACGGCGTGACTGTTCAGTACGCCTATCGCTCCCCCTCGGGTCTATTCAGTTCGACCGTGTAGTCCGTCGCATGGCTCCCACGGTCCTCATCACCGGCTGTTCGTCGGGTATCGGCCGCGCGGCCGCTCGGACGTTCCTCGCCGACGGGTGGGACGTTTGGGCGACCGCCCGCGATCCGGACGCGCTGGCGGATCTCGAGGCGAACGGGGCGACGACGGAACGACTCGACGTCACCTCAACGGCGGACGCCGAACGGGTGGTCGATCGACTCGTCGCCGAGTGCGGGCGACTCGACTGCCTCATCAACAACGCGGGATTCAGCCAGATGGGTCCCGTAGAAGACGTTCCCGTCGAGAAGGTCCGCGACCAGTACGAGGTGAATACCTTCGGCCCGCACCGATTGGTGCGCGCCGCACTGCCGTCCATGCGCGCCCGGGGCGAGGGACGGATCATCAACGTCACGAGCATCACGGATCGGTTTCCGATCGCCGGAACCGGCGTTTACAGCGGCTCGAAGTCGGCGCTCGCGAGCACCACCCGGGCGCTCCGCCAGGAGGTTCGGGAGCACGGAATCGACGTCATCATCGTCGAACCGACGGTCGTCGCAACCACCCACTACGACCGCACGCGCGACGAACTCGTCGACGTCGACCACAAGACGGCCTATACGGATCTCTACGAGTTACACGAGCAACTCCACACCATCAAGAGCGGCGGGCCGGGGATCACGTCGCCAGAAGCCGTCGCCGAAACCATGCTCGAGGCGGCGACCGTCGACGATCCGAAGCGTCGGTACGCCGTCGGCTGGACGGCGACAGTCGGGGCGGTCATCGCGGCCGCGATTCCCGAGTCGTGGCGAACGCCGCTCATCCACGCCGGCGTCAGGGCGGCGACGTCCCCCGTCGGAAACGCGGCCCTCCGGTGGTGGTTCGCCCGCCACCACCGACCGGTGCCGCCGGACGAGAGCGACCGCTCCCGGTGAGCGGAGTTCGGTCGTGGAGACCGTCCGGTTCGCCGGAAAAACTGCTTTGTGACGGACCCACAAACTTCTAGCGGGGATCACCGTGAGTACGCACGAGGACGACATCCGGAACGCCGCCGACCTGTTCGTCTACGAACTCGAGGCCGCCTACGATATGGAAATTCGCCTGGTCGAAGCGCTGGCGGACATGGCGGAGACAGCGACTAACGATAACCTTCGCAAGGGATTTGCCATCCACCGCACCGAAACGGAGCGGCAGGTCGAGCACCTCGAAACGGTCTTCGAGGCGCTCGGCCGCGAACCGACGCGGCGGGAGAACCGCGTCGTCGTCGGACTGCTAACCGAGCGCGCGCGGTTCGACGACCTCGCGGGCGGTCGCGACGACGCGCTCACAAACAGCTACTACCTCACCGCGGCGACGAAAACGGAACTCATCGAAATCGCGACCTACGAGGGACTTCTGCTGATCGCAGAGCAGGCGGCCCTCGCGGACGACGTGACCGACCCGATCGAGCGAATCGTCGGGCAGGAGACGAAGACGCTCCGGAAGCTTCGGGGACTCGCCGGCGACTCGGGATACGAGGTGCTTCGAGATGCGGTGACCGGCGCGTAGCGCCGGAATCGGGCGTCGAGAGACGGATCAGGCAATCCCTCCGCTACAGCGACACGGCGTCGGGAGCGATGCGGTTCGGCTCCGGAACCGGATCGTTCGACACGGCGTACGCGCCTCGATCGCCCGTCGGTTCGTCGTCCGGTTCGGCTTCGGTTCCGGCGAGAACGATCACGCCCTCGGCGAGCAACGGTGCGACCACACCTGCCGCGACGGTTTCGGGGGCCGACAGCGGCGCGCGAACGACGACCCGAGTTCCTGTCTCGAGACCGTAGTCGTCGATCACGTCAGCGGCCGTCTCGATCACGTCCTCGTGCGTGTCGGTCCGCTTCCCGTCGGTGAGAAGCCCCGTTTCAGGGTCGAGCGTCTGCGGCGGGAACGACGGATTTTCGCTCCAGAGACCGGCATCGAAGTGGCTGACACCCGGTGTGGTCGGCTCGTCACCGTATCCGAGTTTGCCGGTTCCCCGCGGCAGGTCGTAGCGTCCAGTCTCGATGTCGTCGATGGGTGCGACCAGCGCCTGCAGGTCGTCCGCGTCGGCGAGGTCGGTCGGCGGCTCGAAGCGCGTTTTGCCGCCGAGCAGCGTCGTCCCGAAACACGCGAGCAGGGCAAGCGGGCCACCGCCGACGACGCCGACGGTCGTCCCCTCGTGAACGCCGACGTGTCGCAGGAAGTTACCAGCCTTCCAGGTCGTCGTACACAGCCAGTGTGCGTCGAACTCGCGGCCCGTTCCGTCGACGAGGACCGTCCGGTCATCGCGGCGGCCCCTGCCGAACAACTCGTCGACTGTCGCGACACGCTCGGTCATACCCGGTACTGGGTCCGCGACGAAAAAAGCGCGCCGAAACGAGCGCCCGAGCGAGAGCCGAGTCGCCGCTCAGAACGCGCGCTTGATCCGCTCGAAGAAGCCTTCGTTGACCTCGATCTCGTCGCCGCCCGCCTCGGCAAACGCCTCCAGGGCCTCGCGTTGCTCCTCGTTGAGCGAGTCCGGCGTGACGACTTGCACCTTCACGTAGAGATCGCCCTGCCCGCGCCGCCGCAGTCGCGGCATCCCCTTCCCCTGTATCCGGAACGTCTCCCCGCTCTGGGTTCCCTGTGGTACGTCGAACTCGACGGCCCCGTCGAGCGTCGGCACCTCGATCGCGTCGCCGAAGGTCGCCTGCGGGAACGAAATCGGCAGCCGGTAGCGCAGATCGTCCCCGTCGCGCTCGAACTCGTCGTGCTCGCGGATCGCAACGTCGATCAGCAGGTCGCCGCGGGGGCCGCCGTCGGGACTGGGCGCACCCTCGCCCTCCATCCGGAGCGTCTGGCCCTCCTGAATGCCAGCCGGCACCTCGACGGTGAGCGTCGCCTCGTTGCGGACGTAGCCCTCGCCTCGACATGAGTCGCAGGTCTCCGAGTAAAGGGTTCCCTCGCCCTCACACTGCGGGCAGGTCGTCGTCTGCTGGACGCGACCGAGCGGCGTCTGCTGGACCTGCGTCACCTGCCCGCGACCCTGACACTCCGAACAGGTTCGAGACTCGGCATCCGGCGGGTGGCCCTCGCCGCCGCAGTCATCGCATTCCTCGGGGCGCTCGACGGAGAACTGCTTCTCGACGCCCTCGAAGGCCTCCTCGAGTTCAATATCGAGTTCGGTGCGAAGATCGCGGCCCTTCTGTGGCCGACGACGACCCCGACCGCCGCCGCGGCCGCCGCCCCCGAAGACCTGTTCGAAGATGTCGCCGAGACCGCCGCCACCCATGCCGCCACCGCCCATGCCGCCGAAGGGGCCGCCGCCCATACCGCCACCCATGCCGCCTTCGCTGGCGTCGAAGCCGTGTTTCTCGGCCTGTTCGTAGCGGTCGTGGCCCATGCGGTCGTAGGCCTGGCGCTTTTCCTCGTCGGTCAGGACCTGCTTTGCCTTCTGGATCTTCTTGAACTTCTCCTCGGCGTCCGGGTCGTCGCTGACGTCCGGATGGTACTCCGTGGCCTTCTTCCGGTACGCCTGTTTGATCTCCTCGGCGTCCGCGTCCCGACTCACACCGAGTACGTCGTAGAAGTCCTCGCTCATTCGTTGTTCCACCGATACTCGGTTGAGCCACTTGAAACGACCGTTCCCCGAAAACGATCGCCCGTCTCCTGTCCCCAGCCAGTACGCCCCGGCAACTGATCGGATACCTGGCGGCTGAACTCGGTGCACTCCGTGGGATACGATCCGTCGCTGGCTCTTTCCTGTCCGGGTAGTCACGATCACAAGACGTAATACGTAAGTGGATAGGTCGGGCCATCAGCGATAGTATGGCTCCCCAATCGGAGACACGAACGGTGATCGTAACGGGTTCGACGAGAGGACTCGGACAGCGAATTGCAGAACGGTTCGCGGAAACCGGCGATAACGTCGTTATCTGCTCGCGCTCGCTTGCGGATTGTAAACAGGTCGTCGACGAGTTCGAGGAGAACGGCTACGACGGCACGGCTCACGCGGTCGAAGTCGACGTGAGCGAGAAGTCGTCCGTCGAGAATTTGATCGACGAAACCGTCGACCGGTTCGGACGGCTCGACGTGCTTGTAAACAACGCAGGGATCAACATCCGCGGTCCGGCAGAGGAGATGTCGGCCGCGGACTGGCAGCAGGTCGTCGACGTGAATCTCACGGGCGTTTTCTTCTGTGCACAGGCAGCGGGCACTCAACTGATCGAACAGGGAGACGGCGGCCACATCGTCAATATTTCGAGCATGATGGGACAGATGGGCCAACAGGATCGAACGCCCTACAATACGACGAAAGGCGGAGTGAACAATCTCACCCGGTGTCTCGCCGTCGAATGGGCGGAACACGATATCCACGTAAACGCTCTGGCACCGGGCTATATCATGACCGAGATGGTCGAACAGGCCCAGGACGATACCGGATTCGACCAACAGGATATCAGAGATCGGACGCCGCTCGACCGGTTCGGGACGCCGGACGAGGTCGCAAACTGCGTCACGTTCCTCGCCTCCGACGACACGTTCGTCACCGGCGAAGTGCTCACCGCTGATGGCGGCTGGACGGCATTCGGCTGGGGGTGTAAGGACGACTGAGGATCGCCGCTTTCACCCCGCCGAATCCCGGGAACCGAACAGCGTGTTTACCGGTCGAAAGCGGGAGTGAAAGTGAGTGACTCGTTGCTTCCGATTCCGAGGTCACTTCACCGCCAGCGGCGGCGCTGTCGGCGGATCGGGAACAGCAAGGCTCGCTTCGACTCCCGTGAGGTTCGCGTTGGATCCAATCGCGTCACTAGAGTAAACCGAAGAAAACCGCTCGAAATCGCAGTCAGTGACCGTTACTCGTCGTCTTCGTCCTCGACCTCGAAGTCAACGTCCTCGAAGTCGGCGTCGACGAACTCTTCGTCGTCACCGCCGGCAGTGCCGCTCGGACCTGGGTTGGGGCCGCCGCCCATGCCACCCATGCCGCCGGCACCGGCTGCACCAGCGCCGCCCGCTGCGCCGCCAGCGCCAGCAGCGCCGGCCTCCTGGTACATCTGCTTGCCGATCTCCTGCAGTTCCGTGCTCAGTTCTTCGGTCGCGGCTTCGATATCCTCGGCCGTCGCCTCGTCGTCGTCGATCGTCGCCTCGAGTTCTTCGATAGCCGCCTCGATGTCGCCGCGCAGGCCGTCGTCGACCGCCTCCTCGTTCTCCTCGAGGAGGGTTTCGGCGCGCTGAATCGTCGCTTCGGCCGTGTTCCGCGCCTCGATGCGCTGGCGCTTCTTCTCGTCTTCTTCGGCGTGCTTTTCGGCTTCCTGCTGCATCTCGTCGATTTCGGCGTCGGAGAGGCCAGCGCCGCCCTCGATGGTGATCTCCTCGGTTTCGCCGCTGCCCTTGTCCTCGGCGGAGACGTTGACGATACCGTTTTCGTCGATACTGAAGGTGACCTCGATCTGCGGAGTTCCCGCGGGTGCCGGTGGGATGCCGGTCAGGTGGAACTCGCCGAGCAGTTCGTTCTTCTCCGCGAGTTCGCGTTCGCCCTGGAAGACCCGGACCTGGACCGTGGTCTGGTTGTCCGCGGCGGTGGTGAAGATTTTCGACTCCTCGGTCGGGATGGTCGTGTTTTTCTCGATGAGGCGTTCGAAGAGACCGCCTTTCACTTCGATACCCAGCGAGAGCGGCGTCACGTCCAGCAGGACGATGTCGTCGACCTCGCCGCCGAGGACGCCGCCCTGGATGGCCGCGCCGAGCGCGACGGCTTCGTCGGGGTTGACGTTCTTCTGCGGTTCCTGACCGGTGAGTTCTTCGACCTTCTCGGCGACCTGGGGCATCCGCGTGGAGCCGCCGACGAGGAGGACTTCGTCGATGTCGTCTTTCTCGTAGCCGGCGTCTTCGAGCGCCTGCTCTGTCGGCTCGACGGTGCGCTCGATGAGGTCCTGGGTCAGGGATTCGAACTTCGCTCGCGTGAGTGATTCTTCGAGGTGGATCGGGCCGTCGTCGGTGGCCGTGATAAAGGGCAGGTTGATTTCCGTCTCCTTTCGGGAGGAGAGTTCGATCTTGGCCTCCTCGGCGGCGTCCTTGAGCCGCTGGAGCGCCTGGCGGTCCTCGCGGAGGTCGATACCGTGGTCGTTCTCGAACTCGTCGGCGAGGTAGTCGATGATGGCTTCGTCCCAGTCGTCGCCGCCGAGGTCGTTGTCCCCGTTCGTTGCGACGACTTCGTAGACGCCGCCGCCGAGGTCGAGGATGGAAACGTCGAAGGTCCCGCCACCGAGGTCGTAGACGAGAACGGTCTGGTCGGCGTCGTCTTCGAGCCCGTAGGCCATCGAGGCGGCGGTGGGCTCGTTGATGATGCGCTCGACGTCGAAGCCGGCGATTTCGCCGGCGTCCTTGGTCGCCTGGCGCTGGCGGTCGGAGAAGTACGCGGGGACGGTGATGACGGCCTTCTCGACGTCGTCGCCGAGGTACTCTTCGGCGTCGCGTTTGATCTTCTGAAGGATCATCGCCGAAATTTCCTCGGGCGTGTACTCTTCGCCCTCGATATCGACGGTGTAATCGTCGTCGCCGATGTGGCGCTTGATCGAGGCGATCGTCTTTTCGGGGTTCTGGATCGCCTGGTTCTTCGCGGGTTTGCCGACGAGCCGCTCGTCGTCGTCGGTGAACGCGACGACGGAGGGGGTCGTCCGCTCGCCTTCGGCGTTGACGATGATCTCCGGATCGCCGCCTTCCATGACGGCGAACGCGCTGTTCGTCGTACCGAGGTCGATTCCGAGAATCTTGTTGCTCGCCATTGTGGAGGATATTGTGCGCACTTTGTTTTAAACGTTACTAGCCGACCTCGCGAGCCGAATAAAATTCTGGACACGCCGTTGTCACTGTTCCGTCGGGCGATTTTGCAGACGGGTGGAGATAGAGGCGGATAAGCCTGGTGGCCGATATTGTGTTTTCAATAGATGAGACGTGGAACGGTCGTCCTTCTAGTTATTCAGCGGTAGAGATGCGTTGCTACATTCAACAAGTAGAACGGAAGCCGCTAACCGGACGTAGGGTGTCCTGATTGCTGAGACAACCGAGACGCGGCTTCCGAGCCGGCGAGGGGACGCAGCCACGATCGAGTACATTCTCACGAGAGAGAAGGAAGGCGGCCGCGACCGAAACGGTACGACAACTAGTTGCCCTGGATCGCGTCGATAGCCATCGCAGCGGCCGCGATCGGCTCTTTCGGCACGGTGTTGACATCGTCCCCGGGAAACCGTCCCGTACCGAACTGAACTCGACGGTCGTGAACGATCCAAAAGGGGAGCGCGTCGCTCGAGTTCAGCGGCTAGTAGTGACCGAGAATGCCCTTTCGTCGGGCGCGGCGCTGTGCCCACCGGAAGACGTAGTAGCCGGCCGCGGGATACGCGATCGCGGTACCGACCAGTAGCAGGATTTCCGGCGCGGGGATCTCCCAGAGACGGATTCCTCCGTCCATCGTTCGCCGCAGAAGATAGCTCCCCTGGGCGAGGGGGATCGCCTTCAACCAGGCGACCGATTCGACCGGTGCGGCGATGCACCCGACAAGCGCGAAGTTTACCACGCTCAGTAGGTCCTCGATCCGTTTGTACAGGATCGAAAGTCCCGCGAAGCAAAACCCGATACCGACCGCGGAGGCGAGGGTGAGCGCGCCGAGCGGGAGAACCGTCCCGAGATCCACCTGGAGCGACCGGCCGGATGTCACCAACAGCAGGAGCAACATACCGAGACCCCAGCCGAAGTTGATGGTCGTCCCGACGGCCGCTTTCACCAGCATTATCGTTCGGATGCCGAACGGAGTCATGTACAACTGCTCGAAGGTTCCCCACTGCGCTTCCGCCGTCACGGACCACGCGAGATAGCCGAACGACAGGGACGCCATCGTCCAGAGGAAGAAGCCGACGATTATCCCGTCGAGAGACGCCGTGAGCGCGGGACCCGCGACCGCCTGCCCGCCGAAGAAGATCAGGACGAAGAAGAGATAGGTCAGGAACAGATTCGAGAGCGTATTAACCGGATAGCGAACCATTAGAACGAGTTCCTTGCGTGCGACCGCTCGCGTCAACGTGAGCAGGGCGTTCATCGTTCCCCTCCGTTTTGAGTTTTCGGCCGAGCCGCCTCGGTCGTCAGTTCGAGGAAGACGTTCTCGAGATCCGGCTGTAGTGACTGGATCGAAACGAGCGGGACGGCCTCCCGCTGGAGTTCGTCCACGAGAGTGTAGACGGAATCGTCGGATCGAGGCGTTGCTTCGAACCGTACGTGTTCGCCGATCCGTTCCCAGCCCTGCGCGTTGTATCTGTGCTCGAGTCGGCCTTTCGCCGCCTCCGAAAGCGGTGATCCGACGGTTAGTTGGTACGCCTGCGTCCGGAAGAGTTCGACGAGATTCTCGACGGTGTCATCCGCGACGATTCTCCCGGCGCGCACGATGATGACGCGATCGCAGACGGCTTCCACGAGGTCCATATCGTGGCTGCTGAGCACGACCGTCATCGAACGGTCGTCCGTAAGCCGCCGTATCTCCCGCCGGAGGTCGAGCGACGTTTCGACGTCGAGCCCGAGCGTCGGCTCGTCGAGGAAGATCACGTCCGTTCGCCGCGCCAGGGTGCAGATAAGGGAGACTTTCTGCTTCATTCCGCGCGAGAGTTCCCGGACGGGCGTGTCGGCCTTGTCTTCGAGTCCGTACCGTTCGATGAGCGCGTCGTGGTAATCCGCGGTCCGCCTCGGGTCGAAGCCGCTGAGACTCGCGAAGAACTCGACGTTTTCGCGGACCGTGAGCCGCCAATAGACGTTGCGGGCACCTTCTAGCATCGCACCGACGTGTCGATAGATCGCCGTCGTATTCGAGAGTGCGTCCGTTCCGGCGATCCGAACGTCGCCGGCCGTCGGAGTGACTAACCCCAGCATCATCTTGATCGCCGACGTTTTTCCCGCCCCGTTCGGGCCGAGAACGCCGACGACGGTACCGGGAGAAATATCGAAACTGACGCCGTCAACCGCTCGAACTGCAGCGTCTCCCTGTCCGTAGACCTTCGTGAGGTCGCGGACTGAGATGACCGGATCGACGGCCGTTTCCGCACTGCTGTGTCGCGCCATCAGCGCCCCCCGCCGGCGGCGAATCGCCGATTTCGGAATCCGTCTCGTTTGCGTAGCGGGATGGGCGAGTCATCCCCGTCACGTTCGGTGTCGAAGAAGGACCGCTCGATTCGATGCGTCCGGCTGGAGCGGTGGTCCGGGGTAAGGTGTCGATTCGACTCGAAGGCGCTCGGACGAGCGCCGCGAGTTCGCTGATTGGTTGCTGGTAACATGTATTGTCGGCTTGACTATCATGGTTGTCTACACTACGGAGAACGTAGTACGACGATCACGTAGCTGGCGCTCCGACTACAGTGCGTGGTCTACGCAAAGCAGCCCGAGCGAAAAAAGCCGACCCAGCTACAGCGTTACCATTAGCTGACATCACGGAACCGATATTCATAATCGTTTCGGTCGTGGCGACTTCGCGGTTGGATATCCGCGTCCCGGCCCGGTTCGTACCGCCGAGAACGGCGGTACAGAAGCTGGTTTCGCCGTCGGCTTCGATCCGTGAACTCGGTTACGATGCGGCTACGCCCTATCTGCATCCTCTGCCGTTAGTACGAACGACGATTCTCGGCCGAGAGCGACGCGAGTTCTATCGCGGACGAACGCTCCTTCCCGCCGCCCAGCGGTAGATATAAGTCACTACCAGTCAACAATTAGGACGGAAGCCACAACGGACATGAAAGTGTCCCGGATGAGCCACCATCCGAGACGTGGCTTCCACACATGCGGTGAAGCCATGATTGCGTACATTCTCACGGGATATAAACATCCCGCACGATTGATGCATCGACGGAGTCGACCAGTAGCAACGCGCTCTGTCAACCGGACGGGCAAATTGAGGTGCCAGTCGGCGTGACCGACGACGCGACCGCGAGCGATGCGGCTAGTGGCGGCACTGAAAGCGACGTAGAGAGCAACAGTACTGCGACCGACGCGGCTAGCAACGGCACCGAGACGACGGACGAACCGGAGACCGTCAGCCTCCCCCGCTGTCCCCGCTGTGGGACGCCGATCGCACAGCGAACCATGATCGGCCCCGGCGAAGCCGTCGCCGGCCCCTGCGGCTGTCGCGTCGCCCCGCCGGACCCCAACCGGTCCGACTCGAATTCCGACGCCGAGTAAGCCACGGCCACCGCTAACCGAGTTCACCCGAACTGAACTCGGGTCGCGGCGGCCAGCCGAGTTGTCGGCCGGTGTGCGAGACCACCATCACCCTCACCACCGCAGCCATCGAACCCCACCGACACCTACCACAACCACCAGCACCACCGCCACAACTCGGCCCGCAAACGCGACGCTCGAGCGAACTCCGCGGTCAAATTCACCGCCGCCACCGCTCGGCGCTGAAACTGTCGTGGCGAATCCCGACAATCGACGAGCGCCCGCTCCGCTGAACGCTCGCCGGGCGGTGTGCTGTAGCGCCCCCTCAGCCAGTCCCGTCAGTCGGGGCCGCTGACGAAGGACTTGATAATCCGCGCCTCACCCCGCCGCAAAATCGTACTCGCCGTCGACTTGTCGATCCCGAGTTCGTCCGCCACCGCCGCGAGGGTGCACGTCCGCGGAACCTCGAAATACCCCTTCCGAACCGCCGTTTCGATCACCTCTCGCTGACGCGTCGTCAACAAGCGGTCCGCGTCCGGCGACTGAATCAACGAGAGGAGTTCGTACTCGTAGGGTCCGCCCTCAAGCAGTTCCTGCACGCGGTCCAGTTCCTGACGCGTCCCCGTGAGATCGAACTCGTACCAACCGTCCTTGACGGTGATCGGGAACTCGATCGTGAGCGACGACCGCTCGACGAACTCGTACAGGGCGGTATCGGTGGTCTCGTATTTCACGAGCGCGCGCCGCGAATCCGATTCCAGCAGCTCGGAGATCTCTATCGAGGGATGGTCGGCCATCGCCGTGACGACGGCCGTCGGCCGGTCGGTGATCGTTTCGCCGAGTTCCAGCGCCCGCTCTTCGGTCCGGTATCCCGAGAGGAGCCTGAACGTCGCCTGCGGGAACGCGGTGGAGAGTTGGGCTACCCAGAGGTCTTCCGAGAGTCGTATCCGGAACGTCGCGCTAATCATCCGCTCCGTCATCGCGGGCTAGTCTGTCTCGTGTCATCGTCCACCGTTTCCGTAGGGCGTCGTGTAACCGCCTAGTACACGCCGGTCGATATTAGTCTCCGGTTCCGGTTGCAGGTCGCGCGTGACGTACCCGCTGCCCGCGAGAATCCAACGACTCGGTCACGCGACCAGCGGCGCAAGCGCGAGCGCAAACGCCAGGAGTAAGAGTCCCGCGTAGAGGCCCCCGACGAGCCAGACGACGCGCCGAGGTGTGGCGATCCGTCCCTGTTGCTCCGCGCGCGCAGCCACGTAGCCTGCTAGCGGAAGCACCTGCAACGCGTGGAGGCCGGCGAAGTGTGCCACCCGAAAGTCCCCGACGAGCGTCCAGCCGACCGCCGGCAGCGTGTAGCCGCTACCGACGGAGTTCGTATTCAACACGCCCATCACTTGCCCCTCGAACGCGCCGACGACGAACAGCCCGCCGCCGAGTGTAATCCCCAGCGCGAACGCCGGATGAACGTCGAACCCGTTTCGCGTCGCGCGAACGAACAGCCACGCGATCAGCAGCGTCATCGAGACGATCACCGCGCCCATCGTCACGTAGATGGCCGTGTCGACCGTCGTCGCGTAGTTGAAATGCGACCCGTTGCCACGGGCGGCCTGGCCGGCGATTGCGACGATTTCGATGATTAGCGCACCCGCGATGGCCCACGAAATCGATCGACGGAATCGCCTCGAAACCGTCAAGTGCGGTGTGAGCCAGGCGAGGGTCGCGGTAAACAGACAGATTGAAACGGCGAATTTCGTGGGTTTGAGCCACGCGGACTCCCCGTTGACCGTGCTGGGGTCCACCGCGAGCCCGACGAGAAAACACAGGCCCAGAACGGCGTTCCCCGTGGCGGTCCAGAACAGGATCGGATTCCTCCCGCGGAGGTCCCGCAGTAGCGCCGTCAGTCTGCGTACGGACGATCCGTATCCGGCGGTAACAGACACGTCGTCGCTCCCGTTCATACGGAATCAACGGACGTCGACCGCTTAGCTGCTTCACCAACATGTTGGGTCCCTCAGTGACGGTTGCGATCCGACGCCACCGACGAGCGCGTTACGACTGCCCCGGCCCGACGAGTTCAGCGACCACCATCGTTACGACGACCCGGCCGGTACTGTCCGGTCGCATGAATCCACCAGTCGAAGGGGAGACGCGAACGTTCGAGCGGACGTTCACGGTAGCGGATGTCGAGCGGTTTGCCGAACTCTCCGGGGACGCACAGCCGCGTCACACCGATGCGGATGAGGACGGTCGGGTGATGGTCCAGGGGTTGTTGACGGCGACCATGCCGACGAAGTTAGGCGGCGACAACGAGGTGCTGGCGCGGACGATGGAGATCGAGTTCATCCGGCCGGTCTACACCGGTGAACACGTCACGTGTCGGTCGACGTACGAGACAGTCGCAGAACGAGACGACCGCTACGAGTTCACGTCGGCCGTCGACTGCGAGAACGAGGGTGGCGAGACCGTGTTGCGGGCGACGATTGAGGGGCTTATTTGGAAGGACGCCTGACACCGGACAGAGCGTTATTCCTCGGTCTCCGACGACTCGTCGCGCAGTCGTTCGAGAACGTCTCGTGCGTTCTCCAGAGCCTGGTCTTTCTTCGCCGGGTAGGCTTCGACCTTCGCCCGGAACATGATGCCGTCGCCGACGCGGACGGTTCCCTCGAAGGCGGCCTGCTTGTCCAGGCGCACGAAGAGTTCGGTGTTTTCGGTCACGCGGTCGTCGAGTTCGTCGAGCAGGGTGTCGAACGACTCGAGTTCGGTGAGTTGCGAGAGGACGTGTCGAACGTCGTCGGCGTTTTCGACGCGGGCCGAGAGGACGAGGATGCGGTCGCCGTAGTGACCTTCGGTTTCGGCGCGGTCGATTTCGAACTCTTCGGGGAGGAAGGTACGCAGGGCTTGCTCGACGCGCTTTTCGTCTTCGGTGGCGTAGCAGAACGTTCGGATGTCGACGTAGTGAAGCGGGATCTGTGGCATCGGTGTCGGTGTGGGTGTAAGTCTCAGTGTCGGTATCGGTATCGGTATCGATCTCGGTGTCGATCGCAGTGGCAGTATTGGTCTCGCCGTCAGCGTCGGTATCGTTCTCGGTGTCGGTGACAAAACGGGACAGCGCGTGACGTCGGTGTTCACACGGTCAGCGGCCACACCCGACAAGAGAGGCGGTCGTGTGCCGAGCGTCGAGAGGCGGATGCCGCCCGTGTATCGCGTTAGTTGTCGGTGTCTGTGTCTGTGTCGCCGTCTGCATCCGTGTCGGCGTCCGCGTCCGCCTCGAGATCGTCCTCCGGAATCCCCGTCTCCTGGCCGTCCTCGAAGCTCACGGTGTAGGTTACGTCGCCGAACATCGACTCCATCGTCTGGGTGATGGTGCCGGTTTCGCCGTCGAACTCGCTGTGCTTGTCGTTCAGGACGACCCTGTCGTCTTCCTCGAAGCTCATAGTCGCAGTTCCCCGCCATCGCGTAAAAAGGGACTGATTCGCGTCACGATAGCGCGGTCGTGCCGGTGACGATCTGGTGACGATCTCGAGGCGGCCGCCGCGAAAGCGTCCTCACAGCCGGCGGCGTTGTTCGTCCGCTGACTTCGCGCCTCCCGGCTCGGACCCGGTCAACCGAACACGCAGCCACTCGTATCCGACTCCGACGCTGACTGCGAGGCCGTAACAGCTTCCGAGGAACGGAATCCAGTACACCCAGAACTCGAATCGGGGAGCGAGGGCGTTACCGATGGCAGAGCCGACGTTGTAGAGCACGTAGCCCGGCAACGCAAGCGGTGAGAAGAGTTCGGTCTTGAGCCAACCGAGGGCGAACGGGACGACGAGCAGGATGTAGGTCGCGATCGTGACGGGACTCGCAAGGGCTCGTCGGACGAGCAAGAGGGGGCTTGTACGCAGATCCTCCTCCTGTGGGTGCGGGACAGACTCCGCGTTCGGATCGGATGCAGTGGTCACGAGTCGGCCCTCGTCTCTGAACTCCTCTCAGTCGAGTCTGTGGCCGTCTTGGTTCGCGTATTCGACGGAGTCGAGTTCGCCGGAGTCTGCTCGGACTCGAGTAAGCCGTGTAACGCGAGGACGTGTGCTGTGACGAGCCGTGCTTGCTGGGTTCTGGTAGCCTGGTCGAGGAGGAACTCGGTGGTTTCAAAGAGGTAGGTGGCGGCGTCCAGTTCGTGGGCGACCTTCTGGAAGAGCAACGGACCGCCGGCGGTGCTTTCCTGGGCGGTAAATCGGTGGAACGGCAGGTACCACGGGACGGCGTCGTCGTTGAGCGCATCGACGAGTGACTTGCCACGAGCGGCGGCCGAGTGAAAGACGACCTGGCCGACGTACTCCCGGTGGAGGCCGTAGATACCCAGCGAACGGTGTAAGTCGAGGACGACATCCGGGTCGTGCCGTTCGACAGCGTCCCAGATGCCGGCTGCAAGCGTGCTGGTCGGCGATTTGCCGCCGGGGAACTGGCGATTGAGATCGCCGTCGGTCCCCATTCGAGCGTCGTTTTCGACGGCGACGCGGTTGGTTTCGGGAACGACGACGATCGTTCCCGCATCGGGGTGCCAGTCGGCGACCTCGTGGGCGACTCGAATGCCGCTTCGCTCATCCCCGTGGATGCCGCCGAAAACCATCGCTGTCGGCCCGTCTCGGTGGCTCTCAATCGAATACAGCGGTGTTTCGTGAACCGTCCCGGGGAGCAGCCGTTCCGTGCTCGTGCTGGCCTCGCCTGCCTCTCCAGGAGTGCGCGCCACGGAGAGTAGGCGATCGTTTCCCGTCCGTGAACTCGCGAGCCCAGCAGTCGCTGTGCCTGCGAGTGCGGTGACGGCGGCCAGAGCGCGCCGACGCCTCATCGTGTGGTCGAAATAGATACTACCTAAAGCCCCTTCTCATTGGCGATCCCAGTGTCAAACGCACAATCAAAAGGAGCCAACTAGTCGGTCGGGAGATCTACCCGCTCACCCGAACTCAGCGTTCGAGTTCAGTCAGCAGCGTCTCGGCTGCCGCGCTCGAAGAGCCGGGGCCGCGGGCGGTGAGCAGGTCGCCGTCGACGGTGACGCTCGTGTCTTGGTCGAGTTCGGCGTCCCAGTTGCCGCCGGCGGCGATAACTTCGTCCTCGACCCAGTAGGGGAGTTTGCGCCCGCTCGGCATCAGATCGTTCTCGTCGACGATGTTCGCTTCCCACTCGTTCGGGAAGCCGGTCACGTCGCGGCCGTCGACGATGAACCCGCCGTCGCTGTCGCGGGCGAACGCGAGCAGGCCGAGGGCGTGACAGACGACGAGCGCTTTGCCGTCGCCTTCGACGGTGTCCCGGAGCAGCCGGCGGGCATCGCTGTCCTGGTTGACGTCCCATTCGGTCCCGTGGCCGCCGGGGAAGACGACGGCGTCGTATGCGTCGGCGTCGGCCCGTGCCGTCGGGATCGGGTCGTTGAGCCGTTCGTCGTTCTCGTGGACATCGTGGACGTGTTCGGCGGTTTCCTCGCCGACCTCGTCGGGGTCGAGCGAGCGGTCGTCGATTTCCGGTGGACTGCCGGACGGCGTGGCGACCGTAATCTCGATCCCGGCGTTCGAGAGCGTTTCGAGCGGCTCGACACACTCCTCTCCCCAGTAGCCTTCCTCGCTAACGACAAACAGTGCGCGTGTCATCGTCTCCGGTAGGCCGTGGAGACTCAAAACCTCCATCCATGCCAATGATACTGCCGGTACCGACACGGGGCCTGTGATACATGTTCGCATACGGAACCCTCAATCGATCCTGAAGTGGCTTTTTTCGCCGCTGAGAACGTAGCTGAATGCGACTATGGCAGACAGACCAAGCCCCTTCGACGGCATCGACGAACTGCTCGACAGACTCAATCGCCAACTCGAGACGGCCGCACGCTCGTGGGAGTCGGGGATGGAGGACCGAAGCCGGTTCGACCTCTCGATGGGTAGCTCAGCGACGAGTCTCGATCTGACCGACGAGGGTGATACCTTCGTCGTCACCGTCGACGTGCCCGGCTACGAGACCGATGACCTCGATATTCGCCTTTCGGGAAAGACGCTGTCCATTCAAGGAGAGCGAAAGCGGGCGACGGAAGACGACGGGAGTGATGAGGGAGAGGAGAGCGGCGATGTTTACATTCGCCGCGAGCGCGAGGTCCAGTCGTTCAGCCGACAGATATCGGTCCCGGAACCGGTCGACGCCGAGAACGCCGATGCGACGGTCAACAACGGAATCCTGACGGTAGAACTTCCCAAACGCGATCCGGACAGTGAGTCACACGAGATCGACATCCAGTGAATCGATCACGTCGGTGGTGAGTACTCGTCCAGGTTCAACGCGTCGAAGAACCGCTGGGCGATCCGTCCGCTGACGAACGCGAGGAGTTCGTCTGCGTCGCCCTGCTTATCGGCGAAGATACCGAGTCCGATGTGGCCGCCGGCCATGTCGTGGTGCCCGCCGACCGACCCGAGTTCACCGAAGCCATCGGTGAGCGTCTCGCCCATGTTGATCCGCGGGTCGATCGACCGGCCGCTGATCCGAATCGCGTCGCCGACGATGCCGTAGACGAGGACGGTGTCGACACCCTCCAAGTTGAGGAGGTAGTCCGCTGCCTGTGGCAGCGCATCGGTCTCGCCGGTTTTGCCGACGCTGGCGATCATCGAGGAGCCACGGCGATCCCGAGTTGCAATCGCTCGGCCGATCGCGTCGAGCGTCGCCGGCGAGAACGCACTGCCGTAGAGCTGTTCGAGCACGTCGAGTTCAGCGTCGGGATAGACGGTGAGTGCGGCCTCGTACTCGCGGCGGGTCGGGTCGCGGACGAAGTCGAGGCGTTCGCGGTGGACCGCAAAGAGCAGCGCCGAAGCGAGGCGACTGGTCAGATCGATATCGAGGCTGTCGAGGTATTCGACGAAGATCGTGGCCGTCGCGCCGTATTCGGTTCGCACGTCGACGAAGGGCGCTTCGACCGGCTCCCCGGGGTGGTGGTCGACGACGATGTCGGGTTCGATGTCCGTGTCAAGCGCCGTGTTGCTCCCCGGAACGGTGTGATCGACGAACGCGATGGTCGTGAACTCGTCAATATCGCTGTCGAGTTCCTCGATCGATTGCACGTCGACGGCGAGCATATTGACGAACGCCCGGTTTTGCTGGTGTGAAATTTCCCCGCCATACGTGATGATAACCTCGTCGACGTCGTGCTCCTCGGCGATCGCCTCGAGTGCGATGGCGCTGGCCAGACAGTCCGGGTCCGGATTGTCGTGACAGACGATCGCGAGCGACGAGGTCGACTCGAGCACCGAAACGAGGTCGGCCGCACGGGACATAGGCTGAACTCGTTCTACGGGAAACAGAGGTTTGAACCCAGTGACGGTAACGGGGACCGTGTCGACTCCGTCGCGTCGAAACTCGCCGTTGACCGGCGTCGCCCGCGGGTACGGAGAGCGTACGAAAACGCCGCGTTCGAGTAGGGAGATCCGACTCGAGAACGCCCGGCCTACGTGCGGGGCCGAGACGAGCAACGACTCGGTACAGCGCGTGCGAACCGTTGACGAAATCTATTTCATACCGGGCCGACCGTTCTCGTGTATGCGAGACGCCTATCTCGTCGGTGCGGGACAGTCGGCCTACGGGGCCTTTCCCGAGGAGAGCTACCGCTCACTGTTTCGAACGGCGTTCGACGCGGCCGTAGACAGCGTTCCGGACGAGTTCGACGCGGACGAAATCGACGAGGCCTTCATCGGCACGCTCGGTGTCGGCGGCCGGCAACTCGGCCTTTCGGGGCCGGCGGTCACCGAGCACGTCGGCCTCGACGGCGTTCCCTGTACGCGGGTCGAAAACGCCTGCGCGGCGAGCGGCTTCGCCGTCCGGCAGGCCGTCCAAGCCGTCAAATCCGGCATGGCAGATGTCGCCCTCGCGGGCGGTTTCGAGGTCATGACCGACACGAGTTCAGATGCGACGAAGTACTGGCTCGGCGTCTCCGGCGAAACCGAGTGGGAACGGCTCTCCGGAACTACCTTTTCCGGCGTCTACGCCCAGATGGCCAGCGCCCACATGAACGAGTACGGCACCACTCGCGAACAGCTCTCGCGGGTCGCCGTCAAGAACCACGCGAACGGCGCGAAGAATCCCCACGCCCAGCTCGGATTCGAGTGTACGCTCGCGGACGCCCAGTCCGCCCCCGTCGTCGCGGACCCGCTCAATCTCTATCACTGCTGTCCGACCTCCGACGGCGCGGCCTGCGCCCTGATCGTCGGCGAGGACGTCGTCGACGACTACACCGACGACCCGATCCGCGTCGCCGGCGTCGGCGCGGGCAGCGACAGCGTGGGACTGTTCCAGCGCGACACCTACACCGGCGTCCCCGCGAGCCGGCGCGCCGCCGAGACGGCCTACGAGATGGCCGACATCGATCCCGCCGACCTCGACTTCGCGGAGGTCCACGACTGCTTCGCCATCGCCGAACTGCTCGCCTACGAGGACCTCGGCTTTTGCGAACCCGGCGACGCCGGCGACCTCATCGAGTCCGGCGCGACCGAACTCGGCGGCGACCTCCCGGTCAACACCTCCGGCGGCCTCAAGTCCAAGGGCCACCCGATCGGCGCGACGGGTGCGGGACAGGTCGTCGAGGCGTTCAAACAGCTCTCCGGGAAGGCCGGCGATCGACAGGTCGAAACCCCGACGCGCGGACTCACGCACAACGTCGGCGGCAGCGGCGGTGCTGCGGTCGTGCACGTTTTCGAGAAGCAACAGGAGGTGAGCGCCCGATGACCGCCGTCACCGCCGTCGGCGCGTACACCCCTCGGTTCCGGATCTCCGCCGAGGCCTTCGAGGCGGCCTGGGGCCACTTCCAGGCCGCCGGCATCTCCGAAAAGGCCGTCCCCGCCGCCGACGAGGACGCCCTGACGATGGGCTACGAGGCCGCAATCCGCGCACTCGAGGCGGCTGAACTCGAGGGCACGGACGTCGACTGGCTCGCGTTCGCCACCTCGACTCCGCCCGTCGCCGAGGGGGACCTGACGGCCCGTCTGGGCGCGATGCTCGCCGTCTCCGAGTCGGCCACCCGCCACGTCTTCACGGGAAGCACGCGGGCCGGAACGCGCGCGATCTGGGCCGGCGTGGACGCGATCGACGCGAACGCTTCCGGGGCGACCGCCCTCGTCGTCACCGCCGACGCCCCGGTGGGCCACCCGGACGGCGAACTCGACCACGCCGCCGGCGCGGGTGCCGCGGCGCTCGTCCTCGAACCCGACGGCCCCGCCCACATCGCCGACCGCGCCGAGTTCGCCCGCCCCTATCCCGGAACGCGATTCCGAAATACCGGCGACGACGAGACGCAGGGGCTCGGCGTCACGCAGTACGACCGCCGGGCGTTCACCCAAACGATCGGCGGTGCCGTCGCCGAACTCGAGCGCGAGCCGGATCCCGAGGCAGCGGTGATCCAGGCACCGGACGGCAAACTTCCCTACCGCGCCGCCGGCGCAGCGGGCGTCGACACCGACGACATCCAGGCCGCTGCGACCGTCCACGACCTCGGCGATCTCGGTGCCGCGAGCGTCCCCGTCTCGCTCGCCGCTGCACTCGCCGCCGGCACCGGGTCGATCCTCGCTGTCTCCTACGGCAGCGGGGCCGGGGCCGACGCGTTCGCGCTCGAGACCGCCGGGGACGTGCCGGCGCGCATCGATCTCGAAGGCGAGGACACCCTCTCGTACGCGGAGTACCTGCGCCAGCGCGGCGTCGTCACGACCGGTCCGCCATCGGGCGGCGGCGCGTACGTTAGCGTCCCCTCCTGGCAGCGTTCGATCCCCCAGCGGTACCGCCTCGAAGCCGGCCGCTGTCCCGACTGTGGCGCACTCTCGTTCCCGCCAACGGGTGCCTGTGACGGCTGCGGGACGCTCGATGCCGCCGAGTCAGTTGAACTCGCCGGAACTGGGACCGTCGAAGCCGTCACGACGATTTCGCAGGGGGGCGCTCCACCGGAGTTCGCCTCCCACCAATCCCGGAGTGGCGACTACGCGGCGGCGATCGTTGCACTCGACGCAGCGGCGGACGACCGCGACAGAGACGGAGACGAAAACAGAAACGGAAATGGAAACGGAAACGAAACCGCAGGCGCAAATACGAACGGGGATACAGCCACTCCTCGCACGGTCAGCGTTCCTGCGATGGGCACCGACGCTGCACCCGATGCCTTCGCTGTTGGTGATCGCGTCGAGACGACGATCCGCCGCATCTACACCCAGGAAGGGGTGACGCGATACGGATTCAAGATCCGACCGCAAACGCCATAGCGGTCGACGCCACGACTCGTCGCGCACTCGGCAGTGCATCGTTTTCTACCCAGCGTGCGCCCTGACTTGAGAGGACAGACGCCCAGACAGCGACGAACTCGGGCCAAGCTAAAACGAGGGTGACTGGAAAGGGACGCCTAGTCCGCGTTGAGCGGCGGCTTTGCGGATCTCGCTTCGTCCGAGACATCGGCAGGCGTATTGATGAACATTGCGTGGCCGATGATCGCCATCGCGGCTAACGCGCCGATAGGAACGGCAGCGATCAACGAAAGGCCGACGGCCGTCAGGGCTGCAGTGATCCCGAGTAATGCGACTGGGATGAGGCCAAGAACAAGGTCGTAGTATCCAGTCATAATCTATCCTAGAGTACGCGAAATAAGTATATAAGTGTTTCCCATAATCGCTTGATATTGAACTGGTTTCTAATCCATATTCACCGTACTGGATCCCTATAACTTATGAATTGGTTATAAATCCACAATGTGGGTTAAATATATCGTATTACATACCCTATAATTACTCATAGAATCGCCTAGCGGCGGATATCCGGCACACGTTCCGTTCTCAGAAACTGTGTTTCTAGCTGTCACTGCCGAAAGCGGATGCACGACCACTTTGCGTACCTTCTGTATCGCCATCGCTGTGTGCAATCGTCGACACGCGAGATAGAACTCGACGCAGGCGAGTCGAGGAAAGATCAGTATCGGCGCATGGCGACGTAGCCGAACCGCCAACTGACCAGTGCGAGTAGCCCGAAGCCGGTGATCACGAAGCTGAACGTCCAGTGGAACCCACCCTCGAAATAGGGCGAGGCGCGAAGCGCAAGCCCGATGTTCGCCGCTGCGATCCACGTCAGCGCCGTGATTCGAATTGTCTCGACGAGCGATCGAGTCGCGACTCTGGTGTAGAGACCTGCCAGCAACGCCATCGCGAACCACCCGATCAAAAACGGCGCGACGCGTTCGAGCGTTGCGAGTGGGCCGCCGAGTGACCCGTGGTGAGACTGCCCGAACATGATCAGTCCCGTAAGAAGGACGACATCGACAATTCCAATCGCGATCGTCTCGCGGTCGACGGTCACTCCCCGATCAGCAACCCGGACTGCGGTGTCCATACGTACTCATCGGACCCGAACCACTATTGGTGTCCCGATTCTCCCGCCGTTTCACTCGCTTCGAGTAGCGGACTCGCCGAACATCGCAAATCCTTCGGGTTTACTCACTCCCGACGAAGGTACCCGATCGTTCCCGGATCGAAATAATACTGCGACCCGCAGTTCGCACAGGCCGTCGAGAGCGTTTGGCCGTGTTGGTGGAGTTTCCAGAGTTTCGTCTGGTTGCGCTCGATTTCGAGTGTCACCGGGTGGTCGCAGTTCGAAACCGTACACGGGAACCGCACGTACCAGTTCGGTACCGAGAGCGCGCCGAGCGGCGCGAGTTCACTTCGGAGCCGACAGAGCAGGTTGAAGATGGTCACCGACGGGTTCTCGCGGTCGATCGCGACGCCTTCGACGTCGGTGATGAAGCCGCCGCGATTCTCCTCGCTGTCGTACAGCGGGAGGACGGGAATGCCCTTTGCGAGCGCGTAGCCGGTCTCCTGATTGATCCACTGGCTGGTCGCCGCCCGCTCGGTTAACACGGCAACGACCACGTCGCTGTTGGCGAGTCGCCCCTCGAGACGCGCCCGCGAGCGGCCGGATTCGATCTCTTCTAAGGCGATGTGGACGCCGAACGGGAAGTTCTTGACCGTCGAGAACAGGTCTTGGACGAGTTCGAGATCACCGGGGGCGTGCGAGACGAATACCTGTTCTCCGGACATACAGCGGTCGTCGGTACCTTGGTGTGTGAATCATTATTAACGTATCTACTCAGACTGACTCTCACTCGTTCCTGATAGTCAGTATCTCGGATCAATCGAAGCCCTCCTGGGTAACCGTCTCGAGAACGCGCTGGGAGAACTCGACCTGCGAGAGGTCCGCCGAGAGGCGGTCGAACCACTCGCGCTCGACGTGCCAGGTGCCACGGCGGTCGTCCTCGGGTGTCAGCGAGGTCGCCTCAAGTCGACCGGGTTGCCACTCGCGTTCGTCGGCGATCGCGAGCAATGTTCTGAGGACGGCTCCGACTTCGTCGCTCGTGATCCCGGGGGTCTCCGAGACGGTCTCGTATTCGAGTTCGATTCGCGCGCCATCGTCGATAGCTGCACCCGCCGTTTCGGCCGTCGTGTTTCCGTCGCTTCCCGCCGTTTCGAACGCGGTGACGTAGATGCCGTGGCTCATGAGCCGGTTCTCGAGTGCGACACCGACGGGTCGCTGGTCGGTCATAGGTGGGACATCGGCGCGGCGAGAGAAAAGTCGTCGGGCTGGTCGTCTTCGTGTCGGGTCGCGTTAGAGCGGATCGACGAGCGCTTCGAGCGCCGCCGTCGGATCGTCTGCCTTCGCGACGCCGCTTGCGAGCAGGACGCCCTCGGCACCGAGTTCACCCGCGGCGACCACGTCGTCGCCGGTGCTGATGCCGGCACCGCAGAGTACGGATACCTCGGAATCGACGCCGGCCGCGGCGTCGACGGCGTCTTCGACGACGTCGGGATCGGCCTGACTGACCGGCGTGCCGGTGCCGATGAGTTCGGGGGGTTCGACGGCGACGGCGTCGGAGCCGAGCGCCGCCGCAGCGCCGATCTGGGCCGGGTTGTTCGCGCAGACGACGGTTTCCAGGTCGGCTCGCTGTGCCGCCTGAACGGAGCCGTCGATATCTGCGAGCTTCAGGCGCTGCTCGGAGTGGTTAATCAGCGTCCCGACCGCGCCCGCCTCGGCGACGGATTCGGCGAGCGCGTGTCCCGTGTTGCTCCCGTAGTCGATCGGATCGACGTGCTGGGCCCACGTCTCCACACCGGTCTCGGCGACGCGTTCGAGGTGGGCCGCTTGAGGTGCAACGGCCAGGCGAGCGTCAGTTGTCTCGTTTACGTCGCGGACGGCCTCCGCAACGGCGACCGGATCACACGGATACGTCTTCAGGTTGACGAGGACGAACATAGCAGAGAGGCCCGTCCCGCGAAAGAAATAGCTTGCGAGTCGGTCGTCGACTCGCGGCAATATCCGCGGTCGACGGCGGGCTGTAACCGACTCAGTCTCTCACCGGTCCCGCTCTGGTTGCGGTCCGTGATCCGCTATCCCCCCTCAATCCTTGCGCTTGACGACATCACCGAGCGTGTAACTGCCCGAGGAAGAGCCACCGGACCACTCGGAGTCCTCGCTCGACCCACCCTCCGCGCTCAGATTGATTTCGAGGAAGCGCTCGAGTTTCGACTGGACGCGATCGCTCGGCAGCGTATCACCCCGCTCGATCTTGCGGATGAGACTCGACTTCTCGTTGAGTTCGTTCGCCAGATCCGACTGGCTGAGACCCTGCTCCTCGCGGGCCGAGCGGACGAGTTCGTCGTAATCCGTCGCGAGTTCGTCCATGTCGTCGAACATGTCCGACCGGCGCTGTGAACTCGAGGACGAGGACGACGAACTCGTCCCGCCCGAGGCCGACCCGCCGGACTGGCCGCCTGAACTCGAGGACGACCCGGTCGAGTACTTGGTGGACGTGTTCGAACTCGAGGTCTGTTTGACCTCGGTTCCGAAGTCGGTACAGTCCGCGCACACGTCTAGCTTCGCGCCCTCGACCTTGATGGTCTTCGGAGACGACGTCTCGGCGCCACACATCTCGCACTGAACCATGAGTGGACCTATATCCCGGCGAGTCATAAACCATGCGGCGCGGCCCTGTCGCAGAGAAGAACGCTCTCGCTGGACCCTCGCTGGAACCGAACTCCCCGTCACGAAACGCCCTATCCCCGAAGTCCGGGCGCCTGAAAACGACCTCAATCCAGCGCAGACCAGGAGTAAAAGAACCGCTGGAGAGCGGTCAGATGGCCGACGACGGCGAGGAAGACCAGCAGCCAGCCGACCATCGTCAACCCGCCGAGGTCACCCGAAACGGGAAAAGCAAGGACGCCGGCGACGCCGATGATCGCGAGGCGGTCGGCGCGGCCGACAAGACCGCCGTAGACGCGGTCGAGGCCGACGGCCTGGGCCTGGGTCCCGAGGTAGGAGGTCATGACGACGCCGGTAACGGCGAGGAAGCCGAGCAGGTAGTTGCCGATGCCGGCCGCGAGACCGCCGATGATGACGATGTCGGCGTAGCGGTCGAGGACGTGATCAAGCAGATCGCCGCCCGCGGAGGCGACCTCTTGTTCGCGGGCGAGTGCGCCGTCGACGATGTCGAGCCAGCCGTTGATGAAGACGAGAACCGCGGCGACGAGATACCAGACCGGGTCCGCCCGCCCGCCGAGGAAGAACGCGCCAGCGGCCAGGACAGCCATGCCGAACGCGAGGACGCTCACCCCGTTGGGCGTCATACCGACGCGGTCGAAGCCGGTGACGAACGGGTCCAGAAATCGCGAGACGTACGGTCTGAATCTATCGAGTGTCATGTCAGATACCCCATGAAGTCAACGTCTCCGGCGCTCGGCTCCCGGTCGCCGGTTACGACAGCTACGAGTTCGTCCGCGACCGCCGCTGGCTCGCGGTCGGTCGTGTCGATTTCGTAGACCGACTCGAGACCGTGTTCGTCGACGGCTTCCGAGAGGATCACGTCCAGTGCTTCGCTCTCTGCGTTCTCGCGAGCCTTGGCGTCGGTTTCCCCGCGCTCGCGCAGGCGCGTCTCGAGTTCAGTAGGCGCACACCGGAGGACGGCGACGCGGTCGGCGTCGAAGTGGTGTGCGAGGTGGGATTCGACGATACGATCCCCGTCGCGCGCTGCGAGCCACTCCGCTAGCGCGTCGAGGTCCGCGACCTTGCTCTCTCGATTGGCGTCGACCTCGGTGTAGAGACCCTCGTCCTCGAGCACCCGATTGAGGTGGACGAGTTCGAACTCTTCTGCGGACTCGCCGAGTCGGGATTTGAGCAGTCGGGTCGCTGTCGTTTTCCCCGTTCCGGGCGTGCCGGTGATCGCGATTTTCACGTGTCGGCCACCTCCGGTTCTGATTCCGATTCCGGTTCCGATCCCGGTTCGTGGTCGAGGTCGAGTGTCGCGAGCACGTCGGAAAGCGTCTCGATCGCGCGCTCGGTTTCGGCCTCGGTACCGCAGGTGATGCGGATGCACTCCGGAAGACCGAAACTCGTGCAATCGCGGACGATGACGCCGCGCTCTTGCATCGCGTCGGCGACTGCGGTCGCGTCACCCACGTCGACGAGGACGAAGTTCCCCGCGCTCTCCCAGACGTGTGCGTCGATTGCCTCGCGCATGGTTGCGCGGGACTTGCGGACCGTCTCGACGGTTCGCTCGACGTGGTCGCCGTCTTCGAGGGCGGCGAGGCCAGCCCGGCAGGCGAGTTCGCTCGCGGCGAAGGGCGTGTTCACGCGGGCGTAGGCATCGGCCCATTCCCCGGGAACGACGGCGTAGCCGAGACGAAGCCCGGCGAGGCCGTAGACCTTCGAGAACGTCCGTAAGACGGCGACATCGTCGCGAGCGTCGAAGCCGTTCCGCCCCTCGACGAGCGAGACGGCGCTGTCGGTCTCGGCGAACTCGCCGTAGGCCTCGTCGACGACGATGAGCGTCTCCGCGTCGGTTTCGTCCGCGAGACGCTCGATCTCCGCGAGTTCGATCGTCGACCCCGACGGGTTGTGCGGGCTGGTGAGGTAGACGATTCGCTCGCCGTCGTACGCGGTGAGGACGGTGTCTGCGGTCTGGGTGAACTCGTCCTCGCGGTCGAGCGCGTACTCGCGGACGTCGCCGTGGTGGAATCGCGCGCTCATCCCGTAGTAGGCGAAGCCGGGCGTCGGGACGAGCACGTCGTCGCCGGGCTCGAGCATGGCCCGCGAGAGGTAATCGAGCGCGCCGTCGCCGCCGTTTGCCAGCCAGACCTGGGCGGGAGAGACCCTCCAGCGGTCGGCGACGGCGTCGGTAAGGTCGGTGTGGGCGGACTTCGGGTACGAATTGACGTTCGAGGCGGCCTCGCGGATGGCGTCGGCGGCCGCCGGCGAGGGCCCGAGCGGGTTCTCGTTCGAGGCGAGTTTGACGAACTCAGCGGGATCGCGCCCGAGTTCACGGGCGACCTCCTCGATGCCCCGACCCGCCTCGTATGCGACGTGATCGGACAGGTCGCGCGGTTGCATACGCGAATCCTGTTCGTCGTGGCTCTTAAGGGTGCTCACCTGTCCTCGGTGGGAGCGCTGATCGGATTCGGCTTCGGACCGCTCGTCGGCGGAACTCGGAGTCGAGGCTCTGATACGTTAACGAGAAATTTTAGTTATCATGAATTTAACTACCAATTGGCCCCTCTGTGCTGGTGATGCCCGATAATCACCTCCAAGACGTATCGAATGCCTTCCAAGTGAATCACCTTCGGGTCGCAGTACTCGTTATCACGCTCAGCGCTGCCATACTCGCGGCCCCCGTTGCAGCCGACAACGTATCGGACGACTCCGACCGAGGCGGTCAGTTCGGCTTTACAGAGCTCCCGTACGACGTCGAACCCCCTGAAACGGCGGAGATGGATGTTGTGAACACCGGCGGTGAATCCTTCGATTTCGAGATCGAATCACGCGACGGTCACTTCCACCTCGAGGCGGATGTCGAGGGTAATGACAACGTCACGATCCTGCTAGACACCGCAAATGTCAGTGCCGACGATCCGGACGCGTACCTTTCGGCGGCCGATGCCGACGTTCGAAATATCACCGTGCATACGAACGAAGTCGATGACGAGCTCCCTGGCGGCTCCTACTATATTACGGCCATGAGCGATGACAGCGGTAACTCCGGTTCGCTCGTAGTCGAACCGAGCGTCCAGTTCGACTTCGATCGAGAACTGGAGTGGGCTGACCTGAAGAACGAGCCGACTCATACGATTTCGGGAACGACGAGCATCAAGCCTGGTAACTCGCTACAGATTCGCCTCGAGACGTCCGATGACGAATCGTTCCTGCTCGAAGACGAGGTCATCGTCGACGAGGACGGACGGTTCGAGACGACGTTCGACCTGACGAACCTCCCGAAGACCCATCTGCTCGACGTCACGGCCGAACGTGATGGGCTAACGAAAGGGACCGCGGTCATTTCGATAGCGGATATCGACGCCGATGATACTGGCAACCAGGACGGTAACAACGCTGCCGAAAGTAACGGCATCGTCATCGTCCACGGGGGAGACGAACTCGAGCTTGAAGCGGCTCCCGACCAGCAGATAACTGGTGAAGCAGATCTCGATGCCGGTCAGGTCGTCGAAGTGGAACTGCACTCCGAAGGGACGTTCTTCCTTCAAGAGGAGACTGAAATCGACGAGCACGGCGTATTCGAGTTGGATCTCGATCTCGATTACGTCGAACCTGGTACCGATTTCGTCGTTGACGCGCAGTCAGCCACCGACCCCGAGATGAACGTATCAGTCCCCGGAACGGTCACTGAACCGGCTGTATCGGACGATACTACGGTCACCGAGCACGAAGAAGGGAAAATTTCCGATAGCGCTGACGAGGACGATTCGCTGTTCGCCGGTTCGTCCACCTTCGGAATCGGACTTCTCGCAGTCGGAACGGTGCTCTCTGTCGTCGGTGTCAGCGTTATCCTCGGAGTCGGTCGTTCGGGTTCGCTTCGAAACTCCTGATTCGGGACAATAGCGTCCCGATTTGCTCCGGAAGCACGATATTGAATAGCCCCCAAGAAAAACTCCGATCAACGAACGTCGTAAGCGGCGACGAATGACCGTGAGTAGAGCTTCACACGGTAACCAAGTGCGTCGCAACCTCACCCAAACTCTCTAAGCGAAAGGGATCGACCAAATCACGCACCCATTTGCCTGCTCGTTTCCCTTCGCTTGCTCGACACCCTGAGAAATGCTATCGATGGATCGAACTGACGCGCTAGTCGTACTGTGTGTTCTCCTTCTCGTGTCCGCGTTCTCCGGCGGTATCGGTTATCTCGCCCTCACAATTGGCGAAAGCCCCGGATCGGACGACCCCTCTGTGGTAGAAACTGATGCTGACGAGACGATCAACACGATCCACGAAGCTGGCATTACCGGCGAAAACGTGTCAATCGGCGTCCTTGACGTCACCAGCTTCGACATCGAGTACCCGCTCCTTCAAAATCGAATCGTCGCTGCGAACGAGTTCGGCAGCGGTGCATCCGCCGTCGATGGCGGCGACAGCCATGGCACGTCGGTGGCAGCTACGATCGCTCGCACCGCTCCGGACGCGGAACTGTACCTAGCCACATTTGAGACGCCCGATGATTACGAGGCGGGACTTGAGTGGCTGATCACGCGTGACGTGGACGTGGTCGTCGCGCCAGTCGCAGACGCGGGGACGCTCGGCGGTGGCAGCTCCCAACTTGCACAATCGACGACGAAGGCGACTGAACGCGGCGTCGTGGTCGTTGCACCGGCGGGAAATCTTGGAACTGGTCATTGGTCGGGAAACTATTCACCTGATGGAACTGGCACTCACACCTTCGAGAGTGGTTCGCTCAACAAAGTGACGGGTGCCCCCGGTCGCGCGGAGTTTCACCTCTCTTGGGAGGACCCAGACGAGGAGTATCTCCTTGAACTCCACCGGATCAACGACGGTGGAAGTATCTCACGAGTCGCACAGTCGCTTCCGCGCGAACACGGAAATACCCCCAGCGAGCGACTGACCGCCCGGCTCGATGCTGACAACTACGCTCTCGCTGTGAGTGGGCCGAAAAGAGAGACCGGAACGCGGCTCCGGATCGCGTCGGCAACGCACTCTCTGACGGACAATCGACCGAGTGGAAGCATCGCCGCGCCTGCTGATGCCCCCGGAGTGATCTCCGTAGGGGCCATCGACTCGACATCTGACGAGGTTGAGCCGTATAGCTCTCGTGGTCCCACTACCGACGGGCGACTCGGCGTTTACGTAGTCGCTTCAGGAAGCCAGCCGACTAGGATTTCTCCGTCTTTTGAGGGAACGTCCGCTGCGGCCGCGTACGTTGGCGGCATCGCCGCGCTTGTCGTCGACGCGTCTCCGACTCTCGAACCGAATGAGGTTCGCTGGACGATTACCTCGACGGCTGAACCGGTCGACGGCATTGATGTCGAGACCGGACACGGGCGGGTCGATCCCCGTGAAGCCGTGTTGGCCGCGGATTCCTCCTTCGAGAGCGAGTAGGGTATTTCTCACGGATCACGAGGCAGGTCGCGTCTAAGCCGACTTCGGACCATCACTCAAATCGTCGTTTAACGTATGGAAAGGTATGTCTCGAACGGGGACCGACTCGGGTGTAATGTCGACGCTCACTGATGTTCTTCCGTCTAACTCACCAACCGCAGACGCTTCCCTCCGGATTATCGACGTGGACGATGAGGAAGCCGACGAACTCTTCGACGTGCTCTCGAGCGAGACGCGCCGAAACGTGTACCGAACGCTGTTCGACGAGCCGGCGACAGCATCGGAGTTAGCAACGAGGGTCGATACCTCCGTACAAAACGTCTCTCACCACGTTTCGGTGCTTGAAGAGTCAACACTCATCGAACCTGTCGGACGTCGGTACTCGGAGAAGGGAAACGAGATGATCGTGTACGGTCCCACGAGCGATCCGCTCGTGTTCGTCGGGCAAGAAGAAATCCGACCCCGACTTGAACGATCGCTCTCCGAGGTCGTCGCCGGTATCGCTATTCTCGGTGTCGGTGCGCTGTTTGTCCAGTGGGGAGTCTACGGGCTGTTCTCGCCTACCGGACCTGGATCGACAGGAATCGATCCGGCGAGTCACACGTCTGCCACCGACGGAACACAGGGCCTGCTTGCATGGCTCGTCTTCGAGGCTGGCGAACCGGGCGTGGTCTTCTTTTTTGCTTCCTTGCTCGTCGCCGGACTCGCTTCGCTGGCACTTCAGCGGTAGTGATGAATCCGTCAACAGGCAATTCAGCAGAATCGGTATTCGTCGGATAGACCGAGCGTAGTTTACTTGAACTCAATGAGAACGTCGTTTGCTCCGGCATCAGGCCCACAAGGGGTGTCACTTGCCTTGGAGTGTTTCTACGCGCTCGAGCGTGTCTGCTTCCTCGGGACCCTTGTCGTACCGAACGCCCACAAATCGCGGGAAGCGAAGCGCATAGCCCGACGAGTACGTCGGCGACGCCTGGATCTCCTCGTAGCCGACCTCGAAGACGACCGCGGGTTCGAGTTCAACGTCCTGCCCCTCCTCGGCGGCGATGTGGGGGTCGAGTAGTTCGGTCAGCTCTTCCAGTTTTTCGTCCGTGATTCCGGTTGCGACCTTCCCGACCGTCTCGAGGTCGTCGCCGTTGCGCACGGAGAGTTCGAACGTGCCGAGGTAGGTCGCTCGGCGGCCCTCGCCCCACTCCGCGCCGGTGACGACGCAGTCGAGGGTTTCCACGTCGGGCTTGCGTTTCCGCCAGTTCTTTCCGCGCCGGCCCGGCGAGTACGCCGACTCGGGGTTCTTGAGCATGATGCCCTCGTGGCCCGCCTCGAGCGCGTCGGCGTCGACGGCCTCGATCTCGTCTGGGTCGTCGGTGAGCCACAGCAGCGAGAGGCCGTCGACTTCGGCGGGGTCCTGATTCTGATCCGGCCTCGCGGCGAGCACCGACTCGAGGCGCTCGTGCCTGCTCGTCAGCGGCACTTCGAGCAGGTCCTCGCCCCCAGCGTGGAGGCAATCGAAGAAGACCGGGCGGACCGGCACGTCCTCGCGAGCCTTCGCCACGTCGTGCTTGCGCCGGAAGCGCTTGAGCACCTCCTGAAACGGCAGCGGACTCCCGCCCTCATCGATCGCGACGACTTCGCCGTCCAGAATGACCGGCTCGTCGAGCGCTTCCGCGGCGAACTCGACGACCTCCGGCAGCGCATCGGTCACCTCCTCCATGTTCCGCGAGAAGACGCGCGTCTCGCCGCCCGGATCGTAGTGTAACTGGATTCGGGCACCGTCGTACTTCCATTCGACGCCGGCCTCGTCCCACTCCGCTATCGCGTCGGTAACGGTCCCCGCCTGGGCGAGCATCGCCTGAACCGGCCGGCCGAGTTCGAGTTCGATGTCGTCGAGCCCCGGGACGCCAGCGTCGCGGGCGACCCGCGCGACCTGTCCGTAGTCGTTCGAGACCTGCAGGGCACGTTCGACACGGTCCTCGGGGACGTCGAAGGCCTCGGCGATCGCATCCCGGACCGCCCCCTCGCCGACGCCGATGCGCATCTCCGAGAGCACGAGGCGAGCCAGATAGCGCGCTTCTGAACTCGAACAGCGGTTGAACAGCCCGAAGAGGAGGTCGACCTTTCGATCCTGGCTGCCCGCGCCCTCGGCGGCCGCGAGTTCGGCGAGCGTCTCGTCGACTTCGCGAACGGTGAGGTCGTCGCCGCCGCTGCTGCCGGTGCTATCGCCACCGCCGCCGGTGAACGCGCCCAGTCCCTGCTGGCCGCCGAAATCGTAACTCGCCGCCACGTCGCCGATTTCGCCGCGCTCCGCGAGGCGCTCCTCCACGTCGTCCGCGTCGACGTTCGTCCCCGCCGCGCGGGCGATGGCCTCGTAGCAGGTGTTCGGGCCGATGTCGAGCGTGGTCGAGTCCCAGGCGGGAAAGACCCGGCCCTGGACGAATCGAGCGACGACGGGGAGGTCGTCGCCGGCGTCTGCAAACAGATCGCGAACGTGGGCGACGATTTCGAGATCCGCGGACTCGGCGTCGATCGCGGCGACACGGTCGGCGAACGTGGCGAACTCCATCGGCGGTGTCTATCGCCGGGGTGCCTAAAACGGTTCTGAGACCGGTCGGCTGCCGGTGACAATCTCGCCTTGCTAGCGGATAGCGTTCGACTGTAGCCGCCGTGGTCTCGGCTCCCGAGCGGTCGCGACAGCCACCCAAGCGTGCAGGGTCGAGGACGACCTTTAAACCGGTCGCGCTCGCACAGGGAGGTATGCCAACAGCGGACCTCGCGGCGCGGGTCGCGGACGTGTTGTCGGTCGAAGCCGACGGCTTTCGCGAGCGAGCCGAAGCCGACGCCGAGGTGATCAAGGAGGAAGTCGAGGACGGCGTCTTCGACAACCCCCAGGCCATCGTCGGCCTCGAGTACGAGTTCTACGCGATCAAGGACGACGACTGCGCGCTGCGGCGGGTTCCTCGTCGCCTGCTCGAACTCATCGGCTTCGAGAAAGAACTCGGACTTCACAACGCCGAGATGACGACGAGTCCACAGCCGTTGAACGTCCACGGACTCGCCGCTCAGGAGTCCGAGGTCAAAGCGCGCTTGCAGACGGCGTTGAAGGTGACCAAGTCCGATCAGATGCGGCTGGTCAGCGACGGGCTCTGGACGATTCCGCCGGAAGGCGAGGACGCGACGACGTACCTTACCGACAGCGTCGAGCGAACCGTCGATAGTGCGGACGGCAACGCGCGGTCGATCCGTGCGGCGACGAACATGAGCGACTCCGCGCGCTACCACGCGATGGCCAACACGGACCGAGCCGACGCGGCCGGCATGCGTATCGACGCGCCGCACGTCTCGTTGCAGGCCGATACGGTCATGCCCGAGAGCCTCATCACGTCGATCCAGCCCCACTACCAGGTCCCCCACGCGCCCGACCTCCCCGCGTACTTCAACTACGCCGTCCGGACCGCCGGCCCGCTGCTCGCGCTCGGCGTGAACTCGCCCTTTTTCCCCGCGGATCTCTATGACGACGGGGCGACCGCCGCGGATATCCTCGAAGACGGCTGGATGGAACACCGCATCAGCGTCTTCGAGACCGTGTTGAACGATCCGAACACGGGCGAGGGGAAGGTACGATTCCCACACGATCTCGAGTCGGTCGACGAGGCGATCGACCGCGTCGCCAGCGACGACACGATGGTCCCCATGCCCGTCGAGGCCGGCGAGCGCTTCGACGACCAGTTCCCTCACTTCCGGCGCAAGCACGGCACATACTGGCGGTGGGTGCGCCCCGTCTTCGGCGGGCCGACGCGCTCGGCCGCGAACGCGCGCATCGAGTTCAGGCCGATTCCCGCCCAGCCGACGGTTCGAGATTCCGTCTCCTTCCTGGCCGCCTTCGCCGGCCTGCTCGAGAGCCTGGTCCAGCTCGAACATCCCGTCCACGAACTCGACTGGCAGACCGCCCGCGAGAACTTCTACGCCGCGATGCGCGACGGGCTCGACGCGGATCTGGTCTGGATCACGAACGACGGCAAGGAAACGACGGACACGCTGGCGCTCTACGACGACCTGCTCGCACACGCCGAGGACGGCCTGACAANGAACGACGGCAAGGAAACGACGGACACGCTGGCGCTCTACGACGACCTGCTCGCACACGCCGAGGACGGCCTGACAACCCGCGGACTGACCGACGAGCAGGCGGCGAAGTACCTTTACCCGCTGCGCCGGCGCGTCCGTCAGCAGGTGACGCCGGCCCGGTGGAAACGCGAGCAGGTTCGCGCGGCGGTGGCAGAGGGTGCGGATCTCGAGACGGCGATCGAAACGATGCAACGACGGTACGTCGACCGGCAGCGCGAGACGCTGCTCGAGGGCAGTTTCGCGGACTGGATCGTCGACTGACGTCCGTTCTCGTTCTCGTTTTCGCTCCCGGTCCCGTTTCCGTTCCCATTTGCCGGTTCCCCCACGCCCGAGTACGACCTCGGCGTACGGTCGAACGTGTCCTCACCCACACGACTTCCACAGCCGGGATTCGGCACGTCCGGCCACGACGGCGAGAGCTGTACCGACGCCGTCGTCACGGCACTCGAAACGGGCTACAGACACGTCGACACCGCCCAGATGTACGACAACGAACGGGCCGTCGGTCGCGCCCTCGAGCAAACCGATGTCGACCGCGACGAGATCTTCCTCGCGACGAAGGTCCACCCCTCGAACCTGGCCGGCGACGACGTTCTCGAGACGACCCGCGAGAGCCTCGACCGCCTCGGCGTCGATACCGTCGACCTGCTGTACGTTCACTGGCCGACCGGTGCCTACGACCCGGCGGACACCCTTCCCGCGTTCGACGAGGCCCGAACGCAGGGACTGACCCGCCACGTCGGCGTGAGCAACTTCACCCCGGATCTCCTCCGGGAGGCCGTCGACACCCTCGAGTCGCCGCTTCTCGCCCACCAGATCGAACTCCACCCGTGGCTCCAGCAAGACGACCTCGTCTCAATCGCCCGAGAGCGAGAGATACGGACCGTCGCATACTGCCCGATCGCCCGCGGCGAACTCGCCGAGAGCGAGACGCTCCAGGAGATCGCGGCCGCCCACGATTCCGATCCGATCCAGATCGCGCTCGCCTGGCACCTCCAGCGCGACGGCGTCGTCCCGATTCCCAAAGCGACCGGCGACCACATCCGCGAGAACTACGCGGCGCGCGAGATCGATCTCAGCGAGGACGAGTTCAGCGAGATCAGCGAACTCGATCGCGGCGAGCGGGTGGTCGATCCCGCCGACGCACCCTGGAACCAGTAGCCGGTCTTCGTCGCGCCGTCGGCCCGGTCAGTGAGCAGTGGTACCACGGCCGTGGCCACAAGTGATTAAGTACTCACAGGCGAGAGTCTGGGATATGGTTACCTTCCTCTCCGGGGGCACCGGAACGCCGAAATTGTTAGACGGTGCCGGCGTGGCGTTCTCACCGGAGGAGACGACGATCGTCGCCAACACGGGCGACGACATCGAACTCGGCGGACTATTCGTCTCGCCGGACGTCGATACGTTGCTCTTTCAGGGCGGTGGGATCCTCGACCGAGAGCGATGGTGGGGCATCGACGACGACACGCATCGAACCAATTCGGCGCTGATGGACATCGCTTCCGCCGCCGACCTTCCCGAGGGACCGCAATACCTTCCGACGGAAAAACAGACTACCGGCCGCGAACTCGCGAGCTGGCGGCGTTTCTCCGGAGTTGCCGAGTTCATGACGATCGGCGACCGGGACCGGGCCGTCCACATCACGCGAACGAGTCTCCTCGATCAGGGGCAGACGCTGAGCGAGGCGACCGCGCGACTCGCCGACGCGTTCGGACTCGACGTCGACCTCCTGCCGATGAGTAACGACCCCGTTGCGAGTCTCATTCACACGCCGGAGGGAATGATGCACTTTCAGGAGTACTGGGTCGGTCGTCGGGGCGAGCCGTCCGTCGACACCGTCGAGTTCCGCGGATCGTCCACGGCAGAGCCAGCGCCGGGCGTGCTCGAGGCGCTCGACGATACCGTCGTCATCGGCCCATCGAATCCGGTAACGAGTATCGGACCGATGCTCGCGCTGCCCGGGTTTGCTGACGCCCTCGCCCAGACGACCGTCGTCGTCGTCTCCCCGTTCCTCGGCGACGACGCCTTCTCCGGGCCGGCCGGCGAGTTGATGCAGGCGGTCAACGCAGAACCGAGTACGTCCGGACTCGCGACCGCCTATCCGTTCGCCGACGCGTACGTGATCGACACGGACGACGACGCCGAGTTCGACCGCCCGACGATCCAGACGGACATCCGAATCGACTCCCAAGCGGATGCCAGACGAGTTATCCGTGCGGTCGCCGAAGCGATCGACATCGTCAGTTGAATGTTCACCCCTCCGCTCGCACTCGCCAGCCTCAGCGGCGAATCGAACGCCGACTGGGCGCGCGCCGGTTCCGAATACGCCGGGGCCGCGTTCCTCGGCGGCATCGCCCTCGACGCAGACGCCAGAGCAGCGGCGCGAGAACTCGTCGCCCGCGACCGCACCGAGTTCATTCCGGACGATCCGCTCGCCTTTCTCGATCGCGAACTCGAGGCCCTGGCGGACGCGCCGATCCAGCCCGCGTTCAACGTCCGCAGTGCGACGCCGGACCCGATCGTCGAGGCGGCTCGCATCTGTGACGGCCACGACGCCTTCCTCGAGATCAACGCCCACTGCAGACAGGACGAACTCTGCGCCGTCGGCTGCGGCGAGACGTTACTGGCCGACCGCGAGCGACTCACCGGCTACGTCGAGGCGGCCGCAGCCACCGGTGCCACCGTCGGCGCGAAAGTCCGCGCGGAGGTTCCCGGCGTCGAACTGCCGGCACTCGCTCGTGAACTCGAACGCGCAGGGGCCTCGTTCGTCCACGTCGACGCGATGGACACCGAGTCGATCATCGGCGACATCACCGCCGCGACGGACCTGTTCGTCGTCGCCAACAACGGCGTCCGCGACGACGAAACCGTCCGCGAGTACGCCGAATACGGGGCCGACGCGGTGAGCGTCGGCCGGCCGAGCGACAACCCCGTCGTGCTCTCCCGCGTTCGCGATGCTGCAACGCGACGGCTCGGCGAGCGAGCGAACGCCGACTCGAGTTCATAATGTGCCCACCCGCCGACGTCCACGGGACGCGACAGCGAAACCACGAAAAGATTTTCCAACGGGCACACCTCCACCCGCTATGAGCCTCGACGACCTCTCCGCGGCAATGCAAGACTCCTACAGCGAGTTCGACGACGACCTCACCGTCTCGCTCGACCGCGAAACCAGAAACGAACTCGCGATGCTCGAAACGGCGCTCGAACCCGACGAAACGGACGAACTCGTTCGGCGCGCGATCCACATGCTCTTTCAGTCGAGCGTCGAGACCGGATCGCTCGATTTCCACCTCCGGTCGGGCTTCGACGTCACGTACGACGAGTACCTCTCTGGGATGACCTTCGACGAGATGACCGGTGCGGACCAGTATCCGACGATGGACGACGAGCGACGGTACCAGTTCTAGGGACTCGGCGCTTCCCGGCTTGCGAACTCGGTCCACCGGGGGGACCGTCCGACATTCCGCTCGATACCGAATGACGTATGTGTTTTAATGTCACTTGAGACTTCAGTCTCCATAATAGGTGCGCTTATTGGTGCTGATCACTCGACTCCAACCATGGCAATCACCCAACTCGATACCGACACGACGTACCGCTGTCCATCCTGCGCCGGTGAACTCGCGGTCAGCTACGACTCCTTCGAGTGCGTAGACTGCGGGTTCACGCCCCGTCACGGATCGGACTGAGAGGAAGAGAGAAATCCGCGTTTTACGGCCGCTATTCTGGAACGAGTTCGTGAACGACAAGCCGCAGGAAATCGGACCGCCAGGCGACCGGAGTTAGTCGTCGTCGATCGGCGCTGCGCTCGAGAGCGCCTCGTCGATCTCCGCCTCTTCCATCTTCTCGACCAGCGCGTCGATGACGTCCTCGCGTTTGCCTTTGACGAACTTGATCGAGCCGACGACGAGGTGGCCGCCGCCGGAGACCCCGCCGCCCGGTACTTCGTCTTCGAGTTCGGAGACCATCTGCGGGATGTCGAGGCGGACGCCGTCCGAGCGCAGGACGGCGAAGTCGGGACCGTAGCCGACCGTGATGACGGGATCGCCGGTCTCCTCGATCTTGCGGTCGTGAATTTCGCCCGTGGTCTTGCCCGGCGCGGGGTAGGTAAAGCGGTGGGCGTAGTTTTCGACGTCGATCCGGTAAAGGTGGGCACCGTTGTCCAGGTCCTCGTGTTCGAGGTGAGACATGGCGGCGTCGAGTTGCTCGTCGACTTCTTCGCGGGCGCGGTTGGCGAAGAACGAGATGAGTTCGCGGTGGCGTTCCTCGTCGTCGCTGTCGATCTGGAGCAGGTCCTGGATCAGTTGGTCGCCGGAGTTATAGCGCAACCAGAAGGCGGCGTAGTCGAGGGCTTCGCTGACGTCCTGCAGCCGATCCTCGTCGTAGCCTTCGTCGGCAGCGAGTTCGATGTAGTCGTCCATCGCGTCGGCCTTCGAGCGGTCCGAGAGACCGGCGACGGCGGGGACGTGGCGGAGTTCGTCCGTGATGTCCGGGTAGATCATCCGGGCGAGTTCGACACAGAGCATGCCCGTGGTGATCCGGTAGTCCTCGTCGTGGAGGTAGGGGTTAACGTGAGCGTCGAGGAGGTCGCCGACGGCGTCGGGATCGGGGTGGTGGTGATCGATCGCGACGATCGGAATGTCGTAGTGGGTCAGCGCCTCGTAGGCCGGCACGTCCTCGGCCGTCGAGCCGTTATCGAGCATCAGGAGAAGCGGGAGCTGCTGGCCGTGTTTTTCGCGGTCTTCGAGCGCGAAGTTCAAGTCCCGCGTGGCGTCTTCCATCTCGTAGAACGGGGCCTTCGCGGGCAGACGCTTGATGAGGTGCTGGGGCGCGTTTTCGTCCTTGTGAACGTCGGCGATGAACCGCTCGAGTGCGATCTGAACGGGGACGGCAGCACACATCCCGTCGCCGTCCGCGTGGTGGCGCACGCGGATCGGGCGGCCCTCGAGTACCGTCCGGCGAAGCAACGTCGCGACCTCCTCTAGGTTCGGTCGCAACTTTTCGAACGCGGGCCAGTCGATCAGCGAGTCGACATCGTGTGGCTTGGCGCGCTCTTCGAGTGCGGTATCGAGTCGTTCGCGGGCTTCCTCGGCGGTTTCTCCCTCGAGTTTCGAGAGCCCGTCGACTTCGATCTGGACCGATCCCTCGCGGTGTTCGGGCGTCCCCGTAACGCGGACCACGTCGCCGACCTCGACCCGCGGATACGCGCGAACGCCGGCCTCTTCGAATGCCGCACAGGGGACGACACCGAACTCGTCGGTGATGTGGAAGATCGTCGGGCCGCCGGTCTGTTTGACCTGGACGACCTCGCCCTCGACGTGGATCTGTTCGCCGATCGAACTCTCGAGACGGTTGGTTCCGGTCAGCGTGTAGTCGTGAGAGATATCCTCGACGGTATACCCGTCATCCTCGACATCGATGTCGGCGGGTTCGAAGGCAATATCGCCGTTATCCCGGACGGTTTCGAGTTCAACGACGAGTTCGTCGCCGACGGCGTAGGTGCCTTCGAGAACGGACTCGTGGACGAGTCCGGAGACGCTTTCGGAGAGATCGACGAAGACGCCGTAGTCGACAATGCCGTTGATTTCGGCGAGATAGGGCTGGTTTCGTTCGACATCGTCTGCGGTACAGTCAGCATCGAGATCGTAGACGACGGAATCCCCGTCGTCGTCGCCGGGGACCCCGGCGGCCTCACGTGTCATCTTGAATGTCGGGTTAGTGATGCCCGCGTATAACCCTTGTCAAGCAGCGACGACAGCCCCGGACGGCCCGCAGGGCCGCAGAAGACGGCGCTCATCGGGTTCTATCGGTTGTAGCGAGTAGTAACAATGGCGGCGAGTGACTGCCGGACGGTCTTCAGGGTGGGTGGTGTGGGAACGGACCGTACTGGAATCGGGAGGAGCCACTGCATCGGAACGTTTAGCAACCGCAAGACCGCAGGAGGTGATATGGGGCTGCTCGACGCGCTGTTTCGCTCGAACGAGATCCTCGGTATTGCCGAGGAAACCCTCGAGTTCGCCATGGAGTCTTCGGAGGCGTCCCATCCGAACGAGTATATGGGATTCCTGCGGGGAACCGAAGCGGAACGACTGGGGTTGGAGCGGGACGGGCTCGTCATCACGGACGTTCTCGTGGTGCCGGGGACCGAATCCAACAGCGTGAGCGCGACGGTCAAGACGAGCCAGATTCCGAACGACGTGAAGGCACTCGGAAGCGTTCACTCCCACCCGAACGGCGTTATCAGCCCGAGCAGTGCGGATCTACAGACCTTCGGTCGCGGCAGCGTCCACATCATTATCGGCGCGCCGTACCGCCAACACGACTGGAAGGCGTTCGACTCGCAGGGGAAGCGAACGACGCTGAACGTGATGGACGTCGACTTGCCCGAGACCGAGGATTTCTTCGATTTCACGCAGGCGGATATCGACGAGGAACTCCGGTGACGGCCGATGGCTGAAGGCGACGAGCACCGACGAAACGACGGCGGACGACCGCGACAGACCACGCACGACAAACGGCAGCGAGCCGAGCAAGCTACGGACGTATGACAGACTCAGCATCTCAGTCGGACGAGCGGCGAGCACATTCACGATCGGATACGGACGCAGACGCGAACAGGGGTACGGATACAGATACGGATACGGATGGGGGAACGAACACGAACGGAGACACCGACAGAAACAGCCGCTCGAACCCAGAGCCGAGTTCTCGAACGGTCATCGCTCAGGGGACCTTCGATATCCTCCATCCGGGTCACGTCCACTATCTCGAAGAGGCCGCCGCGATGGGCGAGGAACTGTACGTGATCGTCGCCCGCAAGGCAAACGTCGATCACAAAGAAGCGCCGATCTGCTCGGCGGCCCAGCGACGCGATGTCGTCGGCGCACTCGAATCCGTCGACGAGGCCCTCCTCGGACACGAGGAAGACATCTTCGTTCCGATCGAACGGATCGACCCGGACGTTATCGTCCTCGGCCACGACCAACACCACGACCCGGCGGCGATCCAGGCTGAACTCGACCGACGGAATATCGACTGTACGGTCGAGCGTGCGAGCGGGCGCGACCCCGCCCACGAGGATGAACTCCTTTCGACGCGGCTGATTATCGACCGAATTCTGGACCGTCGCGGATAAGCAGTCAGCAGTCAGGGTTAGTCACCCGTCCGATCGGTGCTCGTCCGAAGCGGGCGGCCGCGTTGGCAGTGCACGACGTACAACGCCCACTGGAGGGGCGAGCCAGTCACGTCAATTTCTGCGCACGATTGGCGGTGGTAAGCGGAGTGAATCGACAGTGTGTCCTGTTTCGACGAAGTGCTCGATTGCGCGTTTCGAAACCTCGGCCTCGGTGTGGTCGCCTGCCGTATCGAACTGCCAGTCACACTCGAGACAGTACTTGTACATCTACTCGTCCCTCGGTGATAGTTCGGGGAAAATCTCGTGCAGGAAATAGAAGGGGGAGCGGCCGGTAGACGGTGCTTACTCTTCGTCTGGGTGATCGGATTTGAGCCCCGGATTCGTCACCGCTCCGTTCGACGCCGAGCCGAAGTCCCGACCGAACTTCGCTAACACGCCGTTGTCGTAGGCCGGCTCCGGCCGGTCCCACTCCTCGCGGCGCGTCGCGAGTTCAGCCGCTCCAACGTCGACATCGAGCGTCCGGTCGGGAATGTCGACCGTGATCTCGTCGCCGTCTTCGAGCAGGCCGATGGGGCCGCCGACGAACGCCTCGGGGGCGACGTGACCGATCATCGGGCCGCGCGTGCCGCCGGAGAAGCGTCCGTCCGTGATGAGCGCCACGTCGTCCTCGTGGCCCGCGCCGACGACGGCCGCGGTGACGCCGAGCATCTCGCGCATGCCGGGACCGCCCTTGGGTCCCTCGTTGCGGATGACGATCACGTCGCCGCTCTCGATGTGACCTTCCTGGACGTACTCCATGGCAGCCTCCTCGTCCTCGAAGATCCGGGCCGGCCCCTGGTGGTAGAACTCGTCGTCGCCGGTGACCTTGAGCACCGCGCCGTCGGGGGCGAGGTTGCCCGAGAGGATCTTGATCGCGCCCTCCGCTTCCTTGGGATCGTCGACGGGGTAGAGGAAGTCCGCGGAAATGTCGTCGTCGGCCGGCAGGTCGAGTCGGTCGAGTTCCTCCGCGACGGTCCGCCCGGTCACGGTCATCGCGTCGCCGTGGAACAGGTCGGCTTCGAGCAGGCGGCGGATGACGATCGGCACGCCGCCGATCTCGTGGAGGTCGTTCATCACGCGGTCGCCGCCGGGGGCGAGGTCGGCGATCTTCGGGGTCCGGCGCGAGATGTCGTCGAAGTCCTCGATGTCGAGGTCGACGCCGGCTTCGCGGGCGAGCGCGAGCAGGTGGAGGACGCCGTTCGTGGAGCCGCCGACGGCGGTCTGGAGTGCGATGGCGTTTTCGAAGGACTTGCGCGTGAGGAGATCGGAGGGACGGCGGTCTTCTTCGACGACTTCGACGGCGAGTTCACCCGCGCGGCGGGCGACCTCGTAGCGCTCCTCGTCCTCGGCGGGCGGAGACGCGCTTCCCAGGGGTGCGAGGCCGAGGGCCTCCGAGATGGAAGCCATCGTGTTCGCGGTGTACATCCCGCCGCACGAGCCCGCGCCGGGGCAGGCGTCGCGCTCGAGGCCGTCGAGTTCATCGGCGTCCATCTCGCCGGCGGCGTAGGTGCCGACCCCTTCGAAGACGCTGACGACGGTCACGTCCCGGCCCTCGTGCTGGCCCGGCATGATCGACCCGCCGTAGAGGAAGACGGAGGGGAGATCCGTCCGGATCGCGGCCATCATCATTCCGGGCAGGTTCTTATCACAGCCCGCGACGGTGACGAGCCCGTCGATGCGCTCGCCGAACGTGACGAGTTCGACGCTGTCGGCGATGAGTTCCCGCGAGATGAGCGACGCTTTCATCCCCTCGGTCCCCATCGAAATCGCGTCCGAGATCGTGATCGTGCCGAACTCGATGGGCATGCCGCCGGCCTCGTCGGCGGCGTCGAGGGCCGATTCGGCGACGTCGTCGAGGTGGACGTTACACGGCGTGATGTCCGCCGCCGGGTTCGGAACGCCGATCATCGGCGAGGAGAGATCCTCGTCGTCGAAACCCATCGCGCGGAACATTGCGCGGTGGGGTGCCTTGTCAGGACCTTCGGTGACCTCGCGGCTCCGAAGGCGCTCGTCTTTGCCGTAGTCGAACTCGTCGCTGCTCATGCTCGGACCTTGTGGCGGGGAACCATAAGTCACCGTTTCTCGGACGTTCTTTCCAGCGGCGAATGCGTGGATCGCCGGACAGCGGAGCGGCGAATCGAACGAACGAAGTCAGAGACGCCTGATGGTCACGGATTTTGAACGATTCCGGAGGAAGAAAGCTTATATCCCGGCGTTTAGCTCATCGAAGCATGGCACGCGACGATCCGGTATCACAGGATACGAGCGTACAATCAGCTGAGCAGCTTCCGAACCTCGTCACGATCGTGGGACGCGGCGTCCCCTCGACGTTTGAGATCGCCGTCGACGGCGAGATCGAGATGCTCGCGGACGACCCGGTCGCGGAGGCGACAATCGTCTCCGACAAGGTCGCCGAGGGGACAATTGACGTTGGCGTCCAGCGATTCCGATTCGCCGGCGAGATGGCAAACATCCACGTCGTCGATTGGAACGGCGTTCCGGCGTCCAAATCGCCGAATACGCCGACCGTTCACGTCGAGTATGGATCGCCGGAACGATAGCGACCGCGTTTGCCGCGGGGCTGACTGATCTGCGAGTCCTTCTCTCGAGGTCCGTACTCACCGACAGTGAACTCGCTGGGCGCCGTTTACAGCCAGAGAACGCTCGACAGCAGTCCGCACACCATCTCCGGTATCGCTAATCGCTTCGGCACTGCCGTCAGGCGTTGCCAGCGTCGAAACCCCCTTGCCGGAACCACCCGTACAATGAACACGACTTCCATGCGGCACTCGAGCGATCCGGCCACTACGCCGGCGCCGTCGTCGTCAGCGACGGACACGGACAGGGCGACCGTTAGCGCCGGCGCTCGACTCCACGTCGGCTTTCAGAACCTCTCGCTCGCCCGCGAGCGCCTCTATGGCGGTATCGGTATCGGCCTCGCGGAACCCCGAGTCACCGTCGTCGCCACCCGCGCAACCGACGTCGTCGCCGACGATCCGCTCGTTCGGCGGTACGCGAGCCGCGCCGTCGATATCCTCGGCGTTCCCGGCGTTTCGCTGACCGTCGACGAGCAACTTCCTCGTCACGTCGGCCTCGGCAGCGGCACGCAACTCGCCCTCTCGATCCTCGCGGCGACCGCTCGAGTTCACGGTCACGACCCTGATCACGACCCCGGTCACGATCACGATCACGATTGCGACCCGCAAATCCGTTCCCGCGCACCCGCCATGGGCCGCGGCGGGCGCAGCGGCGTCGGCGTCGCAACCTTCGAGGGCGGCGGCTTCGTCGTCGACGCCGGACATCCGACGAATCGATTCACGACCGCCCCGCCGGATGAGGGCGACTGGACCGTTCCCCCGGTCGTCGCCCGTCACGACCTGCCAGACGACTGGCGCTTTCTCGTCGTCGTTCCCGACGCCGAACCTGGCCGCAGCGGCGAGGACGAGGACGCGAGCATGCGCACCGTCGTCGAACGCGCCGACCCCGCGATCGCGGACGAACTCGCCGGCGTCGTCACCCGAAAACTACTCCCCGCCGCCGCCGCCGGCCGACTCGAAGCCTTCGGCGAAGCCGTCCGCGAGATCGGCCACAAGAACGGCGCGTGGTACGCCGACGCCCAGGGCGGCGTCTTCCGCCCGCCCGCCGGTGAACTCGTCGAAGAACTCGAGGGCTGTCCGGTGCTTTCCGGCGTCGGCCAGTCCTCGTGGGGGCCGGTCGTCTACGGCGTCACCGACCGCGAGCACGCCGACGAGGCGGTGGCTGCGGCCGAGAACGCACTCGCGGATCGCGAACTCGGCGGTGCGGTCATGCTTTCGCGTGCCGCCGCATCGGGGGAGGGTGCCAGAATACGGGTCGGCTGATCGAAACGCCAAGTGACAGACTGCGGCAAGGCGAGGGGCTTTTGCCGCGCGCGTTCGTACGCGACGGTATGCAGTTTTGCGACGATTGCGGCTCGATGATGAAGGCGGATGGCGATCGCATGGTCTGTGCGAACTGCGGTGCGACGAGCGAGCGGGACCGCGAACGCGAAGACGAGTTCGTCACGACCGAAGCCCAGACCGACGACGACGTCATCGAGTCCGACGAGAACGCGAATTTCGAGGGCAAGCCGAAGGCCACCGACATCATCTGTGACGAGTGTGGGAACCGGGAAGCCTGGTACACGCTGAAACAGACGGCCTCGGCCGACGAGCCGCCGACGCGATTCTTCAAGTGTACCGAGTGTGGCCACCGCTGGCGCGGCTACAACTGAGACGGACCCACCCGACGAACGGCCAGCGGCGGACGCAACGTTCACAACTCTCCGCTCCTACCTCTAAACGAATACACGAATGCCTGACGGGCCGCAACTGCCCGGCGTCGAGGCCGCGGAGACGACCGACCGCATCGTTCTCCACGTCGATGCCGACTGCTTTTACGCCTCCTGTGAGCGCCTGCGCGAGCCCGAGTTACAGGAGTCGCCCGTCGTCGTCGGGATGGGTTACGAACCCGGCGAGACGGTCGGGGCCGTCGCGACGGCGAGCTACGAGGCCCGCGAGTTCGGCGTCGAAAGCGCACAGGCGATCTCGACCGCGCTCGAGCACCTGCCGCGCCGCGCCGCACTCGCTCCCGAGGCGGACGACCACGATCCCGAACTCGAACGGGAAGAGACCGGCTACTACCGCCCGGTCGACATGGACTACTACGAGTCCGTCGCCGCCGACGTTCGAACGATCCTCCACGACTGCGCGGAGACCGTCCGTGAGGTGAGTATCGACGAGGCCTACCTCGACGTGACGGAGCGAACCGCCTGGGAGGTCGCGGACGGCTTCGCTCGCCACATCAAGGATCGCATTCGACGCGAGGTCGGCATCGACGTTAGCATCGGCGTCGCGCCGACGATGAGCGCCGCCAAGATCGCGAGCGACTTCGACAAACCCGACGGGTTGACCGTCGTCCGGCCCGGCGAGGTCCGGGATTTTCTGGCCCCGCTCGACGTCGAGTTGCTTCACGGCGTCGGCCCCGTCACGGCGCGCGAACTCCGAGAGATGGGACTCGAAACGGCCGCTGGCGTCGCCGCAGCGGACCCCGACCCGCTCGTCGAACGCTTCGGCGAACGCGGTCGCGAACTGTACGATCGCGCGCGCGGCGAGGACGACCGCCGCGTCGAACCGAAGGGCGATCCGAAGAGCTTCTCCCGCGAATCGGCCTTCGCCGACCCCGTCTCCGATCCGGAGCCGAAATACGAACAGATCGAAACCCTCGCCGCAGCCGTCGCCGACCGCGCGCAACGGGAGGGTGCGCTGTACAGAACCGTCGGCGTCAAGGCCGTCCTCCCGCCGTTCGACGTCAACACCAGGGCCCGGTCGCTCCCCGGCCCCGTCGACGACCCCGAACTCGTCGACCGGATCGCGCGCGAACTCTTCGCCGAGTTCGACACGAAGCCCGTCCGGAAACTCGGCGTTCGCGTAGCAAACCTCGAGTTTGCGACGGCTGATCAGACGAGCCTCGACGGATGGGAGTGTGCCATCGCATCCGCTGAACGGGAACAGCCTGCGGTGGACGACGGTGACGATGGTAACGATGGTGACGACGGTGGGCAAGCCGACGAGACACCGCCATCCCCGTCGAAATCAACGCGGAAAACGGGACCCGAAACGACTGCTGAGACGACTAATACGCGTCATGAAACCGGTTCACAGGACGAAACCCGCCCATCCGATAGTGGCGAGTCCTCCGCAGACGCGTCTGTACCCGGCGGTCAGACTCTGTTGAGCGATTTTCTGTAGCTCGTCATCGTCCCGGTATGTGTTTGAAACAACACACTATTACTAAGAAAAAGCGAACAACGAGAACACTGATATTATAACAGTTCACGAATAACGCCACTCTAGACAGTACGCTCTCGATCGTTTATGACTGAGGATTTCTACGACCTTCTCGAACTCTCTGCCGACGCCTCCCAAGATGAACTCAAGGAGGCCTACCGCGAGCAGGTCCGCGTCTATCACCCCGATCTGAACGACGACGACCGCGCACAGGCGCAGTTCGTCGCCGTCAAGAAAGCCTACGAAATCCTCAGCGACCCGGTCGAGCGCCAGGCCTACGATCGGCTCGGACACAAGGATTACGTCGCAAAGCGGACGAGCGGCATTCCCTCACCCGATATCTGGGCCGATACTGATACCGACGACACGAGTTCAACGGCTGCTTCGAGCGAGAACTCGAGCGGCGAAACGAGCAGCGGATCGTCGCGGTCGAGAACAGGGACGAAGCAACAGCGAACGCGAAAGCAGCGAACGAAGACGAAAACGGGGACGGGTAGCGGCGATGGCAACCGCCGCAGTAACCGGGCGACGAACGGTCGTAGCTCCGGCTCCGATTCACGGTCGCGCGCTCGCTCTGCGTCGAGTTCCAGCACTAGTTCGTCCTCTAGCACTAGCACCAACGCCAACGCCAACACCAATTCGTCGAGCACGACTGGCCGCTCAACCGGTCGTTCCTCGAACTCGAGTGAGTCGACATCACGGTCGCAAACGAGTTCGTCGAACGCAGCGGGTTCAGCACGGTCGTCGGGGTCGAGTACCGGTTCGCGTTCGGGGTCGTCACGCTCGAATCCGACGCAGAACGCGGGGGCGAGCGCATCGCAAACGGAGACGAGTACGGGCTCAAAGACAGGTGGGTCGGACGCGGGCACCGGAACCGGTCAGTCGCCGAGTGGAACGACGAGTGCCGCGTCGGCGTCGGCTGGGACCGGGACCGGGACGGGGACGACCCAGCGACGGAAGCGGCGGCGGTCCTCGTCGTCAGGGACTGGGACCGAAACCCGTTCAGAAACCGCCCGAACCGACACCAAGACGGGAACGGACGCGGGCACAGACTCGAACGCTGACGCACACGCGACCCGATTCCGACGGCTCCGGAACAACGCCGCCGTCCGCTGGTGGCGTCGCCAACGGTTCGGGCTAACGCTGCTCTGGCTCTCCGTGCTCATCTACGTGCTCGGGCTCGGCGACTTCGCGCTCGGCAACCGAACCGCACTCGAGACGCTCTGGGCAGACCTGCTCGCTATCGGAACCGATCCGAACGGCCTCTGGACGGCCATCACGAGCAGTCGCTACGGCATCGACACCGGGACCGAGTTCATCGTCAGATCCGAACTCGTCGCGCCGCCGGTCGGGCCGGTGCAGTGGTACGCCGCGTTAGCCGGCCTCGTCGGCGTCGTGGCCGTCGCGCTCGTCGTCGTGCGTCTCGGCTGGCGCGAGGCGTCCTGGGACCCGGTGTCGATCGACGAGACGATCCTGCTCTCGATCGCACTTACCATCTCGACGACGCTCGTCGGCGGCCCGCTGCTCGCCGGCGCGGTGCTGATGCCGTTCCTGTTCACCGTTATCGTCGGCCACACGAGGCGCGGGCCGGGCTGGACGCCCTCGTACCTGTACGTCCTGCCAGTCCTGGCCCCGCTCTGTGGCTTCGCTCTCGGAGCGACTGACTCCGCGACGCTACCGGTCGAACTCGTCACCTTCGTTGTGCTGCCGATCGTCGGCGGACTCGGATTGCCGCTACGGGCGACAATCAGGAAGCATTTCGGCCGCTAACGGCCTATCCGACCCGCGTCGCGACGCCTTTCGTCTGCCGATAGTCGCTCTCGAGAACGGCGGTCAGTTTGTCCACGAGCGCCGCCCGATCGCCGTGTTCCCACGTCGTGGGGTCCCTGATCGGAACGACCATGAACCCGCGACCGCGGAGGTCGCCGGCGTGTAGTGAGGCCATGTCGAGATCGACGCGCCGGCGCTGCGTCGTATACTCCCGAAGAACGTGATCGGTCGCGCGTTCACCGACCGGCAACAGGATGTGCGCATTGATCGCCCGTAATTCGGCGTCGAAGTACCGCTCGAGATCCGCATATCCCTGTTCGGTCGGTTGGTGACCGTCCGGTACACAGCACATGTGCAGATAGCTCCAGTAGCAGTTGTCGAGTTCGGGCCGCTCCCGTGGCCCCGTTACGAAAGGACGGTCGACGTCGCGGAGGGCGGTCTGGATCGCGAGGCCGGCCTCGGTTTCGGTGAACGGGACGCCGGTTCGTTTCCCGCCGTGGACGCCGGGATGGTCGCCGATAACGTGAAAATCAGCGTTGGCGTCACCGTAGCCGAAGACGGCCGTTCGGTCGTCTGCGCCGGTGCGGTCGAACGGTGGTCTGAGTCCGAACGGGTTACTCGTCCTGTCGGTGACGGTTTGCACGGATAGAGCAAGGAGACTGAGTCCCATAACGGCCGCGATTGCGGTTGCGGGCTGGCCGCGACCCGCGTCTCCGACACTGCTGCCGACGTTCAGTTCGCCTGTGGTCGCGTTCAGTCCGTCTCGTTTCGGCTTTCGGGCCGATCCGCGGTCGGTTCGGGTTCGGTTTGGCCGCCGTCGTGGGGGTCGTCACCTCCGGTGGCCGGCGCCGTCTCGTCGTATCGATACTCGGACCCGCCATCCAGCGGCCGGGCAGTGCGCAGTGTCGGGTCGATACTCGATCGCTGGCAGGACTGAGACTGCGTCGGTTGGTGTGGATCGATAGCGAGCGTCGACCCGATGAGCGTCGAGAGCCCACGCCGAAGCCGCTGTGAAACCGCCGAGTCGGAAATCCCGAGTTCGGCACCGAGTTCGACCAGCGTCGTCTCGCGCGGCACGTCGAAATAGCCCGCCTCGTAGGCGGCGACAACGAGGCTCCGCTGTGGCTGGGTCAGCCCGAATCGGTCGCCGTCGGTCGGGCCGACGGCCTCGTGGAGTCGGACGAGTTCGATCGGGATCTCGCAGTCGACACAGCCCCTGTAGAACTGCGAGAGCGCATCGTAGGACGGAAACCAGAGTCGGAACGTCCAGCGATCTGCGGTGCCAACGGCATCCGTCACCAGCGCATCGCTCTCCCGAATCGAGGCGAGAATCCCGTTGATGCCGTCGGTCCACTCGATTTCCACGAGAACCGTCTCGCTGAACTCGTCGAGGATAGAGACGTTGGTGACGACTGACCGCGTCTCGAGCGTGGCGACGACAGTGTCGGCGATGGCGGCGGGGACCCAGAGATAGGGGATGAGACTATCGCCGGTCGGAATCGCCGTTTCGATAGAAATCGTCGCCTCGGGGACGGACGTGGTGTCGAGAAGCGATCCAAGTGGGAACGCCGATGCGGGGACGGCGACGGTTGCGATGAGGCTCATTACAAATTGTTCGCACGCACACATTCACATGGACTTACAAGAAGAATCCCGTTAGATATCGAAGTTATTTATAAGAGAAGGGCAGCGTCGAACGATGTGCGGTCGACTTGACGGCGAGAACGGGCTACTGGCGACTACGATAGATACCTGCGGCGAACGCGAGCGCCAACGCAGCCGCAAGGACGACGTAGAGTTGATCGAGAACGGTACTGTACGTCATTACTGTGCGGCGACCGAGGTAGGCGACGGCGAGTGCGAGGACGGTCGTTCCGGTAAGCAGTCCCACCAGCGTGCGGTCCTCGTATCGCCAGCGACCGGTCATGGTGGCGACGATGCTTGCAGCGATCAGCGTCAGCGTCACGCCGTACTGGAGGAGTTGCATCGTCGGCGTGTACTCGGTCACCACCCCGAGATCGGTCGGGCTCAGAGCGACGTGCGCCGGGAGGGCGAGCAAACCGATGCCGAGTGCGCCGCGTACGTGGGTTGTGGACAGCGATTTCTTCCAGACGAGCGTCGTCGCGACGACGAACATCGTAAAGATCAGAATTGCGGTCCAGAAGTGCAGGGAGAGGATGTCCATCGTATACTGGGTGACGGTCGCCCGACCGAGGTAGACCTGAACCGGCGTGAGAACCATCCCGAGAACGACCAGTGCTGCGACTCGGCGGTCGACAGTTGGGCTGCGCCAGGCAGAAATCGCAGAGCCGATGATGGCGAACCCGGCGAACATGGCGACGAATCGGTGGAACCACTCGTAGAAACTGGGCAGGTTCGCCGGCAACAGGTTGTACGGTCCGGCATCACACTGCGGCCAGTTCTGCTGGCAGGCGAGTCCCGACCCTGTCGCCTTCGCGGCAATCCCGAGGAGAATCGTCCCCGCAACGAGTGCGAGCGTCGCCGCGAGCAGGTGTCGAAAGCCGAACCGAGCGATCAGCGAGCGAGGTCTCACGTCGGAGGTCTGACTGTCGGACGACACGGATAACGGGAGTTAGGACCAGCCGTACTTACATTGCCCGAGTCAGCCGCAGTCAAAGTCGCCCGAACACGTACCCGTCGAGTTCCGTCTCGGTAGTAACAACTGAAACGGTTTCCACACTAACCGCACGGCAGTTATACCAGTAGGTGTCCACTGACTGCCGGTGGCTACTATAGTGTCTGCATATCGCTCCGATCGATCGTCCCCGCTCGTCGATGCTCGCATCCGTGTACGTTCTACGTACACGATACCCGGCCTGTGCCGTCCAGCGAAAGGGTCCGCCGCATTCAAGGCCCCACCACGCCAGCACCTCGCATGGACAAACGCGAGCGACTCGACACCTATCTCGCCACCCACGAGTTCGACTCGGTGTGGTTCGCCGAGCCGAACTCGTTCGCCTGGCTGACGGGCGGCAATAGCGTCATCGACCGCGAGGCACCGACCGGCGTTGCCGCGGTGGGCTACGACGGAAGGGCGCTGCGGGTCGTCACGGCGAACAACGAAGCGAATCGGATCGCGGCGGAGGAGCTTCCCGACCTCGACACGGATGCCGTCTCCGTCGAGCAGTTCGACTGGTACACCGGTTCGCTCGCCGATGCGATCGCCGCCCGCGTCGGCATCGGGGAGGACGCTGCTGCCGATATCGACGTTCCCGGCCTGGAGCGGATCGATCCGACGCCGTTGCGACAACCGCTGACCGAACGCGACCGCGAGCGCTACCGGCGGCTCGGCGAGGAGACGGCGGCCGCCGTCGAATCCGTCTGTCGGGAACTGCGCGCCGACGACAGCGAGCGCGAGGTCGCTTCGGCGTTGCGGGTTGCGCTGTCGGCCCGCGATATCGAGGCCCCGGTCGTCCTCGTCGGCGGCGCAACGCGCGCCCAGCAGTATCGCCACTACACGCCGACCGATGCCGTACTTGGGGACTACGTACTCGTCTCGGTGACGGCACAGCGAGACGGCCTGCACGCGAGCTGTACTCGGACTGTCGCATTCGACCCGCCGGCGTGGCTCGCGGATCGCCACGAGGCTGCTGCTCGCGTCGAGGCCACGGCGCTCGCAGCGACGCAGGAGGTAGCCAACGCCGGTGGGACGGCCGGCGCTGTCTTCGAATCGATCCAACACGCCTACGAGACGGTCGGTCACGCGGGCGAGTGGGAGCACCACCACCAGGGCGGCGCTGCCGGCTTCGCCGGCCGGGAGTGGATCGCCACGCCGGACCACGAGGCACCGGTCACAGAGCCGATGGCCTACGCCTGGAACCCGACCGTTCAGGGCGCGAAAAGCGAAGACACCGTACTCGTCACCGCCGACGAGTGCAGCGTGCTGACGACGACCGACACCTGGCCGACGACGACGGTCCGGGCCGTCGATCGTGATCGCGAGTTCGAGCGGCCGGCCGTGCTTGAACTCGAGGGTGAGGCGTAGCGGGAACGAAAACGGAGGTGTGCGTCGCGTTGCGGTCGAGTGGAGTGGCCGACTAATTGAGTGTGACGAACGAACGGTACCGAAGGCGAAGGGGTGGAACGACGGGAGAGCCTGCGTGGCTGCTGGCGGGGTGAGTCGCGTCCGTACTCACTTTACTCGGAGGAGTTGTGGTCGTGGTCGTAGTCGCGGTCGTCGTCGGTCGACTCGCTTGTCCGGTCGTCGCTGGGGGCCGTTGGCTCCTGTTCGTCGTTGTCGACCGTGATCGTGACGGGGTCGGACCCGTCGATAGTCTCGTCGTCGCCCTCGGTCGACCGGTCGAGGACGCGATCGAGCGTGAAGATCGTGTTCAGTTCCTGCTGTACCTGGTCGACGACGCCACCGACGAGTTCACTCGGCTGGATGGCGGTGTATTCGTAGGGGTTGTTGCCCGCGCCCTCGCTGGCTCGTTTCTGTCGGGTGACGCGGTCTTCCGTGTGGAGTTCTGCGAGGGCTTCGCGGACGGTGCTCGGGTAGAGGCCGGTACCTTTGGCGACCTCTTCGGAGGTGCTGGCCGGGTGTGCGAGCAGGTGGACGTAGATCTTTGCGCGGGTTTCTGTGTCGAGGATCCACGAGAGTAGGTCGACGATGCGCTGGTCGACTTCCTCGGCGGCCGTGGCGCGCAGCTCGTCGTCGCTGCCGTCGGCTGGGCGTGAGTTTGTCTCGTCCGTGCCGACACCGGTGTCGTTCTCTTCGTGTGGTCGTCCAGTGCCCTCGTCGACCCGGTGCTCGTCGGTGTCGTCTGAATCCATGGCTCCTCTCGTCCAAGATACAGTCTCGCTCGTGGTTAAACCTTTGTAAGGTGAAAGACACCATCACGAACCTGATAGTTGGGAACTGGTGGCCGTAGCGACGACCGAGTTCGAACTGCTAAACGAGCGAATTGAGCCCGTGTGAACAGTCGGCCAAAATCACACAGACCGGTATCACTTTCACTCCGGTTGCACACACCTTTTAGCCTCCCCGTTAGTACAGGGAGATGATGACGTCGTTCCAGTCGACACTCGGTGATGAGCCGGGGATCGCCGAGGAGCTGGCAGAGAGCCAGCAGGCGATCTCCATCGCCGAGTTCTTCGAGAAGAACAAGCATATGCTCGGCTTCGACAGCGGCGCTCGGGGCCTCGTGACGGCCGTCAAGGAGGCCGTCGACAACGCCTTAGACGCCGCCGAGGAAGCCGGTATTCTCCCGGACATCTACGTCGAGATTCAGGAGGAAGGCGACTATTACCGCCTGATAGTCGAGGACAATGGACCCGGGCTCACCAAGGAATCACTGCCGAAGGTCTTCGGGAAGCTCCTCTACGGATCTCGCTTCCACGCCCGCGAACAGTCACGCGGTCAGCAGGGGATCGGGATCTCCGCCGCCGTCCTCTACTCGCAACTGACGAGCGGCAAGCCCGCGAAGATCACCAGCCGAACCGAAGGCGCAAGCGACGCACAGTACTTCGAACTCATCGTCGACACCGACGACAACGAACCCGAGATCAGCGTCGAGGAAACGACGACGTGGGATCGTCCCCACGGCACGCGCATCGAACTCGAGATGGAGGCGAACATGCGCGCTCGCCAGCAACTCCACGACTACATCCAGCACACGGCGGTCGTCAACCCGCACGCGCGGCTCGAACTCCGCGAACCGAGTTCACACTTCAAGTTCGAGCGCGCGACGGATCAGTTACCGGAGGAGACCGAGGAGATCCGTCCCCACCCCCACGGCGTCGAACTCGGGACCGTGATCAAGATGCTCGCCGCGACGGACTCCCAGACGGTTTCCGGTTTCCTGCAGGAGGAGTTCACCCGCGTCGGGAAGAAGACCGCCGAGTCGGTCATCGGCGCGTTCCGCGACCGCCACTACGGCCGGGAGATGCGCTGGCGGCCGCCTGCGAACCACGAAGCGCTCGATCTCGAAGCGGCCGTTACGGACGCCACCGCGAACAAAGGTCCCGACGCGACGGCCGCCTTCGCCGAGGCCATCCAGACCGAGGTCGCGAGCCGCGAGCGACTCGCCCACCACGAGCTGATTGATATCGTCGATTCGGCCGCTGATACCGTCGAAGTAGACCACGGAACGACCTTCGGCGACACCGTTCGCGAGAACGCCGTCGATGCCGTCTGGCTCGCGCTCATCGACGCCGCACCGACTGACGACTCCGTTGCGGACGCGTCCGGAACCGACACGGACGAGTCGCGGCTCGTCGCCGACCTCTACGATCTCGCCGACGACGCCACGAGCACCCGCAAGGACGACGAGATCGTGCAGGCCTTCTCGGTCCGCCTCGCCGGCACCTTCGAGGACGAGACCGACGACGACCCGCGCCACCGACTCACCCACCGGACGCTCCGCGAGTACGTCGACCGCGCCGCCGAGCTCACCGAGGAGTACGACGACGTCGCCTTCGGCGATACGGCTCGCGAGAACATCACCGAGGCGATCTGGGACGTGATGGTGACCGTCCCCGACGACCCGCCGCTCGTGCGCGAACTGGAGGGCGACCGCGATGCGACCAGCGATCTCGTCGACGGAATGCGCGCGACCGACATTATGGCCCCGCCGACTCGGTGTCTCTCGCCCATCTCCGCCGACCTCATCGAGGCCGGCCTCGAGAAGGAGTTCGACGCCGACTTCTACGCCTCGGCGACCCGCGATGCCGAGGTCCACGGCGGCGATCCGTTCATCGTCGAGGCCGGCATCGCCTACGGCGACGACCTGCCCGCTGAGGGCAGCGCGAACGTAATGCGCTTTGCAAACCGCGTCCCGCTGGTCTACCAGCGCGGCGCGTGCGCCACGACCGACGTGGTCAAATCTATCGGCTGGCGCAACTACGGACTGGACCAGCCCGGCGGCTCCGGCCTGCCGAACGGCCCCGTCGTCATCATGGTTCACGTCGCCTCGACGAACGTCCCCTTCACGAGCGAGTCGAAAGACGCCGTCGCGAACGTCCCCGAAATCGAGGACGAAATCGAACTCGCGATCCGCGAGGCCGCTCGCGACTTGAAGAGCTTCCTCAACAAGCGCCGGTCGATGCAAAAGCGCCGGAAGAAACAGAACGTCCTCGGGACGATCCTCCCCGAGATGGCCACGAAGGTCGCCGAGGTCACCGACCGCGACGAACCGAACATCGACGACGCGATCGCCCGCATCATGAACAACGTCCTCGTCGAGCGCGAGGTCAAGCCAAACGGCGACGGCAAGGCCGTCTCCGTCGTCGTCGAGAACAACTCGGGAACGAACGAGACCCTCGAAATTACCGAGATCGTCTCGGCCGAGCCGACCGACCTCTCGGACGGCGCGACCGTCGTCGAGATGGACGGCGAGTGGTTCGTCAAGTGGGAAGCCGAGGTCTCCAGCGACGACGAAACAGCCCTGGAGTACGTGGCTCCCGACGACGCGAGCTTCGATCTGGACGTGAAAGGCGTCGAAAGCGAGAAACTCACGGTGAAACAATGAGCGCAGACAACGACCAGCAGGCCAGAGAACAGTTGATCGATCTCGCCGCCCAGTTCTACGACCAGTTCGAACTCGGCGAAATCCCACACATGGCCGTCCCGACGCGGACGAAGAACAACATCGAGTACGACGAGGACAAGGACGTCTGGGTTTACGGCGACCGCGAGTCGACCCGATCGGCAAACTCCGTCCGCGGCGCTCGCAAACTCCTGAAGGCCGTCTACACCATCGAGTTCCTCACGGACCAACTCGAGGAAGACCGTTCCTCGACCCTGCGTGAACTCTACTACCTCTCGGAAAGCTGGGATAACGACAACGCGCAGTTCACCAGCCAGGACGAGTCGAACAGCCTGGTCGAGGACCTCGAGATCGTCTCGGGGGTCACCCGCGAGGACTTTCACATGCGCCCGGAGGAATCCGGTGCCAAGGTGATGGGGCCGCTCCACATCCGCGAGCAAACCAAACGCGGCGATCGCGACATCCACTGCCAGCTCGACGTGGGCCAGGGCGGGTACCAGATCCCGAACAATCCGGACATGATCGAGTTCCTCGACAACGACGCCGAATTCGTCCTCTGCGTGGAAACCGGCGGGATGCGCGATCGACTCGTCGAGAACGGCTTCGACGAGGAATACGACGCGATCGTCGTCCACCTCGGTGGCCAGCCCGCGCGGGCCACGCGCCGACTGACGAAGCGCTTCCACGACGAACTCGGCCTTCCAGTGGTGGTCTTTACCGACGGCGACCCCTGGTCCTACCGCATCTACGGCTCCGTCGCCTACGGCTCGATCAAGTCGGCCCACCTCTCGGAGTACCTCGCAACCCCCGAAGCCGACTACATCGGCATCCAGCCCGCCGACATCGTCGAGTACGATCTGCCGACCGATCCGCTCAGCGACTCGGACATCAACGCCCTGGAAAGTGAACTCGAGGACCCGCGCTTCCAGACCGATTACTGGGAGGAACAGATCGAGTTACAACTCGAAATCGGGAAGAAGTCAGAACAGCAGTCGCTGGCGTCACACGGCCTCGATTTCGTGACGGATACGTATCTTCCCGAACGGCTCGACGCGATGGGCGTTATCTAGACGGCCATCGAACAGTCGGTCCGGGAGATGATGACGGAGCGTCTCGGTAAAATGGGCGTCAGGCGCGAACGAGCAGTTCGTTCCACTCGTCCGTCGACTCAAGCCGCTCGACGGCGAACCCGGTCGCCGTCGCGAGTGCTCGCAACTGATCTGGCAGGTACCGGACGAATCGGCGCGTATCGTCCGCGCCGAACGTCTCGCCGGTCTCTCGCGCCGTTCCCTTCTTGCAGGTGATGAGGGCGACGCCGGCAGGACGGAGCACGCGGTCGAATTCCGCGAACACGGTCCGGATATCGGCTCGCGGAACGTGGTGCACCGCGGCGCACGACCAGATGCCGTCGAAGGAGTTCGCCGCGAAGCCGAGGGATCGCATGTCCATTCGGGCGAACGACGCGGCGGGGGCTCGGGCGCTCGCCATCGACAGGAATTCGGACGAGAGATCGATTCCGACGACGTCCAGTCCGTCGTCACGAAAGGCTGCCGATTCCCAGCCGGGGCCGCAGCCGACGTCCAGAACCGCGGTGCCGTCGAGCGCGTCGAGGGAGTCGCGGAACAGGTCTCGTTGCGCGCCGATCACGCTTCTGTCGGCGTGGTTCGCTTCGTACGCCGACGCGAATCGATCGTACACCGCCGTCGTTTCGTTCTCGTTCTCGTCTTCGTTCCCGCCTTCGCTCGAGGTCGGATCGTTCACGTGCGACGGGTCGGTCATCAGTTGACGTCCGTAAGCACGATGCCGTCGTCGAACCGGCCCCGCGAATCGGCTTTTCGTTCCCTGCGCTCGGCGAGTTCATCTCGGGAGACGCCCTCGACGTGCCCGAGCGCGTGAACGACCTCCAAGATGTCCGCCAACTCGTCCGCGTCTCGGTCGGCGAGATACTCGTCGACTTCCTCCCGCAGTTTGTCGCGCAGATACGATTCGTACTCGTCTCCGGAGACCGTCCGGGTGACCGGCACGTCCCCGTTATCTTCGATAATCTCCGGGATATTATCGCGAACGAGTTTATCGTACTCCCGTTCCATGGCCGATTGCTCTCGTCCACCCGAGATAAAGGTGGATGAGACGGGCCCAAGAGAGTGAATCGGGGCCCGAGTTCAAACGTAGCCGAACTCGGATGCCGCGCCCATGATGCCGAACGCGAGAACGACGACGAGACTGACGGCGTAGTAGGCGACCCACGCGCGGGAAGGCTGGAACTGTTCGGGGAGGTTTTCTCTGACGACGTACCAGTTTGCGGGATAGAAGAGGATCTCCGTGACCGCGAGGATCGCCGAGATCCAGATAAGGAAGGTGACCGGGACGGTACCGAGCGTAACGACGACGCCGCAGCTGACGGCGACGATGCCGACGACGACGAGTTTGCGGATCCGCTCGCTATCGAGTTCGGGTTGGTCGAGCGCCATCGGAAGGACATCGCCGGTGGCTCGAGCGGCTCCATCGAGCAGCGTGATGACGGTCGAGTAGAGGGCTGCGAACGCGCCGAGGACCATCGCGTAGTAAGACCATTCGCCGAAGGAGTCGCTCAGGATGGACCCGATGGTGACGGCGAGATTGGCGTCTTCGGGCGGGGTGGGATAGAGGACGTTCGAGGCGAGGATCACCATCGCGACGATCAGCGTGAAGCTGAAGGCGTAGCCGATGTTGAAGTCGCGGCGACCGGTTCGGATCCAGGCGCGGATGTAGTCGTGATACTGGTCGTCGTTCGGATCGAGGTTGTGGGCCCGGAGTTCGCTCGCACCCTCGCCTTTGGCGGTGCTCCAGCTACCGATGAGGACGCTGGTACTGAATCCGGTCGGCGCGAACCCGGCGGCCGCGGCGAACAGGCCGATGAACAGCGGCCCGGTGAGATCCGGCGCGGTGAAGGTCGTGGCTGTGACGACCTCGCCCGATGGAGGACCGACGAGCACGCCGAGGACGATGAGAACGCCCAACGCGACCGTAAAACCGATCAGGATTTTCTCGAGGAGGCTGTAGCGGGTGATCAGGACGAGGACGCCCGCCAGGCCGACGAAGACGACGAACGCCTGTTGGAACGACAGCGGGGTCAACGCTTCGACGAACGCGGCCGTGCTCATCCCGACTGCGGCGGTGATTCCCGTGTAGATGATCGTGAAGACGCCGACGGTGAACCACTGCATCCAGTTTTTCGGGCCGGGGAGCTGATCGTAGGCTTCGACGGGGTTGCCGCCGGCGCCGTAGTTGTATCGGATGCCGAGTTCCCAGCCGCCGTATTTTGCGAGGTAGATGAGAGCGAACATCCAGATGGCAAAGAGCCCGAACGTCCCCCCGAGTGTCGGCGCGAGGACGATGTGGCTGCCGCCGATACTGATCAGCGCCCAGAGCATCGACGGGCCGAAGTGATTCGTGAAAAATCCTCGCCAACTGCTGGCCGGGTAGGAGAGATCCGCCGCTTCGATGTCGGTTTCGGAACCAGTGTTAGTTCCCACGCGGCTCACCTCTCGAGTCGTCCCCTGCTTGCAACCCGGACCCGGATGTCACCGTCATCCAGTAGAGAAGTGTGTGTTTGTCAATATCCATCACAGATTCACGTGCGAGGATTAGCGAGTCGTGACTTATAGGTACGGATCTATCGCCGTGTGTACAGACGAACGCTACCGGTCCAAGACCACCGGAATGCCGCGGATAGCGACGTCAACGACGAACGCCTCGTCCTCAGCCGTGCGAGCGTCGGTCGTCTCGTACCGGACTGGCAGCACGAGGTCCGGGTCGAGTCGCGTCGCCAGGGCGGCGGCCTCGTGTCGATCCATCGTGGGGCCACCGCCGATCGGGGCCAAGAAGAGATCCACGGCGAGTTCATCGTGGGCCGGGAGCGGGTCGGTGTTTCCGGGCCAGAACGCCGTGATGCCATCGATAGTGACGAGAAAACCGCAGCCCTCGCCGGACGGGTGATCAGGGCGGCCTCGTCCATCGGCGCGGGAGCCGTCCGGTTCGGTATCGGCCGGCGTCGTCGAGAGATCGAGCGGTCCGAGGATAAACGACTCGTTTTCCTGGACACGAGCGACTTCAAAGGGGAGAGCGTCGGGTTGCTCGGCAGCCCAGTCGATCGTCTCGGCGTCGATCGATTCGTGGACGACAACGATCGAGTTCTCGTGGGCGAGGCGGTGGATCGAGTCGGGATCGTAGTGAGCGCCGTGTGTGACGAGAATCAGGTCGCCATCGCGGGGGTCTTGACCGTCGACTATGCCATCCGTCTCGGGGCCGGGATCGGCGTAGATGACGGTGCCCGTCTCCCCTTCGAGCCGGACGGTTGCCCGGCCGAGCCAGTCGACAGTAATCGCGCCGAATCGAACGGTCATAGGAACTCGTTACCGGCAGAGTTCGAAAAAGATTCGACCCGTAGTGCGTGATTAGCGTGGGTCGACCCGTACGGTCCGATAGCGAGCGCCGCTTCGAGTGTGATTTATTGTTCGATTATCACCGCCGATCCGAGCCGAGGTGTGGGACACGATTAATAAGCATATATCCGAAACACATATACCAGAAAACGCGTTTCTTTATAACAAAGGCGAAAACTTTATATGGCTTACGGCCTAACTCTATGTTAGCTGAAGGCGACCGGGTTTCTTCTGGTTACCCCACCCGGGAGCCCCGAGTAACCAACCCGATACACCATGACAGATACGAACATCCGAACCTACTCGAACGAACGAACCGAGGAGCAGACTGAGACCGAAACGGAGGAGACGACGCGCTCCGAGGAGCGAGAGCGCTGTCCGGAGTGTGGTGGTCGGCTTATCACGGACGACGAACACGCCGAGACCGTCTGTGAAGACTGTGGACTCGTCGTCGAGGAAGACGAGATCGACCGCGGCCCCGAGTGGCGCGCCTTCGACGCCGCAGAGAAGGACGAGAAGTCCCGCGTCGGTGCCCCGACGACGAACATGATGCACGACCAAGGGCTCTCGACCAACATCGGCTGGCAGAACAAAGACGCCTACGGGAAGTCCCTCTCGAGCCGCCAGCGCCAGAAGATGCAGCGCCTGCGCACCTGGAACGAGCGGTTCCGCACCCGCGACTCGAAAGAGCGCAACCTCAAGCAGGCGCTCGGCGAGATCGATCGCATGGCAAGCGCGCTCGGCCTTCCCGAGAACGTCCGCGAGACCGCAAGCGTGATCTACCGACGTGCGCTCGAGGAGGACCTGCTCCCCGGTCGCTCGATCGAGGGTGTCGCCACGTCCTCGCTGTACGCCGCCGCCCGCCAGGCCGGCACGCCGCGCAGCCTCGACGAGATTTCGGCCGTCAGCCGCGTCGACAAGATGGAGCTCACTCGGACCTACCGCTACATCATTCGTGAACTCGGTCTCGAGGTCAAGCCCGCCGATCCGGAACACTACGTCCCGCGATTCGTCAGCGACCTCGACCTCTCGGACGAAACCGAGCGGATGGCCCGCGAACTGCTCGAGTCGGCCCGCCAGGAGGGCGTCCACAGCGGCAAGTCGCCGGTCGGCCTCGCGGCTGCCGGCGTCTACGCTGCGGCGCTCCTGACTAACGAGAAGGTGACCCAGAACGAGGTCAGCGAAGTTGCAAGCATCTCCGAGGTCACCATCCGAAACCGCTACAAGGAACTGCTCGAAGCCTCGGACACGGCAGCACCGGCGTAACGAGTTCAGCGCCGTTTCGAATCCGGACTGAATAATCCGCCGCTGCCGATCTCCGTTCGCTTCGGTATACACGACTGTGCTGAGACAAGGTTTTTCACCCGTGGTGTGTAATAGCCTGACATGGTCGAGACGACCGTTCAACTCTTGTGTCCGGAGTGTACGAAGGATTGGCAAACCGAACCGGGCGAGTTACCGACATCAACCGAAATGTTTCATTGCCCGAACTGTCATGCCTCTCGGCGGACCGCCGAGTTCATGCGGACCGATCGCGACCTCCAGACGCTGAAGCAACTCGGATAGGCGAGGCCGTTTCAAGCAGAATTGCTAGCCTGAATGCGGGGCACTATGAACGATATCACTCGGATTTATGGGAGGTCTATGACTGAACTAACAGTAGCTTGGAGACTGTTTCACGCAACTAGACCCCCTCTTCGAACGGTTGTTTTTCCTGACTATCTCTCATACTGATACAGGTTGCATGGTAACGCGACTCAAGATAATAATATAACCCTGCAGTGGATAGCATTGCATGGTTATGAAGAAGCAGGAGCTCATTCACCTTCACGGCCTTCTCGCGGAAGTATCGAACCAGTGTGCGGAGTGGGACAACTGCCAGATCGACCTGGAGGAGTACGATTCTCTCGGTATTCGACCGACATCGATCCACAAATCCAAGACCGATCATAAAGCCGCTGTGTTTGCACTCGCGGGCGGAATCACGATGAACATGCGCGAGGACGAACAGGAAGCAGTCGCCGCCACCGCAGACTGAAGCACTCGGAGCATCCTTCAGGTACTATTGTCTCCTACTGGGAAGACTCGTCTCCGCACGAGGTTCGAACGCCGTGCTCCTGCCGTCGTCCACATTCGACTCGATTTTGCGATATTCGAGACTGTCCCCGAAGTGACTCCGTTTTCCATCCGATAAAAGCGCAGTAATTCGATTGAACGGTCCGCAATTGAGCCGGTAAGTAGCGCTTACTCGACTAAATCCTCGAACTCGGGCAGAATTTCGTCGTCCTCGTCGTCGGATTGTGCGTCCTCGTCTTGGTCGTCTGTCACAGCGGCGTCGGCTGACTCGTCAGCAACCGTCTCGTCTTCATCCGTCTCGTCGTCTTCGTCGGTCCCATCGTCGTCTTCTTCGATGACCTCGACTTGTTCGACCTCGAGCGGGATATTCTCGAGTCGCTGCCCGATCTCCTTGCGGGCGATCCGCGAGGCGTGTTCCTCTCGCTCGACGTTGAACACGGTCATCTCGAGTTCGAGTGCGACGAGCGCCTCGTCGGCGGCGATAAACGCAGGTGGGAGCTCCTCTCCCGAGGGAGTGGTTCGCTCGCTCATGTTGATTTCGACGTAATTTAAATCAGGGTTCAGCATCTCGCCCGTCTTCGAGATGGCGATCCGAATCGCCTCATCTGCTGTTTCGACGTCGAATACCGGCACCGCGGCCTCGACGACAACCCTGCAGTTCATACAGGGCCATTGTATCGCCTGCAGTATGAAGGTTCGCCTCAGCGACACGCAGCGCGAGTTCACGGTCGCCTCCCGCGGGCGAAGCAGCCGGTTCGAAAGGCCCAAGCCGACGCCACCGTAGGGATGAACGAATGGAAACGGGGACGATCCGCCGCGATGAACTCGCGGGCGGACTCGATCTGTATCGGACGCTCGAGAGCGGCCAGACCTACCTCTGGCGGCGCGGCGACGGCGACATGTACGGCGGGACGCCCGCGCCCGGCGAGTGGTACGTCACCGTCGTCGACGGCGAGGTGATCCGGGTGCGGACGACCGACGCCGCGCTCGAATGGGAGTCGACGACGGACGCCGAACCGACCGTGCGTCGCCTCCTCCGCCTGGACGACGACCTCGAAGCGATCGTCGCCGCTGCACCCGACGATCCGCTGTTAGACGAGGCCTACGAAGCCCACCGAGGCATGCGCCTCGTCACGGACCCGCCCTTTGGAACCCTGATCTCGTTCATCTGTTCCGCGCAGATGCGCGTCAGCCGCATCCACTCGATGGTCTCGACGCTCGCCCGAGAGTACGGCGACGCGGTCTCCTTCGACGGCGAGACGTACCACGCGTTCCCGACGCCGGCACAACTCGCGACCGCCACCGAAAGCGAGCTTCGGGACCTCGGCCTCGGCTACCGCGCCCCCTACGTCGTCCGCACCGCGGAGATGGTCGCCGACGGCGAAGCTCACCCGGCCGACGCGCGTGAACTCGAGTACGAGGCGGCCCGCGAGTTCCTCTGTCAGTTCGTCGGCGTCGGCGACAAGGTGGCCGATTGCGTGCTCCTGTTCGCCCTCGAGTTCGACGAGTCGGTGCCGCTCGACACCTGGCTCAGGTCGGCGATCGAGGAGTATTATCCCGACTGCGATCGCGGCTCGTACGCCGAGACCTCGCGAGCGCTTCGTGAGCAGTTCGGCGGCGAGTACGCGGGATACGCTCAGACGTACGTGTTTCATCATCTGCGGACCGGCGACTGATCGCAGTGGGGTATCGTCGAGTGTCATTCCAAAACAGTATACGCACTAGTCACGATGCGACGCTCGTGGCTGGTGGTCGTTCGTCGGAGACTGGTGCGTTCGTGCTCGGCGGTGGCGCAGGCGCGGTGCTTCTCTCGTGGTACGCCGCTCGGCTGGACTATCCGCTGTTCGCGCTCGAACATCCGGTTCAGATGCTGCCGGTGGCGGTGTTTTTCGTTCTCGGCGGGCTGCCGGCGTTCCTCTTCGTCCGGAAACGAGCGCTTACGCCACCGCTCATTGCTGTGTTGATCGTCGCCCTCTGGGTCCGCGCGGAGACCGAGCGGGGCCCGGGCGATCCGCTCGTCGGGCTCGTTTTCGTGACCGCACCGATCGGAATCGCGCTGATGCTGGTGAGTTCCCAGATCGAACGCCATCTCTCCCGTCGGCTCACCTGATTCGGGTATTCGAGTTCGGCGCGGCCGGTCTCGCTCTCGACGACTGACCGAGTGGGAAACAGGGTGACCGGTCGGCAAATTCACCCGGCGATTCGACGGCGGGTAGCAGCTCTTTTGTTGGATCGCGATCGGGTACTCTGTATGAGTATCGGCTCCGTCGTTCTCCTCGCGTGTGGCGCGTTCGTCGGCGCACTCGGGATTCTGATCACGTACTTCGGGCGGGTCGAACTGATCGCGGGCTACGACCCGGACCGCGTCACCGACGAGGAGGGGCTGGCTTCGTTCATCGGGACGAACGCGCTCGCCGTCGCCGGGCTCCTCGTCGTCCTCGCACTCGTCGAGTTCACCGAGCCGGCCGACGGCACCGGAACCGATGTCGCCTGGATCGCGTTTGGTGTCGCCGTGATCGCACTGGCAGGCTGGATGATCGTCGGGTCGCAACGCTACGAACGAGAACCCGAACGCGAACGGTAGGACGCGAGGAATCGCAGACGACGGGATTTTTGCCGCTCGCAGTCGAGCCCCCGCACATGGCAGACACAACGCGAACGCGAGCCCGCGTCTTCGTGTCGGGAACGGTCCAGGGCGTCTACTACCGGGCGAACACGCGCGATACGGCTCGAGAGAGGGGAATCGACGGCTGGGTGAAGAACCTCGACGACGGCCGCGTCGAAGCGGTCTTCGAGGGTCCCGAAGACGCCGTCGAGTCGATGGTCGAGTGGTGTCACACGGGCAGTCCGGCCGCCGACGTCGAGGCTGTCGACGCCGAGTTCGACGACCCGGAGGGCGAGGACGGATTCGAGATTCGGTACTGACGGAGTTCGGGGTATGTCAGGCCGTTTCGGCGAGAGACGCCGCGAGCCACGGCGGTTCGTCCGTATACTGCCACTCCGCCCACTCGGCCTTCTCGCCGGCGTAGTAGGCGCGGTAGGCGGCGACCGGGTCGCCGGGACGCTTGTACTCGTCGGGCATCGCCTGCGGCCGCGGCGTCGGTTCCGCGGACGGGAATTCGATTCGATCCGGGTCGATCCGCTCGATGACCTGCCAACTCGCGTGGTCCTCGTCCTTCTCGTAGCGCTCGGTGAACTCGGCGTTGAGCGCCGCGGCGTGCTCGCGCAGGCGCAGCCAGTTCGCCCGCGATTCCGTCGCCCACTTCGTGACCGGGTGGTTGACGTGGGTCGACCGATAGCAGAACTCGGCGTCGTACCCGTTCTCGCGGGCCGCCGTACAGAGGACTTGCGCGGCCTCGAGTAGCAACTTGTTGACGTGCTGATCGCAATGATAGCGCGCCGCGAGTCGCGAGTCCTCGTCGAGCCAGAAGACGTTCACGTCTACGAGAGGTGATCGAGGATATTGAGGGTGTCGTCCGCAATCTTCAACGGTCGGCCCGTCGAACGCTCGCCCATGATTACAGGCGAACGAATGGCCGCCGTCGACGCGAACGCCGCGGCGCTCGGCGTTCCGCGAAAGCAGTTGATGGAGTCGAGCGGGAACGCCGTCGCCCGCGTCGTTCGGGAGGTCGCAGAGCCGGACGCAAGCGTTGTGATCGTCGCCGGCCGCGGCAACAACGGCGGGGACGCGTTCGTCGCCGCCCGATTCCTGGACGAGTTCAGCGTGACGACGCTCCTGCTCGGCCGCGCCGAGACGATCGGGACCGAGATCGCCCGGCAAAACTGGGCGGCGCTTCAGCGGGCGGGGTACGACGCCCGCGAGGTGACCGACTCCGGAGCGTTCGAGGTGCCGGAGTGCGACGTGATCGTCGACGCGATGCTCGGGACGGGGATCAGCGGCGACCTCCGGGAGCCCGAGACGACGGCGGCGCGAGCGATCAACGAGGCCGACGCGACCGTCGTGTCGGTCGACGTCCCGTCCGGATTCGACGCGAACGCCGCTGCCGGCGCGGACGACGGCGACCGCGGCTCGGAGAAGCCGCTCGCAGCAAACGCCGTCGAGGGCGACCGCGTCGTCACCTTCCACGATACCAAACCCGGCCTCTCGGCGCTCGACGCGGACGTGACCGTCGTCGACATCGGCATCCCCGCGGCGGCGGAGCGATTCACCGGTCCCGGCGACGTGCGCCTTGCCCGGCCCGACGACCGGGGCGGCCGGGCCTTCGTCGTCGGCGGCGGTCCCTACACCGGCGCGCCGGCGCTGGCCGCCCAGTCCGCGCTCCGGGCCGGGATGGTCCTCTCCTTCGTCGCCGCGCCCGAGTCCGTCGCCGGCGAGATCCAGGGTTACGCCGAGGACCTGATCGTCCAGTCCTACGAGAGCGACCGCCTAACGCCCGACCAGGTCGACGACCTCGTCGACACCGCCGAACGCTACGACGACGTGGTGATCCTCGGCCCGGGACTCGGCACCGCCGACGAGACGCTCGCGGCTACCCGCCAGTTCCTCGACTCCTACACCGGCCCCGCAGTCGTCGACGCCGACGCGCTCTCGGTCGTCCCGGATCTCGAGACCGAGGCGACGCTGATCTGTACGCCCAACCGCGGTGAACTCGCCGGGATGGGCGGCCCCGACGTTGACGACCTGCAGGACGCCGCGGACGAGATCGAGGCCTTTGCAGCCGACCTGGGACACGTCGTCCTCGCGAAGGGAGCGACGGACGTGGCGACGGACGGCGAGCGCACGCGACTCAGCCGCTCGGGAACGGCGGGGATGAAAGTCGGCGGGACGGGCGACGTGCTCACCGGCATCGTCGCCGCGCTCGTGGAACACGCCGATCCGCTCGACGCGGCCGCCGCCGGTGCGCAAGTCAACGGCGTCGCCGGCGAACGCCTGGCGGCGTCACGCGAGTTCGGCTTCCTCGCCTCGGAGGTTCTCGAGGAAATTCCCAAGGCACTCTGGAACGAGGGTGGAACCGATGACTGACGATTCACCGCCTGCGGACGGCGAGGACGCCGGTGCCGGCGATCTCACGCACACCACCGACGACGGCGACGTGCAGATGGTCGATGTCGGCGACAAACCGGACAGCGAGCGCCGGGCCGTCGCGGCGGGCGAAATCCGGCTGCGAGAGTCGACTGTCGAGGCCATCCGCGAAGACGAAATCGGCAAGGGCGACGTGCTTGCGACCGCCCGTATCGGCGCGATCCAGGCCGTCAAACACACCTGGGAGGCGATCCCGATGTGCCACCAGATCCCGATCACGAACGTCGACACCGAGTTCTCGATCGCCGAGGATCGCATCGAACTCGCGGTGTCGGTCGAGACGACGGGCAAGACCGGCTGCGAGATGGAGGCGCTCGAGGGCGTCACGACCGGCCTCAACGTCGTCTGGGATATGGTCAAGGCCGTCGAGAAAGATGAGAGCGGCCAGTATCCGGAGACCGGAATCGAACGCGTGCGGGTACTCGAGAAGGAAAAACACCGGGGATAAACGAAGCTACTTCTCCACGCAGCCCAAGTGTACGGTATCCTATGTCCGCAGAGGACGGAGAGGAATTACCGACCGCTTCTCCCGAGCCCAGCGACCGCGTCTCAGACCCGAGCGACGCCTTCCAGGCGCTCGGCAACGAGATCCGGATGGGGATTCTCGAGACGATGCTCGAGTTCGGCGATGGGAACGATACTGACTCCACTGAAGCCACGCCTTCGACGCCCACCTTCTCGGCACTCTTCGACGCCTCCGAGGTCGACACCACCGCCGGGTTCGCCTATCACTTGGACGAACTCGTCGGGCCGTACCTCCGAAAGGTGGAGGCCGGAGACGAGGCGTGGAACGGCGAAACGGAGTCCGAGGGCTACGAACTCACCTACGCCGGCGAGCGGATCGCGCGAGCGATCGCCACCGGAACGTACACCCAACGGGTCGATCATCCGCCGACCGAACTCGACGACGACTGTCCGTTCTGTGGCCGGGCGGCGCTGACGGCGCAGGCGACCGATAACAGAGTAACGGTGAGCTGCGGGCACTGCGACCGACGGCTCCTTCGGCTCGGCTTTCCGCCCGCCGGGCTCGACTCCCACGGCGCGGCGTTTCCGGCCGCCTTCGACCGCCACCACAGACACCGGCTCTCGCTCATGCGCGACGGCGTCTGTCCCGACTGCAGCGGCGCGGTCGATGCTCGGCTCGCGACGCTCTCGTCGTCGACCGAAGACTTGCTTCCAGCCGAGCACACCGACCACGTCCAGGCCGAGTTCAGCTGTTCGCGCTGCGGGATGACGCTGCGTGCGCCCGTCGCACTCTCGTTGCTCTCGCACCCGGCCGTCGTCTCGTTCTACGACGATCACGACCGGGACGTGCGCGACCGCCCGATCTGGAACGTCGGCCACGAGTGGGCCGAGGCGGTGCTCTCCGAGGACCCGCTCGCCGTCCGCGTCGTGGTTGAACTCGACGACTCGGTGCTCGCGTTGTACGTCGACGAACAGGTCGCGGTGGTCGATACGCAGCGGGCGTCGTCGGAGACGGCACCATCGTCGGACGGGACGGAAACGGCAGAGACGGCAGAATCGGCGAAAGAGGCGGAGACCGCGAAGTGACCCGCTCAGTCCGATTCGAGCGCGGCGAGTACCCGTTCGAGTTCGTCGTCGCCGACTGGGGTCGACTGTCCCGAATCCGATTCCGGTCCGAGAACGCGGGCCGTGACTGTCGACGCTGAGATCGGGCGGTCGTCCGCGGCTGTGGTTGCGAGCGCGTCGAGAGCAATCGAGAGCCCGCGATCCCGGGTCAGATCGGGAGTTGCGGCGGTACTGTCGCCGCCGTCGAGTTCGGTCTCGAGGAACGACCGGATCTCGGCGGTGCCGTCGCCGATGGCGGTTCCGCGCCAGCCGTAGAACGTGCCGCCCGGATCGACCTCGTAGAGTGCTGGCTGGACGGTCCGTTCGGTGGCTGACTCGCGCTCGCGCTCGGTTTCGTCGGCGGATCGGTCGTCGGGTGTGGGGGAGGAATTCGGGCCTGGACCCGGATCGACACCCCCGACGAGCACCGCAGCCCCGTAGGGTCGCGTCCCGCCGGACTGGGTCTGCTCCTGGATGTGATCCGCGAGGTCGCTCGCGAGGACCGAGACGCCGATCGGTTCGCCGTACTGCAGCCGGTGCTGCTGGCAGCGCTTGCGGGCCGCCTCGACGAGTTGCCGCGCGTCGGCGGCGTGGCCGGCGGTCGCGACGGCGAGGTGGTCGTCGACGCGGTGGATCTTCTCGACCGAATCCGGTTCGAGCAGCGGCGACCGGACGCGCTTGCGCGCCGCGAGGACGACGCCCTCGCTCGTCACGACGCCGACGCTCGGGGAGCCGCGTTCGACCGCCTCGCGGGCGTACTCGACCTGGTAGAGCCGGCCGTCAGGAGAGAAGATCGTGTGCCCGCGATCGTAGGCCCGCTGACGTGAACTCGTGTTCATCGCACCACCTCCGAGTCTGTGGTCCGGCTGGTAGCGGCGGAAACGGCGCGTTCGATGCCGTCGTACTGCTCGCGTTCGAGTTCGTCTGCGGTAATCGTCGCGATGGTCATGCCGTCGCCGCTCGCGGTGTCGCGCTCGGTTGCGTTTCGAACGGCCATCGCGGCGACGGCTCGGAGTTCCGCAACCGACCGTTCGGGGTCGTGTGCGTCCTCCAGGTAGCCGTAGGCGAGTTGCATTCCGCTCCCGCTGGCGGCGATAGGAGCGTCCATGACACCGCCAGCGGGGTCGATCTGGTAGACCGTCGGATCGGGAACGACGCCGCCCAGAACGAGTTCGAGTTGGGGAGTTTCCTCGCGGCGGATGAGATCGGCGGCGACCGTCGCCGCGGTGTCGACCGACGCGCCGGGTTCGTGATCCATGTCGTACAGCGCGAGTTCGGCGCGGAGGCGGCGGACGAACGACTGGGCGTCGCCGACGCTGCCGGCGAAGGTGAGCGCTGTTCGGTCGTCGACGGGGACGACCTTTCGGGCCGTGCGGTTCGTGACGAATCGGCCGCCGAGACTCGCTCGGCTGTCGGCTGCGAGGACGACGCCGTCCGCGCCGACGAGGCCGACCGTCGTCGTGCCTGTCGTAACGATTCCGTTGGAGTCTGTCCCGTGCATTATCCTCGTGAGAATCGAGGGTCCCCGTCGGAATAGGTGTTAGCTAAAATATATTTTAGCGCAGCGGGCGTACGAACTCGGCTCGCGGTTCGCCGCAAGTTGGAACGGACGACCGCGTCTGCGCACTCCGTGACCGAAACAGTATTATTCGATTAACGCCGTGTCTGTTACAAACTATGGGCCTCGTTCTGGTTGGGTTCGTATTCCTCCTCGCGCTCCCGCTGGCTGGACTCTGTCTCAGCTACGCCGTCAGCGCCGATGCTGCCGCTCGCGGAGCGGACGGAGGTGCCTGGGGATTGGCCACCTTCTTTACCCTGTCTATCGCCGCCCTTGCGTACCTCATCTACAGGAGGCGGCTTCCCGACCGGAGCGACCCGGCCACGCGACGCGAACGGTTGATCGGCACGGCCGGTATCGGTATCGGTACCGCGTACACCGTCGGGTCGATCATCGCGCCGCCGGATCCGTTCAGCATGCTCCTGTTCGTCCCGCCGCTGTTGGTCGTTACGCTCCCCGCGGCGTACGGTCTCTGTTACGAACCGGGCTGGCGTGCCATCGTCTCCTGACTGCTCCGGTGCGACCCAGCGCGTAGCGCTCGTGTCACGTCATATAAGTAGTTGCTCGCGGAACGGGCCAGTATGACACTATTCGGGACCGCGGGCATCCGCGGACCAGTCGAGCAGATCACGCCGTCGCTCGCCCTCTCGGTCGGGCAAGCCGTCGGCGAACCCGGCGAGACGGTCGTCGTCGGCCGTGACGGACGCGAAACGGGACCGGCACTGGCAGCGGCGATGGAAGCCGGTCTGGAGAGTGCCGGCGCGGACGTGTGCCGTCTCGGCCAGGTGCCGACGCCGACGCTCGCCTTTGCCTCGCGAGGACGAACGGGCGTCATGCTCACCGCGAGTCACAACCCGCCGACCGATAACGGCATCAAACTCTTCGCCGACGGGGTCGAGTTCGACCGCGCCGCCGAACAGCGCATCGAGGGTGCCATCGACGCTGACTCGTCGCAATCCGCGTGGGACCAGTGGGGTCGATCGAACGACCTCGAAATACTCGAATCGTACCGAACCGCGGTCGCTGCGTACGTTCGCGACCAGTTCGACGAGTTTGGAGAGTCGCCCCTCACCGGCCTTTCGATCGCCGTCGACTGCGGAAACGGCGTCGGCGCGCTCGCGACGCCGCAGGTCCTCGACGACCTCGGCGCGACCGTCGTCGGCGTAAACGCGACCGTCGACGGCCACTTCCCGGCTCGAGAGAGCAAACCGACGCCGGAAACGCTCTCGTCGTTCTCGGGGTTCCTCGCGGACGGCTCGTTCGACCTCGGGTTGGCACACGACGGCGACGCGGACCGGCTGGTCGTCCTCGGTCCCGACGGCAACGTGATCCACGAAGACACCATTCTCGCCGTCGTCGCAGCGCACTATACAGCCACGAGCGACGCCGACGATCCGGTCGTCGTCACGACGCCGAACGCTTCGGCACGAATCGACGAGCGCGTTCGGGGGGCCGGCGGGCGCGTCGAACGCGTTCGACTGGGAGCGCTTCACGAGGGCATCGCCCGGGAACGCGCCGCCGGAGACGAGTTCACCGAGGTCGTCTTCGCGGCCGAGCCTTGGAAGCACATTCACACGGCCTTCGGCGGGTGGATCGACGGCGTCACGAGCGCGGCCGTCGTCGCCGCGCTGGTCGCCGCCGCGGGCGACACCGACGCTCTCCGCGACCCCGTTACCGAACGACCCTATCGGAAGGTCAGCGTCGAGTGTCCGGACCAGCGCAAATCCGACGTGATGGCGGCGCTCGAGAGCGAACTGCCCGCAGCGTTCTCCGAGGCGACCGTCGACACCGACTACGGCATCCGCCTCGAGTTCGACGACGCGTCGTGGCTCCTCGTTCGACCGAGCGGCACCGAACCGTACGTCCGTCTCTACGCCGAAAGCGAGGCCGTCGATGAACTCGTCGCCGAGGCCCAAGCGATCATCGAGACGGCAATCGCGGACGCCGCCTAGGGGACGTCGGTCCCAGAGCTGAACTCGCCGTTGATTTGGTGATTGTTTCGGAGTCCGTCCATTCCTCGGATAACTCGTGACTGGTAGCTGAACTGTATCTCGAGTCGTGAGGTCTGAACGGGAATTTCGACGGGTATAAACCAATTGTGTGCAATAGCCGGTCATATGTCACGAGATCGACGGCGGTTTCTTACGGGAGCGGGTGCTGTTGGGTTAGCAGGCCTCGCCGGCTGCGTCGGGGGGTTCGGTAACGAGGGTGGGGCAGAGTATCAGATCGGGACAGTATATGCAACCGGTGGCCTCGGCGACGACTCCTTCAACGACATGGCAAAACAGGGGCTCGACGAGGCGGAGGGGGAGTTCGATATCGGGCTCGACAAGCGAGAACCGGAGACGGAGGGGGAGTTCGGCAGCGCACAGAGCCAATTTGCGGAATCCGGCGAGTATGAGCTGGTCAACTGTATCGGCTACGCGCAGGCCGAGGCGCTCTCGGAGAATGCGCCGGCATACCCTGACCAGGACTTCATTCTCGTTGACGAAGTCGTCGAGGAGGATAACGTTCGAAGCTACGTGTTCGACGAACCCGCCGGTTCGTTTCAGGTCGGTCACCTGGCCGGACTGTTGACCGACCGCGAGTTCGCGGCTGGCGACGGCGAGACGAATCCGGATGCGAACGTGGTCGGCTTTGTTGGAGCGACCCAAACGCCGCTGATCGAGTCGTTCGAGGCCGGATTCCGCGCCGGCGTTGAGCACGCAAACGAGGACGCGAGAGTCGTCTCGTCGTACACGGGCGTCTTTACCGATACTTCGGCCGGTCAGCAGGCCGCTCGGTCGATGTACCAAAACGAGGACGCCGACATCGTCTTCCACGCGGCCGGTCGAACCGGTATCGGCGTCTTCCAGGCGGCAAAGGACGAGGGGCGATTCGCGATTGGTGTCGATGACGACCAGTCGATCTCGAACGACGACTTTGCCGACGTCATCCTCGCAAGTATGGTCAAACGCGTCGACAGCGCGGTGTACTCGGCCATCGAGTCGGTCGTCAACGACGAGTTCACCGGCGGCGAAGCGGAACAGCTCGGGCTCGAAGAAGACGGTGTCATCGCGAAGTACGGCGACACGCTCGGCGACGAGATTCCCGACGACATCAAGACGCAACTCGAGGAGTCCAGGCAGGCTATCATCGACGGCGAAATCGACGTTCCAACAGAACTGTAACCGCATGACCGAGTCGGGACCGGGAACGACGGACGGAGCAGAACTGGCCACCGGATCGGAAGGGGATACCGCCGATCACGGAACGGATATGGGACAGACGGGGACGAAAACAGGAACGGGAACGGGAGCGGAAACGGGAGCGGGAACGGACCTCGCCGTCCACCTCGATGGAATCACCAAGCGATTCCCCGGCGTCACCGCAAACGACGACGTTGACTTGCGCGTCGAACGGGGGAGCGTTCACGCTTTGCTCGGCGAGAACGGCGCCGGAAAGACGACGCTGATGAACGTCCTCTATGGACTGTACCATCCCGAGGAAGGGCGTGTCGTCGTGGACGGACGCGAACGCGCGTTCGACTCGCCGCAGGACGCTATCGACGCCGGTATCGGGATGATCCACCAGCACTTCATGCTGGTCGACTCCATGACGGTCGCCGAGAACATCGCTCTGGGAAACGAGCCGACCAAGTGGTTCGGACTGGCGGTCGACCGCGAGCAGATCATTGCTGAGATCACTGAACTCTGTGATCGATACGGATTTGATGTCGATCCGGAGGCGACCGTCGAGGATCTAAGCGTCGGTGTCCAGCAGCGTGTCGAAATCCTCAAGGCGCTATTTCGCGGCGCGGATGTGCTGATCCTTGATGAGCCGACAGCTGTACTCACGCCCCAGGAAGTCGAGGGGCTCTACGACGTGCTCGAAGAACTCACTGCACAGGGAAAGACGATCATTTTCATCACGCACAAACTCGAGGAGGCGACCCACGCAGCCGACGCGATCACCATTCTCCGGGACGGCGAATCTGTCGGAACGGTTGCGCCCGAACGCACGGACCGCGAAGATCTGGCCGAGCGCATGGTCGGCCGCGAGGTGCTGCTTGAAGCCGATTCGGACCCCGTCGCCACGGGCGATGTCGTCCTCTCGACGCAGAACGTCGCCGTCGAGGACGAATGGGGTGTCGACGTCGTCTCCGGCATCGATCTCGACGTTCGGGCCGGCGAAATCGTCGGCATCGCGGGCGTCGACGGGAACGGCCAGGCCGAACTGATCGAGGCGATCACCGGTCTTCGAACGCCCGACGAGGGAACGGTCACGTACGAGGGCACGGACATCACCGACTGGTCTCGCCGCAAGCGAATCGACGCCGGGATGTCCTACATTCCGGAAGACCGTCACAAGCGCGGGCTAGTCATGCCGTTCGATCTCGTCGAAAACAGCATTCTGGGGAGTCAGCGCGACCCCGAATTCGCACCCGACGGTCGCATCGACTGGACCAGCGTTCGTGACCACACGGACGACCTCATCGACACCTACGATGTCCGACCGCCGGACGCCAATGCCGATGCCAGTTCTTTCTCCGGCGGGAACCAGCAGAAGTTCATCGTCGGCCGCGAGTTCGAGCGCGATCCCTCGCTGGTTATCGCAACGCATCCAACCCGCGGGGTCGATATCGGATCGACCGAGTTCATCCACGACCGCCTGCTCGAACTCCGACAGGAGGGGGTCGCGATCGTGCTCGTCTCCTCGAAACTCGACGAGGTGCGAGCGCTGTCCGATCGGCTCGCTGTGATGTACGAAGGCGAATTCATCGATATGAACGATCCGGACGCAATCACCGAGGAAGAACTCGGGTTGCTCATGGCGGGTGAGCAACTGGACGAGGGAGCGAATAGTGCCAGTAGTGCTAGCCCTGCCGACATACAGGGAGGTGAATCACGATGAGTTCGGACTCGGATGGGCAGGGCCAAGTGCGGCGACTCCTCGAACGGCTCGTCCAAGCATCGGCGATGGAACGGATCGTTATCAGTATCGCAGCGTTGTTCGCTGCAGTACTCGTCGGTGGCGCGTTCGTCTTCGTCTCGGGCGGGGTCGCCTCGTGCCGGTCCGGACTCGACGTAGCCGGGATAACGTTCTGTTACAATCCGATGCAGGTTTTCTACGAATTGTTCCTCGGGGCACTGGGTAACCCGTTGCAAGCCGGCTGGTCGCCGACGAACTTGAGCCTCGCGACGACGCTCCAGCAGATGACGTTGCTGCTCTTTGCAGGCCTCTCCGTCGCGGTGGCGTTTCGCGCCGGCCTCCTCAACATCGGGACACAGGGCCAGCTCGTCATCGGCGGGTTCGTAACGGCTATCACGGTTGTCTTTGCGGCACCGATCGTCCCCGACGGATTTGTCGGGGCGGTCGTCCTCATCCCCCTCGGCGTCCTTGTAGGCGCTATTGGCGGGGGGCTTTACGGCGCGATTCCGGGCGTCCTAAAGGCGTACGCCGACGCGAACGAGGTGATTACGACGATCATGCTCAATTTCGTCGCAGCCGGCATCACGTCGACGCTGCTGTCCTGGAGGTTCGAAGCCGATAGCCCCAATCCGCGGACGGAACGGGTTCCCGAATACGCCGAAATCCCGACCGTTCCGGGTATCGGGTTTAGCGGACGGATGGATTTCTCGCTACTCGCACTCGGATTCGCCATCGTCCTCATGGTCGGGATCGCCTGGCTGTTCGCCCGCACTTCGTTCGGATACGAACTCCGAACGAGCGGCATTCAGCCGGCCGCAGCCGCCTACGGCGGTGTCAACGAGAAGCGCATGACAGTTGCGAGTATGACCCTCTCGGGCGCACTCGGTGGTATCGCCGGCGCGTTCTGGGTTCTGATGGTCCACGGATACTGGCTCGAGAACGTCCCGTCGATCGGATTCGACGGAATCGCCGTGTCGGTACTGGCCGGCAGTAACCCGCTGGGCGTCGGCGCAGCAGCGTTCCTCTTTGGCCTCCTCAAGAGCGGTTCGGAGTCGATCGGAACTGCGACGAGCGTGCCACCCGACCTGGTCGGAATCCTCACGGGATTGATCATCCTCTTCGTGGCCATGCCCGAGTTCTTCCGGATGATCGGGAGACAGTACGTCGACGTCGGTTCACCGGAGCCCGCCAGAGCCGACGGGGGAAGCGTTCCCGCTGACGAGGCGGCCGACGGATCCGGAGGTGAGGACGATGCGTAAGCGATTCCGCCGCACGCGCGAGTTCATCGATCGACACCCGCGGGCGGCGAGTCTGAGCGTCGGCGTCATCGTTCTGGCGTTCCTCTGGGCGACTCCCGCGAGCTGGCAGACCTCGACGCTTCGGCTCGCCGTTCCGATCGCGCTCGCGGCGATCGGGGGGATCTTCGCCGAGAAGAGCGGCGTCATCAACATCGGTATCGAGGGGCTGCTCATCGTCTCGGCGTTTAGCTCGATCATCGCGGTCTACTGGCTGGGCGACGGCGGCGCGACGATGGGCGTGTCGAACCTGTGGTGGGGGCTGCTGGTCGGCATCCTGGTTAGCGTCCTGTTCGCGCTGATCTTTGCGATCGTCTGTATCGAGTTCAAAGCCGACCAGATCATCGCCGGCCTCGCGATCTGGCTGATCTCGCTCGGACTTGCGCCGTTCGCGTCGCGGATCGTCTTCGGCAATCCGAATACGGCGAACATTACGCGCTTCGGAAACGTAACGGTGCCCGGCCTGTCGGAGATTCCGATCGTCGGCTATCTGCTGTTCGATACGGAACCGCAGGTCTATCTCATGCTGGCCGGCACGCTCGCCGGCTGGTATCTGCTCTCCCGGACGTCTTTCGGCCGCTGGATCGTCGCCAGCGGCGAGAATCCGAAGGCGCTCGATACGGCCGGCGTCGACGTTCGAAAGGTCCGATACGCCGCGGTGTTGCTCTCGGGCGTCTTCGCCGGCCTCGGCGGTGCCGGCTTCGCACTCGGCACCCTCGGGACGTTCGCCGGCGGCGGCGACACGGCGATCAACGGTCGCGGGTTCATCGCAATCGCCACGTACCTCCTCGCGAACTACCACCCCGTCGGTGCCGTCCTCGGTTCGTTCCTCTTCGCGGGGCTGAACTCCCTGCAGACCGCACTGCAGTCGGCTGGCTACGCGATCCCGCACGAACTCGTCCGCACGATCCCGCACATGTCGGTCATCGTCGTCCTCGTGCTCGTCGGCCGAACGCGACTGCCGGACGCCGCCGGCGACCACTACGAGTCCGGCGAGGACTGAGCCGGCAGTACGGGGGACCTCTTCCCGGGTTCGGACCCGGGCTCGGACCCGGACCTGAAACTGGACCTATAGAGCGGTCGATGCCTTCTTGCGCTCACTCGCGATACTATCCGGTGTGACTCCGCACGACGACAGCAATGGCGCCACCACCGATCACCGTACCGCCCTCGTCGCGGCCGCCCGCGACGCTCAGTCAGCCGCCCACGTTCCATACTCCGAGTACCGCGTCGGTGCCGCACTCGAAACCGCAGCCGGCGAGGTCTTCGTCGGCTGCAATCTCGAAAACGCCAATTTCAGCAACAGCCTCCACGCCGAGGAGGTCGCCATCGCCGAAGCGGTCAAGAACGGCCACCGCGAGTTCAGTCACCTCGCCGTGAGTTCCGACCGGCAAGACGGCGTCACGCCCTGCGGGATGTGCCGGCAGACGCTGGCCGAATTCTGTGACGACGAACTCGTGGTGTGGTGCGACGAAGGTGACGGGAGCGACGAGGATACCGGCGACGAAGCGGCTACAACTGAGATTCAGGTAACCGAGTACACGCTCGGTGAACTCTTGCCGAATACGATCACCGAGGAGACCCTGGAGTAGCCGGCTTTTAGCACGAGCGCCGACGCTACCGCTCGAGTTCAGTTCGAAGGATCGTTCGATGGCAGCGTTTCTTCTCGGTATTCTCGTAGCAGACGAGCGCCAGGTCCTCGCCGCCGTCGAGCCGCGTCGAGAGGTCCGCGATCGCCGCCCGTGCTTCGTCGGCTGTCGCGAGGTGCTCGCGGTAGGCGTCTCCGAACGCGACCCGGTTCCACGCGGCGTTGTGGGCTTCCTCGTCGCAGATCCCGCGCATCTTGAGGTCCTCCTCGGCGGTGCGGAGCGCGTCGAGCAGGTCGGCCGGCGGGCCGAGTTCGGGAACGGTCTCGTCGACGGCGGCGTGAAACCACGAGGTCGGATTGCGGACGACGCCGACCCGCGTCGCGTCTGCAGGGACGTCGGCGAACTCGTGCTGCAGCGCGGCGACATACGTGTCTGTGAGGGTTCCCCGTGCCATACCCGCTGGTACGGCTGCCCTGCATTTATATACGGCGTCGGTGCGAATCGCCGGCACTCGATGACCGGAGACAGTGAAGATCCAAACGCAGACGTACAGTACCATCTCGAGGTCAGCGACGCGGACGTGGCCGATACCGTCCTCCTACCCGGTAATCCCGAACGCCTCGAGAAGATCGTGGACCACTGGGACGACCACGAGATTCGTGCCCGCCACCGCGAGTACCGGACCGCGACCGGATCCTACGAGGCCACGCCCATCTCGGTCACCTCGACCGGAATCGGCAGCCCGTCGGCCGCGATCGCCGTCGAGGAACTGGCCCGCGTCGGCTGTGAGACGTTCATCCGGGTCGGCTCCTGCGGGGCGATCCAGGCCGACATGGATGTCGGCGACCTCGTGATCAGCACCGGCGCGGTCCGACAGGAGGGCACGAGCGACGAGTACGTCCGCGAGGACTACCCCGCGAGCGCGGACTACGAGGTCGTCTCCGCACTCGTCGCCGCCGCCGAGCGACTCGGCTACGACTACCACACCGGCATCACGATGAGCGCCGACTCCTTCTACGCCGGCCAGGGTCGTCCCGGCTACGACGAGTTCGAAGCCGCCGGCGCGGACGACCTGATCGATGAACTCGTCGAGGCGAACGTCAAGAATATCGAGATGGAGGCGAGTGCGATTTTCACGATCGCGAACATCTACGGGCTGCGTGCGGGTGCGGTCTGTTCCGTCTACGCGAACCGCCGGACTGGCGAGTTCAGAACGGAAGGCGAGTCTCGGGCGGCTGAAACGGCGACGCTTGCGACGCATCTGCTGGCGACGATGGATGCGGTCAAACGCGAGGCGGGAGCGGATCGGTGGCATCCCGGCCTCTCGCTCGAGTAAGCGGCTATCTGTATCTGTATCCGATTCGGTTTGGGGTGGCTTCAGTCCCGGATACGGACGAGTTCGTCTTCGAAGACCTTCCGGTTCGGGATGATGTATTCCTCGGAGTTGTCTTCGATTTTGGTGACGAAGAGGTCGACTTCCTGGACGATACCGGCCTGGTCGCCGATACGGACCTGATCGCCGATTCCGTAGGGCTGGTTGAGCAGCAGGTAAATCCCTGCGGCACTCGATATCAGGAAGTCCTTAAAGACGACGGAGCCGACGAAGACGAGGCCGAGGGCGTAGACGGCAAGCAGGATGAGCAACGGCAGGACGTAGACACCGATCTGTCCCAGTGCGATGAGAAAGGCGACGTACAAGACGGAGTACTTGACGACTCGGGGGATAATCGAGGCTTCGGGGAGTTTGACGCTACGGAGGTACTCGCTGACGGCTAACTCCGCCTTGTCCGCCACGATGAACCCGAAGATGAGCACGAGGACGGCGATAAACACCTGCGGGATGTACTCGACGACGCGAATCCAGAAGGCCTCGGTGTCGAGTAATTGCGCGATATGAATCGCCGTCAGGACGGCGATTCCGTAAATGAACCACGAACTCAACCTGGCGACGATGTCGACCAACGAGGTACCGATCGACTGGGCGGTGCGTTCGAACGGCGTCCCCTCAACGGCTTCTGGCACACCCGAGGCCGAGAGAAGTTCCTTGTTGAGTCGACCGACCAGGTAGCCGATGACCAGCCCGAGTACGAGCACCGCCGCAGCTATGACGGCCGGCTCGTCGATAAGGGTCTGCCAGTTCATATCAGTACGCCTCCGGATCGACCTCCATGATGAGCTCGCCGGCCTTGAACGCCCGGACGAGCCCATCGCTTTCCGACAGCACGATCGTGATCGCGTTCGTATCGCGCGTGATCGCGCCGCCGGCCATGTGGCGTGCGCCGAGCCCTTTCGGAATGTCGACGCCCTCCGCGGATGGCTCGAGATACCGATAGGCCGAGACGATCTTGCCCGCATCGGAGATGACGAACGCGCCGTCGAGCCGAGAGAACTCCTTCAACATGACGTTCACGATCGGATCGCCGACGTGAACGTGTGACTTCTCGAAGGGGTTGTACGACAGCGGCCGAGACTTGTTCATCACCTTTCCCGCGTCGCCGACGACGAAAAGTGCCCCTACCGGCTTGCCCTTCTGGCCCTTCTTGCCGAGTTCGATCGCGAGTTCGAGGACGGCTTTGATGACCGTCGGCTCGGCCCGCGACTTCGCAAAGAGGTCGTAGATCCCGGTCCGGTCATCCGCGCTGGCTCGCACGCGCGAGATGGTATCGATCTCGTCCCCGAAGACGCGCGTTGCACAGACGAGTTCGTCGCCGTCCTCGATAACGTCCTGCTCGAGTGCCTCCTCGAGGCCAAAGCTAATCCGTTCGGCAACGTCCTCGAACTCGAGGGGGAGTTCGACGAACGTCTCTGCGCCGACATCGTTGTCGGTGGCGATGACGAGTACGTCGAGATCGTCGGCTGTTTGACAGCGTTCGTAATCGGAGCTACTCGGTGAAAAGAGAGCGACGGCATCGGCGTTCGAGAAGAGCTGCCCGAACACATCGTCTAACCCGGCCATTGCTCATACAAGTCGTTTCCGCGCGAATAAGCGTTATGGAGCGTCAGACGTGTGTCGGCCACAGCAGGCTATGCTTTAATCGGAGAGCAGTCACTATGGGGAAGCCACCGCTGTGCGGATGGCTGTGATCAGGTTTCCCCACCGGATGGAGAGCGAAACGACGCACCGGAATCGAAGCTGGTGAGATCGTCGATACGCGCCTCCAGGGCTTCGATTTCTCGCTGCAGTTCGGCGGTTTCCTCGTCCGTCCCGGTAAGTTGATCCTTGAGCCCCTGCAGTCGCGATTCTTTCTCTTCCTCGTCGACCTCCGCTTTGCGGACGTACTCGCTGCGTTCGATCTCGTATACCGCGGACTCGGCGAGTTCAGTCACCGCGAGCGCCTCGTCGACCTTCGCCGGGTCGACGCTGGTGACGCGTTCGGGATCGATTCCGGCGTCTTCCAGGACGGGCAGTACGTCTTCGTCGTCCTTGAGCGATCGATTCCGGCGGGCAGTCCGCTGGATCGACCCGTACTGTCCGCTGACCTGACGGTCGTGGTGGAGCCGGTCGAGCAAGCTCTCGCTGACCTCCTGCCGGAGGGCGTCGGCGTTTCGCTGCACGTCCGAAAGGAGCGTATAGAGATTGACCAACGCCGCCGTCTCCATCCCGTCGAGTGCGGTTGGATCGTGTCGCTCCAGGGCGTCGATCAACAGCAGGGCGTCGGCGTAGACTGGGAGATCGGGTTCTTCGCGCTCCGCGTGCTCTGCGGCGGCAGCCGAACCGGACTCGAAGCCCGCATCTGTATCGACCAGCGGAGAGCCGGTTGGCGTCTCGGTTTCTGTCAGCGTTCCGGCCCTGTCATCCAGTTCAAACCGCGGATGAAGACTGAGGGTCGTCGCGTAGGGTTCGGCCGCCGACGGAAGCCGGTCAAGATCGAAGCCGCCGGCCGTATCCTGAACTCGTTGAAGCAGCGTCTCGAACTGTTCGCGTTGCAGTGGAACCGTCTCCGATTCGTGTTCGAACTCGACGAGAATCCGATGGTCCTGCGTCTCAGTTATCTGGAAGGGGTCCCGCGAGAGTGGCGTGAGGAGTGTCGCATCGGGTGGTAACTCCGCGATGGTCTCGAGAAGGGTATGCCAACTCGTGGTGCCCGGCATGCTATCGTGTTGTCGTGCGCGTGGCAAAAGGTTGCCGACACTAATTCAATAATCTTGAATATAACTTCAAATGGAATGAAGGCGGCTAATCGAGAACGACGATTCGACAACGAGCGTTCTTGTGAACGAAAGCCCGTTATTAACTCACGTCGGCTCGTCTGAACCGATAGTACCCAACTACGAGTGGGACAACGATCCAGACACACAGAACCACGGGCATGAATTCCGGTTGCACGTAGAACGCCGTACTCGAGGGTAACTCCCGGCCCGTTACGCTTTGACCGGTAATACTCTGTATTCCCACTAATATTCCCTCATTCGGCACGAACTGGGAGGCGAATTGGTAGAGAATCGGCGTCTCGGAGAATCCGAAGACACCGACGTGGAGCCTCCGGATGAGGTTTCCAAGTGTGGTAAAGAGGAGGAGAACGTTCAGCACGAAGTACACTCCGAACCCAACGGCTGCTGCGCGAGCTTTGGTGGCAACCGCCGCAGAAATACCGATGGCAATTGCGACGTACGCGATCGTATAGAGCGTCATCAAACCGAACAACGCAAGGAGAGTGGGACCCGGAAAGACGGGATAACTTGTTAGTAGCAATATTGCGACGACAACAGCGTACGCAAGCACGACGCTGAGCACCATAACGAAACTACGACTGATGAATTTGCCGATGAGGACGTCGCGACGCGTATTCGGCAGGCCGAGTTCCAGTTTAGCGCTCCCCGTTTCGCGTTCGCCCGCGATGGCAAGATAGGCGACGACGAACGCGACGATCGGAACGAAAAACGATCCGAGCGAGTTGACTTGAGAGACGGTCGCGATTACCCCCTCCCGACCAGTCTCGTAGAACCGGAGTTGGTTCCGTTGAATGAGTAAGAAGAGGCCGGCGAATACCGCATAGGTGGAGCCGGCGATCCAGATACCCTTCGAACGACGGACATTCAGGAAATCCTTCCAGATTACGTCCGCGACACTCATTGTGGAACCTCCAGTATCTGCCGGTCGGTCTCAGAGTGGGTTCCCTCCGTGTACCGGTTGAAGAGATCCTCCATCGAGGGTTCCTCGGAAACGATATCGGTGATCGCCGCCCGGTCATCGACGTGTTTGATCACATCGACCTTCTCGGCACCACTGCGGCAATCGACGGACACTGTGTCCCCGTCAATCGCGACCGTCCGGACGCCACGAAGTCGCTCGAGTTCGAGCGAGCGAGGAGGTGACTCGAGCGACAGCGTAAGGCGCGCGGACCCGCCAATTTGATCGCGAAGCGCATCGATTTCGTCGAGGGCGACCAGTCGCCCCTCGGACATGATCCCGACGCGATCACAGACCGCTTCGACCTCGGAAAGCACGTGGCTCGAGAAGAACACCGTGGTCCCGTCGTCGGCCAACTCGCGGATCGTCTTTCGCATCTCCTGAATACCCGTCGGATCGAGCCCCGACGACGGTTCATCGAGAAGTAACAGGTCGGGATCGCCGACGAGGGCCATTCCAAATGCGAGTCGTTGACTCATTCCCTTGGAAAATCCACCGACACGACGATCCGCCGCGTCAGCGATCCCTACCCGCTCGAGGATCGTGTTGGGATCGTCCGCCGCATCTTTCGTTCGAACCACCCATTCGACGTGTTCGCGGGCCGTCAGCCGATCGTACAGGCCGTATCCCTCCGGAAGGATGCCGATTCGGTTGCGAGTCGGTGCGAAATTATCGCAGACATCCTGACCCAGAACGGTCGCGTGACCAGCGGTCGGGGCGACGTACCCGAGGAGGATATCGATCGTCGTCGACTTCCCAGCGCCGTTCGGTCCGAGAAACCCGAATATCTCCCCCGATCCGATGCTGAAACTGAGGTCGTCGACGGCGACCACCCCGTTACCGAACTCTTTTCGAAGCCCGTTCAGATCAATATCTGTCACGCGTTTATACTTATTCCCTCTCATAAAATACTTTCTGATCTCTAGCATATGTCCGTATAGAAACCCTCTACAGTACGGGGTCTACATAGCCCACAAACGCTTGCTGCTGTAGACAACACGCATCAGGTCGCTTTCACGAATTTTCCGATACAACTTCGGCTTGTAACAGCACTGGAGAACGCCTTGAAGCGATCCGATGGCTAGTGAACTCGTGTTCGCCCGCTCGAAGAAACACTCGTACTCCAGCAGAAATTCAAACGGAGACCATTCGAATGACGGCACTGTCTCGGCAGCCGCGTTCACGAGTTCGCCACTCGCGGCTACGCCTTGCAGAGTTGCACTTGTGTCCGGCACCCTCTTTTGGTCTGCAACCATCGCTGCGTGCCTTTTTATGACACGTCCGCACGACGAGAGTGTGCGGGACCGGATTCGAACCGGAGGAACCCTCCACTTCGGTCGGTTTCCAGGGTGAGAATCGATCGACTGCAGCCTCCGCTTACGATAGTGTTCGCGGAGAATGCGCGGGACCGGATTCGAACCGGCGGACCCCTACGGGACAGCGTCCTAAGCGCTGCGCCGTTGGCCTAGCTTGGCTACCCGCGCGCACCTTTCGCTTTTCACGAATCCAGTAAGTAACTGTCGGTCCGGACGGCACCTCGTGACTTCCGACTACTGATGTTTCACCGGCTCTTCGGGCGACCAGTCCGGTGGAACGATAAAGGTCACGTGCTCGGCATCGCGAAGTTGGTGTAGCTCTGCCGCCTGCTCGGCTAACGATCGGTCTCGGTACGGCATCTCGAGACCACAGCCGGTGCAGACGAGCTTGCAAGTTGGCTCCTTCATGACGGGACGCAGGTCCAGTCCGTACCGAGACCGGAACCCAACGGTGTTTCTCACTTGGCGATTCTCGGGCTTTAGTAGTTGTCTCCTAGTGAAACCCAGGCAGAACGGCTGATTCGGCGACCTGTTCGTAGCTAACTCTTGGTGCAAGTAGCGCGCTATTGGGATTCACAACGATCTGAAACGGACACATTCCGAGGGCCGCTACACTGACTCTCCATTACACATACTCCTGTCACCCACCGACTACGCCAGCCCACGTCCCGACTACCCCGCTCCTGTTCGCCGACGCTCACGTCCGCAGATTTATCTCCGATGGCACGCTACTTCGCCTATGCACAGCGCCCGCGATCGAATCGAGTACGATACCTGGCTCACCGAACTCGAGCAGATCGCCGACCGACTCGACCTCTCCAGTGACGCCCGCTCCTGTGCTACCGAACTCTTTCTCGGCGACGTACCGCCGGAAGACCGCTCGAAACGGGCCGTTCTCGCCGCGAGTATCTACGCCGGCTCGCTCGTCGCCGGGGATGGCCGAACGCAGGGTGCCGTTGCCGACGCGGCGGATGTCTCTCGCCTCTCGATCCAGACCCGCTGGAAGGATCGGCTCGCTGCAGCCGGTCTCGAACCACCCAGCTGGTAACGCGACTGATTGATCAGAACCGACGTTTGCCCAGACCACCGCGCCACTGACCGTTACCGACCGTAAGTTTACGATACATGGCTGGAAAGGCAGTATTAGTAGCTCCCTGTAATTTCCATTGGAGATAGAACTGCCGAGTTCACTCGATTCGGTTCGAGTTCAGTGCAGTCTGTACAGATTCCGCGACGGACACGGTCGGTGACTAGTCGCCTTCGAGAACAGTGCCGTGTTCGTCGATCTCCCCGTGGACAATTCGGGTACTTGAGATGATATCGCCGTCGTCAGCACGCAGGTGAGGGACGACGACGACCTCGAGTGGGTCGTGGCCCCGCTCACGGCGAATCTCGTTGATTCGTTCGCCGCCGGATCTGGTTTCCGGTGAGACGACCAGGTAGTCGAACTGGGGTTCAGTCGCGATGCCGGTCGGTTCCTCGAGTCGTCGGATTTCGAACGATCGGTCGTACTCGGTTGCGATCGCTTCGAGTTCGGTTTCGAGGTCGGCCCGTCGGTCGTCGAACGACCGGACCGTTCGCTCTTCGTGTCGTGTCTTCGGGGCGAGTTCGTCGCTGGTTAAGCCGACAGTGACGTCTCCGAGTTCGAACGCCCGTTCGAAGAGCCGCCGGTGGCCGTCGTGAACGGGGTCGAACGTCCCACCAAGCGCGACGTCCATACCCCACCTCACTGGCGCGGCCCGTATAAAACGGTCGAATCTGGAAACGAGGTGACCGAGACGAGCTATGCCCGCAGTTCGACGATTGTCGATATCCGCCTTCGAATTGTTTTTAGTGAATGCCCACACTGTCCATGGTATGGGACTTGACGAGGACGCGCTGGAGTACCACCAGACTGATCCGCCGGGGAAGATCGAAATTTCGACGACGAAGCCGACGAACACGCAGCGAGACCTCTCACTCGCGTATTCGCCGGGAGTTGCTGCGCCCTGCCGGAAGATCGACGACGACGAGACCCAGGCGTATACCTACACGGCAAAAGGGAACCTCGTCGGCGTCGTTTCGAACGGCTCTGCCGTGCTCGGACTCGGTGATATCGGTGCACAGGCCTCAAAGCCCGTCATGGAGGGCAAGGGCGTCCTGTTCAAACGCTTCGCCGACATCGACGTCTTCGACATTGAACTCGACGAGTCGGACCCACACGAGTTCGTCGAGGCGGTGAAGATGATGGAGCCGACCTTCGGCGGGATCAACTTAGAGGACATCACGGCACCGTCGTGTTTCACGATCGAGGAGCGCCTGCGCGAGGAAATCGACATTCCGGTGTTTCACGACGATCAGCACGGGACGGCGATCATCTCCGGTGCCGCACTGCTCAACGCGGCAGATATTGCGGGTAAGGACCTCGAAGACCTCGAAATCGTGTTCTCGGGAGCGGGCGCGAGCGCCATCGCGACGGCCCGGTTTTACGTCTCGCTCGGCTGTCGCGCCGAGAACATCACGATGTGTGACTCCTCGGGTATCATCACCGAAACTCGGGCGCAGGAGGTCAACGAGTACAAGCGCCAGTTCGCTCGCGACATCCCCGGTGGCGATCTCGCGGATGCTATGGAGGGGGCGGACGTCTTCGTCGGCCTCTCGGTCGGCGGCATCGTCTCCCAGGAGATGGTCCAGTCGATGGCCAGCAACCCGGTCATTTTCGCGATGGCCAACCCCGATCCCGAAATCGGCTACGAGGAGGCAAAGGCCGCCCGCGACGACGACGTCATCATGGCGACCGGCCGCTCCGACTACCCGAATCAGGTCAACAACGTCCTCGGGTTTCCCTTCATCTTCCGGGGTGCACTCGACGTGCGCGCGACGGAGATCAACGAGGAGATGAAAGTCGCCTGCGCCGAGGCGCTCGCCGACCTCGCCCGGCAGGACGTTCCAGACGCCGTCGTCAAAGCCTACGGCGACGAGCCGCTTCAGTACGGCCCCGACTACATCATTCCGAAGCCCGTCGACCCGCGCGTGCTCTTCCAGGTCGCCCCGACCGTCGCCGAAGCCGCGATCGAGTCGGGCGCTGCCCGCACCGACTTCGACCTCGACGCCTACGAGGAAGAACTCGAAGCTCGCCTCGGCAAGTCCCGCGAGATGATGCGGGTCGTCCTCAACAAGGCAAAGAGCGACCCCAAGACGGTCGCGCTCGCGGAGGGGGAAAACGAGAAGATGATCCGGGCAGCCTACCAAATTCAGGAACAAGGCATCGCCGCGCCGATTCTCATCGGCGACGAGTCCGAGATCCGCCAGACCGCATCGAGTCTCGGCCTCGAGTTCACGCCGCAGGTCGCGGATCCCGCGGTCGGCGACTACGAGGCGTACGCCGACCGTCTGCACGAACTCCGCGCGCGCAAGGGTATCACGCGAACGGAAGCCGGCGAACTCATCGAGGGTGATTCGAACTACTTCGGCAGCGTGATGGTCGAACAGGGCGACGCTGATGCGCTCCTGACGGGTCTCTCCCATCACTATCCGTCGGCGCTCCGACCGCCGCTGCAGGTGATCGGCACCGCGGACGACGTCGACTACGCCGCCGGCGTCTACATGCTCACGTTCAAGAATCGCGTGATCTTCGTCGCCGACGCGACGGTCAATCAGGCTCCCGACGAGGAGGTCCTCGCGGAGGTCACCAAACAGACCGGCAAGCTCGCCCGCCGGTTCAACATCGAACCCCGCGCCGCACTGCTGTCGTACTCGAACTTCGGCAGCGTCGACAACGACGGCACGCGTAAACCGCGTCGCGCCGCGACAATGCTACAGGACGATCCCGCGGTCGACTTCCCCGTCGACGGCGAGATGCAGGCCGACACCGCCGTCGTCGACGACATTCTCGAGGGAACCTACGGCTTCTCCGAACTCGAGGAACCGGCGAACGTGCTCGTCTTCCCGAACCTCGAATCGGGGAACATTGGCTACAAACTCCTCCAGCGTCTCGGCGGCGCGGACGCCATCGGCCCGATGCTGGTCGGCATGGATCGGCCGGTACACGTCCTCCAGCGCGGCGACGAGGTCAAGGACATCGTGAATCTGGCGAGCGTCGCGGTCGTCGACGCACAACAGGAATAGCGACGAGTATCGGCTTTGTAAGACGTATTTCCTGAACTGGTATCTGTCTCGCCTCCTTCGGAAGGCCCACACCGACGGCCACCTGTGGGATCTCTTCTTCAGTGTGCAAATGATGGAGAAACCACCGACCGCACTACTGCATCCCCGCGCCGTCTGGCGCGTGTTCAGGCCGTAGGTGAATACAGACCGCGTGCTCTTCGTTCCCGTGAAACGAACGCTGCATAGCCGTCGCGGTATCTTCGTCTCCGCCTTCTCCCCGGCACCACTCACCCGGGCGACGCGTGCAACAAATCGCCGGTATTTAGCCGGTCTCGACCGTGGCTGTTGCTAGAGCGCGCTATGGAACCGCCACACCGACCCCGATCTCGTCGATCCCGAACCCGCCCTCGATCTCGAACCTCCCCCGCCGACGGCGAGGCGAACGCATCGCGACGCCGTTTTCTCGGCGCTACCGCGACTGCAACCGCCGCGGCGACGGGCCTCGCCGGTTGCGTCGACCTGCCGAACACGCTCGGCGGCCTCGTCAACGGCTCCGAAGACGTCTCCCTGTTCCAGAACGGCCTACGTCGACTCGGCTACTACCCCGACGAGGTCGTCCCCGATGCCGTACACGTCGACTGGACCTTCCCGATCAACTCCGTCGGCCACACCGCAGCCAAATCTAGCCCCCTCCCGACGCCCGACGGCGAGACGATCCTATTCGCCGGCGACACCGGCCGCGTTCACGCCTACACGCCCGCGGGCGAACTGCGCTGGACGACTCAAACCGGCGCGACCGAACTCGGCTTCCACGGCTCCCCCGCCATCGTCGGTGATACCGCCTACATCGGCGGCTACGACGGCGACCTCTACGCGCTCGACACCGACAGCGGCGACATCGTCTGGCGCACTCGCTCCGCCGAACTCGACGGCGCGCTCGCGATCGGCTCGAGCCCGGCCTACCACGACGGCACGCTGTACGTCATCTCCGAATTCGCCCCGCCCTCGAGCGGTGCGCTCTGGGCGATCGACCCGAACACTGGCGACCCAACCTGGAGCGACGACCGCATCTGGGGGCAGGCCCATCCCTCGCCGACGATCGACCTCGACGCCGGACGGATACTCGCCGGCTCGAACGACGGTGCCGTCTACTGTTGGGAGTTCCCTGAACTCGAGTTCAGTTGGCAGTACCAGGCCGACGCGGACGGCGAAGAAGCCGCGGATGGTGCGTTTCGGAAGGGTGCCCAGATCAAGGGGACCGTCGCGGCCCACGACGGCTACGGCTACGTCGGGAGTTGGGACGACAACTTCTACTGTCTCGATCTGGCGGACGGCGAGGAGGAGTGGGTGTTCGAGACGGGAGCGTCGGTGATGTCGAATCCGGCGGTCGATGTCGAAGAAGATATCGTCTACATGGGAAGCGACGACAACTACGTCTACGCGCTCGATGCCGAGTCCGGCGAGGAACTGTGGTCGACGAACGTCAACGGGCGCGTCATCGGAGCACTGACGGTCACGGCCGAGACGGTACTCGCCGGCTCGTACGACTCGCACCTGTACGCGCTCGACAAGGAGACCGGAGACCGTCGTTGGCGCGTCGAAAACCGGGGTCGCGTCACCAGTGCCCCCGTGCCCGTCAACGGGCGGATCTACTACGCCGAGCGCGGCGTAATTTCGAATTATTACGACGATGACGAGGAGACGACGACGCTCGAGGAACCGGGGCACGCCTACTGTCTGGTCGCCGACGACTGACACACGGTGTCGGTCCCGCCGGCACGAAAGCGTGCATTCAAGTATTTGCCGGGACAGTTCCCGCGTATGCAAGACCAGGGACGCTCTACGCGAAAGCGAACCGGCGGTCGACTGAAGAACGTTCGCAAGCGCCGAAAGGACGAACTCGGCCGACTGCCGACGGAGACGCAGGTCGGCGAACCGCGCTTCCGGACCGTCGATGTCCGCGGCAACGACACGAAGACGCGTGCGCTCGCGACGGACGTTGCAAGCGTCAACACCGACGACGAAACGGTCTCCGCGGACATCGAGGACGTCGTCGAGAACGATGCCAACCCGAACTACGTCCGCCGAAACATCATCACGAAGGGTGCCGTTATCGCGACCTCCGAGGGCGAGGCCCGCGTTACGTCCCGACCCGGCCAGACCGGCCAGGTCAACGCCGTGCTGCTCGATAACTGATCGACGCCGACTCGATTCTCTTCGACTCGTTTTCCATAGCACCAGCAGTGTCAATCCGACAGCGCTGTCAGCGCGTCGCTGGACGTGCTTTCGGCGTTGCTTGCGTCATGGCGTTTGGCGCTGATCTCACTCGGCCGTCGGATCCACTCCCAATTGGTGCAAGAGTCCGAACTGGTCGCTCTGGGTCCACGTTTCGATGAGCATCCCGTCCTCGAAGCGATTGAACTCGATCGCCGGGAGTTCGACCTGCCGTCCGGTCGGTTCGACGCCGAACAGCTCTCCGCGGTGCGTGCCCGTCATCGTCCACCGAACAGCCACCGTCTCGCCGGCGGCGACCACGTCCGCTATCTCGAACGTCATGTCTGGGAAGATCTCTCGCGTGGCGCTTGCGAGCGCCTTGTACAATTCGGGACCCTGCAGTTCCGCGGCCAGATCGCGATCGTGGATGACGTACGTCTCGTGCACCAATTCGTCTGCCGCCTCCGGGTTTTCGCCGTTCCAGACATCCGTGTACAATCGTTCGAGGGACTCCTCGGGAGTTCTCATACGATACCGTACACCATCATCGTGTGTAGAGATTGGGGGGAACACGCTGTCGCCGACGTCCTCGGCACCAACCTCGGTCGTGAGACGCGTTCGAGACGGAGATGTCCAGTCTGATACGAAGATTCGGAACGGTCGAGTATTTTATGATGGTGTCTTTCTACCTAGTAGGTATGCTCGCTCCGTTCGCCGCCGCCCTCTCGTTCGCCGTCGTTCTCGCAGGAGTCCTCTGTCTCTACGAGTTCTTCCTGTACGATGCGGACGAGAAGGCGGCGGCCCCTGTCCGGTCGCGCATATATCTCGGTTCCGTCCTCCTCTTGGTGCTACTCGGCGTGGGCGGGCTGGTTGCAATCGCCACGAATGCCGTCTCCCAGATGACGGTACTCGGACTCATCGGTATTTTCGGGGCATTCCCGGCATTCGTCCAGTACCTGTTTCACCGACAGATTGACGCCGAGACAGGACCGCTGGCCCGTCGCGTTTCCGACCGCTGGTCGTGATCGTGGATTGCACACCGGATTTCAATTGAATTCGAGTCAAACCCGCCGCGGCGGAACAGTGCGGAGAACGAACGCTGGCGCTCGGAGAACCGGTTACGGTTACGACTACGATTACGATTAGGGCCGCGGAGCCGCCTTCTGCAACGCCGTCTCGGCGATGTTTCCACCGTAGTCTGCGCTTCGCGAAAGCGAGTCGACGATCAGACCGAGCGACTGGGCCTGTACGGGATCGAGTTCACGGAGCATGTCGTCGATCGTCCTGGTGTGTTCGTCGATTTCGACGACGGCCTGGCGGGCGGCGTGTCCCAGTCGATTTGCTTCCTCGGAATCGTCGGCGACCAGCGCGTCCATCGACTTCTCTAAGACGTCGGCAGCGTCCTCGTGAAGCGCAACGACCGCCTCGGCGACCGATTCCGGAATCTCCTGGAGTTTGAGCGCGAGATTGCTGATCTTGGTGGCGTGGTCGGCGATGCGCTCGAGTTGGCGCGCGCTCGAGTGGTAGTCGAAACAGTCCTCGCGGGGCACGCCGAGTTCTTCCGCGGCGCGCGGGGAGCGAAGCGTCGCCCGGAAGATACGGGAGACGACGAGCCAGAGGCGATCGACGTCGTCGTCGCGCTGGATCACGTCGAGTGCGATGTCGTCGTCGTTCTCGACGAGGGCGGTGACGGCATCGGCGAGCATCGAACTCGCTATCAGGCGCATGCGCGAGACGGCGTTGACGATCGAGAGTTCGGCGGAATCGAGCAGATCCTGGATGACGACACTGTCGTTCGTCTCTTCGAGAACTTCGACGCCGACGAGGCTCTGCGTGGCGTTCCGAATCGCCCGGCGCTGGTCGGTCGTGATCCGGGTTGCCTCGAGCCGGATGAGGTCGAACCCGCTGACGTACATGGTCATCACGGCCCTGGTTAGGCGTTCGCCTTCGAGATCGGAGACGTCGAGCGTTCCTTCTTGGCGCTCGATATCGCTTGCCGGCGTGAGCAAGAGCGCATCGTCCTCCGGATAGAACTCGACTGTCGTTCCGGCCTCGACATCGTTTTCGGTCGCCCACGTCTTAGGCAGTGAGACGGTGTACGTCGATCCGCCGGTCACCTGAACCTTCCGCGTTTCCATACCGGAGGTGTTTGAGCGTTCGAATATAAATACCCTGCTATCTATAGAGATCACTGCCAGCTATAAAATGGATGTATTGGGCCCGGAAATGGGATATTCACCGATCACTATGGCCATCAGAACGAATAGGGTAACTAGATACATATAACTGTGGATCACTCCGGAACAGTTCCGTCTGTACGTGAGACGACGGCAATGCAGTATAGATGTCTAAAGCTATGTTAAGACTACTGATTCGTAACGGCTCCGTAATCGTTCGTCATCCCGGCGCATGGCGGGGGTGACGACCAGACTGGCTATCTATCTCATTGAGGAAACTCAGGATGGATATTATATATAGATATATAGCCATCATAGTAGAGTACTTATTTGGGTGCTGGCGATTCTTCAGTGATGTCGAGAGATACCACGGCGCCCTTGCCGACCGGACTCGGTCGGCGTGATTTTCTCGCCGCGGCAAGTGTTGCTCTCTCCGGCGGAATGGCCGGTTGTGCCGGTGTCTTCGCCGAAGAGGGCAATCAAGTGAATATCGCGGGAAGCAGCACCGTGTTTCCCGTGACCGAGGCGATCGCCTCCGCATTTTCCGAGAAAAATCCGACCGTCAACCTCTCGCTCAGTAAGACGGGGACCGGCGGCGGGTTCGGGAACTTCTTCTGTGCGGGACGGACCGACATTAACAACGCGAGTCGGGCGATCGCCGACGCCGAAACCGAACAGTGTGGAGAGAACGGTATTACGCCGATCGAGTTCCAGGTCGCGACGGACGCGTTGACGGTCGTCGTCAATCCGGAGGCCGACTGGGTTGATTGCCTTACCGTCGACGAACTCCGGGATATCTGGCGCGCCGGTGGAGCCGAGCGCTGGAGCGATATCGACGAAGATTGGCCCGACGAGGAGTTCGAACTGTACGGCGCTGCGACGACTTCCGGAACGTTCGATTACTTCAACGAGGCAATCATCGGCGAGGAGGAAAACCACCGAAGCGACTACCACGCGACCGAGCGCGACCGAACGATCGTACAGGGCGTGCAGGGATCGGAGTACGCGATGGGCTACTTCGGCTTCTCGTACTACAGCGAAAATCCGGACTCGATCAAGGCGCTCTCGATCGACGACGACGGCGCTTGCGTGGAGCCCTCGATCGAGACGGCGATGTCCGGTGAGTATACCCCGCTCTCGCGGCCGCTGTTCATCTACGTCGCGAAGGAATCGCTCGCAGATCCAGCCGTCCGTGACTTCGCTCGCTTCTATATGGAACGAGCGGCGACGGATCTGGTTTCCGAGGTTGGGTACGTCCCGATCACCGAGGACCAACGCGACGAAAACCTAGCGAAACTCGACGAAGCGATCGCCGAGGTGACCGAATGAGCCAGCCGGACTTCTCTCACGACGGCATCCGCACCGCGCGCGGCACGGCATTTCGCTATCTCTTCATGCTGTGTGCGCTCCTGTCGATCCTGACTACCGTCGCCATCGTCGCGACGCTTCTCATCGACGCGATCGATTTCTTCGCGACCGTCTCGCCGGTCGAGTTCCTTACGGGAACGCGGTGGAGCCCGACGAACGACCCGGTCGCGTTCGGCGTGCTGCCGCTGATTTCGGGGACGTTGATCATCACCCTCGGCTCGGCGCTGGTCGCGCTTCCGATCGGGTTGCTGACCGCGATCTATCTCAGCGAGTACGCCTCCGAGCGCCGACGAGCCTACCTCAAACCGGCGCTCGAGGTGCTGGCTGGCGTGCCGACGGTCGTCTACGGCTACTTCGCGCTCGTCTACGTGACGCCGGCGCTAGATACGATCCTGCCGCTCTCAACGTTCAACGCGCTCTCGGCATCGATCATGGTCGGGATCATGATCATCCCGATGGTATCCTCGATCAGCGAGGACGCGATGAGTGCAGTCCCGGACTCGCTTCGACAGGCCAGCTACGGACTCGGGGCGACGAAGTTTACCGTCTCGACATCCGTCGTCGTGCCGGCAGCGCTTTCGGGAATCATCTCCTCGTTCATCCTCGCCCTCTCGCGGGCGATCGGCGAAACGATGATCGTCGCTATCGCAGCGGGGCAGACACCGCGGATGGTCGATCTGACCGATCCGGCGGGGATGTTCCTGGATTCGATCCAACCCATGACTTCTGCCATGGTCCAGATCGGTACCGGCGACATCGTCGGTCAGGGAGCCGCCTACAAGAGCCTCTTTGCAGTCGGACTCACCCTATTCGTCATCACCTTCGTCATGAACCTCGTCAGTGAACTCGTCGCCTCGCGCTATCGGGAGGTGTATCGCTAATGGCTGCCGATACGCAGGAGGCATCGGTCGACTCCGGGTTCGGCCAGATCAGCCGCACGAAAGACGTGGCGTTCCGGCTGCTCGCACTGGCGGCGACGCTCATCGGCATCGTCTCGCTCGCGGCGTTGCTCCTGAACGTCGCCGTCGACGCGGTCGGCTGGCTCGACTGGGGTTTCCTCACGAACCCGCCGCATCCGAATCCGAACAATGCCGGATTCCTGCCCGCGATCGTCGGCTCCATCGCGATTATGATCATGATCGCGCTCGTCACCTTCCCGCTCGGTGTCGGGGCTGCGATCTACCTCGAAGAGTACGCCAGTGACGGCTACCTCACGCGGTTCATCCAGCTCAACATCGCCAATCTTGCGGGCGTTCCTTCAGTTGTGTACGGTTTGTTAGGACTGGGGCTGTTCGTAGGGCTCTTTAACATCGGCTACGGGTCGGTGCTGGCCGCGGCGTTTACCGTCTCCTTGCTTATCCTGCCGATCGTAATCATCTCGGCACAGGAAGCGATTCGATCGGTCCCCGACTCGCAGCGACAGGCATCCTACGGGATGGGCGCGACGAAGTGGCAGACGATCCGGAACGTTGTTCTACCACGGGCGATGCCCGGCATCATGACCGGGACGATCCTCGCACTGGGTCGTGCAATCGGCGAGACGGCACCGCTGATCATGATCGCGGCACCGACGACCGTCTTCGGAGTTCCAAACAGCCTTCTCAGCAAGGTCAGCGCCATGCCCTTACAAATCTACAACTGGGCGTCGTACCCGCAGACGGAGTTCCAGTACGGCGTCGTTGCGGCCGGCGTCGTGACGCTGCTCGTAATCCTGCTTACGATCAACTCGGTCGCGATCATCATCCGGAATCGATATCAACAGCGAACCTGACAATGACTAACAGACAGATGACGTCCTCGGAAACGGAACAGACTGACGACCAGCAACCAAATCCCACGCCGGGCACCGACAGTCTCGCGGACCGCGGAACCGATATCGGCGTCGAAACGAGTTCGCGTGACGACCCGGCGACGGTGGCCGATCGAACGATCATCGAGTCGCGCGATCTGGACGTGTACTACGGCGACGACCAGGCGCTTAACGGGATTTCGATGGAGATTCCGGAACAGCAGGTGACGGCGCTTATCGGACCCTCGGGCTGTGGAAAATCGACGTTCCTGCGCTCGATCAATCGCATGAACGACCTCATCGATATCGCCCGCGTCGACGGGGAGTTGTTCTTCCGCGAGAAGAACGTCTACGACGACGATGTCGACCCGGTTGCGCTGCGCCGGCGGATCGGCATGGTGTTCCAGTCGCCGAACCCGTTCCCGAAGAGCATCTACGACAACGTCGCCTACGGGCTTCGAGTACAGGGCCAAGATGACAACTTAGACGAGAAGGTCCACACGGCCCTCGAACGCGCCGCGTTGCTCGACGAGGTCGAGGACCAACTCGACTCGAGCGGCCTCGATCTCTCGGGCGGCCAACAACAGCGCCTGTGTATCGCACGGGCGATCGCGCCCGATCCGGAGGTCATCCTGATGGACGAACCGGCGTCGGCGCTCGACCCCGTCGCAACCTCGAAGATCGAAGATCTGATCGAGGATCTGGCCGAGGAGTACACGGTGATTATCGTCACTCACAACATGCAGCAGGCGGCGCGTATCTCCGACAAGACCGCCGTCTTCCTCACCGGGGGGAACCTCGTCGAGTTCGACGATACGACGAAAATCTTCGAGAACCCGGAGAGCGATCGGGTCGAGGATTACATCACGGGCAAGTTCGGATAGTCGACGAGTAGCTTCGTTTCGGCCGGTTATTCGCGGTTCTGGACCTTGTTTTTGGCATTTTTCTCTCTTTCTCTTTCCGATTCGCACTCGGTTTTCCACGCTCTACGCTCCACGCTCCGCGTTCAGCGCTCGGGCGGTCGGTTCGTCACCGAGTTGCACGTGCACCGCGAATCTTTAGGGACAGGGTCGGAGTCGCGGCCAATAGGTGTCACCGATGTCAATCAAAGGCGTTGTCTACCACGACTCCCACGACGTATCGGTCGATGAAGTCGACGAACCGGAACTCGAACACCCGAACGACGCGATACTCGACGTGACGACGACCGCGATTTGCGGCTCGGACCTGCACATGTACGAGGGGCGGGCCGGCGCGGACGAGGGAATGGTCTTCGGCCACGAGATCATGGGCGAAATCACCGAGGTCGGCGAGGGCGTCGACACGCTCGAACCCGGCGATCGAGTCGTCCTCCCGTTCAATATCGCCTGCGGGTTCTGTAAAAACTGCGAGGAAGGGAACTACAACTACTGCGAGACCGTCGCGGAGACGCCCGGCGGCGCCTACGGCTACGTCAAGATGGGGCCTTACCAGGGCGGGCAGGCCGAGAAAGTCCGCGTTCCATACGCCGACTTCAACGCGCTCTCGCTCCCCGACGAGGGCCACGAGGAGGACTTCATCATGCTCGCCGACGTGTTCCCCACCGGCTGGCACGGCACCGAACTCGCCGACCTCCAACCCGGCGAATCGGTCGCCGTCTTCGGCGCTGGTCCCGTCGGCCTCATGGCTGCCTACAGCGCAAAGCTCAAGGGAGCCTCTGAAATCTACATCGTCGATCGAGTCGAGAGTCGCCTCGAATTGGCCGAGGACCACTGCGACGCGACGGCGATCAACTTCGAGGACGTGGACGCAGTCGAGGCCATCGTCGACGCCCACGGCGGCCCGGTAGACAAGGGCGTCGACGCCGTCGGCTACCAGGCGATCGACAGCGAACGCGACGGCGACCACCCCTACGATCACGAACGCGAGAACCCCTCACTCGTGATCAACCAACTGATTCAGGCGGTCGAAGCGACCGGCGAGATCGGAATCGTCGGCCTCTACATCTCGGAGGAACCCGACCCGCCCGAGCAGGTCGACGAACAGGGAACGCTCGACATCGATCTCGGGCTCGCCTTCGAGAAGGGGATCCAGTTCGGTACCGGGCAGTGCCCCGTCAAGCGCTACAACCGACGGCTCCGCAACATGATCGTCTCCGGCCGGGCCGAACCGGGCTTTCTCGTCTCCCACGAGGTTGAACTCGATGATGCCCCCGAGATGTACGAGCGATTCGACGAGCGTGAGGAGGGCGTGACGAAGGTGCTGTTGCATCCCTAAGGTGAGGAACAGGCAGCAACGAACCGAGACGAGAGCTCACCGCTACCAATCTTTATCAATCACCAGCGTGCTTTCTGCAATATGGCCCGCCAATCCTATCAGGAGAAACTCGAAACGCTTCGCGAGGATATCCTCTACATGAGCGAGATCGTCATGGAACGCCTTCGGATGGGGCTCGACGCCCTCGAACAGAAGGACAACGATCTCGCCCGCGAGGTTATCGAAGGCGACAGCGAAGTCAACCAGCAGTACCTCGACCTCGAGCAGCAGTGTATCGAACTGCTGGCCCTCCAGCAACCCGTCGCCAGCGATCTGCGGTTTATCGCTGCGTCGTTCAAGATCATCACGGACCTCGAACGAATCGGCGACCTTGCGGTTAATCTCGGCGAATACACCCTCGACGCCAGACACGACCTCTTCCCCGATGTCGACGTGCAGGAAATGGGCGAGATGACCCTCGAGATGATCGAAGATGCGATGCTCGCCTACGACAGCGAAGACACCGACGGCTGCCGCGAACTGGCGGAACGCGACGACGACCTCGATCACTTCGCCGAGCGCGCGAGCGAAATCGTCGTCCGCGACCTCATCGAACGCGAACTCGATTCACCCGACGAGGTCGAACGACTTCTGCAGGACGTTTCGCGTCTCCTGCTGACGATTCGAGACCTCGAACGGGTCGGTGATCACGCCGTCAACATCGCCGCACGGACGCTATACATGGTCGAGAACGACGACGAACTGATCTATTGAGCTGAAAGCGAGTCAGAATCGAAACACCGACAGAGCAAGCGCGAATCAAGCGACAGACCGAGAATAATCCAAACCTGACCGAAGGGCCTCGTTACGCATCTTCGAGTTCAACGCGGCCGGTCGTATCGACCGTGACGGTGCGGGCGGCGTAGGAGAACGTTACGCTGCCGCCTGCGCGGTCGAGGGAAGAAGAGTCGGCCGACGCGTCACAGGGTTCGGGTTCGAAGAGGGAATCGAGCGCCGCTGGATCGACCACGTTGTAGAGGGGATCGAGTTCGTCCGCGACCGCCATCATGTCGCGGCCGTCCTGGCTCGCGATTGCAGAGATAACGGCGACGCTTAAGGGCTGTTCGGGATCGGCTTGGTAGACGAACCGGTCGTCACTTGCGGCCGTCTGGGTCGTCGCGTCGGCGTGAGTACTGTGTGGTGTCTGGTTCACGAATTGATTAACGAACGGAAGCCGGGAAAGGTCGTCCGTTGACTGGCCAACCTTTTAAGAGGAGTCGTCTGCGAGCGTATTCCAGAGCAGATTCGTCTGTCCGCGTCGGAGTCGAGCGGACAGGGCCTGATCGGAGATATCGAGTTCGGCGGCGAGTTCCGAGAGGGTGACCGTCCGCGGGACCTCGAAGTAGCCGCGTTCGAGGGCGGTCAGTAGGGCCTCGCGTTGGTGTGCCGTCAGATCGTACTGTGCGGTTTCAGTCCGGTGTTCCTGGTAGATTCGCCGGACGAGAAAGCCAACGTCTCGTTCGAGACAGCCCTCGCGATACGCGCGAAGCGCCTTCCGAGAGGGGACGCGGGCGCGAACGACGGTCGTTTCCGTGACGACGATGTCCAGAATCCCGATGTCGTGTTCGGCGGCGACCGGATAGGTGAGCTTCGTGGTTGCCTCCTCCGAGAGGACCACACTGTACAGGCGTCGCTCGGCCAGTGACTCGAGTTCAGCGAATCGAGCGATACTATCGTCGGCTCGCAGTGCGCGTTCGAACGCGGTGAACTCCTCGCCCATCGCCCAGAAGAGCAGTTTCGGCTCGCCGGCCTCGGTCCGGTAGAGTTCGTCGATCCGCAGCGTTTCGATCGCCGACGCTGCGGTGCGAAGGATCGGCGTTTCCAGTTCGAACTCGACGATGAGGGACACGGGTTGGTATCCAGGTTGTGGCCCGATGATTGTTCGGGTGGGACGAGCAAGCGGTGCGCTAAAATGGAACCTACTCGAGATCGCGCTCGCCCGTCGCCATCGTAATTTCGCCGTCGGCCCGGATCGTGCCGTCGATTTCGGCACCGGGCCCGAGTTCGAGATCGGCACACGACACGTCGCCGAGGATGCGCGCGTCGTCGGTTATCGTCACGTCGCCGTTTCGCGTCGTCAGGTCGCCGTGGATGCGAGTGCCGTCGCCGACGGTCACGTCGTCGCGGGCGCGGAGACTCCCGAAGATGTTGCAGTCGCTTCCGACGGCGATCGTTTCGGCGCGGACGTTGCCGTGCAGGCGGCAGTCGTCGCCGATCGTCGCGGGCGTCGAGACGCGCCAGGCGTCGTCGCCGACGGTCGCGTTCCCGGGGATGACGAGCGGCTCCGTGTCGGGGTCGTCTTCGTCCGCATCCTCGTCGACGAGTTCGGAGATCAGCCGCTGGGCGGTGTCTTCCTCGCCGATCAGGAGGAGGTGTTTGAGGTAGACGAACATGAGGACGATCGTCGGCATGGGGTTGCGGATGACGATCCAGCCGTTGGCTTCGAACCCCTCTTCGATGTCCACATCATCGCCGATATCCAGATCGCCGGCGACTTTGAGTTTGCCTTCGATATGCACTCGCTCGCCGATATAGGCGTCTTGGCCGACGAGAACGTTCTCCGCAACGTCACACCACATGTCGAGGCGACAGTCGCCTTCGGCTTCGATCTCGCCGTCGACTGAGACGCTCTCGCCGGCGAGGACGTTGCGACCGCGCACGCCGAACTCGATGGTCGAGCGACTACCGATCAGTACGTCTCCATCGGTTTCGAGGGCGACTTCCTTGGCTTCCGTCCCGTCGGGAACGACGAGTTCGTCGAGCGGGTCCCTGTGTCCGGCCACACTCTCACCCAATGTGAGCGCCCGGTAATAAACCTCGCGCGTCGTCCGCCGTTCGTCTGACGCCTGTTAGTGCGGTATCATCATCACAGCGCCATCTGAACGGAACTGTCGGCTCGTGGCAGCGTTCGGTTCCTTTTACATCCCCCATCGCGTACACCAGGCCATGACAACGCTTGCATTCGATGATGACGGCGTCGATGTCGTCTACGAGGGCACCGAGTTTCGCCTCGAACGCGAACTCATCGAAGAAGCCGTCGAAAAGTCCTACTACGATGTGACCGATCACGAGGTCCTGCAGATGGTCGCCGAGCAGCCGAGCCTCCAGGGAGAACCGCGCCGCGTCGGCGATATTCTCGCGTAGCGCGCCGAACTCGCGTCGGTCGGCCGTCGGTCGTCGATCGGTTTTGCCGTCTCCGTTCGCCACGTTCACGCCCGAGTCGCGTCCAGCGTTGCACTTGCAGCCCGAATCACCAATGGACCGGTTCACCCGATTACATATCGGACTGACACGCTATGGAACGACTCAAACTGGCGCACGTCGGCGACGAGCAGCGGACGTATCGACGGGTCGGGACGGAACTCGCTTTCGCGCGGGGAACCGGCCCGGCGGTGGAACCATGACCACCCAGCCGAACGACACCTCGCTTGCGACAGCAGACGAGTCGGCCACGCCCTCGAGTCGCTCTGGATCCGGTCCGACCGGCAACGTCGGACGCTGGGACCGACTCGGCTCCGCCGCACTCGGCGGCATCCTCCTCGTCCGCGGGCTCCGGAAACGCTCGCTCGGCGGCGCGGCGATGGCACTCGTCGGCGGGGCATTGGTCTCCCGCGGCGCGCGCGGTCACAGTCACCTGTACCGCCGTCTCGGCATGAATACGGCGGGCGACGAGTACCGAGACGCCGGACCGCGAACTGACCCCGTCACGGTCGAGCGCTCGATCACCGTCGGGAAGCCGGCAGATGAACTCGTCCCGTACTGGCGGAACCCGGAGCGGTTGTCGCAACTCGTCGGCCACTTCGCCGACGTGACCACCTGGGGCGAGGACCGATACAACTGGCGCGTATACGGTCCGTTCGGGCAGACGATCGAATGGGATGCGCAACTCGTCTCGGATCGGTCCGACGCGGAGCAGTCCGACGGGGACCAGCCGGACGCGACTCACTCCGACGACGACCTGCACTGGGAGACGATGGAGGATGCGCCGATCCCTCACGACGGAACGGTCGAGTTCCGTCCGGCACCGGGCGACCGCGGAACCGAGGTGACGCTTCGGGTGCAGTACGACCCGCCCGGCGGAACGCTCGGCACTGCAGTCATGCGATGGCTCGATGTCGCACCCGACGTACTCGTCGGCACGACGCTCCGCCGGTTCAAGAGCCTCGCCGAAACGGGCGAAATCCCGACGCTCGAGGCCAACCCCTCCGCCCGCGGGGCGGGTGATCTGATATGAGCATGCGCGCACTGTGCTGGCACGACGTCAACGATCTGCGCGTCGACGACGTGCCCGAGCCCGAACTCGTCAACCCGCGCGATATCGTCCTCCGGGTGACGATGACGACGGCCTGCGGGTCGGACCTGCACTTCATCGACGGCTACCTCCCGACCATGCGCGAGGGCGACGTGATCGGCCACGAGTTCATGGGCGAGGTCGCGAAAGTCGGCCGCAAGGTCGAGGGCGTCGAGGAGGGGGACCGCGTCGTCGTCCCCTCGTTCATCGGCTGCGGGAGCTGTGGCTACTGCCAGGGTGACCTCTGGTCGCTCTGTGACAATACGAACCCGAACGCGGCGCTACAAGAGCCCGTTCTCGGCGACACGACCGCCGGCATCTACGGCTACACGCACGCCTTCGGCGGCTACGCGGGGTCACACGCCGAGTACGTCCGAGTGCCTCACGCCGACGAGAACTGTTTTCACGTGCCCGATGAACTCGACGACGAGCAGGCGCTGTTTGCTTCCGACGCCTGGGCGACGGGCTACATGGGCGCTGACTTCTGCGACATCGAGGAGGGAGACACCGTCGCCGTCTGGGGCTGCGGCGGCGTCGGACTGATGGCCCAGCAGAGCGCCGCCCTCATGGGTGCCGAGCGCGTGATCGGGATCGACCGCTTCCCGGAGCGACTGCGACTCGCCGAGCGGGAGGCGGGCTCGGAGACGATCGACTACACCGCGGTCGACAGCGTCGTCGACGCGCTCAAAGCCGTGACCGGGGGGCGCGGCCCGGACGCCTGCATCGATGCGGTCGGCATGGAAGCCCACGGCACCGGCCCGGCTCACGCCTACGACCGCGCGAAGCAGCAACTGAAGTTACACACCGACCGCGGCGAGGCGCTCCGCCAGGCCATCGTCGCCTGCCGAAAGGGCGGCACCCTCTCGATCCTGGGCGTTTACGGCCTGATGGACAAGTTCCCGCTCGGGATCGTCATGAACAAGGGCCTCACCGTGCGCACGGCCCAACAACACGGCCAGCGGTACGTGCCGGATCTGCTCGAGTACGCGGCCGAGGGCGAGATGGACCCCTCGTACCTGGCGACCCACGAACTCTCGCTGGAGGAGTCGCCGCGGGGGTACGACCTGTTCAAGCACAAGGAAGACGGCTGCGTTCGGCCGGTGTTCGTGCCGTAAGTCGATCCAGTCCCGCTCCCGCTGGCGGCTCACGACGGAACGTCGACCGCCGGCGAGTCGGATTCGGGCGTCGACTCGTCGAAGAATCCCGCGACACCCTCGAGTTCGAGAACGAACTCGGGCCCGAACGCGTCGGCCGGCGTCCGGAAGCCGTCTTCGGCCTCACCGTCGAGGACGCGCTCGGTCGCCGCGACGGCGGCGTCGACGGTGACGACGTAGGGGTCCGGCGTTTGCAGGCGGGAGACGGCTCGCTCGCCACCGTTCGTGTCTTCGCCATCGGCGTCAGCATCGTCCGCGGCCCCGGGTCCGCGCTCGTCGTCACCCTCCTCACCTTCGACCCGCGCCTCGCCCCAGAGGTACGCCGAGCCGCGCTTTCGCGACCACGAGCCGGGCCCCTCGCGGACCAGCCCCGCGAATTGCTTCATGCCCTCTCGGACGGGCGTCGCGGCGAGCAGCGGTGCGAGGTACCGGTGGGATTGCAACGCGAGCCGTGCGGGCCGGGGTGCGATCGCGTAGACGGAGACGTTCGGGACCCCGGTCGTGTAGTGAGCCGTCGACACGTCGCCCATCGGCATCGTCACTGCGGAACGTTTGCCGCGGCCGAAGTCGATGCGCCGCGTTCGCCACGCGGCCGGAACGTGTTCGAGTCGGCCGTCGCGGTAAATCGCACCGCCGTCCTCGATCCCTTCGACGACCGTCCTGACCGTGCCGATCGACGGCGGGCGAAACGAGTCGACGCCCAGTTCGAGGGTGTCGGCTTCGGGGAGGCGCTCCGCGAGGTGGGCGGCGAGGCAGTCCATCGGCACCGCGGAGAATCCGACCGCCGGGAGAAGCGTGACGCCGGCGTCGCTCGCATCGTCGCCTCGCTTTCCGATGCCCTCGATAACGGGAATTTCGCCGGTGATGTCGACGTAGTCCGTGCCGGTTCGCAGACAGCCCTCGACGAGCGGGTCCGCCGTGTTCGAGAACGGGCCGGCGCAGTTCAACACGCAGTCGATATCGTCGTCGTCGAGCGCGTCGGTGACGACGGCCGGGTCTTCGAGGGGGAACGCGCGACCGGGCCGCTCGAGTTCGTCGACCTGCTCCGCGAGCGCCTCGCGGTCGCGGCCGGCGAGCAGCACGTCGAGGTTGCGGTCGATCGCCTCCCGTGCGACCAGGTTCCCGACGAACCCGTAGGAGCCGTACAGCAGGACTGATGGTGAGGACATACGCACGAATCCGATTCCCCGGCGGGTAAACGATGGCCCGGCGAGCGCCGCCCGACGCCAGCGGGTCGACCGACTCGAGATCGAGCCCTACTCGTCGTCGCCGGCGCGGTCGTACCGCTCCGCCGCGGATTCGAATCCGAACTCGTCGCGTTCGCGACTGTGCCGCCCCTCCAGTTCGGCGATCGCCTCGGGGTCGGGTGCGGCGTCGTCGGTGATTCGCGCCCACGAGTTGTGGACCTTGGCGTGACACCAGCGACAGAGGTAGACCGTAATCTCGTGGGAGAGCGACTCTCCGTCGCGGGCATCTTCAGAACGCGACGCGTTCTGATCGCTCGATGGACGATGCCCATCGTTGTAAGAGAGGTGGTGTTCCTCCAGTAACGGCCGTTCATCGTCGTGAGCAAGCCGTTTCTCGGCGAGTCCGCAGCGGACGCACTCGCGGTCGCGGTTGCGCGAGCGAAAGTGCGGACAGTCGGCCCACGTCTCGTCCCTCTCGGGGTCGACGACTGGACAGGCGTAGTCCTCGTCGGCGCGCTCGCGGGCGAACTCGGGGTCGTGCTCGTAGTGGTCGAAGGCGTACCGACACTGCCCTTCACCCGTGAGATGGTCGCAGACGCCGGCGAACTCGTAGGGGTCGTCGACGCCGACGGACGTGCCGTTTGGCGTTCGCTCCATCCTCGAACCGAACCAGGGCGTCGATCGATTTGAACCCCTCGGAGCCTTCGGAACCGTCGGAGTCCTCGGTGCCCTCGGTTCTCCGAACCCGCCATGCCTCGGGGCGGCATCGACGATTCGCGAGACGGCGCTTCGAGCCGCCGAAATCGGCAGTCTTTTTGCCACCTGCGCATCGATTCGCGGTCGTGCACCTCGTTCACGACGCCGACGCGGCCGACGGCGCGACGGTACTCGCCTCGCAGGTCGAACTCGCGGACTCGCTACTCGCTCAGACGCGCGGGCTCATGTTCCGACGGTCGCTCCCCGACGAGTTCGCCCTCGCGTTCCGGTTCGACGCCGCGAGCACCCGCGACGTACACATGCTGTTCGTGTTCGTGCCGCTCGATGTCGTCTGGGTCGTCGACGGCGTCGTCCAGCGGATCGAACGCCTCCGGCCGTGGTTCGGCTTCGCCCGCGAGCGAGCGGACACGATCCTCGAACTGCCGGCGGGGGCTGCAGACGGGGTCGAACCCGGTGACGAACTCGTGCTCGCGGACGAGTAGCCGAACGCGGCCGTCGCAGATAGTACCGTCACCGGCGCGTTTAAGGAGGTGTGCCACGGTAGACCGAGGTACAATGGCACGAGATTCCGTCTCATCGCCGGAGGATAGAGGAAGTCGGGGCGACCCGGCTGGACGCGAAATTCTACGGCGAACGTAGTCGCACCTCATCGCTCTGTGGTACTGCTTCTCTACAATCCGCGACGGAAACTGCGCCTGATTCTGACATGACTTCGCTCACCCCCGAGCAGACGATTCACCCGGACCGACCCGTTCGACTACTCGATACTACGCTTCGCGACGGCGAGCAGGCACCCGGCGTCTCCCTCTCGCCCGACGAGAAGGTCGACCTCGCCCGGGGACTCGAACGCGCCGGCGTCGCCGTCATCGAAGCCGGCAGCGCCTGCACCGGCGCGGGTGAGCGACGAGCTATCTCGCGGGTCACCGACCTCGATCTCGACGCCCGCGTCACCAGTTTCTGCCGCGGAATGCAGACCGATATCGACCTCGCGCTCGAGTGCTCCGTCGACGGCGTCCACATCGTCGTCCCCTCGAGCGACCGCCACGTCGAAGGCAAGGTCGGCACCTCCCGCGAGGACAACCTCGCGACGACGGCCGAACTCGTCGAGTACGCGACCGACCACGGCCTCTGGGTCGAAGTCATCGGCGAAGACGGCTCCCGAGCCGACCTCGACTACCTGGAGTCGGTAGCCGAAACCTCACTCGAGGCCGGCGCGGACCGCTTCTGTTTCGCCGACACCGTCGGCCACACGGGCCCCGAACGGACCACCGAGGCCGTCTCCCGGCTCGCCGACCTCGGCCCCGTCAGCGCTCACACCCACGACGACCTCGGTCTCGGCGTCGCGAACGCGCTCGCGGCCGTCTCGGCCGGCGCAGACCTCGTCCACTGCACCGTCAACGGCCTCGGCGAACGCGCCGGGAACGTCGCCCTGGAGGAGGTCGCGATCGCCCTCTCGCACGTCTACGACGTGGAGACGCTCGAACTCGACGAACTGTACGACCTCGCCCAGCGCGCCGCCCGCGCGACAGGCGTTGAACTCGCGCCGAACAAGGCCGTCATCGGTGAGAACGCTTTCACCCACGAGAGCGGCATCCACACCGACGGCACCCTCAAAGACGACAAGATGTACGAGCCCTACGCGCCCGAGACCGTCGGCCGCGAGCGACGCCTCGCCCTCGGCAAGCACACCGGCCGCGCCGGCGTCGCCGCCGCACTCGAGGAACACGACGTCGAGGCCGGCGACAAGGAAGTCGCCGAAATCGCGACCCGCGTCACCGAACTCGGCGACCGCGGCCGCCGCGTCACGGACGCCGACCTCCTCGCCATCGCCGAGGACGTAACCGGCGACGACCGCGAGCGCGTCGTCGAACTGTGCGATCTCACCGCCACGAGCGGCGGCTCCGTTCCCACCGCGAGCATCCGCCTCGAAGTCGACGGCGAGGACCGCGTCGCCAGCGGCACCGGCTCCGGCCCCGTCGACGCCGCCGTCTCCGCCATCCGCGACGCGCTCGGGTCGAACGCCACGGCTGAACTCGAATCCTACCACGTCGATGCCGTCACGGGCGGCACCGATGCCGTCGTGACCGTCGAGGTAACCATGGTTCGAAACGACCGATCCGTGACCGTCGCCCGCAGTGAAGCGGACATCACGCGGGCGAGCGTCGAAGCCATGGTCGACGCGCTCGATCGGTTGCTTGCAGTCGATCAGCAACCGCTCACGCCGGCGGACGACTGAATCCGGCGGACGGACGACCGAATCGGTGAACGGTAAACCGAGTGCCGCGCTTCGATTCGCGGAAACCATACCGAATGCTACATGCCGAGTGCTACACACCGAGTTCAGCTAGCGGCTCGAACTATCGAGTCACTGAAACGGCTGCCGACTGAGCACACCCCAGGGATCGAGGAGATAGATACCGGCCAGAAAGAGCGCGAGGACGATCACGAACACCTGTGCGAGTTCGCCTGCCGAACTGGGGAGCCCCGAATCGAGCGATAGGGGGACGGTCATCAGCGCAGCCACCCCGATCCAGAGGGATCCGATAAAAAGCCGATTGCGACTGATCATGTGGATGTGAACTCGTTCGTGTGCAGCGTTATGAACGCCTCGTATTCGGCTCTCGCTATAACTCGAGGCCGCCGAAGGTGCGTTCGTCGGTTTCGTCCATCCGATTATCGACCAGGTTGACATCGTCGTAGGCGACCGGGCCCTCGACCTGTTCGGCCTCGGATCCGGGTTGGTTGCCGAGATAGGTGACGTTCGGGTCGGTGTTGTACTCGTCGAGGAGTTTGAACGACGAGGTGTTATCGCCGTACTCGCCGCGCAGGAGTCGGATCGCGTCCTCTTCGGTCATGCCGTCCTCGTCGTCTTCCTCCGCCGGTTCTTCCTCGCCCTGGACGATTGCGATGGCTTCCTGTAGTTCCTCGTCGTCGGGGTCGTGTTCGAGCGCTCGCGCGAGCGGGACGTTCTCGATGTACTGCTGGGGATCGCTGTCGGGATCGTTCATATTCCCGAACTGGATCGCGCCGGGCGGACAGGCGTCTTCGCAGGCGGTCGTCCCGACCATATCCTCGCCCATATTGCCGTCCTGGCGGGCCGGATCGAAGATGCACTTCTCCATGACGCCGCGCGGACCACGACCGCTCACCCAGCGGCCGCGCTCGTCGTACATCATGTCCTCGCCGAGATCCTCTGAGGGGGCCTCGGACGCCGGGTCCTCCCACTGGAAGTAGTTGACGCCGTAGGGACAGGCAACCTGGCAGTACCGACAGCCGATACAGACGTTGTAATCCGTCAGAACGAGGCCGCCGTCCTCGCGGGTATGGCGGGCCGTCGTCGGACAGACCTTTTCGCACGGCGCGTCGGTACAGTGCTGACAGGGGCGGATCAGGTAGTTGAAATCCCGCGTGTCTTCGAACTCGTCGGCATCGGGGGATTCGACGGTGCCGTCCTCGTAGGCGAGGATGTACATCCAGTTCGCGCCGTCGTTCCAGTTGTGCTCTTCGTTGCAGGCGACCACGCAGGAGAGACAGCCGTCACAGGTTTCGAGGTCGAGAACCATCCCCCACTGCGTTTGGTCGCCGTCGTCTCCTCCATCTTCGTCCGCCTCGTTTTGTATCGCTCCGGCCGCCGGGTCCGACTCATCGGCGTGCGAGGCACCCCACGCGCTGAACCCGAAAATACCCGCGCTCGCACCCATCTTCGTGAGTAGCTCCCGCCGTGACTCGTCTTCCGCGCCGAACCGTGACAGCGCCCGATCGAGTCGCCCCTCCTCGCGGGCCGTCTCGACTCGCTCGGCCATCGGCCGTTCGTCCTCACCGAACTCCTCGACGACCTCGTCATGGTATCGGTCGTAGAACGCTTCCTCTGAGAGTTCACCTTTCGTGAGCTGCATCGCGTCTCTGGCCATCTCCATGCCGAGGTCCGTGTCGTACTCGGTCTCCTCGAGCATGTCCCTGAAATCGGTCTGTGCGCTCTCGCCGAGCGGATGGAATAGCTCTCCGGTTTCGAGTTCTGTCTCGTCCGACTGTGTGTCGTCTGGTTCTGTATCGTCTGTCTGCGTATCGTCCGACTGTATGTCGTCTGCCGACGGCCTCTCTGATTCTCGCTTCCGATCTCGTTTCTCGGCGGAGTCATCCGGATCGGGTCGATCGCTGCCCGCTCGATCGTCGTGCTCGTCTCGGTCACCTGGATCAGTCATCGTCGCTGCCCACCCCGCTGTCGATCGCACCCTGAATTATGACACTCATTGTCAGGGATATCGACCAGCCCGACGTGAATAATGGGGTCCCCTGCAGATGACGGTGAGCAGAGCGTGCGTTTCTCTAGTCCAGCGTCGTTCTGGTACAGCCCGTGCTCGCTCCGTTACAGGTTGCATCCAAGACCAAGCACACGCAACGCTCTGCGATGTTGCCTCGTGAAAAAGCGCCGAGAGGGAGATTTGAACTCCCGAGTCCGTGGGGACAGCAGATTTCGAATCTGCCGCCTTGGCCGGGCTAGGCTATCTCGGCTCATCCGTTGGTACTCGGGTAACGTTTTTACCGGTTTCGATCTCTCTCGGAGTCTGTGGATCGGTCACGTCCGATCGGCTGGCCGCCGTCGGCGATCCTCGAAGGGGGGACGCCAGTCGAGGAACCGGTCACGAACGCGTTCCAGCGGACGATCACGGTCCAGTAGACGCCACCAAGAGCGAAAACCATTTGACACGAGCGGTCGAGGACGCTTTCATGGACGTTACCCAGGCCAGCACCGAGTGCACGGCCGTCCTCCAGACGATCGACGACGCCGTCATCTGCGACCGATCCTTCCCCGAGGACATCCTCGTCGGGGTCGTCGGCCGCGGCCACGTCCTCGTCGAGGACGTTCCCGGCACCGGCAAGACGCTGACCGCCCGCAGCGTCGCCACCGCACTCGGCCTCTCGTTCTCCCGCATCCAGTTCACGCCCGACTTACTCCCCGCGGACGTCACCGGCACCCACATCTTCAACGAACGCGAACGCACCTTCGAGTTCAACAAGGGTCCGATCTTCGCGAACGTCGTCCTCGCAGACGAAATAAATCGCGCCCCGCCGAAGACCCAGGCCGCGCTGCTCGAGGCCATGGAGGAAGGACAGGTCACCGTCGACGGCGAAACCCGTCAGCTCCCCGACCCCTTTATCGTGATTGCCACCCAGAATCCGGTCGAACAGGAGGGGACCTTCCCGCTTCCGGAAGCCCAGGTCGACCGCTTCCTCGTCAAAACGTCGATGGGGTACCCCGACGAGGCCGGCGAAGTCGAACTCTTGCGGCGGCGCGCGGATCGGGAGACGACGAGTCCGTCCGTCGAGCGGGTGCTCGAACCGAACCAGGTCGAACAGCTCCGCCGGGCTCCGGAAACGATTCGGGTTGACGAGGACTTACTGGAGTACATTGCGGCGCTCGCTCGCGAGACGCGAAGCGACGGTCGCGTCGAGGTGGGCGTCTCACCGCGTGGCACACAGCGGTTGTTCGAGGCGGCGCGGGCCTACGCGGCGATTACCGGACGGTCGTACGTCACACCGGACGACATCAAGCGCGTCGCCCGGTCGGTGCTTGCCCATCGGCTCGTACTGACGCCGGACGCGACCGTCAACGGTGTCGACAAATCGCAGGTCGTCGACGGTGTCCTCGAGTCCGTTCCGGTCCCAACGATCGAGGCTCCGGACCAGAACGCGTAGCCGACCGGCTCTCGGTCGCGCCGTTATCCGGTGTTATCCGGTGTTTTTCATCCCGGCGGCGATCCCTTTGACCGTCAATCGGAGCGTTCGCTCTTCGATGTCCGTCCGGTGCGTGCGGTTGAGCAGGTACGTCTGGAGCAGGTTCAGCGGATCGACGTACGGGTTGCGTCGCTCCAGGTTTTCGCCCAGCCAGTCGCGGGTGTGCAGTTGCTCGCGTTGGCCGATTTGCGTGATCAGGTCGGCCGCTCGCTCGTACTCATCGAGCAGTCGCGGGAAGAACTGCTCGCGGAGTTCCTCGTCCGCGAGTTCAGCGTACTGGGCCGCGATTTCGGGTTCGGTGCGAGAGAGCGAGAGTGCGGCGTTGTCGAGCGTCGTCCGGAAGAACGGCCACGATTCGTACATCTCTTGGAGGGTTTCCACGTCGCCGCCGTCGTCGAGGTACGCGTCGATCCCGGTTGCGATGGCGTACCAGCCGGGTAGGATACACCGCGACTGGGTCCAGGAGAACACCCACGGAATCGCCCGCAGGTCCTCGACGGTCCGCTCGCCGGAGCGCGAGGCGGGACGGGATCCCAGGTCGAGGTCCTCGATGACGGTGATCGGCGTCGCCTGTTCGAAGTACTGGACGAAGCCGTTGCTCTCGAGCAGGTCGCGGTACTCCCGGCGGGCGACATCGGCCATGGTCTCCATAGCGTCGACCCACTCCTCGCGGACCTCCTCTTCTGGCCGGTCTTCCGTGTAGAGACGCGCCCGAAGCTGTGCGTTGAGCATCTGTTCGATGTTGCGCTCGGCGATGCGCGGGTTGGCGTACTTCTCGGCGATCGCCTCGCCCTGCTCGGTGAACTTGACCTGGCCCGTCACGGTGCTGTTCGGCAGCGCGAGTAACGCCTCGTTCATCGGGCCGCCGCCGCGCGAGATCGACCCGCCGCGGCCGTGAAACAGCCGCATCGTCACGTCGTGGTCGTCGCAGATCTCCCCGAGTCGGCGCTGGTTCTTGTACAGCGACCAGTTCGCCGCCAGGAAGCCGTTTTCCTTGTTCGAGTCCGAGTAGCCGAGCATGATCTCCTGCGTGCGTCCGCGCGCTTCGAGCGCCTGCGCGTAGGCCTCGTTTTCGAAAAGCGAGCCCATGATTCGGCGTGCGCCCGAGAGCGCGTACTCGGTTTCGAGCAACGGCACGATATCGATCCCGCAGTGCTCGGGCAAGGAGATGACGCCCGACTGATCGGCCAGGAACAGGACTTCGAGGACGTGACTCGGTTCCTCGGTCATCGAGATACAGTAGGTGTCGATCGCCTCGACGCCGTACTCGGTCTGCCAGTCCGCGAGCCGGTCGAACAGGCGAAGCACGCGGGCGGACTCCTCGGAGAGGCCGTCGGTCGCCGTCAGGTCGATCACCGGCTCGTCCTGCAAGATCGCGTCGGTCAGCAACTCGACGCGATCGTCCTCCGAGAGGCCGTGGTAATCGACGCCCTCCGCTTCCAGTGCCTCCGCGATCGCGTCGGTGTGTTTCTGCTGGTGATCGCGCAGGTCCAGACTCGCAAGCGAGAAGCTGAACGTCGCGACCTGTCGGCGAATCGGATCGACGTGGGCGTCGACCACGCTCTCCGCGCCGTTGTCCCTGAGGCTCGATGCGATCACCGACAGATCCGACCGCAATTCCTCGGCGTCGTCGTACCCGCCCGGCCGCACATCGCCGACGCGATCAAGTCGCTCTCGCATCAACTTGAGCTTCTGGCGGTACGGCTCGCCCGGATACCGCTCTGCCGCGGTTTCGGCACTCCCCGGCAATCGCTCTCGATCCGCCTCGAGTTCAGCCTGGAACTCCGGTCCGGTGTCGATCCGACTGCCGTCCTGGCTCAGCACCCCCGACAGTCGCTTGAGTTGCTCGCGGTAGCGCTCGAGCACGACCGAGCGCTGCCGTTCGAGCGTCGTCGCCGTCACATCCGGGGTCACGTACGGGTTCCCGTCGCGGTCGCTCCCCGCCCACGACCTGAACTCGAACAGCTTCGGAATATCGAGATCGCTCGCGACCTCCTCGTCGATCGCGTCGGCGAACTCGTCGTAGATCTCGCCGACCACGTCGAACAGCGTATTCTGCAGATACCACTGCACGTTTCGCGCCTCGTCTTCCGGCTCCGGCTGTCGGTTTCGAACCTGTGGCGTCTGCCAGAGACTCGTCACCTCGGAGTCGACATCCTTCCAGACTTGGCGTTTCTCTTTGTCGGTGAGCAACCGTTCGTCGAGGGTTTCGAGAGCCGTCGCAATCGACCGGAGCTTCGACTTGACCGTTTTCCGCCGCGCTTCCGTCGGGTGCGCCGTAAATGTCGGCTCGATCAATACGTCCTCGAGAACCTGCCGTACCGTTTCGGTATCTTCGTCCCCGAGTTCAGCCGCCGCCGTCTCGAGACTGTCCGCGAGCGCCCCTTCCTGGGAATCGGTTCGGATCGACCGAACTCGTTCGCGCTCCTCGGCCAGATTGATGAGCTCGAAGTACGTCGTAAACGCGCGGGCGACGACCCGCTGTTGGTGGGGTGAGAGCCCCTCGAGTTCGGTGATGAGCGACTCTCTGGAGTCGAGTTCGCCCGCGCGGTAATCGATGGCTGCTTGGCGACACGACTCGACCGTTTCGAAGGCCTGGCGTGAGGTCTGCTCCTCGAGGATGTCGCCGAGTAGGGCACCGAGTTCTCGGACATCCTGCCGGACTTCCCTGTTGTGTAGTCGCATATCATAGGGGTGTGAGTTGAACGGTAAAAAATCCTTGCAGGGTCTCAGCCGGCCATATACATCGTTTTCGATGATAGTTATCGACGATACCGGACGAAAGGAACCGGTCGAATCGTGCAGGTGAATCGGTACTCTGGTTTGCAGCGTCGCTATTCGGCCAATATGGGACAGTATTTACTACAACTGATGTTAGTATCTTCCTCAATGTTTCTTATATTCATTTATAAACTTCGGAAACCGATATTCAAAGTTAAGATGTACTATAATATTAGATAGAATACTAGTTCCGGACCGACGGCCGAGCGGCGAGGTCGAAACGAGCGAATCCATCGGCCCGCTGGACGATGCGGCGACGGTTCCGAGAGCGCGCGTAGCAGCACCCGGTGGCACCGACCGGTGAGACGGCATCCAGCCGCCGGACACGAAATTATAAATAGCCTGTTCCCCAATATTAATAACATATGCCTCGAACGGCGACGGGCGACAACGGCGGACGGAATCGGTCGGGAGACGACCGCCAGAACGCGCGAACGGACGACGCCGCTGCGTCTCGGAGGACTGGTATCGCGGTGAGACCCGGCGGCAGACGCGGCAGTCCCGACGCCGGGGCCGACGGAGCCGAGACTCGACGGAGCGCAGACGCCAGTCTCGCGCTGTCGCTCTCGCGCGGAACTCGCGGCGGGCCGTCTACCGAGCGAATCCGGGGTGTCAGATAATGCCCGACTCCGACCCGTCCGCGGAGGATATCAAAGCGCACGTCCAAACGTACTGGAACGATCGCGCGGAGACGTACGACGACGACAGCCACCACGCCATCCACGACACCGAGCAACGCGAGGCGTGGCTCTCGGTTCTGCGCACGTGGACGGGTGACCCGCCACAGCAGATACTCGATCTCGGCTGCGGGACGGGCGTCATCTCGTTACTGCTCGCCGAACTCGGCCACGACGTGACGGGAGTCGATGTTTCGGCAGACATGCTCGCTCGGGCACAAGAGAAAGCCCGTCAGGCCGAGGTGTCACCCGAGTTCTATACGGGTGATGCGGAAGATCTGGACGAACCCGAGGACGAGTTCGATCTCGTGATCGGCCGGCATCTCATCTGGACGCTTCCGACGCCCGCGAGCGCGATCCGGGAATGGAAGCGAGTCGTCCGCCCCGGCGGCCGCATCGCGCTCATCGAGGGTCACTGGGACTTCCCGGAACCGTTCGAGGGCTACGAGACGATTCACGACGACCTGCCGCTGTACGACGGTCGTCCGCCCGCGGAGTTGGCCGCGTTCCTCACGGAGCACAGACTCGAGGCCGTCGAGTACGAACCGCTGATGGATTCGGTGCTCTGGGGCGACGAACCGGACTACGACCAGTACATCGCGGTCGGTACCGTTCCACGGTGAGCGGGCGCGAACCGTCGCTCGGATCGCGATTGCAGTTCAACGAACTAGACCAATGCACCTAGAGACGAGTTCGTGGCCGGAGATCGAAGACGAAGCACCGACGACGGCACTCGTTCCCGTCGGCAGCACGGAGCAACGCGGTCCGCACGCACCGGTCGGAACCGATACGATCATCGCCCGTTGATCGCCGCTGCGGCCGACCGAGAGTGGGACGGCACGTCGGTCGTGCTCTCGCCGATTCCCGTCGGAATCGCGCCCTACCACGGCCGCTTTCCCGGAACCCTGTCGATCTCGCCGGAGACGCTTCGCCGCTACGCCCGCGACATCGTCGACTCGCTGTCGAGTTCCTGTTCGAGCCTCGACACGGTCGTGTTCGTCAACGAACACGGCGGAAACGGCGAGACGCTCTGACACCTGGCTCGGGAGGTGACCGAGACGGATGCGATCGACGACCACGTCGGACACGCCGGTGAACTCGAGACGTCGGTTCTCCTACATCTCCGTCCGGATGGCGTCGGTGAGTCGGTCGCTGAAGACGCGACGACGTGGTCGAATACGGTCGTCGGTGGGGTTCTCCACGAGTTCACCGACGACCTGCCGCTGTACGACGGCCGTCCGCCCGCGGAGTTGGCCGCGTTTCTCAGGGAGGCGGGATTCGACGCCGTCGAGTGCGAATCGTTGTCGGAGCCGGTGCTCTGGGGGGAAGAGCCGGAGCAGGAACTGTATCTCGTGGTTGTCGACGTCCCCGAGTAGCGGGGCCGTCGAATCCGGCGGGCGACCGCCCGGTTACAGAAGTAGCGAGGCGAATGCCCCGCGTTCACTCGCCGTCCATCGAAATCGCCTCGAGTCCGTAGTGTGATTCCGTTGGGTGGGGCTCGTAGCCGCGGACATCGTCCGCGGTCGCGATGACGTTCGTGTAGTCGGTCACGACGGCGATCGGCGCGTCTTCGACGACGATCGACTGGACCTCGTGATAGCGTTCCAGTCGCGCCGCGCGCTCGTCGAGTTCTCGTGCGTCTTCGAGCAGCGTATCGACGCGGTCGTTCCCGTAGCCGTGGGGTATCGACGCGGCCGTCGAGTGGTACAGCTCCGCGAGTCGGTCCGGATCGGGGTACCAGAGCGTTCCCCACGACGTGAAGTAGGCGTCGAACGACCGCTGATTGACCCGGTCGATCATCGCGCTGTACTCGAGCGTTCGCACGTCGACGCTGATGCCGACCGCAGCGAGGTGATCTTGCATCACCTCGGCGATCAGGGGAAGGCTTCTGGCGTCGAAGGTGAGAAACTCGACGGACAGTTCGACGCCGTCGCGCGTCCTTGTCTCGCCGGCGGTTCCGGTCCACCCGGCGTCGTCGAGCAGTGTCCGGACCTGGTCCGGATCGTAGGGATTGGACTCCAGATCCGGATTCGCCCACTCGGTGATCGACGGCGAAAACGGCCCGACGGCGGGATCGACGAGTCCGTCGAGGAGCGACTCGGTGATCGTCTGCCTGTCTATCGCGAGGGACGCGGCCCGCCGAACTCGTCGGTCGTCGAACGGTTCCGAATCCGTATCGAACGCGAGGAATCGGATTCGCGGAACCGGTGGCGTGTAGACGTCGATCCCGCCGGTCGATTCGAGCGCGTCGACCGTTTCGTGCGGAAGGATTCGCGCCATCTCGAGTTCACCGTTCTCGAGTTTCATCCGGCGCGTCTGATCGTCGTCGACGACCTCGTAGCGAACCGACTCGAGGGCCGGAACCTGTCCGTAGTAGTCGTCGTTGCGGGCGGTCAGGATCTCGGTGTTGGGGTTGAACGATTCGACGGCGAACGGTCCGGTACCGATCGTCTCGGTGACCGACCCGTCGTCGTCGACGGCGCGGGGGCTGAGGATCACCGCCTCGTTGCGCGAGAGGTGAGCCGGCAACGGCGCGAACGGCGTTTCGGTTGTGACGGCGACGGTCGTCTCGTCGACCGCCTCGACGGCGTCGATCGGAACGTCCTCGAATGCGGGCGCGTCGACGGTTCGGGTGAGCGAGTCGACGGCGGCCGTCGCGTCGAACGCCTCTCCGTCGTGAAACGTAACGTCCTCTCGAAGCGTGAACTCCCACTCCCGGTCGCTGCGTCGCTCCCAGTCGGTCGCCAGTTCGGGCGCGGGCGACGCGTCGTAATCGACGCCGACCAGTCCCTCGGTGATCCCGAGCCGGCGGATCGTGCTGCCACCGTCGAGCGGATCCCGGTTCGGTTTCCAGGGGCTACCGATCCGGAAGTCAGCCCCGTTTTCATCGTTCGCCAGACACCCCGAAACGGCGAGCGCCGCGGTTCCGAGCGTCGTTTGCAGTGCGGTTCGCCGATCCATCGTGCGTCGTCTCTCGTCTGTCATTGCGTGTCGGTATCGTCGGTGGTCTCGATCGATTCTTCGGCGTTACCGTCCGGAAACGGTTCTCCCTCGCCGTTTCCCGGGCGGTCCATGCTCGCTCGCGAATCGTCCGTACCGGTCTCCCGGCGGTCCGCATCGTCCCTCCACTCCGGAGCGTACAGACACCGCGAACGCGCGTCGCCGACGGCCTCGAACGTCGGCTCAGTTCGCGAACACTCCTCGGTGGCGGCCGGACAGCGGGGGTGGAAAGCACAACCCGCGGGCGGCGCGGCGGGACTCGGAGGGGCACCCGCGAGCGCATCGCTGCCCGACCCCGTGGCCGACCGCGACCCACCGTCGGCTCCCGAACGACCGTCCGGAATCGCGTCCAGCATCGTTTGCGTGTACGGATGCGTCGGATTCGAGAGCGTCGAGCGACCCGGCCCCACCTCGACGAGTTCACCGCAGTACATCACCGCGACCCGATCCGCGATGTGGCGAACGACGTCGAGATCGTGCGAGACGAACAGATACGCGAGGTCGAGTTCGTCCTGCAGGTCGGCGAGCAAATTCAGGATCGTCGCCTGCGTCGACACGTCGAGTGCGGCCGTCGGCTCGTCCAAGACGAGCACGGACGGCTCCAGCGCGACCGCGCGAGCGATCGCGACGCGTTGACGCTGGCCGCCCGAGAGCTGTCGCGGGTACCGCTCGGCGGCAGCGGGCGAGAGCCCGACCAGCGAGAGCACCGTCGCGACGCGATCTTCCCGCCGCGGCTCCGCCCACCCCGCTTCGAAGAGCGGTTCGGCGATCGACTGCGCTACCGTCCGTTTCGGATTGAGACTCGCACCCGGGTGCTGAAACACGACGTCGATCTCGGCCAGTTGTGAACTCGTCCGCGCGTCGACGCCGCCGACCTGCTGGCCGCGGAGGCTGACCGTTCCGTCGTCCGGCGTTTCGAGGCCGGCGACCAGGCGGGCGAGCGTCGACTTTCCACAGCCGCTCTCGCCGACGAGGCCGACGGTTTCTCCCGGTCGAAGGTCGACGGACACGCCGGTAACGGCCGGCACTCGGTCGTCGGTTCCGAGGAGTCGATCGAGGAGCGCGTCCGACCGCCGGAATGATTTCGTGACGCCTTCGAGTTCGACGATCGGCTCGGCCGCGTGTTCTGGTCCCGGCCCCGGGTTGCTGTCTGGATCTCGCTCGGGATCGCTGCCCGGAGCAGCCGCCGCAGCCGCGGCTGTATCCGTGCCGCCGTCGACGGCCATCGACGGCGCGTCGCGTTGCGTGTCGCTCCGGGTGTCCGGACGGGGGGTCCGCACCGCCTCGACCGGTGCGTCGCGGGCAGCCGGCACGTCACACCGAACCGTTCGGTCCGACCCGACCGCAACCGTCGGCGGCGCCGATGTCCGACAATCGGGGGTCGCGAACGGGCACCGATCGGCGAACGCACACCCCGATGACGCGGCTCCGTCCGGCGGCGTCCCCGCGACCGTCGGGAGCCGCGACCGGGGCTCGGTGCGACGCGGTAGACACCCGAGCAACGCCTTCGTGTAGGGGTGTGCAGGATCCGATCGGAGTTCGGCGGCCGGCCCCCGTTCGACGACGACCCCGTCGTACATAACGACGATCCGGTCACACAGCGCCGAGACGACATCGAAGTCGTGGCTGATCACCAGCATTCCCATCCCCCGTTCGTCGTTGAGTTCGGCCAAACGGTCGAGGATCGCCGCCTGCGTCGTCGTATCCAGGGCCGTCGTCGGCTCGTCGGCGATCAGGACGGACGGCCGCCGAGCGAGCGCGATCGCGAGCATCGCCCGTTGACGCATCCCGCCGCTGAACTGGTGGGGATAGTCGTCGACTCGCCGATCGGGCTGTGGAATCCCGACGGACTCCATGAGTTCGAGGACGGTCGAGCGCACGCTCGTCGATCGGAGCCGCGCACTCGCCCCGCGTGCGAGTTCTTTGAAAAACGGCTGCTCGTCCGGCTCGCGGTGAACTCGAAGGGCCTCGGCGATCTGCTCGCCGATCGGGTAAACCGGATTCAGCGTCGTCGACGGGTCCTGGAAGACCATCGCGAGTTCTTGGCCGCGGAGCCGTCGGAGCGTCCGGTCGTCGGCCGTCGTCAGGTCCCGGCCGTCGTAGCGAATGCGTCCGTCGACGATCTCGCCCGGGGATTCGAGGCGGACGATCGATCGGGCGGTGACCGACTTGCCGCAGCCGCTTTCGCCGACCAGACCGACGATTTCGCCGGGGGCGATCTCGAACGACGCGCCGTTGACGGCGTGCACCGTGTCGGACTGGGTGCGAAAGCGAACGTGGAGATCGTCGATTTCGAGCGGACCACCCATCGTCAGGTCCGCCTCCGTTGTCGGTCGTTCAGGTGATCGGGGTCCAACCGGTCTCGCAATCCGTCGCCGAGGAGATTGAAGCCGATGACGGTCGCCATGATTGCGACGCCGGGAGCGGTGACGAGCCACGGGGCCGATCGCATGTAGTTTCGCCCGTCGGCGATCATCGACCCCCACTCGGCCGTCGGTGGCTGTGCACCCAGTCCGAGGTAGGAGAGCCCGGCAGCCGCGAGGACGACCGTTCCGAGGTTGAGTGTTGCGAGGACGATCACGGGGTTGACGACGTGGGGAAGGAGATGGCGTTTGACCAGTCGGTGCCACGGCGTCCCGTAGAGCGTCGCGGACTGAACGAACGGCCGCGCTTTGATGGAGAGGACCGTTCCCCTCACGACCCGTGCGTACGACGCCCAGCCGACGATCGACAGCGCAATGACGACGTTTCGCAGGCTCGGTCCGAGGACGCCGGCGATCACGAGCGCGAGCACGAGACCGGGGAACGCGAGTTGGACGTCGACGAGTCTCATTAACAGTACGTCGACGAGTCGGCCACCCGTGGCGGCGAGCAGGCCGACCGCCGTCCCGAGGACGAGTCTGACGAGCGTCGCCGCGAGCGCGAGTGCCAGCGAAACACGGGCCCCGTATGCGAGTCGGGTCGCGACGTCGCGACCGAGTGCGTCGGTACCGAGCGGATGGGCGAGCGACGGGCCCCGCAGTCGCATCTCGAGCACCTGCGTCGTCGGATCGTACGGCGACACCACTGGACCGACGAGGGCAACGAGGACGAGCAGCCAGATAACCCCGCCTCCAAGGCGGATTGCGGTATTCGTTTGCAGGGCGAACCGCCGGTACCGTCGGCACAGCCCACCGAGGCCAACGTTCGACGGGACGAGTTCAGGAGTCGATTTACTCACGGTCGCTCACCTCTGTGCTCGATGCGTGGATCGAGGGCGACGTACGCGAGATCGACGAGCTGATTGGTCACGACGAACGCGAACGTCGTGAGCAGGACGACCCCCTGCACGATCGGATAATCTCTGGCGAAGACGGCATCGACGAGCAGCGTTCCGAGACCCGGTCGTTGAAAGACGGCTTCGACGACCACGGCACCGTTGATGACGGTCCCGAACTGGAGGCCCACGATCGTCACGACCGGCACGAGAGCGTTCCGGAGCGCGTGTTTGTACACCACGAGCCGTTCGCGGACGCCTTTCGACCGCGCGGTATCGACGTAGTCGGCGTCGAGTACCTCGAGCATCGATGCGCGGACGAGACGCGTGACGATCGCCGCCATCCCGGTGCCGAGCGTGAGCGCCGGGAGGACGAGCTGTCCGAGCGTTCCAGCGCCGCTGACCGGCGTCAGGCCGAGCCACAGCGAGCAAACGAGAATGAGCAGGTACCCGAGCCAGAAGTTCGGCATCGAGATACCGACCAACGCGGCGATCTGGCTCGCTCGATCGATCCAGGTACCGCGGTGGACGGCGCTTACCACGCCCATCGGAACGGCGAGTAGCACCGAAACGGCCGTCGCCGCCAGCGCGAGTTCGAGCGTGTTCGGAAGCTGTGCGAGCACCAGTGAGGTGACGGGTTCGGACTGCAGATACGAGGTACCTAAATCGCCCTGTACGGCATCGGTGAGCCACGAACCGTACTGGACGAGGAAGGGATCGTCGAGTCCGTGCTCCGCGCGAAAGGCCGCAACTTCCGCGGCCGAGGGTGAACTCTGGCGTTGTTCTCTGAGGATCGTATACGCCGGATCACCCGGCGTGAGAAACACGAACCCGTACGTGATCAGCGAGACGCCGGCCATCACGGCCGACAGCGAGCCGAGTCGAGCGAGGAGGGATCGCAGCATGCTAGTGATGGATCGTCGGTCGAACGGGGACGTGATCGCGCGAGTGGGCAGTGCGAACGCAAGCAGTGCGAGCGGGAGGTGGTCCGCACTGCGACCGGCCGTCGAGACGGTCGCCGCCCCACCGCAACCGACCGGTCGTCGCTCGTCCACGTCCGGGAGTGCTGTCCGCGATGGCGGTCGTCGATTCTCGGTCGATCGCCGTCGAGCGCGCTGCCATGCAATATGATTTGTAATAGTGAAAGTATGGTTGTAAAACTTCGGATTTCGTCACGGAGTGCTCAGTGACGGTCGTCGGCCAGTCGGTCGGTTTCCGCGAGCACGTCGCCGTGGAGTCGATGGCAGTCGTACCCGTTCGAGAACAGGATTGAGCGTGGTTGTGTTTCCGGTACTGAGGTACCTACTCGAAACAGGTCCTGGGATCGGCAACCGGATCGTGCTCGATTGCATAGCCCAATTATGAATATACCCTACTAAAATATTAACTATTGGTATCAGAATACGACATGATACTAACTATTATCAACGACGGTGACCGTAATCGAGTAAGATTATCGATGTGTTCTGTGCGAACCGTCAGCGAAGCAGATACCGGTCGTCGAGAAGTACATCGACAACTACGAAACAGCGCCAAACGAGGGGATTTCGTTCGCGTTCGATCGGTTGACCCGAGTTCAGGTATCCCATCTCGATGATCGATCGTGCCCGCCTCGGGAACGGGGGGTTCAACGCCCCGGTCGGCGGTGGTGACGGCTCAGGCAGTCGGTTTCGAGAACGAGACTGGACCCCGCTGAGACGGCCACTGAACGGTGACCGAGACGGTACGGCGGTTTCGTCCTTAGCTCATCTCGGCCAGCGGCCCGAAGTCGTCGACGGGAAGCACCGAATAATCGATCGTGAGCGTGTCTTTCGTCGCTCGAATCTTTCCGACGAACGTCGAAATCTCATCGAGCGATCCCTCGAGCACGAACAGTTCCATGCAGTGGTGCCCACCGACGTGGCTATGAAAGTTCGAAGCGACGAGATCCTCGTGTTCGTGGCGGAGATGCATCATCTTCTCTTCGACGCTCGTCGTCTCGTAGTCGAACACCACCGTCACGACACCCATCAGGTCGCGACCTTCCAGTTTCTTGTCCTCGAACTCGCCGAGGAGATTACGACTCGCCTCTCGGAGTACTTCGCTCCGGCCGGAGTAGCCGTGATCCTCGGAAAATTGGTCGATCCGTTCGAGTAACGCTTCGGGCATCGAGACGCTAACGACGCTCATATAATAATATAGTCGCCACAAAATGTTAAATATTGTTATCTCCCCACTCACGGGACCGAGACGACTTCCGGCGATCTCACGTGTCAACAGACGCCCACCGAACGCCTGCCGACAACCGTACTCACTTCTGATCGTTCGTCGTCGACAGCGTATGGCCGATTCACGGACACGGAAGGCGAGTTCACTCGCGCTCGTCAAAAACGTCGTTGCTGTCGCCCGCAAGTGCCAACTCAGCGTCATCTCCGCTGGCCTCGCATATCACGCGTTCAACGCACTCGTCCCGCTCGGCATCCTCCTGCTCGTCGGGATGAGCCTCGTCGACGCGCTCGAACCACTGCTTCGCGCCGTCGAGGCGGCGACTGAACTCGACGGCGTTCTCACCCGTGATACGCTCCTCGTTACGGGGAGCATTGACGCCAATATCGTACGCGCTGGAACGCTTGCGTTCGTGATTCTGCTGTGGAGCGGTTTCCGGTTATTCCGGGCGGTAAACAGTGCGTTTGCCGAGATTTACGGCGCACGAAAAACCCAGTCGTCCGTCGCCAACGCGGCGACGGTAACCCTCGTGACAGCCGTCAACGCCGCGCTGCTCACGGCGACGGTCGCTCTCGGTGTCACGCTGGTCAGTGTCGTCGGTGTGAGCCGCTCCGCTTTCGCCGGTGGCGCGGTAGCAACGGCCGCAAGCAGCGTTCTCCTCGCGTCCCTCCTGCTCGTCGTTTTCTTCCCGATGTACTACCTCTTCCCGCCGGCCGGCGTCTCCGCGCGCGAAGTCCTTCCCGGCGCGCTATTTGCGTCCCTCTCCTGGACCGTACTGTCGCTCGGCTTTCGCGTCTACGTCTCGACCGCCGAGAGCGTCGCGCTGTTCGGTATTGCCGGGGCCGTCCTGCTGGTTCTCACCTGGGTCTACTTCGGCGGACTCTGTCTGCTTCTCGGTGCCGCCTTCAACGCCGTCCTCGCCGGCCGCGTCGATCCGGATGATGGCTGGGAGCCGATGCGTGACATCGCCCCGACCGAGGTTTCGTGACCGGACACGCTGTCTCGCGGGACGCGATCACTCACGAACTGCCGCAGCGATCGTTCGCGCTCGTGTTTCGCCGATACCGTCGATCCGAGTCAGATCCTCGACGCTCGCTTCGAGCAGGGATTCGACCGTCGGATACCGTTCGTAGAGCACGGTCGCGAGTTCGGGACCGATGCCGTCGATACAGCCGTACATTCGTTTGGTCGTCGGTTCGCGTCGGCTTGGAACAGCGCCCGGAGAGAGCGGCCGTGTCGAGGCCGTGTCGGTGTGTTTGTGGGCGAGTCGAACGGCAAAGTCGACCAGTTGCGGCCGGTCGGTACAGGGGATTATCGGGACCGAGTGACGGGCCGTGATAGACGCCATCGACCCGCGGATCGCAGTCGGAGACACGGTCGTTCGCAGTGACTCGAAATCCGAGAAGTCCCCCTCGAGCAGCACGTACGCGTGTGTGACGGCGGCGTCGAGCCGTTCGACCTGATCGTACAGATCCGGCCCGGACCGTCCCATGACGCTCGAGACGTAGTCGCGCGGCGTCTTGCGCTCGATGCCGACCGGCCCGATCGTGATGTCGCCGGCCGACAGTCGATCGACCGTGACGCCCGTTACGTCGGGGTGGTCGCGGACGGCCGAGACGAGCGCGGGCGGCTCCCTGTCGTCGACCGCGACGGTAACGGCAGTGGACATACGCCCTATTCGGTCTCGAGCCGTGAACGAGTATCGGTTCCGTCTCGAGTTCGTTCGGAGACGGCGATGCGTCCGGGTGCGCGTGGTCTTGCGAGGGCGCGACTGGCGGAACCGGTACCTTCTCTAGACCCTGTTACGTATTCCCAGTGAATGGGTTCCGCACGGATGGACGATAGCGAACCGACGCGACTCCTCGTCGCCGGGTTCGACGGCGAAGCCGAGTTCAGCGATGAGAGCGAGGACGATGGTACCGACGAGGCCGCTCTCGTGCCGGCCGAGGTGGACGACTGTCGGAGCGTCTCGACGATGGCTGGTGCGCGTTCCGAACTCGAATCGGACGGCCCCGCTGTCGACTGTCTGGTGACGGCGGGGGAGTTACCGGACGGGACCGGTCTCGAACTGCTCGAGTCGATCCGTCGTCGCGAACGGCAGACGGACGCGGATACCGAACTGCCGGTCGTTCTCTCGCCGGCGGACGGCAGCGAAGCACTCGCGAGCGAGGCTATTGCTGCGGGTGTAATGGAGTACGTTCCGCGCTCGAGTTTCGAAACCGGGGCCGGAGCCGAGGCCGAGACCGAGACCGAGACCGAAACGGATACTAATACCGGTGCCGGCTCCGAGTCCGCCGATCCGCGGCCGACCGACGCGGAGACGACCCGCGAGAAATTGACGACGGCTATCGAGCGAGCGATCGCGCACGGTCGAACCCGGAAGCGACGCCGGGCAAAGGCGCGGCAGTTCGAGGCGGTTTTCGACGATCGGGAGACCTACGCCTGGGTGCTCGCTCCCGATGGTACCGTTCGCCGGGCGAACAGTACGTCGATCGCCGACCGCGGCGCGTCCGCGGGTTCGGATCCGAACGCGACGGTGGACGCGAGTCGCGGGCGTTCGTTCTGGTCGCTTCCGCTCTGGGAGTCCGTCGGGGGAGACCGGGAGGCGATTCGACGCGCGATCGAGACGGCGGCGACCGGACAGCTCGTCCAGCGGGAGGTGACGACCGAGCGCGAGCGGGCGACGGACCGCGAGACGCGGACGCTCGAACTGACGGTCCGCCCCGTCACCGACGAGACGGGTGCCGTCGCGTCCCTGTTCGTCCGAGCGACGGACGTCACCGAACGCGCTGCGCTCGAGCGCGAGCGGCGCGAGTCGGAGGAACTCCACCGAGTCACGTTGAACAACATGACCGACACCGTCCTCATCACCGACGACGAGGGCGAGTTCACCTACGTCTGTCCGAACGTCCACTTCATCTTCGGCTACACGGACGAGGAGATCTACGAGTTCGGATCGATCGACGACCTGCTCGGCCCCGACCTGTTCGACCGCGACGAACTCGCCGCGGAGGGCGTCCTGACCAACATCGAGTGTACGGCGACGGACAAGGCGGGACGCGAGCACACGCTGCTGGTCAACGTCCGCGAGGTGTCGATTCAGGGCGGGACGATCCTCTATAGCTGTCGCGACGTGACGATGCGAAAGCGCCGCGAGGAGGCGTTGACGGCGCTCCATCGAACCGCCCGCGAGCTGTTGTACGCCGAGACGGATCGGGAGATCGCGGATATCGTAGTCGACGACGCGACGGACGTCCTCGATCTGGAGGCGAGTGCGGTGTACCTGTTCGATACCGACGAGAACGTCTTCCGTCCGGCCGCCCGGTCGACGTCGATGCGAACGTTACACGGTCCGCTGTCGCCCCAGCGGGTCGGCGACAGCATCGCGGGCGAGGTCTTCGTCGACGGCGAGAGCCGGTTCCTGGCGGACGTTCACGAGTCGCCGTTGCTCGCCGATCCGACGACGGAGATCCGAAGCGCCGCGTTCGTGCCGCTCGGCGACCACGGCGTCTTCGTCGCGGGCTCGGACGAGGTCGGCGTCTTCGACGATATCCGTCGCGAACTGACCGACCTGCTGGCGGCGACGGCCGAAGCCGCGTTCGACCGCGTCGACAGGGAGCGCACGCTCCGCGAACGCGATCGCGAGCTCAAACGGCGAAACCAACAGCTCTCGCGGCTCAACCGACTCAACGAACTCATCCGGGAGATCGATCACGAACTCGTCCGGGCCGAGACCCGCGAGGAGATCGAACGCGGCGTCTGCGACCGGCTGACAGCCGCCGATCGGTTCTCGTTCGCCTGGATCGGCACGACGAGTGCAGCCGGCGACCGACTCGAACCGCGCGCCCACGGCGGAACGGACCGCGGGCGGGACTACCTCGATAGCGTGTCGTTTTCGTTGTCCGCTTTCGAATCCGCTGGAGCCGATGCGGCCGGTGTGACCGACGTGACCGACACGGCCGATGTGACCGATGCAACCGACGCGAACGAGGCGTCCGAGACGGCCGGCACGGACGACCGACGGACCCGGCTCCGCCACCGCGAACCGGCCGTCAGAACCGCCGTCACGCGCGATGAAACGGTCGTTTCGAACGTCGTCGACAACCTGCGCGACCAGGCGTGGCGAACCGACGCGCTCGAACGCGAGTACCAGTCGGTGCTCGCCGTGCCGCTCTCCTACGACGAGTTCACCTACGGCGTCGTCACCGTCTACGCGAATCAGCCGGACGCGTTCGACGACGTGACGCGGACGGTGCTCGCCGAACTCGGGGAGACGATCGCCTCGGCGATCGCGGGCGTGGAGCGAAAGCACGCGCTGCTGTCGAACACGACGACGCGCCTCGAGTTCGCGGTCGCGGACGAAAACTTCGTCTTTACGCGCCTCGCACGCCGGGCGGACTGTACGATCTCGTTCGATGGCGGCGTCCGCCAGCACGAGAACGGGGCGACGGTGTTTGCCACCGTCGGGGGAGCGCCGGCGGCTGCCGTCGTGACGGCGGCGAGTGAACTCGTCGCGGTGGCGGATGCGCAGGTCGTCAGCGAACGCCCCCGCAGCGACAGCACGGACGGCTCCGGTGCAGCGGCGGGCGACGACAGCACGGACGGCGACGAGCGCGAGGGGACCGTCCGTCTCGAACTCTCGCGACCGTTCGCCGCCGTCCAGCTCGCGGATCACGGCGTCGTCCTCAGGAGCGTCACCGCGACGCCCGAGTTCACCCGCGTCGTCGTCGACGCTCCCTATAGCGTCGATGGCGGCGGGAGCGTCGATATCGTGACGACGGCGTTCTCGTCGGTCGAACTCCGGTCGAAACGCCAGCTCGATCGGACGACGCCCCAGGACCTCCGTTCCGAACTGCTCGATCGGCTGACCGACAGACAGCTCGAAGTCGTCCAGCTCGCCTACTACAGCGGGTACTTCGAGTCGCCGCGCGAGCGCTCCGGCGAGGAGATCGCGACGATGCTCTCGATCTCCGCCGCCGCGTTCTACCGACACACCCGCACCGTCCAGCGAAAACTACTCACCATTCTGTTCAACGAACTCGGTGTTCCGGCAAGTACTGCACCACCCGTTGAATAGTGAACCCCTGTCACTACGGCGGGCTAGATAGTGAACAGACACGCTCATCCTAATATAACTAATATTCCTTAGTGGACAGTCGTTGCCCACAGCACTACTCAGTACGATGAAAGATATCGAACGCGACCCCGACGAGGAATCGGTGTACGAGTGTTTCAACTGCGGAACCATCGTTACCGCCACGGCGGCGGGCTCGTGTCCGGACTGCGGTGCCGATATGCGAAATCGGCAGACACCGATCGAATAAGCGGTACGCGGTGATGGCGGGTCCTGATACCGCCAGGTCGCAACCGGAACTCGCTTGCCGAATGCCTACCGTCGCGCCCGCCGAACCGATCGTATGGGACGGCTTCAGCGAACGCTCTCGACCGTTTCCGAGGCGGACGACACCGACAACGGTCGCGTCGCCGTCGTCGGCGGGAGCATCGAGTATCCGAATCAACCCGCACTCGTCGGCGAAGCGGCGCTTCGAACCGGTACCGATCACGTCCGCACGCTGGTCGCCGAGCCGATCTACGACATCGTCGCCGGCTACTCCCCGAACCTGCTCGTCAGTCCCTACGACGGCGAGCGATTCGATTCGACCGCCGTCGACGACACCGTCGCCACCTGCGAGTGGGCGGACGCGTTGGTGATCGGCCCCGGGCTCGTCGACGCCGACACGGCCGCGATTCGGGACGTCATCGACCGGATCGACGTTCCCGTCGTCGCCGACGCCCTCGCGATCGAACCGGCGCTCGACTCGGACCTCTCGAACGTCGTCCTCACGCCGAGCGACGCCGAGGACGACCCGATCCACGACGGTCACGAGTCCCTCGAGCAGTTCACCGAGGAAACCGGTGCCGTCCTCACGCTGACCGGCGATGTCGACGAGATCGTCGTCGACGGCGAACGTCTCGAGAACGACACCGGCACGTCGGCGCTGACCGTCGCCGGAACCGGCGACACGCTCGCCGGTATCACCGCCTCCCTCCTCGGCCAGGGCATGGATCGCCGGACCGCCGCCGAACTCGGTGCCTGGATCCTCGGCAAGAGCGGCGAACTCGCGACGGCCGAGTTCGGTCCGGGACTCGTGGCGACCGACGTTATCGATCGGATTCCGAGCACGATTCGCTAACGGGGACAATTGGTATGAGGCGTCCCGTGGTCGTCCACGCACGCCATGGCATCCAGCACGAGCGCTTCGACGGCCAGTACCGACGCGTCGAACGACATTTCGAGTCCGCTGTTCGCCGCGGTGTACGACTACGTCGTCCCGGACCGGCTCCTCTTCGCACCGCACCGTCGGTATCTGACCGCCGATCTCGACGGTCGTGTTCTCGACGTCGGCGCCGGGACGGGGACGAACTTCCCGTACGTCGCAGCCACCGACGAGTCGGTCGAGTTCCACGCGATCGAACCGGACCCACACATGCGTCGCCAGGCCGAGACTCGAGCGGCCGAAACCGATTGCGCCGTCGACCTGCGGGACGCCCGGGCGGAGTCGATGCCCTACCCCGACGACGCGTTCGACGCGGTCCTCGCCAGTCTCGTCTTCTGTACGATTCACGACCCCGACGTTGCGCTGGACGAAGTCGCGCGCGTGCTCGCTCCTGGCGGCGAGTTCAGATTCGTCGAGCACGTCCGCAATGACGGCTGGCGAGCGACGGGACAGAACGTGTTGAATCCGCTGTGGAAGCGACTCGCGGGCGGGTGTCAACTCAACCGAGATACCATCGAGCGGTTCGTCTCCAACGACGCGTTCGCGGTCGAGACGATCGAGCGCCTCGACGCCGGTATCTTTCCGGCGACGCCGATGGTTCGCGGGACGATGCGACGACGGCGATGATGAAACGGCGAACTGATTGCAGCGAACTATAACGCGGTGACGACGCTACTCATACGGCCTGCTGTACCGATTGCCCAGCGCACCCGCGAAACCGCCCTGCGGGTGCGCCGGAACTGACTGATAGCGGCCCGTATCACTCGGTAGGTGCGGACGCGTCGTCGGACCGAACGCGATCGAGCAGCCGGTTCGATCGCGCTCCCAGGCCGAGTCCGGCCGCGAACGAGAGCAGACTCGGGAGCAGAATCCACACGAGATTCGGATGGGTAGAGCCGGTGTGCAGCAGGGAGTCGAGCATGCCCGTCCCCTCTCGGCTGAGTCCAATCAATCTGCCGATCCCGCACTAGTCGTGTCCATCGTCGTTGTGCTTCACTTTCGCCCCGGTGACCAAACCCTCTTACACGCCGCTCCCCCAGACGACGGTGATGGATGGGACCGCGCGCCGCGAGTTGCCGATCGCCGACGACGCTCTTCCGTTTGATCCCGACACCACCGCGATCGAAGACCGCGATGTGTTCGACCTCCTCGAACCCGCCGTCCAGGAGTGGTGGCTCGAGGAGTTCGGCGAGTTCGTCCCGGAGAACGGGGGCTTCTTCACGCCGCCACAGCGGGGCGCGATCCCGAACGTCCACGAGGGGACGAACACGCTGATCTGCGCGCCGACGGGGTCGGGAAAAACCATGTCGTCGTTCCTCTCGATACTGAACTCGCTGTACAAGCGAGACCGGGAGGCGGCGGACGGCCTCGAGAACTCGGTCTACTGCCTCTACGTCTCGCCGCTCAAGTCCCTCGCGAACGACATCCACCGCAATCTTGAGGTTCCCCTCGACGGCATCGAATCGATCGTCGCCGATCGGGACGGCGAGTCGATGGGCGAGATCCGCCACGCCATCCGCCACGGCGACACCGACTCGGCCGAGCGCCAGCGGATGCTCGACGAGACGCCCCACATCCTCAACACGACGCCCGAAACGCTCGCCATCCTGCTGAACTCGCCGAAATTCCGCGAGAAACTCCGCACCGTCGAGTACGTCATCGTCGACGAGATCCACTCGCTCGCCGCCGGCAAGCGGGGGACGCACCTGTCGGTCAGCCTCGAACGACTCGCGGCGATGACCGATCGCAAACTAACCAGAATCGGCTGCTCCGCGACCATCGAACCGCTTTCGGACGTTGCGGAGTTTCTGGTCGGTCGCGAGGAACCGCACATGCCGGACGCCCCCAAAGGGAGCGAGGTACCGGACAGCGACCCCCGCAACTACGACATCGTCGACGCCCGCTTCGCCCGCGAGTTCGACATCGAACTCGAATGTCCCACCGACGACCTGATCAACACCTCCCGCGAGGTCGTTCAAGAGCGGTTCTACCGGATGCTCCACGAACACATTCAGGAGCACACGAACACGCTCGTCTTCACGAACACCAGATCCGGCGCGGAGCGCGTGTTACACAACCTGCGCGAGACCTTCGACGCCTACGACGAGACGAACTCGGGCTGTCACCACGGCAGCCTCTCGAAGGACGTTCGCCAGGACGTCGAAGGGCGACTGAAGAGCGGTGAACTCGATGTCGTGACTTCCTCGACGAGCCTCGAACTGGGGATCGACATGCCCCACGTCGACCTCGTCGTCCAGGTCGGCTCGCCCAAATCGGTCGCCTCGCTCCTCCAGCGCGTCGGCCGAGCGGGTCACCGCGTCGGCCAGACCGTTACGGGCCGCGTCATCGCGCTCGACCGCGACGAACTCCTCGAGTGTGCGGTCATGCTAAAGAAGGCCGAGGAGGGATTCGTCGACTCCGTGTCGATTCCCGAGAACGCCCAGGACGTGGCGGCCCAGCACGTCTACGGGATGGCGATCGCCGAGATCCGACCGGAAGCCGAACTCGCCGAAATCCTCCGACGAGCCTACCCTTATCGGAACTACTCCGACGCCGAGTTCGAGTCGCTCATGCGCTACCTGACCGCCGAGTACGCGGGCATGGAGGACAGAAACGTCTACGCGAAGGTCTGGCGCGACGAAAACGACCCGCCCGACGGCGAGCACCACTACGAGGAATTCCCCGTCGGCACGCCGCTGATCGGCAAGCGGGGTCGCCTGGCGCGGGTGATCTACATGACCAACATCGGGACGATTCCGGATTCGTTCACCTGCGACGTCTTCACTCGCGCCGGCGACGAGTGGGTCGGCCAACTCGACGAGAACTACCTCGATACCCTGGAGAAGGGCGACGTCTTCGTCCTCGGCGGCGACCACTTCGAGTTCAGCTACCGACGCGGCTCGAAAGTCTACGTCGACCGGACCAGTGCCCGGCCGACGGTCCCCTCGTGGTACTCCGAACGGCTGCCGCTCTCGTACGATCTCGGCTGTGAGATCCTCGCGTTCCAAGCCGACCTGCTCGCCCACTACGAGGAGGGCGGTCCGCCCCGCGTCCGGGCGTGGCTCCGCGAGTTCCCGCTGGACGACGACAGCGTGCGAGCGATCGCGCGGCTGTTCGATCACCAGCTCCGGTACGCGGAGGCCGACACGGTGAGTACGCCCGACCGGCTCGCCATCGAGGTCGAACGCGACCGCGAGGAGTACGAGCGCCACTACTACGTGCACTCGAACTACGGCCGCCGGTTCAACGACGGCTTTTCGCGGCTTCTCGCGTACCACTGCGCCCAGGAGGCGACGGCGAACGTCCGCGTCGCGGTCGCGGACAACGGCTTCGTGCTCTCGATGCCGCTCAATCGAAAGGTCGACGTTGCGGGCATCATCGACGACCTCGAATCCGACCGGGTTCGGGAGGACCTGCGCGCGTCGATCGACGGCACCGACCTCCTCCAGCGGTACTTCCGAATCAACGCGACCCGGGCCCTGATGATCCTCAAACGCTACAAGGGCTACGAAAAATCCGCCAGCGAACAGCAGGTCTCGAGCGAGATGCTCCTCGGATTCGCCGCGGATCTCGAGGAGTTCGCCGTCATCGAAGAGACCTACCGCGAGATCACGGAGGACAAACTCAACGTCGCCGAACTCGAGGCGTTCGTCGCCGAACTCGAGGCGGGCGAGATCGCGGTCGAGCGCACGCTGCTCGACTCGCCGACGCCGCGGGCGTTCGGGCTGGCGACGCTTTCGGCGAGCGACGTCGTCCTCGCGGAAGACGAGAGCGCCGCGCTCCAAGCGTTTCACGAACGCGTTCTCGACGAGATCGGCGACGAGTCGCTTCACGAACTCTCGTCGGAGAGTTAGGAGAAATACTAAATTGGGAAGTATAAATAGAGGCCGTCACGTTCTGATCGGATCAGGGACGAAACTATTTCGAACGCTGATTGCGATATTTCCCTCAATGTACTTCTCGCGCCGGATACCGGCTGGTGAGGGTGAACAAACCGGACCGGATATCGAAGGCGAGGTATCTCACTGTTCTCCACTGAGTCGGGAGACTCGATAGCCGTTACTCGACCCTCAAAGCGCAAAAACACGCATCTATCCCGCTCTTACTCTTCCGTTCGTTTTCGGTGAACTCGATCCGACGAATCTCTCCCACAGCTGTTTTATCGACTACCATTTCACAAACTCCTCTGAATTCTTACTGTACTTACGATCGAAATCGACGCGCAATCGCGTTGCTATCGCTCGGCGTTCACCCGTGGGAACGTACATATACGAGCGTACCATCGACACCCGTATGGACGGACCGACGGTACTCGACGAACCGCGCGCGATCGATACGCACGCTCACCAGCCGACCAGCGAGTTCCTTCACGACGCCGGCGGCCAGATGATGCGAGACGCCGCCGACCGGTTCGGTGCGGATCTCGAGACGGACACCTACGAGAACATGCGCGCCGAGTACCGCGAAGCCGGCGTCGACAGGGCGATCCTGCTCGGCTGGGACGCTGAGACGAATACCGGCAACCCGCCCGTGCCAAACGATTACGTCGCCGACGTTCGCGACGAGTTCAGCGACTTCTTCGTCGGCTTCGGCTCCGTCGATCCGCTCAAGGACGACTGCGTCGAGGAGGCGATCCGCTGCGTCGAGGATCTCGATCTTTCGGGGTTCAAGTTCCAGCAGATCGCCCAGGGATTCGATCCGTCCGCCCCCGAGCACGACGACCTCTGGTCGACGATCGAGGATCTCGGCGTCCCGGTCGTCTTCCACGGCGGGAATTCGACGCTCGGCGCGTGTTCGCCGGGCGGCCGCGGACTGAAGATCAAATACGGGAACCCGATGCTGATCGACGACGTGGCGGCCGACCACCCCGACTTGCAGATTCTCATCGCCCATCCGGCCTACCCCTGGGAGAAAGAACAGCTCGCCATCTGCCAGCAGAAGGGCAACGTCTACATGGATCTCTCGGGGTGGATGCCCCGCTACATCGACGATCAGGTGCTTCACTACGCGAAGACGCTCCTCTCGGACAAGGTCATGTTCGGAACCGACTATCCGATGCTCGAACCGAAACCGTGGCTCGAGCAGTTCGCGGAACTCGACTTCGACGAGGACCTCCAGCGAAAGCTCCTCTGGAAGAACGCCGAGTCGTTCCTCGGCCTCTGAGTCCTGCACTGCCGCTCGATACCGTGTCGGTCCGACGTTCGAATAACGGAAACTGAACTCGTTGGCGGCCGGATTACCGAAACGCCGCTGATCGTCTGTTCTGCAACCGATCGTCCTCCCACCACACAATTACAGGTGTACTACTGTAATCGGTCTCGCAGAATTGTTCGAACTACTCGAACGGACGGAGGAGATGCGAAACTACGAGTGTGCCAGATTGATCTCGATTTCGTTCGTCGCGCCGAGCAAGAGCGTCGGAAGGTCGTCGGTCAGTAATTCCCCGCGGAGCCGGTTTGCCGGCCCGGCGATGCTGATCGCACCGATGGCGTCCCCGGATTCGTCTTTCACCGGCGCGCCGACGGCGTGAACGCCGGTGACCGATTCCTCGTAATTGAGCGCGTATCCCCGCTCGCGGATCGTTTCGAGTTGGCTGCGAAGTTCGTCGCGGTCGGTGATCGTCTGTGCGGTCTGTGCGGCGAGGTCGTACTCGTCGAGAATCCGTTCGATGCGGTCCGCAGGAAGGTGGGCGAGGATCGCTTTTCCGGCCGCAAACTGGTGCAGCGCCGTTCGCTTTCCGATCCGCGCGTGTGTCCTGACTGAGTGGCGGCCTTCGGCCCCGTAGATGTGGACGCCGACACCGTCCTCCTCGATGACGCACCAGACCTTCTCGTCGGTTTCCGCCGCGAGTTCATCGACTTTCGGCGTGGCGACGTCGAACAGCGGGTGCTGGTTTCGGACGTGGATGCCGTAGTCGAGAAACCACGTGCTGATGCGGTAGGTATCGCCGCTTCGGACGACGAGGCCGCGGGATTCGAGCGTTTTCGTGTGGCGGTAGACGGTGCTCTTTGCGAGGTCGAGTTCATCGGCGATTTCGGTGATGCCGGCGCTGGTGGTGTGTCTGAGAACGTCGAGAATGTCGAACGCCGTCTCGACGGTTTCGACCGGTCGATGGTCCGAGTGGCGTGCCATAGTAGCTACTCAGATGGAAGCGTCAAAAGGTTTGTTCCCGCTATTCGAACGCGCGCTGTCGTCGTCGGTCGGCTGGACAGAGGGGAGCGTTCATACGACTGCTGTAAGTCATTTCCGGCGCAACCGCGCCCGTCCTGCGGTTGCGCCGGTAAATCGTTACCGCAGACCGTATCAGAGTTCACGAGCGAGTTCGTGGCCGGCGTAGACGGCGTCGGCGATCCGTCTGGGCGCGACGCAGTCGCCGACCGCGTGAATCGATTCGATTTCGGTCGACGAACGGAGCGACTCGGCGTCGGCTTTGAGCGACCGATAGAGGTCGTCGTTCGATTCGCGCATCGTCGTGAACACGACGGTATCGGCCTCGTAGCTGCGTTGGTCCCCGGAATACACGTTCGACGCGACGACCTCGTCGTCCCGTACCTCCTCGAGTGTGTGGTTGGCGACGAACTCGACGCCCAGATCGTACAGCGTGGTGAAAATCGTCCGCCGTTCGAACGTGTGAAGCGTTTCCTGAAACGCGCTCGCCCGCGGCGTGACGAAGATCACGCGATTGTCCGCGGCGAGCGATTGGGCGACGCCGGCGCTGACGTTGTAGCCCTCTTCGTCGTAAATGACGACCGTTCGCCCCGAGAGGTCGGTCGCGATCGCGTCGGTGGGGGTGAGAACGTGATCGCGTTCCCATCCCGGGACCGGCTGGTGAGTGCCCGACGTGGCCCCGGTTTCGTCCCACTCCGCGCCGGTGGCGATGACGACGAGTTCAGCGCCGTAGGTTCGCACGTCGTCGGAGCCCATCTCGGCTCTGGGGCCGGTGTGGACCGAGACGGTCTCGAGGCGGTCGAGTTCCGCCGCCCGCCAGTCGCGAACGCGGTTCCACTCTCCCAGTTCCGGCAGTCCGGCTTCGAAGGTGACGCGGCCGCCGAGTCGGTCTTCGCGTTCCTTGAGGTGGACTAGGTGCCCGCGTTCGCCCATGACGCGTGCGAACTCCATGCCGGCCGGCCCGCCGCCGACGACGAGGACGCCCTTCGGGTCGGTAGCTTCCTCGTACGTTTCGGGCGGCCAGTCACCCTCGCGGCCGACGGTCGGGTTCTGCGTGCACGCTAACGGAATGCCCTGCCGCGATTGGGAGACGCAGATATTGCAGCCGATACACTCCCGAATTCGATCGACGTCGCCCGCTTTGACCTTTCGCGGCCAGTGGGGGTCGGAAATCGACTGGCGGGCCATCCCGATCATGTCGACGTAATTCTCCTCGAGGAGCGCCGCGGCGTCGTCCGGGTCGGTGATTCGGCCGGCACCGCCGACGGGAACGTCGAGTTCTCGAGTCGCCGCTTTCAGATAGTCCATCTGGTAATTTTTCTCGTGGCGACGGCTCGGGCCGATCATGTCGTCGATCGACTGCTTGATGCCGATATCCACGTCCCAGAAGTCGAGGTCGTCGGACAGTCGGCGCATCACCTCGATTCCGTCGCCGTCGGCGGTGAGCCCGCCGTCGACGCGCTCGTCGATCGTGTAGCGAGCGCCGACGGCCATGTCGGCGCTGACGTTGTCGCGAACTCGTTCGATGGCGTCCTCGAAAAACCGCATTCGGTTCTCGAGGGATCCGCCGAACTCGTCGTCTCGGTCGTTGTAGAACGGCGAGAGGAACTGCGAGATCAGGTAGCCGTGTGCCGCGTGGAGTTCGATTCCGTCGTAACCCGCTCGTCGCGCTCGATCCGCGGCGTCGCCGAACGCGTCGAGAACGGTTCGAATGTCCTCGCGTTCCATCGCTTTCGGCGTGTAGTTTCGTCCGGTCGGCCGCTGTGACGACGTAAGCGGCGGCTGGCGGCTGCCGTAGTTGCCGGCGGTCGCGCCGCCGTGCCACAACTCGACGAAGAGTTTGCTACCGTGGGCGTGGACGGCGTCGACCATCCGTTTTTGCGGCGGGATCGTCTCGTCGTCGTGGAGGTAGCCGGAATCGACCGGCGTGACGTCGGTCGTGTCGTCGATCTGGCTGTACTCCTGGACGATCAAGCCGAATCCACCCTTCGCCTTCTCGGCGCGAAAGTCCGTTTGCCGCTGGCCGAGGCCGTACGCGTTGCCGTGGGGCGGCTGAAAGATGCGGTTCGGAACGGTCACCGGACCGAGTTCGATCGGCTCGAAGAGCCGACTATAGGTCGTCGACATACGGTAGTGACTGTCGTGGTATTACTTAACAGTACTCTTCTGACAACCGTTCTGCGCTTCGATAGTCGCGGTTTGAACGATCAGGTCTGCGAGACGGCCCCCTCTCGTTGGCGGTCCGTATTTTGGCCGTGGTTCGGGGAGGACTACCAGTACGCTATCGAGTCACCATCCGCGTTCTGTCACGCGTCGTCGACCGTGGAACATTGAGGTATGTTTATTATGAAAAACCATGTGTGTTGTTGTATGGCACACAATCGGCAGTGCGTCCAGCCACCAGTCCGTCAGTTGACGAGCAGCGACCGGCCGGTCGAACTCGGGGGGAGGTCGTTTGAGCACGCGAGCGCGGGTGAGAGTGCGAGCGAGGATAGGAGCGAAAGCGAGAGCCAAGACGGAGTGACGCGATGAGTTACCTGCTCGGCTTTCCGACGCCGATCGTCGAGGTGTTTCTCACGCTCATCGTGCTCTTCCTCATCGTCTCCGTGTACCTGGGGATGCGGATGGAGGGGACGACGGCCGTTCGAGACGCCGACGAGTTCACCCAGAGCGACGTTCGAGAGGTGAGCGATTGATGGGACCGACCCTTTCGCCGGTGCCACTCCAGACGTGGGGTGGCGACCTCGGCGTGGAGTACTACTCCCGAACGGCGGTCGTCTTCTTCGTCCTGTTCGCGGCGCTGATGATCGGGATCGGGATTCTGGCCGGGCGATACCAGACGAACGAGGAGGAGTACTTCGTCGCCGGTCGTCGGTCGGGCATCCTCGTCGTCGCCCTGGCCGTGTTCGCCTCCGTTCAGAGCGGGTGGGGGATGATCGGCGTGACCGGCACCGGCTACCTCGTCGGCCTCGAGTACTTCATCCTCGTCGGGGGACTCATCGTCTTCGGCTTCACGGGCTCGTACTGGCTGCTCGGTCGAAAGATGCGCGTGCTCGGCGACGTTCGAAACGCGATCACCGCCCCGGACGCGATGTACTACCGCTTTCAGGACGAGCGGGTGCGGCTCTTGGGCGCGGCGGCGGTCCTGCTCGGCTGCATGGGCTATCTCGCCGCCCAGTACGCGGCCCTCGGCATCGTCGGCGCGCTCATCCTGCCGATCAGTTTCTTCGAAGCGCTGGTCATCGGCCTGCTGATCGTCGGCTTTTACACGATCATCGGCGGCATGCTCGCGGCGATCTGGTCGGACGCGGTCCAGGGGTCGATCATGATCGTCGGCGGCATCCTGACGGCCTACTACGTGATCACGAACTCGACGCTCGGCTGGAGCGGGATGACGAGCGCGATTCAAAGCGGAAACCCGCAGTACTTCGAGTTCACGCTGCTCGGCGGCGACGGACTGATGGCGATCGGACTGATCGTCTCGGTGATCGTGATTCAGGCGACCGTCGCGGGTCAGCCCCACGCGATCACGAAGTTCTACATGGTTCGGAACGTGTCGGTGCTGAAGTGGGGCGCGCTCATCACCGGCGCGGCGTACCTGGCGACGACCCTCTACTGGGTCGCAGCGCCGTTCGTGCAGGCGGCCGTCCTCGAGGGAACGGTCGCCGATCCGGGCAATCCCGACGCGACGTTGCCGCTCGCGCTGATCGAGTGGGCACCCGATGTCGTCGTCGCGTTCGTCCTCACCGCCGTCGTGGCCGCGATCATGTCCACGAGCAACGCCTTCCTCAACATGGGCGCGTCCGCCGTCGTCCACGACTACATCATCGAGTATCGAGGGACCGAGCTCACGCAGGCCGAAGAGGTGCGCTGGGGTCGCGTCACGACCGGCGTCTTGCTCGTCGCCGCGGGCGTCATCGCCGGCACGTTCCCGGGGCTCATCTTCGTTCTCGGGGCTGCCGGCTGGGCGATCTTCGCCGCCGTCATCTTCCCCTGCGTCGCGATCGCGTACAACTGGCGCGGTGCGACGGCCGAAGGGGCACTCGCCGGCGGCGGATCGGGACTCGTCCTCACGATCGTGCTGGCTTACGGGGTTGAGTATCTGGGACTGTCGCTCCCCTACGGCTTCCTCGGCGGACAGGTCGCGACGATCGTCGCCGTCGCGGTGTTCGTCGGCGTCTCGCTCGTGACGACGACGAGCGAGTACGCTGAACTCGACGACGACATCCGGATGATACTGGATCTCGGACGGATCACCGGGAGCCCGGAACAGCCGACGGAAACCATCGCGGACGGGGGTACGGATACCGAACAGTAACGCGCTATTAGTCGACCGTCGATCGCCCGATCGAAGCCGTCATCGGTCGGCGTTCAGGCCGTCTGCGAGTACTCCTCGACCCACTCCTGCAGCGTGAGCCCCATCGCGGCCTGGGTGATCGCGTTCGAGGACGCCGAGTTGGCGCTCTTGACGAGTTCGGCTTCGAGCGTCCGAGTCGGCACCTCGCCGAGGAAGTGGGGGATGGCGCGTTGGACCGACAGGGGACAGCCGACCTCGTGGGCGAGGGCGTACCCTGAAATCGAGTGCGGGATTTCGTCGCTGACGTAGCGGGGGGACGGGTCGTCGAGGAACTCGTCGTCGACGAAATCGGGGTACTCGTAGCACTTGCCCACGTCGTGTAAGAGGGCGGCCGCGACGATTGTGTCGAGGTCCGGATCGGCGTCGTGGAACTCGCGTTGCTGAGTGGCGGCATCGACCGCGATGCGCGCGACGCCGCGGACGTGCTCGACGTTGGTAACCTCGTGGATGTTCCAGGCGTAGGGGATGTCCGTCACGTCCCGCCAGCCGCCGCGGTCGAGGCCGAGGACCCACGCCTCGACGATGCGCTCGCGGAGGTCGTCGCTCTCGACGTGCTCGAGTTCGGGGAGGGCGTCGCGGACCTGGGTATCGAAGTCGGGCATCGCTCACCTCCGGCCGTCGCCGTTTCCGACGCGTTCCCCGTCGGCTTTGACGAGTCGTTCCCGGCCGATGAATCGCGGGCGCTCCTCGACGGCGAGGAAGTTGTTCACGTCCTCGCGGGCCTCCTTTGCCTTCCCGCCGGCGGGGTCGTAGTCGCGCGAGCCCTCGCTGCCGAGGGCGTCGTAGAGCTTCTCGAGGTCCTCGAAGTAGAGTTCGGCGACGCCGTCGAACTCGGCGTGGTCGGGATCGGTCGGGATCACGGTGTTGTACTTTACGACGCCCTCGATCTCGCGGGCGATCGGCGTGTGATTGGTCTGCCAGTAGTCGACGAACTCCTCGTGGGTCATGCCCTCCTTGCGAACCAGGAACGCCGAGTGTTTGTATAGGCCGTCGGTGTCACCGGACTTCGTCCGGTTGCTCGCGGAGCTACGCTCCACGCCGTCGCCGTCGACCTCGTCTTTCTGGACGATCTCTTCGCCGATGATTCGGGGGCGCTCTTCGACGGCGAGGAAGTTGTTCACGTCCTCGCGGGCCTCCTTGGCTTTGCCCTGGTCCGGGTCGTAGTCGCGCGAGCCCTCGCTGCCGAGGGCGTCGTAGAGCGTCTCGAGGTCCTCGAAGTAGAGTTCGGCCAGGCCGTCGAACTCGGCGTGGTCGGGATCGGTTGGAAGCACTTGCTGGTACCGGACGACGCCCTCGATCTCGCGGGCGATCGGGGTGTGGGTGGTCTGCCAGTGGTCGACGAACTCCTCGTGAGACAGTCCCTCCTGTCGAACCAGCAGGGCGACGTGCTTGTACATCACGAGCCCCTTTTTCGCACAGTGCAATAAATCATGGCACCGGTTCTCGTGAAATGCCCTCGCGGTGCGTTCACGGCGGGCCGTGGGCGGTCCGCGGCGACCCGTAGCGGCGTTACCGCGTCGAATCTCGCCCGTCCGGTACCGGCGCACCGTGAACGAACAACCGATCCCCGGCCGCGCGGTCGTCGGCGTACCCCTCCCGATACTCCATCAACTGAAACAGGACGCCCGTCGGATTCTGCGGCGTCACGAACGCCTCGTGCCAGTGTTCGAACGTCTGCCGGTCGACGACCGACACGCCGGCCGCATCGAGCGCCGCGACCGCCGCCTCGAGATCGGCGACTTCGAGCGTAACGTGGTGCAGTCCCGGCCCGTTCCGTTCGAGGAAGTCCGTCAGAAACGAGTTCGTCCCGTCGGCCGGCGCGATCAACTCGAGCCGAGACGCGTCGCCGAGGACGTACGTCGCCCAGGTGAACTCGCCGTACTCGCTCGGTTCCTCGTGGATTTTCTCGCAGCCGAGCGCGAAGAGCAACCCTTCGGCGTCGGGAACGGAGTCGACGGCGATCCCGACGTGATCGACGCGTATCGCTGGCATTGTCGGACTCGTCATACGCAGGACACGCGCGGCCGATCACATAACGATTTGGAATGGTACCACACTCCGATAGCTGCGTGAACATACCGCACCGGTAGAACAAAGTCACCGGCGCTCGACAGAGCGCATGCATGCCAACACTCGCCGAGTTTCTCGTCCGCGCGGACGAGTTCATCCCGCCTGGCAACACGCTGGAGAATCCGATCGCACGGGAGCAGGGTCGGTCCGTGAGCCGCCTTCGAGACGACAGTGCGTCCGTTCGTGCGACTCCTGGCCGAGCCGCAGAGACGGCATTTCCAACCACCGCAAACACATGACGACGACAGCAGCCGAACTCATCGACACGCTCGATTCGCTCGGCGTCGAGTACGTTTTCGGCTATCCGGGCGGGCGCGTCATCGAACTGCTCGATCACATCCCGGACGCCGACGGTGACGTTGAACTCGTGCGGCCGCGCGACGAGCGGGAGGCGAGCGTGATGGCCGAGATGTACGGGCGTCTCACGGGCCGTCCCGGCGTCCTGACGGGACAGGGACCGTGGATCGGGAGCCTCGGAATGATCGGCCAGATGGAGGCGCGGCTGGCCTCCTCGCCGATGGTCGTCCTCACGGAGGCCTCCGAGCGCGGCGAGTACTCGACGCTCGCGCCGTACCAGCAGGCACGAGGCGATTACGGCGGGTTCAGCCTCCCGGACATCCTCGACGGCGTGAGCAAGGAGTGGTGGTTCCCGCGGACGCCGACCGAGACCGTTCGCTCGACGCAACTCGCGTTCAAACACGCCGTCGCCGGCCGGCCCGGCCCGACGGCGGTGATCCTCGACGGCGACGCGATCACGGACGAGGTCCCGACCGATCCGACGCCGGCGACGTGGGACGCGCGAACGCAGACGCGAACCTGGGACGCCGCGCCGACCGCGACGGACGTGGCCGCGGCCGTCGAAGCCCTGGAAGCGGCCGAGCGGCCGGTCATCATCGCGGGCAACGGCGTCCACGCCGCGCAGGCCTATGACGAACTCGCGGCGGTCGCCGACGCCTACGACTGCGCCGTCGTGACGTCCTATCTCGGGAAGTCGACGTACCCGGAGACGGACGACCGCGCCGCCGGCGTCATCGGCTCGTTCGGCCACGAGGGCGCGAATCGCGTCGTCAGCGAGGCCGATACGCTGTTCGTCGCGGGCTGTCGACTGAATCCGATGGACACCAACTGGCAGGCTCCCTCTTTCATCCGCCCCGACGAGCAGACGATCGTTCACGCCGATATCGACACGCGAAACGCGGGGTGGGTCTACCCCGCGGACGTCGGGCTCATCGGCGACGCGAGCGAGAGCCTGGCGGCGGTCGCCGAGGCCGGCGAGGCGTCGAACGACTGGGCGATCGAACGTGCCACGGCAGCCCGCGAGTGGTTCGAATCCCCCGCGTGCACCGACGACTCGGTGCCGATCGCGCCCCAGCGCGCCGTCACGGCGATTCGGTCGGTCGTCGACGAGAAGACGATCGTCACCGCCGATTCCGGAAACAATCGGTTCTGGTTGCTAAACTACCTGCAGACGCCGGCCGTCCGCACCTACTTCGGCAGCGGCGGCGTCGGCGGCATGGGCTGGGCGACCCCCGCCGCAGTCTCGGCGGCGCTGACGACGGACGAGGAGACGGACGTTATCGCCGTCGCTGGCGACGGCGGCTTCTCGATGACGATGAACAGCGTCGAAACGGCCGTCGAGTACGGCGTCGCGCCGACGGTCGTCATCCTGAACGACACCAGCCTCGGGATGGTCCGACAGATGCAACACGAGGACGGCGATATCGCCGGCGTCGAGTTCACCGACACGGACTTTCCGAAAATCGCCGAGGCCTTCGGCGCGGTCGGTCGGCGCGTGACCGAGCCCGCAGCTCTGGAGGGCGTTCTCGAGGAGGCGAAGGCGGCCGACGTTCCTCACGTCATCGACGTGCGGATCGACCGCGAGGCGGACATGGCCGCAACCCTGTCCTCCTCGTTTTACGACTCGGTCGGCGGACTCCACGAATAGCCATCGCATCGGTCAGCACCCGACGAATCACCAAGCTATACGTACCCATCTAACATACCACGATACATGACAGACGAAACGACCGTACTGGTAACCGGCGGAACCGGATTCATCGGGTCCTACGTCGCGCGGGACCTGCTCGAACACGGCCACGATGTCGTGGCTTACGACCTCTCGACGGATACGACGATCCTCGAGCGACTCGGCGTCGCGGACGACGTGACCGTGCGCCGCGGCGACGTCTCCGACCCCACGGACGTCGTGCGGGCGGTCAAAGAAACCGGCACGACGCACATCGTCCACCTCGCGGCGCTGCTGACGACCACCGCGCGCGAAAATCCGCGGGCGGCCGGCGAGGTCAACATTCTGGGGACGAACAACGTCTTCGAGGCCGCTCGCACGCTCGACGACCAGGTCGAACGCGTCGCGTGGGCCTCCTCGGCGGCCGCCTACGCACCGCCGGACAACTACGACGCCGAGTGGATCGACGAAACCGAACTCGTCTATCCCGACACGCTCTACGGCGCGACCAAGGAGTACAACGAACACCAGGCGCGGGTCTACCACGAGGACTACGGCCTCGACCACGTCGCGCTCCGGCCGACCGTCGCCTACGGCCCCTACCGCGAAACGGGCGGCTCCGCGTTCCTGGCAAACATCGTCGAAAAGCCCGCGCTCGGCGAACCCTACAGCGTCGAGTACGGCGATCAGTACGTCGACTGGCAACACGTCGAAGACATCGCACAGGCGTTTCGCAAGGCCGCGTTCGCACCCGCGGACGAACTCTCCCAGCGCGTCTACAACGTCCGCGGCGTCCTCGCCACCGTCCGAGAGGCCGCCGAAGCGGTCGAGTCGGTGATGCCCGACGCCGACATCGACGTCTCGGACGACGGCGAACTCCCCTGGACCCAGAACCTGGACATGAGCAAGGCGCAGGCTGACCTCGGCTACGACCCCGAGTACGACCTCGAATCCGGCTTCCGGAAGTACATCAACGTCCTGCGCGAGGAGCACGGCCTCGAACCGGTCTGAGTCTCGGGCCCCAGTCGTCAGGCCGACGAATCACCGCCTCAACTACTATTAAGACGGCTGACCTGTATACCGATAGTATGAAACTCGGAACCGGACTGTTCACCGGCCAGCAGCGGCCGGACGACGAGCGAACCGCAAGCGAGCGCTACGACGAGATCCTCGCGCTGACCCGCGAGATCGAGGCCGCCGGACTCGACAGCGCCTGGGTCTCCGAACACCACTTCGCCGCGGACGACTACCTCTCCGGGACGATGCCGACGCTCGGCGCGATGGCCGCCGAAACCGACCGGCTCGAGATCGGCAGCTGCGTCGCGCTCGGCCCGCTGTACGACCCGATCCGGCTAGCCGAAGACGCGGCCACGGTCGACCTGCTCGCCGACGACCGGCTCACCCTCGGCCTCGCGATCGGTTCGAACCCGCACGAGTTCGATATCTTCGGCGTCCCGCGCGAGGAGCGCGGCGAGCGACTCGCCGACCTCGTCCCCTTCCTCCGCGGTGCCTGGAGCGCGGGCGAACTCGGCTACGAGTCGGGCTTTCACGACGTGCCGGCCGGCGTCTCGATCACGCCGAAACCCGTCGACGAAACGGTCCCGATTATGCTCGGCGGGGCGGCCAAACCCGCCGTTCGCCGAGCCGCCCGCACCGCCGACGGCTGGTGTGCGCCCTCGTCGCTCTCGGTCGAGGGCGTCCGCAAGCGCGTCCGGGACATCCGCCGCGTTCGCGACGAGGAAGACATCGACGGCGAGTTCACGATTTACGCGCTCCAGCACGGCTGGGTGGGCGACTCGCGCGAGGCGGCCTGGGAGGCGATGCGGGAGGGCTACCTCTACCTGCAGCGGCGCTACGCGGAGATTTTCTCCGGCGAATCCGTCGACGAACTCGACGAGGAGCGCAAGCGGGAGCTGAAAGAACAGGCGATATTCGGCACGCCCGAGCAGGTCGTCGCTGAACTCGAGACCTACCGGGACGCGCTCGGCGACGATAGCCACTTCATCCTCCGGACGTACTACCCGGGCACCGACACCGACGCGATGATCGACTGCGTCCGCCGCCTCGGCGACGAGGTCGCGCCGGCGCTTCGGTGAGTGAAAAACTCCGTTCCGCTATCCCGTCTTGTACACGCCGCGGGCGTCCGCGATGTGCGTATCGTCGTCAGCTGCGTACACGTCGACGTCGACCACGCCGACGTCGCTGCCACAGCGGACGACGTCCGCTTCGGCGTAGAGGTCGCCCGTCCCGGCCGAGAGGTAGTCGATCCGCATGTCGATCGTCGGCACCGGTTGGTCGACGACCGAGACCAGCGCCGCGCCGCCGACGGTGTCCGCGAGCGTGAACGTGACGCCGCCGTGGGCCATCAAGCGGTCCTCGTTCCAGGAGAGTTCGTCGCTCATCTCGAGTTCGCCTTCGGCGTGGCCGTCGGCGCAGTCGGTGACGTCGATGCCGAGGAGGGAGGCGAAGGGCATCCCCTCGAAGAAGGCTTCGGTGTCCATGCACCACACTGTCACGCGAACCGTAATAAAGGTGCCAGTCGGTCACGGTGGGTTCCACGCCGCCCTCACCGGTGGTCGTAGACGCGCGTGACCTTCCCGACCTCCGTGCGCTCGATCGAGCCGTACGCGACGAGTTCGAGTTCGTCCGGCGCGAACGAGAGGGTGTTGTGCAACCGTTCGCGGATCTCCTCGCGGAGCGCTTCGCGGTCGCCGTCGTAGTCGGCCGCCAGTTCGACGGTCAACGCGAGCGTGTCGAGGCCGTCCTCGCGGTCGAGGTCGATCCGGTAGTAGGGCGCGACGGAATCGAACTCGAGCACGGCGGCTTCGATCTGGCTGGGGTAGCAGTTGACGCCGCGGACGACGAGGAGATCGTCGGCGCGGCCGGTGACGCCGTCCATGCGCGCCATCGTTCGGCCGCAGGCACACTCCTCGTAGGTAAGACTGGTCAGGTCGCCGGTTCGGTAGCGCAACACGGGAAGGGCTTCCTTCGAGAGGGTGGTCAACACGAGTTCACCGTCCTCGCCCTCGGGCAGCGCTTCGCCGGTCGCGGGATCGATAATTTCGGGATAGAAGTGGTCTTCCCAGACGTGGAGGCCGTCCTGGGCCTCGCGGCACTCGACGGCGACGCCGGGGCCGATGATCTCCGAGAGGCCGTAGTTTTCGATGCCGGCGACGCCGAGGCGGTTCTCGATCGCCTCGCGCATCGGCTCCGTGCAGGGTTCGGCTCCGTAGAGCACCGTCGAAAGCGGTAGACTCGTCGGATCGATCCCCATCTCTTCGGCCGTTTCGGCGACGTAGAGGGCGTAGGAGGGCGTACAGCAGAGCGCGTCGCTCCCCAGGTCGCGCGCGAGTTCGACCTGTCGCCGGGTGTTGCCGCTGCTCGTCGGAATCACCGCCGCGCCGAGTTCCTCGGCCCCGCCGTGGAAGCCGAGGCCGCCGGTGAACAGGCCGTAGCCGTAGGCGTTCTGGACGGTATCGGTGTCGTCGAGTCCGGCCGCCGCCAGCGAGCGGGCCATCACCTCGTGCCAGAGATCGAGATCCCGCTCGGTGTAGCCGACGATCTTGGGTTTCCCGGTGGTTCCGGAGGACGCGTGAATGCGTCGGATATCGGCAGTATCGACGGCGAACAGGCCGTCGGGATACTCGGCGCGGAAGTCCTCCTTCGTCGTAAACGGCAGGTCCTCGATAGCCTCGATCGAGTCGATCTCGGACGGCGAGACGCCGGCGTCGTCGAATTTCCGTCGGTAGAACGGGACGTTCTCGGCGGCGTCCGCGACGGTTTCCCGGAGGCGTTGCAGTTGCTTCGCTCGCAGATCATCGCGGGCGAGCGATTCGGTGGATCCCATATATCGATAGACGACAACAAGCACCAAAGGTTTTGATCCGGGCGCACGCCGAGACGCGTCGAGACGGCCCGGCGCGTTCCCGGCTCGCCTTACTCGAACTTCTCGAACGGCTGCTCGCACTCGTTGCAGTAGTGCATCGACCGGCACAGCGACGGACCCTTGGGGTGTTCGCGGACGGTGTCCGTCGACTCGCAGTAGGGACACGCCGCACCCGCCGCATCTCCGCTCGTCGTGACGCTCGGATCCAGCCGTCTCATATGCTCAACCCGAACTCCCGCAGGTCGTCCTTGCCCCGTTCGGTGACGAACTCGACGGTCCACTCCGGACTCCAGACGAGACGCAGCGTCGCCTCCTCCACGCCGTCGACGGCCGCCGCCTCTTCGACCTCCTCCGTCAGCATGTCTCGGGCCGGACAGCCGGAGTACGTCAGCGTCATGTCGACGGTTGCGGCGCCGTCCTCGTCGACGTACACGCCGTAGATCAGTCCGAGGTCGACGATGCTGATCGGCATCTCCGGGTCCTCGATTTCGTACAGAGCGTCCCACACGGCGGCCTCCAGGCCGGTCGCCTCCGCGCCGGTCGCCGGCAGGTCGCCGTCGGCCTCGCCGGACCGGTAGTCGGTGTAGGCACAGGGCGTCGCGCCAGTTTCGGCGTCGGGGTCGAGGTTCGCGTCTGGACCCGAATCTTGGTCTTGAATATCGCTACTCATTGGATTCTCGTCCTCGTTCTCGTTCTCATTCGGGGGCGTCCATGATCGCGGTCGGTTCGTCGCGACCGAGTTCGCGATAGGTGTGCGTGAATTCGTCGTAGAGCTCGGCCCACGCGTCGGTGTGGGTGCCGTCGCGGCCGCGCTCGTCGGGCAGTGCAGCTGCTGTCACTTCGAAGCCGTCGTCGTCGCCGTCGCCGTCGATCGGAACCGCGAGATCGAGCGATTCCAGGTACGGAACGACGATCGAGAGCCACTCCTCGCCGAGTTCGTCGAGCGTCGCGGTGCGGAGACCGAGGTCGACGATATCGGCTTCGATCCCGGAATCGACTGCTCGCGGCTTGTCGCCGCTTGCCTCGTTCGCGCCGCGTGGCGGCGCGCACGGCTCGAAGAGCGTGAGTGCGTGTGCAAATAGCTCGTCGAGCGTCGCCTGCAAGCGTTCGCGGCTCTCCTCGTCGTCGGCGAGGCGTTCGAGCCAGTTCTGAGCGTGTTCGCGGTGGTAGCCTTCTTCGCTCCGAATCTTCTCGACACGATCGGCGATTTTCGGGTACGAGGAGTCCGCAAGCGCCTCGAGTCGCAGTTCCTCGGCGACGTCGTAGAGGTACGACCGGAGGACGGGATCGGCCCAGTTGCCATCCTCGAAGGGGCGTTCGACGAGCGTACTGTGCCGGAAGTCGTCGGGGTCGCGCTCGTAGATCAAATCCCGTTCCTCGAAGCCGAGGTCGCCGAGCACGTCGTACCAGAGGCGCGCGTGACCCAATTCGTCCTGCGCGTTGTTCGCGAGCGCGAGGTCCGACTCGAGCGTGGGAGCCCGGACCTGCCACTCGGTGTAGCGCTCGGCGAGGACGAACTCGTCGTCCGCGAGACGCTTGCAGAGCGTTTCGAGCGCCGTCCGCTCGCGCTCGTCGAGGTCGTCCGGCTCGCTGAACTCGTCGGGTGCGGCCGCCATCAGTCGTCACCCCGCTGTTTCTCGGCGGTCGCCTGTTCGTCCTCGGACTCGGCGACCTCCCGGGCGTCGGCTCCGGTGGTGTTGTAGGTCGTCGCCCAGCGGTAACTCTTATCGGTGGTACCGCCGAAGACCACGTCCTCGCCGTCGATCTCGCCGACTTCCTCCCGGGGCACGACCCAGAGGCTGTTCGTCGGTTTGCGCCGGCCGTGCTGGACGGCGGCGAACTGCTTTGCCATCTCCCGATCCGGCGCGTGGACGTTGCCGCAGTGGGTGTGATATCCACCCGTCTTCTCCTGGCGAAAGACTTCCCAGATCATGTTCAGTCGGCCGCCTGCGGCGCGTGGCCGCCGGCGGCGGATGCGTCGCGTTCGATCGTTTCGCGGACCCAGTCGACCGCTTCCTGTGCGGTCTTTCGCCCGTTGATCTGGCCCAGGCCGGGCTCGAACTCGTTCTTCGCGATCGTGAAGAACTCGTCCCAGTTCAGGTCGTCCTCCTCGACCGCGTAGGTGCCGTCGTCGCGCTCGCGAATCCGGGGTTCGTCGGGGATTTCGAGCCCGTACTTGCGCGCCTTCGGGATGTACTGATCGAGGAAGGCGTTGCGCAGGTCGTCGTTGGACTGCTGTTTCAGCCCCACCGAGGCGGCGAAATCGTGGTGGGTGCTCTTGTCGTCGGTCGGCCCGAAGAACTGGATGATGCGGGGCCACCACTCCTCGAAGGCCTCCTGGGTCATTTGCTGTTCTTTCTTCGATCCGGACATGAGTTCCCTCAGGATGTCCTCGCCGTGTTTGACGTGGAACCCCTCCTCGAAACACACCTTGTCCATCGCGTGGGCGTACGGCTCCCAGCTCGTTCGTCGGAGCGTCGCCTGTCGGCGCATCGCCGCGCCGTCGACGAAAAAGGCGATCATCGGCGTCTCGACCCAACTCTCCATCGGATAGTGGAAACAGTTCAGGAACTTCCCGTCGCCGTTGGCGAGATCGTCGAGCATCTCCTCGCGCGTCTTCACGCCGAGGGACTCCGCGGCGCGGTAGAGCAACTGTCCGTGACCGATCTCGTCTTGCACCTTCGCGGAAAAGGCCAGTTTCCGGTCGATACTCGGCGCTTGCCGGATGAACGGCCGTTCCAGGTACGCCCCCATGATCTCGCTGTTGGCGTGGAACTCGATCATCCGGGTCGCCGCCTCCCGGTACTCCCTCGGGAGTTCGTCCGCCGGGCTGAACTCCCGCGGCCCCGCGCGTTCTTTGACCGTGTCGATGTTCATCGTATCACACTAGACGCGGGTTATATCCTTAGCAATTGACCACCACATACGGGGGTTTTAAATATATTCCCGATAATAGATCATGTGTACTGGGGATGATTGACGAGTGTCTCGCGGTCGAGTTCCGCGTGCAAAACGACGACTGTCCGCTCGCGGCGGCGACGCGAGCGACCGGAATCGAGGTCGACGCCCAACCGCCACAGCGTCGCAGCGACGGGTACGATCTGTTACAGTTCACGGCGGTACAGTCGGAGGAACTGGTCGAGACGCTGGACGCCGACGACCGACTCCTGTACCTGCACGTCTCTCGCACGGACGGTCGGTACCGCTATCGCTGCCTGTCGAAGCATCCGTGCGTCGTCCACGAACTTATCGACGGCGGCCTCATCATCGAAACGCTCCGATACCGGGACGGTGCGGCGACGATCACCGGTGCGGTCGTCGGCCGCGACGTTCTCAAGGGCGTCATGGCGGCGGCCGGCGAAACCGTTGGCGTCCGCCTCGAACGGGTCTATCCGCTGGAAACAGAAGCCAGAGAATCGCCCGGCCACCGGTGGGACCTCACGCCGGCCCAGGAAGAGTGCATCCGCACCGCGGTCGCGATGGGCTACTTCGCGATTCCGCGCGAAACGTCCTCGGAGGCCGTCGCCGACGAACTCGACATTAGCAAGTCGGCGTTCCTCGAACGACTCCGTCGCGGCGAGGCGGCGCTTTTCGGCCAACTCTTCGGGTGATCAGTGCTCCGCCGGTAGTTACTTCCGTTTCCGCATCGCTGTGCCAGCGTATGGCACCGCGAGACGCAGATGCAGATGCGGACGCGAACGCGATTAGACGACAGATCGAGAGCGACCCCTACTGTGCGACCCTCGGCATCGAGCTCGCCGAACTCGGGGCGGGCACCGCACGAACGCGACTCGAGATCACCGACGATCTGACGAACTTCCACGGCACGCCACACGGCGGCGCGATTTACTCGCTCGCCGATGCGGCGTTCGCCGCGGCATCGAACGCTGACGGCGAGACCGCGGTCGCACTCGAAACGAACGTCTCGTATCTCGACGCCGTCGAGGTCGGAACCGTTCTCACCGCAACGGCCAAGGAGACTCACTACGGTGGTCGCACCGCCGAGTACGAGGTCGTCGTCACTGACGAGGCCGACGAAACTGGCGATCGCGTTGCAACGTTCCGCGGACGGGTGTACAAACCGTGATACGGTCGCGACCTGGAGCCAGATAACTGATCTATTTAATCGGTGAACAGGGGCAGATCAGGCGGTCACACCGAGATATCTGTCGAGAACGTCCTCGTTGGCCTCGAGTTCAGCGGCCGTGCCCTCGTAGACGACCTGCCCCTGGTCGACGAGGTAGTTGCGGTCGGCGAGTTCGAGACAGACCTGGACGTTTTGCTCGACCAGCAGGACGGTGATGCCCCGCTCATTGAGGGCCGCGACGATGTCCATCACGTCCTGAACGATGTAGGGGGCGAGTCCTTCGGTCGGTTCGTCGAGTAAGACGAGGTCCGCGCCGCTGACGAGCGCACGGGCGATTGCGAGCATCTGTTGTTCCCCACCGGAAAGCGATGACCCGGAGTTTCCGGCGCGCTCTCGCAGGTTCTCGAACATCTCGAGGGCTTCGGCGACGGAGAGCGAGTCGTCCGCCGTGCCGCCGTGGGCCGCCAGTTCGAGGTTTTCGGTGACGGTCAGGTCGGGAAAGATTCGGCGTTCCTCCGGGACGAGTGCGAGTCCCTGCCGGGCGGTTTCCGTCGCGTCGAGTGCGGAAATGTCGGCACCGTTGTACGTAACGTGCCCGCTCGTCGGCTGGAGAATCCCCATAATCGTTCGGAGCGTCGTCGTCTTCCCGGCACCGTTGCGGCCGACGAGCGAGACGATTTCACCCGCGTCGACCGAGAGCGAGAGGTCGCGCAGCACCTGCGTGTCACCGTACCCGGCATCGACCGAGTCGACCGAAAGGAGCGGGTCGGCACTCATTCGGTCATCCCCCCGAGGTAGGCGTTTTGCACGTCCTGGTTTGCGGCGATCTCCGCGGGCGTTCCCTCCGCGAGTATCTGCCCGCCGTTCAACACGGTGATGCGGTCTGAGAGTTCCATGACGAGTTCGATATCGTGTTCGATGAGCAACAGCGTCTGGTCGACGAGGACCGCTTCGAGCAGGTCGATCGTCTCCCGGGTCTCTTCGACGCTCATGCCGGCGGTCGGTTCGTCGAACAGCACGAGTTCGGGATCGGTCGCGAGGACGACGCCGATTTCGAGCCGCCGCTTGTCGCCGTAGGCGAGCGCGTTCGCCTGTTCGGCGGCGACGTGAGCGAGGCCGATGCGGTCGAGGATCGCCTCGGTCCGGTCGTTCAGTTCGTCGTAGCGGTCGGTCGGTTTGAACAGCGATTCGACGGCGGTATACTCGTCGCGAGCGACCGACTGGATGGCCAGCCTGACGTTCTCGCGGACGGTGAGTCCGCCGAAAACGTTCGAGATCTGGAACGAGCGACCGATGCCGCGGCGGACCCGCGCCGACGGCGACAGCGCCGTGATGTCCGCGCCGTCGAAGTAGATCGCGCCTGCGGTGACGGGCAACGCGCCGGTGATGAGGTTAAACAGGGTCGTCTTGCCCGCCCCGTTCGGCCCGATGACGCTCCTGAACTCGCCGCGTTCGATCGTCAGGTCGACGCGGTCCGTCGCGGTGAACTGGCCGAATCGCTTGACCAGATTCTCGGTCTGAAGCAGCGGGGTGTCCGTGCGTTGCTGGGTCGTTTCGATCGGGTCGCTCGGCTCGGTTGGATCGGTCGATTCGTTCGGTTCGGTCGATTCGCTCGATTCGAGTGCCATCAATCGTCACCTCTGGTGTGTGCGTCGTCGACGTCCGTCGCCGGTTCCGGGTCCGGATTCGATTCCGGCTCCGGCTCCGGGTTCGGTCCTCGGCCCGGCGCTCCGAGCAGGGCCGGCGCGAGCCGGCTCGGGAGCGAGACCAGCCCGCCCGGGAGGAGGATGACGAATAGGACGAAGATCGTCCCGAGGACCAGTCGCCACCGGTCCGTAAAGCCGGTGAGCAACTCTTCGAGGCCGAAGAAGATGCCAGAGCCGATGACCGGCCCGTATAGCGTCCCCATCCCCCCGAGGATGACCATGACGATGACTTCGCCGGAGTTGAGCCAATCCACGAGCGACGGCGTCGCATAGCCCGCGTTAAGCGTGAAGAGTCCGCCGGCGAGCCCGGCCAGTGCGCCGCTGACGACGAACGCCCGCCGTTTGTAGACGGTCGTCTCGTAGCCGATGAACGTCGCTCGCTGTTCGTTCTCGCGGATGGACTTGAGAACCGCGCCGAAGGGCGAGTTCAGCATCCGTCGGGTGAGGAGGAACGAGGCGACGAGCGCCGCCAGCGCGATGTAGTAAAACAGCGACTGACCGGTGATCGCGACCGGGCCGAGGAAGACGGCGATCTCGTCGAGTTCGACGCCGACTCCGGCGAGACCGTAGTAGGTGGAGAGGCCGAACAGGCCGTCGGAGCCGCCGGTGAACTCGAGTTGGCCGAGCAGGTTGTAGAACAGTTCGGCGAATCCGAGCGTGATCATCGCGAAGTAGACGCCCGAGACGCGGATCGAGAGGAAGCCGATACCCCAGGCGATCACCGCCGAGATGACGATCGCGAGCGCGAGGACGACGAACGCGGATTGGCTCACGTGGGACAGGCCGAGCGCGACTGCGTAGGCACCGAGCCCGTAGAATAAGGCGTGTCCGAGCGACACCAGGCCGGTGTACCCCATCACGAAGTCGAGGCTGAGGGCGAACAGTCCCCAGATGATGATCTCGATCACGAGCGTCACGGCGTAGGTGGAGTAGAGGGTTCCCGCGCCGAGGGGAACCAGTGCCAGCAGGCCGACCATGGCGAGTCCGAGCCGCGTGCGGGTCTGTGGATCGAGAAAGCCGCCGCGTGGCCCCGAGAGAAGATTGCCGGCGTGTTCCTCGCCGGCGTCGGTACCGAAGAGGCCGTGCGGCCGAACGAGGAGCACGCCGATCATGAGCACGAAGATGCCCGTCCCCTCGAAGATCGGCGCGTACGTCCGGAGCGCAGTCTGGACGAGGCCGACGAAGAGCCCGCCCACGACGGCTCCCCTGAAACTCCCGAGCCCGCCGAGAACGACGATGACGAACGCCGGGATGATGACGGACATCCCCATCGTCGGGTTGACCGTCTGATATCCGCCGAGGATGATGCCGGCGAACGCGGCCAAAGCTGCCCCCATCCCGAACACGAGCGAGTAGTACCGGTCGATATCGATCCCGAGATTCCGGACCATCTGCCGATCCTGGGCCCCGGCGCGGACGATCAGTCCGTACTTCGTGAACTCGAACATCGCCCAGACCGCAACCGCCATCAGCGCGCCGAAGACGATGATGAACAGGTTGTACACGCTGGCGGTGACGTCGAGCACGGTGATCGACCCCGAGAGCACCGCCGGAAGCGGAAGGGTGACGCTTCCGGGTTCCCAGATCAGGTAAATCAGGTCGTTGATGACCAGCACGAGGCCGAACGTCAACAGAATGTGATACAACGGGTTCCGGCCGTACAGCGGCCGCACGGTAAAGCGTTCGATTCCGACGCCGATGATCCCGACGAGAAGCGGTGCGACGAACAGTGCGACGAAAAACGCCGAGCCGCCAAACGGCGCGATAAGCGCCAACGCGAAGTACGCACCCAGCGCGAACAACTCCCCGTGGGCGAAGTTGATGACGTTCATCACGCCGAAGATGACCGACAACCCCGCGGCCAACAGCACGTACACGACGCCGATCGTCAACCCGTCGACCAGCAGTTGCAGGAGTTCACTAGCCATTGGTTATCGAGTTCACCCGTGACAGCGGCGTTGGATCTGGCCTCACAGTCGGCGCGGCTCGCCGGTCCATACTACAGATCACACCCCGTCTCCGCACAGTCGGGTGCCGCCTCCTCACCGGGAAGCTCCTCGAGTAACTCGACCGTGGCGAGGTCGCCCGAGTCCGGGTCGACGCACTCGCCCATCCAGACCGGATTCGACGCCTGCTGGTCGCACTCGCGGAACTCGTTCGGCCCGAAGATGGTTTCGTGTTCCATGCCGGGTAACGTCTCCGCGACCGTCGTCGGATTGCGGGAGCCGGCTTCGCGGATGCCGTTTGCGACCATCCGAACCGACTCGTAACCCACGCGCGAGAAGTTGTCCGGTACGTCGCCGTCGTACTCGCTCTCGTAGGCCTCGACGAATTCCCGGTTGTCCCCCGTCTCGAGTTCGGGCACGTATCGCACGCCGCTGTAGATGTCGTAGGCCCCGTCGCCCGCCCCCGTTCGGATCGACCGGAACGAGCCGGTCGTCGTGACGATCGGAATCTCGTTCTGGAGGCCGCGAGACCGCGCCTGCGAGAGGAAGATGGCCAGGTCGGACCCAGTCATCCCGACGACGAGCGCGTCCGCCTCGTCGCTTTCGTTCGAAATCTGGCTGATGAACGCCTCGAAGTCGTTCGACCCCTGATCCGACCGGGTCACGCCGACGCGTTCGTAGGAGTCGCTGGTCGACTCCATCCGCGTTTCGACCTCCTCCAGCACGGACTCGCCGTACGCGTAGTCGGCGATGTGATAGACGATCCGATCCCCGAGTTCGTCGGCGGTCCACTGGGCCATCACTTCGGCGATCTGTGCCGTACTCGTCTCGAACCGGAACACGTACTGATTGCACTCCTCGCCCGTGATCGACACGTCCGCCGCGCCCGGCGTGTAGACGACCTCGTTCTCGCGCGCAAAGTCGTTGATCGCGAGCGCCGACGAACTCGAGATACAGCCGGTGAGGAACTGCGCTCCGTCGGATTGGACCGCCTGATCGGCTCGCTGGGTCGCCGTCGCCGGGTCGAGTTGCGTGTCGTAGTCGTCGTACTCGATCGTAAAGTCGAACTCGTCGCTCTCGTTTATCTGCTTGATCGCGAGTTCGGTCCCCTGGTGTCGTTCTTTGGCGAGGTCAGAGAACGCGCCGGTAAACGGCTCGAGGACGCCGAATTGGACCGTATCGAAGTTTTCATCGTCTCCGTTGCCGACTTCGTCGGGACTTCCGACACAACCGGCGAGACCGGTAACGCCGACGACGCTACCGGCCGCGAGTGCTCGAAGAACGTCACGCCTGCTCCCCTGTGGTGTGTCACCCTGAGACATACCACCAATTGATTTCACCACCCTATAAAAATCGACCCCCGCTTGTGGCGGTTTTATAAGCGTTCTGTGGCGGTACGCGCCCGATTCGTACTCGCTGACCTGGGTCGTCCTCGTTAGTCCCGCGAGCGAGCCGCTGTCAGCTTCCCTCGCCCACTTCGCTCCCCGCACTATGATCGTTACCACAATCCACAATCCGTGTGTGCATACCCCATGATTTTTACCGAGGGACTCTAGAGTGGGGAGTGAGGATGAGTCACACGCAGACAGAGACGGCCCCCCGTTCGGAGATTCGAGCGCTGCAGAACGAACGGCTTCGAGAGACGGTCCGCCACGCCTACGACAACGTCGCGTTCTACCGCGACGAACTCGACGCCGCCGGCGTTTCCCCCGACGATATCCAGACGATCGACGACATCCGACAACTACCGTTCACGACGAAGGAAGACTTTCGGGCGGAGTACCCGGACGGCTTGTTCGCCGTCGACGACGCGGACGTGTGCCGGATTCACGCTTCCTCGGGAACGACCGGGAAACCGAAAATCGTCTCCTACACCGACGAGGACGTGGCCGTCTGGAGCGAGGTCGTCGCCCGATCGCTCGCCGCAGCGGGGGTCGAACCGGGTGATACCGTCCAGAACGGCTACGGCTACGGACTCTTTACGGGCGGCCTCGGACTCCACTACGGCATCGAGGAACTCGGGGCGACGGTCATTCCGATCGGCGGGGGCCAGACGCAGCGACAGGTCGAACTCCTGCAAGACTTAGAGAGCGACGCGCTCAGTTGCACGCCGTCGTACTCGCTGTATCTCGCGGAGACGGCCGCCGAAATGGGAATCGACGTCGCCGACCTGCCGGTCTCGACCGTTATCTTCGGTGCCGAACCCTGTACCGACCCCATGCGCGAGGAAATCGAAGATCGCCTCGGCGTCACCGGCATCGACATCTACGGCCTCTCGGAGATCATCGGCCCCGGCGTCTCGGTCGAGTGCCACGAGGCCCAGGACGGCCTCCACGTCTGGGAGGACCACTTCTACCCCGAAGTCGTCGACCCCACCACCGGCGAGCCACTGCCCGAGGGCGAGGAAGGTGAACTCGTGTTGACCACCCTCTCGAAGGAGGCACTCCCGGTACTGCGATATCGAACCGGCGACCTAACGACGCTAACCACCGAGGAGTGTGCCTGCGGGCGAACGATGGTTCGCATGGATAACGTCACCGGTCGTGCGGACGACCTCATCATCGTCCGCGGCGTCAATCTCTATCCCAGTGAGATCGAGGACGTGGTCCTCGAGTTCGATTCCGTCGCACCCTATTACCGGATCGACCTCTATCGAGAGGAGACCCTCGATCGACTGGAACTCACGATCGAGCACGAACTCGAGTCCGATTCCGATTCGGAATCGGAATCCGAAACCGAACCAGCGGTGGAGCGACGCGAGTTGCGCGATCGGATACTCACGCGGCTCGAAAACGTGCTCTCGTTCACGCCGGACGAACTCGAACTCGTCGATCCCGGGAGTATCGAGCGGACGGAGGTCGGCAAGGTCAAACGGGTCTACGACCACCGCTAATCGAGGGAGTGATACTGCATGGGTGGCGGCGACAGGTGAGGAACGCAGTGGAGAGCGTCGAGATCAATCTACCGCTGTGTCACACCCGAATCGAGTGCGTGGTAAACTATTTGTGGGTTGGTTAGAAGGTCTACGTATGGCATACAGTTACGAGCCGCACTACTTCGAGGACTTCGAAGTGGGCCAGGAGTTCGAAAGTGTCGGCCGAACCGTCACGGAAGCCGATTTCGTCATGCACTCGGCGCTGTCGGGCGACTGGACGGAACTGCATACGAACGAGGACTACGCCGAGGACGGTCCCTTCGAGGGACGGATCGCCCACGGACCGATGACGTTCGTCCAGGCGACGGGGTTCGTCTATCGCACCGGCATCGTCGAGCGCACGGCATTTGCCTTCCTCGGGATGAACTACATGGATCTGCCGAACCCCGTCTATATCGGTGACACCCTCTCGCTCGACATCGAAGTGACGGAGACGAAAGACGTGAGCAGCCGCGACGACGCGGGCCTCGTCGTCCTCGATACGGTAATGACGAACCAGGACGACACCGTCGTCTTCGAGGGCGACATGAAGTTCCTGATCAAAACCACGGCAGCAGCGTAAGGCCATCCGGGATGATGGGAGTTCCAAGGTAGGCGACCCGCGACGATCCGGCCGTTCGTGATGGGACACTCTCGAATACGCGGTGACAATTCAGGTGCCGGTCACAGACTGTGACCCACGAGAATCAGCGACGCGTTCCTATACGGATCGCCTCCGGAGTCCGACCAGCGCCACGCCCCGGTGGCGATGAACGCTGATGGTGGTTGTTGGTGTTCATATCGTTCATATCATACCAGAATATCTGTCATATATGTCCTGACCAATTTCGAGTATGTGTTTTATATCCACAAACAACCATATTTAGACATATACTGGTATAGAACGAAGCGATTTAGAATATTCCTGCGTAATTTCTCAATTACACCAAATACCTATATAGAACAGTAGTATATGGTATCTGTCCATTACGATTATCCATAACTATTCTGTCTCCTGTGCGTTCCCAAACTGACTTTACAATGGAAACTAAACACGGTAATCGTACGAACGACCGGGCAGAGCAGTGACTGACATCGAGTGGCACCGCACAGCAGCAATCCGAACTCGATAGCCACTCCGGTCAGCCGAGTTCAGCGCCGGTACCCACAGAATCGACGACTGCAAACTTACGGCGACACCGACTGACGATCACAGATGACATCCGAATCCACGTCCGATGAGGCACCGAACTGGGAGTTCAAAGACCGCGACATCGCGATCCTCTGTGAACTCTCGAACGATCCACAACTGTCCTCGCGGGAACTGACGACGGTACTCGATGAGGAGTACGATATCGACGTGTCGCACGTCACCGTCAGCGAGTCCATCCGGCGGATGCGCGACGAAGGCGTCTTCCGAGAGGCGATTATCCCGAACGAGGAGTACTACATCTTCGCGCTGTTCGAGTTCAAGTTCAACGCCGAGCACTTTGCCGAGCGCTGGCGGGACGCGATGGAGCACATCAAACAGGACAAACACACGCTGTTTTTCTTCCTTTCCGACGGCGAGTACCAGTGGAAGACGGTGATGATGTTCCGCAACCGCGAGCAGGTCTCGCGGTGGATTCACGACTGCTACACGGAGTACGGCGACGTTATCGCGAACGTCCGAAATTCGGCGGTCCACAACGTCCTCAAGTTCAAAACCGATCCGCGGATCTACGAGGATCTAGGTGAGGGCGACGGCGCCGAGTAAGACTGACTGCTGGCAGTCAGCGCCGGCACACCGGGAAATCGGTACAGCGGACCGTCTGCGTGTCGAACGGCGGACGGGCGCTACTCGCCGCTGAACTCGGGCTCCCGATCCTCGGCGAAGGCGGCCGTCCCCTCGCGCATATCCTCGGTCGTAAACAGGAGCCCGAAGCCCTGGCTCTCCATCGCGAGCGCAGCTTCGAGACTCGCATCCTCGCCTTCGTTCATCACCTTCTTGGCCACTTTGAGACCGATCGGCGGGCCGGTGCGCAGGTCGTCGACGAACGCCCCGACCGCGTCGCTGAACTCGTCGCGGTCGACTGCGCGATTAACCAGCCCCCATTCTTCGGCGCGCTCGGCGTCGATGTGGTTGCCGCGGAAGACGAGTTCTTTCGCGCGGGTCTCGCCGAGCACCCGCAGGAGTCGCTGCGTGCCGCCGCCGCCGGGGATCAATCCGAGCCCGATTTCGGGAGCGCCGAAGGAGGACCGTTCGGTGGCGAGTCGCAGGTCGCAGGCGAGTGCGAGTTCGAGGCCGGCTCCGAGACAGTAGCCGTCGATCTTGGCCACGACGGGTCGCGGGAAGTCGTTGACCGTCTCGAAGGCGGGCGTTACGTCCATCACGTCGGTCGGGTCCGCGCCGCCGAAACCGGTGATGTCGGCCCCGGCGCTGAACGCGCGGTCGCCGACGCCCTCGATGGTGACACAGCGCACGTCGTCGGTGTCGACCGTCGAGAGCAGCTCGTCGAGTTCGGCGAGGAGATCGTTCGAAATGGCGTTCATCCGCGAGGGGCGGTCGAGTTCGACGGCCAGCACGCCCTCCTCCAGTTCGACGTTGATGTTGTGATAGGAGTCGAGCGCGCCGGCATCAGTGTCGTACTCGTAGAAGCCTGCGCCGGCGTCCTCGCCGGTTTTACCCTCTGAAACGAGTTCCTCGAGATACGAGTGTGGTTCGAACCGGTCGGCACCGGTCTCTTCGTGCAGCGTTTCGAGTTTTTCGAGGACGGTATCGAGGCCGATTTTGTCTGCTCGACGGCAGATCCCCTCGGGGAAGCCGAGGCCGAGCTGGACGCCAGTGTCGACTTCCTCGGGCGTGGCAACCCCCTCACCGACGAGGAACGCGGCGCGGTTTATCATGCGCGCCTCGACGCGGAGCGTGTCGAAGCCCTCGCCGTCGCCGGGTTCGTAGTCGGCACCGGTGCCGTCCTCGTAGTCGTAGTAGCCTTTCCCGGTCTTCTGACCGAGTTCGTCGGCCTCGACCTGCTCTTCAATAATTGGCGGGACCTCGGTTCCGCCCTCCTTGCGGACGTGGTAGCCCACGTCGATGCCGGTCAAGTCGGCGAGTTCGAACGGGCCCATGGGGTAGCCCCGCTGGTGGGACATCGCCGCGTCGGCCTGTCGGATCGTGGCCTCGCCCTCGGAGACCATCCAGGCGGGTTCGCCACCGAACGGGCCAACGATGGTGTTGACGACGAAGCCGCGGACGTCCTTGCGCACGTAGATTGGCGTCTTGTCGATCGACTCGACCCACTCGTAACCGGCGTCCGCGGCCTCGTCGGTCGTCTCCTGCCCGTAGATGACCTCGACGAGGTCCATCTTCACCGGCGGATTGAAAAAGTGCAGGCCGAGGACCCGTTCGGGGGAGTCGAGGACCTCGGCGATGTCCGAAATCGGCAGGCTCGAGGTGTTGGTCGCCAACAGCGTGTCCTCGGTCGTGAACTCTTCCAGATCGCTGAAAATGTCGTGTTTTAGCTCCAGGTTTTCGGGAGCGGCTTCGATGACGAGATCCGCGTCGGCGACCGCCGCTTCGAGATCTGTCGTCGTATTGATTCGGTCGAGAACGACGTCGGCGGACTCGCCCAGCCGGTCTTTCTCCTCGAGTTTGTCGAGGCTCCAGGCGATCTGTTCGTACCCGTCGTCGACGAGTTCTTGCTCGATGTCGCGCATCGTGACCTCGTAGCCGCCCATGGCGGTCACTTCGGTGATACCGTGGCCCATGTTCCCCGCGCCGAGGACGGCGACGCGGTCGATGCTGTCGAATGACATGACTGTGTCGTCGGTTGGGAGCGTCTTAACTCCACCGACGACAGTTACCATCGTTAAGATGAAAATGATCGAGATAACAGTTGTACGATGGTGTGGCGGGGATGATCGCCGTCATTCGCCGTCCTCTCCGTTACGACCGCCCGATGTCACCCCTAGAGCGGTTCGTCGCCCTCGATAATTCGCTGTGCGCGCGCGGCGAGCGCCGGAACGCGGTCTTCCATCCGCGGATACATCGGATCGTCGCTGTTGCCCTCGAGATACCGCCGGAAGAACATCTCGCCGAGCCCCGCCAGTTTGTAGACCGCCAGCGCGCGGTAGAATCGCTCGTGTTCGAACTCGAATCCAGTCTGTGCCTCCCAGCGTGCGACGAGTTCGCGGCGAGTCGAGTACCCCTCGCGCTCCATGAACCGGTTCGTGAGTTCCGGGATCGCCGGTTCGGGGTCTTTCGCGTCGCGCCAGTAGGAGAGCATCCAGCCCAGGTCGGCCCGCGGATCGCCGAGCGTGGCCATCTCCCAGTCGAAGACGCCGATCAGCGCGGGCGGCTCGCCGGGACCGAACATCACGTTATCGAGCTTGTAATCGCCGTGGACGAGCGTGTGGGGGTGTGACTCGGGTGCGTGTTCCTGCAGCCAGGAACCGACCTCGTAGAGGGCGGGCACCTCGCGCTCGTCGGCCGTCACCTCGAAGGCCCACATGAGTTGCTGGCCCCAGCGTTCGACCTGCCGGTCGGTGTAGCCCGCCGGCCGACCGAACTCGCCGAGTCCGACGGCCTCGTAGTTGACGCCGTGGATCGACGCCAGCGTGTCGACGAGTTCTTCGCCGATCCGCTCGCGATACTCGGGTTCGGCGAATCGGGCCGGCTCGTCCTCCCGGAGCACGCTCCCCTCGAGATGCTCCATCACGTAGAAGTCGCTGCCGATGACGTCGTGGTCCTCGCAGGCGAGTACCGGTTCGGGGACCGGAACGGCGGTGTCCGCGACGGCGTCCGTCACGCGGAACTCGCGCAACACGTCGTGTGCGGTGTCCGCGGTCTCGCCCGGCGGCGGGCGACGGATGACGAGTTCACGATCTCCCCAGGTGACGAACAGGGTTTCGTTCGAGTGGCCCTCCTGGTGGCGGCTGATCTCGTAGTCCTCGACGGCCTCGAGATGATCGGAGAGGTAGGCGACCAGTGCGTCCTCGTCGACGAGGCGTTCGTAGTAGGATTCGCTCATGGGGTTCGCGCGGTAGTTTTGTGGGGAGACCCGTCGTGCTCGGCGGCCGGTACACGTGCAGATATCGAATCGCTGGACGCGCTCGACATTGTCGGTACGATCACCGTCGTGCTTCTTAACGAAAATAGTTACGCCGCGAAAAGAGACTTACAATGTTCACTTCTCAGGAATCCCGTCAGCGACGATTTCGAGCACCTCGAGCGGCGACGTGATCCGGTAGGCGACCGCCGGCCCGTCGGCAGCCCCGAACGCGACTCCGTACATTCCCACCTCGTCGGCACCCTTCACGTCGTGTTCGTACCGATCGCCGATCATCAGCGATCGGGTCGGCTCGACGCCGGCCTTCTCGAGCGCCGTCTCGAAGATTTCTGGATCGGGTTTGGTGCGTCCGACCTCCTCGGAGGTCGTAATGGAATCGAACCGCTTGCGGACGCCGAATCGGGCGAGCATCTCGCGGCCGGCGTCATCGTCGACATCGCTGATGACGCCGACGTGGAGGTCTCGTCCGGCGAGTCGCTCGATCGCATCGACGGCGCCCGGAACCGGTTCGATGGCGGACTGGACCGTCTCCTCGAACGCCGGTCGCCACTCCCCCGTCGCAAGCGACTCGCCCGCGACCGCCTCGAATCCCTTCGCGTAGCCGTCCCGGGCCGCTCTGAACTCGGTTCCGTCGCGTTCGCGGAAGAACTCGCCGACGGCTGATCGCCAGGTCTCGACCGCCTCTACGGTCGACACGTCGAGTTCGTTCCGTTCGACGAACTCCTCGATGACGGTCGCGTGAGCGGCCCGAACGGACTCGAGTTCGAGGATGACGCCGCCGATATCCCAGAAGACGGCCTGCCAGTCCGCGCCCGGTCCCTCCCTCCGTCCGTTGCCGCCGGAGTCGGTATCGGCGGGGCCGTCACTCATCGCCCCACCCGCCGGCGTGCTACCCGTGTCAACGCCCCCGTCGTTCGGCTCATCTCGTGTCGCTCTCTCGCTCTCTCTTTGCTCGCCCGCACTCGTACCGCGAATCGGTGCTGTCATCCACAGGCGCTCCATCGGCAGTGAACTCGAGCCGCATTTAGTCGTGACTCTCGGCGGCGCTACTTAACAGTGCGGGTCGTTCGCCCACTTTTATTAACAATGTCCGTCTACTGTTCTCTGTTGCTAACAATGGTAGCGAATTCACGGCAGTCCGGTGATCGCGTATGAGCACAACGCAATTCGGCGTCGACGGCAACGTCGCGCTCGTGACCGGCTCCTCTTCCGGCATCGGGAAGGCGATCGCCGAGCGGTTCGCCGCGGACGGGGTCGACGTGGTCCTCTGCTCGCGCGAGCAGGGCAACGTCGACCCGGTTGCGGCGGCGATCACCGAAAGCGAGCGCCCCGGCGAGGCGCTGGCCGTCGAATGCGACGTGACCGACCGCGAGGCCGTCGAGGCGCTCGTCGAGGCGACCGTCGACGAGTTCGGTGAACTCGACGTGCTGGTGAACAACGCCGGCGCGTCGTTCATGGCCGACTTCGACGACGTGTCGCCGAACGGCTGGAAGACCATCGTCGATATCAACCTCCACGGCACCTACCACTGCACCCACGCGGCGGCCGAGCACCTCAAGGACGGCGGCGGTTCGGTCATCAATCTCGCGAGCGTCGCCGGCCAGCGCGGGTCGCCGCTGATGAGCCCCTACGGGGCGGCCAAGGCTGCGGTCGTCAACCTTACGACGACGCTCTCCTACGAGTGGGCCGACGACGACGTGCGCGTCAACTGCATCGCGCCGGGCTTCGTCGCGACGCCGGGCGTCGAGAGTCAAATGGGCGTCTCCGCCGAGAACATCGACCGCGAGGCGGTCGCGCGCCGCATCGGTACCGTCGAAGAGATCGCGGACGTCGCCCAGTTCCTCGCCAGCCCGGCATCGTCGTACGTCGTCGGCGAGACGATTACCGTGCAAGGCGTTCCGCAGATCAGCGAGGATCGCGAGGTCTGAGGGCTCTCTATCGCCGCTGACGAGGCCACATTTCGTGGTGGCGGTCCGTCGAATCGGTCGTCGGCTCCTCGCCGACGGACGAATCGTTTTTCGGGACTGTTCGAAACGACAATTCGATGGTGATTCTTATGTTATTTTCCCGTCAATATCTGCGTATGAGCCGTCTTCAGAACGGCGTTGCGCTACTCGAGGACGAGCCGTGGAACGTCGCACTCGTCGTTGGCCTCGCCTCAACGCCGTTTACAGTCTACCTCTACTGGCGATCGTTACCCGGGTTCTCCCACCCGGTGACGCCGGTATTTCTCGCGGGGATGATCGTCGGCGGCCTCGCTACCAGAAGCGAACTGGACACGCGCCGCGTCGGTGCCCGAACCGGACTCGTGAGCGCGCTTCCAGTCCTCTGGCCGGTTCTCGACCTCTTTGCGTTTATCTCCGGACTGACGCAGCCGCTCTGGTTTAGCGGCGTGTCGAGTGTGGCGGTCGTCTTCGTCGCCGCCGTCATCGTGGGACTCTCCGCGCTAATCGGACAGGTCGGTGCAATTGTCGGCGAGTGGCTTCTCGAAAAGGCGTCCGGACGGCCGCTCCCCGTCGCGAACTAAACCCTGTTCGCTATCGCCACCAGTTCCCATACATCCAAAAGGGAGTCGTTCGTCTATGAACGATGATGACTGATAGAGACGTTCACCTGCCGGTTGCCGCCCAGCCGAGCGTCGATTCGCTCGTCGAGTACGCTCAGACGGCCGAAGCCGGCGGGTACGACTGCGCCTGGCTCCCCGAAACCTGGGGGCGAGATGCGGTGACGGTTCTGACCGCGATCGCCGAACGAACCGAGACGATCGACGTCGGTACGAGCATCGTCAACACCTATTCGCGCTCGCCCGCGCTACTCGGCCAGACGGCGGCGACGCTCCAGGAAGTCTCCGACGGCCGCTTTCGCCTCGGTCTCGGGCCGAGCGGCCCCGTCGTGATCGAAAACTGGCACGGCGTCGCGTTCGGCAACCCGCTCAAGCGAACGCGAGAAACCGTCGACATCGTCAAGCAGGTTCTCGCGGGCGAACCCGTCGAATACGACGGCGACGAGTTCACACTGTCGGGCTTTCGGCTCCGGTCTGCACCGCCGGACCCCACCCCGCCCGTCGAAGTGACGGGCATGGGGCCCAAGGCCGTCGAACTCGCCGGTCGATTCGCCGACGGGTGGCACGGCATCATGCTCACGCCCGAGGGCCTCTCGGACCGCATCGACGACATCGAACGCGGCGCTGAACTCGGCGACCGCGACCCCGACGACGTGCGGGTCACGACCGGCGTCACGTGCTGTGCGCTCGACGACGCAGAGCGCGCTCGCGAACTCGCACGCCAGCACACGGCGTTCTACATCGGCGGCATGGGTACCTTCTACCGCGACGCGCTCGAACGCCAGGGGTACGACGAAGCCCCCGACATCCACGACGCCTGGCAGAACGGCGACCGCGAGCGCGCACTCGAACTCGTCGACGAGGCGATTCTGGACGACCTCTGTGCCGCTGGCAACCCGGAGACGGTGCGCGAGCAGGTTTCCCGGTACGAGGCGGTCGAGGGCGTCGATTCGGTCGCGGTCAGTTTCCCGCGCGGGGCCGACCGAGAGGACATCGAGCGGACGATGGACGTGCTGGCACCCGAAGCCGACGCCTAACACCAGCCTGCGCTGTGTCACGCGGTCGCTGCTGGGACCCATCCGTGCGGGCCCTTGTCGACCACGAACAGCGACAGGTACAAACCCCCAATCCTCCCAGTTCGTGACATGCCCGGCAAGGTGTCTCCGGACGAGTTGCTCGCACACGTCTTCGATCGGACGGGGGCCGACGCGGACGAAACGATCCTGCAGGGCCCCGCAAACGGCGAGGACGCCGCCGCCATCGACTGGCCCGGCGGCGACCTCGTCGTCAGTTCCGATCCGATCTCCCTCGCGGCGTCGCAGGTCGGCTCGCTCGGCGTGTACGTCGCCTGCAACGACGTCGCCGCCTCGGGCGCGGACCCGCGCTGGCTCACCGTCGTTATCCTGCTTCCCGACGAGAGCGTCCCGATCGAAACGATCACGACCGATCTGGACGCCGCCGCCAGCGAAGTCGGCGCGTCGATCGTCGGCGGCCACTCCGAGTACGTCGATCAGTTAACCCGCCCGCTCGTCTCGCTGACCGCCATGGGTGCCGCCGCCGAGTTCATCCCGACCGGCGGCGCGTCCCCCGGCGACCGCGTCATCGTCACGAAAGCCGCCGGCATCGAGGGCACCGCGATCCTCGCGGCGGACTTCGGCGCTGAACTCGATGTCGAAGATGCGGAGACGGTTTGCGACCGAGCCGCGTCGTTCCTCGACGAGATCAGCGTCGTTCCCGACGCCCGGGTCGTCCGCGAGTTCGCGACGGCGATGCACGACCCGACGGAGGGCGGCGTCGCCGCCGGGCTCGTCGAACTCGCTCGCGCGTCCGGCGTCCGCCTTGACGTGGACGCCGACGCGATTCCGGTCCGCGATGAGACCGCCCGATTGTGTGCGGCCGCGGGCGTCGACCCGCTCCGCGTCTTCGGCTCCGGGGCGCTTCTCGCGACCGTGCCGTCGGAATCGGTCGCGGACTGCCTCGCCGAACTCGCCGCGGCGGGTATCGAGGCCGAATCGATCGGCACCGTTCGCGAGCCCGCAGCCGACGCCGGACCGGCGCTCGAGCTCGGCGACGAGACGATCACGGAACCGGTTCAGGACGACCTCTACCCGCTGTGGGAAGCCGCCGACGCGACCGACGAGGCGTAACGGTCGTCCGAGTCCGTCCCGAGCGCCGCGTCGACCGCCGCGTTCGTCACCAACTGTTCGGGCGAAATAACGACATCCGCGCCGGCCCGTTCGAGCGTCCCGCCTGCCGCCTCGTCGGTAATGACGACGATTTGCACAGCCGCACGCTCTCGTGCCAGAAGCACGGCGTAGCTATCCTCGGCAGCGTCACCCGTCGCCACCAGCACCGCATCCGCCTCGTCGAGTGCAGCGCGCTCGAGAATCGCTTCGTCGGTCGGATCGCCGGCAAGTACGTCGACGTCCCGATTCTCGAACGCCGCCGCAGCGTTCTCATCCGCCGTGACGACGAGGGCCGACGACTCCCGCGTCGCGAGTTCGTCGACGACGCCGGCAACCGGTTGGGCGGCCCCGAGTACGACGATGCGCTCGCGCGAGGCGGTCGAGCGACCCCGGGCCGCCGCTCGCCGGCCGGTCCGTCGAAGGTGCGCCTCGAGAATCGGGCCGAACAGACTCCCGGCGGCGACGGCGACGGTCGCCGGCCCGAGGAGGACCAGCGAAACGGCGAACAGCCGACCGGCCTCGCTCGTCGCGTGCACGTCGCCGTAGCCGACCGTGCTCACCGTCACGATGGTGAAGTAGGTCGCATCGACCACGGTGTGTAACTCGCTGAAATCGTGTCGAAGCGTGTACGCCCCGGCGATACCGTAACAGCACACGCCGACGATCGCAACGAGGCTACCGAGTTGCGTCGGCGTGAGTGAACTCGAGCGGGTAAACCGGGCGCTCGTGACGGCCAGGACGACGAGCCCGCCGATCGAGAGGACGACCAGCGGAACCGAGAGCAGCCGCGACTGGACGATGCCGTGGGCGGCCACGAGGACGACGAGGACCGACGCGGCCAGGTAGGCGAGCCGATAGCCCCGACGCATCCCCCAGGCGGTGACCAGCAGGGCGAATCCGAGCAGCGTGCCGCTGAACTCGGCGACCGACCGGAGCGCACCGAGCGGGCCGCCGGTCTGAAGCGCTGGCTGCGTGAGGATGGCGAGGACGCCGGTCGCGATAGACACGAGCGCGATGGCGGTGACGAGTTGGACGACGGCGCGGGCGCTGGGCCGGCGCTGGCGAGGTACCGGGTTACGGATGCTCCGATCGGGCATGGGCGATCCACACCGCGAGCCGCGGTAAAGATGAGGTGAATCTAACTGTAGTATTTCACTCACCAGGCGTTGTTCAGCCTTGCCGCAGCCGTCGTAAGAGGACGGTCACTGTAGCGAATGTTACGCCGAAGAGGACGCCGAGGGTCAGTACCCGGGACGGCGATCCGTCATTCAGCAGTGCTTCGGCGCCCGCGTACGCCCCACCGGGGAGTATCGCAAGGAGGAGCCACCATACGAGGACGTGTTCGCGGAGCCACTGATCTGCAGTCGCGTACGATGAGCGGATCCTGGAGAGCGTCACTCTCTTAATAGAAGTTTTCATAGATAAATACTGTTACGCCCGGAATTCAGCGCCGGATATCTATGTGAACTCCGTGGTGTGTACTAGCGGAGGGCTGATCTTACGCACATCTACGCATCTACCGATTTACCGAAAAGGGTGAAATCGCTCTCAAAACGAGGTCGCTGGCACCCGTCCGCCTCGCACGACGGTCCGTCAGCGTCGCGCCCACTCGAGCATCCGCGAGTAGACCGGATCGGTCGCGAGCGCGTTCGCGTCGCCGACGAGGACGAGCGCGCGCTTCGGACGCGTCAGCGCGACGTTGATCCGCCGGTAGTCATCGAAGATCGGCCCCTCGAGCGAATCCGTCGCGGTGAAGGAGACGATGATGACCTCCTGGCTGGAGCCCTGGAACCGGTCGACCGTATCGACCGCAACCTCCGCCGGCACGTGCTTCGACAGCTCCGAGACCTGCGCTCGAAACGGCGCGATAACACCGATATCCGCAGGAGAGAGGCCGGCCGCCCGGAACTCTTCGACCATCTCCGCGATGCGGGCCGCTTCCTCGCTGTCCGTGTACCGACTGCCGTCGCCGTCGACATCGACGAACGTGACGGCACCCCGGAGTTCGGTCGGCAAGTCGTCGCGAGTGACGCCCGAGAGGTCGTCGAGCGTCCGTCCCGCAACGTCGCCGGTCGCAGGGCGGAGCTCGCCGTCGTAGAACTCCTGCGAGGCGAACGCCTGGATGCGCTGGTTCATTCGGTACTGCTTGGTGAGCATGACGCCCGCCCCGGGGTAGAGATCGACGAGCCGTTCGAACAGCGATTCGGTGAGGTCCGCCGCGCGCGGCTCGTCACCGTTCGCACCGCTCGAGACGCGTCGTGTCCTTCCCTCGGACTGGACGACCGGCGGCAACTGCTCGTGGTCGCCGACCAGAACGAACCAATCCGCGAGGTTGATCGCCGCGTGCGTGCCGGGCTCGGTGAGCTGTGCGGCCTCGTCGACCAGCGCCGCGTCGAAGCGCTGCTCCTTCATGACTCGCGAGCCGCAGGTCGCGGTCGTCGCCGCGACGACCTGTGCGTTCTGCAGCGTGGCGGCGCGCTCGCCGGGTTCACCCGCTCGGTCGAGCCGGTATGGTTGCATGTCCTCGCGGACGCCGCTTTCGGAGCCGACGCGGACGACGTCAACGGCTTCGCCGTCTCCGTTTCGTTGCGCCGGAGACGCAACGCTATCTTCCCCGATCTCTCCCTCGAGCTGGTCGAGCAGCGCCTCTAAGGCGTTATCGACCGCGCGGTTCGTAAACGCCGAGAGAAGGACGCGCTCCCCGCGTTCGACCATCGCGCGGATCGCGCGTGCAATCGTGTAGGTCTTGCCGGTCCCGGGCGGCCCGTGGATCAGCGCGCAGTCGTCCGCACCGACGGCCTTCCGCACGGCCTCGTCCTGCGCGTCGTTGTTCGGGATGAACGTCTCTTCGAGCGGCTCGAACGCGGGCTCGGCGCGATCGAACAGCACGTCCTTCCGGCGCTCGTCCCCTTTCAGGAGCGCATCGTGTAACGCGGCGAGGAGCCGATCGGTCGTGAGTTCGGAGGGATAGACGTCCAGCCTGGTGACTTCGACCGGTTCGTCCGCCGTGAGAACGAGTTCGTCCTCGTCCAGCCGTTCGATGCGGGCGAGTTCGGCGCTGCCGCGAACCGGGTGGCCGTCGCTCGCGAGCACCAGGTCGCCTTCCCGGAGTTTCGATGTCGCACCGCCTGGCCGGCGCGCCCGGAGTTCCCAGCGGCCTTCCGCGAGTTCGGTGCTCTCGACGAACGCGAGATCGATCAGCGCGCGGTCGTCGTCGGCCCGCTCCCGTGCGTCTTGCTCCCAGAGTTTGGCGAACTCGCGGTGGACCGCGCGGCGCTCGGCTTCGATCGCGCGGGAAAAGCGCTCGAAGTACTCGCGCTCCTCGGCAGGGAGCGCCTGCCCGATCTGGCCGGCCTTGGATTCCTGGTCGAGGCGACCCGAGACGACCATGCAGGTGTCCTGCTCGAAGCAGTACTCGCACTTTGCCGATCCCTCGTAGCCGGTCGGGACGTCGCCCGCGACCTCCATCGCGGCGAGTTCGTTGCGCAAGCGGACGACGAACTTGAGGAGGCCGTCGCCCATCGAGAACTCCTTTGCGGGGGTGAGATCGCCGGTCTCTTCGTTGCGGTCGAGCGCCGAGTTCTTGGTGTAGAGGAGGGTGCCGGTGTCGACATCGCCGCCGTGTTCCTCGAGCAAGAGCGCGTAGCAGGCGGCCTGCACTTTGTCCTTGAAGCGGGGTTCCTTTTTCAGGTTCTTCCCGGTCTTGAGTTCGACGGGCGCGCCGCGGCGGATGGCGTCGGCGCGACCGCGGATGCCGAAGGTCTCGCTGATGAGGAGTTGCTCGGACCGCCAGCTACTCTCCGCGGGCGTAAACGCCCGCTCCGAGTTGTCGGCGGCTGTCGCCCTCTCCTCTTCTGTCAGCCGCCCCTGCTCGAGCCAGCCCTCGATCGCCTTCGCGTTCTCGCGAACGTCCTCGGCGACCGCGTCGGCCGTCTCGCCGAGCAACCCGAGTTCGAGACCGCGCTCTTCCACGCGGGCGTCGATCGACTCCTCCAGGTCGCGCCCGCGCAACAGGTCGCCGAAAACCTCGTGGACGAGCGTCCCCTTCACGACCGGGTAGTTGAGCGGAACACCCGAGAGCTTGTTCAGATAGTAGAGGCGCGGACACTCCACCCAGTTGCGGATCGCCGTCACGTTAACGTGGAAACTCGGCGCGACGACGACGTAGGAATCGCCGGTCGTCGCGTACCGCTGTTCGCCCCTGAACTCGTCTTCCTCGGCGTCGGTGACGAGCAGTTCCATCCCGGGTTCGAGCAGTTCGGCGGATTCGGTCCACTTGTTCCAGAGGGTGATCGTGGTCGAGTCGGCTGCGCGAGCGGCACCGTCGCTGAGCGTCCCGCCATCGGTCTCCGTCTCAACAGCATCGAACGGCGAGGTGGTCGCCGTTACGTCGCCGAGACGGTCGCTTTCGACGGCGAGTCGAACCGGGACCTCGGCGAGTTCGCTCTCGCCGTAGCTCGTCGACACTGTCCGCACCTCGACATCGCCCGCGACAGTTCCGCGTACGTGCACGGCTACCTATCAGGGGCCGAACGGCCAAAAACGCTATCGGTCGCGATCGCGGTGGGGGGGTTCGGATGGAGGATCGGACAGTGCGGCCCCGACCACGCCCGGCTCGCCTCTCAGAACGGGTCTCTGGAACCGCGTTGTCGCTCGACGCTCGATTCGAGTTTCCAGAGCCGATACGCGGCCACGTGGTGTCCCATCGCAACGACGGCGAATCCGAGCATCGCGAGCGTGAATCCGATCGCGATGAGCGGGGACACGTCGTTGACGTAGCTATTCCAGAGTTGGCCGACTGCGAGGACGGCCGGAACGACCGAGAGCAGTGAACTCGAGATCGGTCGCACACGAAACAGTTCGATGACCGCGCGAACGCGAGCGGGTATCTCGTCCATGCCAAGTCGTTACGTGCTCTGGCGGGGGCGTCACTGTATTCCTTTTGATCCTCGGTAGTCACCGGGACCGATACGTTCATTCGCCCGGCGTTCCAACGGTACTCCATGCGGATTCGCGAGTGGCAGGACATACTCGAGGATGTCACCGAACGGAACGTCAACCCCGAAGACTGGCGTGCAGTCGCCGGCGACCGGGACGGCGGCGTCGGCGAAGACATGTACCTCGCGCACCCCCGCGCCGGCGTCTTCTTTCTCAAGACGTACGCGAAAAACCCCTACGAGGTCCGCGGTGTCGGGACACGAGTCGCCCGCAGTCTCGACGACGAGATCGGCTCGTTCATGCCCCGATCGGACACTGGCGGCCGCTTCGCCGTCCAGTCGCCACCCGAGGACGAGGACCAGGCCGAAACCGTCTCGAAACGCCTCCAGACCGTTCTCGAGACGCACTCGGACGCTCCAACCCGACCGCAAGACCTCTTCGACGACGTCATGGACGCCCTGGAGAGCCCCGCGTTCGGTCCGATGGCGTACGACCAGTACGACCGCCCGGACGAACTCGACGACCTCGCGGACCGCTTCGAAGAAGCCGACGAGTTGCTCCACGCCGAACTCGACGAGTTGATCGAAACGGACGAGGTCGACCGCGGGTTTATGTAGTTTGACGGGTCGTCAGCGCCGGCGGCGGATGCCCCGCGGTCGCGTCCGATGCGCCTTTGAGACCGGCCTTCGACAGGACGAGACGAGACATGACCGCGCGCGCTGAGGCCACGATCCGAGACTACTACGACGCGCTTCGTAACGGTGACCCGCTCGTTCCGTACTTTCGGCGGAGCGATTCCACGGTCAAGTTCGCCATCAGCGAGGCGCTGTTCGGTCACGACGACATCGGGGCTGCCCTCCGGGAGCAGACCGAAACGACCGCGGAGTGGACGATCGAGAGTTCACACCTCGTCGTCTCCGAACACGATTCCTGTGCGACGTTCGCCGACGAGGTCACGATGACGTGGACGGACACTGAAACCGGCAAGCGCCGACAGTTCGAGACGCGCTGGAGCGGCACGCTGATTGTGAACTCGGCGACGGGCGATACCGAGACGGACGGAGCGCCTACGGGGACCGAACGCGAGGTTGAGTCCGAGCGTGAGGCGGACGCGGAGACAGAAACGGAAACGACCGAACGCGAGTGGGAATTCGTGTCGATGCACGTGAGTACCGCGGACGAGATATGAGCCGTCGACGCGGACCGCGCTCCGATTCGAGCGATCGGAATCAGCGCCGGCTCAGACAGCTCGGCGCCGCGTTCGTCCTGCTAGTGGGACTGTCGGGCGGCATGATGGCGTTACAGGGCGACGCATCGCTGCTGACCGCTGGAGTGGTGATTCTCGGGTGTCTGGTAGCCGGAAGCGTCCTGTTGTGGTATCTTCACTGGATTGTGCGATAGCCGGCGTCGTCCCGGCATTCGAGTGCCACTCGACTCAGCGTTCGACCCGCTGAATCCACAGCCCCGGCGAATCGAGTTCGTCGTGGGTCGGCAGGTTCTCGGGCCGGTCCCAGACCAGGCTGGCCGTTTCGAGGTCGCGAACGGCGATGACGTGCTCGAAGAACTGCTTGCCGCGTTCGTACTGGCGCTGTTTGAGGCCGAGGCCGAGGAGTCGCCGGAAGAGTTTCTGCAGCGGTCCGCGACCCTGCCGGCGAGCGTCGAGTTTGCGCCGAAGATCCGCGTACTCGTCGTCGAAGGCGTGGTCCATCAAGAGTTCGGCGTAGCCCTCGACGACGGTCATCGCGGCATCGAGGTCGCGGAACGCGTCGCGGTTGAACGAGCCGTCCGAGAGGGCGGCGATGCCCGATTCCATGCGCGCCTCGAGGTGGTCGGAGAGCCACGGCGCGGCGCCGAACTCGGCGGCGTGGGTCACCTCGTGGAAGGCGATCCAGCGCCGGAACCGATCCGAATCGACATCGAGTACGTCGGCGGCGTTAAGGATGTTCGGCCGGACGAAGTACAGCGCGTGGTCGTCGGCGGGCGTCTCCGCGAGCAAGAGCGGGTCGTACTGACCCAGAACGTTGCGGCCGAGAAAGGCAAGAAGAACGGTCATCGTCCCCGTGTTGATCGTCCGAGCAACGCCGGGGAACGTCTCGGTATGGGTTTCGAGCGTTCCCATCACGCGCTCGAAGGTGGCGACGTTGGCGTCGATCCAGTGATGGCGGTTCTGGATCTCGATGGTTTCTGGCACGTCGAACTCGACGTCGGCGGCCGTCTGCACGGCGCTTCGGGCCTCTCGAACGTCGCGGGCGTAGCCCTCTCGCTCGCCGGGGTCGAGTGAGAGCGAACCGGGTTCCGTCGCTGCCTTCGCAGCGTCGGCCGCGGACTGCCAATCGATCACACCGTCCCCGGTCCCGGATGCGCCGGCGACGGTCCGGGCACTACGATAAAGATTCACGGGAGTCAGTACGAGTGGCAGGCGCAAAAGCGTTCGGCTCGGTCCGCTCAGTTGGCGTTCAGTTGACGTTCAGTTGACGTTCAGTTGACGTTCAGTTGACGACGATGTCGGGTTCCGTCTCCGTCTCGTACTCCGGTTCCGTCGCATCGTCGCTGCGGTACTTCTTGACCGCAACACCGGCGGCGACAAGCAACGCGAGTGCAACGAGTGCACCGACGACGTTCGAACTCGAGCCGCCGTCGCCCTCGTCCGGCTCGTCCCCGGCGGCCGCAGCTTCTTCGCGTTCCCTCGCCTCGTCTACGTCCGCGGGTCCGGGTTCGTGCTCTGGTTCGGAATCGCCAAAGGGGAGCGCGTTGCTGATCGCGCCCGGTGCGAACTGGTCGCCGTCGATGTGTAACTCGAGGATCGTGAACTTCTTGTCACCCATGGTCGGCCCCTCAACGAGTGTCCACTTAGCGGTTTGGATCGGACAGAGAACGGCGTGCCGGCGGAGTCGTCTCTAGACGGCCGCGACTCACGGTAGCTCGCCAGTCCGGCCCCGAAGCAGACGCCGAATCCGTCGCCGAGACCGGACTCTTCCCCACCAATCGGCGTTCAGCCAGACGCCGAACTCGCCGGCCGCCGTGATCCGAATCTCGAACCAGTGACACGCTCTCCTATCGGGAGCGTTGGATGTGGGAGCCGCTTTTTCCCGGTCCCGTTCGTCTTCGACCTTCGTCCGGATCGTACTCGACGATGCGGTCGTCACGATGCAAGTTACGGACGACGATGCTCCGCAGGTCGACTTCTCGAGCGGAGTTCGCTACCAACCCGCAGCCGGAGAGCGCGACGGATGCTCCGGTACCAGCGCCGAACAAAACCGTTCTCCGTCTCGTGGCGAGTCTCATCGCCAATATATAAAACATCCATCGAGATTGGATACAACGTGGTTGGAATTATATTTGCGTTCGTACTGGCGCAGAAAGAGAATCGTCCGTAACAGCGCTACCTGGATGGTGTTTCGAACGCGAGAAAGACGGATTCGGACCGGTACGATTAAGTGTCCATCACCTGCGCTCTTTCGTATGAGTGGACGACCGCTTGACGTTCTCGAGGCGTCACTCGGCGAACGAGTTACGGTACGACTCAAGAGTGGCGACGAGTACGTTGGTGAACTCGGCGGCTACGACCAGCATATGAACCTCGTCCTCGAGGATGCGACGAACGCAGCCGACAGTGACGAAACCGATACGGCAACTGCGGAGTCGGTCGAAGACACAACCATTATACGCGGCGATAACGTCGTTTCGATCACTCCATGACTGGTGCAGGAACCCCGAGCCAAGGAAAGAAGAACAAGACGACCCACACCAAGTGTCGTCGCTGCGGAGAGAAGTCCTACCACACGAAAAAGAAGGTTTGTTCCTCGTGTGGCTTCGGCAAGTCGGCAAAGCGACGTGACTACGAGTGGCAGTCGAAAACCGGCGACAACTGAGTCGCGCCGCCGCGATACTCGATCGCTGATGTCGCTCTAATCGCACTTTGTACTTGTGGCTGCCGAATAGGCCACACGAAACCACCGTTCTCACACTGATCCAGCGTTTGCGAGTTCACTGCGCACTTCCATCGCCGGACGGGAAAGCCATTAGTCTCACGCGCCGAACGCTTGAGTATGACGACTGAGACGGACCCCGATCGCGATTCGGATGCAGAGACGGACGGGAAGCCAGCCACGGACGGCAATGCGGGGACGGACACCGGTATCGAAACGACGGCCGCCTTTACCGGCCTCGACTGTCGCGACTGTGGCACCCATTTTGACCCCGACGAGGCGACCCACCGGTGTCCCAACGCCGACTGCGACGGCATCCTCGATCCGACCTACGACTACGACGCTCTCGGCGCTACACTCGATCGCGAGACGGTCGCCTCGCGTCCCTTCGAGTCGCTGTGGCGCTACGAGGAACTGCTGCCGTTCACCCGCAATGGTGCCGTCTCGATGGACGAGGGCGCGACGCCGCTCGTCGACTGCCCGAAACTGGCGGACGAGATGGGCGTCGAACGCGTGCTCATCAAAGACGAGGGCCGGAATCCGACGGGAACGTTCAAGGACCGCGGCCAGACCCTCGCCGTCACCGCCGCACTGCGACACGGCGCGACCGACGTAGCTCTGGCCTCCGCGGGCAACGCCGGCCAGTCGGCCTCGGCCTACGCCGGCCGCGCCGGACTCGACTCTCACATCTATCTGCCCTCGCGCTCCGGCTTTACGAACAAGGCGATGGTCAACGTCCACGGCGGCGACATGAACGTCGTGGGCGGCCGGATCGACGCCGCCGGTGCCGCCTTCGAGGAAGGCCTCGCCGACCACGACGAGTGGTACCCCCTTCAGACGTTCGTCACCCCCTACCGCCACGAGGGCAAGAAGACGATGTACTACGAACTCGTGGAACAACTGGACTGGGAGGTTCCCGACGCGATCTGTTACCCCACCGGCGGGGGCGTCGGCCTCGTCGGCATGTACAAGGCCGCCCAGGAGTTCACCGAACTCGGACTCACCGATGAACTCCCCGGCTTCTACGCGGCCCAGTCGGCGGGCTGTGCGCCGATCGTCGAGGCCTACAACGAGGGCTGGGATGAACACGAACCGGTCGAGACGCCGGATACGATCTGCGGCGGGATCGAAATTCCCGATCCCGGCGCGAGTTCGTGGATCCTCGAGGCGATCCGCGAGAGCGACGGCGGCGCGGTGGCGACGGACGACACGGAGATTCTGGACGCGGCGACGCAGGTCGCCCAGCACGAAGGCCTCGAGATGGTTCCGACCGCCGCGGCGGCGGCCAGTGGCGCGTGGGAACTCGCAGAGCGCGGCGAGTTCAGCGGCGACGAGACGGTCGTCATCCTCAATACGGGGACGGGGAACAAGGAGGCGGACGTGTTGCGCAGTCACCTGATGAGCCAAGGGATCTGAGTAGAGGACCAACTGCAACGGGTCACACGTCGATCCCGTAGCCGTCGTTCGATTCAGGGTGTAGTGACTTGCGGTGACTACTATAGTGGGTATCGGGCGGCTGCGGTACGGTCTCGCGTACCAGCATTCGCCGCGCCTTGACCGTTTCGTAGCGTTTTTCCCGACTCTCGGGAAACGGGGCGGTATGACTACTGCTCCACCCTGGGACGAGTGGAACCACATTCTCAAGATCGATCCCGATAAGGACCTCCCCGAGGGTGTTACCTACGGCGATCTCTGCGCGACCGGCACCGATGCGATCGAAGTCGGCGGGACGATGGGTATCACCGAGGAGAACATGGAAGCCGTCGTCGAGGCGTGTGCCGAACACGACGTGCCGCTCTATCAGGAGCCGTCGAGTCCCGACGTGGTCATCGACAATCGGGCGCTCGAGGGTTACCTTATCCCGACGGTCTTCAATGCCGGGTCGCCGTTCTGGATCACCGGTGCGCACAAGGAGTGGGTTCGCCTCGACAATGGCCTCGACTGGGACCGGACGACGACCGAGGCGTACATCGTGATGAACCCCGAGGCTGACGTGGCCACCTACACCGAGGCTGACTGCGATCTCTCGGCCGAGGACGTCGGCGCGTACGCCGAGGTCGCCGAGCGGATGTTCGGCCAGGAAATCGTCTACGTCGAGTATTCAGGGATGCTCGGTGACGAGAACGTCGTCCAGGCCGCCGGGGACGCGGTCGACGACGCGACGCTGTTCTACGGCGGCGGCATCCACGACTACGAGTCGGCCCACTCGATGGCCCGGTACGCGGACGTGATCGTCGTCGGCGACCTCGCTCACGACGAGGGCGTCGAGGCGGTTCGCGAGACGGTGGAAGCGGCGTCAGACGCCTAATCCGAACAGTAGATGGAGTACGGTTTCGTTATTCAGAGTTCGCGCTGGAACTCCTGTTCAGTATAGGTCGAGTAGTTACCGGAGCAACAATTTATCCCACCGGTACCTGTCAAGAACAGCGCGCTAACTGTAGAGGGTGAGTTCAGTGTAAAGGTACCGTTTGGTTCACTAATGGTCGCTATTAGTTAGTGACGTCACAACCCAATTGTTCAAGTTGCGGGACAGCAGCATCGAGGTTGTTCTCTTTTACGAATACGTGGTCAGTCGTGTACGACGAGAGGACAAATACCGAGACATCTGTCTCAGCAAGCGCTGTCGCAACTGTCGCCAGAAATCCAACGAGTTCGAACGGCAAATTCATCTCGAACGTCAGGCGTTTCCACCCGGACTCGACCGCACTGGCATCGATGCTACTGACATCATCGTGTTCGACGACCACTGTCGTCTCAGTTTCGTCCTCGATGGTTGCAAACGCAGCGAGATGGCCCTGATCGGTCCGGCAGACTGCATATGTTTCCTCCGATATCCTGACTGTACTTCCCTGAAGAAATTCGGTCGGGTCCATGCAGACGGTGACTGCTCGGTGAGTGAAAAAATGCGCCACCATCGGTCGAACCTTTGGTACGAGTTTCGCCTGGTCTTTCGGCTCAGATAGAACTTGCTCCGCTCGAGACCGAAGAAAACTTCGCTTATCTGAAAACCCGGTTGAAATCGATTATCTATTCCTCTCCGTGACGATATGCGCTCTGTAGTCAGTATCCTTCCGTAGATGTCACGCGTATCTGAGAGAATCTACGACGCTCAATAAGCGCACGTAGTTATCGAATCGGATGCTTCAGTTTCGTACCCGGTTCTGAATACCAAAACCGGATTGCCAACTACTGCTCATCGATCCTCGGTTTCGTCGCTTACGCTGACCCCTGTACGGACCCCGACAACTCGACCAGTTCCTGTAACCGTGGCAACGCCGTCGTTACGCCCTCCCGTAAACAGCTGTCCGCCGCGCTGTCGACCGGCGTCGACTCGAGGTTGATGATCCCCACCGTCGCCCCGTTCGAAGCCGCGATCCGCGGCAGCGACGCCGCCGGTTCGACGACCAGCGAGGAGCCGATGGCCAGAAACACGTCGCTCTCGCGGGCGAGCGACCGCGACCGCTGGAGGACCGTCTCCGGTAGTCGTTCGCCGAAAAGCACCACGTCCGGCTTGTAAGTGCCGCCACAGTCGCACGTCGGCGGGAGTTCACCGTCTTCGGCCCGCTCGACGATCGGCTCCATCGGCTCCCGACGCCCGCAATCGGAACACCGAACCCGTCGCGCGTTGCCGTGGAGTTCGAGAATCGTCTCGCGCGCGCCGAACTCGGCGGCCGCTTCGGCGCTCTCACCGCCGTCACTGCTGCTGTCGTGATCGCCGTCGTCTCCCCCAGCATCGGCCGCCGCTTTCGCGTGTAAGCCGTCGGTATTCTGCGTGACAATCGCCTCGAGATGCTCGTTGCGGTTCAGTTCGGCGAGGGCGTCGTGGGCCGCGTTTGGGTCGTATTCCTCGCCGAACATCGTTCGGTGGAGTTCGACTCGATCCGCCCAGAACCCGGCAGGGTCGCGCTGGAACCGATCGTAAGTGAACTGTCCCTCGTCGAACGCCTCCCAGACGCCGTCGTCGCCGCGGAAGGTCGGCACGCCCGAAGGCGCAGAGATCCCCGCGCCGGTGAACGCGACCGCGGTCTCCGCGGTTCGAAGGTCGGCTGCGAGCCGCTCGAGTTCAGCCATCCCAGACATACTGTGGCGGTTGGGTTCGAACGGCAAAAACGGGATCGGAGTGGGCTGACCGAACGTGACGGATGGGGCTTACTGTCGTCTCGGTCGGGCGTACGCGGCAGCTAACTTCGATTCGATCCGCTGGATGTGTTCGCCGACGGTTCCCGCGGCGAGGTCGAGTTCGTCGGCGAGGTCGCGCTGTGTCGTCTGTCGGGGAACCTCGTAGTAGCCCTCGTTCCACGCTAGTTCGAAGAGTTCTCGCTGGCGGTCGGTGAGGACGGGGGACCCACCGGGTGCCCCGCGTGGTCGGGTGTCGCGATCCGGGTTCGGGTCGTAGTCGCCGAGCCGCCGGACATCGAGGGCGACGCCGTCGGGGAGATCCGCGGCCGCGCGTTGGATCGCCCGATCCGTGCCGATGACCGTGAGTTCGAGGGCGCGTCCGCTTCCTGCGTCGACGACGGACAGCGGCCAGTCGACGACGAGTTCGTGAGTCCGCAGGATCGACAGGAGGTCGCCGACGGGGCCGACGGTCCGACGCTGGACGTAGGCGACGCCGTGCGTGCCGTCGCCGGCGATGTCGAATTCGAGGGCTTCCGGTGTCGCCTCGAGCAGCGTCCGGGCGCGCTCGAGGTCGCCTCGGAGTTCGAGCAGTTCGACGTATCGGTCGTCGTCTTCGGAGACGGGATTGAGGTACCGAATCGCCTCGATCGAGATGGCCTCGCTGCGACCGAGGGGTCCGTCACTGGGGTCGGGGTGGCCGTCGTTCCAGGAGAGCGTGACCGTCGCGTATCTCATGGGTGGTTCCTCCGAGATACTCGGACACCGGCTTCCAAGACGGATTCTGAGACGGCTTTCGAGACGGGAGTATATCGGATGCGGTCGGTCCCCGTCGCTCGGATATCGCGTCGAACCGCGCTCGTCCGTCGGTGGACAGGCATACGTGACTCATCTTGGCCCGTCCATAAGTACACCGAGCATGCTCGGGCGCAGGCATAGGCGCGGTGGGCTCGTTGTGTACGATACAGATGAGCAGCGAACCATCCGCGGTCACGGACGACCACCCTCCAGGCCCCGACGGCCTCCCGCTCGTCGGCAATCAACTCGCGTTTCTCCGCCATCCCTACGAGTTCATGACGGAGACGGCCCGCGAGTACGGTGATATCGCCTACTGGGAGGACCCGACCGGACCGGTCTATCAACTCAACCACCCCGACTATATCGAGCAGGTGCTCGTGCAGAACAACCAGCACTACGTCAAGGGCGCCCGGTTCCAGAACGTTCTGGGGCCGGCGACGGGCAACGGGATTTTGAACAGCGAAGGAGCGGTCTGGCGTCGCAATCGCCACCTCATCCAGCCCGCGTTCAGGCCCGATCGCATCGAGGAGTACGCCTCGATGATGACCGAGTTCACCGAGGAGAAACGCGAGACGTGGAACGAGGGCGAGACCCGTCCGTTCCACGAGGACATGATGGAGGTCACGCTGAAGATCGTCGCCCGGGCCCTGTTCGGCGTCGATATCGACGACGATGTCGAGACCGTCGGCTCGGCGCTCGACGAGTTCATGCTGGCGACCGAGAGTCTCTCGCACATGATGCTCCCGCCGCGGGTGCCGACGCCCTCGCGACGGCGCATTCAGCGCGCACGGGAGTCTCTCGACGCCGTCGTCTATCGGATGATCGAGGAGCGGCGGGCGAACCCGACCGACCGGGACGTGATCTCGAAGTTACTCGAGGTGACCGACGAGGACGGGACCAAACTCTCGGACGAGCAGATCCGCGACGAGGTCGTGACGCTGCTGCTCGCCGGTCACGAGACGACGGCGCTCTCGCTGACGTTTACGGCGTACCTCCTCGCGACGAACCCGGCGGCCGAGGAGCGCCTCGTCGACGAACTCGACGACGTGCTCGGCGGCGAGACGCCGACGATGGCGGATCTGGACGACCTCACGTACACGGAACAGGTCGTCGAGGAATCGATGCGGCTGTACCCGCCGGTGCCGGGCATCGTCCGCGAACCGGCCAAGCCGGACATCATCGGCGGCTACGAGATCGAACCCGGCGCGACGGTCCGCATGCACCAGTGGGTGGTCCACCGCGACCCGCGGTGGTACGACGACCCGCTCGCCTTCCGGCCGGCGCGCTGGACCGACGATCTGAAGCAGTCACTCCCCAAACTCGCGTACTTCCCGTTCGCGGCCGGCCCCCGCCGGTGTATCGGCGATCGCTTCGCGATGCTCGAAGCCCGACTGCTGCTCGCGACGATCTACCAGGACTACCACCTCGAACTCGTTCCGGGCACCGAACTCGATCTGATGGCGACGATCACCGCGCGCCCGAAGGACGAAATCCCGATGACGGTCCGCGAACGGTAACTGCGGGAGCGTGAACCGTCGGCAGGATCGGGGACGCGACCTCTCGCCGCCGACCGTCACACCCCGGACGGCGGGTCGGAACGATTGCGCTTAAGTTGCGGCGACGGGAACCGGGTGGTATGCAGGACAGAACCTACACTGCCGACGCCGAGCCGGGCGACGACGCGACGGTCGCCGGCTGGGTGCACGAGATCCGTGACCTCGGCGGAATCGCCTTCCTGATTCTCCGAGACGCCACCGGAAAGATCCAGATCAAGTTCGAGAAAGACGAGATGGACGACGACCTCGTCGAAACCGGGCTGGGCGTCTCCCGCGAGAGCGTCGTGAGCGTCTCCGGAGCCGTCGAAGAGGAACCGCGCGCGCCGACGGGCGTCGAAGTCGTTCCCGAATCGGTCGACGTCATCTCCGCCGCCGACCCCGAACTGCCGCTCGACCCCTCGGGCAAGGTCGACGCCGATCTCTCGACGCGACTCGACAACCGCACGCTCGACCTGCGCAAGGACGAGGTCCAGGCCGTCTTCGAGATCCGGGCCGAGATCCTGCGCGCCGCCCGCGAGCGGTTCCGCGAGTTCCACTGCACCGAGATCAACACGCCGAAGATCGTCGCCACCGGAACCGAGGGCGGCACCGAACTCTTCCCGATCACCTACTTCGGCGAGGAGGCGTTCATGAACCAGTCGCCCCAGCTGTTCAAGCAGCTGATCGCCGGCTCGAACGTCGAGCGCGTCTTCGAGATCGGTCCCATCTTCCGCGCCGAGGAACACAACACGCCGCGGCACTTAAACGAGGCCACCTCGATCGACTTCGAGGGCGCGTTCTGCGACCAGAACGACGCGATGGACGTCGCCGAGGGCGTCGTCAAGGCCGCCTACGAGGCCGTCGCCGAGAACTGCGGCGACGAACTCGAGGCGCTCGGCCTCGCCGAGGACTTTTCGGTTCCGGAGGGCGACTTCCCCCGGCTCAGCTACGAGGAGGCCATCGAACGCATCAACGCCACTGGCGAACTCGACGAACAGCTCGTCTGGGGCGACGACCTGCCGACCGAGGGTGAGAAGGCCCTCGGCGACGACGTTGGCGGTCACTACTTCATCACCGACTGGCCGAGCGAGATCAAGCCGTTCTACATCATGGACCACGGCGACGAAGAACTCTCGACCGGCTTCGACCTGATGCACCCGCGCATGGAACTCGTCTCGGGCGGCCAGCGCGAGCACCGTCACGAACACCTCATCGAAGGATTCGAACAGCAGGGTCTCGACCCCGACCAGTTCGAGTACTACACGAAGATGTTCAAGTACGGCATGCCGCCCCACGCCGGCTTCGGACTCGGCGGCGAGCGCCTGATCATGACGATTCTCGGACTCGATAACATCCGAGAAGCGGTCCTCTTCCCGCGGGATCGTCAACGTCTGAGCCCGTAAGGGCGACGAGGTTGAAAGTCTCCGTCAGTCAGGGGAAGACGTCGTCTCGCCGTCTTCGATGACGATAGGTGTCGAACGGCGGGATACTAGCTACCACCAACCGCCGTCATCATCGTCGCTATCGTCATCGTCGTCGGTACCGTCACAGCTCCCACTCAGGATTGCATCGGCGAGATCGGACCCGACAGCCGAGTCGCCGAGGTACGCGAGGTGGCTGCCGACGCTTGCGGTGACGTCGATATCCGTGTAGTTCGCGGCCGGCGAGCAGCCCGCGCCTTCGGTTCCGAGCGCCGTATCGCCGAAGCCGCCGTAGGCACCGCCGACCGTCGAGTCGTTCTCGGAGTGGTAGTTGCGGACCTCGCAGGCGTTGTCGAGGCCATCGTTCCACGGCGAACCGCAAACCTCGGAGCCGTCGGCGGCTGCACCCAACGGAGCGACCGTCTCCAGTTCGTAGCCGGCGCTCAGTTTGTCCGCCGTCCAGAGTACGCACCGTCCGCCGAGGGAGTGGCCGACGAGACGGATGTTCCCGCCGCCGTCGTCGTAGAACTCTTCGGCGAGCTCGGCGGCGACTTCGCCCACGTCTTCGGTGTCCGCCTCCGCGCCGAAGTAGTTGGCCGTGCTCGCGGGCCACTCGAGGGCGACGCTCTCGTCGGGCGAGAAGCCGCCGGATTGGATCGACTGGAGCACGTCGTCGGCCTGACTGCGGGCGGTCGAATCGCCGAACCAGCCGTGGATGAAGACGAACAGCTCGTCCGCGACGGGGAGGCTTCCGTCGGCGCTCCACCCGAACAGTCCCTCGTCGATTTCGATGACGTCGATGTCCCAAGGCGCTGCCGTTGCTGTCGTCGTCGTTGCGGACAGTCCCGCTGCCCCCGCGACCGTCGCGCCGGTCGCCGCGAGGAGCGATCGCCGTGTCGTCGCCGTCGATTCCGTTTCCGCCGTCGCCCGCCGATCGCGGGTCGTCGGTGTCGATGCGTCTCTGCTCGCACTGTGGCTGTTATTTTCTGCCATATCGCAAGCAAACGATCGGCGTACGCGAGCAAAGATTCAATTCTTCACGAACGAACTCATTTATATACGGGACGGAACGATCCGATAACGAGTTCCGTCACCGCCGTTGCGTCCGTTCACTCGGGTCGTGTTTGGTTTGTAGCAGTATGCTAGACAGTGAATGCTTGGAGCCACGATTCTGTGGTCACTGATCTTGCGTAGACGAAGCAGTTTGAAACCAAGGAGGTTCGTCGCTTTATCCCTTGAAAGGCACGTTCGACAACGTTCCTATTTCTCCATTTTCGTGTCGAAATCGGAGCCTTCGTCGCTGGAGTGCTGTTTGAAGATGAGCACTATATAATCAGACAACTACTGTATTAGATGGATCAACTCTTACAACCTTGTAGGATTTTATTAGCGCCTATTAGCCTTCCTAATAGACCGTTCCTGAAGAATGACGGACGGTTGGCTCCTCGTACTGTATCTGCTCTACCAACCAGTGCAGAAGCCCGCCCCTCAGAGTGCTTTCAATCGGGTATTTGCCCACGGATATCACGCTGAAGAAGGGAGAGGAGAGGATAAGCAGTGTCACTACTACTCAAAATCGATGGACTGGCCACAGTCAGATGTTCCGTTGGAACAAGCACTTTCCGAGTTGGAAAACCATGGCGGATATATCCGGTTTGGATGAACGGTATCAGAGAATATGACTGATGCGAGTGAGTTACGAGACTTCGTCAACCGGGCCGCCGACGCCGAAAAAGCTGAGACCGGTCGTCTACCAGATACTGTCGATGGTGGCCGTGGCGGTGCGAGAGACATCATTCTCTCGTATCTCGACATTGGCGAGATCGACGAGGCACGCACATGGGCTACCGAAGCAGCACCGAATTACCTCCAATATGCACGATTCGTCGCAGAAGATAGGTTTGATTCATCCGATCCACCGAGTTCACTCACTGCAAAGCCCTGGACTGATGCACTCACAGCGATGCAATTAGCGACGTTCGCGGCTGATAACGACGTTCTCCTCGAAACGGCAGAGGATGTCTACGAATGGGCATCTCTTCCGTTTCTCAAGGAGTGTCGTGGATGGGAGACAACACTGACCATCGATGCAGTGGCAGCGCTCGCAGCGCTCGTTCTCGGCGAGGCTCATAGTGATTACATCGAATCAGCCCAGTCAAAGTTCGACTCGTTGGACGATCAATCGGCCTATGCAAAACGAAATCTGAATCTGGTGTCAGCAGTGAGGGGTACCGCGAATAACGATGTCGAACAGGTTGTGGATGCCTGCCGAGGTCTAGATGACTTTCACGAGACCCTTGACATATACGAATCAATTCCAATGGAACTCGTGAACATTCACGCCTGCTTTTGCGTAGTCTTTGCTTGCCACCGTGGCCTTGATGTCACGTACACAAGCGATTACGTCCCCGTGTCAGTCGTCTCCTACGACTGATCCATTATCAGTTGTGTTCCCCGGCCGCTGAGAGTTCCTATCACGCCAAAAACAGCCGCGACAGCGATTTCGAAGTCGACTGGCTATCGCGCTCGGATATCGGCCCGGAGGACACCGAGTGTACACTGGGAACCCGGGGTTTCCGATACGGACGTCCGTCCTAGCAGTTCGCTTCGTCTTCGGTGTTCCCGCCCGAGTTCTCGTCTGTTCCGCTATCCTCGATCGAGTCGTCATCTGTTCCACCGTCTTCGTTCGAGCGCTCTACACCTGCATCCAGCGCGTGCACCGTTGCGCGATCGGCTGAAACGAAGACGGTCCCGTCCGCGAACCTCGGCCCGCCAACGTCGCTATCGGCGATGAAGTTCCACTTTTCGTCGCCGGTGGCCGTATCCAGCGCGTTCAACCGATAAGCGTCCTCAAAGTCCGTATCAGTTCTGCTGACGACGAAGAGGGTATCCTCGATGACGGTTATCGGTGAGAGCAACAGATTACCGGCGAGGAAACACCACAGTTCCGTGCCCGTCTCCGCATCCACCGCGTGAACGACGCCGTCGTCGCCATTCCCAAGCGCAGTTCCGACGAAGAGCGTGCCATCCGCCTCGGTCACCGTATTGACCGAATTGTCGGCCTCGAATTGCCACTTTTCTTCGCCTGAAGCCGCGTCAACGGCGTACAGACTGGCGCACGTGGGATAGTCAGAACACGCGTCCGACCCGGCAAAGAGCGTGTCGTCGATCACGGTTACGAACTCGAGCGTCGGGCTTTCGAGACCGGGCTCCGGATTCAGCGTGAATCGCCAGCGTTCGTCGCCGGTGGCTGCGTCCAGCGCGGAAACGTAGTACTGGAGTTCGGAGTTAGTCGGCTGTTCAATGTCACTGCTGAATGCCCCGAGGAACAGCGTGCCATCGACCACCGACAACCCGGTCGTTACCCGAGTCCCTACGTCGGCGCGCCACTCTTCCTCGCCGGTAGCCACGTCCACGGCGAACACGTTCCCGTCAGCATCAGCGACGTAGAGTGTGCCGGTGGCCGTCTCGGCGAAGAAGTCCGTTCTGGGGTTTGTTTCTACGCCGTAGCCCACCTCGAACTGCCATCGTTGTTCTCCGGTGGCCGCGTCCACCGCGTAGACGCAAAATTGTGATGGGATGAAGACGGTGTTCTCCGCAACGTGTATCGGTGCAACTGTATCCTCGTACTCGTCGAACTGCCACTTCTGTTCGCCCGTGTTCGCGTCGAGCGCGTACACCGAGGTACCCTTTCCGTCCCCTCCTTCCTGACCGGAGGGATCGTTAGTCGTAGCAAAGACGGTGCCATCGACCACGATCGGCGGATTGTGAAATCTCGTGTCGTCGACACCGAATTGCCACTCTTCGTCGCCCGTCGATGCGGACAGTGCATGAACAGCATCGGGGTTACTCACGAAGAGGGAACCATCCGCTACGGATGACAAGGAAGGACCACGAAGGAATTCCGAATTAGTGAAATCGACTCGCCACAGTTCTTCACCCGCACTCGACTCCGTGCTCTCATTACTTTCGCCACTAGTGGCTATTCCAGTTCCGATCCCCGAAAGGAGGCACGCACCTGCAGCACCGTGCAGGAATCCGCGACGACGAGTTGATTGGAACGATTGCTCTTCGAGTGGATTACTGTCGTGTTCATCCATACCCTCGCAGAAAGAGCAATCGAGGTTAATTATACTGTCCGTAGACAATTTCATTATACCAATCATCTCCACAGAACTCCTGTCAGATCCAGAACGACCGAAATTTCCCTTCAGTGTCAGGGATCCCAGCAACGCACGATGTATTCGAAATCGGTCGATGGGCACACAGCGCCGGGCCCTTCAACGTAAGAGGAGTGTTGTACGGATCGATGGAATTAGTCGTCTTCTATCTGATACGGGAGAAACGGGTTCGTATTTAGTTACGGCCGGAGGATGAGGCGGGTAGATTTTTAGCTGTTCCATGGCGAAAACCCTCCCGCCTCACTGTTCACGCTTAACGAATCACCGCCTTCACTCGCTTCGGAACGTTTTTACCAATGGTTATTGTCCTCTGGCTACATGAAGAGAGTGACATATGTTGTCACTCCACGGGAAAGGTACTTCGATCCGACGGAACTCCGCTTTCGGGCGAACGGGGTGACCCTCGAGGCGATCCACGAGGTAGACATCCTTACGGACGGGACGATAACGGTGTTTCTCGAGGTGACGGGTGAGGTATCAGCGGTTCGTCGGTCCTTCGATGAGGACCTGCCGCGCCTGGTGGACTGCGAGATCATCGACACCGATCAAACGATGATGGTCCAACTCCGCTACCAGCCGACCGAGTTCAACCGCGCGATTCTCGAACCCCATCGGAATTACGCGGTCTTGGTGCAGTATCCGATGGAGTTCGTCGATCCGGAGCGCTCGTCGCTGCAGGTGACGGTCGCGGGGCCGAGCGGGGACGTACAGCAACTCGTCGCCGAGACCCGCGACCTCGCCGATCTCACCGTCGAAACCGTTACGGAGTACGATCACACCGCCAGTCGACAGTTTCACGAACTCACGACCCGCCAGCGCGAGGTCTTGCTCACCGCCTACGAGTGCGGCTATTACGAGGTTCCACGGGAGGCGACCTACGAGGATATCGCGGCGAAACTGGACTGTTCTGCGAGTTCAGTTGGGCAGACGCTGCGGCGGATCGAGTCCAGGCTCGTCACCGTGACCGTCTCGAATCGGACGGGGGTGCAAACGAAGACGAGAGACGTGTGATAGCAGTAACAAAACCGCCTGTAGGGCCACAGCGTGGCTCGAATCCGCAACGTTATACTCCCCGAGTCGCAAGGGACGCCAATGCGCGAGGAGGCGACGGCGTTCGTACCAGGGCACATTACGGGCTTTTTCAGCGCGCACCCGGCCGACGATCCGACGAAAGCGGGATCGCGCGGTGCCGGATTGACGCTGACCGACGGGGTGACGGTGACGGTCGAACCGGTCTCCGAGGAGGCATCGGAGTCGATCGTCATTCTCGACGGCGAAATGATCGACATCGAACCGGTCGAAACCGTGCTCGAGACGCTCGGCGTCGTTGCCCGCGTTGAGGCCGAATCCGACCTCCCGCTGGGTGCCGGCTTCGGCGTCTCGGGTGCGATGGCACTCGGCACCGCACTCGCAGCAAACCGTGTTTTCGAGTGCAAGCTCTCGCGAAACGAACTCGTAGCGGTCGCCCACGGTGCAGAGGTCCAGGCCGGCACCGGGTTGGGCGATGTCGTCGCGCAGGCTCACGGCGGCATTCCGATCCGTCTCGAGCCGGGGAGCCCACAGGAGAACAAACTCGACGCCATCCCCACGCGAGCGCGCGTCGAATACGTGTCGTTCGGTGAACTCTCGACGGCGGACGTGCTCGCGGGCGAAACGGAGCAACTGACGACCGCGGGCAAGGAGGCGCTCTCGCGGGTCGTCGAGGAACCGACGCTCCTCTCGTTTATGTACGCCTCGCGGCTGTTCGCCCGCGAAGCGGAGTTGCTGACCGACCAGGTCGCAAAGGCGATTGGCGACGTGACCGACGAGAACGGCCAGGCGTCGATGGCGATGCTCGGCGAGACGGTCTTTGCGCTCGGGACGGGACTCTCGGCGGCGGGATACGAACCGTCGGTCTGTGCGACCCATCCCGCGGGTGCGTTACTGAAGTAGTGGACCTGCCATCGACGCGCGACGGACGATGACGACAGCCCGAGCGCAATCGAACTCGTCGACAAAACGGATCGAGAAGCGGTCGACCGTCTCCGTTCTCCCTGAAAGTACGCGGTGATATCCTCCGACCGTAATCGGATGAACCGAACGCGGGCGAGGCGTCGTAACCGCACTGGGTGGACTCGTCGTTGTGCCTGAACTCGCGGCGCTTCTTCCGGATCGCTTTCGGACCGAAGATCGCAGAGCGACGCCCGCGAGTTCGCCGTCGGAATAAGGAGGGACAGGTGGTGCTATCGACGCAGGGCGAAGACGATCCGTAGTACCGTCCCTGGCCCCGAAAAACAAGGTGTGTTGACATGATTGGGGCGGCGACCATGGTAAAAGATGTGATATGTTCGCGAACAAGTTGGGGTAATACTGTTTCAAGCGCCCCATTCGAATCACAGACACGGCTGGAAGCAGCAATCGTGGGTGATCTGACAGTCTCTTCTAAAAATCAAAGTTGAAACCGTTGTCGGCCGGTTTATCTGTATAATTATATGTCTGTCGTGTGTCCGATGGCCAGAGGTTTATTATGGTGGGTTTCCGTGTTCCGGTCACATTTCGAATGTCTTCGATCAGTGACCTTCACCACAAACTGTATCGGTTGTACGAACGCTACGTCGGGGAGCCCGACTCGACGAAGGATGTGTACGGCTACTGGGTATTCATCGTCGGATACGTCGTCGCGATTGCGGGCGTCACGACGTTTATCGCCGGCTACGCGGCCGAGATCAATGCGTATGGGATCATCCGCGCCTCCGGGGTCATCGCCGCGACGGGGCTTGCCCTCTGTCTCTTCGGTATTGTCCTGATGCTGCCCGTTCGAAAACGGGGGATTCAGGCGAGCGGTATCGGACTGGTTATCGCGTTCGTCGGCGTCGGATTCTTCGGCTGGGCGTATCCCTACAACTGGCGGAACCTCGGAACCGACTACAGCGTGCAGGTTATTCTCGTCTACACGCTCGGTATCGGGATCATCGCGGGCGTTACCGCACTCGTCCCGGTGCTGACCGGTCGCAAGGGGATGTTCGTCACGGAGGAAGGCGAAACGGAGGAACCGCCGATACTCACCGGCGACGCCCTCGAAGGTGCACAGTTCGCCGTCTTCCGGGACGAAAACGGCGACTGGAAGTGGCACGTGCTCCACCTCGAAGCGCTGGCAGAGAGCAACGAGAGCGCCGTCACACGCCCCAAGGCAACGGAAGGAATCGAACGCGTCCAGTCCCAGATCAGCTCGGCCGGGCTGATGGAACTGACGACCTCCGCGTTCCGACTGTACGAGGACCGCGACGGCTCCTGGCAGTGGACGCTCGCTCGCGACGACGGCAGCGTCGTCGGCACCTGCGCCGGCGAGTTCAGCGAGCGCGACGGTGCCGAGGAGTCGGTGAGTTTCCTCAAGGATCGCGGTCCGGAGGCGGACGTGATCGAGATCGAGGGGGCGGCGTTTACCTACGCCCAAGAGCGCGATCAGTGGTACTGGCAACTGGTTAATGACGAGCGCGTGCCGCTTGCCGCCGGCGAGGACGGCTACGGCACCCAGGAGAGCGCCGAACAGGCCGCACGGACGTTCGCCGAGCAGTTCGATCAAGCGCGACTGCTCGACATCGAACACGTCGGCGCCGAACTCTACGAGCAAAACGGCAACTGGACGTGGCGGTTCGTCGACGACCAGGATACGACGCTGGCCGCCTGTACCGACGAGTTCGACGCGCGGCGGGATGCGGAGGAGGCGGCCGGTGCGTTGCTTTCGACGCTCGATTCGGCGTCGGTAACGGTGGCCGGCGAGCCGACTTACGAACGCTATCAGACGGGCGAGGAGTGGCGCTGGCGGCTCGTCGACGAGGCCGAACATATCGTCGCACAGAGTCCGGCGGCCGCCGAGACGGAGGCAGACGCCGCACACGAGACCGATACGTTCGGCGAACACGCCCGCGACGCCGACGTCGTCGAGATCGACGACGCGGAGTACGAAATTTACCCCGCTCCCGACCGCGAGCTCACGTACGACGAGGACGACAGTCTGCCCGCGACGGCGAGCGAGGGGAGTACGCTGGTGTCGACGGACGGCGGAACGACGACAGCCGACGGCGAGGCCGACGCCGACGCGACCGACGGTCCGGACTGGAACTGGCGGCTCGTCACCGAGGATCGCGATGTGATCGCCGCAAGCACCGAACGCCACCACGACACCGAAACGGCGACCGAGGCGATCGAGCGCGTTCGCGATCAAGCGAGCGAAGCCGATCTCATCGAGTTCGACGAGGCGGCGTTCCAGGTCTACGAAGCGGACTCCGGCGAGTGGCGCTGGCGGCTGATCGACGAGGACGGGAACGTGCTCGCCGACAGCGGCGCGGAACACACCTCGCGCGGCGAGGCCGCCGAGGCGATGATGACGCTCAAAGAACAGGCTCCCGACGCCGAACTCTTAGAGATCGAAACCGCCGCGTTCGAACTCTTCGTCAACGAGGACGACGAGTGGGGATGGCGGCTGATCGACGAGGCCGGCAAACTCGTCGCCGAGGACCCGGAGACCCACCCGACTCGCGCCGCCGCCCGAGAGGCGATGAACCGCCTGCTCGAACACCTCGATTCGGACGTGCGGACGATGGACGAGGCCATCTTCCAGACCTACGCATCCGAGGACTGGCACTGGCGATTCGTGCTTCCGTCCGGCGAAACCGTCGCCGTCGCCGGCGATACCGCCGCGACGCGAGACGAACTCGTCGACACGCTTCCCGACGTTCGCGAGTCGGCGGCATCCGCACAGGCTTACACGATCGGCGACGTGACGGTCCAGCTCTACGAGAACGGCGACTGGAGCTTCCGGCTGCTCGATCGCGACCGCAACGAAATCGCCGACGCGACGGGTACCTACGCGAAGCGAGAGGCCGTGCTTGCGACCGTCGACACGCTCACGGCCAACGCCGCCGATGCGCCGATCTTTACGATCGAGGACGCGGCGATCCGACTCACCGACGAGGACGGCTGGTCCTGGGAGCTGGTCGACCGCGAGCGCACCGTCTTCGCGAGTTCAACCGACACCGCGTCGAGTCGGGAGGCGCTTTACTCCCAGGTCGAGACGGTTCGCCAGCTCGCACCGATGGCCGGCCGCGTCGACTTCGACGTCGCGTCGTTCGAACTCGTCGCGGACGAGGACGACCGCTGGCAGTGGCGGCTGATCGACGAGGACGGGCGCACGGTTGCGACCGGCTCCGAAATGCACGAATCGAGCGAGTCGGCGCGCGAGGCGCTCGAAAACGTGCGCGAGCTGATCGAGGCGGCGAGCATCCTCGAGATCGACAGCGTTTCCTTCGAGTTGCACACGGCGGACGACGAAGACGGAGAAACGGACGGCTGGGTCTGGCGGTTGGTCGACGAGTTCGGGTCGACGATGGCCGAGAGCACCCAGACCTACGAGTCTCGGACCGACGCTCGCGAAGCGATGAACGACGTGAAAGCGGAGGCCCCGGAGGGCTGGATCACCTTCACGGAGTAGCGAGCGAGAGCGACGGGGGGAGAGAATCGGTCGATGCGAACGGATCGGGCCGCTTTTTATCGATGCAATCGGATGGTCGATCGTGAGCGATTACGATACCGTTTCGGCTGATGTCGAACACGAGGAGGAGATCCCGGCGGACCATCCCCGATATCAGGATCTGCTCACTCGCCACCGGATCGAAACCGGCATCGAGAAGGGCATCACCCACCTCCAGGGAATGCACGCCGAGGGTCGGGGGAGCGCCTTCGATTACCTGCTCGGCGAGGAGACGATTCCGAGCGCCGATACAGCGGAGCGAGCGGCGGCCGCACACCTCCTGCTCGCCGACCAGCCCGTCCTCTCGATCAACGGGAACGTCGCCGCGCTCGTCCCCGGCGAGATGGTCGACCTCGCGTCGGCGGTCGGTGCCGATCTCGAGGTGAACCTCTTCAACCGAACCCCAGAGCGAGTCGAGGCCATCGCCGAGCACCTGCGCGAGCACGGGGCTGACGAGGTGAAAGGACTGACGGCGGACGCTCGCATCCCGAAGCTCGATCACCAGCGCGCGAAGGTGGACGCCGACGGTATCTACGCTGCTGACGTGGTTCTCGTTCCCCTCGAAGACGGCGACCGCGCGGAAGCCCTGCAGGAGATGGACAAAACCGAGATCGTGATCGACCTCAATCCCCTCTCGCGCTCGCCGCAGGTCGCGGCGGTGCCGATCGTCGACAACATCATCAGAGCCGTGCCGAACATGACCGAGCACGCGCGTGACCTGGCGGATGCTGACGAGGCCGAACTCCGGTCGATCGTCGACGAGTTCGATCGGGAACAGGTGCTTGAGGACGCCGAAGCGCGCATTCGAAACGGCCTCTGACTCTGACTCGCCGGTTCGACTGGTCCGCGCTGGTTGTCTCCGAGACCGGAATCGAGCGGCAGTACGACGGATACTGCACGAATGCGAGAAGAGCGCGAAAGTGTCGTCTCAACTGGACATGCAATGGCCAGTTAAACGGTTACGGTCGCAGCCAAAAATGGCACTGGTACCGATGAGCGAAATTATCGGTTCCCCCGGAAGCTCCGACGAGATACTCGCGAGACGAACACTCGACACCGAGCAGGACGCACCCGCAACCCAGATCGTTGTAGCGATTGCTGAACTCGAAAACACCGGGCCGACTGAACTCCCACCGATATACAACTGTATCGACGACCTGATTGCAAACCTCTTTTCATCACCACCACCCGGAGAAGCCGACGCGAACATTACGTTCACGTACCAGGGGTACCGGATTCACGTCCAGCAAAACGGCAAAATGACGATCCTGCAGTCGACATCGTAATCCGGTTCCGTGGGGTTGTTGGTCGAGGCAGTACTGAGCCCAGCAGGCTTCACCATGCGAATCACGAGAGACGCTATCGGTGACGTTCACCACAACGATTATTATTGGAAATGATGAACGGTTTCTGGGATTCAACCGATGACGAACGACCAGCCCTCACGTGGAGTCGAGACCGGCGAAGATCGAGACAGCGCCACAGCGGACAAAATTGACCGACAGGCGACGCGGCGCGGCTCGCTCAGCCGCCGGTCGCTACTGGCTCGGACCGGTATCGCTGCCGGGGCGCTCGCGGCCGGTCCGGCGGCGATCCCGGCGGCTGCCGACGCGACGGATGTCACCGACGTTCCGGGATTCAGCTGCGACAAGCGTCACTTTCGGTGCGGACGGCAGGTCACCGCGGCGGGCGGCATGGTTTCGAGCGTCGATCCGATCGCCTCGGGCGTTGCAGCGACGATCCTCCGGGAGGGCGGGAACGCGATCGACGCGGCCATCGCGCTGCAGTACGTGCTGACTGTCACGCAGCCACACGGGTCTGGAATCGGCGGCGGCGGATTCATGGTCATCTACGACGCGGCGGACGACGAGTTCAGCGTCGTCAACAGTCGCGAGCGCGCGCCACACGGCGCGACGGCGGACATGTTCCTCGACGAGGACGGCGATCCGATCCCGTTCGACGCGCGGGTTCAGATGGGAGAGGCGGTCGGCGTGCCGGGGACCGTGTCGGGTCTCGAGACGGCGCGCGAACGACACGGCTCGCGCCCGCGCCAGCGGCTGATCACGCCCGCGATCAAGTTGGCGTGGAACGGGTTTTCCATAGACGAGTTCCTGGCGGCGCAGATCGAGTCGAACTGGGAAAAGTTCAACGACGCGGCGAGGGAGGCCTACTCGGACGAGAACGGAGAGCCGCTTTCGGCGGGCGACACGTACGTCAATAAGGATCTAGCGGAGACGCTCCTCTGGATCAAGTACCTCGGTGCGGCGGGCTTCTACGAGGGACCCGTCGCGGCCGATCTCGCGGCGACGGTGCAGGAAGCGGGCGGGAGTATGACGACGGACGACCTCGCCGCGTACGACGCCGTGGTCGAGGACCCGGTGCGAGCGGAGTGGGGCGACGTGGAGATCGTCGGTCAGCCCCTCCCGAGTTCGGGACCGAGCGCGGTGACCATGATACTCAAACTGCTCGAAGAGCTCGATCTCGGGGCGTACGATCGGGACTCTCCCGAGGCGTACCATCTCGTCGCCGAGGCGATACGATTGACCTGGGCCGATCGAAACGAGTACATGGGCGATCCGGAGTTCGTCGACGTTCCGATCGACGGACTACTCGACGACGACTACCTGTCGGGGCGCGCCGCGCAGGTGTCGATCGGGGAGACGCTCGCGGATTACGGGGCCGGCGAGTGCGTCGATCCCGGCGTTCCGCCGGGGGCGGGAGACCAGCCCGCCGCGCCCGCCTCGACCTACTTCCCGGGGTCGACGACGCACTTTTCGGTCGTCGACGCGGACGGAAACGCCGTCTCGTACACGTCGACGATCGAGCAGTTCATGGGCTCGGGGATGATGGTGCCGGGTCGGGGCTTCATGCTCAATAACGAACTGACGGACTTCGATGCCGTCCCCGGTGGCCCGAACGAAGTCGAGCCGTGGAAGCGGCCGCTGAGCAGCATGAGTCCGACGATGGTGGTCCGCGACGGCGTCCCCGAGTTCACCGTCGGCTCGCCGGGCGGGTGGACGATCGTCTCCGCGACGGTGCAGACGATCCTGCACCGCTACGTCTACGGGCTCGACCCGCTCGAGTCGATCACCGAGCCGACGATCTACACCGGCGAGTGTCTCGACATCTCGTGGGACGCGGGCGTGCCGGACCACGTCCGCGAGACGACCGCGGACTGGGGACAGGTCTGGGAGAACTCGTCCGAGATGTTAGGGAACGTCCAGGCGATCGATATCGACGCCGGTAGCGACGACCTGACGGGCGCGGCCGATCCGAACCGCAACGGGCAGGCGGTCGGGCTCGTGGAGATGGGGCCCTGGAATGGCGCTGCGGGCGGGAAGGACGACAAAGGCGGGAAGCCGGAGTAGCGACTGCCCGTCCGAACAGGCACCCGCGTTCTGCGCTCTTTTCGGTACTGTCTGCTCCGCATTCCATCTCCCCACCGTATCCTACACTTTCCCCGCCCCACACGCCTCACACTCCGCACCATCCACCCCGCGCACCGACCGCCGTGCGAACATCGTTCAAGAACGCATAAATCCGTCCGTTGATTCCACTGAGACAAGCCATGGAGACGTACGATCTGATCACGCGAAACGCCGAGGAAGTCGTGACCGACGAGGAGGTGCGCGAACTCGCCGCAGACCCGGACGGAAAGCGCGCCTACGTCGGCTACGAGCCCTCGGGCGTGCTCCACCTCGGGCACCTGCTCACCGCGAACAAACTCATCGACCTCCAGGAGGCCGGCATGGAGGTCGTCATCCTCCTCGCCGACGTTCACGCCTACTTAAACGGAAAGGGTACCTTCGAGGAGATCCGCGAGACCGCGGAGCAAATGAAAGCCCAGTTCGTCGCCTACGGGCTCGACGAGGACAACACCGAGTTCGTCTACGGCTCCGCGTTCCAACTCGACGAGGAGTACACCCTCGACCTGCACGAACTCGAACTCTCGACGACGCTCAACCGCTCCCAGCGCGCGATGGCCGAGATCCAGGGTGACGAGACCGCGAAGGTGAGCCACGTCGTCTACCCGCTGATGCAGACGCTCGACATCGAGTACCTCGATCTGGACCTGGCGGTCGGCGGCTTGGACCAGCGGAAGGTCCACATGCTCGCCCGCGAGGAACTCCCCGAACTGGGCTACGACGTGCGACCGGCCCTGCACACCCCCATCGTCGCCGACCTCACCAGCGGCGAGGGGAAGATGTCCTCGAGCGAGGGCGTCACCATCTCGATGGAGGACTCGACCGACGACCTCGAAGAGAAGGTGAACTCGGCGTTCTGTCCCCCCACGCGCGATCCCGAGGGCGACCTCGAAAACCCCGTGCTCGAACTGTTCGAGTTCCACGTCTTCCCGCGGTTCGACGAAATCGTCGTCGAGCGCCCCGACGAGTACGGCGGCGACCTGACCTACGACGACTACGAGTCGCTGGCCGCCGATCTCGAGTCGGGAGAACTCCACCCCGCCGACGCGAAGGGGACGCTCGCGACGTACCTCGACGAACTCATCGCGCCGGGCCGCGAGAAGCTTCGCGAGCTCCGGGCCTAACCTTCCGACGCGTTTCGCGCGCACCCGCGGTCGATCCCGCCGATTGAAGTACGAGCGGCACCCGCTTGCGTCCATGAACGAGACGCGACGCGCGATCGTCGACGCCCTCGCCGACGGCCCCGTCTCCGGTCCCGAACTGGCGGACTCGCTCGCCGTCTCGCGGGCCGCCGTCTGGAAGCACGTCGACGCCCTCCGCGAGGCCGGCTTCGACATCGAGAGCGGCCCGTCCGGATACGAACTCGTCGACGCCGACGCCTACAGCGGCCCGGCCGTCGAGTTCGGTCTCGACGCGCCGTTCACCGTCGAGTTCCACGACGCGGTCGAGAGCACGAACGCGGTGGCGCGCGAGCGGGCGACCGACGGCGCGTCGGACCTGGTCGTCCTCGCGGACGAACAGACCGGCGGCCGCGGTCGTCTGGACCGCGAGTGGTCCTCGCCGCCGGGCGGCATCTGGCTGAGTGTCCTCACCCGCCCGGCGATCACACCGGCTCGCGCCCCGCTCTATACGCTTGCCGCGTCGGTTGCAACGGCTCGAACGGCCCGCGAGGCCGGCGTCGACGCGCGGATCAAGTGGCCGAACGACGTCGTCGTCCCCGCCGGGGAGAACGGCGGCTACCGAAAGCTCGCGGGCGTCCTCACCGAGATGGAGGGCGAGACGGACCGCGTCGCGTGGCTCGCCGTCGGCATCGGCGTCAACGCGAACATAGACGCTAACGCCCTCCCGGAGGGAGCCACGACGGTTCGCGACGAGGCTGCCGACGTGGATCGACGGCGGTTCGTCCAGCGACTCCTGGAAGCGTTCGACGACGCCCGAACCGATCTCGAAGCGGTCGTGCCGGCCTGGCGCGAACTCGCGCTGACGCTCGGCCAGCGCGTGCGGGTCGACCGTCCGGCGGGGGCAGTCGTCGGTGAAGCGGTCGACATCACGGCGGCGGGGGCGCTCGTCATCGAAACGGACGCCGGAGAAGAACGGACGACGGTGACGGTCTCGGCGGGCGACTGCGAGCACCTCCGTCCCGTCTAGGGTATCGGCTCCTCGTTACTCGACGATAGCGCGCGATTCGTTCGGTTGCTCCGGAACGTCGGACGGGTCGACCTGTACCGTCAGCACGGGGACCGGGGCCTGCCGGACGACGCGTTCGGTGACGCTACCGAGCAGTAGCCGGTCAATACCGCCGCGTCCGTGGGTTCCCATCACGATCAGGTCGCAATCCTCGGTTGCCGCCTGTTCGACGATGACGCGACTCGGCGATCCCTCGAAGATCGCCGTTTCGACCTCGATATCGTCGGGCGCGAGTTCTTCGACGCGATCGACGGCGGTCTCTCCCTCGCCGCGCAGCGCGTTGTTGATCCCTTCCCAGGCGGTTTCCATCGGCAGCCCCCCGTAGCCGCTGATGTTGACGACGTAGAGCGCTCTGATCGACGCATCGTGAGTGCGTGCGAGGTCGAACGCGTACTCGAGCGCGCGCTCGACCTCGGGCGAGCCGTCGGTCGGAACGAGGATGCAGTCGTACATTGGTTGTGTTACACAATGGCACGCGTGCTATAAGAACGTTTTCGTGACCATCGTGACCGTCAATTCGTCTTACGTCGATACAGGAATCACCCGTCAGGTTCCGGAGCCGCGATGACTTCGCGGACGTCGTCGACGCCCGCCCGCCGAACGACGGCCCGGACGAGTTCGCGCGCGCCGTCGAGATTGGCCGATTCGCCATCGAGAACGAGCAGCCGGGCCTCCCGTCCCGGTTCGATCACGCCGTAGTCGAGGCCGGCGAGTTCGGCTCCGTTGATCGTCGCCATCCGAAGGATCTCGGTCGCGGAGAGCTCCGAGAGTTTGGCCAGAAACTCCATCTCCCGGAACATCGACGGCGAGTTCAGCATGACGTTGTCGGTGCCGAGCGCGAGCGTCGTTCGCTCGGCGAGTTCGGCGTAGGGGGAGAGTCCGACGCCGGTGACGAGGTTCGAGCGCGGGCAGACCGCGACGGGGACGTTCCGGTCGTCGATGCGCTCCAGGTGGTCCGGTTCGGGATGGACCATGTGAACGAGGAAATCGGGTTCGAGGTCGAGCGCGGGGTCGATGTCGCTCGCGTCGACCTCGCCGGCGTGGATGCCGAAGGGTTTGCCCGCCTCGCGAGTCGCCTGGCGTTCCTCGCCGAACTCGGCGTCGTTGGCCCCGCTCGCACCGAAGCCGTCGCCCGCGTCCATCGCGTCGACGGAGCCGCGGGCGAACGCGAGCGCGTCGACGGCACCGTCTGCGGCGGCGACAGCTTCCTCGAGCATCTCCACGCCGGCAACGTCGCCCTCGCGGAAGTCGAGACAGGCCGCGGTGCCGCTCCGATGCATGAACTCGAGCGAGGTCGCCATCGCCGCGACGAGTTCGTCCCGCGAGGCGGCCCGAAGCAATCGGTGTTTCAGCCCGTCCGGCGGCGCGACGAGTTCTTCGAGCGAGAGGCCGCCGCCGGCCTCCTTGGCGATCGAGTCGCCGATGTGGGTGTGGGCGTTGACGAACGCCGGGAGGATGATGTCCGCGTTTTCGGCGTCGATCGACTCCTCCTCGATCGCCTCGATCCGTCCCTCCTCGTCGACGACGATACGCCCCTCGACCGGAGTGAACTCGCGGCCGCGAAGGATAATCCCTGTGCGTTCCATACGCGTGTGTTCGCGGGCAGTTCCATCAACGGTTCGTCTCGCTTCGCCACTACGCCCGGTCCGTAAATTGATCGAGCGTCGTGTCGAACCCGTTTCGAACCTCGCTGACCAGCGCGCCGTCGATATCCAGCCCGAGGACCGAAACCGCCGCGTGGCCGACCGCCTCCCGAACCGGCGACGGCGAGTACACGCCGAGTCGCCACTGGGAGTACTGGGCACCGCGCAGCGCCTCGACCAGCGGCGACTGCTGCTCGAGCCGCCGCATATCCCCGTTTACCATTACGCGCGAGGAGGACTCGGTCATCGACGGCCGACTCGGCACGTCGAGGATCACGCGTTCCGGATCGACACCCGCTCGGTCGGCGATCTCTCGCTCGAACTCGCGGATCGACTCGTGATCCGCCTCGATGACGCCGCCGGGAACGTCGTCGATCTCCGCCCAGACGGCCCGCTTGAACAGGTCGCGCTCGTCGAGTCGGCGGGAGAACTCGCTGGTGGCTGCACACGAGCGCAGGGCGACGATCAGGTCGTAGTCGTCCATGCGCTGGAGCGCCGTGGCGTCCGTGTCCGTCGCTGGAGTGTCGAGCAACCGTTCGGCCGCGCGACGAAGCATCGCCTTGCCGATCCGGGCGACGCTGTGGCTGTAGACGGTCGGATTCATCAGTGCACGGGCGACGAGCAGGCTCTCTGCGGTCTGGACGTTGCCCTCGTCGAGCACGAGTTCGTCGTCGACGAAGACGAGTTCGCGGATCAGCCGGCCGTGATCGATGGTGCCGTAAGGGACGCCGGTGTGGTGGGCGTCGCGCACGAGGTAGTCCATGCGATCGACATCGAGTTCGCCGGAGACGAGTTGGCCGAAGCGGCCGTCGCCGGCGACGAGGTCGGCGATCGCGTCCGGGTCGAGGTCGTGGTCGCGGAGTACGTCGCCGACTGCGCCGTCGGTGAGGAGGCCGTGAACGTCGTCGTGGTAGCGGCCGGTACGGCGGTGGGTCAGCGATTCGAGGTTGTGGCTGAACGGGCCGTGGCCGACGTCGTGGAGGAGGGCCGCAGCCTGGACGCGTTGGCTCTGTGCGCCCTCGATGCCGAGGCGGTCGAGGGCTTCGCAGGCGATGTGGTAGACGCCGAGGCTGTGCTCGAAGCGAGTGTGGTTCGCGGACGGGTAGACGAGCGAGACGGTGCCGAGTTGGGAGATGCGCCGCAGTCGTTGTACTGCCGGCGTATCGAGGAGATCGCGGGCGACGCCGTCCACGGCGATGTGATCGTGGACGCTGTCCTTGATGATCTTCATAGCTGTCATTCCGGCGCTATGGTAGAAAAACTGTCGCGACAATCGGAAAGTAGGACTGAAACGGGCGTGAGGGCCGCGTACGGGGTGTCGAAGCGGATTACAGCGGGTGGTTCCTACAGGAGGTATCGAAGCGCGAGGAGTCCGAGCAACGCGATCGGGGTGAGGATATCGGTGACGAGAATCCCGCCCGCGTTCGCGGGATTGAGATTCCCCCGCTCGCGGATATCGCGGATGTGGACGGAAGCGGCACCGAGCAGGAAGACCGAGATGCCGATCGCGGTTGCAATCCAGAACTCGCCGCGGTAGAACACGCAGAGGAGACCGAGAATACCGAACGCGAGGTTTGCGAACGCGATTTCGGTCTGGAACGGATTCCCGGCCGGCCAGCCGATGAGAGCAGCGACCATGTCGGCTTTGAAGTAGTGGCCGAGAAACGCCCAGATCCCCTGGAGCCCGACCGTGACGACCAGAAACGAGAGCAAGAACGCGTCGACGGGGGCCATGTTCCAGACGATACTCAGGGCGAGTGCAAGCACGATCGCACCGGCGGGAAACGCGAGCGGTTGGATGTAGTCCTGAACTCGATGGTCACGACCCTGTCCCACAGGTTTCTGATCGCCGCTCCCGGAAGCCGCATCACCGGACGGAGATCGAGTCGAGCGTGTAGTCATCGTGTGGTTCACCGTGCACGTGTTGTCCTCTCGTACGTCTCACACGGAGATAAAGCAGCTACCGGCTACCGCTGAGTGTCGCGCCGAGAGACAAATTTCGGCCGTTCCGGACACACGAAAGACAGCGACAAATCGGACGGGCACGGCACGATCGTTCATCATGGTTGTCGTGCAACCTCCTCCGACGAGGCTCCAACTACCCCTCGGAAGGGACTCTCAATGCGTACACAGCAACAGTTTCTCGTCGGTTCGGGCGAGACAGAACGGACGCTCTGCCGGCGTCTCGAAGGACGTCGTTTGCTCCTCGGTGACGAACAGTCGATCGAACTCGCGTTCGCAGGCCGGACACAGCAACCCCTCGCGGTTTTCGAGCGTTCGCGTCGTGCCGGAGTCCTTCAGGAGCTTCAGTTTCGTCCGGTAGTCGTGAACGCTGAACCCGCCCGCGAGTTCGATTGTCGAACCCCGTTGTGTACCCGTCCGATCCCGTTCGCCCGCTCCGTTTTGTGGCCCCGTCATGGCGACAGTACTGTACCGACTCGCGCCCTCGAATATAACGATTCTCACCGACACGTCGCGGCCTGCGAGAGCGAACTCGATCAACACGAGTACAAAAGATCCCGTCGCTTGACGCGCGTGCGTTTACCCGTCTCGCCGCCGGAGTATTCACACCCATTCATGACCGAACTTACGATTCCGCGGGACGCCAGCACCGGCGAAGCGTCTCGACTCGTCGAGGAGCACGTTACGGTCGGTGACACCGTCGAAGTTCGAGAGGCTGATCGAACAGGGGCTGATGACGTCTCGGTCACGGGCGAGGTGACCGGCATCGAACCCGGCTATCTCGAACTCGACGGTCGGTCGCCCGGTGAGGGAAGTCCCCGGTACGATCAGATTCGGACCGTGATCAGGATCGAGATTGGGACTGAGGCTGAAACCGAGATCGACGCTGGGACTTCCACTGATACTGGTACTGATACTGACTCTGATACTGACACTGATACCTGATCGACGCGCTCCCAGCATCGTCCGTGACGATTCTCTCACTATCCGAACCGTCTCTACTGGCTGTATAGAGCTATATCCGCCCGTAGCACCTTCTCTCAACTGTTGGTGAACTCCATGGTAGAAGCGTACGTCCTGCTCATGACCGCCGCCGGAACCGCCCGCCCCGTTCTCGATTCGCTTCGGGAACTCGATGCGGTCACTCGGGCGAGTATCATCGCCGGCGAGTTCGATATCATCGCCGAGGTCGAAGCTGACTCGAATCAGGAACTACTGTCGTTAGTCACGGAGCAGATTCAGTCCGGCGAGAACGTGGGGCGAACGCGAACCTGCATCGTTCTCGAATAGACGGGGTCGACGGAGTACCGAACAGCACTTTCGTTCTTCGGGCCGTGTGAATCCGTATGTCGGCCGACGAAACGACGATTCCGTGGCGTTCGCCCACGTTACAGGCGATTCTCGTCAGTACGCTCGTCCTTCCGCTCGGCGTCCCGCTGCTCAGTCCAGTGCTCCCCGCCATCCGAGACTCGTTCGGGATTACGGACGCTCGGACGAGTCTCCTCATCACGGCGTACTTCGTGCCGGGAATCGTGCTGTCGCCCGTCATCGGCATGCTCGCCGACCAAGTCGGTCGCAAGCGAGTCATGGTCCCGAGCCTGCTCGCGTTCGGCGTCACGGGCGTCCTCGCCGCGCTCGTGAACTCGTTTTCGATCGTGCTCGCACTTCGCTTGCTGCAGGGGACCGCCTCGGCCGGCGTGTTCATCCTGACGGTGACGTTCATCAGCGACGTCTTCGACGGCGTCCGGCGAAACGCCGTCCTCGGCGTCAACGCCGCCGCGTTGTTTGCCGGCGCGGCGATCTATCCGTTCGTCGGCGGTGCGCTCGGCTCGATCGACTGGCACGTCCCGTTCCTGGTCTACGCGGTCGCGATTCCGGCCGGTCTCTTCGCGATGCGGGCGCTCGAAGAGCCGCCGACCGGCGAGCCGAGGACCGGCCTGCGATACCTTCGCGGGGCAGTCGACGCCTTGCCCGCCGGCGAGGCGAGCGCTCTCTACGGCGCGACCTTCCTGCTCGAAGCGGTCGCGTTCGGGACGATTTTGACCGCGCTCCCGTTCGTCCTAACGGCCGACTTCGACGCATCGTCGGTCGTCATCGGTGCCGTGCTGACGATCCAAACGATCGCGTCGGCCGCCGTCGCGCTGAAGAACGGCGACCTCGCCAAACGCTGGTCGAACCACCGGCTGGTGGCGTGTAGCTTCCTCTGTTACGGTATCGGGTTGCTCGTCGTCTGGGCGGGACAGTCGGTACCCGTGCTCACCGTCGGTGCCGTCATCGTCGGCGTGGGGTTCGGACTGGCGCTCCCGTCGATCGACGCCGCGATCGGCCGGATCGCCCTCCCGGAATACCGGGCCGGCGCGCTAAGCATTCGAAACGCAACAACCTTCCTCGGTCGCTCCGCCGGCCCCGTCGTCTACACCGGGTTGACGGTTCTCGCCAGTTACGCCGCACTCCTCGCTCTCTCTGGAATCGCCATGCTCCTCCTCGGAATCGGCGCATTCCTGGTTACGAGTTCGGAGCCGCGAGTGCGGTCTTCCGAGAGCCCGCGCTCTCAGTGAGACCACGCGTTCCGTTCGCTCGCTCTGAACGCCCCGTCGCCCGTCGCGGGCACAGGGACTCGATTACTCGAGGGATACCCACTCGCCGCGCTCGTCGCTCTCCTCGATCGCCGCCAGGACGCGCTGGGCGGCCAGTCCGTCGTCGAAGTTCGGCTCGAACGATCGCCCGTCTTCGACCGCGCTCAGGAACTCGTAGTTCTCGTGAACGAAGGTGTGCTCCCAACCGAGGACGTGGCCCGGCGGCCACCAGTGGTCGAGGTACGGATCGTCCTCGTCGGTCACGAGAATCGTTTCGTAGCCCCGATCGCCGTCGCGCAGGACCTCGAGTTCGTTCAACCGTTCGAGGGAGAAACGCAGGCTCCCCTCGGAGCCGTGAATCTCGATCGTGTGGTCGTTCTTGTGTCCCGTCGCGTACCGGGTGGCTTCGAGGGTCCCCATCGCGCCGTTTTCGAACTCGAGTTGGGCGGAGTAGGCGTCGTCGACGGTGACGGGTCTCGTTTCGTCACTGTCGCCGTCGACGGGGCGCTCGTCGACGAACGTCTGCAGGTGGCCGCTGATACGTTCGATGTCGCCGGCGAGGTCGACGCCGCCGACGAGAAAGCGGACGAGGTCGACCGTGTGGGAGCCGAGGTCGCCGAGCGCGCCGGCACCGGCGAGGTCGGCGTCGTTGCGCCACGACCAGGGGGCCTCGGGATCGACGAGCCAGTCCTGGAGGTAGCGCCCGCGGACGTGACGGATTTCGCCGAGTTCACCCGCGTCGAGCAGGCCCTTCGCGTACTGGATGGCGGGCACGAACCGGTAGTTGAAGGCGGAGCCGGCGGGCACGTCGTCACCGGCGTCGGCCGCCGCCTCGGCCATCCGTTCTGCCTCCTCGAGCGTCGGCGCGAGGGGTTTCTCGCAGAAGACGGGCGTGCCGGCTTCGAGCGCGGCGATCGAGGGCTCGGGGTGGACGTGATTCGGGCCGAGATTGTAGAAGACGTCGACGTCGTCGACGACGGCTTCCCAGTCCGTCGAGATCGAGTCGAACCCGAGTCGGTCGGCGGCCTCGCGCAGCGTCTCTTCGTTGCGGCCGACCAGGACGGAGCGCTCGATTGCCGGCGCGTCCGAGAAGAACATCGGCAGCCGCGCCATGGCGTTTGCGTGTGCTTTGCCCATGAATCGATAGCCGAGAACGCCGACGTCGAGGGTCATGGTTACCCTTTCAGCAGTATCCGGGTTAGATGTTTGTATCGCAGAAGCGTGCCAGCGGACCGAGGCGGATCGCCACGTCGCGCTCGCGGACGGTGACTCGCCGATAGACCCGGATCTCACCGGTTCAGTCGTCACAGCGACTGCCGGCGGAACCGCCCCGGCCGGGGGCCGGCTTCGGATCGGTGAGCGACGCCGTCTTCTCGATCGTCAACGCCGCCGTCTCCTCGCCGACCGAGAGTTCGTACTCGCCGGCCTCGACGACCGTCGGCTTCCAGCCGGGCACGTCGTCGGGAACGACCTCGAGCGTCGAGAGATCGAGTTCAACGACGACGGTTTTGCTCTCGCCGGCCGCGACGCGAACTCGTTCGAAGCCGAGCAGCCGGCGGCGGGGCTGGAGGACCGACCCGTAGGATTTGGTGTTGTACACCTCGACGATGTGCTCGCCGTCCATCTCGCCCGCGTTTTCGACGGTGACCTGAGCTGTAATCGTCGGATTTGATGCGGGGTTCTCGATAGTCGACGACGACAGTGTCAGGGCAGCGTACGACCAGTCGGTATAGGAGAGCCCGTGGCCGAACTCGAACTGGACCGTCTGTGCGCCCGCGTCGACGGACTGTCGGGGCGGATAGTCGTCGTAACACTGGGGGACGTGGCCGACGTTGGCCTCCCACGTGAACGGGAGTCGTCCCGACGGATTGGAGTCGCCGAACAGCGTGTCGGCGATCGCGACGCCCGCGTCGCTTCCGGGCTGGCCGGCGAACAGGACGCCGTCGAGGCGGTCAAACGTCTCCGCGGTTCCGCGCGGACTGCCGGCGAGGACGACGCCGATGAGCGAGACGTCGTCGCCGGTAGCTGCCTCGAGGAGGGTTACGAGTTCGCGCTGGGCTTCGGGGAAGCGCATCTTGTCGCGGTCGCCGAAGCCCTCGTTGTGCGGTCCTTCGCCGAGGACGACGACGACCGCGTCCGCGGCGGGTGCCGCCTTGCGGATCGCGCGCTCTTGCGCGTCGGTCACGTCGAAAAAGCCGTTATCGAAGTTCTCGTAGATGCTCTCGTACGGCGCGGCCTCGAACTCGGTCGGGACGTGCGTCAGTCGGTCGCCGAGTCGCTCTTTCATCGCACCCTCGATAGTGGTCTGGCGCGGACGCGGGCCGTCCTCGGTCAGATCGCCGTCCTCGACGCCCTGCCAGCCGAGCGTCCAGCCGCCGTGTTGCATGAGGAACCGGTTCGGCGTTCCGTCCTCGATTCCCGGGCCGGTTAGTAACACCCGTTCGGTCCCCTCGAGCGGCAGTACGTCGTCCTCGTTCTTGAGGAGCACCAGCGATTCCTTCGCCAGTCGGGCCGACACGTCCCGTGCGCCGCCGACGAGGGAGCCGATCCGGTCCTCCGGAACGAGCGGCCGCTCGAACAGTCCGAGCTCCCGCTTGAGTTCGAGGATGCGACGCACCGACTCGTCGATACGGTCCTCGGGGATCTCGCCGCTCTCGACGAGGTCGACCGCCGTCTCGATGAACTCGGCCGGCGACACCTCGCCGCCGCACATGTGCATGTCCACGCCGGCCGTGATGCCCTCCTTGACCGCCCATCGCCACCCCTCGTCCGTGTTCGGGCGGTACTCGTGATTGGTGAGCAGGCGCAGGAAATCGTCCCAGTCGCTGACGATCACGCCGTCGAAGTCGTATCGATCGCGCAACACCGTCGTCAGGAGCCACTCGGAGACGTGCGCCGGTTTCCCGTTGACCGCGCCGCTGTTGACCATCACCGTCTTGGCTTCCTCGAGCGCCCGCGCGTACGCCGGTAACTGCCTGGTCCGGAGGTCTCGCATCGACGTACGAGCGTGCGCACGATCACTGCCTGTGTTCGGCGTTCCGTAGCCGGCGAAGTGCTTGACCGTCGCCGCGACGCGACCGTTTCGTTCGAACCCGCGCGCACGGGCCTTGGCCATCTTCCCGAGGAGCATTGGGTCCTCGCTGTGGCCCTCGAAGTACCGGCCCCAGCGCATGTCCCGCAGGATGTCGACCGTCGGGCCGAAGTTCCAGTGACCGCCCATCGCCGCGATCTCCGACCCGGTCTGGACCGCCGCCGCTTCGACCAGGTCGATGTCGCGCGTCGCACCCATGTTGAGCCGCTGGGGAAAACTCGTACAGCCGTCGAGCAGGCCGTTCCCGTGGAGCGCATCGCCGCCCCAGAGGAACGGAACGCCGTGGTCCGTCTGCTCGATGGCGTACCGCTGTAACCCGTTCAGTCCCGCGACGAACTCCTCGCCGTCGAACGTCGGCCCCGACGCGCCGCCGTTGAGGATCGACCCGACGTGCAGGTCCGTAAACAGGGCGCCGACCGTCTCGGGTTCGTCGTGCGTTTCGAACGGATCGTCCGGGTCGAAGCCCTCGCCCGCTTCGCCGAGTGCAACCTGGGTCATCTGTCCGACCTTCTGTCGGACCGTCATCGACTCGAGAAGGCGTTCGATATCGACCGTCGTCTCCGGATCGGCGTCCGCCTTCGACTCACCCGCACCGACCACGGCACCGTTCGCGCCAGTTCCGATTGCCATCGCGCTGGTCGCCTTAACGAACGTTCGTCGTGATGCACCACTGCTGCCCCGATCGAGTGATCGTTCCGGTGGCATGCTCAGAGACGGCAACTCTCTCCCGAATAACTATTTCCGGACTATCGGCGCTGTATCAGCGGCGTTCTTCGAGCAATAGCAACGTATTATGGGAATTACCGAACCTAACTAAAGCGCCGTCTGGGCTACCAGTCGAACACCGACGGGTCGATACCAGTTACAATCGAAGAAAACGGAACGGACGACACGCGGCACCTGGCACCCGGTACCCATCTGCGTACTCGTCCGCGTTTCGACTCCCGTGCGAGTTCAGCGGTCGGCTCGACTTACTCGAACTCGCCGCGGAAGGCGATCTCGTCGACCGACTTGCGGTCGCTCGGCTGTTCGCGCTCCTGGTAGTCCTCGGGAAGCGTCTCGACCGGTGCCCGCTCGCCGACGGCGAACATCGCTTCGACGGCGAACTCGTCGGGCACGTCGAGTTCAGTCGCGGCGCGTTCGTAGTCGAAGCCGGCCATGCCGTGGACGGCGAGGTCGCGGCGCGCGCCTTCGAGCGCGAGGTTCTGCCAGGCGGCACCGGTGTCGAAGGAGTGGACCGGCGCGGGTTCGCCGTTGTGGTCGAAGGTCGTCTTCGAGACGATGACGGCGAGAACGGCGGCGTCGCTTGCCCAGGCTCGGTTGCCCTCGCTCAGCAGGTCGACGAACGTGTCCCACTCGTCGTCCTCGCGGGTGGCGTAGACGAACCGCCAGTGCTGGTTGTTGTACGCGGAGGGGGCCCAGCGGGCGGCCTCGAACAGCGGGAGGAACTCCGATTCGTCGAGCGACTCGCCGGTCATCGCGCGCGGCGACCAGCGGTTGACGAACAGCGGGTCGATCTCGTGGTCGGGATCGCGGTATTCGGCGACTTCGTCGTCGAGTTCGTGAGAGACTGAAAGAGACTCTTGCATCGACCCGACCTTGGAACGCCGCACATGTATATATTTCCTGATATACGGGTTACCAGGTGACGACCGTGTCGTCGGTTCGTGGTTTCATGGCACATACGTGGTGTTGTTGTCGCGTTCCACCACCCGGCAAACGCATATAATTCATCTCCGGCTGTACTCCGTATGGAGTTACCTCCCTTCGAACTGGAACGATGGCTCGACGAATACGAGTCCGATGCCGACGTGATGCTCGCCGAAAGCGGCGTTCGAAGCCTTCCCGCCGACCGGTTCGACCTCGACGTCGGCGAACTCGGTTACGTCATCCCGACTGACGGATCGCCGGCATTCCGTGCCGAGATCGCCGAGCGCTACGGACGCGACGCCGAGGAAGTCGTCCTCACCTGCGGCACGCAGGAGGCGGACTACCTCACGTTCATGGCGCTCTTGGACGAGGGGGATCACAGCGTCGTCGTCTCGCCGACCTACCAGTCGCTCGCGAGCGTCCCGGCCGCCGTCGGCGACGTGACCGAGGTCCGAACCGAGCCGCCGAACTGGGACCTCTCCGTCGACGCGGTCGCGGACGCAATGGTCCCCGATACCCGGCTCGTCGTCCTCACGAATCCGAGCAACCCGACCGGCAAATACCTCGGACCGGAGACGCTGCAGGCGCTGTACGACCTCGTCGAGGAAAACGACGCACATCTCCTGGTCGACGAGGTGTACCGGATGCTCGCCGACGATCCGCACCCCCCGGCCGCGGCGCTCGGGCCGCGAGCGATCTCGACCGCCGGCGTCTCGAAATCCTACGGCCTCGCCGGCGCGCGTCTCGGCTGGGTCGTCGCGAACGCTGAACTCGCGGACGCGGTCCGAAAGTGGAAGGATTACACGACGATCTCGCCCCCGATTCTGGGACAGCACATCGCTCAGCAGGCGCTCGGCACGGCGGAGGACGACATCCTCGGTGCGAACCGCTCCCACGCGAAAGCGAATCGAGACCGCGTTGCCGAGTTCGTCTCCCGCTACGACCTGGAGTGGTTCGAACCGACGGGCGTCAACGGCTTCCCGACCGTTCCGGACGGATTCGAGAACGGAACCGAGTTCTGTCGGTCGCTGTTCGAGGCCGAGCGCGTCGTCCTCGCCCCCGGCGACGTCTTCGGCTACCCCGGCCGATTCCGGATCGGCTTCGGCCTCCACACCGACGAACTCGAGGCGGGACTGGAGCGAGTCGGTCGGCACATCGAAACCCACGGCTGACGAGTCGCGCACACGGCGGATTCGCGTCGCGCTGAGTCCGCGCGAGCCCGTCGAGAAAACGCCAAGAGACCGCTGAGAAAACGCCGGCTCAGTCGTCGGCGGGCGTCGGCGCGCCGCGCTCGACGTCGAGTTCACCCGCGTCGAGGGCGGCTTCGACGTTGCGCGCGGCCTCGACCATGTTCGCCATCTTGCCGTAGGCGATCTCGCGGGGTAGCAGTTTCACGCCGCAGTCCGGCGAGACGACCAGTTGTTCCGGCGGGACGACCTCCAGTCCCTTCTCGATATTCTCCTCGATCTGCTCGACCGACTCCACCTCGGCGACGTGGGCGTCGGTGACGCCGAGTGCGAGGTCTTTCGTGAACGCGGGGTCCTTGAAGACGTCGAGCTGTTCGTAATCACCGTTCGCGAGTTCGAGGTCGAACTCGTCGACGGGGAACTCGAGAATTTCGGGGTAAATGCGCGAGTAATCGCCGTAACAGACGTGCAGGCCGATACGGACCTCCTCCGGGATGTCGGCGACGATGCGCTCTAGAGCTTCGCCGACGATGGCGTGATCGTCCGGCGTCGTCGCGAGCGCCGGTTCGTCGATCTGGATGTAGCGTGCGCCGGCTTCGACGAGCTTTTCGATCTCCTCGTTGACGAGATCGGCGAGGTCGTAGGCGAGTTCCTCGTCGTCGTCGTAGGCCTCGTTGAACGACCAGTTGGCGAGGGTGTACGGACCGGTGATCGGAACCTTCACCGGGCGGTCGCTGGCCGCCGCGGTGAACTCGTACTCGTCGACCAGCCAGGAATCGTCGTACTCGACTTCCGAGACGACGGAGGGCTTATCGAAGTAGTTGTGTCCCCAGACCTTGACCGGGCCGTTGAACTCGTAGCCCTCGATCCGGTGGGCGAAGAACTCGACCATCTCGTTCCGGCGCATCTCGCCGTCGACGACGGCGTCGAGACCCGCGCGTTCGTGTTCGGCGGTGATGAGTTGGGCGGCGTCGTCCGTGGCCTCCTGCCAGTCCTCGGCGTCGAACTCGTGATCGTCGTCCTGGTAGAGTTCCTTCGCGCGGTTGAGCCACTTGGGCTTCGGATAGCTGCCGACGACGGTCGTCAGCAGGAAGTGGTCGTTGTCGTGGTCGTCGGGTCGGAACTGGTCTTTGTTTTCGTTGACGGGTGTGTCTGGGCTCATGCGGCTTTCACCTCCGCGAGTTCGGCGGCTTCGGCAAGGGCGGCGAGTTTCTCCTCGAATTTGGCGTAGGGCAGGTAGAACGTCTCGGTGTTCGTCGTCAGATAGACAGTCTCGAACGCGGAGACGGGCAGTTGGTCGTAGATCCAGTCGACGCGCTCGCGGATCGCTTCGGGGTCCTCGACGAGCGTGTTCTGGCCGTCGGCGAGACCGAGCGAAATGTCGTCGGTCGCGCCGTACTCCTGGATGTTGTACAGGTTGTCCTCCTGGTTCGCGACGAAGTCGAAGCCGACCGCATCGATGTCGGCGTCGAGGAGGTGGGCGTAGACCTTCTCCTCGAGTGCGCCCCAGTAAGGGTGGACGACGACATCGGCGTCGACCGCCCCGGCAACCTGATCGATCGCCCGGCTCGCGCGCTCGTCGACTCCGTCTTCGGGCGCGTTTTCGACCAGCGAGGGCTCGAGCAGAAACAGCGTCTCGTGCTCGGGGAAGGCGTCCGCCTCGGCTTCGAGGAAGTCCGCAATCGCATCGAGGAACGCGGCCTCGTCGCCGTAGTGTTCGTCGGTCGCCAGGTCGGCGAGCGAGTAGGGGCCGGGGAGGACGGCCTGCAGGTCGTCGCCGTCCGCAAGTTCACCGGCCGTTTCGAGTTCGGTTGCCACGTCGCCGGAGAAGTCCAGGTCGTCGGTGACGACGGGTTCGCGGTAGAAGTTGTTGTTGTCGTAGTAGCGGACGATGCCGCGGGTTTCGACGGCGTCGTGGACGGCGAGGGGGTGGGCGAGCATGTCGTCCCAGCGGAGTTGGCCCTCGACGGTATGGTCGAGGTCGGTCTCCTGCTGGGCGTCGATTACGTTCTTCCGGGCCTCCTCGTAGGCGGCGGCGATTTCGCCGCTTTCGTCGCCGCTGATGAGGTCGTGTTTCTGGTGGCCCTTGAGACCCGAGAGGTCGTCTTTCGCCCAATCCGGGAGCGGAAAGAGCCCCGGTGTGGTCGAAACGTACTCAGTCATCGTGGTTCCGGATAGGCTATACCGACGCTTAATATTTTCCATCGTATCTCATACACTGCAGTAATTCATGCGGGTTTTTGGGGGAGCCGTCCCGCACGTCCGCCGCCGATCGAAATCGATCGTCACTCGAGCGCCAGCAGCGCGTCCGCCCGGCGTCGACTTGTGCGACCGCGTAGAGCGTGCCGTCGTCGTGGATCGGACCCGGCCCAACCCGACCGGCGAACTCGTGCCCGAACCGAACTGCTGGACCGCCGGCCGGACTATCTCCCGGCGTCGGGTCGAGCGCCCACAGTCGGTCGTCCCCGACGAAGATTGTATCGCGCCCGTACGCTGGTGCGGTGTGTCGCAAGTCGCCAATCCCGTGGGCACTTTCCCGTCGGCGACCGAACGGGTGTTGGACGCGTTGCAACCGAAGCCGGACCGGCTTCCGTTCGCGCCGAAGACGTGCTTGTCAGGGTCCGGCGGTTCGTCGACTCCCGACGGCGGCGGATCGTCGGACGAGGACGACCGCGCGTACGTCGAACAACCCGCAATTTCGATGCATCCGGCGGCGACGCTCGCCAGCGCGGCTCGTCGGTGAAGTACATTTTTGACGTATTTTCAGCCGCTTGAAAAGTCCGTTCGAGCTCGTCTGTTGACGTTATCGGAGGAGTTCGAGCACGGTCAGCGTCTCGAAGGGGAACGACTCGTCGGCGATCGCAACGGCGCTGAATCCCGCTTCGCCCGCGTGCTCGACCACCTCGTCGACGCCGGTGAGGCTGCTGACGAGCAGGTAGACGACACCGTCCGGGTCGAGTACCCGTCTGACCGATGCGAGGAACGGGTCGATGACGGCCCGGCCGTCCTCCCCGCCCGAGAGGGCGTGTTCCATCCAGTCGTCCCACTCGTTGTCCGGGTCCGTCGGCAAGTACGGCGGGTTGAACAACACGGCGTCGAACGCGCCGTCGGCGAACGGCGAGACGAGGTCGGCTCGGACCGCCTCGACGCCCTCGCGTCGCGCCTGTCGCACGGCGTGTGGGTTCAGATCCGATGCGATTACACGCGCGTTTGTCTCGTCAGCGACGCGGCTGGCAACGTATCCCGAGCCAGTGCCGACCTCGAGCACGGTCGAGCCAGGTCGATCCCGCGCCCGCTTCCCGAGGTGGTCACACACCGATTCAGCGAGGAGTTCGGAGTCCTCGGCGGGCTGATAGACGTCAGTTTCGACGTCTCGTTGGTCTTTCAAATCCATGGTCACTACTCCTCCGGTGAGGTCATCTGATACTCTCGCGATGCCGTATCGGTCGTATTCGCCGTGTTATCGCCGCCTGCTGGCCCATCGCCTTCGCCGATCCGAACGGCGGTCTGCTCCCGACTCGAGAGTTCACGCTGGGGGTACGGAATCCCGATGTCTTCGTCGTCGAAGGCTTGCTTGATGGCGTTGATTGCGGCCGTCTGTGCCTTCCAGCGACGTCTGGCACTCGGCTTGTCGATCCAGAAGCGAACGCCGAGGACGATCGACGAGTCGCCGAATCGCTTGGTGACGACCTGCGGGCCGGGTGCAGAGAGCGTCAACTCGAGTTCGTCGACGGTCGATTCGGCGAGTTCGGTGGCGCGTTCGATGTCGGTTTCGTAGTCGACGCCGACCTCGACCTCGATGCGGAGGCGGCCGCGTCGCGAGCGGTTCGTCACCGTCCCCGCGGAGATGACGTCGTTGGGGATCATGATGTACTCGCCGTCGAACGACCGAATTCGGGTGTTGACGATGGAGATGTCGGTGACGATCCCCTCTTCGTCCTCGACTTCGATCCAGTCCCCGATCTCGAACGGGCGGGCGAACATCAGGACGAATCCGGCCAGGACGGTTCCGAGGGTCTGCTTCGCGGCCATACCGACGACGATGCCGAGGAAGCCGGCCCCGACGAGGAGGCTGCCGAGGTCGTCGACCCAGACGCCGAGGATCACGATGAGCGCGATCGACCAGACGATGACCTGCGTGAGCCGGCGGGTGATCTCCCGCTGATGATCGGTAACGGCCGAGGCGGAGTCGAGAACCTCCTCCAGGACGCGTCTGATGAACCGGATGACGATGAACGTGCTGACGAGGAGGATAAACGAGATGATAACCTGTGCGACGACGGGACCGCCGATATCGAGTTCACCGTAGAGTCTGTGGACCTCGCTCGTCTGCCCCCAGACCCCGAGGACGACCGCGAGAGAGAACACGCAAGTTACCGTCAGGACGATTGTCGACGCGATATCCCCGTAGAGCGGCCGACTCCGCTCGCAGATCCACCGCTGGAGCCGCTGGTAGGAGAGCAACACGGCCAGCAAGAGACCGGCTGCGGCGACCGTGATGACGACCTTGAGTTGCGTCGCCTCGAACGTCTCCGCGAGCCAGTCGAATCCGGGCCCTGCTTCGGTTCCGAGAAGCCCCGCATCTACAACCATAGGATGTTCGTCTCTGACCCTCTCGTCACTGAAGGTTTGAGTATCCGTCGGTCAGTTCGTTTCGCGCCCGATTTGGTCACAACTCGTGATTGTGTACGATCTTATTTCTCCTCACCCGTCCGCAGGCGCGCCAACGTCGCTCGCGAGTTCGGCGAGCGCCGCGAACTCGGCGGGTGCCATCGCGTCGGCGCGTTTTTGGAGCAGGTCCTCGTCGGCCGCATCGACGACCGACTCGGGAGCGTCGAGTCCGGAGATGTGGGCCGTGTTCCGGATCGCGTTTCGAATCGTCTTCCGGCGCTGGGTGAACAGCGCCTTGACGAACCGGAGGAAGAAGTCCTCGTCGTCGACCTCGTAGTCGGGCTCACGGGGACACAATCGCACGACCGCACTTTGGACCGCCGGCGACGGCGAGAACGCCTCCTTCGGAATCGACTCGACGAGTTCGGCGTCGGCGTAGTGCTGAGTCGATACCGAGAGCCGGCCGTACTCGGACGTGCCGGGCTCGGCCACCATCCGCTCGGCGAACTCCTGTTGGAACATCAAGACGAGCGGCCGTCCCTCCGGAAGCAAGCGAAACGTGATCTCGCTCGAGACGCCGTAGGGAAGGTTCGACACCGACGCCGTGAACTCGGGGAGGTCGACTTCGAGCGCGTCGCCCTCGATCACGGTCAGTCGCCCGGCATCGATCTCGTCGCTGAACTCGGTGCGGAGGAAGGATGCGAGTTCGCTGTCGCGTTCGACGACGGTAACCCGGTCGGTTTCGGTGCCGAGTTCGAGGAGGCGATCGGTGAGTGCGCCGGTGCCGCCGCCGATTTCGAGGAGGTGGCTGGTATCGATGGTGTCGGGAGCGGTCTCGGTCTCGGTCGCGGTTTCAGCGGGGGTTGTGGTGGCTTCGGTACCGGTGGTTCTCGCGGGATCACAGTCCGTTAGATAGGTTGGCAGTCGGTCGAGGACGCGGTCGTCGACGAGAAAGTGTTGATCGCGGTCGGGATCGCCGCGGACCCCTGCGCGGGCGATCAGTCCGTCTGGATCTCTCATTGCTGGCGCTATGGGAAGAGATGGTGTAAACGCACCGTCTCGAGTCCGGGCCGGTTTCCGCTCGTCGGTGTGATCGGCAATGGGCGTGAATCCTCGTTGTTTTACCCTCCCGCGCAAATGTAGGTGTATGAGTTTGGATGTGGAGGATGAGCCGATCGAAATCTTGCTTGTTGAGCCCAGTCCTGGTGACACTCGGCTCTTCACGGAATCGTTCCAGGACGCAAGCCTTACGAACAGCGTGCATACGGTTTCGGACGGGGAAGAGGCGCTGGATTTCGTTCACCAGCGCAATGCCTACAGTGACAAACCACAACCCGATCTCATTCTCCTCGAGCCGCAGTTACCGGGGACGAGCGGGTTCGATGTGTTATCCGAACTGAAAAACGAGGAGGCGTTGTGCGACATTCCGGTCGTCGTTCTGACGAGTTCAGATGTGGGGGAGAAGATCGTCAAGTCACACGATATCGACGCGGAACACTATCTCCAGAAGCCGGTCGAGTCGGACGACTTCATCGAATTCGTTCAGTCGGTCGAGAACTTCTGGCTGACGATCGTACAGCAGACGACGCCGCCGCAGGAGCAGGAGTGAGCTGACGTACCGAGAGGCCGTTTTAGGGTGAGGGAGAAGGCGGGGAAGTCGTCACTGGTCCGTCAATGGTTCTGCTCCTGTTCGTGGCGTCCGACGAACGTCTGGTATTTGAGATCCTCGTCGCGCAGTTCCTGAATGATACGTTCGACGATGATCTCGTCGGGGTCGTGGAGGCCGGAGACGCGTTCTGAAAGTTCCTCGAAGCTCTCGAAGGGTTTTCGCTTTCGCTCGTCGAGGATGCCGTTGCGGAGTTTCTTCCCGATCCCGGGCAATAGGTTGAGTTGGTGGAGTCGGAGCGTAATCGGTTGGGCGTCGTTGTAGAAATCGACGAAGCGCCGTTCGTCTTCCTCGACGAGGTCGGCGACGACGTACTCGAGTTCGGACTGTGCTCCGGAGGAGAGGGCATCGTACTCGACGCGGTTGGCTTCGGTGACGATATCGCGTTCGGCTGCGGGTTCGATGGCGACTTCGCTGCCGATGGTGAGACGTTCGTCCTCGTCGAATGCGACTTCGTAGAGGCGAAAGTCAGTAGTGTCGAGTGCGTACCCGGCGGGTGACTTCGCGTACTGCGGTCGGCCGTCATCGGAGAGCCCGTGTGCGAGGTAGTCCAACACGACTGCGCGCCGAACGTCCGTCCCGTCGCTATCGACTTCGCTCATTGTCATGTGATACGGGGACGGCGTACTTAAAGAGTCGGCCCGCTTTCAGGCGTATTGTGCGACGACATTCAGAATGTCGTCGAGTTCGTCTCCGGACAGCGAGTACCGTTGCTGTGCGTACACCGATCGGAGTTCGTCCCGGTTGCGCGGGAGGAGGTTGGCGATTTTGTACGCCGTGGCTTCGTCGACTTTCTCCAGGTCCTGGAGGTCGTCGACGAGGGTCTGTGCCTCCTCGGGCTCGAGAACGGTGAACTGGTTGACGTGGTCGATCGCCCGAGCGAGTTCGTAGGGCAGTTCACGGTCCTCGTCCAGTGCGCGGTCGGCTTCGATGTCGGCGAGCAGTTCCTTCGTTTCCGAAACCGTCAGGAACTCCTCGTCGACGATCTCTTTGAAGATCGTCATTGTACGTGTACGTTGTACCGACGGTTCAGACGCGCTCTTCGGAGCGATCCTGGGCGCGCATGTGCGCTGCGGTGACGATGAGCGTCTTGTTCTTGCCACCGTCGTTGATCTCGACCTTGAAGGCGTCGCCCTGCGTCCCGACGACTTCGCCGGTGTGACCGTCGAAGCGCGGGTGGAAGCGACCCTTGTGGATGCTCGGGTCGATCTTCAGGTGGACTTTTTCGCCGACCTCGTAGTCCTGAATCGCTCGCTGTGGCGGTGATGCACCGCGGTCTCGCGGATCATTGGATAATTTGTTCCGGGTTCCCTGACGAGGGCCATTAGATTTGGGCATAGTCGTACGACCGTCTTGACCGGTGATGGTTATAAAACGCACGTCTTCCGCTCCGGTCGGTCGCCACTGACACGGACCATCGAGGGGGCACGGATCGGTCGGCACCGACGCGGGTCCGCAACAATAATCCGCGCAGGCAACACGTACCGCAGTATGGATACCGACGACGATCAGTTCCGGATCGAAACGCGGTCGATTCACGCCGGCCAAGACCCCGACGGAGAGACGGGCGCGCTGATGACGCCCATCCACGCGAACTCGACGTACGAGCAGGACGCGCCCGGCGACCACCGGGGGTACGAGTACTCCCGGACCGGCAATCCGACGCGAACCGATCTCGAAGCCAACCTCGCGAGCCTCGAAAACGCCGCGTTCGGCCGCGCGTTCGCGAGCGGAATGGCCTCGATCAACACCGTCCTCAACCTGCTTTCGGCGGGCGACCACGTCGTGACCGGCAACGACGTCTACGGCGGCACTCACCGCATCTTCACGCAGGTGTACGAGGACTACGACATCGAGTTCAGCTTCGTCGATATGACTGACCTGGACGCGATCGACGCTGCGTTCCGGGACGACACGGAACTGCTGTGGCTCGAGACGCCGACGAACCCGCTGCTGTCGATCGTCGACATCGAGGGCGCGGCCGAGATCGCCCACGATCACGACGCGCTCTGTGCGATCGATAACACCTTCGCCACGCCGTACCTCCAGCAGCCCCTCGACCTCGGGGCGGATATCGTCTCGCACTCGCTGACCAAGTACCTCGGCGGCCACTCGGACGTGGTCGGCGGCGCGCTGCTGACCGACGACGAAGAACTCGACGAGCGCTTCGGCTTCTACCAGAACTCCGTGGGCGCGACGCCCGGCCCCTTCGAATCGTTCCTCGTCCTCCGAGGGACCAAGACGCTCCCCGTTCGGATGGAACGCCACTGCGAGAACGCCCGTGCCGTTGCCGAGTGGCTCGACGAGCAGCCGGCTGTCGAGCGCGTCTACTACCCGGGTCTCGAATCCCATCCCGGCCACGAAATCGCCAGCGAACAGATGCGCGACTTCGGCGGCATGCTGAGCTTCGAACTCGACGCGAGCTTAGAGGAGACGAGCGAAGTCGTCTCGAACACCGAGGTGTTCACGCTCGCGGAGAGTCTGGGCGGCGTCGAGAGCCTGATCGAACAGCCCGCCCCGATGACCCACGCCACGATTCCGCGCGAGGAGCGCATCGAGGCCGGGCTCACCGACGGACTCGTCCGCGTTTCGGTCGGAATCGAACACGTCGACGATCTGATCGCCGATCTCGACCAGGCGATCGAGTCGGCGCTCCGATAAACTCGCGGTCCGACTCAGGTCGCGTTTCGCGTCGCGATATGCGACCGCAGGATCGTCTCGAACCCGTCGAGATAGGCCGCCAGATCGACGCTTTCTATCGACTCCCCGAACCGCGCTGCGTCGGCGTACTCCACGCGCCAGCAATCCAAGAAGTAGTCTTCAACGGTCGAGTTCTCGATTGCGCGAACGACCTCCTCGACTGCGTCGGATACCGGGGGTGACTGGAAGCCCCGCAGCCTCGCGGCTGAAATCACGTTCGTCTCGACGGCGCGAACGACGACACCGGAGCTGTAGTCGCCCTCGCCGAGTTCGCGTTTCCAGGTGGCGAGCCAGTTGCCGATCCGAGCCATCCGCTGGGTTCTGTCGAGGGCCTGCCGAAGCGCGGACAACTCCTGGACATCGAACGCCGGCGCGTTCGCAAGATCGGTGTCGGCGTGGACGAACACCATCATGTTGTAGGCGTCGTATCGCCAGAGTTCGTGCTCCGAAACGAGTTCAGGGCTGTGGTTTGCGAGGGCGGAGTACTCGATCGCAGCGAGGACCTGACGCACGTCGAAACGGAGTTGCTCGCTGAACTCGTGTGCGCGGGGACTGTCATCGTATAGCCCCCGAAAGCAACTCCAGACGTCGATCCCGAACCGGACGATTTCCCCGTCGACGTCGGGATGGGACGGGTCGGCGTGCTGGTGATCGAAGGGGACGTTCGCCAGTTCGGCGAACGTTTCGCGATCGCCGTGGCGTTCGGCGACGTCGTCCGCAACGGTGATGAACAGCGTCGAGAGGAGTTTTGCGACCCGGACCTGTCGCGCCCGCTCGGTGTCGACACAGGAGAGCCGAAAGGCCGGGAAGGCGTTGTAGAGCCAGTCCCACTGCGTCCGGTCGCGATCTGCGACGACGTCGTCGTATCGCTCGAGTAACTCGGAAAGGGAGTCGGGAGGCGACTGCCGAGCGACGTCGATGGGGTCAGTTTCGATATCGAGTGTCGGGAACTCGTGGTCGTCGTCACGGTCGGGTTTGGTTCCGATGGCAGGTGTGTAGCGCTCGCCGTCCTGATCGCCCATGGTGTTTCCAGTAGAAATGGCCGTAAATTGGTTATGTTTCTGTCGTTTCGTCCGCCACACCGACCCCGTACCCATATCTTTCGGGGACGAGTAGTTCCGCGAACGATGGCGAACGATCCCGGATTGCATGCGCTTCCGATCACGGTCGAGTTCGGCGGACGCGAACTGACGATTAGCCCCGCGGTCGTCGAGACCGACCGTGGACTGGTCCTATTCGATGTCGGTCCTGCCGATTCCGGGGCTGTGGACGCGCTCGAAACGCATTTGCGGTCGCTCGAGTACGATCTGGCGGATATCTGGCTGGTCGTCCTCACGCACCACGACGGGGACCACGCCGGCGCGCTCGCGACGTTGCTCGACCGGACCGATGCGGTCGTTGCGGCCCACCGGGAGGAAGTTCCGTACGTCACCGGTGATCGGGCTCCGATCAAGAGCAGCGGCGACCGGTATCCGCCGGTTGCGGTCGACATCGCGCTCTCGGCCGGCGTCCGGATCCCGACGCTCGCCGGGCCGATGGACGTGCTCGAGACGCCAGGTCACACGCCCGGCCACATCTCGCTTTACTTCCCCGAAAGCGCATTGCTCGTTGCCGGTGACGCCCTCGTCGCAGACCGCGAGGCTCCCCTTTCGGGGCCCAAACCGCGGTTCACGGCCGACATGGACCGGGCGCTCGAGTCGGTCGCTGAACTCGGAACACTCGAAATCGAGCGGACGCTTTGCTACCACGGCGGCTACGTCGAACAGGGTGCCGAACGCATTCGAGAAATCGCAGGCGCGGCGCGCGAGTAGTCAGTAGTCGCTTCCACGGCGCTGCACTCGTTACTCCGTGACGGCGTGGCCCTCGAGATAGTTCCGAGTCGTGTCGTTCGTCGCGGGCGTTCGCTTGCGAAACGTCAGTACTCGATCGCCGTCCTCGCGACGGTCGTCCTCGATGTCTATCTCGAGTCCCTGGCCGCGAAGGTGGGTGAGAAGGACGTCGATCGTCTCGGTACTGGCACGAACTGTGTGGCGCTCGCCCACCGTCCCGCCCGCATCGATCGTCGTGATGGTCTCTCGCATCGACAGCAGTATGGCCTCCCCGAGTTCATGAGCGCGCTGCCGGGCGGCCTCATCCGACTCGTCCCACTCGACGGTCTGAAACCCCTCTCGGATGAGTCGTCGGAACATGAACGGCCGCCCGTAATCGAACGGCAGCGAGAACGCGTACGCGAGGTCCGATTTCGTCGACGCCGAGGTCGTGTACTTCAACTGGGTCCGCCCGTCGGGCGATTTCATCACGACGCCCTCGCGGTGCTGTGCGTCCAGGTCGCGGATGCAGGCATCGACCGTCTCAGGCGCATCGTCGACCGCGACGAACTCGAACAATGGCGTCTGCGGGATTTCGAAGCGCTCGTAGCGCGCCCGCCGTTCCTGGACCGGCAGTGGGTCACCCGTTTCGCGGTCGCGCCAGTCGAACGCACGAAACGCGATGGAGTCGACGCCCGGGTAGTCGTGTGCGGTGTAGGGGTTTTCGGGGCCGATCATCTCGCCACAGACCATCGCCATCGGGTAGGAATCGAACAGTTCGGCGAGATCAACCAGCCGATCGAGCATTCGCGTCGTGAACGGACAGACCATCCCGCTCCTGGAGAACGCGAGCGCGTCGCCGTCGATTCGTGCGACGCGGACGTTATAGCCGTTTAACTTCTCTTCGACTGCGATCCGACCGTACTCGTCGAACTGCGTCGGGACCCCGGTCGAGAGGACGAGCGTTCGTGGCACCTTCGGAAACCCGCGAACGACTTCGCCATCGATCAGCACGGTCCCGCGTTCGATCCCGCGACGGGCATCCGGGAGATGGCGGTACTCGCATCCGTCGTAATTTCGGCGCTCGAGGTGCGGTTCGAGGCCCTCGAAGGCGGCTTCGCCGATCCCGAGCGCTCGATGGTACTGAGACGCGAACTCGTCCATCGGTGATGCTACGTGGCGAACCCAAATAGAAGCGTGCGAACCGTTCGGATCGACCGAGCTACCACTGCGTTAGAAAATCGCTCGTGAACGACGGCGTCGAACCGGCGACCTTGCGGTTCCGTTTCCATCCCGTTCTTTCCGCTCCAACTCACCAGAAGCGACGAGTTCAGTTGGAGCCGATGAGAGAGTGACCAGAGCCCGATCGGAGTCCGATCAGAGGAACCGGAACGTCTCCAGATTCTTCGGTGCGAAGGTCCGCATGTTGTAGTCGTGGTAGAGCGCCGAGGAGAGGTCCTGTGCCGATCGTTCGTCGCCGTGGACGCACAGCACCTTCTCGGGGCGCGGATTCATCGTCTTGACGAAGTTCTCGAGCCCCGCGCGGTCGGCGTGGCCGGAGAACCCGTCGACGGTGTCGACGTCCATGTTCAGCGTGAGCGTCCCGCGGCTGTTGTCGGACCCCATCGCCCCGACTTCGCTGGTCGGAATCTCGTCCCAGCCGTTCTGGATGCGTCGGCCGAGCGTTCCCTGCGCCTGGTAGCCGACGAAGACGAGCGTCGAATCCGGGTCGGGACCGATGTGGCCGAGCCAGGACATGATCGGGCCGCCGGTGACCATCCCCGACGTCGAGAGGATGATACAGGAGTCGCCGTCGGCGACGTCCTGGCGCTCCTCCTCGCCGCCGTCGATGTGGTTGAACTCGTCGGCGAGGAAGGGGTTCTCGTCGTCGTGGAAGATGCGGTCCCGGAGATCGTCTCGCAGGTATTCGGGGTAGGTTGTATGGATCGCCGTCGCCTCCCAGATCATGCCGTCGAGGTGGACCGGCATGGAGGGAATGTCGCCCTCGCGCATGGCCTCTTCGAGGACGAGCATAAGTTCCTGGGATCGGCCCACTGCGAAGGCGGGGATGACGACCTTGCCGCCCTGCTCGTAGGTCTCGTTGATGACTTCCTTGAGTTTCTCCTCGGAGTCCGCCTGGTCGGTCTGGTAATCGTTTCGACCGCCGTAGGTCGACTCGAGGACGAGCGTTTCGACGCGCGGGAAGTCGTTGACTGCGCCGTTGAACAGGCGGGTATCCTCGTAGTGAATGTCGCCGGAGAACGCGACGTTGTACAGTCCGTCGCCGATGTGGAAGTGCGAGACGGCAGAACCGAGAATGTGACCGGCGTTGTGGAGCGTGAGCTTGACGTCCGGCGCGATGTCCGTCACGTCCCCGTATTCGAGGGGGATGCAGTGTTTGATCGCCTCGCGGACCCTCTCGGAGTCGTACGGCGGCGTGCGCCCCTCCTTTGCGGCGACGTCGAGGTAGTCGAGCGTGAGCAGCCCCATCATGTCCCGCGTGGGTTCGGTACAGTAGATCGGGCCGTCGTAGCCGTACTTGAACAACAGCGGGATAAACGCGGAGTGGTCGAGGTGGGCGTGCGTGAGCACGACCGCGTCGATCGTCTCCGGGCCAGCGCCGAACGCCTCGGGCGCGTGCAGGTACGGTACCTCGCCTTCCGCACCCGGCTTGTCACCGCAGTCGACGAGGATGCGCGTCTCCGGCGTCGAGAGGATAAAGGACGCACGACCGACCTCGCGACAGCAGCCAAGCGTCGAGATGCGAACGTACTCGTCGTCGGACATCTCCTCGCGGTGGATCTGCCGGCCGACCTTCTCTAAGATGTCCCGGCGCTCGTCGCGTTCCTGCTTGAGGAAGCTTCGAACGTTCGAGACCGTCGAGGACTCGATCGGCGGCGTCCGAACGACCTCGGGCGTCCAACCGACGTTCTTCGTAATGTCGCGGAGCGTCGACCCGTGACGGCCGATCACCATCCCCGGCTTTTCGGCCTCGATGACGACCTCGCCGGTATCGGCGTGGAAGTCGAGGTCCGTGACGCCCGCGTCCTCCGGGATAACCTGCATGATCTCCTCGCGGGCCTCGTTCGGCCGCGAGAGGACGCTCGGGTCCGGTCGAACGGTGATCCGCTTGCGAAGCTTACTCGCAAGCTTCCGGATGAGGTCACCCTGTTGGGCGAACTCCTTCGGATCGCGCGTATAGACGACCAGTTCCGGTCCTTCGTACTTCACCGAGGAGACCGAGATATCACTCGGTAACTCGCTCGTGATCTCTGCTTGCAAATCGTCGAGTTGCTGCTCTACAGTACTCATAATCGCCAGATGTGGCTTGCGTGAACTCGCCGCCCGAGAACATGAACCGGGAAGCCGCTGTCACAACCGTCCGATCCACCTCACGCCACTGTCGAACTCGTGTGGCTGAGTGTTGAGACCGATACCGACAGAGACGCCGACGACGGAACCGCCGACACCGCCGCCGATACCGACACCACGGTCCGCTCCCGTGAGACAACGCAGTCTGCGTCGTATCTCGGATCATTCGCTGTGACATCGTCCCATGACGAACATACTCCCAGGTCGGTTATCCTGGTCACTGCGGGAAGATTCCAGGGAGAACCCGCTTACCCGAGGCTATTCTTTGCGTGGTATAAAAGCCTTCGCAAAATCCAGGAGGACGCCACCCGTAGTGGGCGTATGCACCTGACACCGGCCCGCGTCGCCGACGAACGAGACTGGATTCGCACCCGCGCCGATACCATCGTCCCGCTCATCAACGACATCCGCGACGACCTCGGCACGCAGTTCGACACCCACGTCGATCACGTCACGCCGGCCCAGTACCAGCAGGCCGTCGACACCGTCTTCGCGGACGGCGACCTCGCCGTCAACGTCGCCGCCATGGTCGCACTGCTCCGTGAACTCGACGTCCAGGACGACTATCCCGGCTTCGTCGTCGACGAACTCCTCGGTCGCGAACTCGCTGCAACCATCGCCGGCACGCAGCCCTTGCGGACGCTCGGCGAGGCGACCTTTCACTACGCGGACGTTCGCGTCCAGGGCGACCCGGACCAGAACGCAGGTCTCGACGACCTCGATGCCGCGCTCGCTGCCGGCTTTCAGGAGCGACTCCCGGGCTGGGACTGGACCGAACGCGACAGTCCGTTTCGCGTCGAGTGAGGCGACTTACTCGCTCGAGTTCGTCCCGCCGTCCGATTCGGACCCCTCGTCCGTCTCTGATTCTGCGTCCGTCGTCGATTCGTTCTCGCCGCCGCTCTCACTGTCGTTCCCGCCCTCGCCGTCCGATTCGCCATCGGGCGCGGACTCGTTCCCGTTCCCGTTCGCGCCCTGACCCTGGGCCTGCTGGAGGACGAGTTCGTATTCCGAGCCGGGAAGCAGCGCGTCTACCTCCTCGTCGCGGAGCAACTCGACGAGGCGGTCGTCGGGCCCGTCGATGAGGAACGCGCCCTGTTCGGCGACGGCCGCCTCGAGCGAGACGGCGTCGTCTTCGAGCATCGCCGACTCGAACTCGGCGGCGCGTTCCTGAAACAGTTCGATCCGTCGCTCTTCGTACATCGTCGCCATCTCCTGTCGGGTCGCGTCCTCGCCGGCTTCGTCCCTGACCTCCTGCTCGAGCGCGACGAGGTCCTCTCGGGCGGGCTGAACGGAGGCGGTGATTCCGTCGGCCGGATCGATAGCAGGTTCCACGCCGGTTTCGAGTTCGAACTCGTCGCCGCCGTCGGACTCGTTTTGTAGCATATCGAACTGGCTACAGCCCGCGAGCGATGTCGTCGCGCCGACGCCGGACAGTTGCAGGACGCGGCGCCGCGTTGTGAAATCGGTCACGAGTCAGTCATCGGCGACCGAACGGAAGAACCCCTCGCAACCGCGCTGGCGTCGTGCGGGTGCCGCCCGGGTGAACTGCACTCGGCACTCGCCTCGAAGTCGGTCGCGGCGCTTTTATCCGCCGCTTGACTAGCTATCGGCAGTGACCCGCAGCCAGCAGGAGCAAGAGCAGGAGTTTCACGCTGTGACGCTCGAACGGCCCTCGATCGTCGACGCCCGCGACGCCGTCGCAGACGGAATCGACCGCGGGGCGCTCGTGACCGTTTTTGGCCGCTGTACCGTCGAATACGACGGCCGGGCCTCGAGCACGCTCGACGCCGGCGACCGCCACGTCATGCTCAAACCCGACGGCGCGGCGCTCGTCCACACCGACGAGGGCCAACAGCCGGTCAACTGGCAGCCGCCGGGCTGCGACCACGAGGTCTCCTGCGAGCGGCGAGACGCCGATGCTGACCGAAGCGACGCCGCCGAGAATGCGGGAGGGACGGGGACGGAAACGGAGACAGAGACGACGGGGACAACGGAGACGCTCACCCTCGAAAGCGTCCGTTCCACGCCCGACGAACGCCTCCTCGTGCGCTTTCGGAACGTCCTGCAGGTGTCCGCGTTTTCGGGCACCGACGAAACCGAACTCGCCCTCTCCGGGACGGAAGAGGATCTCCGCCAGCGGCTCCTCGACGAGCCCGACCTCCTCGAGCCCGGGTTCACGCCGCTCGCGACCGAGCGCGATACGGCTGCCGGCGCGATCGACATCTACGGCGAGGACGACGCGGGCCGCACGGTCGTCGTCGAACTCAAGCGCCGCCGCGTCGGCCCCGATGCGGTGAGCCAACTCCGACGGTACGTTGACGCGCTAGGCCGAGACCTCCACGCCGACGCCACCGTCCGCGGCATTCTCGTCGCCCCGTCGGTTACCGACCGCGCCAAGCGGCTGCTGACCGAGCACGGACTCGAGTTCATCTCGCTGGAGCCGACCGCCACGTAGTGCCACGGCCCTACCGTGACTCGGGCTCGTGCCCCGCGTCCCGGACGCGTAATCCGCCGTCTTGACTTCCACGGGAAGCGGTTCAGACCGGGTACGTCCCTTCGAGCGTCGTCGTCTCGATGACGCGACCCTCCGCCGCGGATTCGAGGTCGTCGGCGTCCGCCTCCGACCCGAGGTCGAGCGACGACTCCAGCGCGAAGAGCCTGAACCGGTAGGTGTGCTCCCGGTCGGGCGGGTTCGGGCCACCGTAGCCGCGCTCACCGAAGTCGTTCGTTCCCTCTCCGACATCGGCGTCGGGGTCCCAATCCTCCGGAATCTCCTCTCGATCGGACGAGATATTCCAGACGATCCAGTGCTCCCAGACCTTGCCCACGGGGTCGACCGCGTCCGGATCGTCCACGACGAGCGCGAGGGCGTCTGCTTCGTCGGGAACGCCGCCGAACTTAAGCGGCGGGTTGACGTTCGATTCGCCGTAGCCGTACCGGTCGGGGATCCGATCGCCGTCCCCGAACGCTGAACTCGTAAGCGTGAGCGTTGTCATCCTGATCAGCGCCTGCCTCGCGTGTGCAGGCCCGTGGGCGGTCCTTCGACGGCGTCCGGGAAGAACGTTACAGGGGCGGTTGGCGGAACGACGGGACGGACGACGGCGGGAGCGGTCGCCTGCCATTGCTACGTCGAGTTCTAATCGTTCGCACCCGTCCGTTCGACATATGGATCTTCAGGCGTGGTTCCAATCGAGCAGTGACGGCGACCGGAAGGCCCTCACCGAGCCCGTCGAAGCCGAATCGGCAGCCGAGACGAGTTGGGTGTTTCGCCTCGGACGCGCGCTCTTCGGCGGCATTCTCGCGTTCAACGCGCTCGATAACCTCTGGAATCTGGACGAACGGATCGCCTACGCGGAGGCCAAGAACACGCCGATGCCCGAGTACACGGTTCCGGCGACGAGCGGCGGGTTGCTCCTCGGCGGCATCGGCATCGTGCTGTGGCGACGCCCGTCCGCGGCCGCGGCGCTGGTCGCCGGGTTTCTGGTCAGCGTCACGCCGGTGATGCACGACTTCTGGAACCTCGACGACCCCGAGGAGAAACAACAGCAACTGATCCACTTCCTCAAAAATACGGCGCTGTTCGGGGCGGCGCTTGCGTTCCTCAAGTTCGGTCGTCGCGATACCGCTACCGACGCCTGATCGATTCGACCCGCGCTCCGGAGCGGAGCGTCGAACCGTCGTGGTGATTTTGCAAGCGCTTTTGGAATGACGGAACCGCCGCTTTCCCGTGGAGCCGACGCTGACGATTCGCCGCTACCAGCCCGGTGACGGACCGCGAGTTCAGGCCGTCCACGAGGCGGCCATGCGACGTGCCGGCGCGTACGTCGAGGGCGTTCCGGATGACGACCTCGAGACGATACCGGAGACGTACCTCGACACGACGGGGACCTTTCTCGTCGGCACGGTTGACGAACGGATCGTCGCCACCGGTGCCTTGCGCCCCGTCTCGGAGACGACCGTCGCCGCGAAATACAGCGCCACGCCGCCGGACTCGACGGTCGAACTGACCCGGCTGCGAGTCGCGCCCGAACACCAGCGGCGCGGCTATGGGCGGCGGCTCACCGCTGCACTCGAGCGCCGAGCGCGAACGCGCGGAGCGACGCACGTCGTCCTCGATACGCTGTCGATCCAGTCCGCCGCGCAAGGACCGTACGAGACGCAAGGATTCGAACTCGTCCATCGCGAACCGATCGAGCAGTTCGACGACGGAGTCGATCTCCTCGTCTATCGAAAAGAACTCGTCGAGAGCGGATAGGTGGGTCGGAGGATAGACTGTCGCTCACTCTTCGAGTAGCCGCTGGAGACGGTCGAGTTCGGTCAGTGCGTCGACGGGAGTGAGGTGACCGACGTCGAGGGCGCGGAGTTCGGCGGCGACATCGGCGGGGAGTTCGCCGCCGTCGGCGTACTGGGTGGTTGCGGCGTCGGCGGTGGGCGCGTCGGTCTCCGCGGGCGTCGCTGGCTCGACGAGTTCGCGCGAGCGGTCGACGACGGCCTCGGGGACGCCGGCGGCGGTCGCGACTTCGACGCCGTAGGAGCCGGTCGCCGCGCCGGGTTCGATCTCGTGGTGGAAGACGACTTCACCGTCGGTCTGGTCGACCGCGAAGTGGAGGGTAAACGCGGCCGAGAGATCGTCGGCGAGTTCGGTCAGCGGGTGGTGGTGGGTCGCAAAGAGGGTGGTCGCGCCGACCTCGTCGTGGAGGTGTTCGGTGATCGCCTGCGCGATGGCGAGGCCGTCGGCGGTCGAGGTGCCGCGGCCGACCTCGTCGAGCAGGACGAGCGAGCGTTCGTCGGCGTCCCGGAGGATGGTCGCGAGTTCGTCCATCTCGACCATAAACGTCGAGCGCCCGCCGGCGATGTCGTCGCTCGCGCCGACGCGGGTGAAGATTCGGTCGACGGGCGTGAGTCGTGCTGCTCTCGCGGGGACGAAGCTGCCGACCTGCGCGAGGAGGGCAATCTGGGCGACCTGGCGCATGTACGTCGATTTGCCGGACATGTTCGGCCCCGTGATCACCGCGAGTCGCCGCTCGGGGGAGAGACGAGCCCCGTTCGGGACGAACGACTCCTGGGTTCGTTCGACGACGGGGTGGCGGCCGCCCTCGATGGCGATTTCGAGGCCGCCGTCGGCCGCCTCGCGGTCGAGGATTTCCGGCCGGCAGTAGTCGTACTGGGCGGCGACGGTCGCGAGCGAGACGAGGGCGTCGAGGGTCGCGAGCGCGTCGGCCAGTCGCTGGACGCGTTCGACTTCGTCGGCGACGGTGCGGCGAACGTCGCAGAAGAGTTCGTACTCGCGTTCGTCCGCGCGTTCCTCCGCGCCGACGATCTCGTCCTCGCGCTCCTTGAGTTCGGGCGTGACGAACCGTTCGGAGTTCTTCAGGGTCTGGCGGCGCTGGTAGTTCTCGGGGACCGCATCGAGGTTGGGGTTCGTCACCTCGATGTAGTAGCCGTGGACGGAGTTGTAGCCGACCTTGAGCGAGTCGACGCCGGTGCGCTCGCGCTCGCGAGCCTCCAGGTCGTCAATCCACTGCTTGCCGTCGCGGGCGGTGCCGCGGAGGTCGTCCAGGTCCGCATCGTAGTCCTCGGCGACGATGCCGCCCTCGGTGATCTCGATCGGCGGGTCGGCGACGACGGCGTCGTCGATCAGGTCCCGCACGTCGGCGAGCGGGTCGAGTTCGTCGCGGAGGGCGATCAGCCGGTCGCAGTCGGCGTCGGCCAGTTGATCGCGGAGTTCGGGGACGACGGCGAGGGTGTCCCGAAGCGACCGCAGGTCCCGCGCGTTCGCCCGTTCGCGGGAGATGCGCCCGATCAGCCGTTCGAGGTCGTAGACGTCGCGAAGCAGTTCGTGGCAGTGCTCGCGCGTCTGAACGGAGCCGGTCAGTTCTTCGACGGCGTCGTGGCGAGCTTCGATTCGGTGCGGCTCGAGCAGCGGTCGGCGGAGCCAGTCCCGGAGTTTGCGGCCGCCGAGCGCGCAGGCGGTCTCGTCGAGGACGCCGACGAGCGTGGCGTCCTCGCGGCCCCGGACGGCCCGCGGCTCGAAGAGTTCGAGGCTGCGCAGCGCGACGGCGTCGAGCAGGAGGTACTCGCGAGGATCGTAGCGCGTGAGGTGGGTGAGGTACTCGAGGCGGTCGCCCTCGCTTTCGCCGGCCGCGACCGGCGAGTCCGCCGCGTCACCGCGCTCCGCTCCGCCGCCGCGCTCGCCCTCGTGTTCGCCACCGCGAGCGTACTCCGCGTAGGCGAGCAGCGCTCCGCAGGCCCGGATCTCGCCGTCGCTTGCGAGCAGCGCGTCCGGATCGCCGAAGTAGCCCGAGACCGTCTCGCCCGCGCTATCGCGGTCGAACGCACGGTCGTCGAACGGCGTCACCATGCACTCCTCCGGCAGCACGTCGGCCGGCGCGTCCGGTCCGACGACCGCCTCCGCGGGCGCAAAGCGGCTGACCTCGTCCGCGATAGCCTCGTCCGAAGGTGAACTCGTGGCCAGGAAGTCGCCGGTCGAGACGTCGAGGAGGGCGAGCGCGAGTTCGTCGTCGGCGGGTCGCGTGTCCGTGCCGCGACCGCGGGCGATCGCTGCGACGAAGTTGTTGTCGTCGCTCGCGAGCAGTTCGTCCTCGGTGAGCGTGCCGGGCGTGACGATCCGCGTGACCGCGCGTTCGACGACGCCGGACGTTTCGCCGGGTTCCTCGACCTGATCCGCGACGGCGACGCGGTAGCCGGCCTCCAGCAGGTCCTCGATGTACGATTCGGCGTTGTCGATCGGGATGCCGGCCATCGGGTATTCGCCGGTGCTGTCCTCGCGGCTGGTCAGCGCGATTTCGAGCAGGCGGGCGCTGCGTTCGGCGGCACCGCAGAAGGTTTCGTAGAAGTCGCCGACCTGAAAGAGGACGAGCGCATCGTCGTAGCGGGCGCAGAGATCGTGATACTGACGCATCATCGGCGTCAACTCGTCGCGTTTCTCGGCCATCGCGTCGGGCGGGCCAAGCGCCGGGTCCATACTGTGTGGTCGGCCGCCGGACGCTGAAATAGCTTGCTGGACGGGTCGGACACTGTCGTCTGACACACCCAGTCATCAACGACAATCAATATATTCTGATTGTCAAGTGCAACAAAACGTATACGGAACGCTCACCGAGTGGACCCCAGATCATGACCTCGAGCGCACCGGTACCGGTGCGACCGTCGACGCAAGCGGTCGTGTGCGTCGTCACGGCGGTAATCCTCTGTAGCGGCGTCGCTGGCATCGCCGGTGTTGCTGCAGGAACGGCCTCGAGTGCCGAGACGCTCTCCGGGGCAGACAACGGGCAAGAAGTCGGTTCCGACGGCACTGCGGCGGTCGACGAGACGGAACCGGCGTCCGACGGCTCGAACGATAGCGTGGCTACGGAGACGGAAACGCGCCATATCAACTCGGCGGACGGCCGCACCAACGCGTCGGGGGAAGCGACCGCCGCAACCGCGTCCGAGAGGGAGGCTGCGGCCGAAGACGTGACCGAGGGCGAGTACGAATCGGACAGTGAAGGGGCGCTAACGGCCGGTTCGGGGATCATCAGTCCGGACACAGCCGGTATCGATCCGGAGAGCGGTGATCGCTCGGAAGCGGACACGGCCGGTGGTGAGCGACGAGACGGTACGTTCGACGAGGGGGCGGCTTCGGAGACAAAGACGGCGACAGAGACACCCCGAGTCCCGGCGTCGGAGACCGTCGTAGATGCAGCGGCGACCGAAACGCACCGTCTCGCGGACGAGACGGACGCGCTCGACTCGCACGCCGAACTCGAAGCTACGATCGGCGGAGACACCGACCTCCCGGCGACTGGTGAACTCGAGTTCGGTGCCGGCACTGTCACCGACCCGGTGACTGCCGTCGGCTCCGAGAGAGCCGAGCCGTCTCGCGAGGCGCTTCCCCTCGCGGCGAGGATCGAGGGGGAGTCGTCGCTCGCGTCGGGTGGCGTCGTCACGTTCGGGGACGGCAGTGATGGAAACGAGACGGCGGGCGAATCGGCCGATGGTGAGCGTGGCGATGGAAGTGAGACAGCCGATTCAGAGACGGCGTCGCCGAGGCTGCCCTCGTCGACGACGGAGACTGCACTCATCGGTCTGCTCGGGGTGATCACGGCCTCAGGGGTGACAGCGGGGACTGCGGGACTCGGTGCCGGTCTCGGGACTGGGACCGGAGCCGGCGTCGGGGCCAGTGCTGGCGCAAGTTCGAGCGCCGCCGGGACCGGCATCGTCACGACCGTCGCCAATGCGATCACGACGTGGGTCCGTCAGATCGAGCTGTTCCAGCGGCTACACCGCCTCGCGTCTCGGCTCCCCTGGCAACTCGTCTCGATCTTTCGGTACAGCCGCTACGACGACTCCGATCCGCTCGAAAACGATCGCCGACGGACCGTCTACGAGACGATTCGAGCCGACCCCGGCTGTTACCTCTCGCAGGTCCGCGACCGAAACGAACTCTCGCTGTCGACGGTTCGACACCACCTTCGCATCCTCGAAGAGGAAGGGTTGGTTTCGTCCGCGAAAATCGGGGGCAAACGCCGGTTGTACCTCGAAGCGGCTGCGACCGGCACCGAGCACGCGGCAACGAACCCTGACGATCGTGAAGCCGGTGCCGACGGGACGCTCGCAGCCGACTCCCCGCGGGTCGAACTGCAGGCCGCGCTGGCGGAACCGGCCAAGCGCGACGTACTCGAAACACTCGCCGCCATCGGGCAGGCGAACAACGGCCGACTCGCAGATGAACTCGAGTGCGATCCGAGCACCGTCTCGCATCACCTGTCGGCACTCGAAGCGGACGAGTTGATCGTCCGCGAACGGGATGGGCGGGCGGTCGTGAACCGCCTGGCGGCCGACGTCGAGGCGACGCTCACCGAATCGGAGCGATCACGGTCGGGCGAGACGGATCGGTCGGCGCGCTCGCCCGCGGACGACTGATCCAGGGCGAGTTCGCTGACGCCGGCGGACCGTCGTCGCAGCGGTCAGCCGTCTGCGTCCCCGGTATCGTCCTCCCCGTTCGCCGTCTCGAAGTACCGATCCGCGTGCGCCGCACAGCCGGGATTGAAGGGGGCGTCACAGTTCGGACAGCGATACGCACACGCGAGGTACGTTGGGACGGTGAACGCGGAGTCACAGGCCCCACAGCGGACGGACGGCTCGTCGAACCGGTTCCGTGGCCAGGGGATCGCCTCGTGATCTTCGACGGCCGCGTGGCACCGAAAACAGGGATAGTACGCGTCACAGCAGTCGAATCGGAACGAGACGATATCTCGGTCGGTGCGGTAGTGCCCGCACCGCGTTTCGGGACCGACGTCGACGCCGCGAACGGGGAGCGAAGGCACGAGTTCAGCCGGGCGAACGGCCGGGGAGTACTTTGGGGTTCTGGTTCGTAGGTCCGGGAGCGGCGTCCGGGAGTCGGATTCGAGGGCAGGAACGGTGAGTCCGGGTACGTCGGGGATTCTGAGTCTTGGCGCTCCGCGGTTTTCGGGTTCGGATGGTCGGAGGCGAGTGTGGCGTGGCAGCCGCTACTCGGCAGCCTGGACAGCCGTCGGGCACCGGGTTGGCATCGGCTCCCGACTGCCGGGGATCACTCGAATACGGTCGTATCGCCCCGCCGGTATCGGTCGAGGCGTCGATAGCCCTGAACGACGCCGTCCGTATTGAGGTCGATCTCGTACCGACCGAGCACGTCCTGCGTGTCCGGGACCGCCGAGCGCTCGACGACTTCGACGACGGCACACCAGCCTTCGTCGGTCGGCGATATTTCGCTGACGCCGTCGAACTCGTGACCGATGAGTTCACCGGCGGTCGAGACGACGGTTCGGCGGATCGCGAGGACGCCCTCGATTTGGTCGGTGTCGACGTCCGATTCGGTATCGGCGTCGAGTTCGTCGGTATCGACGGCGTCGGGGTCGGTTGTTTCGTCGCTGGCCATCTCAGAGGTGGGTTGTGAGGTGTCGGTTTGATGCGGTTGTTCTTGTTCGTGTTCCTGTTCTTGCTCCTGGGCCTGGGTTTCCTCCTGTGGTTCTTTCTGCTCCTGGTTTTGAGCCGGTTCCTGCTCCTGCTCCTGATCCTGCTCTTGGTCTTGAGCCGGCTCTTGGTCGGCGTCCTGTTCCTCGGCTGCGTCGTCGGCCTCGCTCACGGTGGGATCGCTCTCGTCGTGCTGGAAGCAAAAGCCGTCGTCCTGGGCTGGCCGCGAGCAGCGCTCGCCGTCCGCGGTGAGCGCCTTGCACCGTGTCGTCGCGTTCGCTGTCTCGGCGTTGGCCATTGGTCTCAGAGTGTGTCGGTAATCCGTTCTCGGAGCGCTTGCACGTCGTCGATCTCCGTGCCGGCGAGCTTCGAGCCGAGAACGTCCGTGAAGACGTCTGCCAGCAACTCGTCGTCGAGGGTGGCCTGCCCGCCATCCGTCTGTTGCTGTGCCGACTCAGCGCCAGCCTGGGACCCGAAGACAGCGATCCCTTTGGCCGCCGTAATCGCTGCTCGCGTCCCGACGACGAACGGCAGTTCCTCGCGCAACGTGCGCGTCGTCTCGACGACGGCCCCGATCGCTTCCGGATCGAGTGCGCCGCGCTCGTCGTTACCGGCCGCGCGCTTGCTCTTGCCGTCGTCACTGTCGCCGTCGCGGGTATCCACATCCACGTCCACGTCCACGTGAGTGCGGACGATCTCGCGCTCGGTTTCCGCGTCGTAGTGGCCGACGTGGACCCCGACGACGCGGTCGAGCAGCGCATCCTGCTGGCGGTGGACGCCGGCGTACTCCGCGTCGTTCGACGTGAGGATGGCCCGGAACTCGGGATGCACGTCGATCGTTCTATCCCGCCCGCGCTTCCCCGGCCGTTCCAGGACGCCTTCCTCGAACACCGAGAGCAAGACGTTGTGGGCGGCGGGATCGCTTCGGGAGAACTCGTTGTAGACGAGCGTGGCACCCTCACGTACCGCCGCCGAGAGCGGGTTGTCGACCCAGCGGTCGCGAACGATCTGCGTCTTCTTGCTCACGCCGCTGACGAACTCGTCGCGTTCCTCGTAGCGTTCGCCGCCGGCGTAGGTTCCGACGAGTGTTGCCGTGTCGACGGCCTCGTCGCCGTTGATATGCACGACCGGTCGGCCGCGTGCTGCGGCTGCCGAAAGTGCGAGTGCGGTCTTTCCACAGCCCGTCGGCCCGATCAGGTGTACGGGTTGATCGGCGGCGAGCCAGCCGGTGATCCGTTCGCGAAGCGATTCGACGGCGTCGGTTTCGACGAACGGCTCTGGAGCGACGGCTTCTGGGGACTCGAGATGACCGCCCTCGTCCCCGGTCGACGCGTTCGTCGCGGATGTGCCGGCCTCGTCGTGGTTGCCGTTTCGCGACGCGTTCCGAGCCAGTTCCTTTCGCGCTCGCCGTCGCTTTTTCTGTTCTCGATCGCCGCGAATCTTCCTGCCGCGGACCTTGCGCTTTCGCGAGGTGTCCTCGGCCATCGTCGATTATTCGGTGGCCGATTGCGGCGACGATTCGGGCCGCGGCTCGACCTCGAGTTCTTCGAGATCCTCGAGATCGCCGTCCGCGGTCGCTTGCTCAATTTTTGCGATCTCCTCCGCGTAGTGGAGGAACGTGTCGACGGAGGCGACGACGACGCGGGCCTCGACGGTGAGGAGTTCGATCCCGACGACGGAGACGCGCGCCCAGACGTCGATGACGACGCCCTTGTCGAGAACGCGGTCTAGTACCTCTGCGAGACTTGAGGAGTTAGGCCGCTGTTGTGGTTGTGCCATTACGTCTCCGGGTTCACTCCGATTTCCTAACACGGCTTGCTTTGCGACTGCAAGCCGACTCGGCTGATCCGGCTCCCGAGTTCAGGTGACACGGACGCTGCGATTGCAAGCACCACGGTAAGGCGAGCGGCTGTCGAACTACCCGTGACGATTACGTTCTCCATGAAACCCGTGCTACCGACCGATCACCGATCCACGACCGCCCTACAGCCGGAGTGACCCAGGAATGAGCAACAGCAACCGGTACGTCTACGGCATCGTCAACACCGCCGACACGGGAGACATCGAGTTCGAAACTGACGCCGTCGCCGGTGCCGACCGCGTCTACACCGTCAGTCACCGACGGCTCGGGGCCGTCGTCTCGAACATCGACACCACGGACCCCGAAGAGACCGACGAGGACGCCCAGATCCACGACGACGTCCTTCGGGAGATCATGGACCACGACGGCGGCAAAACCATCGTCCCGATGCAGTTCGGCATGGCCTTCGAGAACGACCGCACGCTGAAGAACGTCCTCCGCGGCGCTCGCCCGGCGTTTCGGCGAGCGATGAGCGACATCGAGGGCCGGATCGAACTCGGGCTCAAACTCGTCACCCAGGAGGACGGCTCGATCGACCGCGACGAGGTCGAGGACGCCGTCAGCGATGAACTCGACCCGATCGCGGCCCAAGCGGTCCAGAACGATCGCTTCAGCGATCGTCTCGTGTTGAACCGGTCGTACCTCGTCGACGAGGACGAACGCGAGTCCTTCGACGAGGCGGTTGCCCGACTCGAGGATCGCTACGGCGACGACCTTCTCGTCCAATACACCGGCCCGTACGCACCGTATAGCTTCGTCAACGTCGAAATCGGGGCCCAATCCCAGTGATCACATGTTCGTTCTCGACGACCTTCTGTTCCGGCCGCTCATCGGCATCGTTGACACACTGCACTCGCTCGCGCTGCAGGAACTGTACGACGTGGAGGCACTCGAGGACGAGCGCAAGGAAAACCGGCTGCTGTACGAACTCGGCGAACGATCCGAAGCGGAATACCTGGACCGAAAGGAAACGATCGAGGCTGAACTCGAACTCGCCCGAGAGGTCCACGAACAATTCGCGAGCGGCCGTGTCGAGGTGAAACGCTGATGGCCCGAGACGACCCACACGATAGGAACGATCCGCACGACAGAACCGATCGCAACGACGGAGACGACGACCCGACTGAGCGGCGGGCTCGGGAAACGGGGTGGCTCGCGACGGTACGGGCACTGCTCGATCGTCTGGATCGGAATCCGAACTCGAACACGCTGTCACCCGCCAGACGAGGCGGGCGCAATCGGTCCGTATTCGACTACAGTATCTCGATTCGGACGGGTGACGACCTGCTCGACGACTCCCGGTTTGGGGAATCCTTCGCCGACGAGTGGGTCGACAGACTTCGGCAAGACGAACCCGGTGAGACGGATTCGGATCGGACGTGGGACCGTGATCGGGACCACGATCGATCGGGCCGTCCGCGAACACGGCGAAGTCGGTCGTCATCTTCGACGGGGCCGCCATCGAACCCGTCGGCGACGCCGTCAGCCCACTCGTCCTCGGCGGACACTCCGTCGCGGGCCGACTCCCACCACATCACCACCCGTACGCACGACGACGAACTCCTCGTCATCGCCGACGTCTCCGGTGCCGACGCCGACATCGACGCGGACGATGTCACCGTCGGCTTCAGCGATACCACGCTGGTCATCGTCGTCGCCGGCACCGAACTCGACCGCATCGACGTCCCCTGGTCCGACCGAACCGGACAAGCAGCGATCAACAACGGCGTCTTGACCGTTCGAGTTCAGCCTGTGGACCCTCCGGAAGACGCAACCGAGACGGGTTCGGACGGCGATACAGAGACTGAGACGGACCCCGAGGGTGATCGATGAGCGACGACGCTCCCGCCGACTTCGACCTCGGCACGATACTCGACGACGCCGAAGACGCGCTCGATGAACTCGAGCACACGCTGGGGGCCGGCGACGGAGAGGAAGGGGGAGACGGCGACACCGGCCTCTCCGGCCTTGACGACCTCGACGACCTCGACGACGAAACGCTGTCCGCACTCGCTGACAATGTCGAGACGCTCAGCAAACTCGCGACCGAGGTCGCGGATCTCCTCGAAACGCTCGACCTGTCGGCCCTCCCGGAGGCCATCGACGCCAACGAGGTCATCGCGGCGATCGACGCGGGCGAGATTCCAACCGCTCTGGCCGACGACGACACCGGTGTCGGCGATGTCGTCGATTTCGGCCACCTCTTCCGGGCGATCGACCTGCTCGACGCCTGGGACGCGACGGACATCGGCGAAATCTGGGAGACGAAACGCGAGCTCGAGGAGTTGACCGACGATGGCGGCGACGGTGACGATACCCTCCTCGATGGACTGGACCTGGGCGGCGATGACGGCGGTGGTGACGATCTCCTCGACGTCGACGCCGATCCAGCGGAATTGCTCGGCGATATCGACGTGATGGACGACCCCGAGGCCTACCAGGTCGCGATTCAGCAAACCACGATGGAGGGTATCGATAGCTTTCGCGAGGCCCTGCTCGAAACCCGCGCCAAACTCGCGAAGCTCCACGAGTTCAACCGCGAGAAGATGCGCCGCCAGGACACGAGTGTGAACTCGCGAAACCCGACGGCGGCGTCGACGATGCCGGCGACGCGCGCGGATGTCGCAAGCGGCGTCAAGCACTCGACGGTGCCACAGCAGGTTCGACTCTCGACGGCTCCGAGCCGAAAGCGGATCTACGGGAACCGATTCGAGCGCGAATACGAGAAACGCCGGCAGGAGACCGAAGGTGATGGCGAAGACTGATCGGGCAGCGGTAACAGCGGTCGATAGCGGACCTCGGATGGAGAGACGGGCTCCAATCGAAAAACGAGCCCGCGAACGATTCACGATGAGACTGCCACTGATCGAACCTACCATGAACCAGAACCAGAACCAGACACCAGCCTCGACCCGCCGGCAACAGCGCGAGTTGGACGGACGCTGGCGACGCGCGCTCGGAGGTGAGTCGGATGGTCGATAGCGTCCAGCCGAGCCGCCAGCAAACCGACCTCGCCGAAGTCATCGAGATGCTCCTCGACAAGGGCATCGTCATCAACGCCGACATCGCCGTCTCGATCGGCGACACGCAACTACTCGGGATCCAACTCCGGGCCGCGATCGCCTCCTTCGAAACCGCGGCGAAGTACGGCCTCGAGTTCCCCGAGGGGACCGACATGCAACGCGTCGCCGAGGCGGTCGACGATCCCGAACTCGCGTCGATGGACCAGGAGCGACCGAACCCGGCGATCGATCCGACTCGCGGCGTCAACGTGACCGCCGAGAGCGAGGGCGATGACGAGGACGGGGACGGGGACGAGAACGGGAGCGAGGATGAGAACGAGGCCAACGCCGACGAAGCACCGGACGCGGACACCGACGCCGAGGCGGCGAAAGCCGAGGCGAGCGAGAGCGAAACGGCACCCGCCGAGACGGAGGACGATTCGGCATGAGCACGATCGACGTCGGCGACGGCGACGACGCGCGCCAGGGACTGATCACGCTCGTCATCACCGTCGTCGAACTCCTGATCGACGCGCTCGAACGCGAGGCGGTCAGGCGCATGGAATCCGGCAACCTCTCCGACGAGGAAATCGACCGTCTCGGACAGCAACTCGCGACGATCGAAGCCGAGATCGAACAGCTCAAAGCGGACGAGGGAATCGAGGACGGCGTCGACGACCTGCGCGGCGATCTGGACGGGCTCGTTTCCGACGCGATCGAGCAACTCGATGCCGACTCGACGCCGCGCCACGCTCCCGGCTACTCCGTATTCGGCGGTGAGAACTCGTGACGACGGACGAGCGACCCCGCGACGCGCCGACGAACGCGACCGACGCATCGCCCGACATCGAAACGGGTCGCTACCTCTACTGCGTCGTCCAGACCGACGACGACGCCACACTCGAAACGACCGGGATCGACGGCGAATCCGTCTCGGTCGTCGCCGAAGACGGCATCGGTGCCGTCGTCCACGACTGCGACAGCCTCTACGATTCGGCCGACCTCACGCAGATCCAACACTGGCTCGTCCGCCACCAGACCGTCGTCGACGCGGCCGGTCAGGCGTTCGGCACGCCGGTCCCGTTCCAGTTCGACACCATCCTCCGCGGCGACGACACCCGCCTGCGCGAGTGGCTCCGCGAGGAGTCGGAAACGCTGCGGCCCGTGCTATCCGAACTCGCCGACCACTGGGAGTACCGAATCGAAGTCGTCGAGTTCGACGCGCCGGACGACCGAACGCTGGTCGAACGGGACGACCGCCTGGCTGAACTCGACGAACGGATCGCCGACGCGAGCGAGGGGCAGGCGTTCTTGCTCGAAAAGCAGTTCGAACAGCGATTGACGGAGTTGCGAACGGCGCGTCGTGAAACGATGGCGGCCGAGTTGGAGGCGGATCTGGCGGAGACGGTTCGCGAGGTGCATACGCTCGATCGATCGCCGGCATCGGATATTGCGGACGTCGCGAGAGCCGAGGACGAGACCGAAGACGGCGACGACGCAGAAACGCTCTGTCGGCTCACGGTACTCGCACACGAGGACGACGAGGATGCGGTCGGATCGATACTCGATGGCGTTGCGGCCGAGGACGGACTCGAAGTCAGGTTTACCGGACCGTGGCCGCCGTATACGTTTGCACCGGAGCTGGGCACCGACCCGGACGGTCAGAACGGTGATCCAACCGGCGCCGGAACCGATACGGACCCGCTATGATCGCATTGCAGTACGCACCGATTCGAGGGGTGACACGCGTATGAAGCCGCAAAAGGACGACGAAGCGCTGGTTGATCTCCTCGACGTGATTCTCAGAGACGGCGTGATCTTGCGTGCCGACGTCATCATCTCGGTCGCGGAGATCCCCCTCGTCGGACTCAAACTCACGGCGGCGCTCGCCGGGATGGAGACGATGACCGAGTACGGCCTCTTCGAGGAGTGGGACGCGAGACATCGGCTACGGGCGACGGAAGACAACACCGGAATCGACGGCGCGGACGGGGCCATCCCCTCAGTACCCGGGCCACGACCCAGCGCAACGATAGACGGACGAATCGAGGGTGCGAGCAATAGGGAGACGCCGGATGGCGATGGTTCCGGTTGAGAGTTCAGCGCTGGCACCGGGCTGGGACGAAGGCACAAGAGATAGCGTCCGCGTCGAAACCGCACGTAAACGGTCGTTTCGGAGTGTATCGCCCGAGTACTACCGACGGTCTCCATCCGTCGCCCCTCGTGGGGCGACCGGTCAGGCAAACTTCGGGCGTTCGGTCGTGAGTTCGACGTCCCCCGAGACGGTTTCTTCGTCGCATTCCTCGTCGTAAACGTACTGTCCGGTCGATCCACAGAGCGTACACTCGTACGTCTCGGAGAGTTCGTTGATCATCTTCCCGTCCTCGAAGTAGACGCGGCTCTGGGTGATCTGCAAGAACTGTGGGGTCTCACAGTTTGTACAGGTGATCATGTCCGTCGGGTCACGTGCACCGGTTGTAGTTATCCGGCTTGTAACCGCTTGCCACGGTGAGCTATCGGTTTCTTACTCCCGTGGCGGACGATGACCGCGAGTGTGTCGCTGTCGGTGCAGCCGTGCGAGACGGCGACCGAGAAGAAACCATCGTAAACCGGGCATAACCGCACGACTGGACCGAGTTCAGCGGGAAATAACTGAGGTGATGTAACCATCGAAAAACGATCGGTTAGTCACCGGTATCGAACTGTTATTCACCGTCTTCTCCGACGGAGAGCGTCGGGAGCGAGAGCGCTCGAACCGAGCCGGAGAGGAGTCACAGTCATCAGGGGGATCGCCGAGCGTAGTGGAATGTAGTATTTCGTTTCGCGGGGCCGGGATTGTGATCGGACGGTTCGTTCACGGTCGCGTCTGGCTGCTGTCGGACTCGAGTTCGGTTGGGATTCGATCACCGGTGCGAGCAGCCTCGTACGCCGCGTCGGTCAGTGCCGTCACGCGGAGGGCATCGCGAGCCGTCGCAGGGGGCTCGGTTCCGTCGCGAACGCTTTCGACGAAGGCACCTGCGCGGGTCCGTTCCTGTCGGTGATCGATGTATGGAACGTGTTCGCTTGCGTCCGTATCGATCTCGAAGACCTCGCGGGAACCCCACTGCGTTCCCTCGAGATAGAGGGCTCCTCGATCGTCCCAGCAGTGGATGTGCTCGCGGGTCGACGGCAGGTTACCGTGGAGCGAGACGGTTCCAGTCGCACCGTTCTCGAACCGAACGTCGAGGTGCGCACGCCGGTCGACCCGCTGCTCGTCGTCGTGGAAGTCCATACTCGCCGCGACGGACTCGGGTTCGAGCCCGGTCGTCCAGAGAACGCCATCGAGCAGGTGACTGCCGGTATCGAAGAGAAACCCGCCGCCCGACAGATCGGGATCGAGCCGCCACGTTCCAGCCGAATCCGCGATCCAGTCCTGCGTGATCGATGCCGTAACCCACCGCGGCGGATCGGTCGCGAACCGCTCTCGCGCCCGCTGAAACGCGGTCTGGAGGTGGCGCTGATAGCCGACCATCAGCGTTTGATCCGTTCGGTCGGCCCTGGCTACGAGTTCGCGTGCGCGGTTCAGGTCGGTCGTGAGCGGCTTGTCGCAGTAGACGTGCAGGTCGCGATCGAGTGCGGCGACGACCTGGTCGTAGTGAAGCGTATGCGGCGTCCCGACGAGGACGGCGTCGAGTTCACAGTCGGGATCGTCGAGCATCGTCTCGTACTCGGTGTATCTGGTAGCGGGTGGAACGCCGAACTCGGTGCCGACCGTCGCGAGGCGGTCCGTGTCCAGATCACAGACCGCGTGGACGGCGGCATCCGCGTGTCGGTGGAACTGTCCGCCGACGGTCGTGCCGATGTAGCCGAGACCGACGATGCCGATGCGGATCGGCGTGTCCGAGTTCGGGGCCGACGCGTGAGCACACATGGAACGAGGGACGAGACGCGGAGGCATGTCTTTGACGGCGCTGGCGATCGTAAGTGCTCGCCTAGACGATCGTAGGCAGTGATAACTAGTACGGGTTCGCGCTCGTGGGCTCGAACGGCGGCTGCGTAGTACGCCAGTACGTCCGCAGTAGCGCCATCCTGTCGCTGGTTTGACGACACTACGGGCGGGCAATTCGGTCCATAACAAAGGGGGACACCTGCAATTGTTCTACGTGCGGGGATACACGCCCCGCCGGGTACGCGCTTGGCCCAGACACGACGCGCTGACCGCCGATTGCGTGCGTTCGTGCCCGGATCGCTCGGAAGTGGACTCGCCCCCGCTTCGAGTTAGCTCATGTCTCTCACACCAGGGTGGGCTCCCGCCCCCGCCCAGGTTATGTGTGGGTGTGTCTCACCCCATTTCCCTGTCTTCGACCTGCCGCTTAGAACTCCGTAATGACCGGAATGCCGACCGTCTCGTAGTCGTCCATCGACACGAGCGTGTCGGGTACCTCCTCGAGCGACAGCGTCTCGCCGATAATCTTGCTCGGGTCGAGCGTTCCCTCGCCGATCAGTTTGAACAGTTCCTGGTAGCGAACGAGCGGCATGCCGTGTGAGCCGTGGACGTCGAGTTCTTTCATCGTTATCGCATCGACGGGCAGTTCGATCTCACCCTCCTCCTCGCCGGTCGTCAGACCGACTTGGACGTGGGTCCCCCTCGTTCCCAAACTGGCGACGGAGTTCCGGCAGGTTTCGGCGATGCCGAGCGCGTCGATCGAGACGTCGGCACCGCCGTCGGCGAGCGATCTGACCTCCCGCGCTGGATGCTTCACCTCGGTCGAGTTCACCGTCGCGGCCGCGCCGAGTTCGCGGGCGCGCTCGAGTTTGTCGTCGCGAACGTCGACCGCGATCGGATGCGCGCCGAGCGCGTCGGCGATGTGGATCGCCGAGAGGCCGACGCCGCCGCAGCCGTGGACGGCGACCCGGTCGCCGGGTCGGAGCCCCGCGCGGTCGGCGAGCGCGTGGTAGGCGGTCATGAACCGACAGCCGAGCCCGGCCATCTCGGTGAACTCGACGCTGTCGGGGAGTTTCACGCAGTTGAAGTCGGCCTCTCGAACGGGGAAGGCTTCGGCGAACGCACCCGGTGCGGCGCCAGAAAGTCCGAGCGGGACGACGGTTTCGCAGTTGTTCGCCCGCCCCTCGCGGCAGTGAGAGCAGGTTCCGTCGCCGAGGTGGAAGGGAACGGCGACCCGGTCACCCTCTTGGAGCGTCTCGACGTTCTCGCCGACGGCCGAGACGGTCCCCGCGGGCTCGTGTCCGAGGATCTGCCCCTCCGGAACCGATGCGCCGACCCAACTCCAGTCGCCCTGCCAGGCGTGCCAGTCGCTGCGGCAGATGCCGCAGGCTTCGGTCTCGACGATAGCCTGATCGGGCTCCGGCTCCGGCACCGGAACGTCCTCGATCTCGAGCGGTTCACCGTGCGTTTCGAGTACGGCAGCTCGCATGGTTCGGAGTTTTCTGACGAGTATATAAAAATATGATAGATAGGCGTGATACTGCCGCTATTCCGTCGCGGAGTCACGGCTGTCCGTTCGTCTCCGAGCATCGCCAGGAACGACGGGCCAGCAATTATACCGCTCACCGATGTAGCCGGAGTCGAGTGGCCAGCAATGTCCGGTACGTGTGCAAACTGCGGCGCGGACACTCTCCCTGTGCGACGGTATCACGTCTATCTTGCGACCGACGAGGTCGTCGAGGTCGATCTCTGCGAAGGCTGTCGTCACAAGTTCGTCACCGCGACCTGGGTCGAAGCCGTCGTGTGAATTGTCCCGGACTGATACGGACTGCTAACAGTCAGTTCCGGCGCAGTCGCGACCCCCGTCTACGGTTGTGCCAGGAAATCGCTCCAGCAGACCGTTTGAACCGGCGTGAACCACAACGCCTACGGTAGCTGTGCCGAACTCGTCTCTATGCTCGACGTTGGCGAAGACGCTCCCGCGTTCGAACTGTCCAATCAGTCCGGTGAGTCCGTCAAGCGGTCGGATTTCGATGGCCAGCGACTCGTCGTGTACTTCTATCCACGCGCGAATACCGAGGGCTGTACCACCGAAGCCCGCGAGTTCAACGATGCGCTGTCGACGTTCGACGACCGCGACGTTGCGGTGGTCGGTATCAGCGACGACCCGGTTTCGGATCTGGCCGCCTTCGCGGACGAGCACGATCTTTCGTTCGATCTCCTCTCGGATGAGGACGGCGCGGTCGCGACGCAATACGACTCTTATGGCGAGAAGCAAATGTTCGGCAACACGTTCGATGGCGTCTTTCGGAATACGTACGTCGTCGGGCCTGGCGGGACGATCGAGGCGGTTTACGAGAACGTGAGTCCGGACGGACACGCCGAGACGGTACTCGAGGATATCTGTAGTACCGACTGAAACGGTTTACACGCTGCTCGCACAGCTATCGGGCGGTCAGGTGTGCACTGACTTTCAGTGGCTACTATGGCCGCGGCGTACGAGAGCGGGGCCCGTTACGTGCCCGCCCTCTATCGCTCACTCGTTGTCACTTTCTCGCGCGGAGCACTCACTCTCTGGCCGCACACTTATCCACCGCGGGATGAAGGTGCTCGTATGAGTGTGATGGGCGAGTTCACCGTCGATTCTACCGATTTTGCGCTTCATCACGCGCTGTCGTCTGCGCCGAGCATCGTCGTCGAGATCGAACGCCTCGTCGCCACGACGCAGCACCGGCTCATGCCGTACTTCTGGGTCACCGGCGAGGAGCAAGAGCGGTTCGAACGGGCGTTCAGTGACGACCCGACTATCAGGCACGCGATGAGGGTCGATCGCGTCGACGATGCCGTCCTCTACCGCGCGGAATGGACGGAGAACATCGAGACGATTATCTACGCGTACGTCGAGATCGGCGCGACGATCCTCGAAGCGACGGGGACGAACGAATCCTGGGACCTGACGATGCGCTTCGACGACGAAAAGACGGTCTCGGAATTTCACGAGTTCTGCCGAGAGAACGGTGTTGAGTTCGAACTCGACCGACTCTACGAACAGAATCAGCCGATGGCGAGTTCGCAGTACGGCTTAACGCCGGTACAGCGGAAAACGCTCGTCACCGCCTACGAGGAGGGACTCTTCGACGTTCCACAACAGACGACCATGATCGAACTGGCGGAGCAGTTAGAGATCACACAGCAGGCGCTGTCCAAGCGACTCCATCACGCGAAGAAGAACCTCATCGGAAACGTCTTGACGGTCGGACAGGTCGGCGAGGGTGACGATGCCAATTCCGAGTAACTCTACTTAAACGGCGATATATACAACCCCGCCACTCTTTTCGCTAAGCCAAATATGAACACGTAATATGAGCGAACTCCGATCCGATCACGGAGACGTTGAAACGGTGTTTACGATGCTCGCAGACGACCGGTGTCGGTACGTTCTCCGGTGTCTTACCGAGCACGAGACGCCGATTTCGCTCGCTGAGCTGGCTACCGAGGTAGCCATCCGAGAACACGGGACAAGACCGGCCGACATTCCAGCGGACGACACGAAACAGATCCACGTCACGCTGTATCACAAGTACATCCCGAAACTGGCAGCGGCCGGCTGCGTCACCTACGACTCGGACCGAGGCCGTGTCGACACGGTCGAGTCATTCGACGCGGATATCCCAGCCATGCTCGAGGCCGTCTCACGCTCGACCGACGGTCACTAACGCACCCGCACCGGGTACGGCTACCAACGTGTCCTCGACGGCGACCGTACTACCTGCACTGGTCGTCGCAGTGAAAATCCGCGGCGGCGGTGGCGGTCGGGTCGCGTTACTGGAACGTCCGTCCCAGTTGCTCCTCTTCCTGACCCGGTTCCGCCTGCTGGAACTGCTGTTCGATATCCTCGTAGCGCTCGCGCGTTTCGGGCGTCACGCTCGGCTGGACTTCATCGAGCGCGTGCTCGAAGTGCTCCTTGCTGATACGAACGTTTCCAACCGAATCGTCGATATCATCCGGGTCGACCGAGTTGATGAACTCGCGGCTGGCGGCCATCGAGGCCTCGCGACAGACGGCTTCGATGTCGGCACCGACGTAGCCCTCCGTCTCTTCGGCGAGCCAGTCGAGTTCAACGGCGTCGGCGAGCGGCTTGTCTCGCGTGTGGACCTCGAAGATGCGCTCGCGGGCCGCTTCATCGGGGACGGGGACGTGGACGTGCCGGTCCAGCCGGCCCGGCCGCAGCAGGGCGGTGTCGATGAGGTCCGGTCGGTTCGTCGTTGCGATGACGACGACGTCTTCGAGTTCTTCGAGGCCGTCGAGTTCGGTCAGCAGTTGGGAGACAACGCGTTCGCCGACGCCGGAGTCGCCCTGTCGCTGGCCGCGTTGGCCGGCGATGGAGTCGATTTCGTCGAAGAAGATTACGGTCGGAGCGTTCGACCGGGCTTTCTCGAAGATCTCGCGGACGCCCCGCTCGGATTCGCCGACGTACTTGTTCAGGAGTTCGGGGCCTTTGATCGAGATGAAGTTCGACTGGGCCTCGTTGGCGACGGCCTTTGCGAGCAGGGTTTTCCCGGTGCCGGGCGGGCCGTACATGAGGACGCCCTTCGCGGCCTGCATGTCCATCTGCTCGAAGACCTGCGGGTAGTCGAGGGGCCACTGGATCGTCTCGCGCAGGCGCTCTTTGGTGTTTTCGAGTCCGCCGACGTCGTTCCAGCTTACGTCGGGGACTTCGACGAAGACCTCGCGCATCGCCGAGGGCTGGATGCCCTTGAGCGCCTCCTTGAGGTCATCTTCGGTGACCTGGAGCGTCTCGAGGACTTCGGCGTCGATTTCCTGTTCTTCGAGATCGAGGTCCGGTCGGATGCGCCGAAGCGCGTTCATCGCGCTCTCGCGGGTGAGCGACTCGATGTCGGCACCGACGAACCCGTGGGTGTTCTCGGCGTAGCGGTCGAGATCGATCTCGTCTTCGAGGGGCATCCCGCGGGTGTGGACCTGCAGGATTTCCTTGCGGCCGTCCTTGTCCGGGACGCCGATTTCGATCTCGCGGTCGAAGCGCCCGCCGCGTCGGAGCGCGGGATCGATGTCGTCGAGCCGGTTGGTCGCCGCGATGACGGTGACCCGGCCGCGCTCTTCGAGGCCGTCCATGAGCGAGAGGAGCTGTGCGACCACGCGCCGCTCGACGTCGCCGCCGGCTTCCTCGCGTTTGGCGGCGATGGAGTCGAGTTCGTCGATGAAGATGATGGCGGGGGCGTTCTCCTCCGCGTCTTCGAAGACCTCGCGGAGTTGCTCCTCGGACTCGCCGTAGTACTTCGACATGATCTCCGGGCCGGAGATGGTCTGGAAGTGGGCGTCGATTTCGTTGGCGACGGCTTTGGCCATGAGCGTCTTGCCGGTGCCTGGCGGGCCGTGGAGCAGGACGCCCTTCGGCGGTTCGATGCCGAGTTGCTGGAACAGCTCGGGGTGGCGCATCGGCAGTTCGATCATCTCCCGGACCTGGTCGAGTTCGTCGTCCAGGCCGCCGATGTCCTCGTAGGTGACGTTCGGGATGCCCTCGGCACCGGGTTCGCCGCCGGAGCTGACCTGTTCGGCCGGCGTCTCGGAGATGTCGATGGTCGTCGAGTCGGTGATGACGACGGTGCCCGAGGGCGAGGTGCTCGCGATCTTGAGCGGGACCGACTGGCCGGAACTGGCCATCGGCCCGAACGAGAGCGAGAAGGGGACCGTCTGTCCCTCGGTGACGGCCTGGCCGCTCAGTTTATCGCGGACGAGCGGGCCGATGTCACCGCGGATGCGGAGGTTCTGCGGGAGCGCAACGGTGACGGAAGTTGCGGGATTAACGTCGGCGGGTTCGACCGAGACTCGGTCGTCGATACCGACATCGGCCTCCTGTCGAAGGCGGCCGTCGATTCGGACGATGCCCCGGCCCTCGTCTTCGGGATAGCCCGGCCAGACGCGAGCGACGGCTTGACTATCGTCGCTTCCCTCGATGAGGATGTAATCCCCGTTCTCGAGGTCCAGTTCGCGCATCGAGACGCGGTCGATAGCGGCCAGCCCGCGCCCTGCATCCTTCTGCTTGAGTGGTTTGACAGTGAGTTTCATCGGTCGCCCTCCACTTCGATAGTGAGTACCCCGTTTTTGATAAACGTATGCGCGTCGTCTGCACCGTCGGGGAGGTCCATCTCGTACTGTTCGCCGTCGATGACGACCATGACCGTGGCATCGACGACGTCGACCGCGGCGTCTGCCGACGCCGCCCCGAAGTCGACGGCAAAGACCACGGCGTCGTCGTATTCGTATCGACGGGCGACCTGCTTTTCGCTGTTGGTAAATTGGTCGAGGTTCATTCGTTGACTAACCCAACGTAATCGCTACTTCTATAAAAGAGTTACTCCAACAAACCCGGGGACGTGAGGGTGATTACGGAAAGACCGTTGTTCGTAGTTCACACCAGTTCGACCCGCGCGAGGAACCCGGTGACTTTTCCCGCTTCGCACTCGCAGATCTCCGTATGATCGACGACGAGAACGACGAGCGGCCGGTTCTCGACAACCACCTCCACCTCGATCCGGACGCCCACCGCGGCATCGACGCCGTCCGAGACTTCGCTCGACTCGGCGGCACGCACCTCCTCGTGGTGAACAAACCCTCCTGGCACCTGGGCGTCGAGGCCGACACCGGCGAGGACTTTCGCCCCGTCTTCGAGCGCACCATCGACATCGTCTCGGACGCCACGGCTGAACTCCCCGGTCGCGCCTGGCCCGTCCTCGGCGTTCACCCCGGTCTGATCTCACGACTGGTCGACGACCGCGGCTACAGTCCGGACGAGGCCCGCGAGATCATGCAAGGGGGGCTCGACGTCGCCGCCGAGTTCGTCGCGCGCGGTGAGGCCCTCGCGCTGAAATCCGGACGGCCACACTACGACGTCTCCGAAGCCGTCTGGGACGCCTCGAACGCCGTCACGTGTCACGCCTTCGAGCACGGCAGTGAACTCGGCTGTGCAGTCCAGCTCCACGCGGAGGCGACCGAGGACATGACCGCGGTCGCGGAATGGGCCGAAGACCGCGGGCTACCCGCGCACAAGGTCGTCAAACACTACGCCGCCGGTCGGTTGAACGGACCGACGCCGAGCGTCATGAGCGACAAGGACCGGCTCGAGCGCGCGGCCGAGCGCGCAGTCGAGCACGACGCGCCGTTCCTGATGGAAACGGACTACGTCGACGACCCCGACCGTCCCGGAGCCGTCCTCGGACCGAAGACCGTCCCTCGCCGCGTCCGATGGCTACTCGAATCGGGTCACGAGCAAGCGGTGCACACGGCACACGTCGACACACCTGCACTCGTTTACGGGATCGATACGGAAGGAACGCTCGAGCGGGCATAAACGCCGCTGCAGCGGTTCTGTCGCGACGACGTACAGGTAGAGAAAGGCATTTCAAGCGGCCGGTGTAGGTGTCTGTATGAGCAATCCCCCGACCGAGTACTACTCGGAGGAACGCTGGCAGAACTGGATCGATCGCATCAAAGACGAAGAGATCGATCCCGAGGACGAGTCGTCGGCGCGACTCCTTCTTAATCTACAGGACGATACGGCAATCGCAGTCGCGAAGATCGTCGCCGCCTACGACGACGGGGACCTCGGAGAGGAGGAAGCTCTCGAGGAGATCAACGACGTCCGCGAAATCGTCCTGAGCGAGGTCGACATCGAAGACGAGGAGAAACTAATCCTCGTCGACGGCGTCCAGACGAGCCTCGTCTGCGTCTTCTTCGCCGCCGAAGAGTACATCGCAAACGGCCCCGCCGAAGACGGTAGCGTCGGCGACTACCTCGGCGCTGCTGCCGACGCCGAAGCCGAAGAAGACTTAGACGCCGCGCTCGGCTACGCCGCCCAGGCCGGCACCCTCATCATCGACGACGCCGAACTCGACATGACCGTCGCGGAGGACCTCGAGTACGGCCTCGTCACCGAGTGGATCAACGGCCTCGACAGCCTCCAGAGCGCGATGAGCGATCCCGAAGTCGTCGAAGAGGACGAGTAACGCCAACTCAGGTGCGAGCGCGTGTTTTCGGCCGTCGGCGACCGAGTTCAGTTCGGCGAGACGATCGTCCGTCGGCTGCCGTCCCTCGCTTGCTCTTTCGCCCGCACCAGCTCTTGTCCGACTGCACTCGCGCGTCAACACTGGCCGCGAGTCCGTCAATTGTCGAATCTTGGAACGACAATACCATATAGCTCGCTGTATAGTGTGGGTGTATGACAGCAGTCGGTATCGACGCCGTCGAGATCTGGACCGGGAATCTCAAACTCGATTTACCCGGGACGTTTGCGCCGGAGAAGGGCGAAGACCCCGAGAAGTATACGAAGGGACTCGGTCTGAACGCGAGTTCGTTTCCCGATAGTTACGAGGACATCGTCACGATGGGCGCGAACGCAGCCCATCGCCTGATGGAACGCAAGGGCCTCGAACCCGACGATATCGGCCGGATAGACGTTGCAACCGAGAGTTCGTTCGACAACTCGAAGCCGGTTTCGACGTACGTCGCTGGCTGTCTCGAAGACGTCTACGACGGCGATTTCCACCACGCCAACAAGGGCGAGCGGAAGTTCGCCTGTATCGCGGGAACCCAGAGTTTAGACGACGCGTACAACTGGATCCGCGCAGGTCGAAACCGCGGCCGCGGCGCGCTCGTCATCGCGACGGACACCGCGCTGTACGCCCGCGGCGACGCCGGGGAGGCGACCCAGGGTGCAGGGGCGATCGCGATGTACATCGACGAGGACCCGGATCTGACCGAACTCTCCGCCGAGCAGGGCTACGGCTCGGCCGACGAAACCGACTTCCTCAAGCCGAACCAGCAGTTCCCCTCCGTCGACGGCAAGCGCTCGGTGCAGGTGTACCTCGCCCGGATGCGCGAAGCCCTGGAAGACTACGAGAGCGCTGCGGGCGACGTCCATCCCGAGGACATCACCTTTGCGCCGTTCCACACGCCGTTCCCCGGCATGGTCCGCAAGGCCGCCCTGCTCGCCTACCGCCACATCATCCGCGATACGAGCATCGAGGACGATNCAGCCCGCTCAGAGATGTGTATAAGAGACAGGACGAGGACTACCGCGAGGCCCTGCGGGAGTACATGGACGAACTCAAGGAAACCGACCGCTACCAGGAGTGGTACGCGGAGATGATCGATCCGACGCTGTCGATCTCCCGCGAGGTCGGCAACTGGTACACCGGTTCCGTTCACGTCGCCCGCGCGAGCGCGCTCAAGTCAGCACTCGAGGACGGCCGCGACCTAACCGGTGAGACGCTGCTCATCGGCTCGTACGGAAGCGGTGCGCAGGCCGAAATTCACACCGAAACCGTCCGTGACGGTTGGAAGGACGAGATCGAGGCGTTAAACGTGGACGAACAGCTTGCGGCCCGCTACGACCTGAGCTGGGCGGATTACGAGGACGTTCACGACGCCCACAACCACGAGATGGACGTCGACGTCGAGGAGTTCACGACGCCCGACGAGGAGTTCGTCTTCGACGGCTGGGGCCGGATGGGCGAACGACAGTATCGGTACGTCGACTGACGCACGACGAGCGACGAGCGACGAACGACGAACGACGAACCGCAAGTGTTCGACAACTTGCTTTTGGCAGCATATCCGAACTCGTTCGGGTGAGAGTCGGCGCGTACAGCCGTCTGCGGGGATCGAAGGCGAAACGCACTACCCGGTGGGGTGACTAGGTCGGCTAACGGCGAAAGCCCCGACCGATCATGGACCCACTCTCACTCCTCGGCGTCGACGTGGCCCTGTTGTTCGTTATCGGCCTGCTGGCCGGCGGGCACTGTATCGGGATGTGCGGCCCGCTCGTGACGATCTATGCGAGCCGGATGGACGGAAATGGGAGTGAGAGCGGACGGCGGTCGCAGGGGGCGACCAGTACGGACGGCGGACACGCGTCCACTGCCTCCGACAGCGCCCGCCCGAGCGGACACCTTACGATCTACGAAGTGCGCCAGCACGCGCTGTTCAATCTCGGACGAACGGCGAGTTACACGCTGCTCGGGGGACTCTTTGGTACGCTGGGCGGCATCTTGTACGTGACGACGGCCCAACTCACGTCGTTCGTCGAGTTCGCCCGCGGCGGGGTCGGCCTGCTCGTTGGCGCGTTCGTCATGGTGACTGGACTCTACTACCTTCTCGGGCGGAGCACTGGCGGCGTCAGTCTGCCGGGCGGCGAGCGGCTCGTCGGCTGGCTGACGGGGTACGTCGATCGCCTGGCGAACGGGCCGGGCATCGTCGGCCTCGGCGCGTTGCACGGCCTGCTGCCGTGTCCCATCCTCTACCCGGCGTTTCTGTACGCCTTCGCGACGGGATCGCCGACGAGGGGAGCGCTCGCCCTCGCCGCGCTGGGGCTGGGTACGGTCCCGGCCGTCTTCGCTTACGGGACCGTCATCGAGGCCGTCGACGTCGCCCACCGACGGCGGGTACACCGCCTCCTCGGGGCGGCCTTCATCGTCCTCGGCTACGTCCTGCTCGCACACGGGTTGATGAGTCTGGGAATCCACGTCCCACACCCCGGGTTGCCGTTCTACGACGGCTTCGACGTGGCGGGTATCGAAGCGGGCGGCCACGAGAACCACTGAGCGGACGATTCGATAGGTATGACGGAGACACCGAACTCTCAATCCGCGGTCGACGGCGATGCCGATAGCGGCTGTACCCTCTGTGACCTGCCGGTCGACGGCAGCGGCGTCGTCGCCGACGGCAACGCGTTCTGTTGTGTCGGTTGTCGCGATGTCTACGACGCGCTCGGCGATGTAGAAGACGTGGACGCGGCCGACGTTCGCAACGCGCGAGCGGCGGACGAGGCCCAAGACGGGACACCGCGGGACGTACCGCCCGACCACGAAACGACGTTCCTCGAGGTCGACGGAATGTACTGTACGACCTGCGAGGCGTTCATCGAGTCGGTCGCCGCGGAAACCGACGGCGTCAGCCACGCGAGTTCGAGTTACGTGACCGACACGGCGCGGATCGATCACGACCCCGGTGTCGTCTCGGTCGAGGACCTCAAAGCGGAGATCAGCAAACTCGGGTACAGCGCCTACGACCGCGCGGACGCGTTCAGCCGGCGGCGAGCCAACAATTGGGAGATGGCCCGCGTCGGCGTCGGCGTCCTCATGGGGATGATGGTGATGTTGCAGTACATCGTCATCATCTACCCGACCTACTTCGGCGGGCTGTTCTACGACGAGCGGACGACCGAGTTCTTCACGCAAACGCTCTCGAGCGAACTCGCGACGCCGTTCTACGTCGTGATCGCCGCCCTCACGACGATCGTCCTGGCCGTGACCGGCAAACCGATCCTCCAAGGGGCCTACGTCGCCGTCAAGACGCGGTCGCCGAACATGGACCTGCTCGTCGCGATCGCGGCCGTCAGCGCGTACCTCTACAGCACGCTCTCGATCGCGGTCGGCCACGAACACATCTACTACGACGTGACCGTCGCCATCGTCGTCATCGTCACCGTCGGCGGCTACTACGAGTCGACGATCAAACGCCAGGCGACCGAGCGCCTCTCGGATCTGACCGCCGTGCAGGTCGAGGAGGCCCGCCGCGTCGGCGAGCACGGCGACACCGAATCGACGTCCGTCGACGAACTCGACCCCGGCGACCGCGTGCTGGTCCGCACCGGCGAGCGCGTTCCGATCGACGGCACCGTCGTCGACGGCCGCGCCGCGGTCGACGAGGCCGTCGTCACCGGCGAATCGCTGCCCGTGACGAAGGAATCCGGCGACGAGGTCGTCGGCGGCTCCGTCGTCTCCGAGGGCTCGCTGACCGTCCGCGTCGGCGAGGACGCCACCAGCACCCTCGACCGGATCAGCGAACTCGTCTGGGACCTCCAGAGCGGCACCCACGGCATCCAGAAACTCGCGGACAAACTGGCGACGATTTTCGTCCCGTTCGTGCTCGCACTCGCCGTCGCCGTCACGGCCGGCTATCTCGCGCTCGGCTCCGGTCTCGCGACGGCCCTGCTCACCGGGCTGACGGTCCTGATCGTCTCCTGTCCGTGCGCGCTCGGTCTCGCGACGCCCCTCGCCGTCGCAGCCGGTATCCGGGACGCGCTCGAGCGCTCGATCGTCGTTTTCGACGACAGCGTCTTCGAGCGCATCCGCAACGCGGACACCGTCGTCTTCGACAAGACCGGCACGCTCACGACGGGGGACATGACCGTCGTCGACGCCGACCTTCCGGACGACCTGCTCGAACAGGCCGCCGCGCTCGAGGAGCGGTCCGCCCACCCGGTCGGGACGGCTATCGCCGCGGCGACGCCCGTTGCGGACGGCGGCGCGGTCGAACCCACGTCCAACGAGCCCGAATCCGATCCCGCGGTCGACTCCGCAGCGGCGACGGGAGGTGACGCGGTCGACGCCGACACAGATGAAACCGCAACTGACCGCGTCGACGCCTTCGACTCCCACCGCAACGGCGTCTCCGGCACCGTCGACGGCGACGAGGTCGTCGTCGGCCACCCCGACCTGTTCCGGGACCGCGGCTGGGACGTGCCGGCTGCACTCGCCGAGCAAGTCAGCGCCGCCCGCGAAACCGGACGCGTCCCCGTCGCCGTCGGCCGCAACGGCACCGCCTCGGGCGTCATCGTCGTCGGCGACGACCTCCGGGAGAACTGGGACGAGACGCTGACGGCGATCTCGGAGAGCGGCTCCGAAATCGTCGTGCTCACCGGCGACGACGCGAGAGCCGCAACCCAGTTCCGCGAGCACGAGGCGGTCGATCAGGTTTTCGCCGGCGTCCCGCCCGAAGGGAAGGCCGAAACCGTCGACCGGCTCAAGCGGACGGGCCGAACCGTCATGATCGGCGACGGCACCAACGACGCCCCCGCGCTCGCGAGTTCGGATCTCGGCATCGCGCTCGGCGGCGGCACGGCGATGGCGGCCGACGCGGCCGACGTGGCGCTCGTCGACGACGACCTCTCGTCGGTCGAGACGGTCTTTGAACTCGCGCGGGCGACGGACCGACGCGTGAAAGGAAACATCGGCTGGGCGTTCTGTTACAACGCGGTCGCGATTCCGCTCGCGGTGACGGGGCTGATTAACCCCCTGTTTGCCGCGCTTGCGATGGGCGCGAGCAGTCTGCTCGTCGTCACGAATTCCTCGCGGTCGTTGCTTTCGGAGTGACTGCGGCCGCCCGATTGCGGGCCGTCGTTTCATCAATATAATACGTTCGGAGTGCGTACCGGTCCGTATCCATGGCCGATCGTCCTCCGTCAGGGGAGTGGTTCGCCAAGCGACCGGGACTAACCGTCCTCGCTATCGTGGCTACGGTTCTCGGACTTCTCGTTATTCTTCCCTATCTCCAGTACGTCCTCCTGGGTGTCGTGCTCGCGTACATTCTCGTTCCGGCACAGCGCTGGCTCGAACGGTACGTGAGCTCGCTCATCGCGGCCCTCTCGCTCGTCGCGGTCACGATCCTCGCACTCTTGTTGCCGTTGGCGTACGTCCTCGCCGTCGCGTTCCGCGAGGCGCTCAACCTCGTCGACGTGATCCAGGACGGAAACGGCAACCTCGATGTCGCGATCATCGAATCGCAACTCGAAAACGTGGGCTACTCGGTCGATATCGTCGAGTTCTACCAGACCTATCAGGACCCGATCGCGACGGGACTGCAGGGGCTGGCCATGAGCGCGGTCGAGATCGCCGGCGGCGCACCGGGACTCTTCATCGGCCTCACCGTGACCGTGTTCGTCCTCTTTGCCCTCCTCCGAGACGGTGGCGAGTTCGTCGTCTGGGTGCAACGCGTCGTCCCCATCGAAGACGACCTGCTCGCGGAACTGCTCTCTGAACTCGACCAGCTCATGTGGGCTTCCGTCGTCGGAAACGTCGTCGTCGCGGCGATTCAAGCGGTCCTGATCGGGATCGGCCTCGCCGTCCTCGGCGTTCCGGCGGTCGTCCTCCTCTCGGTCGTGACGTTTATCTTCGCGTTGCTCCCCCTCATCGGGGCCTTCGGCGTCTGGGTGCCGGTTTCGATCGGACTGCTCGCGACCGGACAACTCGTTCCGGCCGCGATCCTCATCGTCTACGGCTCGATCGTCAGCGCCTCGGACACCTACATCCGCCCCGCGCTCATCGGCCGCACGAGCGCGTTCAACTCGGCGATTATCGTCGTCGGCATCTTCGGCGGCCTCGTCGTCTTCGGTGCCGTCGGCCTCTTTATCGGTCCGGTCGTCCTCGGCGGGGCGAAGATCACCCTCGATCTCTTCACCCGCGAGCGCGCCGACGCCCCCCACCCGGTCACCGGAACCGGTACCCCCGGCGTCGACAGTGCGGTCCAGACCGCTCCCGAAACTGGACTCACCGGCGAGCAACCTCCCGAGAGTGAACTCGATGTGGACGAAGGTGGCGATACCGAGACGAACGCAGATGAGACCGCAGCCGGCGGTGACGAAGCGACGGAACGTGAGCACGACGACTCCCCCGACGAGAGCGACGAGAGCGACGAGAGCAACGAGAGCGATGGGACCGACAAGACCAGCGAAACCGACGAGACCGACGGGAATCTCGAGAACGGCAACGAGACTGCAACCGATACCGACTCCGAACTCGACCGGTAGCCAGCCGTGACCGACTGTCTCGTACCGAAACACGCTGCCCGCCCACGCGGAACGGGTGCGTTAATTAGTCCCTGGCCGCAACGGACTGCTATCGTGTCCCGAATGCCATCCTGTAATCGAGAGGGGGATCGAGAGAGATCGCAACACCGACAGGACACCCATCACACCACAGCCAGCGCCCGAATCCGAAGCCAAACCATCAGGGGGAGAGTATGAACGGGGCAGAAACACGCGCCTCCGGGAGTCCGTACGCCCCCCACACGGCCGACGAGCGCGATGCGATGCTCGAGGCAGTCGAGGCCGACTCTATCGCGGAACTGTTCGACATTCCCGATGCCATCCGATTCACGGACGAGTTCGGTATCGACGCTCGGTCCGAGCGCGAGACGAGACGACTCGTGCGATCGATTCTCGGACGTAACGAGAATCTCACTGAACTGCTCGGTCGTGGCCACTACGGCTACTACGTGCCCTCGCTGGTCGATCACCTCGCGGATCGCTCCGAATTTCTCACCTCTTACACGCAGTACCAGCCCGAAATCTCGCAGGGCTTTCTGCAGGCGCTGTTCGAGTACCAGTCGCTGCTGGTCGAACTGACGGGACTCGAAATCGCCAACTGCTCGATGTACGACGCGGCGACCGCACTCGGCGAGGCAGCGACGCTTGCGGATCGCGTCCGCGAGACAAGCGGCCACCGCGTTCTCGTGCCGGACCTCCTGCGCAAGGAGCGCCGGGGCACCCTCGAGAACTACGTCGCCGGCACCGACCTGATCGTCGAGTCGTACCCGACCGCCGACGGCGCCATCGACGCCGACGAACTCGCGGCCGCGGTCGACGAGGACGTCGTCATGCTCTACGCCGAGAACCCGACCGTCCGCGGGACGATCGAGGAACGCCTCGACGCCGCGAGCGAACTCGCAACCGACGCGGACGCGCTGTTCGTCCTCGGTTCCGACCCGGTCGCGCTCTCCCTCCTCCAACGACCCGCCGACGCGGGAGCCGACGTGGTCATCGGCGACGCGAGCGTCCTCGGCCTGCCGACGAGTTACGGCATGGGCCTCGGCCTGTTCGCCTGTCGCGAGGACTACCTGCGGCAGGTCCCCGGCCGCCTGGTCGGCGTCAGCGAGGATGCAACCGACCGGCGGGCGTTCACGCTCACCCTGCAGACCCGCGAACAGCACATCCGCCGCGAACGCGCGACGAGCAACATCTGCACGAACCAGGCCTGGGTCGCGCTGCGAACCGCGATGCACGCCGCCGCACTCGGCCCCGACGGGCTGGTCGACCTCGCGAAACGCGGCGTCACCCGCGCCGAAACTCTCGCCGAGCGACTCGACGACCTCGTCGGCGTGACGGCACCGGTTCACGACCGTCACCACATCCGCGAGTTCGTCGCGCACGTCGATCAGCCCGCGCCGGCGATCGCCGAGGATCTCGAGAGGCGCGGCTTCGCGGTCCACGTCGTCGGCGAACACGAGGTGCAGTGTTGTGTCGCCGGCGTTCCGGACACAGAACTCGACGCGTTCGTCGCGGCGTTTTCGGAGGTGGTTCGATGAGCGACGGCGACCCGGTCGCCGATGCACGGCAGGTCCGCTACGATCAGGCCCGCTACGTCGACGACGGCCAGTACGAACCCCTGCTCTCGGAGAAGGACCGGACTCGCGTCGAGATCGGTGACGAGTCGCCGCTTCCCGACGACCTCACGCGGGACGAACTCGAACTGCCCGCCCTCTCCGAACCCGAACTCGCCCGCCACTACACGCGCCTCTCGCAGATGATCTACGGGATCGACAGCGGACCGTACCCGCTCGGCTCGTGTACGATGAAGTACAACCCGAAATTCACCGAAGACGTGGCGGCGCTGCCGGGCGCGAGCGTCCACCCCGATCGCTCGGCGGCGTCGGTGCAGGGCACGCTCGAACTCCTCTCTCGCCTGCAGGACTACCTCGGCCGAATCGGCGGCATGGACGCCGTTACGCTCCAACCGCCGGCCGGCGCAGCAGGCGAGTTCGTCGGCATCCGCGTCGCCGCGGCCTACCACGAACACAACGGCGAGGATCACCGCGACGAGGTCATCGTTCCCGAGAGCGCCCACGGGACGAACTTCGCCAGCGCCGCCCTCGGCGGCTACGACGTGGTGTCGCTGCCCAGCGACGACGAGGGACGGGTCGATCTCGAAGCGCTCGACGCCGCCCTCTCGGAGCACACGGCGGCGCTGATGCTCACCAACCCGAACACGCTCGGCCTGTTCGAGCGCGACATCGAGGAGATCGCCGACATGGTCCACGACGTGGGCGGCCTGCTCTACTACGACGGCGCGAACCTGAACGCCCTGCTCGGGCGCGCCCGCCCCGGCGACATGGGCTTCGACGTCATGCACTACAACGTCCACAAGACGTTCGCGACGCCCCACGGCGGCGGCGGCCCCGGCGCGGGCCCCGTCGGCGTCGTGGACGAACTCGCGCCGTTCCTGCCCGCGCCGCGGGTACGAGCGGCCGAGGACGGCACGCGTGCGGAAGACAGAAACAGTGATGGTGACAGTGACAGTGCCGGTGCCGGTGAGCAGCGCTACGAACTGTTCGATCCCGAACACACAATCGGCAAGGTCCACGGGTTTCAGGGCAACTGGCTCGTCCTCGTAAAGGCCTTCGCCTACATCGCCAGACTCGGCGACGAGGGGCTCGCAGATGCAAGCGCGAAGGCAGTGCTCAACGCGAACTACCTCGCGAGCCAGATCGAGTTCGGCGTTCCGTACGGCCCGTTCCACCACGAGTTCGTCGCGAGCGCGGGCGAGCGGGACGCGGCCGACGTGGCAAAGCGGATGCTCGACTACGGGGTGCACCCGCCGACGACGAAGTGGCCCGAAATCGTCCCCGAGGCGCTGATGACCGAGCCGACGGAGGTCGAGAGCAAGGATACGCTCGATCGGTTGGCGGCGGCGTTCAACGCCGTCGCGCGGGAGGACGACGAGACGCTCGCCGACGCGCCGGAGCGGACGACCGCGCGACGGATCGACCAGACCAGCGCGGCGCGAAGCCCGCGCCTGTCCTGGCACGAACTCGACGACTAAGAGCAACCGAACGGACGCGAACGCGTCCCGAGACCGTCAGTCTCGGTTTCGCTCCCACTCCGCACGCGAGATGCTGTACCGGATGCTATCCCGCGGCTCGTCGTCGATGACGATGTCGTTGCGGATACGACCCTCTTTCCGGCCGCCGAATCGCTCGACGTACTTCTCGATGGCGCGGCGGGATTGCTCGTTGTCCGGGTCATGTGCGACCGCGACCATCTCGAGATCGAGCCGATCGAAGGCGAACTCGAGCATCCGGGCGGCGCGTTCGCCGGAGTAGCCCCGGCCCCAGAACGGTTTCCGGAGCCACGCGCCGAAGACCGCGAGCCGCCGATCCCAGTCGGGGTGGATACCGGCGAAGCCGGCGAGTTCGCCGGCGCGGTCGCCCTCCGTCGGTCGGAGGGCGTAGGTGGCCGCCACGCCGTCATCGAACTGCTCGCCGCAGTGTTCGACCCAGTCGAACGACTCCTTAGGGTGCTGGTGGGAATCCCAGGTGACGTACTTCGTGATCTCGTCGATGCCGGGTGCGCCGGCGTGAACGTATTCGTACAGTTCGTCGACGTCGAACTCGTCCGGGTGGAGCCGCTCGTACCGGAGTCGTTCGCTTTCCATCTCCGTCGGGAAGAGTGACATGTTCCTACACCCACAGTGTGCAGCGGGGACGATAAACGTGTTCGAGGCGTGGAACCGACGCTCACACCACCGAAACGGACTTCAACGGGATCGGGTACGCGACAAGGCGAGTGTCGAACGGCGACCGGCTCAGCGATCCGCTCCGCGGTCCGACAGCCCCGTCTTGAGATGCCCCAACAGCGCCGGGTGCAACGGGCCGTTCGAGCCGAGCAGCGCCGTGCGGTCGTCGGTCTCGAGTTCGAACGTGAACGGCTCGCCGCGTTCGTCGGTGATCGTTGCGCCGGCCGCCCGTGCGATGACGAGACCGGCGGCGATGTCCCAGGGATGGGTGTCGTGTTCCCAGGTCGCGTCGGCACTACCGCTCGCCAGATAGCAGAGATTGAGCGCGGCAGACCCGAGACGACGGACGCCGCGAGATTCCTGGTAGAAGTGCGAGAGGAAGGTGCCGTCGGGGTCGTACCCCGAGATGAGCATGCTCTCGTCGAGGCGGTCGCGGTCCGTCGTCTCGATCGGATCGCCGTCTCGTCGGGCACCGACCTCGGCGATTGCGCTGAACAGTTCGTCCGTTTCGGGGACGTAGACGACGCCCATCACCGGCGTTCCACAATCGAGAAGCGCGATCGAAACCGAGTAGTTCGGATTGCCGTGTGCGAAGTTCCCGGTTCCGTCGAGCGGGTCGATAACCCAGGTGTAGCCGTCGGCACGATTTCGCCGCGGTTGCTCTTCGGAGACAATTCCGTGCTCGGGGAACTCGTTGTCGATAACGGTCGTGATGATCCGGTTTGCCTGGTGGTCGGCCTCGGTGACGATATCCGATTTGTCGCTTTTGACGGTGATGGAATCGACCTGGCCGTGGAGTTCGCGCAGCGGCTCGCCAGCGGCCTCGGCAGCCTCTGTTGCAACCGTGCGGGCGTATTCGAGTGTCGTCCGGTCGTCACGCCCCGTCGACGGAACAGCGGGCGACGCAGACCGGCTCCCCGTCTCACCAGCATCCGCCACTGAACTCGATTTCGCTGGGTCCGCGTCCGTTGCCGTTGGTATCGCCGACGAGATCGTCCCAGCGTGCGATCCTGATCCGAGAGCGCGTTCCGTCTCCGAACGCGGTGTCGGCGGCTGATCGTCGACGGCGCGGATTCCCCAGCCGAGTTTCTTCGCGATTGCGGTAAAGAAGTGGTCGTCGTAACTGGTTCGGACGACGTGCGCGAGCCTGTCGGCACCCGTCAACAGGACGCTCTCGCCCGTTTCGAGGCGGGTGTGCGTCCGTCCGCCGTCGACCAGCAACGTTGCGGGGCCGCGGGTGACGATTCGGAGTTCGGTCGAGGGCGAGACGACGATCGGCCGGACGCCCAGTTGGTGGGTGTGCAACGGGACGAGCTGTAGCGTGTGGTTGTCGACCGGGTAGTGGATCGGGCCGTTCGCGGACAGCGAAATCCCGGTCGAACCGGTCGGCGTCGAGACGGCAAGTCCCGTTCCCTCGAACTCGCCGACGTACTCGTCATCGGCGTAGACATCGAGTTGCGTCACCTTGCTGTCGACGGGATTTTCCGGCGGAACGTGCTCGACGGTCACGTCGTTGATCCCCGTCGCATCGACGCTCGATCCGGTGACGGCGACCTGTTGGCGGCTGTCGACCTTTGCACGTCCCCGAACGACTTCGTCGAGGGCGGCATTGAGATCCTCGGGTTCGACGCGGGCTAGAAAGGAGAGGGTGCCCGTATTGACTCCAAGCTGGGGAACGTTCCGCGGTGCAAAGGTCTTGATCCCCTCCAGAAAGGTGCCATCACCGCCGATCGTTATCCCGAGCGTCGCCCGGTTCGGATCGTACTGCTCGCCGATCTCGTCGCCGACGTCAACCGTCGACAGCGTGATGTCACGCTCTGTGGTCCAGGATTCGAGTCCGGCGACGACATCGTCACTGTTGGGACTGACGATCGCAATAATCTCGTCCGTCGTCGCGAGCCTGCGTCCTTGCATCGGGAAGTCCAGCGGAAACTGGTCGGCGTTCGGTTCGTGATGACAGCTAGCGATCACCCGGGATTAGTGCTGTGACTAGACGTCCACGCTCGAGTCGACAGCAGTTCCGTCGTCGCCGATCCGGACAAATCCGTAGTCGCAGTCCGGACAGTGCCACTTGACCTTCTCACCGAGGTGCATCGTCGTACTCGCCGCGCGGTAGAACGTCCGTTCGTCACCACAGTTTGGACACTCGTGGTCGAGTTCCATCGTCATACGCGGCGATTGCACACGGACCAAATTGAACGTACTGGTTCCTGATCGTGCCACCGGCTCACCGCTCGGCCAGCAATTAAGTAATCTCCCTTCATCGGTTCGGCCATGTCGATCTACACCGGCCGTGGCGACGACGGCAAAACCGATCTCCGGGATATGACCCGCGTCTCGAAGACCAGCCCCCGAATCGAGGCCTACGGTACCGTCGACGAACTCAACGCCCTGCTCGGCACGATTCGACCCACCGGACACGCGGACGTCGACGATCGACTGCGCGCCGTTCAAAATCACCTCCACATCGTTCAGGCCGACTTTGCGAATCCCGACCCCGATGAAGACGATCCGGCGATCACCGCCGCCCACGTCGACACCGTCGAAGACTGGATCGACGCGTTCGACGCTGAACTCGAGCCATTGACCGCATTTATCCTCCCCTCGGGAAGCGATCCCGGAGCGCAGTTACACCACGCTCGAACCGTCTGTCGTCGAGCCGAGCGACGAGCAGTTGCACTGGCCAGCGAAGCGGAGATCAACGAACAAGCGGTTCAGTACCTGAACCGACTCTCGGACGGCCTGTTCACGTTCGCCCGCGTCGTCAACGCTCGGGAGGGCGAACCGGAGGAAACGCCGGAATACTAATCGTCTGAAGCAGCGAGAGCACGCTCCGTATGTGTCGATACCGATTGCAGTGACGAGAGCGATTTGTGGTGTCGCCGACCGAGCGGCTGGGGATCGCCAGAACGGCGGAGGACACAGGGTATCGGCTTCGAACGTGAAAGGAAGCCTTAAGTCGAACGCACGGATACGACCGTATGCGGGTTGGTGATCTAGTCCGGTTATGATACCTCCTTCACACGGAGGAAGTCGGCAGTTCAAATCTGCCCCAACCCACTGATTTTGCGCCGAACAATTCCGTGAGGCGAAAATCCATTACGTTGGGCAGTTTGAACCAGACAAGTCGCAGTCCGGGAAGCAAACGAAGTGAGCGACCCGGAACGTCTTGGCGAGGTTTAAATCTGCCTCACCCTACTCGCTATCTGAGTGCGATCTTCGTACTGCCCACTACGCAATTGACTGCCCCGCTGGATCTTTGATCTCTGGGTGCCGTCCCGTCCGCTCCTACCGCTACAAACGACACACATGGTGCCACCCAATCTCACTTCTGACCTCGTACCAGTATTCAGTAAAATGGCTAAAAGAGCCGTTTCAGACAGTTTTTCTGATGGTCTCGGTAGCGCACTAAATGGTTAAATATCTGTGCAGCTAGTATTCAACCAGATGGTTGACCAACGCGTAGCGATGGACCTCGATACGATCTTCCAGGTGTTGCCACCCGACTCTGCGAGCCCAGGACCCAGGATCAGTAAGTGTCACTGAACTCGCAGAGCCCCACGACATCTCGCAAGTGGGCTGGCCGCCGTCTCGAAGCGCCTCCAAGTGCTCGAGGATGCGGGATTGATCGAAGTCGAACGGGGACGGACGCATCCGGCAGTTTAGCTGGCTAACGCAATACTGCGTCTTCTGGGATGACCGGTTGGACGCGTTGGCTGACCATCTGGAGAACGAGGCTAATGGCAGACGAAAAGACGACAGCGACCGAGTTCGAACCGAGCGTGTACGACACGACGATCCGGCGGACGTTCGACGCCCCGCGCGAGCGCGTGTTCGAAGCGTGGACCGACCCCGAACGGGTCGAACAGTGGTGGGGGCCAGCCGAGTTCACCGTCCCCTACTGCGAACTGGATGTCAGACCGGATGGGGAATTCAGAATCGACATGCAGGGCCCTGACGGAACCATCTATCCCGATACGGGGGTGTATCACGTCGTCGATGAACCCGAGCGGCTCGAGGTCACCAGCCGGGCGCTCGAGGACGAAGACGGCATCCCGCAACTCGAAGTGTACCAAACGGTCACGTTCGCCGAGCGCGGTGAGCAGACCGAACTGACGATACGGGCGGAAGTGATCCGGGCGAGCGAAGCGGTGGCTGACTCACTCGAGGGAATGGAGCAGGGGTGGAGCCAGAGTCTCGACAAACTCGAGGGGTTCATCGCCGACGGGTCGGCCGTTCCGTCGACAAGCGACTAACCGCTTCCACTCCGCCGTGCGAGATTCGGTCACGTCCACGCAGCACCGGACGGCGTGGCACGCGATCGGCAGGCACGACTGTATGGCACCGTCCATCAGGCTCCGAGTGGACTCCGGACGACACTCTCAAGAGCGTCGTTCTTTTGCAAACCCCTACGAAGCATCCCTGTCCGTGGTAGGGGACCACTGATCCGGAACTGCAACCCAGCGGAACCACGACGAACGCTTAAGGCTGCTCGTGTTCTTGGTATCATATGGCATACCAACTTCGCTGCGACAGTTGCGAACTCGATCGGGAATGTCGCGACTGGATCGAAGCCAGCGAGTTCGCCAGCGAACACGAAGCGGAATACGGCGGCCACTGGGTGAGTATCTACGACGTTCCAGAGGCCTGAGACGAACGCGTCATCAATAACAGTCGCAGTTATCGGTGTCGGCAGAGCGCCACGGTCGTCGTCGATTCCGACCGTCACTCGAGCGGTTCGGCCGCCTCGCGTTCGAGCAGCGGCGTCGCGTTCGCTTCGGGGAGCGTCACAATGTCATCGCTGACAAGCGTATATTCCCGGTCGTCGACGCCGAGGATAGAGCCGATGTCCTGCGTGATTTTGACCGTCATGCGGTCGACTTGTGACTCGGAGGGCCCCTCGTCCCCGTTCGCTTTCGCTTCGGAGGACGAACGGGATCGCGTCCCGCCGTAGTCGTCGCTTGTTCCACCCTCAGTACTACCAGCATCACGGCGTTTCTCGGGAGTCCCGGTATCGGTTACTTCTCCAGGATCTGCGGTTGTCTCCGTCGCTGTTGCACTCGAACTCGAGTTCACCTGCGGAGCGGACTCGGCGTGATCCGCGTCGGCGGTGTCGGCTGTCTCGGCCGTGTCAGCCGTCTCGGATGTGTCGGCCCCAGCACTCGCGGTAGCACCAGCAGCGTCACCGCCCATCACGTCCGCAGGGGAGACGCCCGCGGCGTCGGCGGCTTCCGAGTCGGGAGCGGCTGGCGTGGACTGCGAAGTCGGCGACTGCTGCGTGTGCGGTGTGTTTTGTGAGTGCTGTTCGGGGACCTGGTCGTCTCCGTTGTTCGCTCCGTGGTGTTGCACGCGGTCTTTCGCTGCGGGTTCTTGCGGTGGTGTCGGCGGGTCGGGTGAATTGGAACGCTGGCCGCGATCCTGACCGGCTTCGGTCGAGGTAGCGCTATCGGTGGCCGTGTCCTGGGCCTGGGTACTGCCCTCAAGCACGTCGAGCACGCGTGCTTTGTTCCCCTTGATGCGGTCGACGAGGTCGTCGAAGAGGGCGGCCTCTTCGGCGGTTAGCCCCTCGTCGTCTGCCGCCATACCGGCCGCGGCGAGACTCGCTTGCTTGACGAGTTTGCCCATCCGGCGCTCGTAGATCGCTTCGACCACGTCGTTTGCGGTCTCGATTTCGTCCGTGAGCTGGCCCACTTCGGGCGACGAAAAGGGGTCATCGGCGCGCTCGGCCGCGCGTTCGCGTTCGGCCTCGAGTTCAGCGATGTACTCGCCGACCTCCTGGTAGAACGAGGGGCGAAGGTTCTGGAGGCTGTCTTTCTTTCGCTCCTTGCTCTGGACCGAGCGTAGTTCGTTTAGATTCATTCTTTCTCCTTTTCAGCCCGACCGCGCGCCATCAGGAAGACGGCAACGTACTCTGGGAGTGACTGGTCACCCTCGGAGACCGTAAAGCTATCTCCTCCGAGTTCCACTGTCCCGCCGTCGGTGACGTCGACGGCGATGTCCTGGCCCACGAACGTCTCGGGGACGGCGTCGACCAGCGGGTCGAACGTGTCGAGTTCGTCGCGCTCGAGGCGAACCGTTTGCAGTCCGCTGCCGCCGTGGAGCGTGCCGGGCAGGCGGATGAGGCGGTTCGTGTCGGTCGTCACCGGTTCGTCGATCGGGGCGTTGTCCCGTTCGACGGCTTTCGAGGCGAACCGCTCCGCCAACTGCGCGACGGCGGTGTGGACGGTGACGTTGCCCGATGCGAGTTGCTCGCGGTTGTTCCGGGCGGCGTTTATCGTCGCCTGTGCCTTCCCCTCGCCGATACCGTCGAACTCCTGGAGGCGCTCGAGTGCGGCGTCTGCTTCGAGTTCGAGGAGGTCGTCGACGAAGGCCATGAAGTGATCGTGGGTTCGCTTTCCCCAACCGCCCTCGACGCGGAGCGTTCGCCGCTCCGTCGGTGTCTTTCGACCGAGTCCGGCGACGGTTTCGGTTTCGATCAGTTCGTCGAAGTCGAGGCCGATCCCGCGGACGTAGTCGACGATTTCGCGGCGGTGCTCCCGGTCGAGGTGGCGGACGTTGTCGTCGCGGACGTGGACGTGGTAGCCGCGGCCGCCCGAAAAGACGAGTTCCAGTTCTTCGAAGCCGAAGTCGTCTTCGAGAAAATCGAGGAGTCGAAACAGGGCCTCCTTACACGTCGCGAGCATCTCGGCGTAGGTGTCCTCGCCGAGCGTCACGTTCGGCAGGTGGTCCGCGTCGAGGTCGAAGACGAGATCGGCGGACTGCCAGTCTTTCTCGCTCATCGAACTCGCGCTCGGATCGCGAAAGCGGCCCGCGGAGAAGTAGACGTGTCGCGGGCGCTTACGGACGAGGAACTCGGAGAGTTCGCCGAGTTCGAGTAGTGATCGGTGGCGGACCATCGTCGTACCGGGGCTTTCGGTCCAGGGGATGAAGCCCCACTCGCGTTCGTTCGCGGCGGGCGGTGGCGTTAGCTCCGTCCGTCGATAGTAGTCTCGAAATCGCCCCCGAAGATAGGCCCTCGTTCGCTCCTCCATGCGCTTGCGCTACTCGTCGTGGCGCGGGTATAATTGTATTGGACTGTCCGTGCGGATGACCGTCGGTCCCAGACCGCACTACCGGCGCATCAGATCGGAAATTCGGTCCGCGATCCCGTCGCCGGAGCCGAGTTTCAGATAGTAGGCGTCGCCGCTGTCCTCGTAGTAGTTATCGATCCGACGTTTAATCTCGAAGCCGAGATGTTCGTAGAACTGCAGGGCGTTCTCGTTGCTCGTCCGAGCGTGGCAGGTGATCGTCTCGTGGTCGTCTGCAACCCGGGCAACGAGTCGTTTTCCGAGCCCCTCTCCGCGATGGGCCGGTGAAACTGCGAGAAAGAGAATGTAGCCGTCGCGTCGAACGGCGGCAAAACCGACGAGTTCGTTGTCGAGGGCATAGCAGTGAACGGTCGAGCGTCGATAGGCATCAGTGAAAAAGCCTCGCCGCTGCTTGAGGACGTCCTCCTGCTGATTGATCTGCTCTTTGAGCTGCCAGGCCTGCTCGACGAACTCGTCGTTCCCTGGCGTAACGACGCGCCTGTCGATGTTGACGCTCACTACCACTGCCTTACATCGTCGCCAATATAATTCCACCGGCAACGAGGCCCGAACGCCACCGATATACTGTCGACTATGTGAAAATCAGTGGCGCTCCCGCGGGTGCTCCACGGACGACCGGGATTCCAGGCCAGTTGCTCGCCGACTGTTGTTCGAGGGTACCGTGTCAACCCGGCGGAAGCGACGGACATACGACGGCGGCGCGCGAACGTCGTTCCAAGACGATGGGTTTCGAACTGCGCGATCACACTGCCGACGTTGCGGTCGCGGCGACGGGCGGGTCACTCGAAGCGGTCTTCGCTGCCGTCGCCGACGGCCTGACGGCCTGCTCGACTGACGAGGTTCCCAACGCAGGCAAGCGGTTTTCACTCGCAGTCGCCGCCGAGAGCCGCGAGGCACTGCTGTTCGACTATCTCGACGAACTCATTTATCTGCGGGACGTGCGCGCCGAACTCCCGGTCGACCACCGCGTCGAGTCGATCAGCGGGCCGACAGTTGAGTCAGCCAATGGCGACGATCCGACAGCCGATCCTCCGTGGGAAGTGACCGCAACCGCCCGCGGCGTCCCGCTTGCTGAACTCGACGCCCGAGAGGTGAAAGCCGTCACCTATTCCGAGATGCGACTCGAGAACGTCGCCGACGGTTGGGAGGCGTACGTCGTCTTCGACATTTGATCAAACGGAATCGCACTCGCGCAGCGAGCAACTCGAGAGACGAACACCTTTCATCGTCGGGGTCCGACTTCGCGTATGAGCAATCCCACGTTCGAGGCCGGCGACATCACGCTCGAGCAGGTGCGCGAGTTCGTCTGGGAGATCCCACAAGAGGGAGATATGCGCGCACCCGCGAGAGTGCTCGCGAGCGAAACCCTCCTCGAGGAGATCCGGGAGGATAAGACGCTCGAGCAGATCACGAACACGACCCACCTGCCGGGGATCACGAACTACGCGATCTGTATGCCCGACGGTCACCAGGGTTACGGGTTCCCGGTCGGCGGGGTCGGTGCACTCGACGCCGAGAACGGCTGCATTTCGCCGGGAGCGGTCGGCTACGACATTAATTGCGGCGTCAGGATGATGCGGACGAATCTGACCTACGACGAACTTCAGGGACGGGAAGAAGAACTCGTCGACTCCCTCTTTGCGAACATCCCGTCGGGGCTCGGCGGCGGCGGCGTCGTCGAAGCCGGCGTCGACACCGTCGACGAAATCCTCGCCCGCGGCGTCGACTGGGCGCTCGAGAACGGTCACGCCGTCGAGGACGATCTGCTACACTGCGAGGACGAGGGAATGCGGGAGGGCGCGAACCCAGAGAAGGTGAGTCAGAAGGCCAAAGACCGCGGGAAGAACCAGATCGGTTCGCTCGGCTCGGGCAACCACTTCCTCGAGGTCCAGCGCGTCACAGATATCTTCGACGACGAGGTGGGTGAGGCTTACGGCCTCGAAGCGGACCAGATCGTCGTCCTGATCCACTGTGGCTCCCGCGGCCTGGGCCACCAGACCTGCAACGATTACCTGCGGAAGATCGAACAACAACACCAGGGACTGCTGAACCAGTTGCCGGACAAAGAACTCGCGGCCGCGCCCGCCGGCTCCCAACTCGCCGAAGACTACTACGGCGCGATGAACGCCGCGATCAACTTCGCGTGGGTCAACCGCCAACTCATCATGCACCGCACGCGGCGGGTCTTCGAGCGCGTCTTCGACCGCTCGTGGGAGGCCATGGACATGCACCTGCTGTACGACGTGGCCCACAACATCGCGAAGAAGGAAACGCACACCGTGGCGGGGGACGAACGCGACCTCTACGTCCACCGCAAGGGTGCCACGCGGGCGTTCCCCGCCGGCCACCCCGAAGTGCCCGCCGCGTATCGCGATGTCGGTCAGCCCGTCATCATCCCCGGCAGCATGGGAGCCGGCAGCTACGTCCTGCGAGGCGGCGAGCACTCGATGGACCTCACCTTCGGTTCGACGGCCCACGGTGCGGGACGGCTGATGAGTCGCACCCGGGCCAAAAACGAGTTCTGGGGCGGCGACGTGCAGGATGAACTCGAGGAACAGCAACAGATTTACGTGAAGGCCCAGTCCGGCGCGACGGTCGCCGAGGAGGCACCCGGCGTGTACAAGGACGTCGATGAGGTCGTTCGCGTCTCGGACGCGTTGGGAATCGGCGACAAGGTGGCGCGAACGTTCCCGGTGTGTAACATCAAGGGGTAGTCACCGACTTCGACCGGAGTTCGAGAAACCTATTTCAGTCGGAACGGGTTCTCGTCGTCTCCGTCCTCGCCGGTATCTCCGCTCGTCTCTGCGGTCTCGTTATCGTACGGCTTGCGGGCGGTGATCGTCACCGTCGCCTCGGGGTCGTCCTCGTCGGACCAGGGGCTGTCATAGGCGGAGAGTTCGAGATCGGTCACGTCCCAGCCGGCGGCTTCGATGCGATCGACGAGTTCGCGCTGGTCGGAGAGCATGTCGTCGTCCATGGTCGGTGTTCGTGCGGGGGTGGTGTAGGTTTTCGGCCGGCAGGGTTTTTCGGGTGGCAGGGATCTCGGCCGACGGCGTAGAGGGAGACGAGTCATCACGACCGTCCGCCGGTGGCCCTGAAAACGACGGTCGCGTTAGTCGTCGGTCTGTAACTCGTCGACTCGTCGGACGAGGTGATCGATCGTCTGCTCCTGCTGGGTCGTCGCTTCGACGATCCGCTCCGTCGCCGTCTCGCTTCGCTCCGAACGGTCCCGGACCGTCTCGATCGTCGAGGTGAGTTCTTCGACGCTGGCCGTCTGGTCGTCGATCACGCGGGCGACCTCCGAGATACCGTGGGCGGCCTCGTCGACGGAGTCGGCGATTGCCTCGAGTTCGGTGATGACGGCGTCGATCTGGGTTTCGGCGTGGTCGATCCGGTCGTGGGAGCGGGAGACGGCGTCGGTCGTCTCGGCGAACTGGGCCTGCAACTCGTCGAGGTTCGCCGTGATCGCCTCGGTGTGGTCCTGCGTCTCGTTGGCGAGGGTTTTGACGTGGTCCGCGACGACGGCGAATCCGTCGCCGCTGTCGCCGGCGCGTGCGGCTTCGATGTTGGCGTTGAGCGCGAGGAGGTTCGTCTCGTCGGCGACGTCCGAGATGACCTCGACGACGGAGCCGATGTCGTCCATCTTGGCCGTGAGTTCGTCGATGTTTGCGGCGAGTTCGTCGCCGATTTCGACGACGTCCTCGGTCGCCTCGCGTGCATCCGCGCCGGCATCGAGGCCGTGTTCGACGGCGTCTTTGGCGGCCTGAGCGGCGGTGTCGACCTCTTCGGACTGGGCGGCGACTTCCTCCATGCCGGCCGCGAACGTCTGCATCTCGCTCGCGGAGTCCTCGAGTAGGCGATGCTGTTCGGCGACGTTGTCCGCGATGTCGTCGGCGGCCGCGCTCGCGTCGTCGACGGCGGCTTGCATCTCGGTCGCCTGTTCGCTCACGCGGCCGGTGAGCGTTTCGAGGCTGGCGGCCATCTCGTTGAGGTCGTCGACGACGGCCACGAGTTCGGAATCGAGCAACTGGAACGAGTCGAGTCGCCGTGCGCGGGCGGTGAGGTCGCCGTGGCTGATTTCGGTTGCGGTCGTCTGGAGTTCGCGGACGAGCGCCGTCGTGGCGTCGCGCTCGGCGACGATGTCGGTTCGGTCGACGACGACTTCGATAACGCCGAGAAGGTCGCCGTCACGTCCCCCGGCGGTGCCGTACAGCGGTGTCGCCGAGAAGTCGATGTGTTTCTCGTCGCCGTGGCGGTCGACCATGGTGCTGGTGTCGCCGTACCGGCGTTGCTCGGGGTCGCGCAGTTCGACGCCGAACCGTTCGTGGGCCCGCTCGGGGGCCTGTACCACCTTGTCCGCGAGCGTATCCGCCCGGCGGCCGTCCGGGTAGAACAGTTCCGACGCGTAGTCGTGGCCGAGCGCATCGGCTCGTTCGACGCCGGTCAACTCGGCCAGCGCCGCGTTCCACTCGACGACCGTTCCCTCGGCGTCCAGAATGAACGTGGGAATGCCGGTTCCATCGAACAGTTGCTGATAACCGGCCCGGCGAATGACCGGCGCGGCAGGGCCCTCGAATCCGCCGCCGGACTCCTCCCCGCGGTCGTCTTCGGTCGGTCGCGTAGCGGCCGACGTGGCCGTCGAATCGGCGTCTCGGGACTCGTCGGAAATATTACTGTCCATTGGTCACTATCCGCACGGTTAGACGGAACGTAGTTAAAATCGACGGCAACAAAACAGTTCTGTGACAGGAAAGTACGGGTAATCGAAATCAGTTACTGGATGCGGAAATACCCGGCGCGTTTAAGCGGATTCGACCACAACACGAAGATATGCTCACCGACGAGTTCGGGCGCGAGGTGACCGGGGTCCGCGTCTCGCTCACCGATCGGTGTAACTTCGACTGCGTCTACTGTCACAACGAGGGTCTCGGCGACACCCGGGGGCCGATGGACCCGCAGGACGACGAGATGGAGACGGACGACGTCGTTCGCTTTCTCGAGGTCGCCGCCGAGTTCGACGTCGATGCGGTCAAGTTCACCGGCGGCGAGCCGATGCTCCGACAGGACCTTGCGGAAATCATCGAGCGCACGCCCGCCCAGATGGAGGTCTCGCTGACGACCAACGGAACGTTCCTCCCCGACCGCGCCGATGAACTCGTCGACGCGGGGCTCGATCGCGTCAACGTCTCGCAGGATGCGCTCGATCCCGAGGATTTCGCGGCCGTGACCCAGAGCGGGGCCTACGAACGAGTGCTCGAAGGGGTCGAGGCAGCGCTCGATGCGGGGCTGGACCCGGTCAAGCTCAACATGGTCGTCTTCGAGCAGACGGCGGGTTACGTGCCGGAGATGGTCGATCACGTCGCGCGAAACGACGGCCTGCAACTCCAGTTGATCGAGTACATGCCCGAGTTGACCGGTCGACCCGAGTGGAACATCGACATCCAGCGCGTTCACGACTGGCTCGCCGAGCAAGCCGTCGAGATCGAACATCGGGAGATGCACGATCGAAAGCGCTACTGGGTGAGTCACGACGAGGCTCCCGAATCCGGCCGCGGCATGGTCGAAATCGTCGATCCCGTCGAGAATCCGACCTTCTGTGCGAACTGCCATCGCGTCCGCGTTACCCACGAAGGCTATCTCAAGGGCTGTCTCAACCGAAACGACGATCTCCGGTCGATGGGCGAGATGACGAAACCGGAAATCCGCGAGACGTTCCGCGAAACCGTCGCGAACCGCGTCCCCTACTACGGCGAGTACATGGTGCAAAACGGCGACGGCGAGTGGGAAGTCAACGACGAGTACATCGAGGGCTACGCCGGCATCTGATCGCCACACTGTAGCGGAGCGGTGTGGCCGTGGTACTGACAGTGACACTGAACTCGTCTCTGCCGCCGGAATATCTCTGTTCTCTCACATCCCGATTCGTCCGGCGTGGCTACCGCCTATCGCGGTGGCCGCTATCGCTTTCGTTTCCGATCGGGACTCCGGGATCGCTTCGTCCCGAGACTAACGATAATGAGCGTGACTGCGACCAACAGCAGGACGATCGCCGAGGCTGGCAGGTTGCCCGTCCCGGCGGTGTACACTGCGTAGCCGATGGTTCCCGACAGCAGTCCGACCAGCAGGCTCGATCCGAGCTGGACGAGTTCAAGACGGATGGTCCGGGTGTCGCGGCCGAGTTGGGTACCGAGTGTGAGCCCGCTGTGACCGAGATCCCAGGCGAGAACGGTCGTGACCGTGCCGACGACGAGGGGTTCGACGGCGGGTGATCGGGCGCCGGCAACGATGAGGCCGACGAGGAGGACGAGTGCACCGATGTCGATCGTTCGTGGGTGTGCCCAGTACAGTCCGGCGGCGAGAACGGCGACACCGAGTGCGGTGACGCCGACGCCCGGGGTGGTGATTCCGGATGCGAGTGCGGCCATGGCTGTGGTGACGAGTGCGGCGGCGAGCGCACACCCGCTCGAGAACAGCGTTGGTTTGCGCGTGAGGGTGACGGGACCGGCCGCTCCATCGGGGTCGTAGTCCCGCGACTCGGCCCGGTTCCGGTCTTGATCCCGGTCCGAAGCCTGCTCGCGCTCGCCGGGACCCGCTGTCGCTCGGTGCCGTGGCCGTGACTGTGGCTCCGCTTCCGCGCGGGGACTCCCGGTCCCCCTGTCGGCGTGTCGCTCCCGTCTCCGACCGCGCTGGTCCGGTGGCGGCGTCATCGAGAACCACCCGCAGCGTGGCGCGCGAAGACCGCATCGATCGATTCGTCGGGCCCCCAGTCGACGACCGAAATCCCCGCCTGTTCGAGATCGAATCGACGAACGCGTCGGGCGACGGCCGCGAGACGATGGCCGACCGTTCGTTCCGCGGTCGGGTCCGGGCTCACGACCGTCACGGCGTGGCCGCCGGCGTCGAGTCGCCGGGCGATATCGGCCGCCATCGGATCGCACAGCGGCGAGAGGAGGACGATCTGCGTTTCGGCCGAGAGCCGGCGCTGAATCGTCCGAAACTGTGAGAACCAGCGACTGTTTTGGTCCGGCGGGAGCGTCTCGAACTGCGGATGCGTCGCGAGCAACTCCTGAAACTGGATCTCATGGTCACGACCGGACGCCGGCGCGAGCCAGCACGGCTCCGTCCGTCGTCGCCCGGTTCTCGAACTCCCCTGTTCGCGATCGGTCGGACCGAGTCCGGCGAGCCCGACGGTATCGCCCGCATCGAGGAGCGAAGCGGCGATCCGACCCGCCGCGGTTACCGATTGATCGACCGCGTGCGCCCGATCCGGTGCCGGGGCGAGATACGACTGTCGCCGCGCATCGACGAGGACGACGACGCGAGCGGCCCGCTCCTCGTGGAACTGGAGCGTCGCGAGTTCACCCGTCTTCGCGCGGCGGTTCCAGTCGATGCGGGAGAGCGAGTCGTTCGGCCGATACTCCCGGACGGAGTGGAAGGTCGTCCCCGTTCCGCCTTCCGACGTCGTCAGCCGACCGGCGAAGGCGGCTGCAGTCGTCCGAAGCGGAACCGGCGCGGCCGTCGGACGGAGTTCGGGTTCGCAGGTGACGGTCGTCTCCGTGCCGACGAGGTACTCGCGCTCCGTCGAGCGAGAGAGGTCGCGCACGATGGCGAGCGCGGGGTCGAACTGGTGGTTCCCACGCTGGACGGTCACCGTATACTCGAGCGAGACCGACTCGCCCGGCCGAAGTGCAGTCCCGAGTCGGCTCGAACCGTCCGTCACGGCGAGACCCGCCGGAATGCCGTCGACGAACCGAAGGTCCGAGACGAAGCCCGAACTCGTATTCGTGAGCGTGACGGTAACGTCGACGTCGTCGCCGGGGTCGGGCGCGTCGTCTTCGACCGTGCGCTCGAGTTCGAGTTCGAGTTCGGGCGGCTCGAGCGCCCGGGCGAAGCCGGCGTAGCCGATGCCGATGACGCCGATGAGGACGACGCCGGCCGACTCGACGAGCGCGCCGATACCGACGGCGAGGAGAGCGACGACGCCGATGCCGAGCCAGTAGTCGGTCGATCTGGTCCGAGCGTCTTGAACGCCGTCGACGGATTCCGTCGTCGTCCGGCGCGGGGTTGGCGTCGAGTCACCGGTCGTTCCGCGCTGGTAGTCGTATTCCGGGAGCGAACTGGTCTCGCCGGAACTCGTTCCTGAGACTGGAGATGAAGATGGGACGTCGGACCCGGATTCGGCTTTCCCCGCAGTTCCGGCCTCGGCCGTTCCTCGATCGTAGCCAACCGACGCGATCGCGGCAGCGGTGTGACGAACGCCCCGCTGGAAGGCGGTTTCCCGGTCGGTGATGCGCTGCAGGCGCGCTCGAAGCGACCGTTTCGGCCGGTCGACCGAGTCCGAGAGGAACGCGGCGGCGATCGGATCGTCGGTCCAGGTCCCCGCTTCGATGCGGTCGGTCGCATCCGCCACGGTATCGCCTTCGAATCGCGTGAGGACGGCTACGGCCGCCGCCCGTAAGCCGTCGATCGTCCGCCGCCCACGAGTCGTATACTCGGCGGTCGCTTGCCGAAAGTCGGCGACTGAACTCGAGAGGGACTGACCGGGGACGGGAACGCTGATTCGTCGTTCGGGCGCTGCCTCGGCGCTATTCGGCCGCTCGCGCCGGCTGGACCGTCGCCCGAGTGATCGCAGACCAACCAGAACTGCGATCAGCGCGACAATACCGATCGCGCTGTCGGTGAGGCTGAGTTCGAGACTCCCGGTTGCGACGGCGAGACCGCACCCGAGTGCAAGAAAGCCGAGCAGGAGCGGTAGCCGTCGAACGGTCACCGGTTCTCACCGCCGTTCGGTCGCTCGGAGCGGTCGGACTGCCCTGTCTGGTCCGTTCGGCGCTGTCCGGCAGCGCCCGAGTGCTCGGCGTCCGTCTCTGCCGACCGCTCCGAATCGGCGGCTGCCGGCTCCGCCATGTCGCCGTATTCGCGTTCGATCCGTCGAAGGATCGTGACCGCCCGCTCTTCGAGTTCAGGCGTCGACTCCGTCGAGCCGTATCGGACGTCCTCGAAGAGCCGGGTGAGTTCGTCGACGTGTTCGCGAGTCAGGCCGGCGTCGACGGCGGCGCTTGCGAACTCGCGCGGCGTGCTCGAGTCGGGGCGGTCGACGTCGAGCGGTCGGGTCATCTCGCGCCAGGCGCGGTAGATTTCGTTGTCGAGGTCGGTCGACTCGTCGATCCGGTCGGCGGCGCGGCCGGCGGCGGTACCGACCGCAGCGGCGTCCGCGCCTCGGGTCGCATCCTCGTCCTGCGTGGTGGTCGTTGCCGTGCCGTCGTCCGTCCCGGATCCGCGGGAGAGCAACACGCCGCCGACGAAAATCGTCGTAATGATAGCAAGCGCGGCGAACAACGGATTGGTCGGGAACGCGTCGGTGGCCTCGCCGTCACCGCTTCCCGGAGCGGCGGGGGACCCCGAGCCGGCGCTCCGATTCAGCATTTCGGCGGGACCGCTCGCCATATCGAACTCGAGGAAGGAGAAGAGGAGAATTCCGCCGAGTGCGGCGAGGAGGGCGACGGCGATCAACGAGACGGCCTCGCGTCGGTTAGCGAGGAGATACCAGACGAGTGCGATCACGACGATGATGAGGAGCGCGTAGAAGAGGTACTCGAGAAACGGCGGAACGCCACCACCCGAGACATCGTTCGGGGAACCCGGTTGGTCGACGATACCCTCGGTGCCGGTTCCGGCACCGCTTCCGGCGGAGCTGCCGCCCGAGCCGCCGGTATCGATCGGCGTATCGATCGTCGCCGCTGCGAGTGCGATCGCGACGATACCGCCGAGTGCGGCGGCGACTCGGACGAGGAGGTCGTTTCGGGACACCAGTTTCGGGGACGTTGTGTCGCATCAGTAATAAGTGGGTCCATCGACCGCGGGATCGATTCACAGGGCAGTCGGGCCCCGATAGAATGGCATCGTGCGGATGACGCGGGACGAACTCGCCTGCGTAACCGAGTGGTTGCTGGTGCCTTTCGTTGCCCTTAAGTACCAGACGGGGGTACGTTCGATTGCGATACGTGTAGGGGAGCAGTCCCCGAGTCCAAACGGGCGATGATAGATACACGGTGTCGTGGTAGCCAAGCGGCCCAAGGCGCATGGTTGCTAACCATGTGGCGTCAAGCCTCCGGGGTTCAAATCCCCGCCACGACGTCGGATACCCGAGACTGGCACCCCTTCGCCAGTTGATTGCACCGTTGCAGACCAGACACAGATACACGACATATGAGCGCGGAAGAACCCCAAGAGCAAGAGGACGAAGACCTTCAGTACTTCGTCCGTATCGGTCAAACCGACCTTGACGGGACGAAGTCCGTCGAGCGCTCGCTCTCGGAGATGAACGGGATCGGTCGCCGAACCGCCCGACTCATCGCCGAAAAAGCGGGCGTCGATCGAACGGCAACGTTCGGCCGACTCGACGACGACGTCATCGACGAGGTCGTTTCACTCGTAGAGAACTACGCCGACGAAGTCCCCGACTGGCTCAACAACCGCCAGCACGACTTCTACACCGGCGAAACGACCCACGAGATCGGCAACGATCTCCAACTGAGTCGTCAACACGACATCAACCGGATGAAGATGATCGACTCCTACAAAGGCACGCGCCACAAGCGCGGCCAGAAGGTTCGCGGTCAGCGTACCAAGTCCACCGGTCGAACGGAGGGCACCATCGGAGTCAACGTCGAAGAGATCCGCGAAGAAGCAGCCGAAGAAGCCGCCGAAGAGGAGGGTGAGGACTAATGCCACTCGGCACCGACACCAAGCAGTACGAGACGCCGAATCACCCCTACCAGGGTGAACGCATCACCACCGAACACTCCCTGCTCGACCGCTACGGCCTGAAAAACAAAGAGGAACTCTGGCGCGCGCAGTCCCAGCTTCGCTCCTACCGGCGCGAGGCCCGCGACCTGCTCGGCCAGGCCCAGGGCGACGAAGCCGTTATCCGTCGCTCCGATGAATTCCTCGGACGGCTCAAACGCGTCGGCATTCTGGACGAGGCGGACGAACTCGGTGACGTCCTCTCGCTCGAAATCGAGGACGTCCTCGAACGTCGCCTCCAGACGGTCGTCTACCGCAAGGGGCTCGCAAACACGACCCAGCAGGCGCGGCAGTTCGTCTCCCACGGCCACGTCGTCGTCGGGGACCAGCGCCAGCGAATCCCATCGTACGTCGTCGACGTCGACGAGGAAGACCTCGTCGCATTCGACGAGAACAGTCCACTCGCGGACGAACTCCACCCGGAGCGGGCGGAGGGTCAGTAACATGAGTCAGGACGACGAAAAGTGGGGCGTAGCCCACGTGCACGCATCGTTTAACAACACCATCATGACCGTGACGGACCTCACGGGCTCGGAGACCATCACCAAGTCCTCCGGCGGGACGGCCGTCAAGCAAAACCGCGACGAGGCCTCGCCCTACGCCGCGATGCAGATGGCCGAATCCGTCGCCGAGGAAGTCAAGGCTGCCGGCATCACGGGCCTGCACGTTCGCGTTCGCGGCCCCGGCGGCAATCTCCAGAAGTCCCCCGGTCCCGGCGCACAGGCGACGATCCGTGCGCTCGCCCGCTCGGGCATCGAGATCGGGCGCATCGAGGACGTCACGCCGATCCCACACGACGGATCGCGCGCACCAAAAGGCAAGGGCGGCTACTAGACCATGAGTGTAGCGTACGACGTCGAGTTCGTCGAACGCGAGGACCGAGACGCCCGGTTCCTCGTCCGCGGCATCACGCCCGCGTTCGCCAACGGCATCCGTCGCGCGATGCTCGCCGACGTGCCGACGATGGCGATCGACACCGTTCGGTTCGTCGAGAACTCGTCAGTCATGTTCGACGAGCAACTCGCACTTCGGCTCGGGCTCGTCCCGCTGACGACCCCACCCGAAGGCGAGTTCGGTGAGGACGATACCGTCACGCTCTCGATCGACGTCGAAGGGCCAGCGACCGCCTACTCGGGCGATCTCATTTCGAGCGACGAACTCGTCCAGCCCGCAGACGAGAACGTGCCGATCATCGACCTCAAAGACGATCAGCGTCTCGAGGCCGAGGCAGACGCCGTCCTCGACCGCGGCAAGGATCACGCCAAACACCAGGGTGGCGTCGCAGTCGGCTACCGCCACCTGCAGCGTGTCGCCGCCGTCGAGGATCTCCCCGAGTTCGAAGACCCCGAGAGCCGGATCGTCCGCGGCGTGATCGAGGACGACGGCGAACTCGTTCCCACGAGCGAGTTCGACCACGACCTCTCGAACCGCTACCCGGGCAAGGACGTGACCGTCGAGGACGTGCCGAACGCCTTCGTCTTCCACGTCGAGACCGACGGCTCGTTCACGGTCGAAGACCTGGTCACCCGCGCCGCCGAGACCATCGAATCTCGCGCGATTGAACTCGAAGACGCAGTACAGCTATAGAGCAAATGATCCGACGCCCCCGATCCAACCGATACGAACGCGGACCGGCTGCCAGCGCCGCGAGCGACGAGACTGGCACCGGCTCACGTATTCAAGCTGGAATCGAAAGGGGTTTGAAGGGGCGACGGATAGACGAGAGTGCGAGCAGGGATAGCCAAGTCAGGCCAACGGCGCAGCGTTCAGGGCGCTGTCTCGTAGGAGTCCGCAGGTTCAAATCCTGCTCCCTGCATCAGTTCTCGTCCGTCGACCGGTGTGTTGGCGGTTGCAATCGCAATCGTCGCTATCGCCATTTCGGTCGACGACCTTTCGTATCGGAACTCGATTCCACTCGACACAGCTTCTGTGTCGATCTCGCAGATTTGGAGGAAACCAATGAGTAGCAAGACCAATCCGAGGCTCAACGATCTTATCGCCGAGCTGAAGTCGACGTCCCGCGAAACGGACGCCGACGTCTGGCAGGACATTGCGGATCGTCTCGAAAAGCCCCGGCGCACCCACGCAGAGGTAAACCTGGGCCGTATCGAACGATACGCACGCGAAGAAGAGACTGTCGTCGTTCCTGGCAAGGTGCTGGGATCGGGCGCACTACAGAAGAACGTGACCGTCGCTGCCGTCGATTTCTCCTCGTCAGCAGAGACGAAGATCGAACAGGTCGGCGAATCAGTACCGCTCGAGCACGTGCTCGAAGAAAACCCAGACGGCTCCGACGTACGGGTGATTCGATGAGTGCAAGTATCGCAGAGTTCGATGCAGACGTCGTCGTCGACGCCCGCGACTGTATTCTCGGTCGTATCGCCAGCCAGGTCGCCCAGCGCGCCCTGGACGGCGACCGCGTCGCAATCGTCAACGCCGAAGACGCCGTCATCACCGGCGACAAGGAAGACATCTTCGGCACCTACCGCAAGCGTCTCCAGCTCAGCTCAGACAGCGGGCCGTACTACCCGAAACGGCCGGACACGATCTTCAAGCGCTCCGTTCGCGGCATGCTTCCGTACAAGAAGCCCCGCGGCCGCGAGGCGCTCGACAATGTCCGCGTCTACGTCGGCAACCCCTACGAAGACGATGACGAACTCGAGGCCGAGATCCTCGAGGGGACGTCGCTGGATCGACTTTCGAACATTCGCTTCGTCCACCTGGGCGAAGTCTCAGACCAACTCGGTGCTAACGTTACATGGTAACCAACACGAGTGGCAAGAAGAAGACGGCCGTCGCCCGCGCAACCGTTCGCGAGGGCGAGGGTCGCGTCCGAATCAACTCGAAGCCAGTCGAACTGGTCGAACCCGAGATGTCCCGGCTCAAAATGATAGAGCCGTTCCGCATCGCAGGCGACGACCTGCGTGACGGCGTGGACATCGAAGTCCACGTCGAGGGTGGCGGTATCAGCGGCCAGGCAGACGCCGTCCGCACCGCCATCGCACGCGGCATCGTCCAGCACACGAACGACGCCGAACTCCGCGACGCGTTCATGGAGTTCGATCGCTCGCTGCTGGTCAACGACGTTCGACAGTCCGAACCAAAGAAGTGGGGCGGCCCGGGCGCTCGGGCGCGCTACCAGAAGTCCTACCGCTAAGGTGATTCAAGCATGATGGTACCGGTTCGGTGTTTCACCTGTGGCACGGTCGTCGGCGAACACTGGGAGGAGTTCGACGAACGAGCAAACGAGGGCGACGAGGACCCCGAGAAGGTCCTCGACGAACTCGGTGTCGACCGCTACTGCTGTCGGCGGATGCTCGTCAGTCACACCGACCTGGTTGACGTCGTCTCCCCCTATCAGTAACCATGCAACAGCACCACAATCGTTACGAGAAAGCCCGTATCCTCGGTGCGCGAGCGCTGCAGGTCTCCTACGGCGCGCCGGTGTTGATCGAGACCGAGCAGACCGAGCCGATCCTGATCGCCGCGGAGGAGTACGATGCCGGTGTCTTGCCGTTTACCGTCAAGCGAGGCGAGTAAACAATGACGCTCATCACCGACGTACGACTGCGACGCGTACTCGACTCGCGGGGCAATCCAACGGTCGAGGCAGACGTGCTCACCGAGAGCGGTGGATTCGGTCGCGCTGCAGCACCAAGCGGTGCCAGTACCGGCGAGTACGAAGCCGTCGAGCGACCGCCCGGCGAGGCAATCGCCGCCGCCCGTGAACACGCCGTTCCGCGGCTAGTGGGAGAGGCGTACGCCGGCAACCAGCGCGAGGTCGATGCACTGTTGCACGCCGCAGATGGCACTGACGACTTCTCGAAACTCGGCGCGAACAGCGCCGTTGCCATCTCGATGGCTGCCGCGAAAGCCGGGGCCGACGTGCTCGGTGCACCGCTGTTCCAGCATCTGGGCGGCACCTTCCGCGGCCAGAACTTCCCGATTCCGCTCGGCAACGTCGTCGGCGGTGGCGAACACGCCGCCGACGCAACGGACATCCAGGAGTTCCTCGCGGCACCCGTCGGCGCACCGAGCGTCGAAGACGCCGTCTTCGCGAACGCAGCCGTCCACGCCGCTATTGCCGACCTACTCGCAGAACGCGACCATCCCTGCGGCAAGGGCGACGAAGGCGCATGGGCCCCCTCGATCGACGACGAGGAGGCGTTCGAAATCGTCGACGAAGCAGTCTCGGCCGTCGAAGACGAGGTCGGTTTCGAAATCGGCTTCGGGCTCGACGTCGCCGGCGCAGAGCTGTACGACGCCGACTCCGAAACCTACGAGTACAGCGATACCACGCGCGATACGGACGAGCAGATCGCGTACATCGCCGACCTCGTCGAGGAGTACGACCTCGTGTACGTCGAGGACCCGCTCGACGAGGACGACTACGAGGCGTTCGCCGACCTGACTGACCGAGTCGGCGACCGAACGCTGATCTGCGGCGACGATCTGTTCGTCACCAACACGAAGCGTCTCCGCGAGGGAATCGAACAGGGCGCAGCCAACAGCATCCTGATCAAGCCGAACCAGATCGGCACGCTGACCGACGCCTTCGACGCGATTGAACTCGCGACCGCAAACGGCTACGATTCGGTCGTCTCACACCGCTCGGGCGAAACGGAAGACGCGACCATCGCACACCTCGCCGTCGCGACCGACGCTCCGTTCATCAAGACGGGTGCCGTCGGCGGCGAGCGAACCGCAAAGCTCAACGAGCTCATCAGAATCGCAGACGACGCGACATGACAGATAACGATACGACCCAGGAAGGGCTCGACGCTGCCGAAGAGGAGATCGAGGAGGAGCCAGCCGAGGGCGCTGGCCCCGCCGCAGATCCCGACGAGGAGGTCGAGCCAGTTGACGAACAGTCCGCCACCGCCGAGGCCGACGAGGCCGAGGGCGCGGCAGAACCAACCGACGAGGAGGAAGCTTCCGGCCCGACCCTCGACGACGACGTGATGTCCGACGAGGAGGCCGACCTGCTCATCCCCGTCGAGGACTACCTCGGCGCTGGCGTCCACATCGGGACCCAGCAAAAGACCAACGACATGGAGCGGTTCATCCACCGCGTCCGGACCGACGGACTCTACGTCCTCGACGTTTCGAAGACCGACAGCCGTATCCGCACGGCTGCGGACTTCCTCTCGAACTACAACCCGGAGCAGATTCTGGTCACGTCGAGTCGCCAGTACGGGCGATTCCCGGCGGAGAAGTTCGCCGAAGCCGTTGGCGCTCGTGCTCGTACCGGTCGCTTCATCCCGGGCACGCTGACGAATCCGAAGTACGACGGCTACATCGAACCCGACGTTGTCGTCGTCACGGACCCGATCGGCGACGCCCAGGCCGTCAAGGAGGCCATCACGGTCGGCATCCCGGTCATCGCGATGTGTGACTCGAACAACCAAGTCAGCAACGTCGACCTCGTCGTCCCGACGAACAACAAGGGTCGAAAGGCCCTTTCGGTCGTCTACTGGTTGCTCGCAAACGAGGTCCTCGACCGCCGCGGTGCCGAGCCATCCTACTCGCTCGAGGACTTCGAAAGCGGCGTCTAGATTCGGTTTTCGAATCGAACTGTTCCGTCTCAGTTTCCTCGTTTCTCACGCGAGTCGCGTCGAGTGTCAGTCTTCGAGCGAAGAAGTTAGGTGTGACCCCCGACGAGTTCAGGTATACAGATGTCAGACTGGCTGTTTACCGCGGAAGAAGAGCGGCTTTCACCGGCCGTCGTGTTCGCAACGGCGGGGTTAATCGCGGTCTTCGCGCTGGGACTGGTCTATCGCGGGCTGGCGATCGTGCTTTTCTGAGCGCGCTCCGACCGCCACAACTGCCGATTACGGCCACTGAGCCGACAGGTGGTCGCGTGCCTGTGATAGCGCCGAGATTCCAAGAGTTCAGCTCGGCTACTGGGCGGCCTCCGTCTCGCGAAGACACTGCGCGTAGACGGTTCGGAGTCGAGATCCCATCGTCTCGACGGTGTAGTCCGTAAACGCCGCGCGGCCGTCGGCTGACTCGCCGGTTTCGAGGAGGGCTGCCAGGTGCGTTCGGAGGGCGGCGTCGTCGGAGGCGACGGCTGCGTTCGGCACGTCTGTGAGTACTTCGCGAGCGAAGCCAACGTCGCGCGAGACGACGGGGGTATTGCAGGCGGTTGCTTCCTTGATCGTCATCGGCCCGCTCTCGAAGCGCGACGTGAGCAGGACGGCGTCGGCGGCGTTCAGGTAGTAGGGCATCTCCTCGTACGGCTGGTTGGCGACGGTGCGAAGGCTGATTGGATAGTCGAGTTCATCGCGGAGATCGTCGACCACGCGTTTCGCCAGGGGATAGTTCTTCTCGTCGCGCGAGGGCGCGTACGGAAAGAGGACGATTCGTTCCCGTTCGGTTTGGGGTTGAGTTTGAGTGTTGGTTTCGGCTTTGGGTTTGGCTTCAGTTTCGGCGTTGGTTTCCGTGGAGTCCCAGCCAACGTGTTCGCGAGCGGTCGCCGTCGGAATCGGTCGGAAAAGATCCGTGTCGACTGGGAACGGGATCACGTCGCAGGGGCGGTCGACGCGGTCGGCCATCGCCTTCGAGGGGACGATGACGCGGTCGGCGTGCGCCGTGGCGCGTCTGATCAGCGGTTCGAACTGGTTGTTGCGATACTCGCCACCCCAAAGCGTGCAGACGACCGGCAGATCGATGGTCGGCAGCATCGAGGCTGCAACAGCGAAGGGTGCCGTCAGTCCGTAGTTAGCGTGAACGACGTCGTACTCGCCGCGGGCCTCGCGGAGCACCTGCGGGAGGTATCTGACGTAGTCGGCGGGCGTGCGCCGCTGGACATCGTCTTCGAGCGCGCGGTGTTCGCCCGGGACGGGGAGAGTCGTGAACTCGATGTCTGCGTGCTCGAGGGCTGCCATCTGACTCTGGTAGAAACTGCGCCAGGCGGTCGTCGTGAGACTCAGGATTCGGGTCATGCGGTGGGTGTTGTGGAGTCTCTGTTAGCGTCGCCGGTTTCGGTTCTGGGTGTGGATTTGGTTTTGGTTTTGATTTTGGTTTTGATTCTGGTGCCGGTTCCGATTCGAGTTCGGACGCGGAGTCGGCTTCGAAAGCGACAGCCCTGGTTTAGGGGTCGAGCCCGGACCGGGGCCGGAGGAGTTCGGAACGGTCAGGTTCGAATCCGGATCTCGGCCGGTCGGCGTCGGTTCGGGAACGTCCTCGAGTAGTTGGCTGAGGATGTACTGAGTCACGTCGACCTTCGTTTCGAGCAGTGCTGCTCGTCTATTTGCCCAGATTGTTGCGGTGTGTGGATCGCGAACGAGCCGTTTCAGTTCGTCGATTGCTTCCCGTTCGGAATCGGTGTGGAAGGAGCGAACGAGGCCGTACGCTTCGAGTTCGCGGAACTTGCCCATCTCGGTCGACCCTGCGAACGGACTGATGCGGACGGTCGGCGTCCCGAGGAGGCCGGCCTCGAGCGTCGTCGTCGCGACTTCGCCGACGACGAGGTCGGCGAACGCGAGTAGATGGTGGAAGGCTTCCGGTGGGACGGGAAGCGGGTCGGCCCCGCTCGGGATCGGGCCGTCGCCTTCGTCGGAGACGTAGACGCGACCGGCGGCGGCGAGTTCGTCGATGATCGTGCGTCGGCCCACGGTCGAGATGCCCGCTTTGCCGATGTCGTGGTTGCCGTTCCACGCGCCGACGCGCAGGACGGCGTATTGCTCGTGCGGGTCGACGCCGTACCGCCGTAGCAGGTCCGGGTCCGGTTCGAATCGGTCGGGATGCAGGTAGGCCAGTTCGTGGTAGCCGGGATAGTCGACGTGTGCGTCGCCGTAGGATTCGCGGAAACTGTTCGGCGTGTAGAGCGCGTCGGTGAACGGGATCGTGAGCCGATTGCCGCCGTTGATCGCCGTTTCGGTGTCGATGTAGACGTGGCTCTCCGCACCGACCAGCGTCGCGACGTGAGTGGCGGCGATGCCGTGACTGGTGATGATGTAGTCCGGGTCGATCGCGTGCGCTCGCCGCAGCAGTCGCGCCTCGTAGTACAGTTGCGTCACGCCCAATTCGAGCCAGCCGCTCGGTTCGTCACAGAGGAGTTCGTGATCGATGTCGTACGCGTCGAGCAGTTCTCCCGTAACCCCCTTCTCGCGAGCGAACACGTACACGTTGTGCCCTGCAGCCTCGAGTTCAGCGATGGCGTGCTTGAAGAAGTGGACGTTCGCCGCGTGTTGAATCGTAATAACGAAATCCATCCTCGTGTCCGGAGGCAACTATTCGGACAGCGGTCCTTACTATCGGGTCAGTAGAACGGTCGCACGCATCGAAACCATCTGTAACAGTTGCGGGTCGACTATTTCGCTTATTTCGCTCGTTCCGTTCGGGAGCGCGTCCCGAGGCACAGCGGTCACGGCAGAGACACAGCGGTATTCGCCCGTCCGTTACGCCATCGCAGCGTCGAGCAGTTCCCCGATCAGGGCGGCCGCATCGTCGGCGCTGTCACCGAACACGTACGTCGCCGGTTCGATGCCGAACGCGCCGCTGTGGTAGGCGACTCGCGGCACCGCGCCCCGCTCCTCGAACCGCGTTCGGAGGTGCTCGCCACGGTCCTCGTAGTCCGCGCTGAACTCGAGCGGATCGAGCCCCATGGCTCGGGCGGCCTCGAGGATCGCATCGTCCGTCGCGATGTTGATCGCGCCGCGAACGGCCGGATCGATCGCGCCTGCGGCGAGGATAGCCGTCGCGACGTGTTTCGACGCGCCGAACTCGGGATGTGCCGGGATTTCGATGCGCCCGCCCATGGCGTGGATACGGCCGGGGATGGCGGCGACATCGGTTTCATCGCGCGCGTCCGGAAGCGCCATCCCGACGTTCGTGCCGACGTTCGGAATGGAGTCGACCATTCCCGGCGTCGCGGCGAGCGTTCGGGCGGCCGTTCGGACGGTCGCGAGCACGTCCCGCTCGGCGCTGATATCCGGATCGAGGCCGCGAACGCAGAGATCGCAGCCGAGGCCCCGGAGCGCGGGCATTTCCTCCTCGTGGAGTTCACAGATCGGACCCCGGTCCTCGAGACTGCGGACGAGCGAGAGGAGTTCGGCGAGGGCGTCGTAGCCGTCCATCCCGCCGCTCGCGAGGCCGTCGGCGATGCGCTCGACCGTGGCGACGGTATCCGGGTCGTCACGAAAACGGTCGTCGCCGCCGCTCTCGCCGCTTACGTACTTGCTGACTGCGGCTTGGGTGACGCCGAGGTTCGCGGCGATTTCCTGTTGGGTCATCCCGCGCTCGGCGAGTTCTGCGGCGAGCATCGCCCGCACCGTCGGGAGAAATCGATCGACGACGAGTTCGCTGGGGAGCACGAGAGACATACGCCGGCGTTCGAACGACACTGGCTTAAATTATCAGGACGGCGGTGGCGTCGAGCGTCGCGGGGATCAGGGGCGGCGATGGAGCGCGTAGGCGATCAGTGCCAGGCCAGTAAATTGGGCGGTGTGAACGGCGAGCCAGAACCAGTCCTGCTGCGGTAGCGAGAGAAGCCGCAAGTTGATGAGGACGGTCCCGACGAACGACATCGAATACGTCCCGACCGTCAGGAGGAGCAAGCCGAGGGCGAGATACCGCATCGATGGGTCACGGTGGCGGCCCCAGGCACGGAACGCCTGGTACCCGATGTACAGTCCGAGGAGGGTTGCACCGGCAGCGAGCGCTCCAACGGCGAGTTCGATCGGACGAACGCCGGGAAGCATTAGAGGTCACCCCACAGTCGTTTGAGCCGATCGGCGGCATCTTCGTCGCGGTAGCGAAGATTGAACGTAAATCCCTCATCGTCGAGTCGAAGCCGGAACTCCTCTAAGGTCGCAACGTAGATCGTGTCGTGGTGTCCGTCGGCGCGCGGCCGGGTGCGCTCGCGAACGAGATTCGCCGCTTCGAGCTGCTCCAGGCGGCGACAGATAGTCGAGAGCGAGGCGTCACAGTGGTCGGTCAGTTCGTTGGCGGACATGGCTTCGGTGCGTGTCGCTGTGAGGATCGAACGAGCGTACTCGTCATCGAGGAGCGCAACGACGGTATCGAGCGGCAGGTCCTCGCTCACGGGTAGTACGTTCGGTAGTTGATAGATAGTCGCTTCGAACGACGAGCGACGATGATAGCGCGCCCGGAATCGTTCGGATCGGCCGGTCGAGGGACAGTGGCTGCTCGCGACCGGTGACGTGCGAGACACAACTGAATCACCTGTTGTGCTTGCACCTCATACGAACGACGGATCGACTCGAAAGAGGACTGTGAGCGAACTCGACTCACGAGGGCGATAGCCCACCGTTACCGACACCTCCTGTGGACGATCGGTAATATCGAGTGTCAGGGACGCACCCGATTCGACGGTTTCGAACTCGTCTGCGAACTGCCGATCGGGTTTCGGTTCGGTGTCGAAATTCGCACCGTACGTGACGGTGAGGCGGTTTGCGTCGACGGCGTCACCGCCATCGTGGGAGAGTTCGATCTGTTCGCCATCGGCCACCGTCCGGACACCCCACGTAATCTGTGGGTACGTTACGCCATCGGACGACGATCGGTCGCGAGCGGCGGCGTGTGATTCGCTCATGTCGATCTGCAGAATCGGGTCGTCGATCGTCACGTCCACCGCATACGCGTCGAGGGCTCGATTGTCATGTTCGAGGACGGCTTTGACGCGCCGTTCGGAGAGTGACGGCTCTTCCCCGCAGACGTGGACGAATTGGTGATAGATTCTGTCCTCGTCGAAGGTGTACCCCATCGACGACCATCGAACGTCGAATTTATCGACAAGATCGCCGTTGAGAAGGCTCTTACTCCGCATAACCTGTAGTTCCGGGCGAGAGCCCGCTGCTCGAGTGAGTCGCTCGAACCGGTCGTCAGCCTCGTAGTGTCGTTCGATTCGGCCAGCACCCGCATCGATAGCCGTCTCGAGGTCGACTACGTCGAGCGAGCCGCCGTCGTTCTTTCGGCGGCGAAAAATTATGACGCCATCACGAACGGCGACACCGCGGGTGAGATCGGTTCGTTCGAAGCAGTCGTATCCTTCGTAGGAACCGAGACGCTCGTAGCCGCTCTCGAGGATCGTCTCGCGAACGGTCGCCGCAGTAAACGATCCGAGTCCGATAATTACCGGGCCGGTACCGACGACGCGTTCGTAGTTTTCGTACCCGACGCCGAGATAGTCCATCTGCGCTCGCAAAAGCGCGTCCGTCATGCTGTATCGAGCGCCGATGACGGACTCGCCCATCTCACCGGGCGTCGCATACATCACGTTCGCCCAGTTGTCGTTGCTGCCGTCGAGCGCCGACGCTGCCGGGATCCATTCCCGGTAGATCGGCTCGCCGGAATTCGGAACGTCGACGTCCGCGTATCGTATCTGCTGGCCGAGCATCGGTAGTGAAGCGAGACAGCCTGCCGTCGAAATTACTGTCCCAGTCGTGACCGCTGCACCGACGGTTCGAAGCAACCGCCGTCGTCGATGGTCCTCGGGTCGATCGGATGGTCGTAGTTGCATCTACATCAAGCCTCGAATCAAGCCGGCATATACGCCGGTACCGGCTGTGGCGATCAGCAAGCCACCAGAACTTATTTATAACCAAACGTGTCCCGGCCGAAACGGGACGCCGTATGCGACAAGGGCGATCCCTGTCTCCACGTCATACCGAGTGATATCCGGCAGGATACCGGACAGTTGCGTTCCCCCGTGAAACACGATCAACGGAACTACCGAGAACCGAAGAATCCGAGAGGATAGGTATTAATCGTCGTCGTACGAACGGCCGGACATGACAGTTTCGAGCGCCCCCGGGAAGGTCTATCTGTTCGGGGAGCACGCGGTCGTCTACGGCGAACCCGCCGTCCCGTGTGCGATCGAGGTGCGAGCACGGGTCGGCGTCGAACGCCGGGACGACAGTAAACTGCGAGTTCACGCCGAGGATCTCAGTCTGGATGGCTTTACGGTCGAGTACGGCGGCGGGGCCGACGAGCGGCCCGATGTCAACGCATCGGAGTCGCTGCTCATGGCCGCAACGCAGTACGTCGACAGCGCGATCGAGCAGGTTCGTGAAGTTACCGGCGAGGAGGACGTCGGCTTCGACGTGACGATCGAGAGCGATATCCCGCTCGGGGCGGGCCTTGGCTCCTCCGCGGCGGTCGTCGTCGCGGCGATCGACGCCGGCACCCGCGCGCTCGGAACGACGCTCGAGCCGGCCGAACTCGCCGAACGCGCCTACCGAACCGAGCACGAGGTCCAGGACGGCCAGGCGTCACGCGCGGACACGTTCTGTTCGGCGACGGGCGGTGCGGTCCGCGTCGAGGGTGACGATTGCCGGTCGATTGAGGCCCCTGATCTCCCCCTCGTGATCGGCTTCGACGGCGGAGCCGGCGAGACGGGCGAACTCGTTTCCGGCGTGCGCACCCTCCGCGAGGAGTACGAGTTCGCCGCGGACACGGTCGAAGCGATCGGCGACATCGTCAGAAACGGGGAGGACGTACTGGCCGACGGCGACGTCGCTGAACTCGGGCGACTCATGAACTTCAACCACGGGCTGCTCTCGGCGCTTGGCGTCTCCTCGCGCTCGCTCGAGACGATGGTTTGGGCGGCCCGCGACGCCGGGGCCGACGGCGCGAAGCTGACGGGTGCCGGCGGCGGCGGCTGTATCGTCGCCCTCGACCCGACCGAGGAAACCGAGACGGCCCTGTCGTTCACCCCGGGCTGCGAGGATGCGTTCCGCGCCGAACTCGCCGAGGAGGGGGTGCGCCGGATCGAATGATCGTCCTGAAACTCGGCGGCAGCGCGATCACCGACAAGGACCGCCCGGAAACGCTCGACGGGCGGTCGCTCGCCGCAGCGGCGGATGCGATCGCGAGTTCGTTCGGTGCGGGCGGAGACGGCGCGGTCGACGAACTCGTCATCGTCCACGGCGGCGGCAGCTTCGGCCACCACAACGCGAGCGAACACGGCGTGACCACGACTACGGGAAGCTACGATCCGGCCGCCGTCCACGACATCCACGGCGCGATGACGACGCTGAACGAGTTCGTCCTGAGCCGCCTGCTGGAACGGGACGTGCCGGCGGTGCCGGTGCATCCGTTCTCGGCGGCCCACCGCGATGCCGACGGCGAACTCGCGCTCCCGAGCGGGCAGGTCGAAACGCTCGTCGGAGAGGGATTCGTTCCGGTCCTCCACGGCGACCTCGTCGCCCACGTCGGCGAAGGCGCGACCGTCGTCAGCGGCGACGAACTCGTCGCTGAACTCGCTCGCAGTCTCGATGCGGATCGGATCGGCCTCTGTTCGACGGTCCCCGGCGTCCTCGACGACGCGGATACGGTCGTCCCAGAAATCGGCTCGTTCGACGCCGTCGCGGACGTACTCGGCGAGAGCGAATCGACCGACGTGACCGGCGGGATGGCCGCGAAGGTACGGGCGCTTCTCGAACTCGACGCCGAGGCATCGATTTTCGGACTCGAAGGAATCGGGCGGTTTCTCGCAGGTGAGAACCCGGGAACGACGGTTCAGTAAGGCTGTTCTGACCGGCTTCTCGCCCCGGGACCGGTAATGTGTAACCCACTGTGTTTTTAACACCCGGGCGTGTAGATGGGGGTAGCGAAACCCGCGGGCAAGTGCGTCTCGGTGTGGTTGGCCGGAGAACGTCGGCTAATCACGGGTTGCCGAACGCATAGCGGGATGGCCGACGTGCTGTAAGACGCCGGGGCCGGATGAATCGAAGTCCGCGGACTGTTTCGATGAGAGTCATACGGACTTTCAGTGCTACGAACTATGGAAATCGAAATTGCAACAATTGGCGGCTACGAAGAAGTCGGACGGCAGATGACTGCCGTTCGCGCCGGTGACGACGTCGTTATCTTCGACATGGGACTGAACCTCTCGCAGGTTCTGATCCACGACAACGTCGAAACCGAGCGGATGCACAGTCTCGACCTGATCGACATGGGCGCAATCCCGGACGATCGGGTCATGAGCGACCTCGAAGGCGACGTGCAGGCTATCGTGCCGACGCACGGACACCTGGACCACATCGGTGCCATCTCGAAGTTGGCCCACCGGTACGACGCGCCGATCGTCGCCACGCCGTTTACGATCGAACTGGTCAAACAGCAGATCGAGAGCGAGCAGAAGTTCGGCGTCGAGAACGACCTGGTCAAGATGGACGCCGGCGAGACGATGTCGATCGGCGACTCCGGCAAGGTCGATCTCGAGTTCGTCAACGTCACGCACTCGATCATCGACGCGATCAACCCGGTACTTCACACGCCCGAAGGCGCGGTCGTCTACGGGCTGGACAAGCGCATGGACCACACGCCGGTGCTCGGCGATCCGATCGACATGGAACGGTTCCGCGAGATCGGTCGCGAGGGCGAAGGCGTTCTCTGTTATATTGAGGACTGTACGAACGCTGGGCGGAAGGGACGGACGCCCTCGGAGAACGTCGCTCGCGAACACCTTCGGGACACCCTCTACAGCATGGAGGACTACGACGGCGGGATCGTCGCGACGACGTTCTCGAGTCACATCGCCCGCGTGAAGAGCCTCGTCGAGTTCGCAGACGATATCGGTCGTCAGCCGGTCTTGCTCGGACGCTCGATGGAGAAGTACTCCGGCACCGCGGAACGACTCGACTTCGTCGACTTCCCGACGGATCTGGGAATGTTCGGGCACCGCAAGTCCGTCGACCGCACCTTCAAGCGAATCATGAACGAGGGCAAGGAGAACTTCCTCCCCGTCGTCACCGGCCACCAGGGAGAGCCACGCGCGATGCTGACGCGAATGGCCCGCGGCGAGACGCCGTACGAACTGGACAACGGTGACAAGGTCGTCTTCTCGGCTCGCGTTATCCCCGAACCGACCAACGAGGGGCAGCGCTACCAGGCCGAGAAGTTGCTCGGCATGCAGGGTGCCCGCATCTACGACGACATCCACGTCTCCGGCCACATGAACCAGGAGGGCCACTATCAGATGCTCGACGCGCTCCAACCGCAGAACATCATCCCTGCCCACCAGGACCTAGAGCACCTGGCCAAGTACATCGACCTCGCCGAGAACCAGGGATACCAGCTTGGTCGGGACCTCCACGCGACGCGCAACGGGAACCTTATCCAGCTTGTCGAGTGATATGACAACCCCCAAGGCACGTGAGGAGGCGGTACTCGAAGCGGTTCGAGAGCGCCGCGAACTGGTTAACGACGCGATTCCCGAGGAGTTGCCGATCCAGCGGCCAGAACGGCTCTACGAGGCCTCGCGATACCTCCTCGACGCGGGCGGGAAACGCTTGCGACCGACCGTCTTGCTCGCAACGGCCGAAGCGCTCGCGGATGTCGAGCCGTTGACGACGGATTACCGGACGTTCCCGACACTGACCGGCGAGACGATCGATCTCATGGACGCCGCCGTCAGCGTCGAGGTCATCCAGTCGTTTACGCTGATCCACGACGACATCATGGACGACGACGACCTCCGACGGGGCGTCCCCGCCGTCCACCGTGAGTACGACCTCGAGACGGCGATTCTGGCCGGCGACACGCTCTACTCGAAGGCCTTCGAGATCATGCTCGAAGCGGGCGCGGACCCGTCCCGAATGGTCGACGCACTCGACGTGCTCGCGACGACCTGTACGAAGATCTGCGAGGGCCAGGCACTCGACGTGACCTTCGAAGAGCGCGACGCTATTGTCCCCGAGGAGTACCTCGAGATGGTCGAACAGAAGACCGCCGTCCTCTACGCTGCTTCCGCGTGTCTCCCGGCCATCCTACAGGGTGCAGACCAAGAGACGATCGATGCTCTCTACGGCTACGGGCTCGACATCGGCCGCGCCTTCCAGATCCAGGACGACGTGCTCGATCTCACCGTCCCGAGCGACAAACTCGGCAAACAGCGCGGTAGCGACCTCGTCGAGGAGAAGCAGACGCTCATCACCGTCCACGCCCGCGATCAGGGACTCGCTGTCGAGGACCTCGTCGACACCACGGACGTCGACGCCGTCACCGAGGCCGAAATCGACGACGCCGTCGCCGAACTCGAAGCCGCCGGCTCGATCAGTTACGCCAACGAGACCGCCCGCGATCTGGTTACCCAGGGCAAGAACCGACTCAAGGTGTTGCCGGACAACGACGCCCGCGACCTGCTCTGTGAACTCGGAGACTACTTGATCGAACGCGGCTACTGAGCCGCCGATCGGTCCGCAGCTTTTCGAAGACTCGTACGCAGCGATCAGCCGGCGGCGTAGATCGCGTAGTTGAGGGCGAACGCGAACGAGACCCAGCCGAGGTACGGCACGAGTAGTCCGGCCGCTAGCCGATCGAGGCGAGCGAACGCGACGATCGTGCCGACCACCGCGATCCAGAGGGCGCCGATGACGACGAGGCCGAGGTCGGGCCGCCGGAGCCCGAAGAACACCGGCGTCCAGGCGAAGTTCAACGCGAATTGGACGACGAAGGCCCCGAGCGCGACGCCGAGGTCCCGACGGCGGCCGGGCCCGAGTTCGCGGGTGCGGCGCCACACGAGAAACAGGGCCACTCCCATCAGCGTGAACAGGAGCGTCCAGACGATCGGAAAGGCGATCTCCGGCGGATAGAACCACGGCCGATCAATCCAGGCCGTGTCGGAGCTGATGAACACCGCCGGTGACGCGCCGAGCGCGTTCACCCCCAGGACGAGTCCGAGCGCGACGAGGCCGTCCCGTATCGACGACGTTCCGGGTCGAGACATCGTGTCCATGGTTCTCGTTCGTCACGGACACGGGTAGCAGTTCCCCCGGAGATCGAGCGGCCGCCCGCCGGCGGATCGACGACCCGAGGAACCGATGACGGGTCCGACGGACCAACACCGCGGAGGTTTTGGTCCGGGCACGAATACCGCTCGGTAATGAACGACGAGTTGCGCGAGCGCGTCGAGCGCGAAGTCGAGAAGCACGCGCTGTTGAACGCCGTCAAACACGAGAGCGACGCCGACGTCGGTGCGATCATGGGGCCGCTGATGGGCGACAACCCCGAGTTCCGCGAGCACGGAGACGAGATTCCGGGCATTGCCGGCGGGGTCGTCGACCGGGTCAACGACCTCGCGTACGACGCCAAACGCGAGCGCCTCGAAGAACTCGCGCCCGAGGAACTCGCCGAACTCGAGGCGGAAGACGAGACGGACGAACACGACCTGCCCGCACTACCCAACGCCGTAGAGCCCGACTCCACGAGTTCCGACTCGCAGGCTCGTCGGGATGCTCCCGAGGACGCCGACGAGTTCGACGAGATCCGCATGCGGTGTGCGCCGAACCCGAACGGGCCGTGGCACGTCGGCCACGCGCGAATGCCGGCGGTCATCGGCACGTACCGCGATCGCTACGACGGCTGGTTCTGCGTCCGGTTCGACGACACGGATCCCGAGACGAAACGGCCGGATCTCGACGCCTACGATGCGATTCTCGACGATCTCGACTACCTCGGGTTCGAACCAGACGACGTGTATCGAGCGAGCGACCGGCTCGAGACGTACTACGAGCACGCCCGCGACCTGATCGACATGGACGGGGCCTACACTTGTTCCTGTTCGGGAGAGACCTTCTCCGAGCTGAAAAACGCGGGCGAGGCCTGTCCGCACCGCGACAAGGACACAGACACCGTCCACGAAGAGTTCGAGGACATGATCGCCGGCGAGTACGAGAGCGGCGAGATGGTGCTCCGGGTCAAAACCGATATCGAGCACAAGAACCCCGCCCTGCGCGACTGGGTTGCGTTCCGGATGATCGACACGCCACACCCCCGCGAGGAGGCGAGCGAGTACCGGTGCTGGCCGATGCTCGACTTCCAGTCCGGAATCGACGATCACCTGCTCGGAATCTCTCACATCATCCGCGGGATCGACCTGCAGGACTCCGCGAAACGACAGCAGTTCGTCTACGACTACTTCGACTGGGAGTACCCCGAAGTCATCCACTGGGGCCACGTTCAGGTCGACGCCTACGACGTGAAGATGAGCACCTCGACGATTTCCGAACTGATCGACGAGGGCGAACTCGACGGCTGGGACGACCCCCGCGCGCCGACGCTCAAGAGCCTCCGCCGCCGGGGCGTTCGCGGCGAGGCAATCGTCGACGCGATGGTCGAACTCGGCACCTCGACGAGCGACGTCGACCTCGCGATGAGCGCCATCTACGCGAACAACCGCGACCTCATCGACGACGAAACCGACCGTCGGTTCCTCGTCCGCGACGGCACCGAACTCGCACTCGGCGGCGACCCGCCCGCAGAAGCCAATCCGCCGCTCCATCCGGACCACGAAGAGCGTGGCGTCCGCGAAATCCCCGTCGACGATGCAGTCCTGCTCGAACCGGCAGACGTCCCCGACAACGGAACCCGCGTCTGGCTCAAGGGACTCGGCTGCGTCGAGGCCACTGCGGACGGACTCGAGTTCACCGGTGCGGGTATCGACGTGGTCCGCGAGGAGGGTGTCGATGTCGTCCACTGGGTGCCAGCGGCCGAGAGCGTCCCGGTTCGGTTGCGAACGATCACGGGCGACGTCTCCGGGCGAGCGGAACCCGGCGTTGCTGAACTCGAATCGGACGAGATGGTGCAGTTCGAACGGATTGGATTCGCCCGAATCGATCACCACGATGGCGACGAAACGGTAGCGTACTACACGCACGACTAATACGGACTGCTGGCAGTCGTGTCGACGCACCCGCAACCGTCCTGGGTCGCGACTGAAAACCGGTCCAGCAGACCGTATGAGGCGTGACCGGACTGGTCGCGATCCGCGATCGGAGCCTGCGCCGGTGGCACTGGTGGATCGGAACGCTGGTCGAGCGCAAATATCGGCAAAAATAGTATCGCTTCGGTTGGGACGATCGCTCGTCGAGTTCCAGTACGAGTACGAGTGCAACGGGCGGTTATTCGCTACTCTCGTTGCCGTTCTCCATGCTTTCGTTGCCGTTTTCGCTCTCGTTACCGTTCTCCATACTTTCGTTGCCGTTTTCGCTCTCGTTACCGTTGCCGGTCTCGTTACCGTTTCCACCGCCGTTGCCGCCCGAACCCTGCTGTAAGTCGATCGTTCCGCGCATCTGGTTCTCGTGTGGGCGACAGACGTATTCGGCCATCTCGCTCGTGACTTCCTCGATTTCGAGCGTCTGGGTTTCGCCTTCCTCGTTCATTTGCTCGGTCGAGAGATCGTCGACGACTTCGTCGTTCTCGTCGACGATTTCGAGATTGTGGTTGGCTCCGTCGCCGTTCTCCCAGGTGATTTCGTACGACTCGCCTTCGAAGAGGACCAGCGAGGGGTTGGTCTCCCCCTCGATCGGACTCGGCGAATTCCCTTCCCATCCGCTCGTCACACCGGTGAGCTCGATTTCGCTGACGCCTTCCCACTCGCTGACATCTGTGCCGCCGTTGCCGCCACCATTGCCACCGCCGTTGCCGCCCCCGTTTCCGCCGCCGTTGCCGCCACCGTTTCCACCGCCACCGCTGTCCGCGCAACCTGCGAGAAGACCGGCTGCACCAACGGCACCGGATATTTTGAGGACCGTCCGCCGCGACGTGGGATCTTTTTCTGCCATGTCTCGCCCTACAACACCCACGAGTGTTAAATCAAATCCGGCACACTGATGACTATCTCAGTTTTTTAGACCATATATGGTTGTATTTTTGTATATTCGGTCAGAGTTGGAAGACTCTCCGGGAAGATAGTTTATCTTTCACTGAACGGCAACCGAGACGAGAAATCCACAGAGAATTGACACCGTCAACAACACCTGAATCGCCGTCGAGGCCAGAATACCGGCTGTCGCGTAGATCGCCGATTGCGTGCTCCGGTTTAGATCCCCGGCTCGCAGATACTCCACAACGAAGACAGTACCAAATAACCCGAGCAGTAAGCCAAGCGGACCAGTCGCAAACATCAACACGATCCCGACCACAGCAGCGAGTCCGGTCGTCACCCAGGAGGCCCCGCCCGCTCGTGCCGCGATCGACCCCGCAAAGAGTTCGACAAACAGCGTCACCAGTCCAAGGAGCGTGAGGACGACGAGCGCAATCGTTCCCGGCGCTGTGAATCCGGAGAGCCACCAGTAGAGATACACGCCCGCCAGTGAGAGCGCCCCTCCTGGGACGAGCGGCACCACCGTCCCGAGGACACCGCCGACGAGCAACGCGACCGCAAGCACGATTCCCGCATCTACCATACGAGCCCCAACGGCAGCGAACGGCAAAGCCGTACCGCCATCAGTACTGTTACGGTCGCCGCGTGACCATCTCGTGACATGACAGCACAGACGGCCGATCCACGCGGCGCGATCATCATCGGTGCCTCCTCCGGTATCGGAGCCGCCCTCGCGCGTGAACTCGCCGCCGACGGCTACGAAATCGGACTGGCCGCACGACGAACGGACCGGCTCAAAGACCTCGGCGCGTCGCTCCCGACGAAAGCCTACGTCGCAACGATGGACGTCACAGAGCCGGACACTGCCCGCGACCGGTTTCGATCGCTTGCCGACGCGATGAAATCGGTCGATCTCGTCGTCATCAGCGCCGGGGTTGGCGATGCGAATTACGACCTCGACTGGGAAACCGAACGCCGGACGATCGATGTCAACGTACGCGGGTTCACCGCGCTCGCGACGGCCGCAATGGACCAGTTCGAGCGCCGGTCGACCGCCCCGGGTGACTCGGACGGCCATCTCGTCGGGATTTCCTCCGTCGCCGCTCGCTTCGGTAACGGTGGAACACAGGCCTATAACGCCTCGAAAGCGTACGTCTCGCGCTATCTCGAGGGGTTGCGAAGCCGACAGGCCGGTGCCGACACGAACGTGACGATCACGACCATCGAACCCGGCTTCGTCGACACCGAACTCTCTTACGGCTCGTTCTGGCAGTGTTCACCGGAGACGGCGGCGAGTCAAATCGCGGATGCAATCCGTGACGAGCGCGTTCACGCCTACGTGACGCGTCGCTGGCGGCTGGTCGCGTGGGCGTTACGGGCCCTCCCTGAATCGGTGCTCAGACGACTGTTCGGCTGAGCCGTTCACTCGGTAGCGAATCGGTCTCGGATCTCCAGCGCTTCCTCCGATCCGTATTCGTCCACCAGCGGCTGGAACGCCTCACCGAGTGCCCGCATGCACTGCCCCGACGAGTGGAACTCGAGCCGATCCGCGACCGTCGCCCAATCCGTTCCCTGAAGCACCCGCAGGACGAGCAGCCGCTCTTCGCGTTCGGAGAGATCGACAGCGTCCGGCTTCGTGACGAAGTACCGACCCGCGAGTTCACGGAAGGGACCGGGATCGACATCGAACAGGCCGGGGCCGTAGGCCGCCCCGGCGACGATCCGCCACTCGTGATCGGTGAACTCGAGCGGCGTCGCGGCCTCGTCGGGGGTGCTCCGCAGTACTTCGCGGGCCACGTCGGGGTCCAAATCCGCGAGTGAATCGGTACAGAGCGCGGGGAATCGGCGGGCGAATCGCTCGGCGTGGCGGTCGTAAAGTGCACGGCCCGTATCGCTCGTCGGATCGAGCATGAGCGCCGAGTACTCCCCGCTCGCGTCGTTGCGCGTCGTCGAGACGTGCAGTGTTCGAAAGCCGTTCTCGCGCCAGAACGAGAGCAGGTCCGGCGTCGCGCCGAAGCCGGTTCCGAGCCAGTCGACGGTCGAACCGAACTCGTCGCGCACGCGTTCGAGGAGGCGCGATCCGAGGCCGCGAGCGCGCACCTCGTGGTGGGTCGCGATACGAACGACGCGCACGCCGGCCGGTTCGCCGGCCGCTTCGTCGCGAAGTTGGCTCGTGAGCACGTCCGGGAGCATGTTCCCGCGGATGCGCCCGCCCTCGTACATCATCGCTCGCGCCTCGGCACCGAGGTCACCTTCGCGGGCGAGCAGCGCGACGCTTACGACGTGGCCGTCGTGAACCAGCGCGCGGGCGTCGAGATTCGGCGCGTCAAGCAGTCTGGCGAGGTCGTTCGGCTCGGTGCGGTAGTGGGCGAGGACGAGGAGCCCGAAGGCCTCCCGGAGCAAGCGTTCGTCTGCGAGCAGCTCGTCGGGGTCGAGTCGGCGATACTCGACGGAATCCGGGGTCGCGTCGGCGACGAGCGGAGCCACGGGCGGCCGAGCGTCGAGCAGTAGCGCGCGGAAGGCCCACACCTCGATCGGATCGCCCGCTGCGTAGCGGATCGGGGCGGCAAGTGTCCGCTCGGTCACGTCGTGGTCGCTCTCGGCAAGTCGGTCGCGAAACCGCACGGAAAAGCCCCGCCCCGCCCCCTCGTAGCCGTGGATCGTCGTCGCGAACGCGATGCGGTCGGCGGCGAGGAACGACTCGAGCGTCGACACCGGGAGTGCGGCGGCTTCGTCGACGACGACGACGTCCGCCGCCTCGCACTCGCTCGCCGCGGCGGACGGGTCACGGAATCGGACGCGCCCGCCTGAACTCGTGTCTATCTCCCGAGGGGCACCCCGGGAATCTTCCGAGACGGCCGCCTCGGCGTCGAGTTCAGCGACGAGTTCGTCGGCGCGGGCGAACAGTTCGGTCGCGTTGGCAACCGACGGTGCGGTGACGAGCACCGAGTCACCTGCAAGCGCGAAACAGCCGGCGGCCAGCCCCGCGGCGCTCGATTTGCCGCGGCCGCGGTCGGCGTCGAGGACGACGGCTCGGCCGGGTTCGGCGAGCGATTCGAAGGCGGCGAGCGCCCCGACCTGGTCATCGGTGAGGCAGGCGTCGTAGGCGGCTGCTGGAAACGCGGCGTCGGGTGGGATACCTGCGGCGGGCGCAGTGTCCGGGGTCGATAGGATCGGCGCGGGGTTCGTCAGGCCATTTGCGACGAGTTCGTCCTCGGCGAGCGCCGCAGGCTCGGCGCTGCCCGTGTCCCGGTCGTCACTGAACTCGACGACTGCAATGCCGCGGTGCTCCCGGATCGTCTCGACCAGTCGGCGTTTGAACCGGCCGGTCACGTCGTCGATCGCGAAGGGCGGAACGGCCAGCGACTGGTCGAAGCCGTTTCGCCGGTCGGGCCACGTCTCGAGTGCAGGCGTCAGCAGGATCAGCAGACCGCCGCCGTCGACGGCACCGACGACCTGGCCGAGCGCGTTCGGCTGCAGATCCTCGTGTGCGTCGACGATCACCACCTGCCGGGTCGTTCCGAGGAGTCTTCCCGCACGCGGCTGTTCGATCTGCTCGCAGCGAAGCCGATCCTCGGGGCCGACGAGCGTCGTGTCGGTGATGCCGACCGGCAGCGTCGAGAGAATCGTCTCGAGACAGGCA
>NZ_AOIO01000020.1 GCF_000337555.1 Natrialba asiatica DSM 12278 | reverse complement strand
CAGAGATGTGTATAAGAGACAGGGGCGCGGACCCGTAATACTGTGTGACTTCGCTCGGGTCGACTGTGCGTCGAGGTCACAACCGTCCAGCGTTTTGAACACGCTTTTAAGGGGGGCAACGCTACTGACGTAGTACACCCTACGCGGGGTTGATGATGCTCCTAGCCTTACAGGACCTCCGCCGGGCATCGCCCGGCCTGGGGTCTGGTTTCCGGAGCCGGAGTCGATGCCGAAACTCAAAATCGAACCCGGGACCGGAGTTCGAACCGGATCCTCGAGGGCAGGGGAGCGCGAGCCCACGCGTAGGAGAGGTGAACAACCAATGTCAGTCTACGTCACAACCGACATCCCAGCCGACCTCGCAGATGACGCCCTCGAGGCGCTCGAGGTCGCACGAGACACGGGCCGAGTAAAGAAAGGAACCAACGAAACCACCAAGGCGATCGAGCGCGGCAACGCCGATCTCGTCTACGTCGCCGAGGACGTCTCCCCCGAAGAAATCGTCATGCATCTCCCTGAACTCGCAGACGAGAAGGGTATTCCTGTCGTCTTCATCGAGACGCAGGACGACGTCGGCCACGCTGCCGGTCTCGAGGTCGGCTCGGCCGCTGCAGCGATCGTCGACACGGGCGAGGCCGAAGGCGACGTCGAAGATATCGCCGACAAGGTCGAGGACCTCGACTGAGGTGATCAGAGATGAGTGCTGAAGAGGAAGAAAGCGGCTCCACGCCCGCCGAGGTCATCGAGATCGTCGGCAAGACCGGCATGCACGGTGAAGCCATGCAGGTCAAGTGCCGGATCAAGGAGGGCGAGAACCAGGGACGCATCATTACCCGTAACTGTCTCGGGCCGGTCCGCGAAGGGGACGTGCTCCAACTTCGCGAGACCGCCCGCGAGGCGGACTCCATCGGAGGACAGTAACCAATGGTCGAGAAACGAACCTGCGACTACACAGGCGAAGAAATCGAACCCGGCACGGGCATCATGTACGTCAAGACCGACGGCACCGTGCTCCACTTCGTCGACTCGAAGGCAGAGAAGAACTACAAACTCGGTCGCGAACCGCGCGATCTCGAGTGGACCGAGGAAGGTCGTGCCGGCAAGGGCCCGGCCGACGCCGGCGAGGAAGCCGACCAGGACGAGGTCGTCGAAGCCAGCGAAGACGAAGACCTCGAAACCGAGTCCGAAGTTGCCGAAGATGACGAAGCGGACGTTCCCGCCGGGGACGAAACCGTTGACGAGACCGAAGCTGACGAAGCCGAGGAGAGTGAGGCCTGATGGGCGACCATGAGCGCACTTTCGTGATGGTCAAGCCCGACGCCTTCGCGCGCGGACTCGTGGGCGAGGTCATCTCTCGACTCGAGGACCGCGGGCTGAAGCTCGTCGGTATCAAGGTCGAAAACATGCCTCGCGGCCGGGCGGAAGAACACTACAGCGAACACGAAGACAAACCGTTCTACGACGACCTCGTCGACTTTATTACCGGCGGTCCGGTCGTCCCGATGGTCTGGGAAGGCCAGGACGCAACCCGACAGGTCCGCCAGATGATCGGCGAGACCGACCCGCTCGAAGCCGCACCCGGAACGATTCGTGGCGATTACGCACTCGACCTCGGCCGCAACGTCGTTCACGCGGCCGACCACGAGGACGAGGGCGCAAACGAACGCGAGATTTCGATCCACTTCGACGACGCCGAACTGATCGACTACGATCAGCACGACGCCACGTGGCTCTACGAATAGCGACGACGACCCGTTCGAGTTCAGACGCAGTTTCAGAACTCGGCTGATTTTCGTCGGAACGCGGGTCCTTCGTCGATCAGGAACTGTCAACACGGACGATCGTCGCTATCGGATCCGGGTCGTGAGTTTAGCGGTCACCTGCGGGGGAAAGAGCGGTTCTACTCGGAGCGTTCGCGCAGGAATTTAGTCCAATGTATGGTACAGGTAGACGTAACATCTAATGTGCCGGCTGCAGTATAGGCTCGTGGTGGTTTCGAATGGTAATATACGGTAGGTGGTCTATGGATGCGTGAAACGGAGCGGGAGTCGACACAACGAGCGGTCGAAGCGACGCCGTCGCTCGATCGTGTATTCGACCTGCTGTCAAACCGGCGGCGGCGATACGCGCTGTACACGCTGTACGAGCAGTCCGACGGCGTCGCGACGATCGACGAGCTCACGGATCGAGTTTGTACGTTCGACCGACAGTTCACACCGTCAGAGACGACAACCGCCGGCGACTTCCAACGGGCCGTTCGAACGGAACTGCTACACGTTCACCTCCCGAAGTTAGCGGATGCAGGTGTTCTTGAACAGGATCAGCGCACCGAGACGGTTCGCTACTGGTCCCAACCCACATTGGAGGAGTGGCTCGAACACGCGTATCACAAAGAACAGCGATCGTAGTTGAGGGCGGCTTCGCCTAGAAGATTCAGCGTCCGCATCGAACCGCTGAACGTTCCTGAAAGTTTTAACACGATACTCGGTGTCAACGCAACTGGACTCGGACGCAATAGTATGCGGACGAGAACTGTGCGCTATGATACCCCTCATTCCGGTACGCGTTCCGGAAATGAACTGCTATCATACACAGGTGTTATCCATGACTAATCACGAGCTTCCCCCACTACCGTACGATTACGATGCACTGGAACCGTCGATTTCCGAGCAGGTCCTCACCTGGCACCACGACACGCACCACCAGGGCTACGTCAACGGCCTGAACTCGGCGGAAGAAGAACTCGAACAGAACCGCGAGAACGGTGATTTCGAATCGACGCCCGCGGCGATGGAGAACGTGACCCACAACGGCTGTGGGCATTATCTCCACACGATGTTCTGGGAGAACATGTCCCCGAATGGCGGTGGTGAACCGGAGGGAGACCTCGCCACCCGTATCGAAGCGGACTTTGGGTCCTACGAAGCCTGGAAGGGCGAGTTCGAAGCTGCCGCGGGTGCTGCCGGTGGCTGGGCGCTACTGGTATACGATCCAGTTGCAAAGCAACTGCGAAACCTGAAGGTCGATCGCCATGACCTCCATGCGCTCTGGGGTTCCCACCCGATCCTTGCACTGGACGTCTGGGAGCACTCCTACTACTACGATTACGGTCCGGACCGCGGCAGTTTCATCGACGCATTCTTCGACGTCATCAACTGGGAGTCGGTCGAAGACGAGTATCAGACGTGTCTTGACCATTTCGAGTAGTCGCTGAAGCGCCCAACCACGGCGGCTCCCGATTTCTTTCGAAGGCACCGTGACAAGCGGTCGTCTCGCTGTCGCGGTGTCGTGTCACAGCTCGCTCAGTTATCTAGTCCTGGCAACCGTGAGAACGGAAGCTGGACGTACTAGTGGCCGTAACCATCGCCGCCGAGCGGGGCGAGGCCCTGCTCGCTGAACTCGCGGACAACCCTACGGCGTCCGCGAGTTCAGCGATGCGTATTACCTCGACGAGCGGGAGCCGCTCGAGTCGCGGTTCGAACTCGAACGCGAGCAGCTGACGTACCACGGCCACTATCACCGGAAGGCTCGGAACACGGATCGCCACGCGGGCGGCGTCTCGACGGTTGATTCGTTCCGAACCGGGCGACTCGCGACCCGACCGCGGCCGGCGATCGGAGCAGCGGCACCGCACGGGCCGACCGAGAGCGAACGATTTAGGCGTCCGAGCGCGGTACTGACGAGTATCATGCCCGTTTCGAAATCCGAGTTCGACAGTCTCCCCCCGTGTGACTTCTACACCCCAGCGGAACTGCTCGAGGCGGACCAGATGTACACCGTCTACGAAATTGCCCGCATGCTTCAGGGGCTCGAACCCGACGCCGAGATCGAGCAGGAGACCGAAGCCATCCTGCTCGACTGGGCCATCCCGTGGATCATGACCAACGCGGCCGAACTCGTGGTCGCCGAGCCACGCAGCGACGACGAACCCGGCTACTACGGGCTGAAAACGGACGAGTAGATGATTCTCCTCGTCGTCGGGACCGACCGGGTCGACGCCGGCAAGACCACGTTCTCGGTCGGCCTGCTCGAACGAACCGGTGCCCGCGGCTACAAACCGCGCGCCGGCAACGACTTCTGGTTCGACCACGACGATTGCCGGCGCGCACTCGCCGAGGGTCGACTCTACGGCAAGGACGCGTATCGACTCGCAAGGGCGGAGGAACGCGGTCGCACGCCCGAGCGGCTCAATCCCGTCCATCGCCTCTGGCGACCGACGCCCGGCGGCGGAACCGGGCTCCTCGGTCAGCGCGACCGCGAGTTCATCGTCGACCGTCTCGGGCGGGGCGACGACGCGACGTTCGTGCGCAACGCAACCGCCGACGTTCCGCCGGCGGTCGCCGAGGCGCTGCCGCTCGCGGATGCGATTCCCGTCGAGAGCGTCGACGCGTTCAACGATCTCGCCGAACGGCGCTACGTCCCGGCGTTCGCCGAACTCGCGGACGAACTCGAGGCTGCGGAGGTCGCCGTCGTCGAGTCCTACAGCGATATCGCCCAGCCGTTGCAGTCACTCGATCCGGCGGCGGTCGCCGCGGTTGCGGCCGTCGAACCGGGTCGCGCGCGGATCTACCCGGGCGATCGGTACTGCCGCGCCTGCGAAATCGCGAGTTCGAGTCCAAAAGACGGCGCGCTCGAAAAGCGGGTGCCGGACGTCCTCGAGTATCTCGACCCGATCGACCGGGTGCAACTCCCGCCGCTCGGGAGCGACGACCGGCGTGATCCCGCTCGGATCGAGGCGGCGTATGCGGAAGCCTACGACGCGTTGCTCGCTGCGGCGCGGCGCGCGGGAACGGCGTAGTAAGCGGCTGCACCGTCCCGTTCGCTCACCCGTTGGTGTCGGCGAAGCGAACGATGCGCTTAAAACCACGCAGTGGAACAACCAGGTAATGAAACGCCGACCGTTCGTTACGGCACTCGGTGGGGGACTCGCGGCCGGACTCGCGGGCTGTCTCACGCGAGACGACAACGAGGAGGCAAACGGGGACGCGACGACCGACCCCGAACCCGACAACCCGGATCTCGAGGGCACGCTCGAGGTCGTCACCTACGAGTCGATGCTCGACGGCGAAACCCCCGCGGGACCGTGGCTCAAAGACGAGTTCGAAGCGACCTATCCCGACGCCGAACTCGAGTGGACGCTCCTGCCGGACCAGGGGATCAACCACTACATCTCGCGGGCGTCCCAGGGTGGGGCGATCGATCCCGACGTGTATCTCGGTCTGAACATCGACGACCTGGTGACCGTCGACGACAACCTGGACGACGGCGGCCTCTTTCGCGAGCTCAATCTCGACCGGATCGAGCGGTCGGATCGCATCCGCGACGGACTCGACATGGGCGATCCGCACGGTCGCGTCCTCGCGTACGACACCGGCTACATCAGTCTCGTCTACGACGAAACCGTCGTCGACGAACCCGAGACGTTCGCGGACCTCCTCGACCCGGCCTACGAGGATGCGCTGATCGCCCAGAACGCACAGACCTCCGACCCCGGCCGGGCGTTCCTGCTGTGGACGATCGACGCCTTCGGCGAGGACGGCTACCTCGAGTACTGGGATGACCTCGCGGACAACGGCGTTCGCGTGCTCGACGACTGGACCGAGTCCTACTACGGGGCGTACATGAACGAGGAGCGCCCGATGATCGTCTCGTACTCGACCGATCAGGTGTTCGCGTCGGCGGAGGGGAACGACCTCAGTCGACACCAGACCGCCTTCCCGAACGACCAGGGGTACGCGAATCCCGAAGGGATGGCGATCTTCGAGGGCGCGGACGAAGTCGACCTCGCCTACGAGTTCGTCGACTTCGCGCTCTCGAATGCGGCACAGGCGAAAATTGCCGAGCGAAACGTCCAGTTCCCCGCGGTTGCGGACGAGCACGTCGATCTGGACGACGAGTTCGATCAGTACGCCCACGAACCGCCGGAGGCGGTGACGATCGGCTACGAAGACCTTCGTGGCAACCTCGACGGGTGGGTCGACGACTGGGCGCGCGACTTCGCGAGTCAGTAGGTGGTTCGCGTGGGGTTTCGGGAACTGTTGGATCGATCGTCACGGGAGTCGGCGAACTCGGCGGAGTCTACGGAGTCGGCGGAGTCAGCAGAGTTGGTGGAGTCTGCGGCTTCAGCGAGTTCACCCGAGCGCTCGACCGACGGTCACCTCACGACGGGGGGATCATCCGACACCGACACCAGCAGTTCCCGGTTTCGCATCTGGCTCGAAGGGCATGCGCTCGCGCTGACTGCGCTCTGTACGGCGGCGGTCCTTGTCGTGATGCTGTACGTTCCGACGGGGATCGTCTTCGTGAACGCCGTCCTCGAGAACGGACGGCCGACGCTCGCTCACATCGCCGGGGTTCTCACGGACCCGTTCTACGTCGGCGCGCTGGCCGACGTGTTCGCGGACCTGCTTACGATCGGCGCGCACCTGCGATCGCTTGCGGGCTGGATCTCCGCGATTTCGGTGTCGCTGACGGTCGCGTTCAGCGTTCCGATTCCGGTTGTAGACGGTACAGTCCCGATCCCCTGGTTCGCGCTTTCGGTGCCACCCGTGCGGCAGGGACTGTTCGGATTCACGGCCGTCCAGGCGGCGCTTTCAACGGTCGCGAGCGTCGCGATCGGTCTTCCCGCGGCGTACGTCCTCGCGAACTACGAGTTCTACGGGCGGCGGACGCTGCGCTCGCTGACGATTCTGCCATTCGTCCTGCCGGGGATCATGGTCGCGGTCGGCTTCTACGCGATGTTCGGCCGGACTGGCACGCTGAACTCGGTGCTCGGCGCGGTGGGAATCGGTCCGTTCGCGTTCATCGAGACCAGTCCGCTCGCGGTCGTGATCCTGGCGCACGCGTTCTACAACGCGCCGCTGGTCGCTCGGGTTACCGTCGCCGCCTGGGAGTCCGTCGACGTGCGGGCCGTCGAAACCGCCCGCAGTCTCGGGGCGAGTAAGCGCCGCGCGTTCCGCGACGTCGTCGTCCCGCAGCTCGCGCCGGCCGTCCTCACGGGCGCGCTCCTGACGTTCATCTTCACGTTCATGACGTTCCCCATCGTGCTCGCACTCGGCGGGTTGCAACTGGCGACCGTCGAGGTCTGGATCTACGACCGGATTCAGAACCTCGATTACGCCGACGCCGCGACGCTCGCCGTCCTGGAGACGATGCTTTCGCTCGGGCTTACCTACGCGTACCTCCGGTACGAATCGGCCCGGTCGGGACTCTCGCAGGCGGCGTCCGCACCGCCGACCGAGCCCTTATTTCCCGATCTGCAAACGGCACTGTCGCCGCGCCGGCTCGCGATCGCCGGCTACGGCCTCCTCGCGCTCGTCCTCTTCGTCGGCCCGATCGCGAGTCTGGTCGTCGGGAGCGTGACCGACGGCGGCGGGTTCACCCTTCGCAACTACGCGTTCCTGCTGGAGCGCCAACTCGGCGGCGAGCAGTACCAGGCGTTACCCTGGCCCGCGATCCGGAACTCGCTTTTGTTCGGTCTCGCGACGCTCGCCGTCGCGGTGCCGATGGGCGTCGTGATCTCGGTACTGACCGTCCGCGCGGGCCGAAGCGGCACGCTCGTGGACACGCTCGCGATGCTTCCCCTCGCCGTCAGCGGCGTGGTGTTCGGCATCGGCCTCCTGCAGGGGCTCGTCTTCGGCCTCCCGCTGCCCGGCGGCTGGCGACTCCAGGTGACGGGACCGATCGCGATCGTCGTCGCCCACGCCGTCGCTGCTTACCCGTTCGTCACCCGAAACGTCTCGCCGTTGCTCGCGAACCTGAACTCGGCGATGGTCGAATCCGCCCGCGCGCTCGGCGCATCGCGATTCCGGGCGCTCCTCGATATCGAACTCCCGCTCGTCGCGAGCGGTATCGTCGCGGGCGCGGCGTTCGCTTTCGCCATCTCGATCGGCGAGTTTTCTTCGACGGTGATTTTGGCGGCCGGAAACGGCAGTTACACCATGCCCGTCGCCGTCGAACGCTATCTCGGCCGGCGCTCCGGTCCGGCGATCGCGATGGGGACGCTCCTGTTAGCCGTGACGGCGGCGAGTTTCGTCGTCATCGACCGCGTCGGCGGGAGGTACGAACTGTGACGACGCTTCGGCTGTCCGGCGTCTCGAAGCGATACGGCGGGAGCGGCGGGAGCGCCGACACCGCTGCCGATGCGGGTGCGGGGGCGGAGGCGGGGACCGTTGCACTGCAGGACGTCGACCTGACCGTGAACGACGGCGAGTTCTTCACGCTCGTCGGGCCGTCGGGCTGTGGCAAAACGACGACGCTTCGGGCCATCGCGGGCTTCGAGGAACCGACCGCCGGCAGCGTCACCTTCGACGGGGAGTCGGTGGCCGGCGTGCCGCCGGAGCGGCGAAACGTCGGCGTCGTCTTCCAGAGTTACGCCCTCTTTCCGCACATGACCGTCGCCGAGAACGTCGGCTACGGACTGCGATTCCGGACCCCGCCGGCGGGGACGACGGTCGACGAACGCGTCACCGACCTGCTCGAACTCGTCGATCTCTCGGGGTACGGCGACCGCTCCCCCGAGCAACTGTCGGGCGGTCAGCGCCAGCGGGTCGCACTCGCTCGCGCACTCGCGCCCGCACCCGACCTGCTCCTGCTCGACGAACCCATGAGCGCGCTCGACGCCAGACTTCGGGAGACCCTGCGCCGACAACTCGCGCGGATTCAGACCGAACTCGACATTACGACGGTCTACGTCACCCACGACCAGGCCGAAGCGCTCGCGATCTCGGATCGACTCGCAGTCATGCGAAACGGCCGCGTCGAGCAGATCGGGCGGCCACAGCGTCTCTATCGCGAACCCGCAACGCGGTTCGTCGCCGAGTTCGTCGGCGATAACAACGTCTTCGACGGCGCGGTCGTCGACCGCACCGGAACCGGAGACGAAGGGGAAGGGCGAGCATCGGTCGCCGTTACAGACGGAACACGCGGGACGGCCGCCACGTTCGAACTCGCGGACGTTCCCGCGAACGCGACGCGCCTGGGCTTTTGCGTTCGACCGGGTGCACTATCCCGGACTGCCTCGCAGAACCGCTTTCGAGTATCCGTGGAGACGACCGAGTTCCTCGGCGAAAGCGTGCGCGTCCACGGACGGTGGAACGAGATACCGATCGTATTACGGCTCCCAGCGGTTCCCGAAACCGGCACCGACATCACGGTCGGGTTCGATCCCGGCGATGCGCACCTTTTCGAGGCCGACTGAGGACGAGTTCGGCCGCCACCGCACTCACACCTGTCGTGCCATCCGTCCCGCGAGTTCGACGTGTTCGAACGGATCGGTCGTCACGCTCGGACCGTGGCCGGCGTGTAACGCTTCGAACTCCCCGTCGATCCACTCGCGCACGCGGTCGATACTTTCGATCAGCGCCTCGCGATCCCCTTCCTCGAGATCCGTCCGTCCGAAACTCCCGTTCTGGAAGATCAGATCGCCCGCAAAGAGGATGCCCGGGTCTGCAGCGTAGAAACAGAGGTGGTCATCCTTGTGACCGGGCGTATGAAGCGCGGTGAACTCGTGATCGCCGAGTTCGACGGTTCCTTCGTCCGCGATGGCGTGGTCCACACCGTCGATGGTCGTATCGTACCCCCAGGTATCGACATCGAAGGTGCTCGTAACGGTGTCGAGATTTCCGACGTGGTCGGGGTGAGTATGCGTGAGGACGACCGCATCGAGTCCGTCGACTCGGGAGCGGACCATCTCCGCGACGTCGAAGTTCGCCCCGGCATCGATCAGTACCGTTCGATCACCGGTGACGAGAAAGACGTTGCTCGTAAACGCCTGCACATCCCGTGCGAGATTGACGACCATGTGCGGGATACACCACCGAGCGGTTTGTGCGTATCGACAGGGACCGCCGCCGCGAGTTCTGCTTGCACGGTGATACGAACTCGTACTGTACGGTCCAGTATTCACAAGCATTTTTAGCTCCGGCACGTAGTGGCGGACGAATGAATCGGCCGGTTTCCGTCGGATTCGTCGTTATCATCGTTCTCTCGGTTATCAGTGTCAGCGGCGGCCTCGCGATGACTGGACTCCCGGCCGGACCTGTCGGAACCGGTACCGCTTCGGACACGACAGCCACCCCGCAGTTCGGGGGCTCCGACTACCAGAGTCAGAGTCAAAGTCAGAGTCAGATCCAAAATCAGAACCAAAACCAGAACCAGATCACCGGTTCGACAGCGACAACCGCCCAATCTCAGCAGTATCAGTTTGACTCCCGGAACTTCGATGACACGACGTTCGAGGTTACGGTCCACGAAAACGGCAGCGCAACCTGGACGTTTCGCTACGAACAAGAACTCGAAGAGAGTTCGGACGCCGAGAACGGGACCGGAAACGAAAACGAGAGCGGGACCGCTACCCGCGAAAACTTCGAAACGTTCGCTGACGAGTTCGAATCCGAAGAAACCGAGTTCTACCAGCGGTTCGTCAATCTATCGAACTCGTTAGTCCGAACGGGCACCACCGTCACCGACCGGGAAATGGACGCCTCGAATTTCGAGCGGCGGGCGTTCGTTCGTGATCAGCTCAATCCGATGGGTGTCGTTGAGCTCTCGTTTACCTGGCACGGGTTCGCTGCAGCCGATGACGGCACGCTCGTTGTCGGTGACGTCTTCCAGGGGATGAACATCATGGAGGACCAATCGCTCGTTATCCGCTCAGACGATGGGCTGACCGTCCAGGAGGCCGAGCCCGAACCCGAGTACGTCGTCAACGGCTCGCCATCGACGGGGACGTCCGTTCGCTGGAGCGGGGAACGAGAGTTCTATCCCGGCCAGCCGCGTGTCGTCTTCGACCAGGAGGGGTCCGGCGGCGGGGCTGGTACTTCGAACACCGGCTTTCTCGAGAGCGTTTTCGAGGACGGCACGGACTCGCTTGCCACCCCGCTGGTCGTTCTCGTGCTCGCACTCGTTCTCACGCTCGCCGTTGGCTTCGGGCTCGGCCTTGCCAGCGTCCGATATCGGTCTCGAGGTGATAGGCTGGCCGGTGTGATCCCCTTCATCGGGCGCGATAACGCCACCAACTCACCGTCTACAGTGGACTCGGAGTCGGAGTCACAATCACGGTCACACGCCAACACAGCGACCCGATCCGAGTCGCCTGCGGCCGGCGAGCAGAACTCGGAGAGACGATCAGCGGGTAGTGTGGGTGCCACGGAACCCGAGACAGAGGCGGACCCGAACGCCGCGCCGATGGCGCTCTCGGAGGAGGAACTGCTCACCGACGAGGATCGCGTCGTCAAACTCATCCAGGAGAACGGTGGTCGCATGAAGCAGGTCAACATCGTCGACGAGACGGGATGGTCAAAATCCAAGGTGAGTATGCTCCTTTCCGAGATGGAAGACGACGGAACGATAAGCAAACTGCGTGTGGGGCGAGAGAACATTATCAGCCTCGATGGCTTCGAACCGGAGGCGACGAAGTCGCCGTTCGAGGAGTGAGCTATCGGCGTGGGACTGTGAGACAGTCCTAATCCGAAACGGAATGCTTAAACATCGTACTGCGCTACGTCAGGATGCACTCGCGACGAACCGCGACGTGCTCCGATAGTGTAGTCCGGCCAATCATATTGCCCTCTCGAGGCAATGACCGGGGTTCGAATCCCCGTCGGAGCATCCCGACGCATTTTCTTGGTTTCCGTTACCAGCAGGGTAGTACGGTCCGACAACCATACATCGGTCGCGTAACTGCGGAATCGCTTTCCGTTATGCCGTTCTGTGACAGCGTATGACAGCGCTTGCCGACCGCGAGTGGCGGCTCATTACGGACGAGATCCGCGACGGCCAGACCCAGATGGCTCTCGAGGAGATCGCCGCCCAGACGGCGATCGAAGACGGCGTTCGAACGGTGCGCGTTTACTCGTGGGAACCCAGCACGCTCTCGCTGGGATACCGACAGGACGCAGACACAGTCGACTGGGAGTTCTGCGAACGCAACGGAATCGACGTAACTCGTCGACAGACCGGTGGCGGCGGCATCTATCACGACCGGCACGCCGATATTTCCTATACGATCGTCGCACCGGCCGACGAGGTTCCGGGGGACCTGATGGACTGCTACGCGCTGTTTTGCGAGCCGATTCTCGACGCCTTCGAGCGAATGGGCGTCGACGCCGATTTCGCCGGCACCGAGCAGTCGTCGATTTACGAACCGTCGTGCTACCTGCGGGATATCAATCCGGCACACGACATCGTCGCCCCAGCGAGCGCCGCCACACGGGCGCGAAAGATCAGCGGCAACGCCCAGTACCGCCAGCGCGACGTCGTCATCCAGCACGGGTCGCTGAGCTACGACCGCGAGCCCGCCCGGCACGTCGGTGCGTTCGATACCGAACTCGAGACGGAGACGTTTACCGACCGGGTGACGAGTATCCGCCAAGAGGGCGGTATCGATCGCGAGGAGGCGGTCGAGACGCTTTCCGCAGCGCTCGGTGACTGGTGTGACGCCGCAAACGGAGGGTGGCGCGACGACGAACTCGAGGACGCTCGCGAACTCGCAGCACGGAAGTACGGAACCGACCCCTGGGTTCGAAATCGGGAGGTTCCGGACGTGCCCGAGCGCTGAGTCCGCCGACGAGTCGAACGATACAGACCGCTTTCCAGACGGTTGCCTACAGAGTTCGTCCGTGATCGTCGGACCCGCGGGACGTGCTCCGATACTCAACCGGACTCCGGTCGCCCCGTCCGCCACTCGAGGCGCAACTCGAAAATCTTCGATCGGTGACTGCCGAGTAATGACGCCGTCCGCACTGGTCCGGTATACATATCACGGACCGGTACTGACGAGAATCCATGACCATGAAGGTCGGCGCACACGTTTCGATCTCCGGTTCGCGCGTCTCCTCCGACGACGAAACACCGCCGTACGACGACGTTCGCAACGCCGTCCACCGACAACTTGCCTTCGGCGGGAACTGCGGCCAGATCTTTACAACCTCGCCGCAGGTCTGGCAACGGCCGGAAATTAGCGACGAGGCTGCCGACGGATTTCGGGCGGAAAGCGACGACCAACTCGAGGGGCCGTGGGTCATTCACTCGGCCTACCTCGTCAATCTCTGTACCCCCAAGGACGACCTCCGCCGGAAATCGAAAGAGAGCATGCAGGCTGAACTCGACGCCGCTGCCCGGTTGGGCATTCCGTACGTCAACGTCCACCTCGGTGCCCACACGGGGGCCGGCGTCGAAGGCGGTCTGGACAACGCCGCAAGTCTCATCGACGAACTCGACGTTCCCGACGGTGTACAGATTCTCATCGAATCCGACGCCGGCAGCGGGACCAAACTCGGCGGCGAGTTCGCTCATCTCGCGGGCATCATCGACCGGACCGAGACGGACATCGGCATCTGCATCGATACCGCCCACACGCTCGTCGCGGGGAACGACCTCACGACGCCCGACGCCGTCGACGAAACGGTCTCCCGGTTCGACGACGAGGTCGGCCTCGAGTACCTGCAGTACATCCACCTGAACGACTCGAAACACGACGTTGGCACGCACAAGGACGAACACGCCCTCATCGGAGAGGGCTATATCGGCGAAGACGGGATGCGGGCGATCGTTAACCACCCCGACCTTCGCGACCTGCCCTTCGCGCTCGAAACACCGACGGAGGACGGCCGCGGCTTCGCCTGGAACATCCAGAAAGTAAAAGAACTGCGCGACGACTGATACTGCCGGACAAAACTATTCACACGTCGATCGGACTCGAACGGTCGTCGCCACAAGCGACGATCCGTGAGACGCGATCGAGTGCTCACTGACTTTTGTCCGACAGTATGGGCCACGTTTCCGGCCCTGTCGCCGAAATCGACCTGCTTTTACCCCCGAGCGACCTATCGGGGTTCGTGCGCGAGTTCTCCGAAGACTACCTGCGTCGGACCCGTGCCGGCATGTGGGACGATTCCCGGGCGGCGCTTTCCCCGCTCGAACTCGACTCGCGCGAGCGAATCCTCGACGTCGGCTGTGGAACGGGGGAGTTGAGCCGCGTTCTCGCGGCGGAGTCGCCTGGCGAGGTGATCGGCTGCGACGCCGATCCCGAACTGCTGCGGGCTGCCGGCGAGTTCGTTCCGACGGTCGCCGGGGACGCCCATCGATTGCCGTTCCCCGACGACGCCTTCGATCTCGTCGTCTGTCAGGCGCTGTTGATCAACCTGCCGGACCCTGCGGCTGCGCTCGATGAGTTCGCACGCGTCTCGACGGACCTCGTCGCGGCCGTCGAACCGAACAACGAGGCCGTCGAGATCGAATCGAGCGTCCGTGCCGAGGGCGCACTGGAGCGACGCGCCAGGGACGCTTACCTCGACGGGATCGACACTGACGTTGCGCTCGGTGCTGACGCCCGCGAGGTCTTCGACGACGCGACACTCGATGTTCTCGAGACGCGCCGATACGACCACGTTCGGACGATCGAACCTCCCTATAGCGACGGTGCAGTGCGCGCCGCGCGTCGGAAGGCGACTGGAGCGGGGTTAGCCGATGACCGGGAAACGATGCTCGATGGACCGTTGACGGCGGCGGAATACGACGAATTGCGAAGCGAATGGCGGTCGATGGGGCGGGACGTGATCGATCAGATGGAAGATCGAGAGTATCGCCGAGCGGAAGCCGTCCCGTTCTTCGTGACGGTTGGACGGCTTTCCGACGGTGCCGGCACCCGAACCCACGATCAGGGCTGAGACCGCGACCGCGATTCCCGACCGTCACCGGGGCAGCAGCGTCCGAAGCCCACCGCCGACCACGCCGCCAAGCACGCCGTCGGCAACGGTCAAGAGCGAGAAGAGGAGTGCAAGCAGGACGATACTCGGGAACCCGAGCCCCGAAACCATCGGACTCACGGGGCCGATCGAACCGAACACCAGCAGTGGCGGCTCGTTGTACAATCCAAGGACGGTGCCGAGCGTTCCCGTAACCGTTCCTGCAGCAATGCCAACGAGCGAACTCGCGAGGATCGCGTGGATGAGTCCCGATACGATCCGTCCGGTGGCGTATGCGGCGACGAATCCGGCAACGACGCCGCCGCCAAGACGGCCGAGCAACGGAACCAACAGCGCGGTGAGGTCGACGAGAACGCCGACGATGACGGCCGCGAGAAGGATTTTCGTGTCGAGTTCCATGCGGATCGCCGGAGCCGTGGCAGTGGACGAGTTGTCCTCACTCATAGTCGGTGTTTCCTACGCATCGTCGGTGGTCGTCATCGCTCCCGTAGTACGCCGATTCGCGGTCGATTCGGCGCTCACGCTCTGGGTTACGGGGCGAGGAGTCCGGTTGTTTCCCGGAGGAACTCGGTACTGTTGGTGGCTGTTTCCTCGAGATGGTCGCCCGTCTCGTTGCTCGTCTCTTCGAGGTGCTCGCCGGTGTCCGCGACCGTTTCGTCGATGTGATCTCCGGTTTCGGTTACCGTCTCTTCGACGTGGTCCCCGGTTTCTTCGAGGGATTCTGCGAGTTGTTCGTCCGTTTCGTTCGGGTTCTCGGCGATCGTCTGCGTTACGTCCGCAGTGGTGTTCTCGGTGTGGTCGAGCGTTCCCTCGACTGTTCCTTCGGTGTGATCGAGTGTGTCTTCGGTCGTCTCTTCGGTATGGTTGAGGGAGCTCTCGACCGTTTCCTCGGTGTGGTTGAGCGTGTTCTCTGCCGTCTCTTCGGTGTGGTTGAGCGTTTCGTTGACGGGGTCGGTGACCGGATCAGTTACGGTGTCGTTTTGCTCGTCGCTTTCGTTTTCGTTCCCGTTCTCGCCTTCGTCATTGTCGTTCCCGTCTTCATCCTCGTCCTCGCCTTCGTCTTCGCCAGTGTCGTTCCCGTTCCCGTCGTCTGACCCGGTTTCCTCGTCATCGGTCGGTTTATCGTCCTCGTCGTTCAGTTCGTCTTCCTCGTCCGAGTTGTCGTTATCGTCCTCGGAATCAGTCCGGTTGTCAGTCTCTCGGTCGTTGTCATCGGGTCGGGATTCGTCACTGTCGTCGTTGCCCTCGTTCGACTGGTTCGAGTCATTCGAATCGGTCGAGTCGTTCGCGGAATTGGTGTCGCTGGTACCGTTCGAGGAGTCGTCCTGCTCGAGGTGACCGAGATCGAGTTCGCCGAATCCGTCGGCTCCGGGCGTCTCGTCGTCCGGCCCGACTTCGATCGAGTAGCCGTCTACTGACAGCCCCGATGTCGTTATCGACGTAGCGGTGATTGTCAGGTTCGTTTCCTCGGTGGGGAGACAGTCGCCGGCTGCGGAGAGGTTGTCCAACGCCTCGCTCTGGTGCTCGGTACGGAGCAGCATCGTTGCATCCGGTCGGGTCTGCTCGAGTTCGACGCGTCTGTTCTCGCCGAGGTAGACGGTGGTGTTGTCGTAACTTCCGTTCCGAACGAGGAGTTCGTTGGTGCCGGAGGTGAGTTGCTGGGCGCAAACGGTTGCGTCCTCGATCGATCCCAGTTCCACCGTGACGGTGCCGTCGTTCGTCTCCTGGGCGGCCACGGGAAGGGTACCGATTCCCGAGATGACGCTGGCGAGGACGACGAGTGCGACGACGAGGAGGGACTTCGTTCGAGTCATATCATGTCAGCTCACGTCTCAGTGTTCTCTCGCGGTGATTGCCCCGCGGTTTCGGTGCCCGGTGACGCGTTTTGCGCCGCGGCGATGGCGCTCACTCATCGGTCGTTTCCGCGTTCTGTGGCCCAGTCTCGGTCGTCGCAGTTTCGAGACGGTGCCGAAGCCGCCGGCGAACTGGCCCGACGACGCGCTGGAGCCGGTTGCGAACGCCCGCGACAGCGTTGTCGACGGGACTCGGCTCAGTGACGCGGTCGGGGACGCGATCCTCGTCGGGTTTCCACGCGAGACAGAGGTTACCGCCGAGGATGCCGAATAGGAGCCCGAACACTAACCCGCCGAGTGAACCCACCAGCGAGAGAATCGACAGGGCGATGCCAACGACGCCGATCACGTCGGAGTGGGCCGGTTTGTACAGCGCGAAGACGCCCGTCAGGAACACTAACACGCCGAACGCGACGCCGATGGCGAGAAAGCCGGTCAACTCGCCGCCGACGAAGAGAAGGTCCGGCAGGATTTGCATCGGGACCCAGGTGATGATGATCCCGGCCAGACACAACAGGAGACCGCCCAGGAACGGTCGCCGGAGTCGCCAGGCGGTGAACCGATCCCAGCGACTTCTGATTCGGTCTGTTGTACTCGTTGCGTCGTCGTAGCTAGATTTGGTTGCCATGGATGATCACGTCCCCTCGTCCGTGTACTCGACGTTGACATCGAGACCGGGCAGGCTGATCTCGTTCGACGCGAGATACACCATCTCGATTTCAACATCTTCTTGCACCATTCCGGGGGAATCCCCGCTTACGTCGGTTAGAAGCCCCTCTTCGGGTTCGGCGTTCTCTCCGGCCGCCTGCTGGAACTGCTGGTTCGGATCGTCGCTGTACTGGTCGTTGATCACCTGGCCGTTGAACGTCGCCTCCTCCGCGCTCAGCCCGGTCAACTTGATGTACTGTTCGTCCGCTTCGACGGTTTCGTCCGTGGTAAAGGAGATCTCGATCGTTCCATCGATCCCGGGCAGGTTATCGACGGGCTGTTCTTTCGTCAGCACCAGACCGTCGATCTCGACGCCTCGCTGTTCGACGACGACGACGGGCGTCGCCTGGGCCTCGCTACTCTCCCCGACGCCGGGATAGAGGAGGAATTCGTCGGATCTGATCTCGTCGGCTTCGACGGTAAAGCCGCCGGCGGCCAGCGGTGCGGCGTAGGCCGTCCCTGACGACAGCACGATCAGGCCGACGAGCGCGACCACGAGAATCGACGCACTTGTTCCCGTCAGCAGCCGTTTCGTATTGTACATGTTAAGCGCCTCTTTCGGTGCTGTTCGATTCCCCCTCGCCACTGAGCGGGGACCGTCCCGCGCCGTCGGTTACAGTTCGCCCGAGTTGCCGGTGGGTGTTGGATGTCACAGGCACACACCCAACATGGTTTGTAATCATTTTTCCTCCTCGTATACGGCGTCATTTATATCGCGGCTGTACGAGAACGCGGCGACGGTTGTTTCGATATCACGGCCATGAGTGGATTTTCTCGAGGTTTTGACTATTGATCGGAAATCGAGAGAGTCAGTGCCGGACGCCTATAAAGACACGCGGAAACGCGGGAGAAGTACTATCGGCTACACCAGTGCGTGTCGGGGTATGCAACCGAAATCGTTCAGTACTACTGATATAGTCGAGTTCTACAACGAGACCGCGTGGGAGTACCGGTTTTTCTGGAGCGAGGTCAACCTGCACTACGGCTTCTACGACGACGCACACACGAGCCATCGGGAAGCCATGACGAACTCGAACAGCGTCTACGCCGACAAACTCGACGCCGACGAGACGGATACGATACTGGACATCGGGACCGGGCGCGGCGGGCTGCCGATCCACATCGCGGCCGAACGCGACGCCGACGTTCACGGCATCGATATCGACCCGTCTCACATCCGCGACGCCCGAGCGAACGCTCGCGAACGCGACGTGGCGGAATCGACCGCGTTCGGCGTCGGTACCTATCACGAAATTCCGTACCCCGACGACACGTTCGACGCAGTCTCCGGTATCGAAACGGTCTGTCACTCCGCGCAAAAGGACCGAGTACTCGAGGAAATTCGCCGCGTCCTCGTGCCGGGCGGCCGCGTGCTACTCTCCGACGGCTACATGAGTCGAACGGCGCTGACGGCACCGGAGAAAGAGACGGTCCGAACGGTACTCGACGGCTGGGCCGTTCCCGAACTCGCACACGTCGGCGAGTTCAGAACTGCCCTCGAAGCGGCCGGCTTTACGAACGTGACGTTCGACGACCACTACGACCGGATTATGCCGTCGTCCCGCCGTCAACGGTGGCTCTCGCGCGCCGTCACGCCGCTTCTCAGGGCTGCCTCCGCGCTGGGCGTGAAAAGTGATTCGTCGGTCAAACAGGGGGTGACGCTCTATCACCAGTACGACGTTCTCGACCGGGGACTCGCAGTGCACGGTGACTTTACTGCGGAGTTACCGGCGTGATGGGGTGTTTCGCCGATGTGCAACCGTCGAGTTCGAGGTGAAGACCGCCGGCCGATGAGCGGTGTTCGTCTGGCCACCGTTTCCGCGTTCGGTTTCTCTTCGAAACCCTGGACGTCACACACTCTGTCAAACGATACCAAGAAGTATGCTCACAGTGAGGTGACTCTCACGAGATGAGATACGCAAAGTGCATCGTTATCCCGGACGACGAGGGGTTACACCCCGTCGACCAGCAAATTGCAGATCATCCCGATATCGCGCGTGAACTCCTCCACAACGTCAATCTCCTCGCCGACGATACGATCGTCACGCTCTATCAACTGTCCGGTGATGCAGCGGCGCTCGAGTCGATTCTGACGGATTCGAAGATGGTTCGCATGTACCACCTTTCGAAGGCAGATGACGCAATTCACGCCTACATCCACGTCGGAGCCCACGACAGGCTCGTGGGGCTCTTGAGCATGTTCCGCGAGTTCGAGTTCATCTTCGATACGCCCCTCGAGTACACGCGACGTGGGGGATTGCGCGTGACGATGATCGGCGACGTAGGGAGCTTTCAGCAGGCGATTCCGGACGTTCCCGACGGGATTCGGATCAAACTCCTCAAGACGGGGACTTACGAGCCGAACACGGATCGGTTGTTCTCACAGCTCACGGATCGGCAACAGGAAATCCTCGAGACTGCCGTCGATATGGGATACTACAACGTTCCGCGGGAGGTGACACACGCGGATATCGGAGATGAACTCGGGTGTACGGGCGGTACGGTCGGCGGTCACCTGCGAAAAATCGAGGCGAAACTCCTTTCGCAGATCGTTCCCTGAGGTCGAGACTGTAACTGAGGCTGAGATAGTGACTGAGACCGAGACTGTGGCTGTGGCTGAAACTGGGCTGAGTCTGAGACTGGGCTAAGGCTGTGACCGGGAGAACACCGTTTGGGTGGAACACCGCCCGGATCGTCAGAAACTAAAGAGATCGACGCCGCCGGTGACGCCGACGACCTGTCCGGTGACGTAATCGGCCTGCTCCGAGCAGAGGTACGCGATCAGATTCGCGACGTCTTCCTCCCGACCGAGTCGCCGCATCGGGGTCGCCTCGGCGATCCGGGCGAAGTGCTCGTCGACCTGTTCGAGCTGGTCGAGCGGGAGGTCCGCGAGCGCGCCGACGACGATGCTCGGTGCGACGACGTTGCTCGTAATACCGTGCTGTGCGCCCTCTAAGGCGAGCGTCTTGCCGAAGCCGATCAGCGCCGATTTCGTCGCCGCGTACGACGCCTGTCCGAAGCCGCCGTGCCAGCCGGCGACCGAGGACACGGTGACGATGCGGCCCCATCCGCGCTCTTTCATTCCCGGATAGACGGCGCGGGTGACGTTGTAGGTTCCCGTCAGGTTGACCGCCACGTCGCGGTCCCAGATCTCGTCGTCGAAGTCCTCGACCTTGTCGCGAGCGTCGACCAGCCCCGCGTTGTTGATCAGCACGTCGATCCCGCCGGCGTCCTCGTCGACCGCCGAAATCGTCTCCGCTACCTCGTCGCGATCGGTCAGGTCGCACTCGAGCGTGCGCGCCGTCCCGCCGGCGTCTTCGATGTCGTCGACGACGGTCCGTGCCGCGTCGGTATCGATGTCCAGCGCGATCACCTCGGCCCCTTCCGCGGCGAGTATCTCGCAGTCGACGCTGCCGATGCGCCCGCCTGCTCCCGTCACGAGAGCGGTCTTCTCGTCCAGTCCGAAATCCATACGGTGAGCACCACCGGCGACGACGAAGGGCGTTTTTCGACGGATCGCAGGCGATTTATATCGGCGTGGAGGCCGCCGGTACCGAGCAGTCGCCCGGCCACGGATCCTCGCACGACTGTCCGGCCGCGGCCGTGTCCCGCTTCGGTCTTCAACGACCGCGTATCCCAGCGAGTACGCTTTAGCAACGCAGGCGTGATAGCGTGACCGAATGTCCCGAGACGCGACACCCTGGACGGCGGCGTACGAACGGTTCGGCATCCCCGAGTCACTCGAGCCCTATCCCGACGAGCCGGTTCATCAGTTCCTGTACGACGCCGCAGACGACCATCCGGCGCAGGGGATCGTCCAGTTGGGCCAGCGATTCCCCTACCCCGACATCCGCGATGACGTCGACCGACTGGCGACGGCGCTGCGCCAGCGCGGCATCGAGAAGGGCCACAGAGTCGCAACGATCCTCCCGACATCCGTCCAGTTCGTCGTCGCCACCCACGCCATCTCGCGGGCCGGCGGCGTCCACATCCCGAACGACTTCCTCGACGCCGAGGACGACCTCGTCTACCGACTCGAGCAAGGCGACCCCGACGTACTGATCGGCCACGACGAACACATCGATCTCATCCGGTCGCTCCAAACTGAACTCGAACTCGAGCACGTGCTCCTGACGTCGCTCGAGGACTACTCGGCGGACCCGCCGGACGAGGGCGAGCGAGAGGCGATCGACGGAGCCGAACGGCTCCGCCCGGTCATCGACGCGACGGAGCCGGACCCGCCCACCGTCGAGTTCAGCGTCGAAACGGACGGACACACGCTGTTGTTCACGGGCGGGACGACCGGCTTACCCAAGGGGTGTCTGCTGACCCATCGGAATCTCGTCGCGAACGCGCTCCAGGGCGTCGCCGTGCAGTCCCAGTTGGCGACGGCGATGCGCGGCAGCGAGGCGGCCGTGATGGCGCTGCCGATGTATCACGCCTACGGCTACTCGATCACGAACAGCCTGCTCGAACTCGGACTCGATATGCTGGTCGTTCCCGACGCCAGGGATACGGTGCAGATGCGCGAACTGGTCGAGCGCCACGAACCGCTGCTCATGCTCGGCGTGCCGACCCAGTTCATGGAACTGGTCGACGAGGAGGTCGCATCCTCGGTCGTCGGCATCTCCGGCTCCGCTCCCCTCGCGGTCGAGACGAAGTCCCAGTTCGAACGCGAGGCCGGCGGCGTGTCCCAGGGCTACGGCCTCTCGGAGATGTCCCCGATCACCCACTTCGACGTTCACGGACTCTACGAACTCCTCGCCGGCGGTGAGAGCGAGGACGGGTTGGACCATCCGACCATCGGAATTCCGGTTCCCGACACGAGCGTCAAACTCCGCGATATCGACTCCGGCGAGGCGATTCCGATCGACCGCGCCGTCGATGACGAACTCGAGGGTGAACTCCTCGTGAAGGGCCCACAGCGGATGACGGGATATCTCGACGAGGGGAAAGACCCGTTCGACGAGGAGGGGTACGTCGCCACGGGCGACATCGCGAAAGTCGACTCCAGCGGTCGGTTCTACGTCGTCGACCGCATCAAGAACATGATCAACGTCTCGGGATTGAAGGTCTACTCCGAGGAAGTCGACGAGATCCTGTACGGTCTCGAGGGCGTCGAACGACCGGCCACGGTCGGCGTCCCCGATCCGGAGCGGCCGGGCAGCGAGCGCGTCCGCATCTTCATCGAACCGGAACCGGATGCGGACGTAACCGAACAGGACGTTCGCGACCATCTCGAGGGCACGGTGCCACGACAGGCCCTCCCGTCGACGGTAACGTTCGTCGAGTCGATCCCGCTCACCGACATTGGAAAGACGGACAAGCAGGCGCTCCGAGAGGACGCAACGACCGAGGCGGACGGCTGATACTGGTGCACTCTCTGTGAAGAGCAATCACGCTTCTGTGGCCGTCTCCGAGGGTGGCGGGACGAATCGTGACCGACTTCCACCGAGTGCTGTTCGACAGCCTGACTCGTTTGGCCGTGGCTGATACCGGTCCGCGCCTGCACTCGAGTTCGGTGATCGGTTCGTCGCAGCAGCTATCTCGGTCGTCGTAATGTATATCAATAAGATTGAATATATTCGAACTAATTCTATAATTGACAAAATTACAGGTCGGCGAACCGTTTACCTGAGGCAAAAGGATCATATTCAGAAATGTGGTTGCCCGGGGTATGGGCGAACGCATCTATAGCATCGATTCGATGCGGATAATTGCGATGCTGTTCGTTGTCGCTATTCATACAGATCCATTCAGGAATATTACTATATATGGTAATTTGATAAATTTCGCAATCGACAGCTCGGCGAGGTTCGCAGTCCCGTTTTTCTTCGTAACGTCGGGATACTTCTTCGCCCGGAAAACGGCCTACCGTGACCCGGTCGGATACTTTGCCAAACGAGCGACAACCATCGCCTCGATTTACACGTTCGGGCTGTTGCTTTCTGCGCCGGTTTTTCTCGCGGGGACCGCCGCGCGCGCCGGGTTCGACAATCGGGCTGTCACGGCCAGCGTCGTCGGCAAGCTGGTCGAGTTCACGTCGCCGGTGGCGTTGTTCTACTACGGGAATTCCGTGTCGGAAATCCTGTGGTTTCTTCCGGCGCTCCTGGTTTCGCTCGGGTTGATCTGTCTGTTCGTGCTCACGGACAAGACATCGTACCTGCTGCCGATCTCGGTCGCGTTCCACGTCGTCGGACTGCTCGGGGCGAGCTATACGATGTTCGTAGACGTCCCGTTCGAGATCAGGGATGCGTTGTTCTTCGGGTTCTTTTATACGAGTCTCGGGTACGTCATCGCCTCGCAGGACTGGCAGCCAGCCCCCGAGCGAAGCACGCGCTATCTCGGCGCGACCGTCCTCTTCAGCGCACTCCACGTCGGCGAACGATACGTACTGGGGTACGTCGTGGGAGACGAGACGTTCGCACACGGCGTCTACACCGCCAGTTACTCGGTCCTTACCGTGCTGGTCACGCTCTCGCTGTTCGCGTTTCTCCTCTCGCGGCCGTCCCTCGGACGGTCGACCTCGTTACCGTCGTGGGGGAAGTACGCCGTCGGCGTCTACGTCGTCCACCCGGCGGTGTTATTCGCGCTGGAAACGGTCGGCGAACTGCTCGTCGCAAACGGGTACGAGATCGAATCGTCGCTGTGGTGGCATCTCGCGTTGACGCCGGCGACGTTCTTCGGGGCCCTGTTCGTCTATCTCCTCGCGTACAAACACGGGGTCGTCGAGGTCGGCGGGAGCCACCTGCCGAGACCGAATTGGATTCGAAAGTACGACCTCCGATGAGCGCCGCCCGCCGAAATTCGCCTTCGAAACACCCTCCCGTCGCCGTGATCGTTCGCCGACCGTCACGGTGACCATTATAAACATCCGCGCATTCCACGGATCACACTGTTCGTCGGGTGTTCCCTATTGACTACCACCGGGACTCACCCCGTCGTGAGCCCCGACTCGATACCCATGACCGACACCGACCTGATTCAGGACATCGACGCATCGCTCGAGCAATCCGACGACGAACTCGAAGACGACCTCCCGGAACTGCTCGGCCGAATGGAGGGCCAGACCGAGGATCTCGTCCGCGAGCACCCAGAGACGTTCGGCCGCGTGGTAGCGCGGATGGAGACGATGGACATCGCATCGTTCGTCTCCGAGAACCCCGAGACCGCGGATCAGTTCCAGGAACTGCTCTGGGCCGGCATGAACGTCCTCGTCGAGAGTTCACCCGAGGTGAAAGAAAGCATCGACGACGACATCACCGTCAATTTCGAGGCCGAGGACTGCCCGATGGCCGGCCACCTCGAGGTCGACGGGACCGAGCAGACGATGACCGGCGGGGCGGGCACGCTCGACGACCCGATGCTCGAGATCACCGGCCCGGCGGACACGCTCGTCGGGCTCATCGTCGGCCGCGTCGATCCGATTCAGGGGTTCATGCAACAGCAGTACCAGATGGACGGCCCGGTCCACAAAGGCACCCGCCTCGCACCGATCATGAACTCGCTGTCCGACCAGGTTCCCGCATCCGCGGAGTCGTAAATGCGCCTGACCGACGACCAGACGGCGTTTCGCGATGACCTCCGAACGTACCTCGAAACCGAAATCGAGCCGATCGTCGACGAGGCGGATCGCAACGGGCCGATGACCCGGGACGAACTCGTGGGCTACCTCGACGATCTTCAAGAACTCGGGATCGGCTTTACACCGGCTACGGTCCACCGATACTTCGGGGACGTCTGGCGGTTCGTCATCGCTTCGGAGGAGATCAGCCGCGTCTGGCCGAGTCTGAACGTCGCCCTGCAGATGTCGTTTCCGGCGCTGTTCGTCCGGTTTGCGGCCGACGAGACGCGACAGGCGATGCTGCCGAAACTCGAAGAGAACCGGTGTATCGGCTGTCTCGCGGTGACCGAACCCGAAGGCGGCAGCGATACGGCCCACCCGAACACCGTCGCGCGCAAGGACGGCGAGGCGTTCGTGCTGAACGGCGAGAAGGTCTGGGTCGGTAACGCCCAGATCGCCGACGTTGCGCTCGTCGTCGCTCACGACGCATCGGAGGACGTTCAGGACCTGTTCCTGGTCGACCGGGCGAACGCCGACTTCGAAACCGAGGAGATGAACAAACTGGGCTGGAAGGGCGTCCCGAACGGCCGCATGACGTTCGACGACGTTCGCGTTCCGGTCGAGAACCGCTTTTCGACGATCTTCGGCGACGCCATCGCCGACGGCCACGACATCTCCGAGATCGTGCCGTTCCCGGAGAGCGTCAGTCAACTCTTCTTCGAGCACAAGCCGTTGAACGTGATGTTCTCGTTCATGCGGACGGGGATGGCGTTCATGGCCGTCGGGATCATGCAGGCCGCGTTCGACGACGCGCTCGCCTACGCCCAGGATCGGGAGACGTTCGGCGACCCGATCGCGCAGCATCAGTTGGTACAGGAGAAACTCTACGACGTTCGGGCGGCGATCGAAGCCTCGAGGGGTCTTTCGCGGCGCGCCGCCGAGGCGCTCGTCGAGGGCAACCCCGACGCGCGATTGCTCTCGTCGCTCGCAAAGGGCTACGCCTGCGAGCAGTCGATCGAAGCGACGAGCGACGCGCTCCAGGTTCTCGGTGCCGCGGGGCTCGATCTCGAGAACCGGATGGAGCGGTACTACCGCGACGCCCGGGTAATGACGATCCCGGACGGAACGACCGAGATCCAGAAGCTCATCGTCGGCAAGGAACTGACCGGAATGAGTGCGTACTGATCGTCGCCGATCCCGCGAGTTCACCGCCCGCGGTCGTCGTCCGTCCCGACGACGATTTGGTCGCTGACTCGCTCGATCCGGCTGACGGGGATTCGCAGCCGGTCGTCGTCGGTGCGGGGCGTGATCGAGGAGGGGGAGTGGTCGTCGGGGTCGACGACGAGATCGCGGAGCGCGCCGGACTTGGGTTCGATCGTAATGGTGTGGAGCGTGCCGAACGCGGTGCCATCGGTTCCGACGATTGTCTTTCCGCCGAGGTCCCGTGCGAATAGTTCGTCCATACCTTCTCGGGCCCACATCCCGATAGTAAACGATTGCGGTCGTCGGACGGCACTCGCGGCGGCCCGTGCGATCGGAGCCGTCCGGCAAGCTATCGAACCAGTTCGGGCGTCCCGGTGTGAGAACCGCCGATCGGCGCTTTTTGGACCGATCCAGGATCGGACTACACCGTATAAACGACCCCGGATACGCGGAACAATACTGAGGCACGGTACCACCGAACTCGATAGCAGGGTATGGCAGATGGAGACACCAGCGCCGATCACGACGCCGGTTCGAATTCCGACGCCGAGACGACCACCCCAACCGCCGACACCGATGCGCCGCCGTTTCGGATCGTCCTGAACTCGGTCGACGAGTGGCTCGCATCCCTCGAGTGCAGCGTGCGGGAGATCGAGGCCGCCGTTGCGGGTGGCCTCGCGGGCGGGTTTCAGGCGGCGCTGGTGCTCCAACTGTACGATACCGACGCGATCAGACGCATCGGCGGGGGCTTCGGATCGCCGACGTTAGACGGCGGCTGGCTCGCGATGTTCGCGCTGGGCGTGCTGTTCGCGCTCCCGTTTAGCCTGGTCGTCTCGCGGTCGATCGATTCGTTCGTCGGGACGGTGATGGCGCTCTCGAGCCGCAACGAGTCCCTTCGGCGGCTCCTCACGCCGCTTCTCAAGCGGTCCGCACTCGCGACGACCACGTTCGCGCTCGGGAACGGATACGGGATCGTCGTGGGTGCGGTCAGTTCCCTGTTCCTCGTCCCGGGCTGGCTCCCGGTCGCGATGGGCGCCTCGACGCCGTTTTCGAACGTCACAGTCGCCGGCGTCGTCGGCGTCCTCGCGTGGGCGATTTACGGGGGGACGCTCGGGCTGGTGTACGGACTGATTCTCGAGTCCTGAACGCACGAGGCGCGTCTCCGGCTCAGAAGATGAATCGCGTGTCGACGTCGGCGGCGATCTCCGCGAGATCGACCGCCGCGTCGGAGTACTGCAGGATCTTCTGCATGTCGCCGTCGATCTCGAACTCGCCGGACATCAGCATGTTGATGACGTCGCCCTCGCCGCGGACGAGGTCGGTCCAGGTGTCGTAGTCGCCGATGAGTCGAAAGCCGTGCTCTCGGTCGTCGAGGTCGAGCATCGTATCCACCGATTCGCACTCGCCGTCGTAGAGTTCGAGATACGCGTAGATCGTGCCGTCGTCGGCCACGTTCTCCTCGAGTTGGGGTATCAGTTCGTCGAGGTTGGCCGGCAGTTCCGTCCGGAGCGCCGGCCAGGTACGATCGGGAAGCGCCGCCATGGTCGTCCCTCGAACCTCGGCGGTAACGCGCTCCTCGAGCGAACCGTTGCGGGACTCGATGCGCTCTCGGGCACCCGCCGGCGCTTGTTCGAGAACCGCTTCGAGTCGGTCGTCGGAGAGCGCGGAGAGGTCGTCTTCGACCGACTCGACGAGTTCGGACGGGAGGTCGGCGACCGTCGTGGAGTCGAGCGGAACGGCCTCGATCTGGAAGACGAACGAGCCGTCGAAGTCGACGCCCCACCCGGCCGAGTGGTCGGCGTAGGCGTCGTTTTCGTCGATCGCCGCGCGGTACTGCTCGAGCCACGGCTCCGTCGGGAAGTACTGTTCGATCGGTCGGCGTTGTTGCGTGCTCATCTGGGTTTCCGGGCCGCGGTGGACCCGATCTAGAACTGTGCTCATTGTGAACTCTTGTTGTGATTTCTCCGGGTATACGAGGGGGTTTATCACGGGCGGTGGCCGTAAACTTCGTTTGCGCGCCTGCCAGTCCGTACACTCCGTTCGCTGCTCCTGTCAGTCCGTACATCAGTTCGTTACTCTCGTCAGTCGCTCCCGGGGGACCGATATATACTCCCTCGGATTCGCGGACGAACGCTGAAGCGATCGACTGCAGTGCGTACACGCATGGCCGACTGGTTTCCGTCCGAAGAATGGCTCGAGAGCTACCGCAGGAACCTCGCCGAAGACGACGCGTACGCGGCGGCGAGCGAGGGCTGGGGCGTCGGTTTCGACGGCGACTTCCGCTTCGTCCTGACGCACCTTCCCCTCGAAGAGACGACGCTCGGCGACCTTCCCGACGCGTTGACCGCCGAGCTATTCGACCGGATCGACGCGCTCTCCGCCACCGAGTTCGATCGGTTACGGGAGACGGCGACGCCGGCCTTCGACGAGCGATTCGCCGCCGCCGACGGCGACGGCAACGACGACGACGAACGAGTTCGATTCCGACGGGCACTCTCGACCGTCGCGCTCGCCGACGTGCCGACCGTCGTCTGGCCGGCGCTCGAGACGCATATTCGGGGCGACCTCGAGTCACTGCTCGCACAACTGGAGGCGTACGTCGTCGACGGATCGACGGTGTACGCCCATCTCGCGCTCGAAGACGGCGACTGCGAGCGAGCGGAACTCGTCGCCGATCCGTCGGCTCGCGATCCGGGATTCGAACTCGAAGCGCCCTACGAGACCTGGTCCGAACTCGTCGAGGGTGCCGACGTGATCGAGTCGGTGATGTCGAACGAGATGGCGCTCGACGGGGACGTGACGCGAGTGCTTCACTACGGGGATGCGGCGGCGGCGATGGGTGATGTCGCCGGCGAGACCGACGCGCGGCACCTGTTCTGAGCGGCGGGCCGCGGTGGATCACGCCGTCGTGTGTCCCGCGCGGGCTCTTGGCTCGCATAACCCTTACCACGCGAGTGACAACCGCTCGCCCGGCCGGACGGAGGCGGACGAGAGAAACGCGAGCGGAAGGACTTCAACTCCCGCGTATTCGAGCGGGTACGCTCATTGGTAACTGCGGCGAAGCGTTCCTGTGTCACAATCTACCACACAGTCAGGATTCCAGGCCGAACGGATCGATACCTCGAGTAAGTGGTACGACCTCTTCCAGAAGGGGGTCGAGCTCGGGACGTGGAACGTCGAAAAACTGTTCGACGAGGTCGGCTTCGAGGAGGACCGAGCGATTTGGGAATCGCTCGAACCCGGCGAGCGAAAGCAGATTCGATACCTGCTGTCGGGATTCCTTGACGGCGAGTTCGCCGTCGGCGAGGATGCGAGTCACCACCTCCAGCGCATCGCGGGCGCGCCGTGTTTCGACGACAACGAGGAGATGGAGATGTACATGACGATGTTCACCCTGACCGAGCACAAGCACACGCAGTTCCTCGACGTGTACATGCACGAGGTGATGGGCGAGCAGGACGTGTTCGCCGACCTCAACCCGAAACGCGGCGGCGCTCGGATCCCGATCGTCCAGGCGACCGGCCTCGGCGAAATCTTCGATCGGCAGGGCCAACTCACGGCCAGGGCCGCCCACTCGAGGGACCCGGTCGACATCGCGAAGGCGCTGACGGTCTACCACATGATCGTCGAGGGACTGCTCGCTCGCGGCGGCTTCTACTCGATCAACAAACTCTCCCGGAACGCGCCGCTACCGCTTTTGAATCACGGGTTCAAGTTCATCAGCACCGACGAGGGACGACACATGACCCACGGCGTCGAAGCGCTCTCCGAACTCATCGCGAAGGAACGCGCCGGGGAACCCGAGTTCCAGGGAGTCAGCCAGGCGATCGTCGACGTTCTGTACGAGAACGTCCCGGCGGTCGCGGACTTCGGCTACATGTTCACGGACGCCGTCGACGATCCGCTCGAAATCAACTTTAACGACCTCCTGATGCGGGTCGGACACCTCATCGACGGCCAGTTCAACGAAGCGCTCGATCTCGACATGGACCACCGGACCGTCGTCGGCCGCGTCGCCGACCGCCACCAGGAGTGTCTCGAGAGGGACATCGACGACGCGGTTCGGACGTATCGGGACCTGTACCAGCGAAAGCGCGGCGTCGAAGCCGCGGCCGACGGAGGGCGATAATATGACGGACAACGCGGACCCCACGAACGCGACTGATGCGCCAGCCGACACCGCCACTGCGACCGACGCGGACACCGAACCGACCGAACTAACCGAACTCGCGCGCGGAGCCGAGTTCACCGCTACGGAGGAGGAGGTTGCCGAGGCGATCGAGGACGCCGCCGCCGAACTCGGCCAGAGCGCCGACGAGGTCCGCGAGAACGTCGCCTACATCATGGATTCGACGTTCGAGGACGAGGGCGTCAGCACCTCGTTCAACGAGAGTATCAGCGGCACCAGTCTCGATCACGACGAGGTGGGGACCGGCGATCCGCGCCTGGAGGCGCTGGAACTGTACGAGCTTCGCCAGCGGATCTAAACGGAGATGTACGAGATCACGTTTTACTTCGAGGACGGGACGGAGACGATCGAGGTCGCCCCCGACGAGTTCGTCCTCGACGCGGCCGAGCGAGCCGGACTCGAACTGCCCCACTCCTGTCGGAACGGCATGTGTACCTCGTGTGCCGGCGAACTGCTCGCGGGGGACCTCGACGGTGGCGGGACGGCGCTCACGCCGGACCAGGAGGCCGACGGCTACGTGCTGCTGTGTTGTTCGTCCCCGCGAGCGGACTGTGAGATTCGGGTGGGCGAGCGCGTCCAGAACGAACTACTCGGTCTCGACGCGCTGTGAGCCGTCTGTCGCCGACCGCTGTCGCGTTGGGCATGCGATCCGGTGAGGCGGTCGCTTCCCGTTTAAAGAGCCCCGCGTTTCCGAGGGATCACGCTGACGAGCGGGAGCGACGATGGCTTGTCCATAGATGCATGTGATTCACACACAGCCACCACGAACCGAACGCTGGGCAATCGTCGCGCTCGAACCGGCACCGATCCGCGGCCGCCGCGCGCCGGAGGGCCGGTGATCGTCGATGCAGGAGCAGTTTTACGACCGGGCGCGCTACGAGGTGAGCGACGCCGTCCGCGAACGCCACCGGGCCGCGGCCGAGACGGTCGTCTCGCGCGAGCGGTACGGGCACCTGATCGCCGGCGAGTGGGTCGACGCCGCGACGGGCGAGGACGGCGTCGCCATCGACGCGACGACGGGCGCTGAACTCGCGACCGTACAACGCGGCACTCCCGAGGACGTAGACCGGGCCGTCGAGGCCGCACGGGCGGCCGTCGAGGGGAGCTGGGGACAGCTCACGCCCGGACAACGGGCCGACCGACTCGGGGAGATCGCCGATCGGCTGGCAGGTCGGACGACGGAAATCGCGAAACTCGACAGCCTCGAGACCGGGAAGCCGAACCTCCACGCGCTGTTTGTCGACTGCGAGGTGCTGGTCGAGCAGTTCCGCCACTTCGCGGCGCTCGCGCGCTCGACCGACGAAGGGCGCGTCGTCCCGACGGGGGACGAAAAACGCGTCTTCACGCACCGGGAGCCCTACGGCGTCGTCGGCGCGATCTCCGCGTGGAACTTCCCCGCGATGTTCGTCGCGTGGAAGCTCGGCCCGGCGCTTGCAGCCGGCAACGCGGTGGTCTTCAAGCCCTCCGAGCGAGCCGCGCTTTCCTCCCTCGCGGTCGCGCGAATCTGCGACCGAGTGCTGCCGCCGGGGACCGTCAACGTCGTCACCGGTACCGGCGACGCGGTCGGGGCAGCGATGACCTCTCACGAGGACATCGACAAACTGAGTCTGACCGGCTCGCGCGCGGCGGGCGTCGCAACCCTCGAGAACGCCGCACAGACGATTACGCCGACCTCGCTCGAACTCGGCGGCAAGAGTCCGAACATCGTCTTCCCCGACGCCGATCTCGAGCGGGCGATCGAGGGGACGCTCGTGAGTATCTTCTTCAACTCCGGCCAGCAGTGTACCGCCGGCTCGCGGCTGTACCTCCACGAAGACATCGCCGCCGAGTTCATCGAACGCCTTCGCGATGCCGTCGCCGGCCTCGTCGTCGGCGATCCGCTCGCCCCCGCGACGGACGTCGGACCGATGATCGACCACGCACACCGGGAGCGCGTTCGCGAGTACGTCGAGACGGCCGTCGCCGAGGGCGCGACGGTTGCCGCCGGTGGAACCGGCGGGATCGAAGGTGAACTCGAGGGAGCACCCTTCGTTCGGCCGACGGTGTTGACCGACGTCGGCGACGACGACTGCATCGGCTGCGAGGAGGTGTTCGGCCCCGTACTCTCCGTCTTCGAGTGGCGCGACCCCGAGGAGGTCCTTCGACGAGCGAACGACACGTCCTACGGCCTCGCCGCGGGCGTCTGGACCGAAGACCTCCGAACGGCCCACGAGTTCGCCGCCGAACTCGAGGCGGGGACGGTCTGGATCAACACCTACAACGACCTCTTCGATCCGGCACCCCACGGCGGCTACAAGGAAAGCGGGACGGGACGTGAACTCGCCGAAGAGGCGCTCGCGGAATACTCGCAGGTGAAGACGGTGAAGGTGAATCTGGGCGGCGTTCCGAAGATGGGCTGACCGAGCGCTAGCGGTCGGCGACCCGCCTCGGATGGCGGCGCTTGTGGCGCGTCGATAGCTGCGCCCATTACATAATGATCGATGATTAATTTTATGGGGGCGGATCTCGTGTGACCGGCTATGAAAGCAGTCGTGTTCCAGGGCGTGGACGAACCGCTCGCGGTCGAGGACGTAGATCGGCCGGAGTGCGAGCCGGACGGCGTCGTCGTCGAGACCGAAGCCTGCGGCATCTGTCGGAGCGACTGGCACGCGTGGCAGGGCGACTGGGACTGGATCGGACTGGTCCCGTCGCCGGGATTGATATTCGGCCACGAACCCGTCGGTCGCGTCGTCGAGGTCGGCGAGAACGTCGAGCGCGTCGGCGAGGGCGACCGCGTGACGAATCCGTTCAACCTGAGCGACGGGACGTGTCCCCACTGTCGAGCGGGACGGGCGAACATCTGCGAACGGTCCGTTCCGATGGGATTCGTCCCGTTCCAGCAGGGTGCCTTCGCCGAGGAGTACCCGGTTCGAAACGCCGACCAGAACCTCGTTCAGGTTCCCGACTCGGTCGATGCCGCGGAAGTCGCGGGTCTGGGCTGTCGGTTCGCCACCGCCTTCCACGGCGTCGTTCACCGCGTGGACGTCACCGCCGGCGACTGGGTTGCGGTCCACGGCTGCGGCGGCGTCGGACTCTCCGCGACCCACGTCGCGAGCGCGCTCGGCGCGAACGTGATCGCCGTCGACATCGCCGCCGACAAACTCGCCATGGCCGAGGAAGTCGGTGCCGTCGAGACCGTCGACGCGACGGCCGTCGACGACGTTCCGCAGGCCGTGAAAGCCCACACCGAGCGGAGTCGCGGCGTCGCCGTCTCGATCGACGCCCTCGGCGTCGCGGAGACGGTTCAAAACTCGGTGAACTCGCTCGGAAAGGGCGGTCAGCACCTCCAGATCGGGATGACGACGTCGGACGAGGCCGGCGAGATCGCCGTGCCGATCGATACGATGGTCACCGACGAACGCGAGTTCTACGGCTCGTACGGTATGCCGCCGAACGAGTACGACGAAATCTTCCGGATGATGACGGCGGGGACGATCGATCCGGGAACGATCGTCACGGAAACCTGTTCGCTCGAGGACGTGCCCGACGTGATGGACCGCCTCGGCGAGTACGACACCCTGGGTATCCCGGTCTGTACCGAGTTCTAGAACGCGGACCCGAACCTATCGACTGACGAAGGGCCGGGACGGCGACGATTCAACCATTGCTCGGCGTGACGCTCGTCCTCCCCGCCGCGGGCCAAGGCTGGGTCAGACGGCGCGATATCGCCGACCGCTGTCCGTGTGCGACGATTCGAGCATGCAATCACGATCACAGTCACGAACCCCTACCGCGTTCACGCTGCAGTGAAACGGCCGGCGGTTACTGTCGGCAGCCGGCCGGTTTCAGAATGTCGCACGGAGGGGCGTTCGATCACCGGCTCGGAGAATTGTAACCACCTCCGGTTACGAGTTCCCCATAGCTATTTGCACACCGAATGATAACGATATATCGATGTCGATACAACGCCGAGCGTTCATCGCGACAGTCGGGGGTGGTCTCGCCGTCGGCAGTGCGGGCTGTCTCGGAAACGGTGGATCGGACGAAGGCGACGATATGCCGGACGTGAGCGGCGCGTCGCTCACACTTACCACGACGACCAGCACCGACGATTCGGGGCTTCTAAGCGAACTCAACCCGCCGTTCGAGGAGCACTACGGGGTGACGGTCGAACCGGTTCCACAGGGGACCGGAAACGCCATCAAAACGGCTCGCCGCGGCGATTCCGACGTGGTGATGGTCCACGCCCGCTCGCTCGAGGACGAGTTCATGCAGGACGGCTACGGCGTGAACCGGCGCGATCTGATGTTCAACGATTTCGTCGTCGTCGGGCCGCCCGACGATCCGGCCGGAATCAACGGCACCGAGTCGGTTGTCGAGGCGTTCGAAGCGATCGCCGACACCGGTTCGACGTTCGTCTCCCGCGGCGATAATTCGGGGACGTACACGAAAGAACAGGAACTCTGGGGCGAAACGTCGCTCGGGGAGCCCTCGGGCGAGTGGTATCGCAGTATCGGATCCGGCATGGGTGATGCGTTGAACCAGGCGAACCTGGACGGGACCTATACGCTCTCGGACAGGGGAACCTTCCTCTCGATGCGCAGTGATCTCGACCTCGAGATCCACGTGCAGGGACCGATCGAGGGCGGGCCGGAACTGCTCTCGAACCCGTACGGGATCGTCGCGGTCAACCCCGAGATTCACGACAACGTCGAGTACACGCTGGCGATGGCGTACATCGGCTACGTGACGAGTCCCGAGGCGCAATCGATCATCGAGGAGTACACGGCAAACGGCGAGCAGTTGTTCTACCCCGATGCGTTAAGCGAGGACCCGAACTTCCAGCAGTACGTCCCCGAGGGGTGGCAAAGCGACGACGAGACGTAATCGACGTGGTGATAACGCGTGACCGAGCAACGAGACGATACCCGAGGACGAATCCGGTGAACCGATCGTGAGTATCATCCGAACGAGCGCCGCGTCGATGGCCGACTGTAGCGACTGCCTCGGCCAGGCGCCGCACGTGGCGGCGATCGCCCCGCTCCAATCCGAGTTCCCCTTCGAGTGGATCTACATCAGGAGCATCATCGAGGTCTCGCTCTACGTCAGTCTCGTCGCCGTCGCCCTGAGTACCCTCCTGAGCATCCCCGTCGCGCTCGTGCTCGGTTTTACCGAGTTCCGCGGCAAGGGCTTTCTGCGGTCGGTCATCACGACCGGAATGGGCTTTCCGAGCGTCGTCGTGGGGCTTTCGGTCCTGTTTCTCGTCTCCAATCAAGGGCCGCTCGGCTCGCTCGAACTGATCTTCACGACCGAGGCGATGATCCTGTCCCAGTTGGTCCTCGCGACGCCGGTCATCATGGGCGTGAGCCTCGCCGCCGTCTCGAGCGTCGACCAGCAGGTCCGCGATGCGGCCTTCGCGATGGGCGGGACGCGTCTCGATGTCGCACTCGTCACGATCAAAGAGGCCCGGTACGGACTCGTCACCGCCGTCCTCGCCGGATTCGGCCGGGCGATCAGCGAGATCGGCAGCGTCCTCATCGTGGGCGGCAACATCGTCGGATCGGACGGCGAGTCCTACACGCGGACGCTTACGACGGCGATCCGCGTCGAAGCCCGGAACGGCCAGTTCGATACGGCGTTTCTCCTCGGCGCGATTCTCGTCGTCCTCGTCTTGCTCGTCAACGCGCTCGTGATCCGCCTCGGGGGCACCAACGGAGGGTACCGATGACGATGGACGAGTCGGCGACGGCGTCGAGGGACGCGAGTTCGGGACGGACGGTGGACGATCCGTCTTCGACGACGACATCGACGTCAACAGCAACGTCGACGCCGACGCTCCGGGCCGTCGACATCCAGCACGGATACGGCTCCGAAACCGTCCTCGAAACCGTCTCGCTGTCGATCGACGCCGGCGAGGTCGTCGCGATCATCGGGCCTTCGGGAGTCGGCAAGACGACGCTCCTGCGTCTCCTTGCGCTGTTCGAGCAGCCCCGCGACGGGGCGCTGGAGTACGACGGAACCGACGTCTGGGAAATCACGACACAACAGCGTCTCGCCTTCCGCCGGCGGATCGGCATGGTGTTCCAGGACGCCAGCCTCTTCGACGCGAGCGTGCGACGCAACGCCGAGTACGGCCTGCACGTCCGCCAGTCCTGGATCGACCGCCTTCGCCGCGAGTTCGCCGACCTCGTCGGGTTGCGCGACGGAACGAGCGAGGCGCTCGAGGCGCTCGACGTGGTCGGGCTCGCGGACGAACTCGACCGGCACGCGAGTTCGCTCTCGGGCGGAGAGGCCCAGCGCGTCGCGTTTGCACGGGCGCTGGCGTTCGATCCCGACGTGCTCTTGCTCGACGAACCCACGTCGGACCTCGACCCGCGGAATACGGCGGTCATCGAGGATGCGGTCCGCGAGGCGAGCGAGCGCGGGATCGGCGTGGCGATCGCGACGCACGACATGAACCAAGCCCGGCGCGTCGCCGACCGGGTTGCGGTGTTACTCGGCGACGGGATCATCGAGGTCGGCGAGACGAAGACGATGTTCGAAGACCCGGAGGACCCGCGAACGCGAAAGTTCATCGACGGGGAGTTGATTTACTAATGGCGCTGTATTGTCTTCGTATGCCACCAATTCCCGTACGACGGAGGTCACCGTGACCGTCGAGAAGCGGTACCGAACCGAACTCGCCATCGACGGCGTGACGATCGACCGCCGGGACGTCGAGATGCTCGAAGCCATCGACCGCCACGGCTCGATGCACGCCGCCGCCGACGCGCTCGGGCGCTCGTACGCTCGCCTCCAGCGTCGCGTCGTCGAACTCGAGGACGCAGTCGGCGCGGTCGCCAAACGCCGCCGCGGCGGTGCGGACGGCGGCGGAACCGAACTCACGCCCGCGGCTGTCGATCTCCTCCAGCAGTTCGAACGCCACCAGACCGAACTCGACGGCGTCGCCCGCGTCACCGAATCCGTGTTTCCGGGGACCGTGGTCGATCGAACTGGTGAACTCGGGACGGTCGAGACGCCGATCGGTCGGATCGTCGCCCTCGTTCCCGACGACGCGAGGACGGTCGAGGTCGGCGTCCGCTCGGATGCGGTCGTGCTGTCCGATCCGTCGACAGTCGACGCGACAGCGACCGACGATCCGTCGGCGTCCGACGCGTCGACAACCGATAGCGATGCCACAGACGGCGGCGACCCGCGGCGGACGAGCCTTCGAAACCAGTTTACGGGAACCGTCACGGCGATCGACGCCGCCGACGCCATCGCCAGAGTTACGCTCGATCTCGGCGGCGGCGGTGGCGACGGTGACGACGATGGCAACGAGTTCACCCTCCAAACGGTCATCACGCGGACGAGCCTGCAGCGACTCGAACTCGAACCCGGCGCGGCGGTGCGCGCGTCGTTCAAAGCGACGGCGGCACGGACGATTCCGGCGGCACAGAACCGAGAGTAGGAGAATACAGCCCGCCGTTCTCAGACGACGTCGCCTCGAACCGTCACGCCGTCCTGTTGCTCGCGCCAGGCGTGGAGGTCGTGGGCGGCCTCGGTCGCCTCCTCGTCGTCCAGTCCGAGCATCTCCAGGGCCGCGGAGAGCGTCGGCAGCGCGAGTTCGCTCTCGCGGAGTTTCCGGAAGGCCTCGTCGCTTTTCGTGCCCTCGGCCCAGAGGCAGACGCCGCGGGGGTCGAGCAGTTGCGTGTAGTCGCCACGGCGTTTCGCGCCGCGGAGACGCTGGGTGACGTTGTCCTCGAAGGAGGCGTTACAGACTTCGAGGTGGATCGGCTCGTCCTCGTCGCCGAGCAGGTGGGCGGCGAGACACCGTTCGGGAGCGGCGTGGCCGTTCGCGTTCGCTCGCAAGAGGTCGGGATGGTCGTCGGCCCAGTCGGCGCGGACGGATTTGCCGACGCCGGCAATGCCGTGGGAGTCGCGAAATCGGGCGTCCGGGTCGTCTCCGGTGTCGCTGGCGGACGCGCTCCCGTCGCGCAACAGGATGTCCTTCGTCAGGTAGACATCGAGGCGTTCGACCGGGTCGAGGCCGAGCGCGACGTCGCCGAAGGCCCAGACTTCGCGGACGGGCACCGGCAACTGTTCGCGTTCGACGGTGTCGACGAGTTCTTCGAGCCGGGCGACCGCGTCGGCGCGGTCAAATCCACTCATTATGGGTTGGTGGGGTCTCGAGTCGCAAAACGGTTTCTCGTTTTCATTTTCGGTTTCGGCTTCGATTTCGATTTCGATTGCGTTCCCATCCCCGTTCCCGCGCCTGCTCCCAGCGGCGATTCAAACCCGCTTCGATCGATCGGTCGTCACGTACACCGTCTTTCGAACCGTCGCGTGCACCGTCCCGGCCGCGTCGACGAGGTCGACGGTGTAGTGGCGATCGATCGAGTCCGTCTCCGAATCCGCGAGTGCAGCGCGGACCGCAGCCAGTTCCTCGTCGCTGATCGTAAACCGCGCGTACAACGTCTCTTGCCCCGGTTTCTTAAATCGAATGTCGGCCTCTTTGTCCCAGACGGTGAACTCGTCGCCGAGATTCTTGAGGAGCATCATCATGTAGAACGGGTCGGTCGCGGCGTACATGCTGCCGCCGAAGGTCGTTCCGACGTAGTTTCGCGTCCGCCAGGTGTGCGGGAGTTTGATCCGAACCTCCTGCCAGTCAGGCGCGATGTACGTGACGCGGCCGCCGGTGCCGCGGTAGGCCGGAAAGAGGTTGAACCCGATCCGGTAGAGTCGCGCGCGAAGCGAGTCGAACATACGCCGTCTCGGTCGAGTACGCTCAAAGCCGTTGGTAAACCCCGTGTTCGTGTCCGCGCGTTGTCGATGCCTCTGTCCACCGACACCGTCGGACGCCGGCGCGAATCGTGTCAAGAGAGCAGGTTTTTATCCGATCACATCGAATGCCAAGATATGCGACACCGCGTCTTCAACGAAGACGGCGACACTGAACTCGTGTTCGTCATGGGCTGGGGCAACCGCTGGACCCACGAGAACGTCAGTTGGCTCATCGGGAAGCTGACCGACGCCGGCTATCGAGTTCACGCGTTCGAACTCCCGACGAACATCGAGGATTTCAAAGCGGACTGGCTCGAGCCGATCGCGGAGTACGTCCTCGACCTCGAGGAGTACCAGCTGTTGGCCCACAGTTCGGGTGCACTCGTCGCCCAGGCGTTAGACGGCGCGGACGACCACGTCTACCTGAGTCCGTGGTGGGGCTACGGCGCGGACTATCCCGACGCCCTTTTCGATCTGGTTTCGAAGCTCCCGACGACGCTGCCCTGTCTGCCCGTCGGCGAAATGGACCGCGATGCCCTCGGTGAGCAGGCAACCGACCACCAGCTCGCGACGACCCCGCAGTGGGTCTCGCCCGCGTTCGTCCGCGAGACGCGCCACGCCCAACAGGACCTGCTCACGATCGACCACGACGCGGTCGTCTTCTGCTCGCTTCGAGACCCGGTTATCAGCCTCCGCCCGATCGGCGAACGCGTCCCCGCGGAACACGTCGTCCTCTACGACGGCGGTCACGAACTCTTTTCCTCCGCGACGCGGGAGCACTACGTCGACCTCCTGCTCGACGCCCTCGAAGATGGGGCCGAAGCTATCGAAGCGCGGTCGATCGTGCCGGCCTGAGGCGCGATTTCGCACTGCTCGAACGCGAGTCTCCTGACGGGTGCGACCGAGACGGCGAAAGACCGGCCGCGACCATGGAGACGAAACCGACATACGCATTCGACCGCAACCTCTCCGCGATGGACTGCAATCGGTGTGACCAGGATGCGGTCATGCACGCCGCCTATTCCGGATCTCACCTCTGTGCCGATCACTTCCGCGAATCCGTCGCCAAACGAGTGCGCCGTCGCATCCGACGCGACGACCTCGTCCCTCAGGACGCAACCCCCGAGAACCCTCAAACATGGGTCATCGGCCTCTCCGGCGGCAAGGACAGCGTCGTCCTCACACAGCTCCTCCACGACACGTTCGACGACGACCCGCGTATCGAACTCGTCGGCCTGACGATTCACGAGGGCATCGAGGGCTACCGCGACAAGAGCGTCGACGCCTGCGTCGAACTCAGCGACGACCTCGGCATTCACCACGAACTCGTCTCCTACGCGGAGGAGTTCGGCGTTCGGATGGACGACGTCGTCGAGGACGACCCCGAGAATATGGCCGCCTGCGCCTACTGCGGCGTCTTCCGCCGAGACCTGCTCTCGACGTACGCCGATGAACTCGAGGCCGACCTGCTGTTGACGGGGCACAACTTGGACGACGAGGCCCAGACGGCGTTAATGAACTTCCTCGAAGGCGACGTCGAACAGATCGCCAAACACTTCGATGCGAGTCTCGGCCCGCTCTCGAAACGCGAGGACCAGAGCGAGTTCGTGCCGCGCGCCAAACCGCTTCGCGACGTTCCCGAGAAAGAGGTCGCCCTCTACGCCCATCTCGAGGACCTCCCGGCGCACATCACGGAGTGTCCGCACGCGAGCGAAGCCTACCGCGGCGAGATCCAGCAGTTGCTGTACGAGTTAGAGGAGAACCATCCCGGGACGCGCCATTCGATCATCTCGGGCTACGAAGAAGTCGCGGAGATTGCGGCGGACGAGTTCAGCGGCGATGACGGTGCGGACCTTCAGGAGTGCGTCGAGTGTGGGTCGACGACGACGCGTGAGGTCTGCCGGAAGTGTTCGTTGCTCGAGGCGCTCGTTTGAGACGGTTTGCTGTACCGATTTCCCGGCCCAACCGCAGGACAGCGCGTGGGTACGCCGGAACTGACTGACAGCAGTCCGTGAGAGCGCGAATCGGAATCTCCGATGTCGTCGCTGTGTACCGTTCACCCGCGTCGCTGTATGCAATGTGTACGACAGATGCTGCCGTGTCATACATGGCCGACGCTCACGGTGTGTTTTAAACCAAAACTGCACTCGATCGCCTGAAGAGCGACGAGTTTACCGGATAACGTCGACGCCGTTTTGTTTCTCGAGTTCGCTTCGGCCGCCGTCGCTCTGCGCGCCGAATCCCTGTTTGCGTCCGGATTCGACGTTGTTGCTCGCGTCGAAGTCGGCATCGTTGAGCCCTTCGATGCTGGCGCGGGACTTGTCGGCCTGCTTTTGCGTCGTCGGACCGAGAACCTGGGCGCTCTGGACGCCGGTCATGATCGCCATGACGCGGACCTTGCCCTTGTAGTTCTCCTGAATGCGGGCACCCCAGATGACGTTTGCGGAGGCTTCGAGGCGTTCCGTGATGTTGTCCGCGATCCCTTCTGCCTCTTTGAGTGTGAGGTCGGGGCCACCCGTGATGTGGACGAGTCCGCCGGATGCACCGCGGTAGTCGACGTCCAACAGCGGGTGGTTCATCGCATCTTTGACGACCTCGTCGGTTTTGTTCTTGTCCTGGGTTTCGCCGACGAGCATGACGGCGACGCCGCCCTGGTTCATGATCGTGGACATGTCCGCGTAGTCCAGGTTGATCAGGGACGGCTGGGTAATCGTCTCCGAGATGCCTTTGACGGTCTCGGCGATGATCTGGTCCATCACGGAGAACGCCTTGCCGATCGGCAGGTTCGGGACGTAATCGAGCAGCCGGTTGTTGTCCAGCACGATGATGGAGTCGGCCTGCTCGCGGAGTTTCTCGAGACCTTCCTCGGCTTTGACCGTGCGGGCGCGCTCGACGTTAAAGGGCGTCGAGACCATTCCGACGACGATCGCACCCTGCTCTTTGGCGATCTTCGAGACGACGGGGGCGGCACCCGTGCCGGTGCCACCGCCCATCCCCGCGGTCACGAAGACGAGGTCTGCGTCGCCGAGGACTTCCTTGATCGTACTCTGGGCCATCTCCGTCGCCCGTTCGCCCATCGACGGATCGCCACCTGCACCGAGTCCGTTCGTGAGCGACTTGCCGACGAGGATCTTCGTGTCGGCCTCGATCATCTTCAGGTGCTGTTTGTCCGTATTGATCGCAACCGTGTCAGCACCGTCGACACCGATGTTGTACAGCCGATTGATGGTGTTGTTCCCCGCACCACCGCAGCCGACGATGACGATCCGGGGCTCGCCGAACTCGTCTTCGTCCATCGATGCGTCCATCTCACGGGCTTCCTGTTCCGCGTTCTCGAGGGCGTCCTGAACAATATCCTGCATCGTTACACCTTGGCCCAGTTGTGTTTACCGGCCTGTTCGCCGTGGCCGTCGTACTGTTCGTTGATCATTTCCCGGACCGCCGACCGGATCGCCTCACTCCGGTTTGGGAACTCGCCCGAGTCAACCAACTGTTCTACTTCGTCGATCTGCTGTTTCGGAATACGCAGTGTCACACGCTCCATGGTTATATTCCCCGTAGGGTAAGACGGTGGCGCGCCCCTGTCAGACACGTCGTGTCTTACACCGGAACCGCCCGACATCGGGCGATTTCCGCCGTTTTGCATGTGGTGTAAGACGACCGTCTTACGCGAATAAACGGAATACTGTCTTGGATAATAAAACTACCGGCGATCCGGACGATCACTGTCTTACGACAGTCATCGATCTGGCGTCTACGGCTACCTCGACTCCAGTACGTCCGCTGCTGGCGTTCGGCGTCCACAGCCCGGACAGAACGACCAATCGGATCTGAACTCATCGCCGCACTCACAGAACAATCGCCGTGAGGATTTTTCCCCGCAGTTCGGGCAGTAGACGTGGTCGTCGTCAACGGGCTCGCCACACTGTCCACACGTCGTTTGCACCGATTCCGATTGAGTCTGTTCCTGGTCGGCCTGGTGCGGTGAAGGCTGCCCGCTGGCGTTTCGACTCGAGTTCGCTCGTAAACGCTGTGCCGAATCAGCCGATTGGTCGTTTGGCCCTCTGATAGGGTCTTCAGACGACGCTCGTTCGGACACGTGCGTCTCAGATTGCTGGTCAGCCGACTGGAACGCCTGCCCCGCGAGCGAGACGGTGACATTGATGTCCTGTGTCTCACGGTTGCGGACGCGTCCACCACGTCGGTTGTCGCCGGCGTATGACGGCTCCTGTGGACTGGTCTGGCCGACAAGCGACGCGACCTGCTCGGCTACGAGTTCATCGACGCGTTCGCGGACGAGTTCGTCGAGCGTCCGATCGAGTGCCGAACTCCCAGATTCGGCATCGGTTGTCGCGTTCCGCTCCGCGCGGGTATCGGAGACTGGCCCCTCGTGACCGAGGTACGAACGAAGCGCCTGGCGCATTGCCTCGCTCTTCGAAAGATCGAGGGCCTCGAGTTCGTCGACGAGGGCGTCATCGGCGCGGAACGTGATCTTACTCATAACCCGATATACAGGACTATTGATGAGCCACCTATATCAATCATGCTGTTACGTGCTACCAAACTCATTCCAGCAGCTGAAATAATAACCCTTATGTTCCGTTCGGCGACTACGTTTGAGTGCACCCGCCCTTAGCTCAGACTGGTAGAGCAGTCGACTGTAGATCGACTTGCCCCCCGTTCAAATCGGGGAGGGCGGACTCGGATTCTCGCCGGACTGTAGTCAAAACCGGATGGTGACGTTTGCGTCAGTTTTCGAGCTTGTACGCCCTGGTTCTTGTTCGGAGAAGCAACCGGTGAATCCGGAGTGAAGCTCGTTTCCACTCGGGAGTCTCCCTTGCTGGCGAATTTTGTAATGGAAATTCGGGGTGGTCTGGGTGACGATCGTCCAGCGAGCAGAAGATAACACAGCGATCACCGCAGCGGAACGGGCTCTATTCCATTTTCGGCAATAGTGAGATTACGCATAGATAGAGAGGCGGAAGAAGCGGGGAGATCGGTGTCCACCCGATCCAGTTTGCTTTGGCCGAGCGTATCGGAAAGGGGCCAGAAACCGGCTAAGCCGTGCGGTAGTGGTAGGTGGTGATGGTGGTGTTGGAACTACCGCAGGCAGTTAAACAACACGCAGCGAGCGGATAAATGGCTGCGACGATGGCAACCTATGTCGATCGCCCTTCGATCTCGAAGGGGGTCCCCATCGTCCGACGACGGCAAGCACGCAAACGCCGGCCGTCGGCTTTTGGGTCGTGTGGTGATACCGCGCGTATGAGCGAGGATCGTTCAGAACCGGATCGTGATCGTGCTCAGGATCGTGCCGAACAGCGAAAATCCCAGCGAGCGGACACCACCGAGTCGATTCTCGAAGATGTCAACCGCCACCTCGGCGAGATGGAGTACCCGATCACGGGCGAAGAAATCGCGGCGGAGTACGGCAGCGAACCGATCGATATGCCGAACGAGACGGAATCTCTCGGGAGCGTCTTCGATCGGCTGGCCAACGAAGAGTTCGACAGCCAGGAGGAAGCGCGGGAGGCGATTTACGGAGAGATTACAGGCGAGGCGGGGAGTCCGAACGAAGCGAATCCGGAGCGCGATCTCTCGCGGCTAGACGAGGAAAAACAGGGGTCGCTTGGCGAAAGTGGGAGCGACTCGCTTTAAGGGCTGACGAGGCCAATTCGGGCCCCGGAGCGTGATAGCAGAACCGATTTACGTCAGCGTCGTCTGGTTTCGTGTATGGATTACGAGTCGAGTCTCGACCGAGCAATGGACGATGTCCCCGACATTGGGGGCGACGAGCAGCGGTTACAGATTCCGGATGCGGAAACGCAAAAAGACGGCGCGTTTACGCGGTTTACGAACCTGGGCGAGATCGCCGATGTGCTCTCGCGCGAGGACGAACACCTGCACCGATTTATCCAGCGCGAGATGGGGACAAGCGGCAAATTCGAGGACGGGCGTGGTCGGTACAACGGGACGTTCTCGGAGCAGGACTTTAACGCCGCCGTCGAGGCCTACGTCGACGAATACGTTCTCTGTTCGGAGTGTGGCCTGCCGGACACTCGTCTCGTGCGCGAGGACCGGACGCCGATGTTGCGCTGTGACGCCTGCGGTGCGTTCCGCCCCGTCACCAAGCGCTCGGCGAGCACCCAACAGCAACAACAGCAGGAGGCCGTCGAAGAGGGCAAGACCTACACTGTCGAGATCACTGGCACCGGACGCAAGGGCGACGGCGTCGCAGAAAAGGGCGAGTACACGATTTTCGTCCCCGGCGCACAGGAAGGCGACGTGGTCGACATCTACATCAAGAACATTTCGGGTAACCTCGCGTTCGCTCGACTCGACTGACTCCCGGCCCTGCTTCCGTTCGATTACTACCCCGTTCTGTTCCGTTCGTTTTCACGGCGCTGACTCCCACCAGGACGGCCTCGCCAAAACCGCGACCATAAAGTCAACTTGGGCTAGTCACACGAGCGTGGGAGTCTCGTTCGATCTCTTCGACACGCTCGTCACCGCCGACTATCCGACCGATCCAGCCGCCGCCATCGCAACCGAACTCGAGAGCCGCGACGTCTCGGTTCCGGACGATTGGGCTGACGCGTATACCGAAGTGCACATCGATGCACCTGCGGGCGCAGAGACCCCCCTCCCAGCGCACGTTTCTCGCGCGCTCGCGAGCCGCGGCGTCGAGTTCGGCGGCAACGTTCCCAGACGGGCGGTCGTGGCGGCGTTCGATCCCGCCGTCGAGACCAGACCGGGCGCACGGGAGGCGATCGAGGCCGCTCGCTCCCGGGGCCACGCCGTCGCCCTCTGTTCGAACTGTAGCGTCCCCGAACTCGTCGGACGAACGCTCGTTCGATCGGAACTCACACGCGAGGACTTCGACGCGATCGTCACGAGCGTCGGCTGTGGCTGGCGCAAGCCGGCACCCGAAATATTCGAGGTGACCGCCGACGAGTTCGGCGTCGAGCCGTCCGAACTCGTCCACGTCGGCGACGATCCGCGAACGGACGGCGGCGTCGAAGCCGTCGACGGGACGGCGCTGATTCTCGACGCTGACGCGGAACCGACTGCCCGAACGCGTCTACCGAACCTCGACGCGATTGCGGATCGGCTCGCGGCCCTGGAGGTGACCTGAACTCGTGAAACGGGAGCCGGCGTGGCGTCCCGTCACGAACACGGAGGACGGTCCACGGTGCTGACGACGGTCATCGTCCTCGTCGTCGCAGTCGGACTCGACTGGCTCATCGGCGAGCCACCGAACTCGATGCACCCCGTCGCCTGGCTCGGCCGTCTCGTCGGTGCACTCGATCGCGAGTGGAGCGAGAGCGAGCGGCGACAGCGTCTCGTCGGAGGCGCAATTGCACTCTTGGTTCCGCTCGTCCCCGCAGGCGTCGCTGGCGCTGCCGTCCTCGTTTCCACGACGATTTTCCCGCTGCTCGGTGCCGCAATCGCCGCGGTCGTCCTCTTTCTGACGATGAGTCTCCGGTCGCTGCTCGCGCTGACCGACGAGGTCGTGAGCGCGACTGTAGGGAACGCGACGGATCTCGAAACGGCTCGTAGTCGAGTTCGAGGACTCGTCGGACGGGACGTGTCGTCGTTATCGCCGGCCGAGATCCGTAGCGCGGCGGTCGAGAGCGCGGCCGAAAACCTCGCCGACGGCGTCGTGGCGACGGTGCTCCCGTTCGCGGTGCTCGCTCCCGTCTCGCTCCCGGGAGCCGCGGCGGTCGCCGCCTGGGTCAAAGGCGTCAACACGCTGGATTCGATGCTCGGGTATCCGTCGAAACCGATCGGCAGCGCGAGTGCGCGCCTCGACGATGTCGTGATGTGGATTCCCGCCCGCGTGACGGCGGCGGCGATCGCACTCGCTACTGTGGATCCGCTCGCGATCCGCCGCGCCACCGCGTGGACTCGCGCTCCGCCGTCGCCGAACTCGGGCTGGCCGATGGCGACGCTCGCCTGCGCGCTCTCCGTTCGGCTCACGAAACCGGGCGTGTACGACCTCAATCCGACAGCGCCGCTGCCGACGCTGGCGGACGGTTCGCGAGCGACGACTGTTGTCGGGGTGGCAGCAGCCGTCGCGATCCTGTTCGCGATCGTCGCATCGGTCGGAGTCGCTTCGCTCGCTGCTGCGTCCGGCGTCGCGGATGGGCCGGTGGGCGGCACGTTGAACTCGTCGGTCGAATTACTTTCCGTGGGGGTGGATCAATGGTCGTAAACGTCAGACGCTGGGGCCGCGCAATTCGCGGGGCGCTCGGCTTTCTGACGCGGTTCCCGGTCAACCACCACGACGGCGACTGGGACGCGTTCCGCTCGACGCCGGCCGCCTTTCCGCTCGTCGGACTCGCCGCGGGAGCGGTCGCTGCACTCCCGTTACTCGCGGCCGATGTATTGGCACCGCCGACCGTCGCGTTCGGTTACCTCCTCGCCGTATACGCGGTGATGGGGATCAACCACCTCGATGGTGTCGCCGACCTCGGCGACGCGCTCGTAGTCCACGGTGATTCCGACCGCCGCCGGGAGGTCCTGAAGGATACGACGACGGGTGTTGGTGCAATTCTCGCGGTGGCGATCACCGTCGCCGGGCTCGCACTCGCGGGGCTCGGTCTCGCCTCACTGCCGGTCCTGACGGCGGTGACGGTCGCAATCGGAGCCGAAATCGGCGCGAAGTTCGGCATGGCGTCGATGGCCTGCTTCGGCCGCGCACCCTACGAGGGAATGGGCCGGCAGTTCACCGAGGCCGCGAGTTCAGGATCGTGGCTCGTCCCGGCGGCAGTCGTCCTTTCGGCGGCGACGATCGGCTGGCCGCATCCGGCGACGGTCGCCGTCTGCGGCGGAATCGGGGGCGTCACCCTCCCCTGGTACTGGGCGAACCGCCACCTCGGCGGGATCAACGGCGATATCTTCGGCGCGGCGAACGAGCTGGGGCGCGTCGCCGGCGTGCACGCGGGGGTGATCGCGTGGACGCTCTTGTGATGTGCGGCGGAAAGGGAACGCGCCTCGAGAGCGACCGCGAGAAGCCGCTGTACCCGATCGACGGTATTGCAATGGTCGACCGCGTCGTGACCGCGCTCGTACAGAGCCGCATCGGCGTGGTTTACGCGGCGGTATCGCCGAACGCGCCGGAAACCCGCGACCACCTCTCCGCTTCCGACGGTCCCGTGACGACGATCAGCACCGCCGGTGACGGCTACGTCGCCGACCTCCGGGCGGTTCTCGACCGACCGGACGTAACGACGCCGATACTCACCGTCGCCGCCGACCTTCCGCTTCTGGACGCTGCGGTCGTCGAGGAGGTACTCACGGTCTACGACGACCGCGGTCACGCGGGCTCGCTGACCGTCTGCGTCCCCGAGGCCCGTAAACGACGACTCGGAACCAGCATCGATTCCCGACTCGACACGGCCACCTCGCCCGACGAACTCGTCCCGACCGGCATCAACGTTGTCGACGCCACGGCGGACGACTCCACCGCCGAATCCATGACCTACGTAACCGACGATCCGCGACTCGCGATCAACGTGAACCGCCGCGAAGACGCCCGACTTGCGACCGAACGCATCCGTCGTTCGACCGATCGATAACGACCCATCCCAATGACACGCATCATCCTCACCGCCGGAACGACCGACACGGCGCTCGTCGACGGCATCAGCGCCGCCGGTGCGGCGCCGGAGCTCATGGCGCATACGCCGTCCGCAGACGTTGAGATCCTCGAGTTCGGCGCGCCCGCGCGCTCGCCCGTAACGCCAGTCAGCCCGAGTGGCTGCCCGACGCCCGCCGCCGTCACGCGGGCCGTCCGCGAGGTCGTCGGCTTCGACGTAACGGTGGTCGACGCCGGCCTCGCGAAGCCGACGAGTTCGCCGACGGTGGACCTCGGCGTCCAACCGGGGACGGACATCCGCGAACCGGCGGCCGTCCCCGGCGCGGCGGCGATTTTCGACCGCGCGTACGGCTACGGCGCGAGCCTGCCGGCCGGCGAGAGTGAACTCGTGATCGGCGAGACGATTCCCGGCGGGACGACGACGGCGCTCGGCGTGCTCACCGCGCTGGGCGAGCCGACGAGCGTCTCGTCGTCGCTGCCCGAGAATCCGGTCGAGCGCAAGCGCCGCGTCGTCTCCGAGGGCCTCGCGGCGAGCGATCTCGAACCCGGCGACTGCGCGGCGGACCCGTTTGCGGCGATTCGATCCGTCGGCGACCCGGTCCAGCCGACCGTCGCGGGCGTCGCGGCCGGCGCGCTCGAGTCGGGAGCCGACGTGACGCTCGCGGGCGGCACCCAGATGGTCGCCGTCGCCGCCGTCCTCCGCCACGCCGGCGTCGACGCCGCGCTCGAAATCGCGACGACCTCGTTCGTCGCGGCCGAACAGGGCCAACCCCTTCGGGAGGCGTGTGGCGAACTCGACTGCGAACTCACGGTCACCGATCCGGGCTTCGACCGCCACGGGAACGAGCACGTCGCGATGGACCGTTACCGTGCCGGCGAAGCGAAGGAGGGCGTCGCGATGGGCGGTGCGCTCTCACTGGTTCCGGACGGCGAGATGGCAACGGTCAGAGAGCGGTTCGAACTCGTCTGTTCGCGGCTCGGAATCGATGCCGACGGCGAGGGGGTCGGAGACCCGAGCCAGATGGAAACGGGGGACGAGGATGGATCCTGAGTCGATCCGCGCCGGGAGCCGCGTCCACCACGGCGGCGACCCCGACCCGGACGTTCTCGATTTCTCGGCGAACACCAACCCGTCGACGCCCGCGGGCGTCGACGACGTATACGCCGACGCACTCGAGGCCGCCCGCCGATACCCCGACGACGACTACGCCGACTTCCGGGCCGCCGCAGCCGCGTTCGTCGACTGCGATTCCGACCGAGTAATCCCGACGCCGGGCGGCCTGGCCGCGATTCGACTGGTGATGGAACTCGAACTCGAGCCCGGCGACGAGGCGCTGGTCCCCTACCCCAGTTTCGGCGAGTACGCCCGTGAGGTCCGATTACAGGGTGCGACGCCGCGGTTCGTCCGGTACGACGACTGCTGTGATCTGCGCCAGGTGGCGCTTGAAAATTGTTCGCTCGCGGTCGTCTGCACGCCGAACAACCCGACCGGCGACGTGGTCGATCCGGACGATCTGGCCGCCTTCGCCGCTCGCTGTGCGGAAGCCGGGACGACCCTCCTCGTCGACGAGGCGTTCCTCGGATTCACCGAGCGTCCGTCGGCGGCCACGCTCGACCGTGAAAACGTCATCGTCGCGCGCTCGCTCACCAAACTGTTCGGGCTGCCCGGACTCCGCGCCGGCTTCGCCGTCGCCACCGGCGAGCGCCGCGACGCCCTCGAGACGGCCCGTCGAGCGTGGTCGCTCGGTACGCCGGCCGCACGCGTCGGCGCATACTGCCTGCGTCAGGACGAGTTCATCCGCGCGACTCGTTCGCGCGTCGCCAGCGAGCGCGCGCGGCTTCGCGAGACGCTCGACGCTGAACTCGGATTCGACGTGTGCGATTCCGATGCGCCGTACCTGCTGTGTGACGTCGGTGGCCGCGACGTTGGGGACGTGCTCGCGTCGGCGCGAGAGCGCGGCGTCGCCGTCCGCGACGCGCGGACCTTTCGGACCCTCGAGTCACACGTTCGGGTTGCGGTCAAGGACCGGGACTCGAACGATCGGTTGCTCGCCGCGCTCGGTGTCGGTGCCGGTGACACCGACGACGGTGGTGGCGCTAGCTGATGTCGGGGCGAGAGTTCGCGTACGAGGCCGTTCGGCGCGACGGGGTGCTCAGGATTCGCCGACCCGGGACGGAGTGGCTCTCGAGCGGCTGGAACGGCGGTCGCTGGACGAGCGACTGCGCGTACAACCTCTCGGTTCCCGACGGGTGGGGGCAACGGGATCTCGGGACGTACATCGTCGACCGACTCGACCGGGCGGGAGTTGGCGTTCGTGAACGCGATTGCGGCGGTGGCCGTTTCGGGGAGAGCGAGGGGAAAGCGAACAGCGACAGTGGGGATGCCAGCCGAAGGCTGCCCGGACCGGCCCTGCTCACCGGCGTCGACATCGACGACGCTCGCGGCGCACGCTGTGGCTCCGTCACCGCGTACGCGACCGCCGGCATCTCGAACCCCGCAGCCCTCCCGATGGACCCGAGCGGCGGCTCGCTTTCCGGTCGCGAATCCGCGACTGAACTCGGCTCGACCGTCACCACCGAGGAGAATCCCGACGCTGGCGCCAGCACCGACGCCGACAGTTCGGAACCGGGGACCGGTACCGTAAACGTCATCGTCAGCACGACTCGCGAACTCGCACCCGGCGCGCTGACGAACCTCCTCGCGGTTGCGACGGAGGCCAAAACCGCGACGCTGCTCGCCGAAACCGGGTTTCCGGGGACGACCACGGATGCGGTCGTCGTCGGTCACGATCCGACCGGCCGTCGCGCCGAGTTCAGCGGCAGCGCGACCGCGGTCGGAGCGGCAACGCGGGCCTGCGTTCGCGAGGCGGTTCGCGCCTCGTTGCGAGCGCACTACCGAGACGCCGAGTTCACGCTCCCGTCGTCAGTCGAAGGGGCGGCCTACGGGGTCTCGACGGAGGTCGAGGCGACGGTTTTTCGGCCGGCGACTGGTGCTGGCGTCGGTTCCGATCCCGAGCGGCCCGTATCGCCGGACGACGGTACTTAACCGATTGGAGGCCAAACGCCCGATAATGGATGCGGAGGACGACCCGACGGCGATCCGATCGATTGCCGTCTCGCCGGCGGACGTTGTCGACGCCTACGCCTATACGCAGGAAAATCCCGGCGAGGCCGTCCTGCGAATTACGCCACCGTTTCACGGCCGCATGCGGGCCCGGATTCACGTCTACCGGCGCGATGACGCTGAACTGACCGGGGCGGTTCACGTCGATCCCGCCGACGTTCTCGACGCTGAGGCGCGTGCGTCGTACCCGCAACTCCGGACGAAAGACGGCGAACAGCCCGCCGATTCGGGCGATCCGTCACTCACACCGGACCAGCGGCGCAAACGCCACGCTACGGCCGTCGAGACGTGGCGAGAGCGCGCACGCAAGTCGCTGACCGAGACGGTTTCGATCGAAACCGACCACGGCCGTCGGCAGGTCGAACTCAAGTCGCTCGGCTGACGGCGTCGGTACCGCTGCCGCTTTCGATTTTGATTTCGACTGCTAACCGATTCGTCTCCGATCGAATCTCCCGTAGTGAGGCGCTCCAGCGACCACTTTCACTTCCACTCCGGACGGGTCGGATTGACGTACTGTCAGCCTAAGTGAGTTGTATGACACTGATCGTCGACCGAAGCGGTGGCTCCATCGGGGTTGAAACTGAGAGCGAATCGAGTCCCGAAACGGCGACGGCTCCACAGCGCGAACGGATCGAGGTTACCGAACTCGATGCGGCGAGCATCGACGAGTTCGTCCAGGCTCGGGTGGATGTCGACACGGATCAGGTGTCGCTCGAGCACCGCGGTGCGCGGACGTACCTCGTGCTGGAGTAGCGCCTCGTGGGCGGCAACTGCGGAATGGCGAACTGCTGTAATGGCGAACTGGTGCGGCGTGGTAACGCGGCGACGTAGCGACACGGCGTCGGTAGCCGGTGCCGGTCAGTCGCCCTCACCCTTCTCGATCGGCGCGCGGATGAGGTTCCCCCATTCGGTCCAGGAGCCGTCGTAGTTGTGCACGTCGTCGTAGCCGAGCAGTTCGTGGAGAGTAAACCACGCGATTGCGGAGCGCTCGCCGACGCGACAGTACGTGACGACGGATTCGTCGCCGTCGATTCCCGAGTCGGCGTACATCTCTTCGAGTTCGTCCGGCCCCTTGAATCGACCGTCGTCGCGCAGGTTCGTCTTCACCGGGACGTTCGAGGCACCGGGGATGTGCCCGCCGCGCTGGGCGGTCTCCTGGAGTCCTTCGGGGGCGATGGTCTCGCCGGAGAACTCCGCGGGTGAGCGAACGTCGACCATCGGGATGCCGACCTCGCGGGCCTTGTCGACGTCGTCTTTGTAGGCGCGGATGCTTTCGAAGGGGCCCTTCGCGGTGTACTCGACGGCGTCGAAGTCGGGTACCTCGTCGGTCAGCGGGTAGTCTTCGTTCACCCAGTAGTCCTTCCCGCCATCGAGGACGCGTGCGTCATCGTGACCGTAGTATTTGAACTCCCAGTAGGCGAAGAGGGCGAACCAGTTCGGAATGTGGCCGTCGCCGTAGAAGACGACCGTCGAGTCCTCGCTGATGCCGCGTTCGCCGACCGTCTCCTCGAAGTCCGCCTTTTTCAGGATGTCTCGCTGATCCGGATCGGAGAGGTCGTCGTCCCACTGGAGTCCGACCGCACCGGGGATGTGACCCTCGTCGTACCGCGAGGGAAAGTCGCCCTCTTCCGGGGATTCGGGACTGTTGACCTCCACGAGACGATAGTCCGGATCGTCGGCCTGGAACTCGTCGAGGTGGTCTTCGACCCAATCCGCCGAAACCAGCACGTCGGTGTCGTATTCGGACATGCACGCGCGACTCCGACGAGCAACGGCAAAAGCGTAACACGGACCGGACCGACACGTTCGAAACTGAACCGGTAAGGCTACCAAACTCGAGCCACGACCGCTGTGTATGCGACTCGCACGGATCGAAACGTCGTCCGGGCCTGTAGCAGGCCGATACGAGGACGGCGTCGTCCACACCGACGACGGCACCTACGAGGTCGGCGTCGACGGCGAACTGCTCCCGCCCTGCGAGCCGACGGCGCTGTACTGCGTCGGCCGCAACTACGCCGAGACGCTCGAGCAAATGGAATACGAACGCCCCGAGGAACCCGACTTCTTCATCAAGCCGCCGGCGTCGCTGCTGGCCCACGAGGAGCCGATTCCCTACCCCGAGTTCACCGACGAACTGACCTACGCCGGTGAACTCGCGGCCGTCATCGGCGAGCCCTGCCACGACGTCAGCGAAGACGAGGTCGCCGACGTCGTCCGCGGCTACACGATCATGAACGACGTGGACGCCCTCGACCAGCAGGGTCGCACCGCGCGGAAGGCCTTCGACGGCTCCGGCCCGCTCGGCCCGTGGCTCGAAACCGAACTCGATGCGACGGCGACGGAGATCGAGATGTACACCGACGTCGCGGGCGAGCGTCGCCAGGAGGCGACCACGGATCTGATGCTGTTCGGAGTCGCCGAGATCGTCTCTTATCTCTCGAAACGGTTCACCCTTCGCCCCGGCGACGTGATCGCGTTCGGCAGTCCGGCCAATCCCGGCCTAGTCGAACCCGGAGATACCGTTGAAATCACCTACGAGGGCGTCGGAACGCTGCGGAATACGGTCGTCAAGTCGGCTGAAAACAGCGAGTGAGCGGAGCGCGACCGGCGGCAGATCGGTGAGCGTCGGGTACGAGTACGAATGCGGGTGCGAACGGGTATGGGTACGGGTAGAAAGGCACTTCAGGCCGAACACCCTCCGCCGACACGTGAGCGCTGACTCCCGCCGCGTCGAGGTCCACCCCGGCCGCGAGGCCGTCGTCGAGTTCGATCCGGAACTCACCTTCGAGTGTGTCGACGACTGCACCTGGTGCTGTCAGCACGGCGTCTTGCTGTACGACAGGGACTTACTCGAACTCGCCCAACGCGCGAATCTCGCGGAGACGACGACCGATTTTCGGGGCGAGAAGTTCGTCACGCGCGAGGAAAAATCGCGGGACGAGCACGTCGCTGAAGACGGTCACGCCTGCGCGTTTCTTCGGGAAGACGGACTCTGCTCGCTGCATCTGGACGAGGACTGGAAACCGACGCGGTGTTCGGTCTTTCCGCTCGGCGTCTGGCTCGAAGGGGGCGACCTCCACGTCGATATTCGAGAGTCAGCACACGAACACTGTGAGGGACTGAACGTCAGCGAACGCCGCGTGATCGACAACCTCGAGGCGTTCCTGCCGGAGCTATTGTGGGACCTCGACGACCCAGACTCGGATCGAGAACTCTAAGATCCCTTATGATTTGCCCGCGAACGGGCCAATTTTTGCCACCCGTTGAGTGACACGTGATACCACACCTTTCCGATAGTTTAAACGGCTGCCCCACGTAGGGGAGGTGTGACAGAAGACTCCGGGCGACGGAATCTCCGTATGCCCAACAACGATGAAGTATTCGCCGTCGTCACCGAACACCTCGGCGGCAACCACGTGCAACTCCGCTGTGCGGACGGCGAGGAACGTCTTGGCCGTATTCCCGGCCGGATGAAATACCGCACCTGGATCGAACAGGACGACATCGTCGTCGCCGAACCCTGGGACTGGCAGGACGAGAAGGCCACGATCGAGTGGCGCTACACCAGCCAGGACGCCGACCAGCTCCGCCGCGAAGGCCACATCGACTGATTTTACTCGCGCTCGCGTGCTGACGCCCGCGTGACCGAGCCGCGCTTCTCACACCGAATCGCCTGCGAACGCCTCGACGATTCCCTCACAGAAAGCGTCGATATCGTCCGGATTTCGGCTCGTCACGAGCCCCTGGTCAGTGACGAGTTCGTCGTCGACCCACTCGCCGCCCGCGTTACGGATATCCGTCTGCAGACTCGGATAGGAGGTGAGCGTCCGGCCGTCGACGACGCCCGCCTCGACGAGCAGCCAGGGGCCGTGACAGATTACGCCGGCCGGTTTTCCGGCTTCGACGTGCTCGCGGAGAAGGGACACCGCATCCTCGTCGAGTCGGAGCGTATCCGCGCCGACGGTGCCGCCGGGAACGATGAGTGCGTCGTAATCGTCCGCGCTGACCTCGCTGAACTGTTTGTCGACCGCGTAGCTCTCGCTCTCCTCGAGATCGTTGTTGACGCTCTGAGCCTCGCCGGTCTCGCTCCCGAGCACGTCGACGGTCGCGCCGGCGTCGGCAACCGTCTGTTTCGGTTCGGTGAACTCGATTTCCTCGGTCCCCGCCGGCGCGATGAAGATTCCGACCGTCGTTCCGTCGAGTGACCGCTCGTCGGTGCTCATGCACTGAACTCGGTGCGGGAGAAGGAAAACGGTTGTACCTACGCTTGCAACTGGGTGAGACAGTTACTTCCAGCCGAAGAGCCGCTTGGCGAGCGAGCGGCCGCTCGGTCGTTCTGCGAGAATCACCGAGCAGTCGACTTCGTTGACCACATCGAAGTGGAGCGATCCGGTGAGTAGCCGCGAGAGGAGCCCACGCTCCGTTGCGCCGATGAGGAGCATCGAATGCTCTTTCGAGTGACGACAGATCGCACGTTCGACGTCGCCCGAATCGTCGACCACGAGTTCTGCGTCCTGCAGGCCGTGGTCGACCGCCCAGTCCGAGAGGAACTGTTCTCCGGTCTGGCGCTTCTCGGGACCCTCGACGACGTGCAGGAGCGTCACGTCGACGTCCCCCGTTTCGCGGAACGTTCGGGCGACCTCGGCGCTCAGGTCCGAGTCCGGCCCGCCGGCGGTCGGCAGGAGGATCCTGGATGGATCCAGTCCGCGGTCTTTCAGGACGAGGAAGTCGCAGGGGAGCTGTCTCGTCAATTCGCTGAGCGGCCGTTCGGCGCGCGCAGCGCCCCAGAGTTCGTTGACGCCCCAACCGATCACGACGAGGTCGCTGCGTTTGCTCTCGGCCAGGTTGAAGATTTCCTCGAACGAGCGGTGCGTGACGATCGTCGAGTACTCGAACTCGACGTCGTAGTCGTCGATCTCATCGCCGACGTCTCGCAGTAACGCTTCGGATTCGGACACGATCTGATCGCGCTGTCTTGTGCCGCTGGACTGATCCGGGATTTGCACGATGTGGACCACGTGTACGATCGCGGACTCGCGCTGTGCTGCGAGCGTTGCGGCGAGGTCGATGAGCCGCGATTCGGTTCGCGGGTTCGCGATCGGGACGAGGACGCGGTAGCCCTCGTCGTCCTCCTCTGTTCGGTCGGCTGTGTCGATCAGGGGAACGTACGACCGACCGACGAGGCCGCCGAACACCCACTCCTTGAACGACAGCCGGCGTTTAATCCCCTCGAAGCGGGCGGATTTGAGTCGCTCCTCGCTCGTCTGGAAGTAGTTGACGACGGTGACGAGGAGAATCCCGCCGATGGTGTTGCCGAGCAGGACCGGCAGGACGAAGTGGATCAGGCCGGTGAAAAAGCCGAGATCGCTGCTGACGAAGACGGCGTAGGACATCTCGGTGAACGAGGTGACGACGTGAAACAGGTTTCCGATCGGAATCGCCAGGAACGCCATGTAGACGACGACGAGTCGAGAGATCGTATCGCGGGAGGCGAACGTGACCCAGACGACGCCGGCGACGATCAGCCCCGCGAAGGCCGCCTTGAAAAACAGGTCGAACCAAGGCGTCTCGATGCCGTGTCTTCCAAGGTACAGTGCAGCCTCGGCTGCGTCCTCGGAGAAAACACCACCCCATGCGAGCGTCGCTGCGCCCATGATAGCACCGAGGAAGTTCCCGATGAGGACGATCGTCCAGTGGCGAAAGAGCGCCGGAATGCTCGTCAGGCGCTCGAGCGTGAGCGCCACCGGCGGGAGCGTGTTTTCGGTGTAGAGTTGGTAGCCGCCGATGATGATGTAGATGAACCCGAGCGGGTACAACAGCGCGCTCAGTATCGGATGGCCGTCCGTCGAACCGTACAGCGAGGCGTACAACAGGAACGTGATCGTGATTGCAAACCCCGCAGCGATCCCGCTGAAGAGCAGTTCCCGGTTTCCGGACGTGACCTCCTCGTCCGCGGCGGCGACGATCCGCTGGAAGACCTCGTCCGCGGAGAAGCGATCGCGAACGACCGAACCGACCGCGGGCGCGCCGCTACGCGAGCGTTCGACGGCGTCCCGCACCGCATCCTGGCGTTCCGTAGTGGTCACTTCCGGTACCGTGGGATCCGTCCCACGGTCCGCACCCGACCCATTCGCCTCGCGGTCGCGCCGGTCGTCCTCGTCTCTCGAACTGTCCTCGTTACCAGGCGGTGGCGTGTGTTCGTGTTCAGAGGTATCCATTACTAGATCGAGTCTCCCAGACGAACTAAGGCATTGGTATTTCGCTCACCGGAATCGGGGTGCACATTCTTCACGCTACTTGCAGTACCCCCCGTATGCAGTCCCCGGCCGGGTCCACAGCCATCGTCGTCGGAGCCGGTGTTGGCGGTCTCTCGACCGCCTGTTATCTCGCCGATGCCGGCGTGTCAGTTCACGTTGTCGAGCAAAACGACCAACTCGGCGGCCGCGCGAGTCGGCTCGAACGCGACGGGTTCCGATTCGATATGGGCCCGTCCTGGTACCTGATGCCCGACGTCTTCGAACGGTTCTTCGCCGCCTTCGACCGGACGCCCGCCGAGTACTACGACCTCACCCACCTCGATCCGCACTATCGGATCTTCTTCAAAGACGGAGACCAGGTGGACGTGACACCCGACAGAGAACGGACGAAACAAATCTTCGAGTCCTACGAAACGGGTGCCGGCGACGCGCTCGAACGTTATCTCGAGACCGCTCGCCACCACTACGAGATCGGCATGGAACACTTCGTCTACGAGGATCGGCCGCGAGTTCGAGACTACATCGACCCCGATGTCGCCCAGCACGCACATGGTCTCTCACTTCTCGGATCGATGCAGGGCCACGTCGAGGACTATTTCGACCATCCAAAACTGCAGCAACTCATGCAGTACACGCTCGTCTTTCTCGGCGGATCACCATCGAACACGCCCGCGATCTACAACCTGATGAGCCACGTCGATTTCAACCTCGGCGTCTGGTATCCCGACGGCGGCATCGGTGCCGTCATCGACGCACTCGTCGACCTCGCTCGTGAACTCGGCGTCGAGTTCAGTACGGACCGTCCGGTGACACGGATCAAGGGACGGGAAGGTGCCTTCCTCGTCGAGACGCCCGACGGGCCGTTGCGGTCGGACCTGGTCGTCAGCAACGCCGATTACGCCCATACCGAGCAGGAGCTGCTCGCGCCCGAACAGCGACAGTACGAGTCCGAGTACTGGGAGTCGAGAACCTACGCCCCGTCCGCGTTCCTCCTCTACCTGGGCGTCGAGGGGGACGTTCCCGAACTCGCACATCACTCGCTCGTCTTGCCGTTGGAGTGGGAAGAGCACTTCGAGCAGATTTTTGAGAACCCGCAGTGGCCCGACGACCCCGCGTATTACGTCTGCGTCCCGTCGCAGACGGACGAGACGGTCGCGCCAGCGGGCCATAGCGCGCTGTTCGTCCTGGTTCCGATCGCACCCGGACTCGACGACACGCCAGAATTCCGCGAGCAGTATCGCGAGACGATCCTTGCCGATCTCGCCGCACACACCGGGCTGGACGTTCGCGAACGGATCGTCTTCGAGAAGCGCTTTTGCGTCTCTGACTTTGCCGCGCGCTACAACAGCTACGATGGGACTGCCCTCGGACTGGCGCACACGCTCCGACAGACCGCCCTCCTGCGTCCGCCACACCGTTCGAAGGCCGTCGACGGACTCTACTTCACGGGCGCGGACACGACGCCCGGTATCGGCGTCCCGATGTGTCTCATCAGCGGTGAACTAACGGCAGACGCAATGCTCGCAGACTACGGTGACGGCCCTCATCCGCGCTATGACCGATGACCGACTCGAGTTCAACTGGGCAAGGAAATGGCGGGGAGACGAGCGACGACAGCAGCGATAGCGACGCTGCCGGACCCGCCGTCCGCACCCCTCGGGACGGACGGCCCCGCACCGGTGACGGACCTGCACTCGTCGATTGCCTGTCTCACGTGCTCGTGCTGTCCCGGCCCCGGTTTTGGCTCTACCTCGCGGGGCCGGTTCTGGTGGGCGTCGCCTACGCCGCCGACGCCGTCAGCGAACTGTTCACGCCCGCCGCCGTCGTCCTCTTCGCGTACTTCCTCGTCCCGGCGAACGTCTTTCTCTACGGGATCAACGATATCTACGACCGCGAGATCGACGCTGAAAACCCGAAGAAAGACGCGGACGAGCGCGAGACCCGCTATCGGGGCCGGCGGTACGTTCCCGTCGTCGTCGGACTCTGTGCAGCACTCCCGCTGCTTTTCGTTCCGCTGCTTCCGGTCGCGGCGTGGCCCTGGCTCGTCGCGTTTCTCGTCCTCGGGACGACCTACAGTGCGCCGCCGATCCGATTCAAGACGGTGCCGCCGCTCGATTCGGTTTCGAACGGCCTCTACGTCGCGCCGGGAGCCGCGGCCTACGCCGCCGTCGCCGGAACGCAACCGCCCCTGCTCGCCGTCGCCGGCGGCTGGGTGTGGGCGATGGGAATGCACACCTTCTCGGCGATCCCGGATATCGTCCCCGACCGCGAGGCGGGTGTTCGGACGACTGCGACGGCCCTCGGCGAGACGCGGACAGCCGTCTACTGCGGCGCGTGCTGGCTGGCGAGCGCCGCCGCGTTCGGCTCGCTCGACGTTCGCCTCGGTCTCGTCCTGCTCGTCTATCCCGCTCTCATCGCGGTGCTCGCCACGACCCGAATCGACGTTCGCCGGGCCTACTGGTGGTTCCCCCTGATCAACGCGGCCGTCGGCGCGGTGCTGACGATGGGTGGCCTCCGGGGGGTCCTCCATGGATAGCTCGGAACCCGATCCGAGCGCCGGGAGCGATCGAGACCGGGACCAAGATCAGGATCAGGACCGGAATCGAGAGCAAAATCGAGACCGCGGGCAAAATCAGGGTCGAGGAGATAAGGATACGAGCCGAACCGCACTCAGCCGCCGGGGGCGACGCCGGTCGACCGACGACGCCGACAGCGCCGGGACCGCCCTCCAGCGGTGGCTCGAAACCCGCGTCCGGGAGAACCGGTTCACCATCGCGGTCGTCTTCCCCATCGTCGGCGCGATAACGCTCGTCGCGAGCGATCTCGGGCACCTCCCCGCACCGCTCGCGTACAACCCCCTGTTCTTGCTCGTCGGCACCGCCGTCATGCGTTCGCCGCTGCTCGTCGGCGTGCTCCCGACGCTCGGCCGGCGAGCGCTCGGCTGTCTCGGCGCGCTCACCGCCTTCACCTACGCGATCGAGCTCGTCGGCCTGCGGACCGGCTGGCCCTACGGGACGTTCGAGTACGCAATTGAACTCGGGCCGATGCTCGCCGGCGAGGTGCCACTCGCACTGCCGCTGTTCTTCGTTCCGCTGGTACTCGACGCCTACCTGCTAACGGTGCTGGTACTCGATTCCCACTACGAGAACCGGTTCGAGACGCCGCTCGCCAGGCTGGCGGGAGCGGTTGCCACGATACTCGCAATCGATCTCGTCCTCGATCCCGCGGCCGTTGCCATCGGCTTCTGGGAGTTCATCCCGGCGGGTGCGTACTACGGGGTCCCGGCCTCGAATTACGCCGGCTGGCTGCTTTCGGGAGCTGTCGCCGTCGTGCTCGTCGATTTCGGATTCGACCACGAGACGCTCCGTGAGAGAATCCAGTCGTGCGAGTTCATCCTGGACGACCTGGTGAGCTTTGCGTTGCTGTGGGGGGTGATCAACGTGCTCTACGGCAACTGGATTGCCGCGGCCGTTGCCGGTCTCATCTGTACCGGGTTGTTCGGGACTGATCGGTACGACAGCGACCTGTTTCGGACGGCGATCGCGCCGACCGGCAAGAACTAGCGGGGTCCCGGCTGAAGGAGATGTCAACTGATTCGTCGCCGAGTGACTACTCGATCGGAACTTCCCGCGAGCTCCACACGAGCTTTTGAATAACGAAAGCGCGCTCCCGCCGATTGTGACTAGCGAAACCGCGATCCAGTCCACCGGTAAACCAGTCTCCGAAGCGGTCCGCGTCGAACTCGATTCCGCTGTCGGACGAGTGTTGCGACGGCAGCCGGTACGGCCTGCTGTACCGAGTTCCCGGCGCACTCACGGGACGCCGCAGGACGGGGCGCGGGTGCACTGGCACCGGCTGCCAGCAGTCCCTCGGATTAGCGCATCGGCGTCCCCTCACCGTAACTCGATCCGTGCGAGTCGGTCGTGACCGGCGGAACAGCCGACGCGCGCCGAAAGACCGCTTCCGGATCGCGGTTCCACTGCCAGTGCCATCGCGTCCGCACGAGACACCGGAGTTTACGGGTCGCCGAGAGCGACGGCTCGCTCGAAAGCACGTCGTACCCCTGCGAGCGGATGCACGCGTGATATTCGGCGTAGAGCACGGCCGCCAGCAACACGGGAAACTGGCAATCCGCCGGTAGGTATCGGATACCGGCAACACCCTCCCGATACAACGCCTCCGTTCGCTGGAGTTCGTCCGCCATCACCGCGGCGACCGACTCGCTGAACTCGAGAGCTTCGAGTTGCTCGTTCGAGACACCGTGTTTCCGGAGGGTATCCTGCGGGAGATAGATCCGATTGCGTTCGACGATATCCTCGCGGACGTCTCGGAGAAAGTTGGTCATCTGGAGGGCCTCGCCGAGTTTGACGGCGTGTGGCCGCGCCATCGCTTCGAGTTCCGGTTCCATAATCGCAGTCATCATCACGCCGACCGCCGCCGCCGAACCGCGCATGTACGAGTGGAGTGCGGCGGCGGTCTCGTACCGGGCAGTCGTGATATCGGTCGTCATCGCGTCGATGAACAGGTCGATTTCCGATTCGGGGATGTCGTACCGTCCCCGAAGGTTCCGGAAGGCGGCGAGTACGGGCCCTTCCGGCTCGGTTTCGCCGAGCGCCTGCGCACGAAGCGATTCGAGTTCAGCGCGCTGGGTGGCCGGCGGAACGTCGTCTGCGTCGTCGACGATTTCGTCTCCGAGCCGGAAAAAGGCGTAGAGGACGTGGGTCGCGTGACGAACTCGTCGCGGAAGGAATTTGGTTGCGAGATAGAACGTCTTCCCGGTTCGTCGTTGGAGTTCCTTGCTGGCGGCGATGTGTTTTCGGTGCATTCTTGCTCGTGTCCGGTCGGCTAGTCGCTGAAAGATGGCCATCGTACTACAGAATCGTATAAAATACCACGCCCTGACTGCGGTCGGTACGGGCGACTCTTCGGTGGAGAGACGCTCTGTTTCGAGTCGTCTGTGCTGGCCTGCGTGATCGTCCCGACTAGAAAGTCACGCCGAGTGCTGCCGTGACGACTCGCAGAGTTCGTCCGCGAGCATCGGGATGAACGCGCCGATGTCGGTGACCATGCCGATCGCTTGGGCGCTGCCGCGGTCGAGCAGTTGCGTGACGGTCGCGGGGTTGATGTCGACGCAGACGGTCTTCGTCGTCGAGGGCAGACAGTTGCCGACGGCGACGGAGTGGAGGAGGGTTGCGAGCATGAGGACGATGTCAGCGTCCTGGGCCTGTTCGCGGATCGCGTTTTGTGCGTCGATCGAGTCCGTGATCGTATCCGGCAGCGGGCCGTCGTCGCGGATCGACCCGGCGAGCACGTAGGGAACGTCGTTGCTGACGCACTCGTACATCACGCCCTCGTCGACGGCGCCGGCGTCGACGGCCTCCGGAATGCTGCCGTGGCGGACGATTTCGCTGATCGTGTAGATGTGGTGCTTGTGTCCCTTTCGCGGGTGTTCGAGGCTCTCGGTGTCGACACCCAGCGAGGTGCCGTAGAGGTCCCGTTCTAAGTCGTGGACGGCGAACCCGTTGCCGGCACTGATCGCGTCGACGTACCCCTCTCGGACGAGTTCGGCGAGGGCGTCTCGACCGCCGGAGTGGACGATTGCGGGGCCGCAGACGGCGAGGACGGTGCCGTCGTTCTCGCGGACGTCGCGCATTTCGTCGGCGATTTCCTCGATCAGCGACTCGGAGGGGCGCTCGCTGGAGACGCCGCCTTGCATGAAGCCGAAAGAACCGCCGCCGTTGCGGGGGCGTTCGGGGGGTTCGACCCTGATGCCGGTTTCGCCGGTGACGACGAGGTCGCCTTCTTCGACGGCGTTCAGTACTTTCGTGGTGACGCGGGGTTCGTTCTGGTCGCCCTCGTTCGCGTCGTTTGCATCGGCTACGCTATCGCCATCCCGTTCGACGATCAACGCGCAGTCCATCTCGATATCCTCGACCGCCACCCAGTCGCCGTCGACGCGGACGTACGTCGGGTGGTTCGTCGTCGAGTAGAAGTCAACCGGGACGACCTGATCGCCCGGAGCGGGTTCTATCGTCGCGTCCCGCGGATCGGCGACGGTCGCCCCCTGCTGGTTAAGTTCGTGCAGGATCGCCCGGAGGTCCGCGTGGCTCTCGGCGGTGACCTCCATCCGGCAGTACGTCTCGTCGTGTTTGTGGCGGCCGACCTCGAACTCCTCGACTTCGAACTCGCCGCCCATCTCCATGACGGCACCGAAACAATGGCCCATCGACCCCGAGTCGATAATGTGACCCTCGAGTTCGACGGTCTGGGAAACTGTCATTGGTGTGGGTTGGCGACCGAAGACCGTCAAGGTGTGTGTCTTCGGTCGGCACTATCAACGGTTCGGCGGACGACGAGAGTCGAAAGCAACGTCTGGCGCTTCGACGGTCGAAACAAATCGATTCGCTGGTTCCGATTGTGCGTGCCGGCTACTCGATCTCGATTTCGCCGCGCATCGTGTTCGGATGCACTCGGCAGACGTACTCGACGATCTCGTCGGTCGCGTCGAACTCGATGAACTGATCCTCGCCCCCTTCGGTCGCCTCTTCGGTCTCGTAGTCGTCGACTACTTCGTCGTTCTCGTCGACGAGTTCGATATTGTGGGACGCGCCGTCGCCTTCTTCCCAGCCGATCTCGTACGTTTCGTCCTCCTGGAGCGTCAGCGTCGGATTGTCTTCGTCTGCGATCGCTTCGGGTTCGATACCGACCCAGCCCGAGGTCTGTGCATCGAGTTCGATTCGCGTCTCGGGCTCGATGACTTCATCGTCTTGTGCGCTTGCAGACGCGCTTCCAAACCCGATTAGAAGTGCCCCGCCGGTCAGTTGAAGGACTCGCCGCCGTGTCGTGTCTCGTACCATCAGATTCGTCTGGCTACGACGACGTACTTAAATCATTCATCACGATTACTGGACTGAGTCCGTCGCTAGTGGTATCGACGGGACGATACGAAACGCGACCCGCTACAGCGCGACCGCCGTCCATCACGAAAGAAAGTACCGACGATGAAACGGACGAAGCAGATCGTCGCGTAGCCACCGCGGACCGTTCGATAGCCCTGCGCGGACGGAAGTAGCCCGTCGCTCCAGCTCGGTCGCGTCCCCGACAAATATCAAATTCCTTTCTGGTACTAACTTATATGGTCGCTTTTATCATAGTCTCTCATATGGCCGGTACATCAACCACTCGCGGACAATCTCGGTGTCGCAACTGCGGCTTCGAAGCGCCCGGTGGTGACGAACAGTGGCTTCGAATCGAGGTTCCGAAACTCGGTCGAATGACGCAGTGTCCGATCTGTGAGAGCACGGACGTGATCACGAGTCGATAGCGCAGGTCAAACGCTCTCTCGCACTCGACGTGGCACGCAACCGGGCTGTGGTATCACCCGACGCACTCTTCGGCGCGACACAACAGCCGGCATCACAACAGACTCTTTGTCCTCTCTCCCCTTTCTAGATTCATGAGTGACGATTCCAGCCGGGAACGGACAGCCGGCTCCGAAACTCAGGCTGACGTCCCCGAAACCGATGCCGAGTGGCGCGCTGAACTCGACGACGAAGAATACCGCATCCTCCGCGAAGCCGGCACCGAAGCCCCCTTCAGCGGTGAGTACGTCGATCACAAGGCAGACGGCAGCTACGAATGTGCCGGCTGTGGCGCTGCACTCTTCGATGGAGACACGAAGTTTGACTCCGGCTGTGGCTGGCCAAGTTTCTACGATGTTGACGACGATCGAATCGAGACGCGATCGGACGACAGTCACGGAATGCGCCGCACAGAAGTCCTGTGTGCCAACTGCGGAGGTCATCTCGGTCACGTCTTCGAGGACGGGCCGGAACCGACCGGTAAGCGATACTGTATCAACTCCGCCGCACTCGACTTCGAAGACGACGATACTGCCGACCGCGACTGAGAACGGCGACCAAGATCGAAACCGCAACTGAAAGCGGTCCGTAGAACTGATGGAGGGGTGGACACAATCCGTCTGAAGACGGTCAGCGCGCACGACGCGAGTGCAGGCAGCATCCTTTTCGAATTTCCTGTCGCACTATCGACCATGTCCAATGAACGACCAACCGCGGAAGAACTGCGCCAGGGGCTCACTGTTGAGATCATTCAGGGCGACCAGGATGTCGAATCGGAAGATCAAGAACCGATCATCGGTGAAGTCGGAACCGTCTACGAGGATGATCCCGCCGGTCCGACCGTCGAATTGAAAAGCGGTGTCGTCGGTCACGTTCAGTCGATCGTCCACGACAGGTGAAACGGATAGGCGGAGAGAGTAATCAGAACTGGTGACCTCGCTGTTATAAACTTCCGCTCAGAATACTCCGTAATGACTCCAGACGACGAGCAGGGAGGCAATCAGATCACCATTTTACTGATCGAACCGAATCCCGGTGATACGCGTCTGTTCACAGAATCCTTCAAAGACGCGAAACTCAAGAACGAACTGTACACCATCAGCGATGGTGACGCTGCCCTTGATTTCGTCAATCAACGCGGCGAGTACGCAGCGAAACCACGTCCGGATCTGATCCTCCTCGAGCCGAAGTTACCCGGCAAAAGCGGTATGGACGTATTGTCTGAGCTGAATAACGAGCCCGCACTCCAGGAGATTCCCGTTGTCGCTCTAACGAGTTCGGAGATAGGCGAAGACATCGTCAAGTCACACGGCTTTGATGCGGATCAGTACGTCCAAAAGCCAGTTGAAGCGGAAGACTTCGTCAACTTCGTGCAGGAGATCGAGAACCTGTGGTTTGCAATCGTTCAAGAGCCATCATCGGAGGAGTGAGTCTGCTACTGAAACGCGTTATACGGGTCTTTGAGAACGATCCGTGATGAGCGAGATCGTTTTACGCACAGTTAGGGCGGTTCCTGAATCCGGTTCTGTATCCCCCTATACGAGTTATACCGATCCTGTTTACTGAGCGTCAGAAACCACAGATTCGCTTGCGACTGACCGCACAGACGGCACCAACACGAACCAGCTCTCGTAAAAGCACAACACGCGTCGAACCACCCAACCCAAACCAGCGTCACGACGTTTTTACGTGCACGGCGGGTATCCCGGTCCATGGTGCGGAACGTCGCCGAATTACTGCCGGAACTCGAAGAGCAGGATTTCTATCTCCTTTCGGGGGTCGAACAGGGAATGCGCTTCTCCGAGTGGGTACAACGCGAGAAACTCCCGAAATTCGCCAGCCTGACCGACGAAGAAGTAACGTACCGACTCGAACGGTGTCTCAAACGTGGCCTCATCGAGAAAAAAACCATCCAGTACGAGGGATACACCCTCCAGTTCGAGGGGTACGACACCCTCGCACTCCGAGCGCTCGTCGAGCGCGATACGATCTCGGAGTTCGGCTCACCGCTCGGCGTCGGCAAGGAAAGCGACGTGTACGAAGTTCGGTCGTACAAGCCTCTCGCGTTGAAATATCACCGTGAGGGGTATACGAACTTTCGAGAGGTCCACAAGGAACGCGATTACACCTCGGACAACGAACACGTCTCCTGGATGTACACCGCTCGAAAGGCCGCCGAACGCGAACACGACATCCTCGAAGACCTCTACCCGGACGTTGCGGTTCCCCAACCGATCGACCAGAATCGCCACGCCATCGTCATGGAAAAGATGGACGGCGTCGAACTTTCGCGGACGAAACTCGAAGCCGACCAGGTTCTTGGCGTCCTCGATCTGCTCATCTCCGAAATCGCTCGCGCGTACGAAACCGGCTACGTCCATGCGGACATGAGCGAGTACAACGTCTTTCTCGACGAAGACGGCGTCACTATCTTCGACTGGCCGCAGGCCGTCCCGACCGATCACGAAAACGCCGACGAGTTCCTCCGACGAGATCTTCAGAACGCCGTGGGGTACTTCCGTCGAAAGTACCCACAGCAGGTTTCGGATGAACTCGACAGCGACGCGGTGGCAGCGGAGATCGCTTCGGGGTCGTTCGAGACGATTCGCGAGTAGCGCTGACTCTCTCAGCGTTCGGTTCCGGTCGCTGAGGCTCGCTTTAACTCGGTTTGGATAGTGCCGGTAGTCACCGGAGTACGACAACCGGGCCGGAGAGACAGTCGGACGAGGATCGTGTGCAGTCTTGAAGGGGATGTCGTATCACGCGTGACGGGATCGCGGGGAGGCCGATTCCGCCGACAAAACCCGTCGCTCCCACGCCGGTGGAATCGCCGTCCAGTCGCGACACCGCCCGTCGATTCGTCCGCGGACGAGCCTGCCGAATTGGTCCGTTCCGTGAGAGACGGCCATCGGGGGCGATGACAAACGCCATCACACCTTTCGACGAGCTGTTAGGGGTTCATCACGATCGCGAGAACCGACGCGTGCCGGATGGAGAACGGCCAGCAGCGACAATCTGGCTGCCGATCCGCGACCCGTTTCGTGTATACAACTGTTCGTCTCACGCAAACTGCGACTGCACAGTGTGGAAGACGGTTCCAGGAGTGGGAGCGTCCGTGCGAGGAACGCGGGACGCAGGTCCAGGTTAAGCGGTCGAGCGTGACGTATCTTCTTGCCGTTCGTCCCGATTAGCTGGACGTTATCCAGCGAGCAACGATCCTAGTGCAGTCTATAGCTATCAGGACTAATCGCATGGCAGTAATCAGGATGTCCGAGACAGCACTCGAGTATCAGAAGGATGTGCTCGAAACGATCATCGACGAGGCGGTGTACGTGGGAACGGCCTCCGAAGAAGAGGCCGAACAGCTCCACGATCGGCTGGACGAACTCGAATCGATGCAGTCGATCAACCAACTGTGGTACGACCTCTCCCAAGAGTACGACGTGATCGAGCAAACCTGACGGGGCAACGGGCTCGTTACACTCGAAACGCTTCGAAGCCCTTATACTCGGGAATTGGATAGAGTACCATAACTCGCTGGGCCGCGGGCACCAGCGGGCACCTGTCCGGCACGACGCCGCCACAGGACGGAATGTGATCCGCGGGGAATCGTCCTCGCCGGGTTGAACCATCACCGCCCGCGGTGAATACAATGGCAAAGAGCTTCTATTCCCACATCAAGGACGCGTGGAAGGACCCCGACGACGGTAAACTCGGGGAACTGCAATGGCAGCGAAAGCAAGAGTGGCGCGATCAGGGCGCAATCGAGCGCATCGAACGGCCAACGCGGCTCGACAAGGCCCGTGAACTCGGCTACAAGGCAAAGCAGGGTATCATCATGACCCGCGTGTCGGTTCGCAAAGGGACCGCCCGCAAGCAGCGCTTTACGGCCGGTCGTCGCTCCAAGCGCCAGGGTGTCAACCGCATCGGACGGCGCAAGAACATCCAGCGCATCGGCGAAGAGCGCGTCTCTCGAAAGTACCCCAACATGCGCGTGCTCAACAGCTACTGGGTCGGTGAAGACGGCAGTCAGAAGTGGTTCGAAGTGATCCTCGTCGATCCGAACCACCCCGCAATCGAGAACGACGACGATCTCAACTGGATCTGTGACGACTCCCACACGAACCGTGCTTTCCGCGGTCTCACCAACGCGGGCAAGGACAACCGCGGTCTCAACAACCGCGGCAAGGGTGCCGAGAAGGTCCGTCCGTCGAACACCGGCGGACAGGGCCGCGCGAAGTAATCGGCACGCACAGACTCGCCGCACTCGGCGGCGTCGATTCATGTTCTCTCGTGACGCTTCTCGGCGAGCCGATGCCGTTTCGATGCACCTCATTCGACCACCGTACGCGTCCAAGCGAGGAGACCGACGCGACGGCACCAGTATGACGGGCTGAAACTTAACTCGATGCTCGTCGTAGCGGAAGGCATGCCACGTCACGTTCTCGTCCCGGTCGACGACTCGGACCGTTCAACTGACGCGCTCGAGTTCACCTGCCGGGAGTACCCGGACGCGACGATCACGGCGTTACACGTCATCGATCCGGGCGACTTCTACGCGGCGACGGGAATCGAGGGCGGCGCGGTGGCAAATTACGAGGAGATTCAGACCCAGCACGAACAGCGAGCCGATGCGCTACTCGAGCAGACGCGCGAGGAGGCGGCCGAGTTCGGCTGCGAAATCGAGACGGACCGCGTCGTCGGCGGCATCTCGCGATCGATCGTCACGTACGCGGACGAACACGATGTCGATCACATCACGATCGGGAGTCACGGCCGGACGGGCGCGAGTCGAATCTTGCTGGGAAGCGTAGCGGAAAACGTCGCCCGGCGCTCTTCGGTTCCGGTGACGATCGTTCGATAGCGACCCGGGTCGCCCACCGCTGGCTGCAATACCGCCGCTGGTGCGGTTTCGTCATGAACACAGACGGACACGACACAGACAGAACGACGAGATGGATCTTCGGCAGCATCGAGACCTACTAGAGGTGTGAGTGGCCGCCATCACCCATCGATCAGCAGTCCCTCCAAACTGGGCGGTCGGCGCGATCCGCTCGGGAGGTGTGCCTGCCGTGGAGAACAGCTAGACCGAGGTTAGCGAGCCAACCGGTGCATCCGTCCGGTCGCGAGCGCGGTGAATCCCGTCCTCGCCGGCGGCGATGAGCGCGAAAACGCCGGCGACCTCCGCTTCGGACGTCCCGACGATATCGAGCAAGAGTTCCTGTGTCTCACCCGAGCGGATGAGGTCGTCGACGACCAGCACCGACTCGCCGGCGTCGATAGCCGCGGCGGGGAGGTAGTAGGTGAGTTCGATGCCCGACTGTAGGCGCTGGCGCGCCTCGATGAACTCCTCGACTGCGGTCTCTTTGCTCTTTTTCGCGTAGGCACACCGCGTGCCGTAGTAACTCGCGAGCGACGCGGCGAGCGTGATTCCGTCCGTTGCGGCGGTCAGGACGACATCCGGCCGATCGAACTCGAAGGCGTTCGCGACGACTGGTGCGACGAGGTCCAGAAACGATTGATCGAAGACGGTGCCGGAGTTGTCGACGTAGCCCTCGTCGTCGACGCGAATGCGCGCATCGAGTTCGGCGGCGAGGGCCTCGCGGCCGATATCTTCGACGACTTCACGAGCGCGTTCGGTGCCGGGAAGAACGTGGCCGTTGACGTAGCGATTGAGGTCGCCGGCCGGAAGCCCGGTCGTCTCGGCGAGTTCGTCGTAGGTTCGCGTCTCCTTCAGCATCCGCAGTACGTCGACGGCCCGCAACTGGAGGGCAGCCTTTTCTGCTCTGTTCATACTGGTATGCACGATTCCGCAAGTATGTGGATTTCGATCTCCGTGCTGCAGGGACATCCCACGTATGTGGGTAGTGCGATCAGCGGTTAGTTCGACTGGACCGTCGACGTGATGCCGTCGTGACGATGGCCGTCGCGTCGAGCCAGCCGGCGCATCACGCGGGACTGTGCTTTCTGCAGAAGCGTTGCAGCGGTACTCGATGCACAGTCGAGTTCGGCCGCAACGTCGTCCACGCCGGCGTCGCGAGGAACGTCGAAGTAGCCGATGTCGGCTGCGGTGGCGACGGCCTCGAGTTGCCGATCGGTGAGATCGCCGGTCAGTGGCGCGTATCGGCGGTTGTACTCCCCAATCTGGCGGACGGTAACGTCGATCTCGTCGGGAAGCCCATCGATCATCGCCTGGAGGTTTTCGCCGGTTCCGACGATGGTCATCGCGAAGGCGGCTGTGGAATCGTAGACGATTGGCGGAACGACGACGAGATTCAGGGTCGTAAACGCCTCGCGCCAGCGGATATCCTCCTCGCGGGTTTCCTGACAGAGGTAGAGATAAAACGAGTCGTCGTCGACCGGCGTAAGATCGTACCAGCGGACCGAGTCGGCCTGCTCGAGTGCGGCCTCGTAGGGTTCGCGGTCGGCGTCGGCGTAGAACAGTTCGTATTCGACGCCCTCGGCACCGGCGATGTTCCAGGCGCGAAGTTCCTCGTACCGAACTGCCTCGCCATCGCGGATAAATCGCTGCATCGGATGGAGCATCCAGTCGGGTTGGGACAGCCGGACATCGAGGTACTTCATCGCTTCTTCGTGACGACTGGCTGGCGCGCACATATAAATTCGCTAGTCCGTCCGCGAAAACGCACAGGGGGTACAAGCGACGACTATCCGATATGCACTGCCGACAACGCCACCGAACTGAATGTGCCCACTGCAGGCGACCTGAACTCGTGACGAGGACGCAACTCGACCGCAGGAGAGGGCAACACGGACACAAGTGTAAATTGAGGGAACTGGAGGGTCACCGATGAGTGAGACGGTGACTGCCGCGGTATTCGTAGTCGGACTCGCCGTTAGTCTGAGCAATCTGGCAGGGGTCGTCGCCAGCGCGCTCGGGTTCGCGAACTACTGGCCGCCGGGCGAGCGAAGCTGGCAGTACTACGTCCACTGGGGTCTGTCGCACGCGCTCAATGGTGTGATGCTTGCGCTCGTCTATCTGGACTGGAACAGCCTCGGACTGCCGCGAGTTCCCTCGCTCGCCGTCGGCGCGGCGCTGTTCGTCGCGGGGTACGCCGTCGCCATCGCGGCCGGTCTGGACCTCGGCGTCGAGGAAACGAAGGGACTCGAGGGCGAACTGCGAACCGGCGGCTGGTACCGCTACTCTCGGAACCCGCAGTACGTCGGCTACATCGTCGCAACCGTCGGCTTCGCGCTGGTTGCGAACTCGACGTTGGTCGCTGCGATCTGTACGGTCTATCTCGGCTGGTGGCTCGTGCTGCCGATCGCCGAAGAGCCGTGGCTACGCGAGGAGTACGGCGACGCCTACACCCACTATGCAGCTCGAACGCCGCGGTTCGTCGGCACGCGGACGGTTCGCGCGCTCACCGGTGGTCGAGAGAGTAGCCCGTCCGCAGGAGACTAACGACGTACCGGTTACGGCAGACGGTAGATTACAGATGGGAGACAGATGATGGACAGCAGACAGCGGACAGCAGACGACAGCCGTTAGTCCTGCAAAAAGTCCGGCTCCGTCCGCTTTTCGTCGCGTTCGGCGTCCAGATGCTCGCGGAACGCGTCGATCTCGACGTCGTACTCCTGGTCCTCGAAGCGGTCCCGAACCGCGATGGTCTCGTCTTCCTCCTCGTTGTCGCCGACGATGATCTGGTAGGGAACCCGGTCGTCGTGGGCCGCGCGGATCTTCCGTTCGAGCGTCGAATCCCGGTCGTCGACCTCGACGCGGAACGCGTCGAACTCGTTTGCGACCTGATGGGCGTAACCGAGGTTGTCGTCCGAAATAGGCAGCACGCGAACCTGCTCGGGCGCGAGCCAGAACGGGAACTTACCCTCGTAGTGCTCGATGAGCACCATGAAGAACCGTTCGTAGCTGCCGTAGATACCGCGGTGGATCATCACCGGCCGGTGCTCCTCGTTGTCCTCGCCGACGTAGGAGAGGTCGAACCGCTCCGGCATGTTGAAGTCCAACTGGACCGTCGGCCCGTCCCAGACGCGCCCGATCGCGTCCTCGAACCCGAAGTCGATCTTCGGCCCGTAGAACGCGCCGTCGCCCGCCTCGATCTCGTAGTCCATCTTCGACTCCTCGAGAACGGACTCGAGCGTCGATTCGGCTCGCTCCCAGATCTCGTCGCTGCCGACGCTCTTCTCGGGCCGCGTCGCCAGCGACACCTCGTAGTCGAGATCGAACGTCTCGAGGACGGTGAAGATCATCTCGATGATCCGCTCGACCTCCTCCTCGATCTGATCCGGTCTGACGAACAGGTGACCGTCGTCGATCGTGAACGCCCAGACCCGCGAAAGCCCAGAGAGTTCACCGCGCTGTTCCTTGCGGTAGACCTTGCCGTTCTCGGCGTACCGGATCGGCAGGTCGCGGTAGCTCCAGGACTGGTCCTGGAAGATGGCGGCGTGGCCGGGACAGTTCATCGGCTTCAGGCCGAACTCGTCGTCGCCGACGTCGAAGACGAACATATCGTCCTGGTAGTTCTCGTAGTGGCCCGAGCGGTGCCAGAGATCCGTCTTGAAGACGTGGGGCGTCTCGACGTAGTCGTAGCCGGCGTCCTGGTTTAAGGCCTCGACGAAGTCCTCGAGTTCTTTCAGGATCGTCTTCCCCGGCGGGTGATACAGGGGGAGGCCGGGACCGGTCACGTCCTGGATCGAGAACAGGTTCATCTCGTTGCCGATCTTGCGGTGGTCTCGCTCTTCGGCTTCTTCCTTTCGTTCGAGGAACGCTTCGAGGTCGCTCTCGTCCTCGAAGGCCGTGCCGTAGATGCGCGTTTGCATCGTGTTTTCCTCGTCGCCGCGCCAGTAAGCACCCGCGATCTCGAGCAGTTTCACCGCACCGATCTCGCCCGTCGAGTCGACGTGCGGGCCGGCACAGAGGTCCTCCCACTCGCCCTGGCTGTAGAACGTCACGGTGTCTGACTCCTCGGCCAACTCCTCGAGCAGTTCGAGTTTGTACGGCTCGTCGGCGAGTCGCTCTTCGGCGTCTTCGATCGAAACCTCCTCGCGTTCGATCTCGTAGTCGTCGTCGATGATGGCCTCCATCTCCGCCTCGAGTTCGGGGAGGTCGTCCTCGTCGATATCGAGGTTGTCGAAGTCGTAGTAAAAGCCCTCGTCCGTCGGCGGGCCGATGGCGAGGTCCACGTCGTCGTAGTGGCGTTCGACCGCCTGGGCGAGACAGTGGGACGCGGAGTGGCGCATGACGCGGACGAACTCGTCGGACTGGTCCGTGATGATCTCGAGTTCAGCGCCGTCGTAGGCGGGTTCTTCCTTGGCGACGAGGTCGCCGTCGAGTTTGCCGGCGACGGTGTCGCGGCCGAGGCCGGGGCCGATTTCGTAGGCGCAGTCTTCGACGGTTGCATCGGCGTCGACTGCGAGTTCTGAGCCGTCGGGGAGGACGACTACGATTCCTTCTGCGTCGGGATCTGCTTCTGATTCTGGTTCTGATTCTGACATGGGTGTCGGTGTGGCTACTGTTGGTACGAGCGCTGTGAAAACGCCGGTGGCGTGTCCGTCGCCGGGCGAACTATCGTCACCGTTTGCTGGCCGAACGACGCCGACACAGCGAACGGTAGGTGGGAGTTAGAAGCGGGCGCAAGCCCGGCGTGTAAAGCGGACACCTACCATCGTGGCTACGGATAGCCCGTACCTGAATAAAAGAATTGTGATGGGGCGTGAACCGGTAACGAACGAACTCGGGGGTGGGTGCTCGCTTCCGGGTCAGCCCGGACAGCGGAGGAT
>NZ_AOIO01000019.1 GCF_000337555.1 Natrialba asiatica DSM 12278 | reverse complement strand
CAGCCCGCTCAGAGATGTGTATAAGAGACAGTCCTCGCCCTCGTCGAGTTCACCTTCGATGAGGTTCGCCGTGCCGTACTCCTTGCGCTGCTTGCGGGCGATGACGTAGGGGACGGAGGCGGCGACGCTCGTCGCGGCCGCGAGCGGGACGGCCCCGAGTGCGACGCCGGCGAGTTTGTCGTCCGGTGTGATCCGATCGGCGAAAGCCTCGGCGACGGCCGAGAGACAGTCGGGGTCGGTCTCGAAGCGATACTTATCGACGTAATAGTCGCTGGTGCCGCCGTGGGCGAGTTCGAAGTCGCCGAACTGGACGGCACCGGCCGCGCGGAGCGCCTCGATGAGCTCCTGCGTCCCCTGTGCATCCTGCGCGTCCTCCCGCTCGGTAGTCATTGCTCGTAGTGGCGAGGCGAACCGAAATAAGCGGTGTGGAACGCGACGACTCTGTCCCGACCCGGCTGATCCTGCGCTTCCGGCCAAATTCCGTTGTGTTCGGCTAAATCCCGTTTTACTCACTATCCACCCGCACAGTGGTCCATCCGACTCGCCGTGCGCGCAAACCTCGACCGGAGCGACAGTAGCCACTGCGAGTCACGATAGCCGGTGCTACAGTAGCCGCCGCACGTCACAGTACGCCCGATCACCCGACGGCTATGAATCGGTGTGAAACCCGTTGCAGTTGTCACTATACCTTTTTCATGCCGCGGCGAATATGTCAGTCGATGACAGCAGATAGGGCTGCCGAGCCGCATCCCGACGTACAGCGGTTCCTCGAACTGTACGACTCCCTCGAGACACCCTCGTTCGACGAGGTGCCGGTCGAACGGGCCCGCGCGATGCTCGAAGAACTCCGAGCGGGCGAGCCGGCTATCGAACTCGAATCGGTGACCGATCGAACGGTCGACGGACCGAACGGAGAAATCCCGATCCGGATCTACGAACCGGGAGCGGGAGGGGACCACCAGCGAGGGCGGAAACAGGACGGAGAACGAGAGCAAGAGGGAAAGCAAAAACAAAAACACCAACGACCCCTCATCCTCTACTTCCACGGCGGCGGCTGGGTCGTCGGCAGCGTCGACAGCCACGACAACACCTGCCGCAAACTCGCGGCCGACTCCGGCTACCCCGTCGTCAGCGTCGACTACCGGCTCGCACCCGAACACCCGTTTCCCGCCGGACTGCAGGATTGCTATGCCGCGCTCGAGTGGGCCGCCGAGAGCGCACCTGAACTCGATGCGGACCCGGACCGGATCGTTCTCGCGGGCGACAGTGCCGGCGGCAACCTGGCAGCGGGAACGGCGCTACTCGCGCGCGACCAGGGTGGGCCGGCCGTCGCGTACCAACTCCTGATCTACCCGGCGACGGGCGATGCCACCGAGACCGATTCGTACGAGGAAAACCGCGAGGGATACTTCCTGACCGCCGATGAGATGGCCTGGTTCCGCGACCACTACTTCGAGCGCCCCCTCGATCAGGGCAACGTCTACGCTGTGCCACGGCGAGCGACCGACCTCTCCGGTCTCCCGCCCGCGACGATTATCACCGCCGGATTCGATCCCCTTCGTGACGACGGCGAAGCGTACGCAACCCGGCTCGAGGGGGCTGGCGTCCCCGTCACCCACTACAATTACGACGATCTGATCCACGGCTTCTTCGGAATGATCACCGAACCAGTGGCCATCGAACGCGCTCACGAAGCCTACGACGACGCCATGGACGATCTTCGGTCAGCACTGGACACGAACGATACCGTGTGAGATGGATACGCGAGGCAAGTACATACCAAGTATATTGGTACGCAAGTTTATCCAGCTACCGTACGTTACTCTCTCTGTCTACTATGAGCCACCAGACCTCCCGTGAACCAATCGAGATCCTGCTCGTCGAGGACAATCCCGGCGACGTGCGACTCGCACAGGAGGCGTTTCGGACGGTCGATGTCGAGACACGCTTTCACACCGTCTCCGACGGTGACGAAGCCCTGACCGTCCTCCAGGAGCGGTTCGCGTCGGAAGCGTCAGTCCACGTCGACCTCGTCCTTCTCGATCTGAATCTCCCGCGGGTGAGCGGCTTCGAAGTGCTCGAGACCATACGGAACGATCCCGAACTCGCGTCACTGCCGATCCTCGTCCTGACGAGTTCAAAGGCGAGCGAGGACGTGGCGCGAAGCTACGATCTGTGCGCCAACGCGTATCTTACCAAGCCGAGCGGACCGGACGAGTTCGCCTCGTTGGGAGCGGCCGTCGAGTCGTTCTGGATGGACGAGGCGATGTTACCGCCCGCTCCATCGGAAGCACCGTCGTAGACGGGGACAGAGCGGGGCGAGCAACAGCGGGTAGTACGGTGAGTCCCAGAGGGGGTACCGGTCCCCGACAGGAGTTCAGGGTTGTTCGTACTACCAGGGTTCGTTCTTCAGGCCGAGTTTGTACGCGATCATATTCGTCGTGACGTGGAGAACCGGCGTCAGAACGACGATGACGAGGATGACCGCCGGCGAGAACCACTCGCGGAACCAGTCGGGGGCGAGTAGTGCCGTCAGCGGGAGCGAGACGACGACGAAGTCGAGTTGGTCGAGTCCGGGGAACATCGCACCGCGCCGGCGGCCGGTTCGACGTTTGAGGAAGGACGCGAGGATGTCACCGAGCATCGCTCCGGCAGCGAGTCCGACCGCGGCGAGGGGGGCGAATTCGGGGACTGCAAAGCCGAGTACGTCGCTTACGTTCTCGGCCAGAACCGTCAAAACGCCGGCGAGGACGAGCCCGGCGGCGATTCCAGCGGCCGTTCCGCGCCAGGTCTTGCCGTCGCCGAGCAGGCGGGAGTCGCCCATCGTTCGCCCCCCATCGATCGGCCGACCGCCACCGCCGAGCACCGCTGCATTGTTCGGCACGTACGCCGGTATCATCGCCCAGAACGCGATTACGACTGTCTCGAGTACTGCCATATTCGCCGAGAAGTGTCCGGACGCCTTAACCGGCAGTGATTCGGGTCGCCACCCACTGTGAAGTGGTCTCACGGACGTTGCTATCTCACGGGAGTACTCACGAACGGCTGCTAACTGGCGAGACTTGCCGTCACTACCGTCCGTGCGATGGTCGACCGAGATCGCGAGGGGCGCGAACTCATTTCACATTTCGAACAGTAACGTCTTATGACAGGCTATCGACTGCTATCGTATGATCCCGCCAATCGCACGCCGGTTCGTCGCGGGGGAGTCTCCTGCTGAGGCACTCGATCACGTCCGCCGGGCCAATCGACGAAACGTCAAGGTAATCGTCAACCTTCTCGGCGAACACTACGACGACCGTGATACGGTCCGCAACGACGCCGCTGAGTACCGCTCGCTCGTCGCCGACATCGCCGCCTCGGACCTCGATGCCTGCATCTCGGTCAAACCCTCACAGCTCGGCCTCGATCTCGGCGAGGATGTCTTCCGCGAAGAACTCGAGACTATCGTCGGAACCGCAGCCGACCGCGGCATCTTCGTCTGGATCGACATGGAAGACCACACGACGACCGACGCCACCCTGGACGCACACGAGGAGTTCGCACGGAAATACAGCGACGGCGAGCGATCCGCATCGGACCTCGGCTCCGGCGGCACCGGTGGCGTCGGCGTCTGCGTCCAGGCCAACCTCAAGCGAACGCGAGAGGATGTGAAACGGCTTGCGGGCGTGCCCGGCAAAGTCCGCTTCGTCAAAGGAGCCTACGACGAACCCGCCGACATCGCCTACACCGACAGCGACCGAGTCAACACGGAGTACGAAGCCCTCCTCGAGTTCGCCTTCGAGCACTTCGACGGCGGCATCGCGGTCGGGAGCCACGACCCGGCGATGATCGAGCGCGCGATCGACCTCCACGAGGAGTACGGCACCGACTTCGAGTTCCAGATGCTCAGGGGCGTTCGCGAGGACGCACAGTACGAACTCGCACGGGAGTACGACATGTGGCAGTACGCTCCTTACGGCAGCCGCTGGAAGTCCTACTTCTATCGACGCGTGATGGAACGAAAGGAAAATCTCTGGTTCGCGCTCCGAGCGGTCATCGGTCGATAAAGGGAAGGGCTCATTAGCCCCTAGTGAGACTGTCACGATATGGCTTCGTGGAAGCGGGACTTTGCGAGCGGGCTGATCGTCCTCGGCCCCATCCTCATTACGCTCTACGTCATCTACTGGCTCTACGGCCTCGTCGCCGGCGTTACTCCCGGCATCATCCTCGGAGAAGAGGCCCTCATACCGCTGATCCCGGGCGAGGCTGACCAGGCCGTCCAGACTCGCGAACAGCTCGCACAGTTCCTTCGCGTCATCGTCACGCTGACCGTCTTCATCGTTCTCACCTTCTCGGTCGGCTACCTCATGCGCACGACCATCGGCGGCCTCGTCGAACGCCTCGTCGACAACGTCGCCAATCGCGTCCCCGTCATGCGCGTCGTCTACAACGCCTCGAAGATGGCCGCCGAAACCGCCTTCGGCGAACAAGAATCGCTGCAAAAACCGGTCAAAATCGAGGTCTGGGACGGCCTCCGCATGACTGCCTTCAAAACCGGCAAGGTAACCGAAGACGGCAGGGAGATCCTCTTTCTCCCGACATCGCCGAACATTACGACCGGCTACGTCGTCGAAGTCCATCCCGAACGCATCACCGAACTCAACGAGGACGTCGAAGACGCACTCACCCGCGTGCTGAGCGCCGGGTTTGGCGACGCGGACAGAACTCGCGGGATGGACGCCGGCGTCCCGATCGATGTCGTTGACGAGAGCAACGCGAATCCGACGCGACCGAGTGACGACGACGATTGACCGGCTTCTGGTGTTGGAGAAGTAGACCCCGTTTCGATACTGCAGCGACGACCGAACGTCCTCAGACGTACTCGAACCAGTCGTCGTACTCGTCCGTCCGTCGTTCGACGACCTCGAAGAATCGGGACTGAACGTCTTCGGTGACGGGGCCGCGGGAGCCGTCGCCGATCGTGACGTTATCGACCTTCCGAATCGGCGTGACCTCGGCCGCAGAGCCGGTGAAGAAGAGTTCATCCGCCGTGTTGAGTTCGCCGCGCGAAATCGAGACGTTGTCGTGGACCGTATAGCCCAGATCTTCGGCGAGCGTGATCACCGTATCGCGGGTGATGCCGTCGAGGATCGACTCCGAGAGGCCGGGCGTGTAGAGTTCGCCGTCGCGCACGAGGAAGACGTTCTCGCCGGGGCCTTCGGCGACGTTGCCTTCCTTGTTCAGGACGAGCGCTTCCGCGTAGCCGTTTCGGCGGGCTTCCTCGCCGGCGAGGAGGCTGTTGACGTACAGGCCCGTCGTTTTGGCGTTCGTCGGCACCTGGCTCGAGGCGTGTTTGCGCCACGAGGAGATCATCACGTCGATGCCGTTCTGCAGGGCGTCCTCGCCGAGGTACGCACCCCACGGCCAGGCGGCGATCGCCGTTCGCGTCGGGCAGTCCTCGGGGCTCACGCCGAGCGAGTTGTAGCCGTAGAAGGCGACCGGTCGGATGTAACACGAGGAGAGATCCTGGCGCTGAATGAGTTCGAGCGTGGCCTCGGTGAGTTCAGCGGCCGAGTAGTCGATATCCATCTCGTAGGGCTGTGCCGAGTCGTAAAACCGCTCCAGGTGTTCCTCCCAGCGGAAGAGCGCGGGGCCCCGTTCCGTCTCGTAACAGCGCGCGCCCTCGAAGATCCCGCTCCCGTAGTGGAGGCCGTGCGTGAGTACGTGGACCTGCGCGTCGTCCCAGTCGACGAACTCGCCGTCCATCCATATCGTGTCGACGTCCATCTCGTCGAATCCCATGGTGGTGTGTGTTGCAAGCCACCGTACTAAGTGTTCGCGGTTTCCGTGGCGGGATCGGTGACCGAGACGATGTCGGCGAGCCGAATCCGCGGTGCTCCGCGGAGCCGTTAGACCCGGTCGCGGAACCGCGTCGCTTCGACGGCGACGGCAACGGAGCCGACGACCGCAATCGCCACAGCGCCGAACTGGAGGAACAACGACAACGGCGATCCGGCGGCTCCGCCGTCGTGGTCGGCGTGCGCGCCGTCCGTCTCGACAGTCTCAACGCGCACGTGGTACGTCTCGCTGACGAACTCGTCGTTCGGGCTCCCGGTAAGCCGAACCTCCCAGTCGCCCTCGACGGGAAGCGTCTGTACCGTCGCGTAGGTCCCGTCCGCGGTCTCCTCGAGTGCAACGTTGATCGTCCGGTCCCCCTCCGTCGCAGTCGCGAGCAGGCGCACCGGGCCGTCCGAGTCGATCCGCGCACCGCCGGCCGTCGCTGAACTCGCGAAGGCGACGTCGAAGACGATGGGGTCGCCGGGCCGGACGACCAGTTGCCGACCGTTCGAACGGTCCGAATCGCCGGTTTCGCCGGCGGTCGCAGTAGCGCCGTCAGCCGCCGGACCGGCCCGCAGTTCCAGAGCGATATCGTCCGTCACCTCGCGTTCGATCGTCGCCAGTTCCGAGTCGCCGGCTCCGTCACCGACGACCGCAGCAGTCGGGGCCGACGTCAACAGTCCGGAGATGAGGAGGACCGCCACGAGAACGGCAACCTCGAAGCGAACGGCGCGGACGAACGTGGCGACGGTAGCGGTATCAGTACCGGTATCGGCGGCAGTAGCCGCTGCACTGAACTCTCGGCTCGAGTTCTCCGCGAGCCGGGAGAGGAGGACGAATCGGGTGAGACCGCCGAGCCCGAGCGCGAGCAGGACGAGGAGGGACTTCGCGGAGAGTGAGAGTCCGTAGAGGGAATCCGCGAGTGCGGCGAGCGACGGGACGTGCCAACTCGCGAGGACGAGTCCGGTCGCGCCGGCGAGCGTCACGCCGACGAGTGCGAGCAGGGAGTAACGCCGGATCACCCTGGCAGCAAGGTTGCTTCTGTCGGCTGGCTTCGCCTCGCGAAGCGCGGCTGGCACGACGAGTGCGAGGACGACGAGTCCGCCGACCCAGAGGCCGGCACCGACGAGGTGAGCGATGTCGACGGCGGCTCCCTGAAGCCGATCGATGGCGGTGGCCGAGTGGCTCGTCCAACCGACGGTCGCACCGACGAAGGCGGCCCCGACTGCGGTGCCGGCGAGCCACCCTCGACGGGGGAGCCGTCCGGTTATCCCGCCGACAAGAATCGCCCCGAGAAGTGCGGTCAACCCGACCTGAACGAGCCACTCACGGCCGAGCGGTGTGGCCAGGAACTGGCCCATCGTCTCGAAGGAGAGCGACCCGATCGAAGTCGCCCGCACCAGTCCAAGCGCGAGTACAGAGCCGAACAGAACAGCGCCGGTTAGAGCGAAACACTGGCCGAGTCGTCGGTCGACTGTCCGGAGCGACCGAGCCGACGGCTCGACTCGTGAAACGGCTGGATAGACGGCGACGACGGCCGTAATCGGTCCTCCGATGAGACCGACGAGTGCGACCAGCAACAGTCCTTTCGCACCGGCAGCGACCGGCGAAACCTCCTCATCCGGTCCCTCGTCCTCGTGGGCCGCAAGTACCGCATCGCGGTCGAGCGGGTCGTCGCCGACGCTGAAAACGAACGAGCCGCTGACCGTATGGCCGTCGTCGGCGAGAATCTCCCACTCGACGCTGTACAGCCCCTCGGCGTCGTCCTCGTCGGCCGAACTCTCGATCGGCACGCGGACGAGTTGGGAGTCATCGGCGTCGATTTCGGCGGCACCGCTTACGTCTGCGCCGTCGGGACCGGTGACGGTAGCGTCGGCGACCTGCACGCCGTCGCCCGAGAAGGAGAGGGTTATCTCGTCGGGAACGGAATCGATCCGTTCGCCGTTGGCCGGATTTGAATCGCTCAAATAGGCGTGCGCCGCGACCGGCGTCGCGAAACTCGTCAGTACGAAGGCCGCAACAGCCAGCGCGACGAATCTCCAAGCCGGCCGCAGACGGGACCGCCGGTCACACTCGAGCGATTCGTCGGCGCTCATTCTGACTCGGGAACGTACTGGACGGCGCCGACACCCTCCTCGACGGGGACGTGTTCGATCAGTTCACGAGCAGCCATATCGATCACCGCGACGGTTCCGTCGGCATCCGCGGGCGTGAAGAAATATCCGTCGCCCGAGACGGCCGATCGGTGGAGGCTGTGGGCATCCGCCGGTTGTTCGATGCTCCCGGCGTCGATTCGACCGACGACTGAGAGGTCGTCGATGTCGATGACGGCTGCCTCGGGCGTCGTCGTGTTCGCGGTGAAGCCGTACAGCGTGTCATCGTCGTCGGCCTCGTAGTACTCCATGGCGTCCGGCCCGCCCTCGACCGTGACGGACCCGATCTCGTCGGTAGTCTCGCTCGTCGCGTCGAGAAGGCGAATCTCGTCCTCGCCGATGTTGCCCAGTCGCTCCTCGTCCGGCGTGAGATACAGGCCGCCGCTGAACTCGAGTNATCTCGTCCTCGCCGATGTTGCCCAGTCGCTCCTCGTCCGGCGTGAGATACAGGCCGCCGCTGAACTCGAGTTCGTCGACGACCTCGTTCGTCTCGGTGTCGACCACGGCGGTCGTGCCGACGCCGCCGGAGCGTTCGAAGTAGGCGAGCCCGGTTTGCGGACTGTACGCCTTGTAGTGGGTGCCGCCCTCGTCGCCGAACTCGATGGAGTCGACGCGTTCGTAGGCGTCCATGTCGATGACGTGTGCCGCCGCGTCGTTGACGTTCGTCGCGTAGCCCGTCGAGCCGAAGTCCTCGTGGTAGAGGAGTTTGCCGTGTCCTTCTCCATCGAGGCCGGCCTCGACGGTTTCGACCACTTCATGGTCCGACGTATCGATGACGTAGAACGTCCCCTCGTCGTCGGAGTGGGCCCACATCTCCTCGTCGTTCGGATGGTACATGTGGGTGCCGCCGGGTCCGATCGCAACCTCGGCGGCGATTTCGCGGGATGCGGTGTCGATGACGAGGACCTGCGAGAGGGAGTCTTCGATGACGAAGAGGTAGTTCCCGTCGTTCGTCAGCACGGCATCGCCGTAGGTGTAGCCATCGACACCGTCCGTGAGTTCGTCGACGACTTCGCCCTCGGATGGGTCGATGAGTGCGATTGTTTCCGAACCGAAGGCGTATGCGAGTCCGGTACTGCCGTCCTCGGCCGAGCCGTTCTCGTCGTTGGTGTCGCCGTTTTCCGCCGAATCGTCCTCGTCCCCGTCGCCGCCGAGACAACCGGCGAGACCGATCACGAAACTGCCACTTAGTCCCTGTACGAGTCGCCGTCGATCGATGGATGCGTCCATGGCCGACCGTGGCCTTCTGTATTATTCGTAGTTATGGTCCGTATATCGAAATAGTGGTACGTTTGTCGAACGAAGCCATCAATACAGACACATGAACGGGGGTGTACGGTAGCGTCGACGTTATCGCGATTCGGGCGGTTCTTCGAGCAGTCCGTCGACGAGTCGAGTGAACCGGTCGACGAAGCGGTCCGGAACCGACGGTTCGACCGTCGACAGGAGTCTGCCCGTCGACTCCGGGTTTGCGAGCACGAGCGTCACGCGATTGCGTTCGTCGTAGGATTTCTCGACGATTGCGTGTTCGACGAGGCGGTCGAGATGGTACTCAAGCGTGCTCCTGGCGATACCGAGGGAGTCGGCAACGGCAACCGGGGAAGCTGGTTCGTGTTCGATCAAATAGACGACGACTTCGCGAGCCGTTTCCCGACGGAACAGCGCCAGCATCGCCCGCTCACGCTCGTCGTACTCCAACGGATAGTAGTGGGTCCGACCGTAGAACTCACACCGAACGAGTTCGTCCTGGTCCAGGAGTCGCCGGACGTGGTACTGGATCTGTCCCGGCGCGAAGTCGGACGTTCTGACGAGTTCGTTGAAGTGAATACCGGCGTTGTTCTGCACGTGCGTTCTGATTCGGCGTCGCGTATCACTCATAGTGGCTAATGGCTGTAGCGGTCCTGCGTGTACGTCTCTGCTAGCGATCGTGATAACGGGTTGCGATCGTTCCCGACGGACGGGAACGGCCCGAGTTGCGAGCGGCGAGCTCCGAGTCGACGATCGCACCGAAGCACATACGTGACTCACCATCCGACATAGAGCCGCGCCGATGGACTACACGACCCCGTTCGATATCGGGTGGGTAGATCCCGAGTTCGCACCCGTGTTGCTCGCCATGATCTGCCTTGCGGTCGTCGGAACGACAGCGTTGCTCGGTGTCGGACTCGTCGCCTATCTGCAGCGCCGATCGAGTCGGTATCTGTTGATCACGGTCGTCCTCGGATTGCTCGTCGGGCGGTCGATCATCGGACTCGGGACGGTGTTCGGGCTGGTTCCGATGACGATTCACCACCTCGTCGGTCACGGGGTTGATTTCTCTATTGCAGCCCTCGTTCTGTACATCGTGTACCGAAGCAGAAGTGCGTCGAGAAACAGATACGCCGGGTCCGAGGGCGGTGATGACGGTATCGAGGGCGAGCACGTAAAGGAGTGAGTGCGTGGTCGGCCACGACCGGTCACTCGGGACCGATGCGGGCGAGAGGACCGCTACGCGAGCTGGTTGAGAACCGTCTGCCCCTCGACATAGATGAAGTCGTTGTCATCAGCGTAGACGCGGGCGTCGGCCGGCGTGCGCGCCTGCCCGGTCTCGTCGTCTAACATCTCGCAGACGACGACAGCGGGCGGCAGGTCGGCCGCGGTCGCGAGCGCGAGGCCGAGTTCAGTGTGGCCCTCGCGCTGTGCCAGTAGATCCGGGGCACCCTTGAGCAGGTGGACGTGGCCCGGGACGCGGAACGCCGACGCAAAGTCGGTCGTAGCGGGGGTGGCAGCGGCCTCACCGAGTGCGCGGATGGTCTGCGAGCGGTCCGCATCGGTGATGCCGGTGTAGGTGTCGCGGTGGTTGACGGTTAGCGAAAACGACGACCGCTCGTCGTAGCCGAGGTCGTGGTCCCCGGTCGCGGGGTGGTCGACGGCCTCGCCGTAGAACGGAAGGTCGAACGCCTCGGCGATGTCGTGGCCGAGCGCGACGCAGACGAGGCCTCCGGCGTCGTTGCGCATCCGAGCGACAGCGTCCGGTGTGACGGCGTCTGCGTGGTAGATGAGATCCGTTTCCCCCTCGCGGTCGGCCGCGTCGTGGACGAGGATCGGTTCGCCCGCGCGGAGCGCCCGCAGGGCGGGGTCGATCGACTCCCGTTCTGAACTCGATCCGGGTGCCGCCTCCGTGCTGGTTTCCGTTCCCTCGTCCGTGTTCGGGTCCGTGTCCGGGTGTGCGCCGGCCTGCTGACCCGTCATTGGCGATCACCCACGATGACCGTCACGCGGTCGGCGTCCTCTAGCTCGAGTTCTTCGCGGAGCTTGTCGGGAGCGATGACCTCGAGTTGGTCCTCGTCGTGGTGGGTTCGCTCGGGGGCGATGGTGTGGGCGGTCTCGTACCGTCGACCGTCCGCCGTTTCGATCGTCGCCGAGTAACAGACCGCGGGGCCGTAGGTGCGGTCGTCGTCCTCCCAGCCGTCGATATGGACGGGATCGAGCGAGGAGAGTGCGCTGCGGCGTCGGACGCTGTCGTCTCGGAGGTCGACGTTTAACGTGCCCGGGAACGGCTCGTATCCGAGGCGGTCCTCGAACTGGCGGTTGTAGCCGGGCAGGGAGATGTAGTGGCGACCTTCGCCCATCCCACTGGTCACCGTCCCCTCGAGTTCGACTTCCGAGTCGGTCTCGAAGATCCGTCGGTAGTCCTCGTACTCGGCGTGGAGCGCGTGTTCGCCGGCGTCGGTGATCCCGACCCATTGCCCGTCACTGACGGTGTCGCGCTGGAGGAGGGCGGCGCTTTCGAGGCGCTGGAGGCGGCGCGAGGCGGTCTGGTTCGACGCGTCGAGCCGGTCGGCGAGATGAGAACAGGAAATTTTGACATCGCCTTCGAGCCCGCCCTCGAGGGCGAGCAATTTGAGGACGGCGAGTTCGTCGTGGCCGACGGCGGACTCCGCTGTCGTTGACATGGCTGACGCTTTGTCGTCACCGGTCAAAAGCGTATCGAATGTGGAACGCGTAACAGAACTGCTATGGCATTGTCGAGCGTTTATCGAGTCCGGTCAGTCGCCCGTTCCGGTCACCGGATCGCGCGCCCAGAACTCGCTTCCCTTCTTCAATTTCGGCACCCACGTGTCGCTCGTCTTCGAGAGCAGCGCGACGCGCGAGGAGGGCACGCCCTTGCACTCGCTGAACGCGGGCAGGTACGATTTGACGGCGTCGGCGAACTCGAGGACGCCCTCGTGGTCGGGCATCGACGAGCGGTCCAGTCGCCCCTGGGAGTGGCCGACGTGCATGTACGCCTTGAGTTCGATGAAATCGGGGTCGGCCTGCTGGTAGAAGCCGGCGTACCAGTCGGGATGGTGCATGTTCTCGCCTTTGACGAGCGTCGTCCGGAGGACCGTACGGGTCTCGTCTTTGCCCCGAAGGACGGCCATCGTCTCGAGGAGGCGGTCCCAGGCGTCGTCGTCGACGGCTTTGACGACCCGGTCGAACGTGTGACGCTCGGGGGCGTCGACGCTGACGTACAGTTGCGTGGGATCACACTCCCGGAGGACCTCGGGCCGGGTGCCGTTCGAGACGAGGAAGGTGGTGATGTCCCGGTCGTGGAAGGCTTCGAGCAGTTCCGGCAGGTACGGATAGAGGGTGGGTTCGCCGTCGAGCGAGATGGCGACGTGGCGGGGCTCCATCGCTTCGTCGAAAACCTCGCGCGGGACCTCGTCGTTGCCGCCGAATCCGGACAGGAGCTTCTTCTGCAACTCGATCGAGGCGTCGACGACGGCCTCGGGATCGTCCCACTCGACCTCGTCCATCTCGTAGGCGTGCCCCTGGTGGTCGCGCCAGCAGAAGACGCAGCGCTCGTTGCACTTGACGACCGGCGTCATCTGGATGCAGCGGTGGGACTCGATGCCGTAGTAGATGTTCTTGTAGCACCGACCGTCCCCGCGCAGGGCGTTCGCCGTCCAGCCGCAGGTCTGGGCGGCGGTGTGGTTCTCGCTGTGATAGTTCGGGCTCGAGACCTGTGCCGGCCCGCCGCCGGGGTCGCCGTCGTCCCGGTCTCGCTCCCGACCCTGGTCCGGGTCGGCGTCGGCTCCCACCTCGACGCCGGCGTCGGCGGAATCGCTCATGTTTCCATCGCTTGGACAGGGGCCACCAAAAGGCGTGTGGTGTCGTTCGTTACTTGGTCTGCGAATCGACCGATTCTTCCGAACGGCTCGTCGCGGGCGCGTGTGGAAGCTGCCCTGGCTCCGCCGGTTCGTCGTCCTCGTTCGCGATTCCGCGTTCGAAGGTGTACAACACTATGCCGGTGTTGGCCGTCATGATCACGCCGGGCATGGGAGCCGGCGCGAACAGATACAGCCACACACCGACGGCGAACGGTGCCGCCGCGATCACCCCCCAGAGCCGCGACCGCGGGACCTCGTTGCGAGCGGCATCCCGAGAGACGTACACGAAGAGCGCGAGCGTCCCGACGACCCCACCGAGCGCGGTCACCACCTCGGCTGCGTCCATACGTGAGCCTTCGACGGGACACGCAAAAGCGTTCTGCGTAGCGCCCGCCGGCGATCGCCGCCGTTACCGAACTCGTTCGAGCACTGAAAGGGTCCCGTCGGCGTGGGCCGCCTCGAGCACCTCGTCGGCCGCCGCCCGCGCCTCCTCGTCCGCGTTCGAAACCGCGAAGCTCCGTCCGACGACCTCGAACGTCGAGACGTCGTTGATCGAATCGCCGACCGCGACGCAGTCGGCGAGGTCGATGCCGACGTGCTCGGCGATCACCTCGACGCCGTCGCCCTTGTTCGGCGCGGCGTCCTTGACGTGGTAGGCGTACCCCGTATCGATCACCTCGAGTTCGGCGTCGGCGGCGAACGCTTCGAGCGGGTCGAGTGGTTGGTCGCGGCTGACGGCGATTTCGGTCTCGCGCCAGCGGTTGATCGTGTCGCCGTCGCCCCAGCCGAGGTCGTAGCCGGCGGCGCGGTACTGCTCGGCGACGGTTTGGGGGGCGTCGCGGTCGGCGGTAAAGAGCGCGTCCTCTCCGGTGTAGACGACGCCGCCGTTTTCGGCGACGACGAGTTCGGGAATACCGATGAAGTGACAGAGTGCGATGGGGTAGGGAAAGGCCTTCCCGGTGGCGAGGATGACGGGGGCGTCCCACTCGCGGAGGGGATCGAAGATGCGGGGGTCGATGCCCCAGCCCTCGGGGCGCGTGAGGGTGCCGTCGATGTCGAGGACGAGCGGTGGTGGGGAGGGTGAAGACGGCGATGATGGGGGTGTGGATGTCGATGGGGGCATACACGCAGATGGCAGCGCGGGACCTAAAAACGTCGGGGCAAGCGGGGATAGCCGCCGGATTTCGAGGGCCGGGACGACGGATCGAGTGTGGCGGAGAGCGGCAAACGAAACCTATAGTCCGGCCGGGAAACGAGATGGACGGACATGTCGTGGTATATCCTGTTCGTCGCTGGCGTATTCGAGATCGCTTGGGCGATCGGACTCCAGTACTCCGACGGATTCTCGAAGCCGCTCCCCACGGCGGGTACCGTCGTCGCACTCGCCATCAGTATGATCCTCCTCGCACGGGCGGTAACGGAGCTCCCGATCGGGACGGCATACGCGGTCTGGACGGGGATCGGAGCCGTCGGGACCGCCACGCTCGGGATCGTTCTCTTTGACGAACCGATGACGCTTGCTCGGGTCGGCTTCATCAGCGTTATCGTCGTCGGAATCGTCGGGCTCCACCTCGTTTCCGGCGGTCACTGACCGGCGAAGAGACGCGCAGTGGCAGTCGATTAGCAACCGCCGTTACTGCTGGTTACTGCTAGAGACTGGTTGGGACCCTCGATCGATCGAAACTCGCCGTCGCCATCAAGAATGAACGAGTTCGTTTGACTGAGATCCAATATATATCGGAGTTTTGAATATCTTGCACAATTTTCCCAGAAGACATATTCATCCAGACAACTTGTTCGTTATACTATTCGAAAATGACTTGTCTGGCAATAAGAACTAAGAACGCTGCTCGGCGTTAGCAGCTATGGTGTGGAAGGGACGGCAACTGGTACCGTCAATCATCAGACGAAAGTATGCGTTGAAGTTCGGCGTCGTCTTTCTCGTCCTCGGGCTCTCGATCGGCGGGCTCGGCTTCGCTGCGACGACGTTACTCACGGATAACGTGGAAGCATCCGCTCTCGAAGAGCGACAGAACGCGGCCTACCAAGAAGGGACGGCCATGGAAACCTGGCTCGAACAGAACCGAAACGTCGTTCAGGCCGCTTCCGACGCTCCGGTCGTCGACACGAACGATCCGGAGGCGATTCGATCCTATCTCGAAGAAACGTACTACGACATGCCCGAATCGCGGATGAACGGCCTCTACGTCAACACGACGACCGGCGAGGTCGTCACCGGGGTCGGCGGCGACGCCGATTCCCTCGAGACGCTCGCCTTCCCGGACGCCGATGAACTCGATTCGGATCTCTCGACGGATACGGTCGCGCAGACGGACCCGTACTCGATGCCGGACCAACTCGGCCTGTCCGCCGACTCGCATCCGGTCGTCTCCTACTACATCGGCGTCAACAATGGCGAGCACGCGCTCGTATTCACGTTTGGATTGACGGACCGATCGACCGGGATGATCACCACTGCGGACTCGGATACCGTCATGACGATCCTCGACGAACAGGGGCGGATCGTCAACGACGACGCCTACATGGGCAACGGCGACGGCGAGAACGCGACGTTCCTCACGACGTACGAGGACCAAAGCGGGGTGCTCGAAACGGTTCAGTCGGAAAACCGCGGGTCGCTCCTGGTCAACGAGCCCCCCGGAGAAACGCTTCGGAGCGCCCCCTATAACTTCGATCCGGACGGCTACGTCGTCGGCTATTACACGACCGCCAGCGACTGGACCGTCCTCGTCCACACGACCGAAGCGGAGGCGCTCGGCTTCGCCCACAGCGCGACCCAGTTCGGACTGTTGATCACCTTCGTCGGCGTCGCACTGATCGGCGTCTTCGGCGTCGTGCTCGGGCGCACCACCGCTCGATCGCTCAGCGACCTGTCCGACCGCGCGGCCGCGATCAGGGACGGCGAGTTCGATACGACCGTCGAATCGGATCGCATCGACGAGATCGGGACCCTCTACGAGTCGATCGACGACATGCGCCTTTCGCTCGTCGACCAGATCGAGGAGTCCGATCAGGCCCGCGCACGGGCAGAACAGGCCCGCGAAGACTCGGAGCAAGCCAGAGCGCAGGCAGACGCGGCGCGAAAAGAAGCCGAGGAAGCAAAAGAGCGCGCCGAACGCGCCCGTCGGGACGCCCAGGAGATGACCGACCACCTGGAACGAACGGCGACCGAGTACTGCGACGTCATGCGCGACTGCGCCGGCGGCGATCTGACGCGGCGACTCGACCCCGATACCGAGAGCGATCCGATGGCCGAAATCGCCACGACGTTCAACGAGATGTTAGACGACATCGAGCGCACCGTCGCCACCGTCTCCGCGTTCGCAACCGACGTATCCGACGCGAGCGACGACGTGCAGGCCCGCGCGGCTGAACTCGAGGCGTCAAGCGAGACCGTCAGCGACTCCGTCCAGCAGATCACCGGCTACGCGGATCGACAGAACGAGCGCATGGAAACCATCTCCGGCGAAGTCCAAGGCATCTCCGCGAACATCGAGGAAATCGCCGCAACCGCCGACAGCCTCGCAGAAACCTCCCAACACGCGGCCGAACGCGCAAACGACGGCCGCGAGGCGGCGGGCGACGTGGTCGACGAGATGGAGGACATCGAGCACCGAACCGAATCCACACTCCGGGCGATTCGTGAACTCGACGACTCGATGGCTGAAATCGACGAGATCATCGACGTCATCACCGATATCGCGGACCAGACCAACATCCTCGCGCTCAACGCCTCGATCGAGGCGGCCCACGCTAACAACGGCGACGGCAACGGCGGCCGAAACGGTAACGGGTTCGCCGTCGTCGCAAACGAAGTGAAACAACTCGCGGAGGAAACCAAAGACTCCGCCGCCGAGATCAACCAGCTCATCGACACCGTTCAGTCCCAGACCAACGACACCGTCGCGGAGATGGAAGCCATGCGCGAACACGTCGCCGACGGCACCGAAACCGTCGAACAATCCGCCGCCGCTTTCCGCGAAATCGAAGCCGAAGTAACCGAGGCCGACCACGGCGTCCAAGAAATCAGCGACGCCACCGACGGCATCGCCAACTCGACGCAAGAACTCGTCACGATGGTCGACGACGTGACCGAGATCAGCACCGAAACGGCGAGCGAAGCCAGCGCCGTCGCCGGAGCCGTCGAGGAGCAAACCGCAGCGATTACGACGGTGAGTCAGAACGCCGACGCCCTCTCGGAGCAATCCGTGACCCTCCAGGAATCGGTTGCAGCGTTCACGACCGATCGAGAGGCGACCCGCGCGGCGAACGCGGACGACCACGAAACGACCGAAGCGACAGAATTGCAATACGTCGACGAACGCAAGGCAGACGACGCGAGTTCAGCGCCGAAGGCGGATTCGGAGACCGGCGACGAAACCGACGCGGCGAACGCGCGTGATGGCGTCGAAGCGGCAGGTGAGACCCCGCCCGCGATAGCGGACCCCGACGCTACGTCCGACGATCCCGTTGGCGAGGACTGGGCCGCGGACGATGAGGAGACCGCCTCTGGCGACGTCGCCGACGAAACCGGGACGGACCGCTGAGGTGACCGCTCCGGGTCAGTTCTGAACTCGGGTCGGCTGTCCGAGTCGGAGAGTTCGAAGCGAAGCACAACTCGTTGTATTCTGTAGCAGCGGACGATCGGGACGGCCCCGAAGGCGAACGCCGTAGCCGTTCGCGAGGTGCGTGGCGCTGACAGAGGGAACTGAATGTGGCGCGGCTGTGGCGGTGGAGAAACGGCCGTCATCGGTGTCGACGGCTGAAAAGCGCCAGTTCGAGGGAGAGGAGAGTTTCAGTCAGAGGTAGCCTGCGTTCGGGAGGAGGCCGGCCAGATAGAGCACGCCGATCACGAGCATGAACGCGGCGATGGCCATCGCCGGCGGGTCGACGTGCGTCCCGGAATGGGAGTAGAACACGCGCTGAGACAGTTCGCCGATGAGGGCGCTGATCACGCCGAACGCACCGGCGACGAGCAGCACGATCGGGTCGCTCCCGACGGCCGACGCCGCGATTACCGCGCCCGTCGATCCTAACAGCGTGATGTGGTGCGTGACGGGAATCTTCTCGACCCCGAGGTTGAGAAACAGCAGGCTCATCGCCGAAATCGCATAGCCCATGAAGATGCTCCCGGTCTCGAGCCAGATGAACCCGCCGAGGACGCCACCGATGAGGCCGATGGTGGTGACGCCGGACCACTCGTACTGGTGGGCCAGCCAGGGTTCGGTCGCCAGCCGGTTAGTCGTCGTTCCCCCGTCGGCCGCCATCCGCTTCTCCTCGCGCTCGAACGGCGACATATCGAGGATGTTCGAGCCGCCGACCTTGCCGACCAGCGGGTAGCCGAACGCGAGCCGCGCGAGGAAGGCCGTCGCCACGACCGAGAGCGCGATATTGTCGGTGGGAAAGCCGATCCCGTTCATCACCTGGGTGATGAGCATTCCGAACGCGCCGAAGATCGCGCCGACCGCGAGGATGTCGGGTTTGGTTCCGAACGCATACAGGATGTCCTTGCCGAAGTGGTAGTCCCAGCCGCCGGGTTTCATCTCGGGGTACTTCCGGCCGGCGTAGGCCGTCGCGGCGACGCCGCCGGCGAAGGCGATGTGGGGACCGGTGACCGCGCCGAAGCCGATCACGTCGGTGATCCCGGTCGCGATATCGCCCGCTGCGATTCCCTCGAGACCGCCGACTTCCCCTTCGAGGACGGCGATCCCCTCGCCAAGGAAGACGACGAATCCCGTGAAGACGAACGAGGGCAGCGCGCCGAGTGCCGCGCCGAACGCGCCGCCGGCGAGGGCGGCGATCAGCAGGACGACGAACGCCTCGGCTTCCATGCCGACGACCGGAAGCTGGAGCACCGTTCCGTACATGGATTACTCCTCACCGTCCCGCGCCCAGTCGCGCGAGCGTTCGACCGCGTCGAGCCAGCGGTTGTATCGCGCATCCGCCGTCTCGGCGTCCATCGTCGTCTCGAAGGTTCGATCGATCTGCCAGTTGTCGCGCAGGCTGTCGGTGTCGTCCCAGTAATCGACGGCGAGGCCGGCCGCGTAGGCCGAGCCAAGGGCCGTCGTTTCGTCGACGACCGGGCGGGCGATTTCCGAGCCGATGATGTCGGACTGGAGCTGGCAGAGGTAGTTGTTCTTGACCGCACCGCCGTCGACTTTGAGACTCGTCATCTCGATACCGGAGTCGGCCTCCATGGCCTCCGCAACGTCGCGGGTCTGGTAGGCGATCGATTCGAGCGTCGCGCGGACGACGTGTGCCTTGCGGGTGCCGCGGGTCATCCCGACGATGGTTCCGCGTGCGCGTTGGTCCCAGTGAGGCGCACCGAGGCCCGTAAAGGCCGGGACGACGTAGACGCCGTCCGTCGAGTCGACGCTGCGGGCGAGTTCAGCCGTCTCGGAAGGATCGTCGATCAGCGACAGATCCTCGAGCCACTCGATGGCCGCGCCGGTGACGAAAATCGAGCCTTCCAGCGCGTACTGGACGGGTTCGCCGGAGCGCTGGAAGCCGATCGTCGTGAGCAGGCCGTGATCGGAGGCGACGGCCTCGTTGCCGGTGTTCATCAGGAAGAACGAGCCCGTCCCGTAGGTATTCTTGGCGTCGCCGGCGTCGAAACAGGTCTGGCCGAACAGGGCCGCCTGCTGGTCGCCGAGTGCGCCCGCGATGGGAATCTCGGCTTCGAGGAAGCCTTCGGGGTCGGTGGTGCCGTAGGTTTCGTCGTCACTGGAGGGACGGACCTCGGGCAGCATCGTTTCGGGAATCGAGAACTCTTCTAGGAGGTCGTCGTCCCACTCGAGGTCGTGGATGTTGTACAACATCGTCCGCGAGGCGTTCGTGACCTCGGTAATGTGGTTGCCGGTGAGGTTGTAGATCAGCCAGCTATCGATGGTTCCAAAGAGCACGTCGCCCGCTTGCGCGCGATCGCGGATGTCGGCAGGGCGGGCGCGCTCCATCTTGATCGGATCGGCCTCGTCGAGGAGCCACTCGGCTTTGGTCGCCGAGAAGTAGGCGTCCGGCTCGAGGCCGGTCTTCTCGCGGATGGTTTCGACCGCATCGTTCTCTTCGAGTTCTTCGACGCGTTCGGTAGTGCGGCGGTCCTGCCAGACGATGGCGTTGTGAACGGGTCGGCCGGAGTCGGCGTCCCAGAGCACGGTGGTTTCGCGCTGGTTAGTGACGCCGATGGCCTCCAACTGTTCGGGCGCGATGCCGGCCTGGCCGAGCGCCTGCGTAATGACGGTTTTCGTGTTTTCCCAGATCTCTATCGGGTCGTGTTCGACCCAGCCGGGTTCCGGATAGATCTGTTCGTGCGTTTCGTATGCATTTGCGACGACCTGGCCACCGTGATCGAAGACGATAAAGCGGGTCCCGGTCGTTCCCTGGTCGACTGCGCCGACGTACGTAGTATCTGTCACTGTAGTCACCCCGATGTCTCACGCACCGAATTTACTGTCGGTCACGCGTTACTGGTAAACAGTCTCGACGATCATTATAAATGTTACCGAATTCGCGATCGGACGATTATCAGAAAGACGGAACGAATAGTCGTGGATTAAGATAATACCGATCGAGATGACGTTTCAACCACCATAAAGCCATATAAGCGACTGTGGGTGATATTAGATGTCAACAATTCACACGGCCACTGTTTCTTATGGGTGGTCGGGAAGCGTCGATAAAATAAAGGTCGCGGCGACCGAGGTACTCGAACGAAGGGATGGCACACGATACGACGGTCCTCGTCCTCGGGGGTGGCTCGACCGGCTGTGGTATCGCCCGCGACCTGGCGATACGCGGCGTCGACGTAACTCTCGTCGAACGAGGCAATCTGACCGGCGGAACGACCGGCCGCATGCACGGACTCTTGCACAGCGGCGGGCGCTACGCCGTCTCCGATCAGGCGAGCGCGACGGAGTGCATCGAAGAGAACGAGATACTCCGGGATATCGCGAGCCACTGCGTCGAAGAGACCGGCGGTCTGTTCGTCCAGCGACCCGAGGATTCGGACGAGTACTTCCGGGAGAAACTCGCGGGCTGTCGCGACTGCGGAATCCCCGCGACGGTCCTCTCGGGGCGCGAAGCCCGCGAGATCGAACCGTATCTCGCCGAGGACGTGGCGCGCGCGATTCGGGTACCCGACGGCGCGGTCGATCCGTTCCGCCTCTGCGTCGCGAACGCCCTCGACGCCGAGCGCCACGGCGCGCGCGTCGAAACCCACGCCGAAGTCATCGACCTCCTGCGCGAGGGCGACGACATCTACGGCGTCGAGGTCCGCCACGACTCCGGACCCGGCAAGCGAACGCACGCGACGCCCGGCACGACCGAGGAAATCACCGCCGAGTACGTCGTCAACGCGACGGGCGCGTGGGCCGGCCGGATCGGCGCGATGGCTGACCTCGATGTCGCGGTCCGGCCCTCCAAGGGCGTCATGACCATCATGAACGTCCGCCAGGTCGACACCGTCATCAACCGCTGCCGGCCGAAAGGCGACGCCGACATCATCGTCCCCCACGAGACGACCGCCATTCTCGGCACGACCGACGAGGAGGTCGACGACCCCGACGACTACCCCGAAGAACAGTGGGAAGTCGATCAGATGATCGACACCCTCTCCGAACTCGTTCCCATCATCGAGGACGCCCGGACGATCCGCTCGTTCTGGGGCGTCCGCCCGCTGTACGAACCGCCCGGAACCGGCACCCAGGACCCGACTGACATCACGCGGGACTTCTTCCTGCTCGATCACGCCGAGCGCGACGGCGTGGGCGGCATGTCGAGCATCGTCGGCGGCAAGTTCACCACCTACCGCGCGATGGCAGAAGAAATCGCCGATCACGTCTGCGCGAAACTCGGCGTCGACGCCCGGTGTGTCACCGCCGAGGAACCGCTGCCCGGCAGCGAAGACATCGCGGTGCTCGAGGAAGGCATGGACTCGTTCGGCCTGCGCTCGCCGATCGCCCGCCGGAGCAAACAACGCCTCGGCAGTCGCGCGCCGGACGTGCTCGAGACGAACGAAAACGAGGCCAATCCCGTCATCTGTCAGTGTGAGGGCGTCACGCGCGCCGAGATTCAGGATGCGGTCGAGCAGTCCGGCTCCGACCTGAACGCGGTTCGCATCCGCACCCGCGCCTCCATGGGCAACTGCCAGGGCGGCTTTTGTTGTCAGAACATGGCGAACGAACTCCACCCGCGGTACGACGAGGAGACGGTCCGCGACGCGCTCGACGAACTCTTTCAGGAGCGCTGGAAGGGCCAACGCCACGCGCTGTGGGGCGAACAGCTCTCGCAGGCGATGTTGAACTACGCGCTCCACGCGACGACGATGAACCGAGACAACGATCCCGCAAACGCACCGGCGCAGGTCGACTATGCACAGTTCGACGGGGGCGCGTAAATGGCGATCACCGACGACGTGCTGGTGATCGGCGGCGGACTCGCGGGCGCGACGGCCGCGCTCGCAGCCGCCGAAACGGCACCCGACGCCCGCGTTCGCCTCGTCACCGCCAAACAGAGCACGCTCCGGCACGCGAGCGGATTGATCGACGTGCTCGGCTATGCGCCGGACAGCGAAGGACAAGGGCAAGAACAAGAGCAGGGACAGGGACAAACACCCATCGTCGACCCCTTCGCCGAACTCGACACCCTCCCCACCGGCCATCCCTACGAACGCGTCGGCGGCGAGGCCGTCCGCGACGCGCTCGAGTTCTTCGACGACATCGCCGGCGATGCCTACGCCGGCGGGCACACCGACAAAAACGCGCTCGTCCCGACCCACGGCGGCACGGTCAAACCGACCGCGCGCTATCCGACCGCGACGGCCGACGGACTGGCGAGCGACGACCGCGACGCGCTCCTCGTCGGCTTCGAGACGCTGCCCGACTTCGAGGCACCCCTTGCGGCAGCGCACCTGGAAGCCGCGGGCGCGCCCTTCGACGCGCGCGGTGTGACGCTCTCGTTCCCCGGCATCGTTCGCGACGACGCCAAGGTAACGCGGTACGCACACCTCCTGGATCGGAACGAGCAAGTCGCGGCGGCGGGTGAGGACGAAATCGGCGCGCGCGAGGCGCTCGCCGCAGCCGTCGAATCGCATCTCGAGGGCGAACCGCGCGTCGGGTTCCCCGCAATCGTGGGCGACGACCGACCAGCCGCGGTTCGAGAATCGCTCGCCGACGCGCTCGGCGTCGATATTTTCGAAGTCCCAATGGGACCGCCGAGCCTCCCCGGCCTCCGATTGGAGGACCTTCTGTACGCTGCACTCGAGGACGCGGGCGTCCGCATGACCTCGGGCGTGCCGGTCGTCGACTACGAGACAGGCAACGATGCGATCGACCACGTCGTCGTCGACCGCAACGGGGCCGAAATTCCCCACGAGGCCGCCCAGTACGTTCTCGCGACGGGCGGCCTGGTCGGAAAGGGAATCGAATCCGGTCGCGAGCGAGTATCCGAACCGCTCTTCGACTGTCACGTCCCCCATGCAAGCGACCGCTACGACTGGTTCGTCGACGACGTCTTCGGCGAACAGCCCTACGCGCGCTTCGGTCTAGCCCCCGATCGTGAACTCCGGCCGCTCGATGCGAACGACGACCCCGAGTTCAGGAATCTGCGCGCGGCGGGTGCCGTGTTGGGCGGCTACGACTACGCGGCCGAAAAATCCGGTGCCGGCGTCTCGCTCGCGACGGGCTACGTCGCCGGAACGCGCGCGGGGGAGGAGAGCGAGTGAGAATGAAAGTGATCGCGACAAGCGTCTCGACCGGTGTCGGGACGACCCAGCACACGAGTACGAGTTCGACGGGGAAACGCGGCGATTTTAATCGAGGCAGCTACCGCTATGAGTGAAGCAGAGCAACCGATCGACGACGGCGTATCGAGCGACCAATCGAGCGGCGACGCGGACGACGAGTTCGAGCCGGTCCAGGTATTTCCCGAATCCGAGGAGATGGACCTCCGGCCGGGCGCGGACAACTGTTACAAGTGCTCGACCTGCGACACGAACTGTCCCGTCGCCGAAGTCGATGACGAGTTCCCCGGCCCGAAGTTTCAGGGGCCGGAGCAGTGGCGGCTCAAGCGCCAGGACGACCACGACATCGACGAGTCGGTGATGAAGTGTTCGAACTGCATGCGCTGTGATAGTTCCTGTCCCTCGGACGTGCCGCTGTCGCAGATGCACAACACCGCCCGAGCCGAGTACGTCGAAGAGAACATGAGCAAGTTCTCGCGGGAATACATCCGCAATCGGATGCTCGCGAACTACAGGCGGCTCGCCCCCCTGGCGTCGATGTTCCCCCGTACGGCGAACTTCGTGATGGGGCTCTCGGTGACGAAGTGGCTCGGCGAGAAAACGCTCGGCGTCACGAGCGAACGCGACTTCCCCGAGTTCGCGACGGAGACGTTCCTAGAGTGGTGGACAAAGCGAGGTGGCAACGCGACCTCGAAAAAGCGAGCGCAGGAAGCGCGAGCAGCGCGCGGCGGTGCGCACGTGGAAACCGAAGACGAGGACGAGGACGAGGACAAGCGCATCGCATACTTCCACGGCTGCTACTCGAACTACAACACGCCGGAAGTCGCGAAGGCGCTCGTACGCGTCTACGAACACTTTGGCTACGAGATCATGGTCCCCGACCAGTCCTGTTCGGGCACCCCGATGTTCGCAAACGGCATGCTCGACGACGCCAGCCGCGCCGCCGAAACCAACGTCCGCGAACTCGCGGCGGCCATCGAGGACGGCGCTGACATCATCGCCTCGTGTAGCTCCTGCTCGATGTCCATCCGCCAGGAGTACCCCGAACTGTTCGACTTCGAGGACACCGACACCGTCGCCGAACACACCTGGGACGCCGTCGAGTACCTGCGCGTCCACGAAGACCTGGAAGCTGAACTCGAAGGCACCTCGGTCGGGGACGAGTTCGACGAGTTCGCGTACCACGCACCGTGTCATTCACGTAACCAGGGGCTCGATGGACAGACGATCGAAGTGATGGACGCGATTGATGGTATCGAAGCGCACGATGTTGGGGACTCCTGTTCCGGAATCTCCGGGACCTACGGCTGGAAGGAAGAGAACTACGAGACGTCGATGAAGATCGGCGAAGACATGTTCGAGCACATGGCGGCCGCCGAGGCCGAAACCGGTCTGACGGAGTGTCCGACCTGCTCGATGCAGATGGAACACGGTACCGGCTACGATATCAGACACACGCTCGAAGTACTCGAGGCGGCGCTCGTCGGGAGTTCCTCNCTGATGAACTTACAAGAGCGCATCGCTCGCCGACGATCAGCACGCCAGGATCGCTCGATCATCGTCGATCGCGACCACCTGAGCCCCGTCGTTCATCGGCAAGAGCCGGTCGGCCGGGGTCCCGTTCTCGAGCAGCTACTCGATACCCTCGAACCGGCCTTCGACGGCGAACTCCCCTCGCCGGTCGCAGTCGTCGGGCCAGCCGGCGCCGGCACGTCGGCGGTCGTCACTGCGCTCTTCGGTGCGCTCAACGACCGCCTCGGCGAATCGAGTCGCTCGATCGCCACCACCACGCGCGCCGGGAGCACCGGTCCCGTCACCTGGTTCGTCTACGTCGACGGCCGCCGCGTCGAAAGCGCCTTCGCGTTCTACCAGGCCGTCCTCTCGGTCATCTCCACCGAACCCGTTCCCGAGAGCGGTATCGGGACCGACGACCTCGGGGAGCGCCTGACCACCCACCTCACACGCCACGACCGGCGCGCCGTCGTCGCCATCGACCACCACGACGAACCCGAAACCCTGTGCTACGACCGCGTCTGTGAACTGCTCGCCCCCGTCAGCGATAGCGTCTCGACCATCGCCGTCGGCCAGACCGAACCCGGCGACTGGGACGCCGACGCCGGTTCCACCATCACCATCCCCGCCTATCGCCACCACGAACTCGTCGACGTCATCACCGACCGCGCCTCAACCGGCCTCGCCCCGGGCGTCCTCGATCACGAATCCGTTCGTGAACTCGCCGTCTGGGCCGACGGCAACGCCCACGACGCACTCGCCGCCCTATTCAGTGCTGCAGTCCTTGCCAGTACCACGGGCGCAGACCACGTCGAAGACGGCCATCTCGAGCAGGCACAGACAGCCGTCCCCTCCCACGGCGTCCACGTCGACCGTACCCTCGCACTCTCCGAAACCCGACAACAGGTCCTCGCCCACCTCGTTGACGTCGACCGCGACGGCCGTCCTATCCGCGAAATCGCGGGTGACATCGCCGATCGATCGACGCTTACCAACGGCACCGTCAAGCGCTTCCTCTATGAACTCGCCGACCGCGGTGTCATTGAACGCGTCCCCCTCCCGACAACCGGCAGCGGCCGCCGCCCGAGTTCAGTCGAACCGCGATTTCCACCGCTCGTGTTTCGAACGCTCAGTTCGGCTTCGACCGACACTGACTCAGATACGGACGGGGCGAACGGAGAGAACTCATAGTACGGTGTGAGGGCCACAGCCGCGCAGCGAGGCGGCTGAACCGAATTTGCCGTTCCAGTCGGGAAGACGGCAGATACCAGATACCCGATAGTACCCTTTTTGGCGGTGGCCATGAATGTGATTTATACTCGAGGAAGACATGACGATCGAGTTCACGGAAATAACTACCCCGTCTGGACTGGAGATTCACGATTCGATCGAACAGCGCCATCTCCAAATCGAAACGCCACAGCCAGTGTCGATCGAATCGCCGGTTTCCCATACGATTGCAGCCACAGCCCTTGCCTCGGCGTCGAATGTAGATGTTGATTCAGTCACAGCACAGCACGAACCGGCATCGGCAGGTGACTCCAAGAATTTCTATTTCCCAGTTAACAAGACCTGTACGATCGAAACCGACGAGATTCGGTTCGATCAACGCCTCTCGGTAACCATTCACGACGGCGCTGGACGAACCGAGGCGAGCTTCGATGCCGGAGAGCGGGGACAACTCGACGACCGAACGCAATACATCGGTCTCAGTGGTCCGATTAAACTCTACTGTCGTATTGACGCCCCCGGAACGATCGACGTTGGCTTGACCGCGGTCCGTGTTAATCTCGACGACACGACGGAGATTAAACTCGGTGCCAGATCGCTACACGACAGGCCCGCCGGCACGATCACGACGCCGCCCGATCTCGACTCGATGGCAACGGCTATCTCAGTACTTTCCTTGGCACTCAAAACTACCTCGCCGGAACGAACGTGGCCGACGCTCCGTGGACATCCACCGCTCATCGAGCTTGGTGATACTCTCGAAATTCCCGATTCGATCCCTAAATCGACGATTCGTGACGACATCGATGATACCTATTGGGAATCGTTCGGCCCGAAAGGCACATCCTGTGACGTGGCTTCTCGAAAGAACAATAGTACCACCGGCACGGCTGACACGCCCACGAGTTCGGCGACAACTGAGACCACGATCACTATCACAACACCGCCAACCTATCTCGCTCTTTTTCAGGCTGCCCCACTCGCGTTCTTTCTCGGTGCGACAGTCCAACTGACGACTCACACCAATTCGCCACCTGCACTTCATACGCCACAGTTCGAATACTCACTTCCGACCGGAAAGGCATTCGGGGACGAAATCGCTGCTCTACTCAAACGGTTCTTCTTTTTCGATTGTCTCACCAGAACCGAAGGCATCTTCCAATACGATCTCCTCGAACGCTCGTTTCTGGAAGACGACCTCTCGTTCGATTTCTCATCGACCTACGAGAAGCCGCTTCCTAAACGACTCGAACTGTACCTCAAACCGCCGACTGATCTCATCGAGGAGTACATCCCGCGGTGGCCCCTCACTGCTCACATCCCACCGGAGCCGGAAAGCATCGAACTGCTTCCGTTTATCGTCAACGAACTCGGAATCGTTCGCCCATCTCATGGCCGAACCCCTGAGACGATTCCATCCCAACCGCCGGCGGATGCCCGTCTCGTCCGGTCGGCAAGCGAACCGGGCGCGCGACGGCCGTCGTCGTCCTCGTCGCCCTCGTCGTTCCCGGACGCCTCGGAGTTCGTCGTGCCAACGGTCACGGATGAATCGATTGAACACGCCTGGTTCGGTAACAACGTCCCTCAGAACGCCTCTAAGGCGACCATCGAAGCGTACCGGAATCAGCTAAATCGGAATGCTCGAAACGACTCCATCGAGATTTTGCTCGTCTGTAACGACGCCCGCATGCTCGACGAACACGACCTGCTCGATGCGACCTACGGCACCCGCGACGAGCTACCGTTCGAGATCCACTCCGAGTTCGGCGTCGACACGATGAAACTCGCCGACCTCTTGACCAACGGCGGGTACGACTTCGTCCACTACATCGGTCATGCAACCGAGGATGGACTGCGCTGTCCCGACGGCGACCTCGACGTTCGGACGCTCGAATCGGTTGACGTCGGTGTGTTCTTCTTGAACGCCTGCCAGTCCTATCAGCAGGCGCTTGCGCTGACCCGCCGCGGTGCGTTCGGCGGTGTGAGCACGTACAGCGACGTTGCAAACGACGACGCGGTCACTGCGGGAGAAACGATGGCGCGCCTGCTCAACCGCGGCTTCCCGCTCCGTGGTGCACTCGAAATCGCTCGACAGAATACGGGGTTAGGTGACCAGTATCTCATCGTCGGTGATGGCTCGGCCGATATCGCCCAGTCTGAAGGAGGTGCCCCGGCTGTCCTTCAACTCACCAATCGCGAAGATGGAACTGTCGACTTCGCCATGCAGTCGTACTCGACAAAGGAGTACAAATTAGGTACCACAACGGAATCCAGCCTTCCAACGGTTGCAGACTGGCACCTAAGCCCGGGTTACACACCGTTTTTGTCCGTCGATGAGGACTCTCTTCAAGAGTATCTTTCTTGGAGCGAACTTCCCGTCGTCCACGAAAAAGAACTCTTCTGGAACGACGGTGTTGGCGCGTTCCATTTCCCGTGACAGATAATTCCGCTACTACTGGCGTATAGAACGGCCGTTTTCATTCCACAAGAACGTTGATCGCAATAAGGTCTGTCCGTTTAGTATTAGGGACCGACCTGAGAGTACGTCCCTGCGGCTGCCGTTCCTGCCTGACTGAGCAGCAACAGGAGGGTAAACATCGCGCCGATCATTCGCGGGTGCTGTGCCAGGTAGTCTTTCATTCCGTCTGTGTTCAACATTGCATTCCTATCGATGTAACCAATGGTAATAAAATTATCTTATGATTACATACTCATGATTACAAGAAAATATTACATGAAAGAGATAGAGTCAGACGGTACCCATCAGAGGGGTTACGCTGATGCGATACTACCGACTCTTCGAGGCTAGTGTGACAGTCATTCAACCATATCTCGCATCTCTTTTCTCCTTCATTCGTGCTTACCTATTAGATGAATTACGGAATGGCCCCTCATTCGTCCGATTAGGCGGAGAAGAAATGATCCCTCGAATACACTAAAACACCACCGACGCCAGTAAAACGAGTTCAGCAGGCAGCCGCTACGCCGACCGAAAATCGGCGGGTCTGTACGACACTACGGCGCCGTTTTAGCGCTCACCGCGGCAGTCGTCTCGGTGTCGTTGCCCGATGAATCGTCGCCGGTACTTGCGTCATCGGTGGAGTCGCCTGCCTCACCGGTCTCGTTTCCGGTCCCGGTATCGCTTTCGTTACCCGCGTCCGTCTCGTTTCCGTCAGCGCCGTCGTCGAACTCGACTTCTTCGAACTCGGTCGTGATGGTGTCGCCCTCGACGACCGCCGTCTCCGGAACGGCCGTGGTCGCCTCGTACGCGCTCGTCTCGTTTCCGTCGGCCGTCACGAGCGAGAGCGTGTAGTTCTCGTCAAGCGCCTCGACGTCGCTGTTCGTGTAGCCGTCGTCGACGCCGAGTTCATCGCTCGTCGCGTACGGGACGGTCAGTTCGAACGAACCGCTCTCGTCGACGGTCCCGCGCTGGGTGTAGTTGAACGTGGTGCCGGTGTTGGTCTCGAGTTCGAGCGTCGCGGTCACGACGTCGCCCGCTTCGACGGCGTCTGCGCCGACGGTGCCGGTGAGCGTTGCGCCCTCGACGCGCTCGTAGGTTTTGACGGATGCCGTCTGGCGCTGCCCGATGAGTTCGTACTCCAGGTTCGGATTCTGTTGGATAATGCTGAGTTCGACCTGCGTCTGCCGACTGTTCAACTGCTGGTTGATCCGGACCTGTGGTGTTCCGTCATCGCTCATAAGCACCTGATCGGTGTTCGTGTTGATGATTGCGTAACTGATGAACGCCGATTGGTTGTCCGCGTCTTCGTGAACGAGACGGTAGTGGTCCATCCCGACGGCATTGTTGAAGTACAGCGACGAGGTCATCGTATCGTCGTAGGGCAGATCTCCGAACCGTTCCGAAACCTCATCTCGATCGATTTGTTCGTTCGCACCGAGGTCGTCCGGCGTGATGTAGTGGGAGTAGTCGGGCCCGGACCAGGCGGAAATCGCGGAGAACTTTCCGGCGGCCATCCCGTCGTCGATCATGATGTACCGGATTTCCTCGTTGGTCTCGTCTGCGTCGGCGACGATCTGTTCGAGTTCCTCGTTGGACTGGTTACTGACGGATGCACCGGCGGCGATCGCGTCCAGGACCAGCTCACCGCGCGTTTCGGATTCTGCGGTCAGGAACGCGGCCGAGGACTCGGCGTTTTGCTGGAACGGGTTCGAGTGGGGAATCCGTTCGGCCTGTGTGGTGATCAGGTGGCCGTAGTCCCACCAGGACAGGACGCCATACGATCCGACGGGATAATCGTAGTCACCGTCTCCGGGCGAGTAGGTGCCGTAGTAATCGAGTTCACTGGCGTTGTCCGCGCCAGCCCAGTTGCCGGGGGCCGGCGTGTTTTCGGCGAGCCACTGGTTCGAACTCTCCCAGGTCTGGGCATCGCTGTGTGGCTGTACTCCGTCGGCCTGCTGCCACGCGGTCGATCCTTGTGCCATCGGCGGAAGCAACGGCGCAAACAGCAACAGGACGATCATAACGAGGACGATGACCTGGTAGGTTTCGGCCTGACGCAGCGAGTCGATGCTGTTCCGAACATCGAAATCGAATAGACGGGCGATATCGGCCACGAAGGCAGCGTTCACAACGACGACAGCGAGCGTGAGGTAGTACGAGAAGCGAATCTGGGTCGCTGCCATACTAATCAGGAACAGCGACCAGACGATGATCAGCATGTACTCCGCGCGGAACTTGCGGCCGAGGAACGGCCGTGCAATCAGCAAGGCCAGACCGACGAGCATCGTGTAGAACGCCGCACCGAACTCGTCTCCGACGAACTGGGTGAAGTTATCCGGCGGCTGAGCCTCTTGAATCGTCAGGTCGGTCGCCGTTCCACCGAACGGAATCGCACGACGGGCCGCGTTGGAGACGATATTGTCGAACAGATCCGGCAGCGCCAGCCACATCACGGCGAAGGTAAGGGCGATGAGGGCCCCAATCGCGGCCGGGTAGTAACGGCGGTCGATGTCGGTGTTGTTCCACTGTCGAGCGAACCAGGCCATGAAGAGACAGCCCCCAGCGACGAGTGCTGCACTCAGAGGTTGCAAGAGCCCAAAGCTCGTCGCGCTCGTACTGAACTGCTCTATCAACAGTGTCGTGATGATTGCGGTGAGACCGAGGCTAACGGCACCGACGAACGCGACGTGATCCGGCGAGACGTTCCGAACGTAGTCCAGACAGAGCTGGATCGTGAAGAAGATCGCGAGAATGCCGACGAGGACGACGCCGGACGGCCAGACCCAGATATACAGCGAGAGAGCAATCCCCGCGAGAATACTGTAGATCGTCGGCTGACGCAGCGTCTCCCAGTCGCCATCAACGAGCAATTCGTAGATCGGCTGTTCGCGTTCGGCCGAGCGCAACGCTGCCATCAGCGCCAGGATTGCAATCGCCATGAACAGGACTTCCCCGATGTGGTGATCGAGTTGTCCGACCGTCGATCGCGAGAGGAACTGACCCGGGATGAGTGCGAGGAGGACAATCGACGTGATGCCGCCGAGTGTGCCGCCGAGGCGGCGGCCGATGTAGAACACCGGAATCGCGATGAGCCCGGCCATCACTGGAACCGCGAGCAGAGAGACCGTGTACAGGGTCTCCGGCGACGGGTCACCGAGGCCAACGATCATCGCCACGGTGACGATCAGTTGATCGAACAGCGTCCCGAACTGCCCGACGTAGCGGCCGGTCGGAAACCCGGTCCAGACATCGAACGGCATCGTATTCGGGAAGTTCTCCGACGTCCACTGGATCGTTCGCCAGTGGTACCACGAGTCAACTCCGGCGAGGGCGGGCGTCCCGTCCTCGGTGATGAATTCACCGTAGGCCTGGGTGCGTACCCAGATCATGAACAGTATCACAGCCCCGAGAACGGGCACGTGATACCATTCGGACCACGTCTCGAGGACGGACTCATCCGTCTCGTCCTCGACGTGTTCAGTGTTGGTACTCATTAGGTTCCACCAGACCCAAGCAAAGAATAAGTCTTGTTATATACTTGTCTCCGATCGACCGGTCCGATCACCCGCCAGCTCGCGTTGATACGACTGCTGTCCGTCAGTTTCGGCGCAACCGTGAACCCGTCCTCCTGTTTCCCGGGAAATCGGTACAGCAGACCGGCTGAACCCGCAGGAAAAACTGCAACACAGCGTCCACGATTCGACCACGACGGCCCCGTCCGGACTCTCCAGACCAAGAGAAGGAAAAGGCTTATTCGCTATTCAGGGCAATTCTGTGGACGATGAAGGTCTCCGTCGTCATCTGCACGTACGCGATGGAACGCTACGACGTCTTCTCCGAATGCGTCGACAGCGTTCTCGAACAAACGTACGATCCTCTCGAAATCGTCATCGTCGTCGACGGAAACGACACCGTCTTCGACCGCGTCACCGACGAATACGGAGCCCACGACGACATCGTCCTCCACTGCAACGGCGAAAACCAGGGTATCTCCTACAGTCGCACCCGCGGTGCCGAACTCGCGACCGGCGAGGTCGTCGCGTTCATCGACGACGACGCCGTCGCCGAACCCGACTGGATCGAAGAACTCGCCCGCGTCTACGAGGAGACCGACGCCATCGCCGTCGGCGGCCACGCGAAGCCCGACTGGGTGACCGAGAAACCCGAGTTCTTCCCCGAAGAGTTCTACTGGCTCGTCGGCTGTGACGAGCGCGGCATGGGCGAGCACATGGAAGAGTTGCGAAACACCTACGGCTCGAACATCTCCTACCGGCGAGACGTCTTCCTGAACGTCGGCGGGTACGACGAAAATACCGGCCGGAAGGGTGACCGGCACATCCAGGCACACGAAGCCCCGGTCTGCATCCGCATGGCCAATGCGTACGGCAAGGGCGTCATCTACAACACCGACGCCGTCGTCAACCACAAACTGTTCGACTACCGCGGGGACTTTCGCTGGCTGGTGTTCCGGTCGTTCTGGCAAGGCTACTCCAAGCGCATCATGGACCTGCTGTTACCCGAAGCCGCGGGGGACAAAAACGACTATCTGAAACAACTCATGCTCGAGTTCGTTCCCTCGCGACTCCGAGAACTGGGGCGCGAGCCGACGGCCCCGAAAGGCAAGCAACTCGCGACGATTTTCGTGTTCACGGCGGCGGTCGGCTTCGGCTACCTCTACGGCCTTCTGCACTCGGCGGATGAACTCGTGGGCGCAGACGGCACATAGATCCGGCCGACCGGAGGCTTCTTTTGTACGCTTACGGGCGTGGTTCGAGTTCAGGCGGCCCGGCGCTGTCGCCGGCACCGCCTTCATCTCGCGCGTCACCGCCGCGGAGTGACGCCAGGTATTCGTGGTAGTACCCGAGTCCGCGGACGCCGGTGAGGGTTTGTGAAAGCGCACTAAACGCGAGCCGATCACGCAGTGGGAGAGTCGAGTCCGGCGATTTGATCCCCGACGGGCGCGGCGGTACGCCGGGCGTTCCGTACCGCTCCGGATAATAGCGCTGTAATTGACACAGCCCGCGGCCGACGCGACGATCCTTCGAGATCAGCGCGCGAAGCGAGTTTCGGGTGGGATGAAACATCGTCACGTCCGCGGCGGCGTGCATCTCGTAACCGGCCTCGTGAACGCGATTGCCGAACTCCTTGTCGCCGCCGGACACGAGTCGATGATCGAACAATCCCACGTCCTCGAAGACCTCGCGCCGAACGAACAGGCAACACGTCGGAACGAACTGCTGGTGTTCGAGATACTGCCCGATGGGAAAGCCGGTGTGGTGATCGTAACGAGCCGCGAGCGTCGGATTCTCGGGCAGCGTGAGGTCGACGGAACAGCCCATGTAGTCCGCACTGGTTGATCTGAACTCCTCGAGTGCCGACTCGAGCCAATCTTCGGGGACCGTCATATCGGCGTCGACGAAGGCGAGGATGTCACTGTCGGTAGCGCGAACGCCGGCGTTCCGGGCCGCATAGGAGGACTGAATCTCCGCTTCGGTACCGTGGCGGATCGACTCCCCGTCAGCATAGTCGTCGATCGTCGTCGGCGTCCGATCCGTCGAGCCGTTGTCGACGACGACCGCCGTCGCGTCGGTCGCCGCGAGCTGCGGGCGAAGCGATTCGATCGTCGTCCGAACGCCCGCGGGATCGTTGTAGACGGGGACGATTATCGAAACCATCAGGAATCCCCCCGAGCGAGCGCGACGGTTTCACGGAGTGAACTCGTCGTCTGAATCAGCTTGAGTCCGTACTCGAGTACGTAGTAACTAAGAAGTTCGGGGACGGACGCGGATGTCCCCGAATACCGTCGGTAGAGACGCAGCGGGCTCGGCGGCAGGAACCGGACTGGATGTAACGGATGAACGTCGTTACTGTCCGCCGGGTGATAGTGTCGTCGCTGCGCTCGTCCGCGACCGATCCGGCGCGCCTTCGATCGAAGCGCGCCGAACGAGTCGCGGGCCGGGTGAAAGACCGTTATCGAACCGGCGTATCCCTGTTCGAAACCAGCCCGGTGGACCCGCTGGCCGAACTCTTTGTCCCCACCAGAGACGAGTTGGTCGTCGAAGGGGCCGATTTCGTCAAAAACCGCGCGACGAACGGCGAGTGCACAAGTTGGAGCAAAGCGCTTTCGCTCAAGGTACGCCTCGACGGGAAACGAGAGCGCCCGTTCGTATCGTTCCCAGAGGGACGGCGAATCCGACGCGGAGATGATCTCGACGTCGCACCCGAGATAGTCGCAGCCGCGAGACTCCAGTGCAGTAACCATCTCGCTAATCCAGGTTTCCGCGACCCACATATCCGCATCGATAAAAAGAAGGATATCACCTGACGCGCGTTCGACACCCGTATTCCGTGCAGCATAGGAACTCTGAACGACAGTTTCCTCGGCGGACACCACGCGGTCTGGATACTGCGATTCCCACCGACGTATCACGTCGGCCGTTCCGTCCGTCGAATTATTATCGACGGGAATGATCTCGTAGTTTCCGTACGTCTGCTCGGTAAGCGAGTCGAGTGTCGTCTTGATTCCTCCGGGATCATTATAGACGGGAACGATAGCAGAGACGCGTGGCGCAGGCATGGCTGAGATAGCCCTAGGTTACTACCAGAGGACAATAGTAATTCTGAACCATCGCATCACGCACGGACGTTGCTGTCAACCGTGGATCCACGGCGAAAGCGTCGATACGGACGAGTCACAGGTATCCCAGATCCTGAAGGTGATCCTCGATATCGGTCGATTCCTCGCTCAGGTACGACCCGTCCGGAACGAACGTCCCTTCGTCGGTAGCCGCCGTCGACACCCACGGAACTCGCTTGACACAGGGAAGCAAGAATCCCTCCGGGTGCCCGTACACAGAGTACTCGCCGAACGCGTTTCCGTGATCGGCCGTGATGACAACTGACTCCGCATCGACGTTCTCGAGCAGTACCTCGACCTCGTCGAGGACGAGACGGAGGTTCTTCTCGTACTGCGTCCAGACTTCGTCGTGTTCGGCCTCGCCCGACTCGAGAGACTTCCACCCGTTCGCCTCGACATCCGTCGGCGTCCGGTCCTCCTCGAGCGCATCGGCGATATACGGAATGTGCGGCTGCATATAGTGGGCGATCACGCGATCGTAGTCGTCCTGCCGAGCGAGTTCAACAGTTCGATCAGTAACGGCACGCGGTGGAACGCCGAGTTCATCCCGGTGGGCGGACTCCCAGAGCAAATCCAGGTGACCGAAGTCCTCGCGATCGACGGTGTTCCAGTCCGGCCAGCAAAACGGAACGGTTTCGTCCGGTGGATAGTCAGCAGTGACAAAGGTTTCGTGCGTGTGCCCGTTCCCGCTGATGTACGCAGTCTCGGCGATTTCAGCCGCGTGGTCCGCGGTGAACGTCTTCGTAAGCCACTCGTGCGAATGACTGCCAATAGACCAGCGGGAATCGACGGTGTCGATGAACTCGTAGTCCTCGGCGACGGCCTCGAGTACGTCGACACGACAGGCGTCAAGAATGACCAGCATATCCCAGTCTTCATCGTACACGTGCGTTCCGAGCGGCCACCGCGACGTAATCGTATACCAGAGCCCGAGATAGAACGTGAAAGCCGCGTGCATACTTCCGCGCAGTGGGTCGGACAGGATCTGTGTTCGATGATCGCGCAGCCACGTTGAAAACGATCTGTCCATCTCTCGTTGAGGGGTTCTTACAGACGACCAAAACGATGCCGATTCGGGAGAGTGCGATGGGGAACGGACCAGTGTGGACAGTATTCACCGACTACCGGTAGCCCAGGTCCTTCAGGTGCTCCTCGATATCCGCGCGCTCGCCGCGTTCGGTATCCGACTCCACCTGCGGCTCTCGCGTTCCAGAGTCCTGCGCAGCGGTTTCCACCCACGGGACCTTCCGCACGATCGGATGCGGAAACCCCTCCGGATGTCCGTACGCGCTCACTTCGCCGAACTCTTCGCCGTGATCCGCAGTGATCGCGACCCGATCGGCGTCGATGTTGGCGATCAACTCCTCGACTTCGTCTAAGACGAGCCGCAGCGTCTCCTTGTACGCAGCGTAGACCGCTTGGCGGTCCGCCTCACCGGACTGTAGTTTTTCGTACCCCTGCCGTTCGAGTTCGGTCGGCTCTCGCCCCTCTGCAAGCGCGCGGCCGATGTACGGAAGGTGTGGCTGCATGTAGTGAACGATGAGGCGGTCCGGATCGTGCGTTCGGCTGGCCTGGATCGCACGATCGGTCATCGTCTCTGGAAGGGTCACCCGGTACGTGTCGTCGAGATGGTCCTCCCAGACCATCTCGAGCGCTTCGAACGAGTCGGGATCGGCGATATCCCACCGGGTGAAATCGACCGGGGTGGCGTTGTTTACCGGCGGTTCCATGCGTTGCTCGAGTATCCGGCGAGCGTGCGGATTCGACGTAATATACCGCGTGCGTTCGATCTCCGACCGGTAGTCGGTCGAGAACGTCTGCGCCAGCCACTCGGCGGAGTGGCTCCCGACCGACCACTGTTCGTCGACAGCAGTGATGAACTCGTACTCGTCCGCGACTTCGCGGAGCGTATCGGTCCGGCAGGCGTCGAGGACGACGAGGACGTCCCAGTCGCGATCGTAGACGTTCGTTCCAACCTGTCGCCGGGACGTAATACCGAACCAGAGCAGAAGGTACCACGAATAGAGGACATAAAGCGGGGCGCGGGTCGGGTGCTCGCGGAAATGGGACGCCATCTCTCGCGCCCACGCTCGGAGGTTCGTTCGCATTGAGGGACTGTACGGTGGACGCGAGTGATGAACCAACCGATCTATTCCGAGACGAGGGACGGGAGCGCAAACGGGAGGTTGTCCTGAACGGTGGTCCTGAACTCCTCGGAGAGACCGAGAAGGACGAGGAAGTAAACCGCTGCGCCGACGCCGACGAGGCCGATGACGAGCGGGAGCGAGTTCCCGATCAGCAACCGGCCCAGGAGAACGACTGCAGCCATCACGACGGCAGCGAAACACTGTTTACTGATTTCTGCAACGGGGACGGTTACGTCGACGACCTGCGTGGCGTAGTAGTAACCGAGTACCAGCCCCAGCCCGGAAGAGAGCGTCGTTGCCGTTGCCGCACCGTACCAGCTGAACTGCCAGGTGAGGACGACGTTGAGGACGAGGTTCGTGACGACGAAAACGGCGTTAACGGCGAACGTGAGGTCGGGGCGATCGATCGCATCGATCGTGTTCAGGAACTGCCTCATGTAGCCGTATAGCAGTCGAGCGAACGTGAGAACGAGCAGGATGTAGTACCCCGTCTCAAATCCCGGGCCGTAGATCGTCAGAATAACATCACCGACCAGGGCGCTCCCGACGAGACCGGGGATAATGAACAGCCCCGAGTACGCGAGGCTGACGCGCAAGAGGCCGGCGATCTCCCCGTGAGAACCCTCTTCGGAGGAAATCTTACTTATCTCGGGAAAGAGCGTCTGCGAGATAGAGACCCCGAAGATAGCGAACAGCGACGCGAGGTTCCACGCGACCTCGTAGACGGCGATCAGACTGTTCGAAACGAAGACGGCGAGGATGATCGTATCCATCGACATAAACGTTCGATTCTTGATCGAACTGAGCCAGGAGAACTGGGCGTAGGACTTGAGCCGAACGAACTCCCGTCGCGTCGGCCTCGTTCGCGGAATCGTCATAAAGTAGGTCCCGAGAGCGGCTGCAACGAGCGCCCCGACGACGTACCCGACAAACGCGCCGGCGATCTTGAAACCGGAGAGAACGAGGAGTACCTGAACGAGGCTTCGACAGGTCCACTCAACGGGGGACAGAAGGCTGGAAATGTGAACGAGATGTTGCCCGTCCAGCACCTTCTGGACCAACGACAGCGCGAGTTGCGAACCGAGCATCGCGACGAGAAACCACGTCGCATCGATGCCGATGAACTCGTTCAGATACGGCCGACAGAGCAAGAGCGCGACGACGATGATCACGTAGAGTCCGAACTGGACGATCGCACCGGAGAGGACGAAATTCCCCGTCGTGTTTTCACTGACTCGTTTTTGAATCGCCCTGGGAAGCCCGAGCTTTCCGGCCATGGCGACCCATGCCAGTATCGAGAGCGCAACGACGTACGTCCCATACCGCTCCTGGCCGAGCGTGCGCGTCAGGACGACCGTCGCAACGAACCCAGAGACGGACATGACGAACCGGGAGACGAAATTCACCATCGATGTCTGTCCGAATCTCATGGGTAGTATCGGGAGCCTCCGCTCTGTTGGCGAGTTTTCGCTATCGCGTTATTAATATCACGTGTTCTATCGAGACAGGCTATTGCGCCGAGATCAATTCGGAGGTCCAGTCCCAAAATACAACAGCAGTGCTGCTATTCCACGGTCACGCTCTTTGCGAGATTTCGGGGTTTATCGATCGACCGCCCCTGTTGATTCGCGATAGCGTACGCGAACAACTGGAAGTAGACGTTTGCGACGAGCGGCGTTACCGGTCCGAGGGAGGGAACGGAAAACGCCGTATCGAGCGAGTTCGTCTCGACGGAGCCGTCGACGATCCCGATCGCGGACGCGCCGCGGGTCTGGGCCTCGGCGACGTTGTTCAGCGTCTCCCCGGGGCGCGTTCCCTCGGTCAAGACGGCGAGGATGGGCGTATCTTCGGTAACGAGTGCAAGCGGGCCGTGTTTCAATTCGCCCGCGGCGAATCCTTCGGCGTGATCGTACGCGATTTCTTTCAGTTTCAGGGCCCCTTCCAGCGCGACGGGATACCCGTGCGAGCGGCCGACGAAGAAGTACGCAGCGGCGTCGACGAACGCTGTGGCCGCTTCCCGAACGTCGTCTGCGCCGTCTAAGACCTGCTGAACTGCGCCCGGGAGCCCTCGAAGGTCCGTCAGTACGTCTCGAGCATCGGCGGCAGACAGCGCGTTTCGCTCCTGGCCGACGAAAACCGAGAGCAGAGCCAGCGTCGTTACCTGCGAGGCGAACGTTTTGGTCGCGGCGACGCCGATCTCCGGGCCGGCCCGGATGAAGAGGCTGTCGTCGGCTTCCCGCGTGACCGTGCTCCCGAGCGTATTCGTGACGGCCAGCGTCCGGATGCCGGTGCCGTTCGCCCGGCGGAGTGCACTGAGGGTGTCGGCCGTCTCGCCGCTCTGGGTGACGGCGACTGTGAGCGTTCGCCAGGGGTCGCCGCCGTCGACGGTGTACTCGCTCGCGAGTTCAGCCGTCGCCCGAACGTCAGCGAACGATTCGACGAGTTGGGCGGCGTAGTGGGCGGCGTAGAACGACGTGCCACAGGCGACGAACTGGATTTCGTCGAGCGAGTCGAGGAAGCCGGCCGGGAACGTCAGATCGAGATCGGCCGTGCCGCGTTCGAGGTCGATCCGCCCCGAGAGCGCCTGTCGGAGGGCAGTCGGTTGTTCGTGAATCTCCTTTAGCATGTAGTGGTCGTAGCCGCCTTTTTCGGCGGCGGCGGCGTCCCACTCGACGGTCTCGATAGGTCGGTCGGCGACCTCGCCGTCCCGGTACACGGTCGCGTCGCCGTCCGCGAGCGCCACGGTGTCGCCGTCCTCGAGATAGGTCACGTCCCGAGTGTGCTCGACGAACGCCGTCACGTCGCTGGCGAGAAACGCCGCGTCGTCGCCGTGGCCGACGACCAGCGGACTCTCGTGGCGCGTCGCGACGATTCGGTCCGAACCGGTGCACACGGCCGCAATCGCGTAGCTTCCCTCCAGTTTCGCGACGACGGACTCGAGGGCGGCGTGCAGGTTCCGGTCGTCGTCCAGTTCCCGTTCTAGCAGGTGGGGGACGACTTCGGTATCGGTCTCGCTCGCGAACTCGTGGCCGTCCGCGACGAGTGTCGCCCGCAACTCCTCGTAGTTCTCGATGATTCCGTTGTGAACGACGGCGATATCGTCGCTCATTCCGGTATGTGGATGGGCGTTCGTATCGGTCGGCGGCCCGTGAGTCGACCAGCGGGTGTGGCCGATGCCGCAGGTCGCACCGGCGACGGCCGGCACGCCGAGGTTGCTCACCTCCCCCTCGCGTTTGGTGATGGTCAGCCCGTCGTCCCCGAGGAGGGCCATGCCGGCGGAGTCGTAGCCGCGGTAGTCGAGATTCTCGAGCCCCCCGTGGACGATCGGCCCCGCTGCATCGTCGCCGACGTAGCCGACGATTCCACACATGTTATCCCCTCCTGACGACGGCGTCGGGCTCGATTCGCCCGGAAACGTGCGCTCCGGCGTCGACGGTAGCGCCATCGCCGAGCACCGTTCCCGGATCCACGGTGACACCGCCCCCGAGGGTCGCATTATCGCCGACGACGCCGCCGAATTCGACGTTTTCGTGCGCCTCGCCGTCGACGACGATCGTGCTGTCCCCGCCGGCGATGGTCGAGTTCGCGCCGACGCGTGCGTTCCCCGCGATGACCGCGTCACGAACGACCGATCCCGCCTCGATGACCGCATCCGGGAACACGACAGCGTTCGAGACGACCGCGTTCGCTTCGATCGTCACGTTGTCGCCGATCGCCGCGCTTCCCCCGACCGTCGCGTTCGGCCCCAGCGTCACGTCGTCTCCGATGACCGTATCCGGCGCGACCTCGCCGTCGCTTCCGTCCGCTTTCGTCGCCGAGTCCGCGGCGCTGAACTCGGTGCCACCGAGGACGGCGGCGTTGACATCGAGGAGGTCCCAGAGGTAGGATACGTCGAGCCAGATGTCGTGTTCGCGGATCGCCCGCACGGGCCGGTTCGCAATGATCGTTTCGAGGGTCGTCGTGATCGCGAGTTCACCCTTCTCCGTCGGCGTCTCTCGAATGGCATCGAAAATCGCGTTCGAAAAGCCGTAGACGCCGGCATTGATGAGGGTAGATCGGGTTGGCGCAGCGGGCTTTTCGGTGATTTCGACCACCCGGTCGCCCTCCAGCGAGACGACGCCGTAGTCGCTCGCGTGCGCCGATTGCGTTACCGAGAGGACCGGACGGTCGGCGTCGCGTTCGAGTTCGTCTCGAACGTGTACGACGAGCGAGGGGTCGACGATCCGGTCGCCGTTGAGAACGAGGAACGGGCCGTCGATCGCCGCATCGGCCTGGAGTACGGCGTGGGCGGTGCCGAGTTGGGTTTCCTGGGTGACGTATTCGATGTCGACGCCCCACTCATCGCCGTCGCCGAAGTAGTTCTTGATCCGTTCCTGGCGGTAGCCGACGACCAGCACGATTCGGTCGATATCAGCATCTGCGAGAGCCGACACGACGTAGGCCAGTATCGGCCGGTTCGCCACCGGGACCATGGGTTTCGGCCGCCGATTCGTCAGCGGATCGAGCCGACGACCCTCGCCGGCCGCGAGAACGACGGCCGGCACCGTGGCATTGCTCATGGAACTCGTTGCGCGGGAATCCTTGAATAACTGCTGATGGCCGCGGTCCGTCGGCATCGGACGGGGAGAGTGCGACGGCCGCGATTACGACTCGAGCGCGGCTCGGACCGGGAATCGAGCGAGTGGCCGAGAGAAGGGTGAGGGGTGGATCGGGGCAGTGGAGCGATGAAAAAGCACGTCGGGGGCGGTGGTCGTCCGAAGAACGCGACGACGGGCGACGACGGGTAACGACGGGCAACGACGGAGTTCGATGCGGAACGGAGGAGTTGCCGAAATCGAATGCGTACCGTGAAGGCTCGAATCGGCCGCTTACCGCCGGTCGACGCGCCGTCGAGCGAGGAGGAACAAGATGAGGACGAGTGCGATGAACGCGGCGCACGCGAGCAGCGTCCACGCGGTATCGTAACCGCGGCCGTCGACGAGGTATCCGAACGTCGGCGGGGCGACGAGCGCGCCCGAATTGAGCGCGAGCTGGCCGCCCGCCGTGGCGCTCCCGATCCCGTCTCTCGGAACGATCGATCCGATGCACGAGTAGTAAATCCCGGTGAATCCGAGGATAAACGCGCCGAGAAGGGCGAACAGTAGCAGGGCAGCGAGCGGCGTCTCGACGAACGGGATCGCCGCAAAGAGGACCGCCGAGAGGCCCGCCTGCAGTGCGAGGAGCGACAGTGTTGCGGGTGTCACCGTGTTGAAGGAGTTATCGGCGATCCACCCGAAGCCGATACGGCCGACGCTACCGGTCGCCTGCGCGGCGGCGAGGGTGATGCCGGCGAAGACCGGACTCGCCCCGATCCCGTCGTTCACGTAGAGGATCGTATAGCCGACCGTGGTGAACAGTCCCGCGCCGAGGAAAAATCCCGCGGCGACGAGCACGACGTACTCGGAGTCGCCGAGGTGCGTCCGAAGGGACGTGCCCGAGTCATCAGTGTTCGAGCCGGCGGTATCGTAGCAAGCACGGAAGCCGACGGTGCCCGCCGCCGCGACGACACCCGCTCCCAGAAATGCAATCTCCCATCCGACGTGACTCGCGCTGAGGGGGACCAACAGCGAACTGAGACCGCTTCCGGCGGTCACTCCCATCTGTTTGACTCCCATCGAAACGTTGAGTCGCTCCTCCGGAATCGCGTTGAAGACCGCCTTGTTCGTTCCGGGAATAGCCGTCGCGTAGAACGCTCCGAGAACGGCCACGACGGCGAGCAGAACGGGATAAGAGGGGACGACAACCACGAGGACGGTCGTCGTTCCGAGACCGATCAAGCCGACGACCAGCACTCGGCCCTCTCCGTACCGGTCGATAAGACGCCCGACAGGGACGACGCAGACCGTGTATCCGAGCATCAATGCGGTCAACACGAATCCGACAGCGGTCGTCGACATGCCGAACTGGACCCGAATAAAGGGCGTAACCGCGTAGATGGCGTAGAAACAGACGCTCGCGGCGACCTGCCACGCGAGAATAAGAGCGGTGTACCCCTTCCAGCTACGCGGACGCAGGTTGACGGCGAAGTCCGGCACGGATTCGGTTGGAATGGTCATCGCTCGTCCCGTGGCGACGGATACATCGACGGTCTATGCGCGTCTCGTGGTCCCGCACATGCCGACGAGAGCCGTTTGGCTGACGGAAACCGATCGATTTTGGTCCTGTTTCCGGTTCCGTTCCTGTTGCCACTCCAGGTCCCGTTTCGTTCGATTCCGATCACGGCCCCCGCGACGGAAGCCGGTAACGAACGCGATTCGTCGGGAGACGGCAACCCTCTCAGAACCAGGCCCACGACCCGGGCCAAGACGAGAACTCGCTCCATCGCATCCATCACCACAGCATGTGCGGCCAGACGAAGGTGAACAACAGCCAGATGATCGCCGTCAGGACCGCGGTCATGATGCCGTTCAAGATGAGCCCCGTCCGCAACATGTGGCGCTGTTTGAGATACCCGCTCCCGAACACGATAGCGTTCGGCGGCGTCGCGACCGGAAGCGCGAACGCGAAGCTAGCAGCGATCGTCCCGGCGACCGCGAGAAATAGCGCCGTCGAGAAGTCCGTGAGACCGAGCGTCGCCGAGAAGACGCTCCCCAGGCTAATCAGAATGGGGACGATGATACTCGTCGTCGCGGCGTTCGACGTCATCTCGGTCAAGAAGATGACGAGCAGGATGACCGACCCGATAACGAGGACGATGGGTGCCCCGACGAGTCCACCAAAGAACGTCTCCGCGATCCACTCGGTCGCGCCCGTGTCCGCGAGACCGTTCGCCAGCGAGATGCCGCCGCCGAACAACAGCAACGTTCCCCAGTCGATATCGACCAGTTCGTCCCACTCCATCGTGTCCGCTAACACGAGCGCGGGAACCGCGGCGACGCCAACCAGCACGTAGTACAACAGCCCCTGGTGGCCTTCGACGCCGAAGACCGTCATCCCGTCCCCGCCGAACAGCGTCGTCAGCCAGACGGACGAGAGATACGGCTCGAAGAACTCGCCGAGTCCGCCAAGTACCCACAGGCCAGCCGTTACGGCGAATATCGCTGCAACCCGTTTCCCGCGTGAACCGAGTGCTCCCTCTTCTTCGAGTTCAGCCCGAGCGGCCACTCGCGCCTCCGCGACATCCGGAACTCTGGGCGGATAGAGCACGTACGTAAGGAGGAACCACACGAGCGGTAACGTGACGACGACGACCGGAAGCCCGATGAGGAACCAGTCGACGAACCCGATCTCGTAGTCGAGGACGGCGTTGAGTTGCCCGACGAGGATTGCGTTCGGCGGCGTCCCAATGATGGTTCCAACGCCGCCAACGCTCGCGGCGTACGCAGTCCCCAGGAGCATCCCGATCTGAATATTTGTGAACTCGTCGACCGCCTCCGCTGTACCGCCGTCCGAGGCCGTCTTGGCGTCGGTGCTGTGTGCCGCCGCTTGCTGGGCCGACGCGAGTTCATCGCGATCGAGGACCTGCGCGAGGACGCCGACTGCGATCGGGGTCATCATCGCGGTCGTTGCGGTATTCGAGACCCACATCGACAGGCCGGCGGTGACGAGCATGACGGCGAGGATGAGTCGACGCGGCGAGCTCCCCATCGTGGCCATCGCGTAGAGCGCGATTCGCCGATCGATGTTGTATTTCTGAATCGCGTTCGCGAGCATAAAGCCCGCCAGGAACAGGAAAATCAGGTGGTCGGCGAATCCCGAGAGTGCGACGTCCATATCGTCGTAGACGCCGGTTCCGGTTAGCAGAACCGGGATCGTCAGTGCGGTAACGGCAAGCGGAAGCGCGCCGGTGACCCAGAGAAAGCCCGCAAAGAACATGGTCGCGATCGCGTACTGGCCCGTCGCAGACAATCCTGCCGGGGATGGCACAGCGGCGATCAGTACTGTTCCGAGAATAGCGACGAAAAACTGCGCGATCCGGCGTTGAGATCGACTCATATGGCTGTGTATCATTGATACACACGATGATTAACATTATTGTTCTTAGTTCTTGTTATCCCGCCACATTCTGTGGCAAAATGTTAAAAATAGGTGACAATAGCCCGAATCTGCTCGTCGGTAAGATCCGCGCTGTAGAGTTCGAACAACGTCCGTCGGCGCGATTGAGAGAGCGAACGATTTCCGCTCTCGAGCATCGAGATGTGGGCTTGCATGAGACCGTCGACCTTCCGTTCGACCGCCCGTTGTTCGTATCCGGCCGCTACTCGAAGCAATCGCCAGGCGAGCGGGGATATTTGATCCGGGTTTAGGCCGTCGGAACCGTTCATACGTGGAGGGATACGAGAAACCCAAAAGGTTCTGTTGGAACACTCCGCCACTAACCGCTGTTTTCCGGTCAAATTCGATCGGCACCTCCGAAATGAGAATCGAAGTCGGTGGCGAGAAAGCGTCCATCTGGGCAGCAGTCGGTCGCGAACCGTTCGAAGCGCTGGCCGGAGAGATCTTTCAGCCGATCAAGTTCCGATGCTGCGCTGTTTCTCGAAGACAGGTCGAAGCGATGTGCGGTCGGGCCGTACCAGCGGGAAACCCGCAACCCTTTGGCGGGCGACCGCGGTCGCTGGGACGACTAACTGCTTGTATTCCTCGGATCGAGTACGGGGGCGACCCCAGGAAAAGGTCACTCATCGAAACCTAGCTTGGTCTCTTCAAATCGACCGTGAGAGGGTTCTCACTCGTCATAGATAAGGGAAAAATACATCACGAAGGTAATGCATATATAACATTCTGATGACTCCCTCCAGAACCGCTTCGAACGAGTGCGTTCGCGCCGCATACGAACAGTTCACGGAGCTCCTCGCGCAGGGCGACGGCACGTTCATCGAAGAGGGGCCGGCTATCCTTCAAGACGCGATCGAAACCGACGGGTTCTTCGACGGCGTCGAGACCGAGCGCGCTGAGGACACGTATACCCGACGGCTAATCCACCACGAACCGGACGGACCGGTCATTCGGTTCATGGAATGGCCCCCGGAATACGCACTTTTGCCTCACGAACACCACGGCCGGCCTTGCTTCGAGGTGCTCGTCGACGGACAGCTCTTCGTCGCCGACATGGAAGCGGAGATTTCTGCCGATAACGAGTACGAACTGAACGTCGTCGAGAGCACCGTTTGTAACCCGAGCGACGCGGGCATCGTCGACCCGCGGACCGGTTCGGACATCCACGCGGTCTACAGTCCGGTTCGGACGCGGTCGCTGCACGTGTACCCGGACGACAACCACTACGGAATTGGGTACGTGCCGTCGGACGAACCGAACGACCTGTACAGGAAAGAGCGATTTCAGTTGCGTGAGTAGCCGTCTCCGGTCCAGATACGTGGCTTACACCGTTCCCACCGGAAGTCGAAAATGGCACAAGAACAACACGACGGGCTGCTCGGTTCTCGAACGCCCTCGACTGAACGGCGCTCGCGGCGAAGATGCATCCCGAAGACATATAGTACTAGGTTCGGACCACTACCCATATGCAAGCAGTCGTGCTGGCCGCGGGCAAGGGAACCCGCCTTCGGCCGTTGACGGAGGACAAACCAAAAGTCCTCGTCGAAGTCGACGGGACGCCGCTCATCGAGGATGTCTTCGACAACCTCCTCGACATCGGCGCGACCGAGTTCATCGTCGTCGTCGGCTACCAGAAAGAGCAGATCATCGAACGTTACGGCGACGAGTACGAGGGCGTGCCGATCACGTACGCCCACCAACGCGAGCAGCTCGGGCTCTCACACGCCATCCTCCAGGCGGAACCGCACGTCGAGAACGAGTTCATGTTGATGCTCGGCGACAACGTCTTCCGCGGGAACCTCGGCGACGTCGTCAACCGCCAGCAGGAAGACCGCGCCGATGCGGCGTTTCTCGTCGAAGAGGTGCCCTACGAGGAGGCCTCGCGCTACGGCGTGCTCGATACGAACGAGTACGGCGAAATCGTCGAGGTCGTCGAAAAACCCGACGAGCCGCCGTCGAACCTCGTGATGACCGGCTTCTATACGTTTACACCGGCGATCTTCCACGCCTGCCATCTCGTCCAACCCAGCGACCGCGGCGAGTACGAACTTCCGGACGCCATCGATCTGTTGATCCAGTCCGGGCGGACGATCGACGCGATCCGTATGGACGGCTGGCGGATCGACGTCGGCTATCCCGACGACCGGGAAACCGCAGAGGAGCGGATACAGGGTGAAACGCCGTCCGTCGCCGATTCGGAATAGTCGGAGTTAGGGCGCTCGTCGGCTGGGCGCGATCTGTGCGCTTTGCGTCCTGCGTATTCGATACCGAACTCGTACTCGACGATCGCCACGCGCGAGCGACCGGTTCGCAGCTAGCTGATCGGTTCGAAACGCACTAACGATATCACGTAGTGATAGCCGACATGAACGTCCTCGTCACCGGTGGTGCAGGCTTTATCGGCTCTCACATCAGCGAACGACTGCTAGAAACGGGCCACGCTGTCACCGTTCTCGACATACTCGATCCGTACTACGACCTCGGACTCAAAGAACGGAACGTCGAACGGTGCCGCGACGCGGGCGGCGACCGCTACGAGTTCATCGAGGGCTCGATCACGAACGACGAACTCGTCCGAGATGTCGTCTCGGGTCGGGACATCGAGTTCATCTACCATCAGGCCGCCCAGGCCGGCGTGCGGACCAGCGTCGAGAATCCGAAGAAACCCCACGAGATCAACACGACGGGATTGCTCAACCTGTTGCTCGCAGCCGACGAGTACGGCGTCGAACGGGTCGTCAACGCCTCGTCCTCGTCGGTGTACGGCGAGGTCGAGTACCTGCCGTACGACGAGGACCACCAGAACGTGCCCCAGAGCCCCTACGGCGTGACCAAACTCACGGCCGAGCACTACTGTCGCGTCTGGAACGAGGTCTACGACGTCCCGACCGTGAGTCTCCGTTACTTCACCGTCTACGGCCCGCGGATGCGGCCGAATATGGCGATCACGAACTTCACCTCCCGCTGCCTCAACGGCGAGCCACCGGTGATCTACGGCGACGGGAAACAGACCCGCGATTTCACCTATATCGACGATATCGTCGACGCAAACTGCTCTCTTCTCGAGACGAGTGCCGCCGACGGCGAGGTCATCAACGTCGGTTCGACCGGGACCATCACGATCGAGTCCCTCGCAACCCACATCGTCGACGAGACCGGCGCGCCCGTCGATCTCGAATACGACGATGCCAAGGAAGCCGACGCGCGCCACACCCACGCGGACGTCTCGAAAGCGACCGACCTGCTCGGTTACGAGCCCACGGTCGACATCAGAGAGGGCGTCTCGCAGTTCGTCGACTGGTACCGGGCGAACCGCGACTGGTACGAACCGCTCGTCCTGAACTCGTAGCGCAAACCCGATTTCGTTCTTCCCCACCAAAAACTGCGACCTGAACGCGAATATCCGTTTCCGCGGCCGGTTCTCGCTCCCCCACACCGGATTTCAAATGAATCCGGCGACCAACGGTCGGGGCGAGACGTTCACCCAATTGGGACGGTGAGCGTCGATACCGGCAAGAAACAGGGGAAGAGAGGCTATAGAGCCGTATTATCGCGGCGAGCTCGCAGCGTCTTTTCCCGTATAATATAACTATTTCTATAGAGGTAATCTAGTAGTAGTACGAACGAGAGAGAAATCGGATAGATGGCTTCCAAAGCTTATTTTCTGGAGCGACGATCAGTACCGACGGGAGGATTATAACGGATGAGTTCAGAAGAGACCTCCGACCGCGTTTCGAAGCCGATCACACGCGAGTTCAGGCGTCCGCGTAGTGGGGACCGCACACCGGATTTCAGATGAATCGGTCTCGGAATCCGTCCAACGCGGTCAGTCAGTTCGGGACGGATCAACCGCCGCTGTCGTGCGCCGTTGCGGTGAACGCTCAGAATACGGTCGCTCGGGAGAGCGGTCCCGCTTGATGGACCGGGAGACGGAGCCGGTCGCGTGACTTCAACACGAAGACGAAGCTATCGCTGCGGGGGCGGATATACTGTCACTGCGCAGAGTAGCATCCCGAGAGCCGAACGAACGGATCTCGACCGTACGAGCGAATCCGTCCCGGCCGTCTCGACCGCGCAATTCATCTGAAATACGGTGTGGGTGTGTCGTCGAACGGGCCGCGACAACCGTCGTCCGAGATTTCATTTGAAACACGGTGTCGGTCCGTCGTGCACGACTGGCGAGATCGCGTTCTGGAGTCGACCGTCGAAACGAAGTTCATTTGAAACGTGGTGTATCACGCTCCACGAGGAGCCACAACGGAGACGAGAACCGGAATACGGAAAGCACTGCCGAGATCGGGAGAACAGCCCGATCTCCGTACAGTGGAAGCGAGAAGAAAGAACTAAACGGAAATCATCTGAAAGACGGTGTATGACGCTGTTCGTGGAGGAGGGTGAAACGCTCGGCGAGTTCGCCGCCGAGCACGGTGCCGTGGCTCACTCTCGCTCCGAATCTCGCGACGATCCGCTATCGGTCCTCGACGAGGAGGATCGTATTTTTGCGAACGAGGATCTCCTTCGCATCGATCACGTGCCCGACCAGAACAAGATCGTCGGTCGAAACAACCAGATCGAGACCGTCGCTCGCCGACTCAAGCCGACGATTTCCGGGGGGACGGGAAAGGGGACGCTCCTGCTCGGCAAGTCCGGGTCCGGGAAGACGCTGGTCACCCGGTACGTCAGCCGCGAGGTCGTCGACCGGGGCGAGGAAAACGACGTGCGCATCGGCCGCGCCGTCATCGATTGCGCGCAGCGCCGGTCGGAGGTACAGACCGTGATCCATCTCGCAAAGCGGCTCAACGAGCCCGACGAAACCGGGGTGACGATTCCGCACTCCGGGATCGCGACGGGCGCGTACTACGACCGGCTGTGGCAGGTCATCGACGCGCTGTACGACGCGATAATCGTCGTGTTAGACGAGATCGATCGTCTCGCGCCACCCGACGACGTCCAGAACGTGCCACCCGAAGAGGCCGACGACAGCAAACTCCTCATGCAACTCTCGCGGGCGGGCGAGGAGAACGACGTCGACGCGAGCATCACGGTCATCGGGATCAGCAACGATCTCAAGTACGGCGACCGCCTCGATACTCGCGTCGAGAGTTCGTTTTCGCCGGACGAAATCGTCTTTCCGGCTTACGATGCGAACCAGCTCGGGGATATTTTGACCAGGCGGCGGGACGCGTACCGCGAGGACGTGTTGACCGACGACGTGATTCCGCTCTGTTCCGCGTTTTCGGCGCAGGAACACGGCGACGCACGACGGGCGATCGACCTCTTTCGACTCGCGGGCGAGGTCGCCCGAGACGACGACGCGGAGCGCGTTCGCGAGGAGCACGTTCGGGTGGCGAACGACGACGCCGAGGTGACGCGGATTCAGGACCTCATTCGCGGCTGTCCGACGCAGGCGAAGATCGCGATCGGGGCGCTCGCGACGATGGACGAGTTCAGCGAGCGGTCGGCGTTCAAGGCGACGGAGATGTACCGCGTCTATCGGGCGTTCGCGGAGGCGATCGATACGAACGTGCTCGGCAAGAAGCGGATCACGGACCAGCTTCGGGAATACGAGACGCTGAAGATCATCGATATGAAGCGGACGAGCGACGGCTATCGCGAGGGGACCTATCTGCAGCTCTCCTTGCTCGACGACTCGGCTCTCATTTTGCAGACGATCGGACTGGACG
>NZ_AOIO01000018.1 GCF_000337555.1 Natrialba asiatica DSM 12278 | reverse complement strand
GTCATCGTCTAGCGTAGGACTATGCACGTCTCCATCGTCGGCAGCGGGTACGTCGGGACGACGGTCGCCGCTTGCCTCGCGGACCTCGGTCACGAGGTCGTCAATATCGAAATCGACGAGAACATCGTCGAGACCATCAACGCCGGCGAAGCCCCGATCCACGAGTCGGGGCTCGCAGAGCGCATCGCGGACCACGCCGGAACGAACCTGCGCGCGACGACGGACTACGCCGAGGTTCGCGAAACCGACGCGACCTTCCTCTGCCTGCCGACGCCGCAGGCCGACGACGGCAGTCTCGACCTCGCACCGATGCGCGCCGGCGCGGAGTCGCTCGGACGAGCACTTGCGGGGAAACCAACTGCCGAGGCCGACGAGGACGATCACCTCGTCGTCGTCAAGAGCACCGTCCTCCCCGGCACCACCGAAGGCGTCGTCGGACCCGTTCTCGAGCGTGAATCCGGTACCGAAATCGGCGACGGAATCGACCTGGCGATGAACCCGGAGTTCTTACGGATGGGAACGGCCGTTCGGGACTTCCTCGAACCGGACAAGGTCGTCGTCGGCGCGACGAGCGACGACGCCGCCGCCGCACTACGTGAACTCTACGCCCCGATCCTCGAACGCGAGGACACCGATCTCGTCGAAACCGACGTGCGCGAGGCCGAACTTATCAAGTACGCCAACAACGCCTTCCTCGCGTCGAAAGTCTCGCTGGTCAACGAACTCGGAAACATCGCGAAGGAGTACGGAGCGGACGCGTACGACGTACTGGCCGCCGTCGGTCTCGACGACCGCATCTCGGAACGGTTCATGCGCTCCGGACTCGGCTGGGGCGGCTCGTGCTTCCCGAAGGACGTCGCCGCGCTCCGCGCCGGCGCTCGCGAGCAGGGGTACGATCCGGACCTGCTCGACGCCGTCGTCTCGATCAACGACGAGCAACCGCAGCGACTCGTCTCCCTCCTCGAAGACCACGTCTCGCTCGCGGACGCCCGCGTCGCCGTCCTCGGTCTCTCGTTCAAACCCGGCACCGACGACATCCGAAAGTCCCGCGCACTGGACGTGATCGAGACGCTCCGAAACCGCGGCGCAACCGTCGTCGCGTACGATCCGGTCGCGATCGAAAACGTCCGTACGCACCATCCTGAACTCGATACCGATCCCGCCGTCGAGTTCGCCGACTCGCCTCAGGACGCGCTCGCGGACGCCGACGGAGCCGTCGTCGCCACCGACTGGCCCGCGTTCGACGATCTCGAGTTCGACGAGATGGCCCGGAAGATCGTCGTCGACGGCCGGCGGATCGAGGTCGATCCGGATGAACTCGCGGTCTACGAGGGGCTGACCTGGTAGGGCATCGCAGCCGTGATTTCGGGACGGTGACGGTCATCCCGCCGGATGTCCGCTCCGCGACGGTGGGCGTATCAGTATCCTTTTGCATACCCGCCAACGAGTGGGTATCGATGGCGGATGACGGATAACGACTCTCGCATGCGCGCAGCCAAGGCCAAGACCATTGGTGGAGAGACCCACGGCGAACGCGCCAGCACGACAGTCTCTACCGATGCCGAAACGCGAGAGATTTCAACGCACGACGTTTGCGTCCTCGTTCCGACGCTCAACGAAGGAGCGACAATCGGTGACGTAATCGACGACTTCCGTACCCGCGGGTATCCAAACGTCCTCGTCGTCGACGGCGGCTCGACCGACGACACGAAAGCGATTGCCCGCGACCACGGCGCACGAGTACTCGTTCAATCCGGCGAGGGAAAGGGGCAGGCCGTCCGCGAGGCCGTCCCCTACATCGACGCGCCGTACGTCCTGATGCTCGACGGAGACGGGACGTACGACCCGGCGGACGCCGAGACCATGCTCGAACCCCTCGCTCGGGGATACGACCACGTCATCGGCAACCGGTTTGCGGACATGGACGACGACGCGATGCGAGCGCTCAACGGCGTCGGCAACCGGCTCATCAACCGCTCCTTCCGCGTCATCCACGGCGCGGACTACGACGACATTCTCTCGGGCTATCGCGCGTTTACGGCCGACTCGTTCGAACGCCTCTCGCTCGATTCGGACGGCTTTACCATCGAAACTGAACTCGCTGTCGAGTGCGTGAAACACGGTGTCGATACGGCGGTCGTCCCGGTGAGTTACAGTGCTCGGCCGGCCGAATCCGAGACGAACCTACACCCGATCGCGGACGGCGGAACGATCATCTTGGCGCTGTACTCGCTCGCCAAGACTAACAACCCGCTGTTTTACTTCGGCAGCCTCGGAACTGCCGGCATCGCTGCCGGCGGCGCGATCGCGTCGTACGTCCTCTGGCGGTGGTTCCAGTACGGAGTCGGCCACGAAATCCTCGCGCTCGTCTCCGCAGCGGCAATCCTACTCGGCGTTCAGTTGCTCATGTTCGGCGTCCTCTCGGACATGCTCGTGACGCTTCATCGCGAGCAGCGCCGGCGTCTCGAACAAATCACGCGAAACGCAGACGTTCAGGGAGTGGAGTCTTCCCACAGGTCAGGACACAGCCACGAGTTCGGAACCGAGACCGAATCGGATGGTGTGACCGACTCGGAGACCACGACCGAAACCGGGTCTGCAGCGGAGCCCGAGTCCGAACCCAAACCGGAAACTTCGGCCGATCCGACCGACGCCACTGACCCCACCGTCACTTCCGAAACGGACCGCCGTGGGGAGTAAGGCGGTCGTCCGCTCGGTGGTTGTTTTCTGCCGCAACGTCGGCGAGAGAGGGAGAAGTGTCCACGGGGTGCTCAGAGACGCGTCTTGTCGCGTCCGGATCGGTAACACAGTCGCTTGCACCTCGCTCTCGCTCGCTCAAAACGGTAACATCGACCGTACTTGCTGGAAGACACCGCCCGAGTGCTCCCGCCGGTACGCCTCGAACGGCTGATGGAGTTCGTTCAGCAACTCCTGTCGCGTGTCGAACGTTCGCGTCTGGACCTCGGCGAGCATCTCGCCCAGGCTCACGTCGTTCCCGTGGGCATCGTAGGGAATTCGTTCGTGACCGAGTTCGGCTTCGACATCGTCTTTCGTGGCCGGAAAGGTGAGATCGGCGGATCTGAGCGTGGCGTCGACGGCGGCGATCCCGAACTCGATGCTTTCCGGTTCGTCGTCGTCTCCGTTCGATGGTGGCCGGACTCCCATACGTCTCAGTAGACTAGCGAAATATAAAAACCGCTACGGACTTCGAATCCGCCCTGGCCGCTGGTATGCAGTTCATATTTCCCGTGGCGACACGCATTTGGGTTCCGCGACGGAGTATTGACTGTGACCGAGTATACCACAGTTTCGATCCCGAAGGATCTCGCCGACCGCGTCGACGAGACGATCGAGGGGACGAGCTTCCAGAGCACGAGCGACCTGGTTCGATTCCTGTTGCGCAGTATCGTTATTCAACACCAGAGACAGGGGAAGCTGACGGAAGCCGAGTTCGAGGAGATCACCGAACAGCTTCGGGGGTTGGGGTATCTCGAGTAGCGAGCGATGAGCAAGAGTCACGAGTAGTGAATAGCGGGTTGGGAATAGCGAGAACGAACACTCCGTGCGGCCAGTAGGTCTACCGACCTTTGCAGGGCCGCAACCACCAGTGAGACTTTCCGCATCGAGTCGCTAGTTCGAGGTGGAGGGTAGATAGATGCCACACGTTCCGAACTTCCCAACGCCGACGGACGGCGGTGATGATGAGAACGACAGTGGATCTTCGCCGAATCGACAGGGTATCATCGACCGAATTATCGACGATGGCAACTGGCCGTCACCGACTGGCGACTACCACTGACGCCGGCGACCGATTTTACTTTGAGTCGCGTTCCGTGCCGTCTCGTGACATATCCCGGCCACACCCGGAGACGAATCTTCCGTCAGTAGTGCGTCTCAATCAGTCAACGTCTGTTCCGGCGGACTGGCATCGAGGATCTCGAGGGGCTGGCGCGTGCCGCTTCGGTCGAACACGCCGAAGGAGTCTTCGGCATCCGTCCACGGCGGCACGGCGACGAAGACGACCTGTGCGAGATCGTCCCGCCTCGTTACTTCGAGTTCACGAAGCGGATGGGAAACGAATTGCCCCTGGGCCTGGCCGGCGGGCGTGGACAGATCGACGCCGAAGACGGCGTTGATGGCGTTGCCCGGATCTGGAAGGTAAAAGTCCGTAAAGACCGGCGTGTCGGGCGGGAGTGTGTCCGCATCGTCACCGGCGAGTTCGCTTGCGGGAGTAACCGAGACACCGGTGGCCACGCGGTCGGGATCGGCGTCGCTGGCGAGGTCGAGTAACACGTCGACGAGTGCACGCGTGATGTAGACCACGGTCGAGATACGACGAGCGGATAGTTAGATGTATCCCTGGCACGGGCGCGAGGCCGAACCTGCCGGTTGCCGGTGAACTCGGAGACGAACCGAGCGAGCGAAACGGGGCAGCCGCAGTCGACCGGTGGTAGCCGAACCGAGCGTGGCTACAGCGGAAGGAACTGCCGAGCCATTCCGGCGTACAGCCGCGGCGTTCCTCGCCGCGAGTTCAGGAGCGCATTTTCGAGGGCGACTGCTGCGCCGGTGGTTACCCCGGAGCCGTGGCCGACGAGGACGCGTTCCGGTGCGAACCCGCTGAGGGCGTCAGTGGGCGGGGAAAATCGCAATACAGGGTGGACACCGAGGCGTTCGTCGCCTGCGAGGAAGTAGCTGCTCGTCCCGACGGCTTCGGGGACCAACAGGGTACCGTTGTCAGGATTGTAGATCGCAACTTCTTGCCAGAATCGGTTGTCGACGACGGTGTGCGCTTCGAGTCGGGTATCGGAAAGATCGTCGGAAAAGCGAGCGACGGGTGCGTCAAGTTCGTCCGTGACGCCGTCGAAGAACTCCGGGAGATAGACCGGCACGTTGTGTCGATCCGCGAGTTCGGCGGCGTCGCGCGCGTGGCGATCGAGGCAGATGACGACGCCGGCAACCTCGCCGAGTTCGGCGAGCAGTCGATCGACACCGTCGACGTCGACCGGATCGAACACCCAGACATCGTCACCCGAGGGCGTGCGGTCGCCGTCGACGACGAGGGCGTGACTCGCGCGTTGCATCCGCTCGTCTGGGTGGGCGATCCAGCCGACGCCGCCGTCGAAGCGGTCGATTTCAACGAACTCGGTTGCGCGCTCGTCGACGCGAAAGGACATGCGAGTTGCTACGTGGGGTCCTCCCATAAACGTGACAGTGGCTGGTGCCGATATGGGGCCATCCGTGCTGTCGCACAGCATGCGTGCCGGCAACGCATCTATGTGCCGCTCTCGCATAAACAGGCGTAGAGACAGATGCTCACCGGACTCTCCTGGCTCGCCCTCGAGGTCAAGGATCTCGACGCAGCACGCGAGTTCTACGTCGACCTGCTCGAGTTGCCGGTGCGGGCGGATCGCGAGATGGGCGCGGCGGCATCGGACTCGCACCCGAAACCGGACGCGGAATCGAACGCAGAACGCGAATCGGAACTCGCCGTTACCGCCGGCGACGCGTCCCTCATTCTCCGTCGGCCCGAAGGCGTTCCGCGCGGCGGACTGCACACCCATTATGCGTTCTCGATTCCGGCCGCGGAGTACGACGACTGGTGGACCAGACTGACGGACGCCGGCTACGAACTCGAGGAAGCCCAGTTCGGCCCTGCCACGTCGCTCTACCTCTACGACCCCGACGGAAACTGCGTCGAACTCGGCCAACAGGACGTTGCCGGCCCGGGGATCGACGGCATCTTCGAAGTCGTCCTCGAAGTCGAATCCATCGAACGCGCTCGGTCGTTCTACACTGCGCTTGGCTTCGAGGCGGTCGACACCGGCGAGAACAGAGCCCGCGTTCGCCTGGACGGTCCGGTGGCACTCGAGTTGTGGGAACCCCATCTCGGCATCGCGAACGCGAGAGGTGGCGTCCACGTCGACCTCGGATTCGAAACGGAAACACCGCTGGCCGAACTCGAGGCCGTCGCCGATCGGGTGCGGCAGGTCGACCGGAAGGCGGACGACGAAGTCGTCGTTCGCGATCCGGACGGTCACGTCGTGACGTTCGTGTCGCCGTAGTTCGCAACCGCGACGCTACTCGGTAAGCGGAAGCAGGATGCCGAAGACCCAGGGGGAGAAGAATCCGATCAAGAGGCCGAGTACCTCGGCGTAGAAAAAGAGGGTGTGTTCCCACCCGGGTAGGCCACCGTAGAAGGCGTTTCCGGCGAGTTCACCGCCGGCACCGAGTGCGAAGACACCGAGGCCGAGCAGGAAGCCGGTTTTGGTCAGACGGGCGTAATCGAGTGAACCGTAACGTCCCATACGCAGTCGTCTCGCTCCAGTACCCTAATCGTTATGAGATGTCGCCGCGGGCGGCTACAATCTGTCCGTACTCACGTCGACGCCGGGCGGTGTGACGAGCAAGAATCCGCGAAAGTGGACCAGGTTGCCGCCGGATTCTCTGACGTCGCGGGCGAACCCGGACGCGAGGTCATTGACGTCGCCCTCGACGCAGAGAACGAGGACGTTTCCCTTCGAAATCCCTTCTAGCCACTCGTCCGGCGGCGTCTCTCCGTCGAGGACGCCGAGTACGATGCTCCCTTCGATGTCGAGTTCCTCGTCGATGTGTTCCTCGACCGCCCGGAGGTCGAGGTCGAAGTCGCTCATGTGGGCTTCCTGGGAGCGCGATGAGAAAAACGTTCCTCTGCTAGAGAGTGTTTGGATCTCGCTCAGTCGCTCGGGAACTCCTTTTGAAACCCGCGGAACTCCGTCCGATGGGCCTCCTCGTCGGACAGAATCGTCACGGCGACATCTTCTGTTACTGGGTCGTTCGCCTCGGTGGCAGCCTCGTGAAGTGACTGGTAGGTTTCGATCGCGTCGTCCTCGGCCTCGAGTACGCCTTCGATAACGGACTGGACGTCAGTCGTGTCTTCGGGCGGCTGCAGGCCGGACTGGCTCGCCTCGAAGGCCGCCGAGCCGGGCGGTGACTGCTCGAGTTGTTTCAGCCGATTCCCGAGCATTCGGGCGTGTTCGAGTTCTTCTTGGACGTCGGCTTCGAGACTCTCTTTGACCTCTTCGGCGTGGACGCCGTCGAGAACGATGGCGTTGGTCAGGTAGTTCATCACGGTCTCTAATTCGTCGACGTAGGCCTCGGTCAACAGCTCGGTTATCTCGTCGGTCGTCATACGGATGATCGTTCGCCGACGGAGAGTAAAGTAGTGATACCTGCATACGAGACGCGTCTGCCAGGTCCGTCGACGAGTTTCGTCTCCCCACCGTCCGCGTCCGGCCGGCTGAGCACGAACTGACCGCCGTCGCCGAGCCGACGATAGTTGAACTCGACAGTCGGAGTCACTCTTACTGGACGTATGTTATCCAGATGGCCGTGGGAACGCCACATACTGATGCGACACGACTACTTGCCGCGGCTAGTGACCGAATGTCCACCGAGCGGCGCGCGCCAGCCGTCGAAGCTGACGATCGGGCCCGCATTCGCAGCTCCGTGTCTCGGGTTGGCAAAACAGACCGGTTCTCCGGAGTATGATATTAAGAACATTATATCGATTAGTGGCGTTGGTTGCTTGCGTTTTTCTGCTTCCCGGATTTATCATGATCGATCAGAACGTCAGAAATACGTCATCTCGGCACCAGATTTATATACGACATCCACCCTCGGATTCGGATACAATGTCTCACCAAGACAGCCCATCCTCTGACACCAGTCAGGGGGGTCGAGTTCTTCCAGGGCACGTTAGATTCTACTGACGAAATCGAGTCAGCACGTGTCTTCGATACCACCCTCCGGGATGGTGAACAATCGCCCGGAACATCGTTCTCGTACGACGACAAACGGCAGATCGCCGCGATTCTGGACGACATGGGGACCCACGTCATCGAGGCGGGATTCCCGGTCAACTCCGACGCGGAGTTCGAGGCCGTTCGTGATATTGCTTCCTCGACGTCGACGACCACCTGCGGGTTAGCCCGCGTCGTCGACGACGACATCGATGCGGCGCTCGATTCCGGCGTCGAGATGGTACACACCTTCGTGAGTACCAGCGACGTCCAGATCGAGGATTCGATGCACGCGACGCGAGACGAGGTTGTACAGCGCGCAGTCGAGTCGGTCGAACGCATTACGGACGCGGGTGCCACCTGTATGTTCTCGCCGATGGACGCGACGCGAACCGACGAGACGTTCCTCATCGACGTGGTCGAGGCGGTCACCGAAGCCGGCGTCGACTGGATCAACGTCCCCGACACCTGCGGCGTCGCCACGCCGGGTCGCTTCCGGGATATGATCGCGAAGATCTGCGACCACACCGACGCCCGGATCGACGTCCACACCCACGACGACTTCGGACTGGCCACCGCGAACGCGCTGGCCGGCATCGAAGCGGGGGCCGACCAGGCCCAGGTCTCGGTGAACTCGATCGGCGAGCGAGCCGGCAACGCCGCCTACGAAGAGTTCGTCATGAGCGTCGAGTCGCTCTACCAGTCCGAGACCGGTATCGACACGACGCGCATCGCCGAACTCTCGCGGGTCGTCGAGGAGAAAAGCGGCATGGCGACGCCCGGTAACAAGCCGGTCGTCGGCGATAACGCCTTCTCCCACGAGAGCGGCATCCACGCCGCCGGCGTGATCGAGAACTCCGATACGTTCGAACCGGGCGTGATGACCCCCGAGATGGTCGGTGCCGAGCGCCGACTGGTCATGGGCAAGCACACGGGAACCCATTCGGTCAGCGAGCGACTGCAGGAATGTGGCTACGACCCAACGACGGAGCAGGTACGGGCGGTCACCCGCCGCGTCAAGGACTACGGCGCGGAAAAGCGCCAGGTCACGGTCAGCGATCTGGAGCGGTTCGCCGAGGACGCCGATGTCGACCGTCAGCGGGACTCGGACCGGACCGACCAGCAGGATCAGGACCGGGAGCACGAGGAGGTGCGCATCTGAATAATGCCCTCCTCGGTTGCCAGCAGCCGTGAGCACCTGCTGTCGCGCTCGTCCGTGAGAGAGTGCAACGATTACCCCACTCCCAACAGTTATGTCCCTCGGGCAGCGTACGTTATCAGCAATGACGTTCCGCGCTGCGCTGTCGACCCGTCGGTCGGGAGACAGCAGCGCGTTCGCCTCGATTCGTATTGTAGGGGCCTGCTAGCCCCTCACTCAGTACTTCATCACCGTCGACCCCGTTTCGCCGCATCGTTTTCAGAGCGACAAGCTACGCTACAGATGACACCACCGACACCACGGTATCGGTCACAGCGATTCACTCGGTCGAATCGCCCCACAACGGCGGGAGGCAATCGATGAGCGAACGCGCAACATCGGTTACACCACCGGAGGAACAGCACGACGACCAAGACCAAAATCAAAACCAGGACGCACAACAGCCACAGCACGACGCTGAAACCGACGAGTTCGGCGCGCCATCGGCGGAGACGCGAGCGGAACCCGTAACGACGGGCGCCGAATCCGTCGTCCGCGCGTTGGAGAACGCCGGCGTCGAGTACGCCTTCGGCGTGCAGGGCGGAGCGATCATGCCCATCTACGACGCCCTCTACGACTCGGAGATCCACCACGTAACGATGGCCCACGAGCAGGGCGCGGCCCACGCGGCCGACGCCTACGGCATCGTCTCGGGCGAGCCGGGCGTCTGTCTGGCGACCTCGGGGCCGGGCGCGACGAACCTCGTCACCGGCATCGCCGACGCCGACATGGACTCCGATCCGCTACTCGCGCTGACCGGCCAGGTGCCGACCGAACTCGTCGGCAACGACGCCTTCCAGGAGACGGACACGACGGGCGTCACGACGCCGGTCACGAAGGACAACACGTTCGCCGCCGATCCGGACGGCGTCGGCACCGACGTCAGCGAGGCCTTCGCACTCGCCCGCGAGGGACGGCCCGGGCCGACGCTGGTCGACCTGCCGAAGGACGTGACGACGGCCGACACGGATGCCGAGCCAGACACTCCGGCAACGCCCGATACCTACGAGTTCACCGAGGAGGCCGATCCGGAGATCGTCGCGGCTGCGGCCGAGCAAATCAAGGACGCAAACCGACCCGTCATGCTGCTCGGCGGCGGCGTCATCAAGGGCGAGGCAAGCGAGACCTGCCGCGAGTTCGCGATCGAACACGAGATTCCGGTCATCACGACGATGCCCGCCATCGGGGCGTTCCCCGAGGATCACGAACTCGCGATGGAGATGGCGGGCATGCACGGCACCGGCTACGCTAACATGGCGATCACCCACTGCGACACGATGGTCGCCGTCGGGACGCGCTTCGACGATCGCCTCACGGGCGGTATCGAGACGTTCGCACCGGACGCGGAGATCGTCCACGTCGACATCGACCCCGCGGAGATCTCGAAGAACATCCACGCGGACTACCCGCTGGTCGGCGACGCCGACACCGTCGTCTCCCAGCTGTCCCACGCCGTCGAGCGCTCGCCGCAGGCGACGAAGTGGCGCGCCCAGTGCCAGCAGTGGAAGTCCGATTACTCGATGGCCTACGACGTTCCGTCAGAGCAGAGCACTGACGAACCTTCGACTTCGTCGAAGATCCCCGAAGACGAGCCGGTTCGCCCCGAGTTCGTCGTCGAAGCCTTGGACGAGGCTACGAGCGATCGCGCGGTCGTCACGACTGGCGTCGGCCAACACCAGATGTGGGCCTGCCAGTACTGGACGTTCACCGAGCCCCGGACGTGGGTCTCGAGTCACGGCCTCGGCGCGATGGGCTACGGGTTGCCCGCCGCCATCGGCGCGCGCCTGGCGGCCGACGACGATCAGGAGGTCGTCTGCATCGACGGCGACGGCTCGTTCCTGATGACCCTACAGGGGCTGTCCGTGGCCGTCCGCGAGAACTTGGACATCACCGTCGCCGTGCTCAACAACGAGTACATCGGCATGGTCCGCCAGTGGCAGGACGCCTTCTTCGAGGGCCGCCACTCGGCCTCGGAGTACGGCTGGACGCCCGAGTTCGACACGATCGCCGAGGCCTTCGGCGCGACGGGCTTCCGGATCGACGACTACGACGAGGTCGCGGACACGATCGCCGCGGCGCTGTCCGAAGACGGGCCCTCCGTGATCGACGTACACATCGATCCGCAGGCGAACGTCTACCCGATGGTGCCGAGCGGCGGCGATAACGGCCAGTTCGCGCTGGCGGAGGACCAGCTATGAGCGACGAGGAACGCCGCCGCGGGCTGGACGGTCCGGCCCCCGACGAACGTCCGACCCCGACGGGTCGGCGCAACGAGCAGGGTATCCGGATCGACCCCGCGGTCGAGGCCACGCACGAGCCTCGTCGCACCGTCATCTCGACCCTGGTCGAACACGAACCCGGCGTGCTCTCGGACGTCTCGGGACTGTTCTCGAGACGGCAGTTCAACATCGAGAGCCTGACCGTCGGGCCGACGACCGACGAAGAGCGCGCGCGGATCACGCTGGTCGTCGAGGAGCCAGACCCCGGCATCGACCAGATCAAGAAACAACTGCGCAAACTCGTGCCGGTCATCTCCGTTCGCGAACTCGAATCCGACGCGATGCGACGCGAACTCGCGCTCGTGAAGATCGACGCCGACGAGCCGGCCCAGGTGTCGGCCGTCGCGGACATGTACGACGGGAAGACCGTCGACTCCTGCCCCGAAACGGCGACGATCGAGATCACCGGCTCGCGCCAGAAGATCGACGCTGCAATCGAGACCTTCGAGCAGTTCGGCATCCGGGAGATCGATCGGACCGGCACCACGGCGCTCGCCCGCGGCACCCAGAGCACCGCCGCACCCGCGAGCACGACCGAATCGACCGCCACCGAGGCGAGCCAACCGCAGAACCAATACGCACCAGCAGACGATGACTGACGAATTCACCACCGACATCTACTACGACGACGACGCAGACGTATCGACGCTCGACGACGACACCGTGGCCGTGCTCGGCTACGGCAGCCAGGGCCACGCCCACGCCCTGAACCTCCACGAAAGCGGCGTCGATGTCGTCGTCGGCCTCCGAGAGAACTCGTCTTCGCGCTCGGCCGCGGAGGCGGACGGGCTCACGGTCACGACGCCGGCCGACGCCGTCTCGCAGGCGTCCTACGTCTCCGTGCTCGTACCGGACACCGTTCAGCCCGCAGTCTACGAGAACGCCATCGAGCCGAACCTGGAGGCCGGCGATACGCTCCAGTTCGCCCACGGGCTGAACATCCACTACAACCAGATCCAGCCGCCGGAAGGCGTCGACGTGACGATGGTCGCCCCGAAGAGCCCGGGCCACCTCGTCCGCCGGAACTACGAGAACGATGAAGGGACCCCCGGCCTGCTCGCGATCTACCAGAACGAAAGCGGCGACGCCCCAGAGCGAGCGCTCGCGTACGCGAAGGGAATCGGCTGTACCCGCGCCGGCGTCATCGAGACGACCTTCCGGGAGGAAGTCGAATCCGACCTCTTCGGCGAACAGGCCGTCCTCTGTGGCGGCGTCACCTCGCTGGTCAAACACGGCTACGAGACGCTCGTCGACGCGGGCTACTCGCCCGAAATAGCCTACTTCGAGTGCCTGAACGAACTCAAGCTGATCGTCGATCTGATGTACGAAGGCGGCCACGCCGAGATGTGGGACTCGGTCTCCGACACCGCCGAGTACGGCGGCCTCTCCCGCGGTGACCGGATCGTCGACGAGACCGTTCGTGAAAACATGGAAGAGACGCTGGAAGAGATCCAGAACGGCGAGTTCACCCGCGAGTGGATTCTCGAGAACCAGTCCGGGCGCCCGAGCTACACGCAGCTTCGCCAGGCCGAGAAGAACCACGAGATCGAGGAGGTCGGCGAACGGCTGCGCGACCTGTTCGCCTGGGCCGAAGAGTCGAGCGAGAACGAGTCCGCCGAAGCGGCGGAAGCGCCAGCGGACGACTGAGACACGAACGTATTTGCAAACCGATGACCACGACAGAATCCGAGACGACTGCTAACCCGAACCGGAAACGGAATCGAGCGGACACCAAAGCGATGGGCGAGGTCAGCCACACGAATCCCTACACCGGGGAGACGGCCGGCCGCCTGTTCAACCGCGGCCCGATCGTCGCGGCCGACGGCGGGCGACCAGCCGCGACCGATCCGGAATCGCGCAGCCGACGCGGCTCCGCGGGCGATTCCACGGAGACGATGAGAGATATCTCCCACACGCCGCCGAACGACAGCGACGACGCGAACCGAGTCTTCGAACGCGGTCAAGCAGATGCGGATACGGACGCGGCAGACGATGACGAGGTCGTAGACGATACATGAGCGACCGCACGCTGTACGACAAGGTCTGGGACCGCCACAAGGTAACGACGCTGCCGACCGGGCAGGACCAACTGTTCGTCGGCCTCCACCTCATCCACGAGGTCACCAGCCCGCAGGCCTTCGGCATGCTCCGCGAGCGCGACCTCGAGGTCGCCTACCCCGACCTCACCCACGCGACCGTCGACCACATCGTCCCCACGGCCGACCAGTCCCGCCCCTACGAGGAGGACGCGGCCGAGGAGATGATGAGCGAACTCGAGGAGAACGTCCGCGAAGCCGGCATCGAGTTCTCCGATCCGACGACGGGCGACCAGGGCATCGTCCACGTCATCGGACCGGAGCAGGGACTCACCCAGCCCGGCAAGACCATCGTTTGTGGTGACTCCCACACCTCCACCCACGGTGCATTCGGCGCGCTGGCGTTCGGTATCGGGACCTCCCAGATCCGCGACGTGCTCGCGACGGGCACCGTCGCCATGGAGAAACAGAAGGTCCGCAAGATCCAGGTCGACGGCGAACTCGGCGACGGCGTCGAGGCCAAGGACGTGATCCTGGAGATCATCAGCCGCCTCGGCACCGAGGGCGGCGTCGGCTACGTCTACGAGTACGCCGGCGAGGCCATCGAGAGTCTCGGCATGGAAGGACGGATGTCCATCTGTAACATGTCCATCGAGGGCGGCGCTCGCGCGGGCTACGTCAACCCCGACGAGACCACCTACGAGTGGCTCGAAGAGACGGACTACTTCCGGGAGAATCCCGACGAGTTCGAGGCGCTCAAACCCTACTGGGAGTCGGTCGCGAGCGACGACGACGCCGAGTACGACGATATCGTCCGTATCGACGCCGACGAACTCGAACCGGTCGTCACCTGGGGGACGACGCCGGGCCAGGGAATCGGCGTTACCGATCCGATCCCGGAACCCGAGGCGCTCCCCGCGGATAAGCAAGACACGGCCCGGCGCGCGCAGGAACACATGCGCGTCGAGCCCGGCGAGACGATGGCCGGCTACGAGATCGACGTGGCCTTCCTCGGCTCCTGTACGAACGCCCGCCTGCCCGACCTCCGCCGCGCGGCACGGATCGTCGAGGGCCGCGAGGTCGCAGACGACGTGCGCGCGATGGTCGTCCCCGGCAGCCAGCGCGTCCAGGAGACCGCCGAGGAGGACGGTCTCAAGGACACCTTCGAAGAAGCCGGCTTCGAGTGGCGAAACGCCGGCTGTTCGATGTGTCTCGGTATGAACGAAGACCAACTCGAGGGCGACGAGGCCTGTGCCTCCTCCTCGAACCGGAACTTCGTCGGCCGCCAAGGCAGTAAAGACGGCCGCACGGTCCTGATGAATCCGCGGATGGTCGCCGCCGCGGCGATCGAAGGTGAAGTGACGGACGTTCGCGAACTGCCGGAGACGGAGGTGACCACCGCATGAGCCGCGAGGACGAGCGAAGCGAGTCCTCGGAACGGGCGAGCGGGCGAACGTCCGCGAGCGACGCCGAGGGTCGGGAGGTTCGAACCGACGGCGGAGACGAAATCGAGATTCCCGAAGTCGACTACGTGTCGGGGTCGGGCCTCCCGATCCGCGGAAACGACATCGACACCGACCAGATCATCCCCGCCCGATTCATGAAGGTCGTCACCTTCGACGGCCTCGGCGAGTTCGCGTTCTTCGACAAGCGATTTACCGAGGCTGACGACCTCAAAGACCACCCGTTCAACGAGGACCGATTCCAGGACTCGTCCGTGATGGTCGTGAACTCGAACTTCGGGTGTGGCTCCTCGCGCGAGCACGCCCCCCAGGCGCTGATGCGCTGGGGCATCGATGCGATCATCGGCGAGAGCTTCGCCGAAATCTTCGCGGGCAACTGCCTGGCGCTCGGGATTCCGACCGTCACCGCCGACAGCGAGACGATCCGAGATCTACAGGACTGGGTCGACGAGAACCCCGATGGAGAACTCGACATCGACATCGAGGACGAGACGGTCACCTACGGCGAGCGGACGATCGACGTGACCGTCGACGACGCCCAGCGCAAGGCCCTCGTCGACGGCGTCTGGGACACGACGGCGCTGATGAAATCGAACGCCGGTGCCGCGGACGAAACCGCACGGGACCTTCCCTACGTCGGCGACGCGGCCGGTTCCAGCGCCGACTGACGGCCGACCACCCGCTTCTCGCTCGCCGTCCACCTGTCCGGTCGACTGACGATCTTTCCCGTTCCGGTTGCGCTCTTGCACTCGAGGCAGCCTCGCGTGCGGCCGAGTTCGGAACTCGCGTTCGGAGCGTCTCGCTGAAGACAAGACACTTATAGGATCGATTAGAAGTCAGGGCCGCTCACTAATCGGTCTCCATGCCCTCTCGATCTGACGCAGGTCCCCGTTCCAGAAGGCGGACCGCCGACGGCGATCCGCTTTCCGAGTTCATCGAGCCGCGACTGGGGATCGACGTGCGAGCGCTCGCCGTCTTTCGGATCGCGCTCGGGATGGTGTTGCTCGCTGACCTGCTCACGTTGCGGCTGCCGGGACTTGTTACGTTCTACAGCGATTCCGGGGTATTTCCGCAGTCGACGCTCGCAGAGACGTATCCCGCTTTTGAGGCGTGGTCGCTGCACGCTCTGTCGGGTGCCCCGTGGTTTCAGGGCCTCCTGTTCGCCGTTGCCGGCGTGTTCGCGTCGCTGCTGCTCGTCGGCTACCGGACCAGACTCGCGGTAACTGGATCGCTCGTCCTCTTCGCGTCGCTGCTCGCGCGGAACCCCCTCCTGGTGAACGGCGGCGATACGATCCTCCTGACGTTTCTCGTTCTCGGACTCGTTCTCCCGCTCGGGACGCGCTGGTCGCTCGACGCTCGCCGGGGGTCGCGTCGGCCCGAGAGAAGTGGTTCTACCGACACGCGCACCGTCTCGTTCGCGACCGCCACGATCCTCGTCCACTTCGGCTGCATCTACGGGACGAACGCGGTCCGTAAGTTTCAGAGCGACCCCTGGACGAGCGGCGTTGCGGTGCGACAAATCTTCCACCTCGAACAGTACCTGACGCCGCTCGGCTCCGCGTTGTCGGCGTCCGCCGCGCTCCTCACCGCCGTCAATTGGGGCTGGACCGCGCTCCTCTCCGGGTCGGTCCTGCTACTCGTTCTTACCGGTCGAGCACGAATCGCGCTGGTCGCCGGCTTCGTCACGGCACACCTCGGCATGGCTGCGACGATGCGACTCGGCGTCTTCCCGTTCGTCATGATCGCCGGCCTGCTCTTGTTCCTGCCCTCGTCCTGTTGGGATCGACTCGAGCGGTTCCTCGCGGCAACTGAACTCGGGCAGCGGGCGGGGGCTGGCCTGCCGATCGGCGATGGCGGCGGACCCGACGGCGACTCAAGCGCCTCCCATCGTCGCTCCTCGCCGTCCGAGGGTGTCACCGTCCGTCGTTGTGTCCGCGCAGGCGGTACTGTCCTCGTCGCCTGTTTTCTCGTGTCATCAGTGCTCTGGCAGGTTGCCGCTCTCGGCGTGGGAATCCCCCTTGTCGACTCGCTCGATCAAGACGGTGAGGACGACGGGGAGATCGGGAGTTGGTCGTTCTTTGCGCCGAACCCACCGGATTCGTACAGCTGGTACACCGTCGAAGCGACGCTCGAGTCGGGCGAGACTATCGGTGTATTCCCCCGAGGGCACGACGGCGTTCGCCTGGATCGACCGCCCGACGGTACGACGGCCTACCCCTCGACGCTCTGGATGCGATACGGCACGGACGTTCGATACGCCGACGACACGTACTACGAACCCGCGGCCGAGTTCAGCTGCGCGCACTTCGATCGGCGCGTCGATGCGGTGACGATCGCACACGTCGGACAGCCCGTCGGCCCGGACGGACCGGCGGGGGAGCCGGAGCGACAGGAGCGGATTACGTACGCGTGTTGATGTCGCGAACGCAGAGGCGTTGACGCTATCGATACCCTCTTTTCGTCGCCCCAGAGAGATGTCGACATGACTCACGAGATCGCCGTCATCCCCGGCGACGGAATCGGACAGGAAGTCGTTCCCGCCGCAGTCGACGTGTTGGAGGCGCTCGACCCCGAGTTCACCTTTACGGAAGCCGAAGCCGGCGACGCGGTCGAGACGGAGACGGGCGAGGCACTACCCGAGGAAACGTATGAACTCGCGGCGTCGGCGGATGCGACGTTGTTCGGCGCGGCCGGCGAGACGGCGGCGGACGTGATCCTTCCGCTGCGCGAGGCGGTCGACTCGTTCGTCAACGTTCGTCCCGCGAAGGCCTATCCGGGAGTCGATGCGGTTCGTCCCGAAACCGATCTGGTCTTCCTCCGGGAGAACACGGAGGGCGTCTACGCGGGCCACGAGGATCGACTGACCAAGGACGTGGCGACGCTGACCCGCGTGACGACGCAGTCGGCTTCGCGGCAACTCGCGGAGTTCGCCTGCGAGTACGTCGACGCCGACGGCTTTACCATCGCGCACAAGGCGAACGTCATGCGCGAGACGGACGGCCTCTTCCGTGATACGGTTGCCTCGGTCGCCGAGGAACGCGGCGTTGCAACCGACGAGGTATTGATGGACGCCTTCGCGACGCGGGTCTGTCTCGATCCGACGCAGTTCGACGTCGTCGCCTGTCCGAACCTCGCGGGCGACGTGCTCTCGGATCTCGCCGCCGGCCTCGTCGGCGGTCTCGGACTCCTCCCGAGCGCGAACATCGGCGAACAGCGCGCGCTGTTCGAACCCGTCCACGGCACCGCGCCCGACATCGCGGGCCGGGGAGTTGCGAATCCGGCCGCGACGATCATCTCGGCGGCGATGCTCCTCGAATACCTCGACTACGGCGAGGAAGCCGACGCAGTCCACGCGGCAGTCGAGTCGACGCTCGCGGAGGGGCCGCGGACGCCCGATCTGGGCGGCGACGCCTCGACTGCGGACGTGACGAACGCGATTATCGATCGGTTGTAGGTCGGGATCGCATTGCGGCCGTCGCGTCGCGTTTCGATTTGTGATTTTGAAGAGCGGACCTACTGAACGTCTACGTCGGCCGTTGCGCGAATATCCCGCGATGAGCGGCCGACGTGGACGGTGTTCGATCCGTCAGGGACGGTCCATCCGCTATCCTCGTCGTAGTACGCGAAGTCCTCGCGAGCGAGCGAGATGGTTACAGTCGCCGAGTCGCCAGCCCCGAGTTCAACTGACTCGAATCCGGCCAGTTCGCGCTCGGGCGTCGGAACCGGCGCGGCCGATTTGCCGACGTATACCTGGATAACCTCCGTTCCGGTTCGAGTGGCGCTGTTTCGGAGGTCGACGGTCACGTCGCATCCGTCATCGGTTTCGCTGACGGTCACGTCATCGTATTCGAACGTCGCGTACGACTGGCCGTGGCCGAACGGGAACAGCGGCTCGATGTCGCGGTCGTCGAAGTACCGGTAGCCGACGAAGACGCCCTCCTCGTACTGGGCAACGTCGTCCGTTCCCGGGAATGCCGTCTCGTCGGCCGTCGGATAGTCCGCGGCCGAACGGCCGAACGTCACGGGGAGACGGCCGCCGGGATCGGCGTCTCCGAAAAGGACCGCTGCGAGGGCCTCGCCGTCCGCCTGACCCGGATACCACGTCTCGAGGACGGCGTCGACGGCGTCGAGCCACGGGAGTTCGACGGGCCCGCTGGTCCGGAGGACGACGACCGTCCGCTCGGCGGCCTCGGCGACGGCGTCGATCAGGTCGTTCTGCCGGCCGGGGAGTTCGATCGAGTCACGGTCCGTAAACTCCGTCGCGTCGTCCTGTGCGACGACGACCGCACGGTCGGCGGACGCGGCGGCCGACACCGCGTCGTCGATGCTCGTCCCCGCTTCACTCGCGTCCGCCGACTCGGAATCGGCAAAGAACGACGACTCTGCGATCGGGTTGACGCCGCGTTCGAACGATGCGTCGGCGGCCCGCGACTCGATCCCCGCGAGCGGACCGGTTTCCGTGAACGGCGAGACCTCCGAGGAGCCCCCGCCGCCGAGTTTGGCAGCGTCGGCGTTCGGTCCGATCACGGCGACCGAGTCGGATTCCGAGAGGGGGAGCACGTCGTCGTTCGTCAGCAGTACGGTTCCCTCGATCGCGATCTCCCGGGCTAGCTGGCGGTGTTCCGACGTATCGAGTTCACCTGTGCTGTCATCGGAGGGGGAACCGGTCTCGCACTCGGCGACATTCTGGCGGCCGGTCGATTCCAGCATCGAGAGCAATCGGGCGACCTTCTCGTCGAGGATCGATTCGTCGATCTCACCCGACTCGATCGCCTCACGAAGCGGCTCCCCGAAGTAGGCTGAAACGTCGGGAATCGGCGGGAAGTCGCTACTGGTCCCGTCTGGAGGGCTGGGATCGGCGTCGAAGCTGTCCGCATCCAACTCCGGCAGATACTCCGTCAGTTCGACGCCCGGCATCTCGAGGTCGAGTCCGGCCTGCGCTGCATCGACCGTGCTTCGAGTGCCCCACCAGTCCGAGACGACCAACCCGTCGAAGTCCCACTCGTCTTTCAGCACGTCGGAGAGCAGGAACTCGTGGTCGCTCATGTGAACCCCGTTGACGCGGTTGTACGCCGTCATCACTGCATCGACGTCGGCTTCCTCGACCGCCGCGCGGAACGCGGGCAGGTAGAGCTCTCGCAATGCGCGCTCGCTGACGTCGGCGCTGACCTCGTAGCGATTCGTCTCCTGGTTGTTCGCTACGTAGTGTTTGACCGTAGCCGCAACGCCCGTCGACTGGATCCCCTCGATGGTTCCGACGCCCGTCCGGGCGCTGAGATGGGGGTCTTCGCTGTAGTACTCGAAATTCCGCCCGCCGACCGGCGTCCGGATAATGTTGACACCCGGTCCGAGCAACACGTCCTGGTCGTGCGCTGCGGTCTCGCGTCCGACCGCCGTTCCGAACTCGCGGGCGAGTTCGGGATCCCACGAGGCGGCGAGTGCGATCGAGGCCGGAAACGCGGTCGCGCGCTCACCCATCGCGCGCACCCCGAGCGGACCATCGACCAATGTTATCGGCCGTATCCCGAGCCGATCGTTCCCCGGAACGTAGCCGGTCGCTGTCCCATCCGGGTCAGCCGTGCCGTGGACGAGCCGGATTTTCTCTGCAAGCGTCAGCTCGTCGAGCAGCGCCGTTACATCAGAGCCCATTTCGACTCGTTCTTGCGGTGGCTGATTGAATAGTCATTCGATCACCCTCGCTCGGAGACACAAGACACGATGTACACACCCGCTCGGGTCCGAACGGCTTCCCTCGGGAGGTTACACAACGTCGAGAGCGTTCCGCTCAGCACCTGCAAGTTCGACGAGCGCATCGGCTTCGAGTAAATGGCACTCGCCGGGGATCACGAGCAGGTGCAAGGGCTCACCGAACTCGCGGTCGGCCAACTCGGACATCGTCCCGGCCTCGACGAGCGGGTCCGGACTCCCCGCGCGGGCGACGACGACGCCGACGAGTTCGGGATACGCCGCTGCGAGCAGGTCAGCGCCGACGTCGGCGGTCATGAACTCCTCGTCATCCCGATCTGCTTTGTCGTCAGAATCCTGTGGGTTCTGATTGCTGGTTGGACTGTGTCCGACCTTGATATCGAGATAGACGACCGTATGAAGCCCGTCCGCGCGATTCTCGTCGATCGTCTCCGTCACGCTCGCCGGCAAGCCGTCGGCTCCGTGGGCGTAGGGAAACGGCAGCGTCGTCGCCGGTCCGAACCGGTAGTTCTGGAGTCCCGTCAGTGAACTCGTGGCCGTCTGTGCCGTTACGCCGTGGATGACGCGCGTTTCGATCCCGCGGTCGTGAGCCCGCAGACGAAGGTCGACGTGCGTCGTCGAGATCATCGTATCGCCGGCCGTCAGAAAGGCTACGTCCTCGCTCTCAGCCGTCCCGAGGATGTCTTCGGGGTGTTGTTCGACGCCGGCGCGGTCGCGGACCTCGATGTCGATGTCGTGGGCCGCTTCGAGTGACGGGACGGTCGTCCCGAGTAACTTGCTCGTGTAGAACTCGGCGTAGACGCGGTCTGCATCCCGTAAGGCGTCCCGTCCCTCGACGGTGATCGACCGCTCGTCGTAGAGTCCGAGTCCGATGAAGGTGAGCATACCAGCTACTGGTCCGCCACGGTACTTCAGATGCCGGATTCGACGCGCCTCTCGCGTCGCGTTGCCGGCGGTTCGTGTGAGCTTACAGCGAAAGGTGTGAAGTGGACGAAGGCCCGCCGTCGCCGTCGTCACCCTCGTCGATCCCACCCTGATGGAGGAACGTCATCTCATCGTCAGTCAGGTACACCTCCCCGTCGTCGACGGCCACATCGACCGAGGGCAACGTCGTGTCGGCGGCCTCCCCGTTATCACAGTACCCCGAGCACGCATCGAACATCGAGCCGTGTTTCGGACAGATGATCTGCCCGTCCCGCATCGCCGCCCCCATCCCCCGATCGAGTCGCTGGAACTCGTGGGTGCACTGATTGACCCAGGCTTCGACGGCAGTGCCAATGTCGGCGTCAGCAGCAGTACCGCCCCCGCCCTCGGAACTCGTCGTCTCGCCGGCACTCCCAACATCCCCTCTTCCAGCAGCCGCACTTCCATCGCCATCACTCCCACCATCATCGTGGCTACCAGCTACAGCATCAGTACAAGGCACGAGAATTACCTCCTCTTTCTCGCCGCGTTGGTCACGAACCGTAAACAACCACGACCGCTCTTCGTAGACCGTATCGACAGTCGTCAACCGCATTCGAACGCCCATACGCGACTCTCGTGGACCGGAAACGTCAGCGTTACGGCGACCCGTCGGCGACTACACCTATGGAAGTGCCGTGCGTCCGCGTCCCGCTCGAAAACGGCGAAACCACGCGCCGTGAACTCGCGGATGCGGACCTGATCGCCGACGATTACGAGATCACCGTCGATGACGGCTCTCTATACGTTCCCGTCACTGATCCTGCCGCCGTCTCCGACGAGTTCGAACTCGTCACACGTTCAGTCGACGAACGCGACACCCAGACGACGCCCGCCGAGTTGCTGGGATTCGATCCTACCTACGAACGACTCGGTGAGGCAGTCCTCCTCGACGAGGACGACCGTGACCGTGCACGGGAAATCTCCGACGCACTTTTTCAGTCCGACCTCCCCGTGGAAACGGTGCTGAACAAGGCCTCGAAGGTCAAAGGCGAAACTCGCGTTCGCGATTGGGACCTCCTCGCCGGCGAGGATACCGAAGTCGTCCACCGCGAATACGGGTCGGAGTTCCTCCTGGACCTCGCCGAGGTCTACTTTTCGCCGCGGCTTGCGACAGAACGCCACCGCGTCGCCGAACAGGTCACAGCAGGCGAACGGACGTTCGACATGTTCGCCGGCGTCGGCCCGTTTGTCATCCCGTTCGCGAAACGCGGGGCGGAGTGTGTCGGCGTCGACATCAATCCCGACGCAATCGAGTACTTGCGTGAGAACGCGCGCCGAAACGGCGTTGCAAATCGAGTGACGGCAATCTGTGATGATGTCGAAGCCGCTGCAAGCGACTACGAAGACTGGGCCGACCGTATCGTGATGAACCTCCCGCACAGCGCCGACGAGTTCATCGATGCCGCAGTCACGATCGCCGGTGATGAGTGCGTGGTTCACTACTACGATATCCAGCACGAGGACGACCCGTTTGGACCCGGAGAACGTGTTATTCGGAGGGCTGCCGAGCCAGCATACGACGTCACCGTCGAGACGCGGCATGTCGTGCGGTCCTATGCGCCACACGAACTCAACGTCTGTCTGGATGTGCGACTCGACCGACCGACCGCGCCACGTAACTGATTCGCACGACCGCAACGATTCGCAATCCTTATGGCTGCTTTCGTTCCTACGAATAAACAGACCTTGCGTCGTGACACGAGGCAAGGGATGAACATGCACGCGCCGGTGTAGCTCAGACTGGCAGAGCGAATCCTTCGTAAGGATTAGGTCGAGGGTTCAAATCCCTCCACCGGCTTGTAAGAGGTTCTTTACCCCCTTCTTCACCGTTTACCTTGGATAGCGGCGTCTGTCGGCTTTCAATCCTGGCCAGTATAAACCTCTTGAGAAATCCGTGAACCGGCCGGGTGTAGAGTATGACGCTCCTCGCGACTGGGGGCGGTTCAGGCAGCAGGGAAGGTCTCAAGTTCACCGATTCTGCTCCCGTCGCGACGGATGCGACTGTCTCTCCAGAACAGACCGCCATCCGATGTGTGGGATGAATTCGTGAATTCCGATGGATTCTGTGATGCTTTTATCGACGCTGTCCTGGATGGGGTTCGCAGACGGACCTATTTCGAAGCTCACGATGCGTTCGAAGAAGACGGTGTCGCCGCCCTCCACGGTTCGTACCGGACACTGATCCTCCGACGGGTTCGGGCATCGGAGATGGTTTGAATTATCGGTATCCACTGGACAGCCAAGGACGCGAGTCACTGCGCCAAGATTCCCATGCTGGATGTTCAGAAGTGACACTGACAACTCACGCTCTCGTGCGGCACATCAGAACGCAACGCATGCTGAGGACGGCGTAGCCGTCTCGGGTCACTATTGATGAGACCTCTGTCAAGATTACTGGCGACTGGTTTAGGTGTAAAATGTAATATATATATATATATATATAATTACATCAATCCCGACATCAGTATTGTGTATGTCATTCGCAAATATATTTAACGTCGGAGACGCCGGGGTAAGCAGTATATGGACAGCAGTATTTAACTAATTCACTCAGCTTTATACGTTACCCTCAGCTGTTGAGTGAGATCAAGAAAAGCATCACTCAGAAAGTCATGATCAGTCTTCTTGACGACTCCATGGGCGAAGTTCGTCTATTCAACCGAGGCACGGAGTGACTCTAATTGAACTCGATAGAGACGATCTACAGTGTCCCTTCTAAACGGTTCACAGATAACCAAGCGCTTCGAGCTGTTCCTCGGTGTTAGAAACCTCACTTCGGTCCATCAGTGCATCGAAGTCACTCACAGAATATGGCTGTCCTTGTCCCACTGCGGTCGCCCACGGAACTCGTTTGACAGCGGGGACCGGAGAATAGCCGGGGTGCCCATAGACTCCAAGTTCGCCGAGTCCATTCGCGTGATCAGCGGTGATCGCGATCGTCCCGGATAGATGCGTGAGGAGTGTGTCTACTTCATCAAGGACGGTTAAGAGATTCTGTCCATAGTCGTTCCAGACTTCCGCTCTATCAAATTCACCGGATTGGAGACCCAACCAAACTTGGTGCGAGTCACCTCCCCAAACGGGGCTCTCTAGGTCGTATTTCCCTGTGCAATGTAAGAACGGGGCATGCGGAGGAATATAGTGGATGACTAACCGTTCTGCATCGCTTTCGTGGTTCGCTCGAAGGGCCTCAGCGGTCACTTCCGCTGGGTCGCAGTGTTTCTTGTCTTCCGCAACAAACCGCCAGAGTTCGGTCATCTCATGGAAGCGGTTCGGATCAACACAATTAGAAAATAAGTTTGCAGAGAGATAATGAATCTTGCTCAGTTCCGTATCGCTGGCACTACCGAAGGCCTTTCTAAACCATTCTGAACTCGTACTTGCACAGGAATAAATCGATGTTGTCGTTTCGAACGCTTCATAAACCGGATGCTGTGGGGCAAATTCCGCAAAGAGATCGGCTCGGCATGCATCAAGAATGATTAACGCGTCCCACTCCTTCTCAACGGGGCGTTCACCGTAGTTTATCTTCTTTCCGAGTTGGACTAGCGAGCGTTCTACCGCTTTTTCCGCCGCCAATTTACTTCCCGAGAGTGCCCCGTGCTTGTCCACAGCATGTTGGTACTGCGAGAGAAAGTCTGTCAGGGCCATGGTAGAGGCAATTAAACACGATCGTTTCAATGTTCTGTTTTCCAAGCCACAAATTCACCGGGTGTGGAGATCTGTGCTGGCCGTAATCGCCATTCGGAATCAGCGTCGCATGGAGGATGCAATACCGGTAATACTGAGTATTAACTAAATTCGCGTTTCTATTCTCTTTTTGGTTTCATTTGCGAGCGCGACAGCTGTCGCTGGTTCGTGTAGCGGTCGAAAGAAAAATCGAAGTGCGGCAAGGGCCGGACGGAGTCCGGTAGTTAACTACCGCTTAGTTCTGCTTGCGCAGAGCCAGCATGGCAGCGCCGAGGAGTGCGGCGAGTGCGACAGCGACACCGAAGCCGGGCGTTCCATCATCGGAGCCATCGTCTTCGCCACCACTATCGTCGGAGCCGGAGTCACCGTCGTCCGAACCGGAGTCGCTACCGGAGTCGGAGCCGGAGTCNTCTTCGCCACCACTATCGTCGGAGCCGGAGTCACCGTCGTCCGAACCGGAGTCGCTACCGGAGTCGGAGCCGGAGTCACCGTCGTCGGTGCTACCGGAGTCGTCACCGTCGTCGGATCCTTCCTCGGAGAAGGTGGTGGTACCAGTCTGTTCCTGGTCACCGGCAACAACGCTCCAGTCGACATCGCCTGCTTCGTCAGACGTGTAGTCGTAGCTGTTGCTCCACTCTTCACCAGCGTCAAGCGAAACGGTGGTGTTCTCGATGTTTTCGCCACCAATGACGACACCGAGGTCAACCTCACCAGAGGCGTTGCCGCTGTTGCTGAGGGTCACGTCGAGCGTTGCGTTCTCACCAACGGTAGCTTCGTCGGTACCGTCAGCCTCAAGGTTAATCACTGGACCTTCACCGTCGACGAGTGCAGCGTCCATGCTGTCGGATGCGTCGAGGTTGGTGGTCGCGGTGAGCTCCATAT
>NZ_AOIO01000017.1 GCF_000337555.1 Natrialba asiatica DSM 12278 | reverse complement strand
GAACGTGTCCGGGAACGTGATGTCGCCCTCAGGCGTCTCTTCGACGGAGAACTCGTCAGACTCTGCAGTCACGCCCGTTGACAGTTCTTCGACTTCAATCGTGTGGTTCTCGTGGTCAACGTCGTCGTTCGAGAGGTTGAACTCGCCGACAACTTCACCGCTGCTGTCGAGCGTCTCGTTCGTCGTATTGACGACATCGCCTTCCGCATCGAGCAGGCTGAACTGGACATCAAGGCCGTAGTCAGCTGCTTCGGCGGTTGCTTCGACAGTGTCGGAGTCCCAGTAGGAGTCAGAGTCCGTTTCGACGTTCAGACCGAGGTCGGCGAGGTCAGCGGTCACCTGATGACCAGTGCCATCGAAGGTGACGTTGACTTCGTCTTCGCCTTCATAGTCACTCGTGTCGAACGTCGCAACGTGGCTGTTACTGCCAGTTGCACGGTTTACATCACCGACCTCGTATCCAACGTCCGTGTCGGACGTGTTGAGGACGGCGATCGTCTCACCGTAGTATGCATCGATATCGCTACCGGTGCTATCAACAACCGTGTTCGACGTCAGCGTGACATCGTATTCCTCACCGTTGAAGTCTGCCTCATTGATAACGAGGGTCGCTTCGCCGGACGGGTTTTCGGTGAGATCGACGACGAGTCGCTCGCCATCACTGGCGCCGTCATCGATACCGTCGGAGATGTCGTTTCCTTCTCGATCCAGCACTTCGATGTCGTCACCGCTTGAGAGACCGTGTGCCTCGGCGAAGACGACTTCGAGGTGTGCATNGATGTCGTTTCCTTCTCGATCCAGCACTTCGATGTCGTCACCGCTTGAGAGACCGTGTGCCTCGGCGAAGACGACTTCGAGGTGTGCATCCCCGTTCCCGTCTTCGTAGGCCACAGGTCCTTGTTCGACATCAGATACGTTTGCCGCAGCGGCTGCACCCGCGAAGGATGCAGTCATTGCGACAACCGAGAGGACCATCATCGCGGTCAGGAACAGCGCACGTCCCTTTGCGCGGAAAGTAGTTTCCTTTGTCATTGTTGTCTTGTAGTTGGTGTTCGATTCGCCGGGGCAGGTTCAGCAGCAGCGGACCGCCCGGCACGATCGCATGCTGCGTTCACTCAGCCTCCGGGTAGGGGTAGCCGGGAATTTTAGAGGATCTGTAATAAGCTTTCTTGTTGACAATCTTTCTCAGTGACTGGTCCGTGAGTACAAGACACCACTAGCCGTTACTGTCTCTGTCGCTTATTCTGCTAGTCCATATTCGCTATACGTGCACTCAGCGCCGAGTTCTAGGCGTCGAGTTCATAATCGGCGCTGAAGAATTCAGGAGAGGTATCGGGGAACAGAGAATCCGTCCTATTCACAAGCCGACCAATCAATTCGTTCGACACCGGACCGGGAACGTCAGACGGCCGTCTGCCAAACAGTTATTAGTAATCACCAATAATAATCAAGTGCCCATCCAGGCGAGTTCGTCTGGAGGCATCCCCCATCCGCTTGTCAATCCATCCCCCCCATCCAGTGAGCAAGCACGCGGCTGGGGTTGCGGCCTGCGAGCGCGGCGGACGTCGCCGTGCGCTCGCCGCTCCCCCCTTCTGGTCGTCTTACAACGGAATAGTTGTCAGTAGCGTCGAGCACAACAGTGTGATCGCAAGGAGTAATGCGGGTATATCGGGGCGAGAGAACGAGAGCGGGGGCAGTGTCGGGTTCCAGGCGAAACAGCGCGCTCGAAGGGCGAGCGAGAGGCGGTCGGCTCGATCGAACGCACGAGAGAGTCCGAGCAGTGCGATCGTTCCGGCTCGTTCGTGGGCGCGTCGCTGAGTGCCGAGTCGGGCGGCCATAGCGTCTCGAATCGTTTGGATGTCCGTCCGAAGAACGGGGAGGAATCGAAAGAGGAGCGCGACGCCGATACCGAGAAGGTGGCCCGGACGGCCGGGAATCGTCCGCTGGATGGCGGCTCGAGAGTCGCGGACGCGCGTCGAGCGGACGGCAGCCGTGCTGACGAGGAGCACGAGCAACACTCGATAGCTCGCGAGTGCAGTGGTGAGTCCGGCGTCGGTATCGATCCAGGGCGGACCGAGTGTAACGGCAGCGAGCAGTGGTGCCAGCGACAGAATAAGGAGCGCGTAGCGAGCGGCGACGACCGCCCGAGTCGGTGAGACGTTCGCAGCGGCTAGTATCCCGATCGCGAGCCCAGTGAGTGCGAAAATTGCACGCGGACTGGTGTGTGTCAGTGCGGCCGCGGCGAATCCGAGCTGGACGGCGAGCTTCGAACGCGGATCGAGCCGGTGGGCGAGCGTATCGTCGGGAACGTAGGTGAGCATACTTTGGACGAACGTGACGGATCACAGGATCGCGAGTTCAGCGCAGTCGGCGAACGCCTGTTCGGGCGTATCGTCGATGATGATCTGGCCGTCTCGCATCCCGATCACGCGGTCGGCGAGGTCGCGGACCTCGCGCAGGTCGTGTGTCGCCAGCAGAATGCCCGTCCCGCGGTCGGAGAGCGATTCGAGTCGCGAGCGAACGGAGCGGCGGGCGGGCGTATCGAGACCGGTGAAGGGTTCGTCGAGGACGAGGTATAGTGGTTTCATCGCGAGCGCGCCCGCGATGGCGACGCGGGCCTGCTCGCCGCCCGAGAGGGTTTCGATGCGGTCGTCCTCGCGGTCGGCCATGTTCACCGCCTCGAGGGCGGCCGTGACGCGGTTGTCGATCGCCGAACGATCGAGGCCGAGGTTTTCCGGGCCGAACGCCACATCTGCACCGACTGTCGCGGCGACGAACTGGTCGCGCGGATGCTGAAACACCATACCGACGGTCGAGCGGGCGGCGATCAGGTCCTCGTCGACCGGCGTGCCATCGACCAGCACGGTGCCGCTGTCGGGCGTGAGCAGCCCGTTGCAGTGGCGCAGCAGGGTCGTCTTTCCGCTGCCGTTCGGGCCGACGAGAACGACGAACTCGCCGGTTTCGATCGTCAGCGAGAGGTCCTCGAGAACCGGCACGTCATCGAAGCCGTACGCGACGGAGTTGAACTCGATCATCGAACTCGGTTCGGCGAGAGGCGGCCGCTTCTGACGATGGCGATCGCGGCGGCGATCTTTAAGAGTTCACCGGGGATGAACGGCAGTGCTCCGACGGTAATCGCCTCCCAGGCGTTCAGTTCCAGTATCAGGCTCATGTACGCCGACCCCATTCCGTAGATGAGGATCGTTGCGGCGACGAGTGCGGTGACGACGACAGGCAGCGAGGCGTTCGCCGGGTCTCGACGGTCGGTTCCACGATGAACGAAGAGCCCGATAAGCGCCGCCGCGAACGGGTACGACCAGAGATAGCCGCCACTCTGGCCGAACAGAACGCCGAGGCCGGCGTTAAATCCGGCAAAGACAGGTACCCCGACGGCACCGGCGGTGAGATAGAGGACCATCGAAAACGCACCCCAGACTGGTCCGAGAACGAGTCCGGCGAGGAAGACGAACAGAACTTGCAGCGTGATCGGAGCCGGCGAGAACGGCAGCGGAATCGCAACCGGTGCAACCGCACCGAGAAGCGTCGCGAGCAACACCGCGTGAACGAATCGATGCACGACGGCGTCGTCGACGAGTTCGACTCCACGCTGATCTGTTTCCATGCCACCGCCTCGTTCGTAAACCGTGATCAAAACTTCGGTTTCCGAGGTGGGTACCGGCCGCGATGATTCTGGGAGCGGAAGTCGATTCACACTCGTTCACAGTCTCGCTCTCGCCTGCTACGAGACAGCGTGGTCCCGAAAGCGGTCGCTTCCTGTCGAAGTTCGTGACCGTCCACGTAACTTGTCAGTATTATCAGCCGCCGCTGAACTCGCGTTGTCCGCCGCCGAGTCGCCCCTTCCTTTCCCCTTGTCACGGCGTAACAAGCGATTGTGTCAGTGCGGCCGCTGAAACGACCGGCGGGCTTATGCGCGGATTCGGTCGGGTGGTGGAAAACGATGTGGGTTGGCACCATACACCAGCAGATCGGGGGGAATCGCGTAGCGAGACGGCGACGCCAGTACGACGCTCGAAGCGCGCGACGGGGCGTCCCCTGTCGGCGATCGAGTTCGAGGGACGGTTATTCGCGGTGGCCACGATGGGGTGGCGGGTGCGGACACGAGTTCGGTACCGTATTGCTCTCAGGGCCACTGACGCTGTCAGTGCCACTGTCTGCCGATGCAAGCAGGCCATCGATGCGGAACTCGGGGATGCAGCGGATCCGGAGTCGGTGTGACGGGCGAGAGGACAGGAATGGCGAACAGCATCGCGGTGGTCGGCGATGATGCGGGTGAGCACGCGAGTCACAATCACGGTCACAGTCATCGCCGTCGCGGGTCTGCTCGTCACGAGTTCGGCCGCAGTTGCACTACTCGGAACCGACCGTCCCGTCGTCGAGAGCGACGAGTCGAATGCCGCGTTCAGCGATGCGCCCGCCTCCTCGCCCTCCGCTTCGACGTCCGGCGTTGCTGGCGACGGAAGCGGAGCGGAACCGTTGTCTGCACCGCTCGCGGCGCTCGATTCGCCGGCGGTAGATCCCGGCGGTGGCGTCAACGCTGCGGTGGCTCTCACCCGTCCAGAGCGGGCTCTCCTCACCCAGGAGCGCGAACCCGCCGTCGAGGAGGGGGTCGATCGCGGCGTTGAACTCGTTCAGGCTCAGGGTATCGAAGTGACACAGGAACAGCGCGCGGCTGCGATGGATGCTGCCAACGCGACCGCTACACGGCACCAGGAAGCTGACGTGCAGCAGGTACAGGCGGCGACGACGGGTGCAGTACACGGGACGCTCGTTCAGGAACAGCGAGTGAACACGACGCAGATTCAGGCCGCCATCGCCGGGGCGACGGACGGCGCGCTCGCACAGCACCGGACGGCGACTGCGAGTCAGTTGCAGAGTGCGGCCTGGGGCGCGACACATGGAGCAATTGCCCAGGGACAGCGCGTGACGGTCGAGCAGCTCCAGGTCACAGCGTACGGAGCGGCGGCGGGTGCCGCGAGTTCGGCCGGCGAGCACGAGGTGGACGACCAGCCGATGGTTCAGGAGGCGGCGCAGGGGGCTGCTTATGGAGCGCTGGCACAGTACCAGCAACTCACCGCCGAACAGCGCCAGGCGATACCGGTCGAGCACGTTCAGCGCGCAGCGGCGGGTGCTGCGGCGGGGACGCTCGAGGGGAGCACGGACACGGCGCTCGAGCAGGACCAGCGGGTCGCGGCCGAACAGCGCCAGCAGGTGACGATCAAGGAGATTCAGACGGCGGCGAAGGGGGCGGCCGCGGGCGCGCTCGTTCAGAGACAATCGGTAACGGTCGAGCAGACCCAATCCGCAGCGCGGGGCGCAGGTGCGGGTGCGATCAAGCAGGTGCAGTCGATCCGCGTCGAGCAGGTCCAGCGCCTGTCGACGGCGAAGATCGAGGAGGCGACACGCGGTGCGGCGACCGGGGCGATTACCCAGTCCCAGGAAGCCACCGTCGAGCAGATTCAGGCGGCGGCTGACGGCGGTGTGCAGGGCGTGCTCGTCCAGCACCAGGAGGTGTCGATCACGCAGATCCAAGCCGCGGCGACGGGTGCATCGAAGGGGGCGGTGGAGTCGGCGGTCCAGTACCAGGTCGTCGACATCGAGCAAATTCAGGCCGTCGCCCGCGGTGCCGGCGAGGGGGCCGTGATTCAGACGCAGGTCGTCACCGTTACGCAGGTCCAGCGCCTCGCCGCGGGGAGTGCGCAGGGCGCACTGACCCAGTACCAGGAGGCGACCGTCACCCAGCTACAGGTGGCAGCCGCGAGCGCGAGTCAGGAGACGGCACGGGCGATCCAGTTCCAGTCCCAACGGCTCTCCCTCGCGCAGCTCCAGACGCTGACCGCCGAGACCGCAGCCGAGACGACGAGCTACGCCGTCCAGCAAGGGATCGACGACGAGACTCGGCTCGTCCAGTACGTCGAAATCGAGGTTACCCAGCGTATCGAAGAGATCGACGAACTCGAGGGCACGGCCGCGATCTCGTTCTCGAACCAGAACACGTCCGGCGAGACCGTCGAAATCGACTCGGTGTCCCTCTCGGAGGGCGGTTTCGTCGCGATCTACGACGAGACGACCGCGACCCTCGATCCCGACGACGTGATCGGCGTCTCATCATATCTCGAGCCCGGCGACCACGAAAACGTAGCAATCGAACTCGAGGAGCCGCTCGACGCCGATCGGGCGCTCACCGCGGCCGTCCACCACGATACGACCGACGACGAGACGTTCCGCTACGTCGAGCGAGCCGGCGGCGACGACGAGCCGTACGTCAGCGAGGGCGGTGCGCCGGTACTCGATACGGCGTTCGTCACCGTCGACGAGGCCGAGACCCCCGACGAGCGCGAGGCCTCCCTCTCTGTGAGCGACCAAACCGGCGACGGCGAGACGCTGCTCGTCGACGACGCGAACGCCTCCGTCGACTACTTCGTGAGCGCCACCTACAACGGCGAGCGCGTCGACAGCGACATCATCGATGCGGGCGACGCCGTCTCGGCGTTCGAACTCGAACTCGAGCCGCCGGTCGCGGCGGACGGCCCCATCGCAGTCTCTGTTCGAGCGGCGGACGACGACGAGGCGCTCGCGAACGAGACGATCGAGTTCACGATCGACGATCCGATCGATCCCGACGCCGTCCTGTCCGTCGGCGACCAGACCGGGGACGGCGAGTCGCTGACGATCGAGGCGGCCAACGCGTCGGTCGACTACGCGCTGACGGTCGCCGACGAGAACGGGACGCAACTCGCTGAGACGGACCCGTTCGACGCCGGCGAGGCGATCGAGAACGAAACGATCGACCTCGAGACGCCGCTCGAATCGAGTTCGCTGCTCGAGGTATCACTCGTCGCCGTCGAGGAGAATCGGACGCTGGAAACGGAACTGCTCGAGTACACGGTCGACGAGTCGTTCCAGGTCGAGTTCGCAAACTGCACGCGGGCCGAGGTGACGGGGACGTTCGAGGAGGGCGATCGGATCGCCGCGAGCACGGGCTTTTACGCCGCCGGCGGGTTCGGGAACACGATCATCGAGGACTTCGTCAGGATCGGCGAGGATACCGAGGCACCGTTCACGGGAACGATCGTCTTCGAGGTCGGCGCGGAAGACGAGTTCGATGGCGAGACCATCACCGTCGGCGTGCCCGAGTACGGCACCTTCGGGACGTACATCTCCGGAATCAGCTCGCCGGAGGCGATTCCGTTCGCCGGCATCGACCATCCGAATCCGCAGGCGCAGGCGTGCAACGAGGAGGTTCGGCCGGCGGAGCCCGCAATCGCCGTCGAGGAGACGACCGTCAGCGACGACGATCCGGATTCGCCCGTCATCGACGTGACGTTCGGTTCCGAGAATCCGAACGACGTCGCGCTGCCGGGAATCAGCGAGTTCGTCGACGGGACGACCGACGAGGAACCGGTCGACGCGCTCGAGCCCGGCGAGGACGAGTTCACCGTCGAGTGGACGCCCGCGGCCGAGGACGAACGGCTGGGTTGGCAGTTCGACCTCGCTCACTTCGGGTACGAGGAGCCGCTGATCGCCGAGACGCCGACGGCGGGGGAGATCCTCGGGGAGACCACCGACCCCGCCGCGTTCGCCGTCGAAATCGACGGGACGAACTCGCCGGTCGAGCAAGGCGATCCACTCGAGATCGAGGCGCTCGTCGAGAACGTCGGCGGCGAAGCCGGCGAGCAGGACGTGGAACTCGCACTCGACGGCACGGTCGTCGATTCGACGACCGTCGCACTCGATCCTGCCGCCACCGAAGCGGTCTCGCTGAGTGCGGAGACGAGTGAACTCGAGCCCGGCGAGTATACGGCGACGGTCGCAACCGAGAACGAAACCGCCGAGACGTCCGTCACTGTCTCGGAGTCGGCCGATCCCGCCGAGTTCAGTATCGACGATCTCTCGGCATCGTCGTCCTTCGTCGCCGGGCAGGACGTGACCGTCGCCGCGACGATCACGAACACGGGTGATCAACCGGGTAGCCAGCCGGTTACCTACAGCGTCGACGGGACGCCGATCGCCGAAGCCGACACTGAACTCGAGCCCGGTGAAACGACGGTGCTGACGTTCTCGTCGACGGTTCCGGAGGGCGAATCGACGCACACCGTCGCGACGGCGGACGAACAGGCGTCGGTGACGATCGATGGAATCGCGGCTCCGCCCGACGAAACGCCAGCCGACGAGCCGACCGAGGAGACGCCACCGGAGACCGACGGTGGTGGGTCGCCCGCCGATGAGTCGCCGGATGAGCAGGACGAGCAAGACGAGCAAGACGGCCCGGCGACTGAGGACGCCGCGGACGAGACCGAAGGGGAGTCCGTCGAAGCGCAACCCGGCGACGTCCCGTCAGAGAACGGCGAGACGGACGAGTCGACTACGACCGGCCCCGAATCGAACGATAGTCCCGCCACCCAGCAGGATGCAGACGGTGCCCTCCCAAACGAACTATCAATAGGGGCGTAGTCGACGGCGAGCGATACCGGTGACTCGCGCCGTTTCGAGAAGCGACGAAAAACCGCGCCGAGTCAGTGCTGGTGGCCGGTCGCCTCGCCGAAGGTCACGCCGAAGCGCTCCTCGAAGAGTTCCATGATGCGCTCTTCCTGGGCGTCGAGTTCGGGATCGGTTTCCTCGCCGTGGTGGACGATGTGGTGGGCGCGGCTGGCGAACGAGAGCAGCGTCACGTCGCCGACCGTTTCGGCTGCGGTCTGGTCGCCCTCCGCGACGAGATCGAGGAGTCCGGTAGGGACTGTGACTTCGTCTGCGGTGTCGTCGCCGGCGCTGATCGAGATGGTCGTCGTCTCGACATCGGTTGTATCTGCCATACTCCTACGTCGAGGAGCGACCGTAAAGGTGCTGTGGGATTCTGGTGCGTTTGCCGAGAGCGCATCCGGCAGCCCGCGATGTTTTTGCCCGCTGATGTCGTGTGTGGACACGTGCCACAAGTTGAACTCGACGAGAAAACGATCGAACGGCTGGACGGACTGCGCATCGAGGGCGAGTCGAACGACGAGTTGATCATGGAACTCATCAACATCTACGAGACGAGCGAGTATACGCTGTTCCACGCGGGCGACTGAGACGGCCCGCTGGACCGATTTCCCGGCGCACGCGCAGCCGTTCTGCGGTTGCGCCGGAACTGACTGACAGCAGTCCGTATGTCCGTCTGCGCGTTCGGGCGCGACGGCATCGGCGTGCGATGCACGTCCGGACAGATGGTTGAACGACGACAGGACGATACAAACGACTGAGAGAGCAGCGAGGGTCGTTAGCTATTCGCTTCCGGTATCGCCCTCGCTCGTCACGACAGCAGCCTCGCGAACGGACTCCCAGCGTCCCTTCGATTCGAGGTGAGACTGCAATTCGTCGGCGTAGGCCTGGGTCAGCCGTTCGGCCGCCTCGCGTTTCTCGGCGTGATCGTCCGCGCCGCCGCCCATCCCGAGTGCGCCCTTGATCGAGTCGACGAGTCCACCGGAACCCGAACCGCCGCTACCGCCGCTACCGGAGCCGCCCACCCCAGCCATCGCCCCCATCCCCGACTGGACGTTGTCGAGTTCGGGAATGATCTGTTCGAGCTTGTCCGTATCTGCGACGAGCTGCGCCCGGTCGGGGTCGTCGGGGTGTTCGATCTCGAACTCCGTCGCGGTCATGATCAGACTCCACTGCTGATTCGAGAATCGCGAACTCGCGATCTGCGAGGAGAACTCCTGATCGACGGTCATTCGCTCGCCGACGATGCGATCGGTCCAGGACGTGTTGCTCATGCGCGAGGATTCGGACGGTAGTTGTATCAGCGTTTCCCTCCGATTTTGAGGCAGTTCAATCGATCCGCTCGGCGGTGTCGGCGTACTGCGTCGCGAGCGTCACGTAGTGGTCCGCCGTGGCCGCGAGTTCAGGATCGTCGACCTCGCCCTTCTGTTCGGCGGGCGTCCCGGCGACGAGCGTGGCCGGCGGGATCTCGGTTCCTTCGGTGACGACGCTGCCGGCGGCGACGACGGCTCCCTCGCCGACGTGTGCGCCGTCGAGAACGACCGCGTTCATGCCGATCAGTGCGCCCTCGGCGACGGTGGCGTCGTGGACGATCGCGCTGTGGCCGACCGTGGCGGCGGGTTCGAGTTCAGCCTCCTCGTGAAGGACGGCGTTATCCTGAACGTTTGCGCGTTCGCCGACGACGATCGTGCCGTGATCGCCTCGAAGCGTGGTGTTCGGCCAGATGCTCGCGTCGGCTTCGATGACGACATCGCCGATGACGACCGCGGTGTCATCGACGTAGGCCGAGTCAGCAACGCGCGGGGCCGTCCCGTTGAACGAGCGTAACATGTGCGGGGGTGTCTCGCGAACGGTCTTGAATGTGTGTCTTGGTGACTGTATTCGGTCCAATGTGGTTTGGCATCACGGCTAAGATGACGGCACGCGATGTATGAGATACAGCGGGCGAACTGGCCCCCCACTGCCAGTGCACCGCTGCTGTGAGATCCCTGCCCTCCCGTTACGGGCCAAGTGGATTCACGACTCCCGCATACCCGGCACCCACCACCCACCACACCCACTCTACCCCTACCCGGCTTTTCGATGGCTGTAACCGATGTCCGCGTCCCGTAGAGCGTCGGCTTTGATACTATCGTCGATTCAGCGTCCGCCCATCTGCACGCAGCTACTCCTCCGAAAGGCGCTCCGACAGCCGGTCGAACCGATCCTGCGTTTGCTCGCGTCGCGCGTTCTCCTCGTCCTCGCGGTACTCGAGGTCGAGTACCGAGTTCACCTCGTCGGTCGTTTCGCCGCCGGTCGTCTCGTCGACGGTCACCTCGAAAACCGCACCGTCGTGCTGTCCGGCCGCCGGTACCCGGTCGAGGGGGAGCGTGACTTCGGCGACGGGGTCGCCGCCGTCTTCGAGCAGCAAGACGGCCGTTTCGCCGTCGACGACACGGTCGAGGACGGCGGTGTAGGTCGCTCGGGAACTCATGGGTGTTGTGACGTAGGAACCGAGAGCGTATCAATCGGCGGTGTCGTCCGGGACCCGTCCGCGGTCGATTCGACCGCCCCGGGTCCCGTCGCGACGGACTGCACTCGCGTCGAAGCCGCACCGGACCGTCGTTCGAGGGCCGCCTGCTCGTTCGTCTCGTGTTTCCGGTCGAGCAACACCGACGGATCGGTTGAGACCTCTGTCTCCGGCGTAACAGACTCCTGCTCGCCGTCGGTCCGGAACACGACGGCCCCGTGGACGCCCGTCCAGTAGGTCTCGATATCGCGCTCGGCGAAGGCCTCGAGTACCTCGTCGTGCGGATGCCCGTACTGCGAGTCGAGCGCGCTCGAGATGATCGCCGTTTCGGGGGCGACGGCGTCGAGGAACGGATCGGTCGAGGAGGTCGACGACCCGTGATGACCCGCCTGGTAGACGGCGACATCGAGGGCGTCACCGTGTGCGTCGACCAGCCGCGCTTCCGTCTCCGCCCCGATATCGCCGGTCGTCAGATAGCTGAACTCACCGAACTCGACAGTGAGGACGACGCCGTTCGGATCGATTTCGTCGCCGGAGTGGTCCGCCGGCGGGTTCAACACGGTTATCTCGGTCGCCTCGCTTTCGAGCGGGAGCGTATCCCCCTCGACGACTTCGAACAGGTCGACATCGTGTTCCTCGATCGCGTCGAGGTAGTTGTCGTACGTCGCGCTCGTGTGTGCGACCCCGGAGTCGTAGGCCGCACCGACGCCGTCGCCGTTTTCCTCGAGGTGCTCGATGACGCCCGCGTGCCCGCCGATGTGGTCGGCGTGGGCGTGCGTCGCGACGAGGTGGTCGATACGGTCGATTCCGCGGGCGTCGAGGTAGTCGATGATCTCCCGTCCGTCCGCCGGCCAGTCGCCCGTATCGATCAGCACGGTCTCGTTTTCGGGGGTGACGAGCAGCGTCGAATCCCCCTGCCCGACGTCGATGTGATGGATCTCGAGTTCACCGTCGACGGCCGTCGGGGCGGCCTCGGAGTCGCGCTCGCCGTCGTCTTGCTCCTGGTCGGTGTCGCCGAGACCGAAGCCACCGCCACAGCCCGCGAGGGTGACCAGTCCGACGACGGCGATCACTACCAAGACGCGTTTTGCGGGCCGCCCAGTGCGAAGTGATGACATTCTCGTTTGGCGTCAGTGCGCTGTGATCGAAGCGGGAGTTCGGACCGGTGTGCGACGAGCAACGAGCAACGAGCGAACGACGGGCGATCAGTGACCACCGCCTGAGACCGCAACCGACAGGGGCAGCCCGCAACTCACAACCACAGTCGACCCGCTCAGAACGCGTCGCCCTCGATGCTCGCGTCCGCGTGCAGGCTCTCTTTCAGGGCGTCGTGGACCTTGCAGAGTTCGAACGCGCGCTCGATGATCTCCTCGCCCGTCTCGTCGTCGACCTCGGCCTCGACGCGAATATCGAACGTGATCGATTCGAGTTTGTCGTCGTCGTTGAGTTCGCCCTCCGAATCGATCTCGATCCGTCCGAGGTCCTCGGCCCCGCGCTGTTGGCCGCCGACTCGCAGTGCGGGGACGTAACAGGACCCGTAGGCCGCGAGCAGCGATTCGAGCGTATCGGGAGCCTCCTCGCCGTTCGAATCGATCGTCGTCTCGAACTCGCGGACCTCGTTCGTCGCGCTGTAGCCTTCTTCGGAGATCGTCGTCGCCTGTTTCGACATAGCAATCGTGCCATCCACAGCCGGCGCTGTAAACGTTGCTCTCGTACGCAGTAGCGTTCGTCTCCGTGACAAAAGGAACGCGAAGAAAGCGGTTAGCCCTCGAGTTCGAACGGCTCGCCGGCCACGAGCGCGTGAACGTCCGCGTCGCTGCCCGTCGCCCGGACTTCGCGCTCGAAGTCGTCCGTATCCTGTTCGATCGGCGGGAAGGTGTCGTAGTGCTGCGGGAAGGCGTGGTCGACGTCGAGCCAGTCGACGGCGACGGCGGCTTGCCACGGCCCCATCGTGAAGTGATCGCCGATCGGCACGGCGGCGGCGTCCGGTTCGAGATGGGGGCCGATGACCTCGCGCATCTCGGTCATGAGCGAGGTGTCGCCGGCGTGGTAGAAGGTGGTCGACTCGTTATCTGTACCCTGCGTCGGCTTCGTATCCGAAATCACGAATCCGGCCGGCATCCCGCCGCTCGCATCGTTCTCGGTCATGATCCCGTTCGTGTGATCGGCACGGACCATCGTGACGAACGCGTCTCCGCACTCGACGGTTCCCCCGAGGTTCATCCCCATCCCGCCGACCGCATCCTCGAAGCCGAACTCGTCCTCGCAGTAGGAGACGAGTTCAGGTGTCCCGACGAGCGTCGCCTCGCTGAACTCGCCGGCGTGGGCGATGTGGTCGGCATGACCGTGGGTGAGCAACACGTAGTCGGGTGTGTCGATGTCCGACGGCTCAAGATCGGTCTTCGGGTTGTCGAAGAACGGATCGATCAGCAAGTCGGTCTCACCGACGGTGACGTGCCAGGTCGAGTGGCCGTGCCAGATGAGTTCCATAGCGTTCGGTTGGTTCGTCGTGAGCGACTTAAAACTGGGTGGGGCGGGGTCCGCTGGCGGCGGGCGGCTGCCGGGAGCCGTAGGGCAAGCCGCTGGGAGGGAACTGGGAGGAGCAAGCCGACGGGAGGACAGCTAGCTGCACTGTCTTTCGGCCCGGTGCCGGGCCGCGGTTCAATGCTGTGAACGATCACCAGTATTTATTCGTCACCAGTCGAAATTATAGCCGGCCGCACGCACGCTGACACACCCTGCATGCGGTTCGGCCCTCGGAGTGCTCCGCACGGTGCGGATCACGACTCGAAGCGGGCCGATGCGATCCGGCATCCGGAACCGATGGGCGGGAACTGTCCGTGGTGGCCCCGTTTTGGGGCGGCCTCGGTTCCGGTTTGAGTCCCACGATTGCACGGGGCTGACCGCGTTTCGTCTCGCGGGACGACCAGGACCGGACGAGTTCACCGGACGACCGCAATGCCGTGGCGTTTTTTATCCGGCCCCCGTACGGAGGGTATGCTCTCACTGACGCTCGAGGACTTCATGGTAGAGCTCAACGACGGCGCGATCAAGAACGTCGGCCCCAACAACAAGGAAGCCACGATCAAACTGTTCGACGTCGAATCCGCCGAGGCCCGCGAGTTCGGCGACAAGCGCGTCAAACTCGTCTTCGACGACGCCGACGGCAACGAGATTCAGGTCTCGCTGTTCCCCGAGGACGTCGAGGAACTCCTCGCCGATCTCGACGAACTCGAGGAGAACTCGGCGGTCTTCGAGTAGTGCGCTTGGTGTGCGGAATCGACGACAAAAATCGATTTTTGTCGGCAGCAGCTGAAAGTCCCATTCGAGCCGGTGCACTACTTCGGGGCGACCCTCATCTCATTCGAACGGTGCTCGTGGTCGTGTTATAGTAACGACTGAAACTGTTTACACACCAATCGCACAGTTGTCATGCAAGTGGGTGTGACTGACTTTCAGTGGCTACTATAGTGACGGTCTACTGATCGCGGGCTGTTTCGCACCCGTAGATCGGCGTTACTCCCTCGCCCGACTGCGGATCGGAGTAGATGCTCGGCTCTGGTGAATCGCATGACTGTGTAGACTTCGACCGTTGAACTCGGGAGTTAAAGCAGGAAGGTCCTGATAAGGGATACAGAAGTTGAGCGCCGGGTAGCGATGAGGGGGACAGGAAAGATAGCCGAGAAACACGATGTCTCCGATACTCTGTTTTTTATCGAGGGCAAGACATCGTCAGGTAGTACCCCGGCAACGCAGGCTTCGATTTCAATACGAGAAACAGGGAAATCAGAACACTATTGAACGTCTCTTTCGGGAGAAAAACGATGTCCTTCTTTGTTCCCGTGGGACAGTGCGGCAACCGAAATACGAACCACAACTGACGTTCATGGATCAGCGGTGATTTGCTACTCGGATGGTACCTCTGGCTCCATCGTATCGAGACGCTTGAGGGCAGCACTCGCGTTGACAAGCCCTGAACCTTCTGCGTCGGGCCCAAGTCCGATATTTTCTGCGGACGCGGTAAGGATGTCGCGGATTTCGGCGTTAGAGAGGCCGTGTGCGGCCAGCAATGCTGCCGAGCCAGACACGTGCGGTGTCGCCATCGAAGTCCCCTCCATGACTCCATACTTACTTCCAGGAATCGTCGATAACACGGGGGAACCAGGGGCGGCCAGGTTCACTTCGGGGCCCGTGTTCGAGAACGGTGCTAGTGAATCGTCTTTCGCGGTCGCACTCACACCGATCACTTCATCGAGATCTGCAGGGTAGTCCACCTTCGGGTGGCCGTCATTCCCCGTCGCCGCAACAAGCAAAAGCCCCTCCTCGTAAGCGAACTTCACAGCCTCGGTTTGTGTCTGCGTTGTCTCTGGTTCGCCCACACTGAGATTGGCGATGTCGTAGCCTTTGCGTGCCGCATACTCGATACCAGCAGCTATGTCCGCATCGGTTCCAGTTCCTTGGTTATCGAGCACCTTCACTGGATGGAGCCGTGCGGATGGACTCACACCAACGACTCCAATGTCGTTATCGAGCGCCGCAATCGTTCCCGACACATGCGTGCCGTGGCCGAAGTCATCAGCCCACTCCTGAGTACTCTCGATTGTAGTCTCAACGAAGGCAACACCCTCGCCGATGTTGGCGTGTAAGTCTTCGTGCGTGGGGTCAATACCGGTATCGATAACCGCAACGTGGACGCCACAACCGGTCTCGCCTCGTTCGTGTGCAGCGAGGGCACCAATTCGTTCAACGCCCCAGGGATTCCATTGCTCAGCTTCGAGTTCGTCTTCCAGTTGGTGTTCAGGATCGGAGTCAGGGAGATCGAGGCTCCGCTCGATGTTCTCTTCAACGAATCGGATATCCTCATGGTCACCAAGGGCATCGAGATCGCTCTCTGCAACATTGACCGTGGTAATATCTAGTGCCTCGAACTCATGGTGCACCTCCACCGCAACATCTCTCGCATGCTCCCTTCCTGCCTCGGTCTCGTGGCCGACGTTGTATTGCCGCGTCGTCTCTGCGTCGTCCTGTGCCGCAACCGTCCCAGTTCCTCCAAGCGTTGCACTTGCGATTCCAGCTGTCGCAGCTACTCGGAGATACGGCCGTCGTCTAATCCGTGTCTCGAATTGCGTTTCAGGTTGTTTGTTCATCGACAAACCACTCGCTCTGTCTACCGAGTAGGTGTTCGTTCCCTCACTCATACATGTACTATATTTGATGTATAACACCGATAGGTAGTGGCAAATTCAACAGAAATTGTAGTATACAAGTGAGATTGTTGAGGGCCTCATCGTGCTTGCGACAATCATAAGAAAGACCTACTCCCAGCAGATCTACTCGCATAACTGAATCTGGCTAGTTTCACAATTACAGTTATGATTCACTAGGGACATCTTTCGAGAGTAAGAGCGTTCAAACTGATGAACTGTGGCGTAGTGATACCGTATCTCTGGGCATCTGGCCGCCACATTTCACAGCTTCTCGGTGGAACTGTTCGCGTTAGACACTCCCCTCGACGCACTCCCTGAGAGAGTCGAGTCTATCGCTGTTCAGCATAGTTGATGGTGTCCTCCCATGCTTCCGTCGCATCGTCTGCCCCCTCAACGATTTCGTGGAGCGTCTCCAGTTCGTCGTCGGCGAATGCATGTCGTCCATTTTGAGCGGATAGCACAACCATCCGATCATCAGTTGGCTGCCCGTCACTATCGGTAGGAACAGCGTTGACGGCAGTGGTCGCTGCGTACTCCGTGAAGACATCAACGGTTCTGTCGCCATGAACCATCACCCAAACGTCACAGTAGGGAAAGACCAGATATGCGCCGGGAAGTGATGTGTCTTCGTGGAAGAGGTTATTGAGCGCCTCACTACTGATTGTTTTTTCGAGCGGTGGGAGGTCCACAGGGTCCGTACCAACCACTTCTGCGACAGTGAACACTACTCGAGTTGACAAACTGGCATTGCTATGAGCCATCTTCTACAGACACACTACCCGAGAGGTTAAATATTCAACATGAGAACGCCAGCGGCTCGCCCTTCTCAAGTAGTAGCTGCTAGTATTTCGAGGGCAGATGGGTGACTCGTAACCGAACATCTCTACTGTCAACGATGTCTAATCTGTTGTGGGCCTGCTGGGATATCCGCCGGACGATTTCGGAGTACGAGAGGTAACCTACGAGCGCGTCGTCGGATCGATCCGTTGGATGTACCTGATGATGAGCAGCCCGATCAGAAGAGAAAGCAGCCACGCACCGATAAGCCACGATACTGTACTCACTCGGTCCTGATGGACACGAGTGGGTGAGCAACAAGGAGAGCACCAATTATAGCCGCGAGGGCAACCCACCACCGAACAATGACCTGGGAAACCCCAACAGCAAGGTGATCGAGCCTCGTTCTCTCTTCCCAGATCGTCACGTCGTACTGGTCTGCATCCTCGTTGCTCCCTTCTGTGCTATCAGAGACCATGAATCGTCCACGGAAACGACGTATTTAATATCCAATAGAAATTAAAATTGGATATTTGATTGCTGGTGAATCACTAGACGGAGACTCCCAGTACTATCGAGTTCTATCTCGTCGGGGAGAGTAACCGCAGCGATCCTTCCCGACAGTCAGCGGTAGATATAAGTCACTACCAGTTACCAATTAGAACGGAAGCCACAACGTGGGGTACGAAAGTGCCCCGGGTGTTAGAGCACCCAAGGCGTGGCTTCCAAGCGTGCTTCGCTGAAGCCATGTTTGCGTACATTCTCACGGGATATAAACATCCCGCACGATTGACGAGTCAAATCGTCCGCGTACTGCCGTCTCTACCGTCCGAATTCGGCGGAGTCACGAGGTGTCAGGAATGACCCGGAGTGACGACGACGGAGTCGACAAACCGGATACCGAACCGACCGAAACCCGGACTGACACGCACGAGAACCCCGGTAACGCACGCAAGAATGCCACTGCCGCGCGCGAAAATCCGGGTGACACGCGCGAAACCACCGGTGACGAACACGACAATTCCGATAGCGCGGCCGACCACGAGTTCAGAACGTGCCCGCGGTGCGGGGAGCCGATCACGCGAACGACGATGATCGGGCCGACGGACGCAGTTGCGGGGCCGTGTGGGTGTCGCGTTGCGCCGCCCGTACCCGACCGATCCGACGAGACCTAATGTGAATCGCGTGCAACGCCTTCTGGGCCGTTGCACGCCCGTCGTCGGGTCGCGGCGGAAGATCGGGTTCCGGTCGGTGTGCCCGGTGAGCGGAGACGATCGCCATCGGAGCCCTCACCGACCACCACCACCACCATCGATCACCGTTCGAAACCCCGCACCGACCGGAATCCGGGCCGTAACTGCGACCCGAACGCTACTGCTCGCGTTCCGGGACCGTCCAGCGAATTCACTCGACCGGTTCCGGGCCGTCGATCGGACGCAGTTCGTCTTCGGCCTCGACGGCGCGCTTGAACTCGTCCGGATCGGACGCTGCGCCGCGTGTTGTGCCATATCCGCCTGGTCCTGGTGTCTCTCTGGTGAGAGCGGCGGCCGAACGACGGGACGAGTTCAGAATCGAGTATTACCACGACCGGTCGGTACTGGCCGTTCTCCGGCGGATGAGCTACTGTACTGCCCCCGACGGGTAGTCGGGAGCAGGAGTGGACGAAACCGCTGCTGGTCACCCTGACAACCCCGACTCATTTCGACAACCGTTTTAGGACGAAACTGCTTGATGCGAGTAGATGGGTAACTGTATCATCTGTGGTGTACCCGTTGACGGTGAAATCTGTGAGAGTCACGAGGAGGATGCTGTCTTCGAATTCGAAGGCACGTCCGCCTCCCAGCTCTCCCCCGGTCGGTACTACCGGGGCACCGTCGACGGCTACGCCGACTTCGGTGTCTTCATCGACATCGGATCACACGTTACTGGCCTGTTGCACAGAAGCGAACTCGACCAACGACTCGAAAGCCTCGACTGGGATCCCGGCGACGATGTCTACGTCCAAGTACTCGACGTGCGGGACAACGGCAACGTCGACCTGGGCTGGTCGATCCGCCAGCGCGAACGCGAGTTCCGCGGCAAACTGATCGAGACGGCCGACGACGAGTTCCGTCCCGAGGAGTTCGAGGACGAGACCGGAAGCGACACGAAGGCCGATACCGGCTCGAACGTCGCTGAGACCACCGACGACTCGGCTGAGTCGAGCGATGACCAGCCGACGCCGGAGACGCCGAACGCGACGGACACCGTCGCCGGCGGCAGCGGATCCGTTGCGACCGAGTCCGCGGCAGCCTCGGCTCCCGCGACCGACGCCGATGCTGAAGCCGACGAGACGGACGAGACGCCCGCTGCGGAGTCCGCAGGCGAAGAGAGCGGTGTCGACGAGGAACCGGCGCTCAAGCGAACCACCGTCGATGCCATCGAGAACCAGGTCGGCAGCGTCGTCCGACTCGAGGGCGAAATCACGGGTGCCCGCCAGACCAGCGGCCCGACGGTCTTCGAACTCCGCGACGAGACCGGCACCGTCGAGTGTGCCGCCTTCGAAGAAGCTGGCGTTCGCGCCTATCCCGACGTGACGGTCGACGACGTCGTCGCGCTGGAAGGCGAAATCGAGCGCCACCACGGCGACCTGCAGGTCGAGACCGAAACCCTCGAACGGCTCGACGGCGACGAGCGCGCGACCGTCACGGAGCGCCTCGAGACCGCACTCGAACGCGAGGCAAGTCCCGACGATGTCTCGCTGCTTGCTGACCACGACGCAGTCGCTGCCGTCGAAGACGGTCTCGTCGACGCCGCAACCGCGATCCGCCGCGCCGTCATGGAGACCCGACCGATCGTCGTTCGCCACGCCGCCACCGCCGACGGCTACGTTGCCGGTGCTGCCATCGAGCGCGCCGTGCTCCCGCTTATCCGCGAGAAGCACACCCGCGACGACGCCGAGTACCACTACTTCGAGCGCCGACCGCTCGACGGCCGCGTCTACGACATGGACGCTGCAACCGACGACGTCACCTCGATGCTCGAAGCCCGCGAACGCCACGGCGAACAACTCCCGCTCGTCGTCCTCGTCGATGCCGGTTCGACCGTCGAATCCGTCGACGGCTACGACCTGCTCTCGCTGTACGACGCCGACGCACTCGTCATCGACGACAGCAACGCCGACGCGGCGATCACCGACGCCGTCTCGGTCGCCGTCGCACCGTCGCTCGCGGACGTGAACGTTTCGGACGTGACCTCGACCGCACTCACCGCAACCGTCGCCGCCCAGGTCAACGACGACGTTCGCGCCGACCTCGAACACCTCCCCGCCGTCAGCTACTGGGAGAACACCCCCGAGGCCTACCGCGAACTCGCCACCGACGCCGGCTACGACGAAACCGGGATCTCCGAGCGCCGCGAGGCCATCGCACTCGAAGCCTACTACCAGTCCTACAAGGACAAACGCGAACTCGTCGCCGACCTCCTCTTCGGTGACGACGAGGAGACCGACCGACCCGTCAACGGCGACCTCGCTGCCCACGTCTCCGAACAGTTCCGCGCGAAGCTCGATACCGGTCTCGAAACCGCCCGGGAGAACCTGACGACCGAATCAGTCGACGGGATCAGCGTCGCCGTCCTCGATACGGCGGCCTTCACTCACCGCTACAACTTCCCGACGACAACGCTCCTGCTCGATGCGCTGCACCGACGCGAACGCGAGGACGACTCGTTCGTCACCCTCGGCCTCGGCGACGACGAACTCCACGTCCGCGCAACCGAGTCGCTGAACGTTCGTGACCTCGGCGACGCCATCGCCGAGGCAGCCCCCGACGCCGGCGTCCACGTCGTCGGCGGCCAGGACGGTCATATCGAGTTCCTCCCGGGCGAGCGCGATGCCGTTCGCAAGGCGGCACTCGACGCACTCGACGCAACGCTCGCGTAACAACTACGTCGACCGCCAGACGGCGCGTCGCAACGCAGTCTCGTCCTCCGGATACCATCGTCCGATAGCGACGGCGTCGCGGTGCCGTTCGACGACGAATCGACGGCGAGCGGACTCGCACTCAACGGGCCGACACGGTGTTACGCATCTGAACTCGACTCGTCGGCGGTTTCGGACTGCTCGAGTTCACCTTCACCTTCGCTTTCATCCGTCGACTTGTCGGGCCAGACGACGCTGTCCTCGAAGGGGACGCCGCTGCGGTGTGCGGAGCGGGCGATCATGTGTGCGCCGGTCGGGACGGTAAGGAAGAGGAATGCGATGCCGATGAGCGAGGTGAGGCCTTCGTTTCCGGGACCGAAGGAGACGAAGCCGGCGAGGAAGATTGCGGCGGTGCCAAGCGTCGTGGGCTTGCTCGTTGCGTGCATGCGGTTGTAGACGTTCGGGAGGCGGAGCAGTCCGATCGTGCCGACGGTGAGGAAGAAGACGCCGACGACGATCAGGGCGATGATGAGAGCGGATCGGATCATTCGATGATCTCGCCCTCCGTGACGAATTTGGCGACGGCGACCGTGGCGATAAAGCCGATGATGGCGAGGACGAGACTCACCGTAATGAAGAGCCCCCGGCCGGTCTGGAGTGCGAACAGGACGGCAATTGCGACGACGTTCGTGGCGATAGCGTCCAGTGCGACGACGCGGTCGGGCGTCGTCGGTCCCTGAACGACGCGATAGCCACAGAGCAGACAGAGTCCGCTGACGAGGATCAGCGCCGTGCGAACGGTCCATTCGAGGACGGCTGGATCGTCACTCATCCTCGTCGGCCTCCGTCTGGCTGTGCTGGTCGTCGGAGTTCGGCTCTCGGTTGGGCATTCTGTTGTGATGGTCGTCTTCGCCTCGGTCGTGGTGGGATCGTTCGAGTGCAGCGTTCGTGTCGTCGTCCTCGCGTCCGGTGATGATCGCGGGTGGCGGATCGGCCGGAGACAGTTCCTCGTCGAACATCTCCAGTGCATAGTTTTCCCAGGTTCTGATGGGGGCGGCGATCGATTCGGGATCGCGACCGTCGATTGCGTGGACGTACAGTGCGTTTTCGTCCGGGTCGTGATCCAGGGCGACGGTACCGGGCGTGAGGGTGATACTGTTGGCGATGAGCGTGATTCCGGCGACGGTCTGGACGCGAAGCGGAACCAGGATTACTTCGGGTTCGATCTTCACTCGGGGGGAGAGGACCCGGTAGGCGACATCGAGGTTTGCACGGACGAGTTCCCACGAGAAGGCCGCGAGGTAGCGGCCGGCGTACGGCGAGGCGCGGCCCAGCCGACCGAGATCGGTGTACTTTCCGTACAGACGCCGGAAGAGGAACGCGATCGGGAGTCCGACGACGATGCCGGCCAGGAACTGCCCGACGAGCGCCGCGGGTGCGAGTTCGATGCCGCGGACGAAGATCCAGAGGATGGCAAAGACGATGCCGGCGACGGGCCAGGTGCGGACGGTCATGGGGTTTCACCTCCATCAGTGGTGTTGATCGTTCCCGTTCCAGTTTCGCCTCCGCCTCCACCTCCACCTGCACCCGCGTCCACGCTGCCGCCGTCCACGCCGGAGACCGTCTGGTTCGGATCGACGGCGTCGATATAGCCGTCGGTATCGAGGGCGGCCGTCGCGGCGGCGTCCGCGAATCGGTAGATCGGCTCGAATCCGATGCCGACGGCGACGATCGTCACGGCGAGCGCGAGGAGAACGGCCACCTGAACCGGGTCGGCGATCGCGTCTTCGACCGCGGACGTTCGTTGTCCCCAGAAGCTTCGGTTCCAGGCCCGCGTTGCGTACGCGATCGTCAACAGCGAGCCGGCGAGGAGGAGCACGAGCACCGACAGTGATCCCGCCTGGGCGGCGGCGTCGAAGACGAGGAATTTACCGAAAAATCCCGATAGCGGGGGGATGCCGACGAGCGAGAGCGAACCGATGAAAAACGCCGCAGCGAGGAGTGGCGAACGGCTTGCCAGGCCGCCGAGGTCGGCGAGACGGCTCGTTCCGGTCGCCGTTCGGACCGCCCCAACCGCGAGAAAGAGCATGCCCTTCGCCAGGGCGTGGTTGAGCGCGTACACCAGTGCGGCGACGATCGCAATGTGGCGAACGTCTGGAACTGTCGTCGTTGCGGCGATGGCGACCGGAACCGCGATGAAGCCGACCTGACCGATGCTCGAGTACGCGAGGACGCCCTCGAGGGAGTCTCGGCCGACGGCACCGAGTCCGCCGACGAGGATGCTTGCGGTGCCCATGACGAACAGGGCGGCACCGATGAACGCGAGCGGCGAGTCGCCAGCGAGTACCGTGCCGACGATCGGGACGGCGAGGTCGACACCGATCTGGGCATCCGCGAAGACGGTGAACGAGAGCCGAATGATAGCGTAGATGCCGACCTTCTTGGTCGCACCCGCGAGTAGTGCGGTGATCGGGGGCGGAGCGGCCCGATAGGCGGTTGGGATCCAGAACTGGAAGGGGACGAGCCCCGCTTTGATCGCGAACACCGACAGGAGGAGGCCGAGGAGACCGACGACGGGGCCAGGGTCGATTCCGTACGCCGCGGGCGCGGCGAGTCGACGCGCGAGATCGGCCATGTTGAGCGTCCCCGTCGTCGCGTAGATGCCGCCGACGCCGAGCAGGAAGACGGCGCTGGCGAGCAGGTTGAGCGCGACGTACCAGAACGCGGCGCGGGTGTGCTGCGGGCCGCCGTAGTAGGCGACGAAGATGTAACTCGCCATCAACATCACCTCGAACCAGACGAACAGGTTGAACAGGTCGCCGGTAAGGAACGCGCCGGTGACGCCGAGCGCCAGGAAGTGAAACAGCGGAAAGTAGTAGCTGCGCCGATCGAGTTCGGGAAGGACCCGGATCGAGAAGACGAGCGAGGCGACGCCGATCACCGCGACCATCGTCAGCATAAACGCCGAGAGTCCGTCGGCGACGAGCGTGATTCCGAAGGGGGCCGGAAGCCCGCCGACCTGATAGGTTGCAGCGCCCGGGGCGTCAGGCGCGAGGACGACGTACCAGTCGATCGCTGCGACGGCGATGAGGTAGGCCGCGCCGCCCGCGAGGCTCACGCCCGCTCGAGCGCGGGGGCGGGTGCCGAGGAGCAACGTGCCGACGGCTGCGACGAGGACGATCAGCATGGGAGCGATCACGAGCGTCGATTCCGCGCCGGGAGACAGCGTCTGTAGCGCCATCCCGTTCACTCGCGATCACCCAGTTCGGAGGCGTCGAGCGTGTCGTGTTCCTCGTAGACGCGGTAGGAGAGCACGAGCGCGAAGGCGGTCATCCCAAAGCCGATGACGATGGCCGTGAGGACGAGCGCCTGCACGACGGGATCGGTCGTCTCGGGGACGCCCTCGCCGTGGCCGGCGAGGACCGGGACGGTCTCGAAGCCGCCGAGTTCGATCCCGCCCATCGCCAGCAGGTAGACGTTTGCTGCCTGGCTGACGATGGCGAGTCCCCAGACGACGCGGATCAGATCGCGTCGGAGGAGGAGGAACGTCCCGAGCGCAAACAGTGCGCCGACGACGAGCGCGAGGACGAACGCGCTCATTCGGCACCCACCACCGAAATAATCGTTAGCAGGCCGCCGACGACGACGCAGTAGACCCCCAGATCGAACGCCAGCGCGCTTGCGATTTCGAGGTGATGGTAGAGCGGAACGCCCTCGAGAACGACGTACGACTGCGACAGGAAGGGGTGAGCAAGCGCAAGCGGGACCAGCCCGCTGCCGACGGCGATGGCGAGGCCGACCGTAAACAGCCGGCGGTAGGCGACGACGACGCGATCGCGCGAGGGCGTCTTTCCGGGATCGACATCGCGGCCGAGTACGCCCCGCTCTAAGAAATCGAGGCCGAACGCGATGTAGACGATCACGAACGCAGTCGAAGTGAGGACGCCGGCGATAAAGCCGCCGCCGGGGAGATTGTGTCCCTCGATGAGCAGCGAGATGGCGACGATCAGAACGATTGGGACGACGATGCGAGCGGTCGTTCGCATGATGACGGTCGTCATTCGGATTCACCTCGAGTCTCGTGACGTTCGCGCGGTTCGTTCGCACTCCCGTCCTCGGTCGCTACTGAACTCTCGTCACCGCGGGAGCGCATGACAATGAGCGTGAGGATCGAAATCGCGGCGACGGCGATCACGACGAGTTCACCGAGCGTGTCGAAGCTGCGAAAGTCGACCAAGATTACGTTGACGATGTTCTGTCCGCCGCCCTCGGGAACGGCGTGTTCGGTGTAGTAGCGCGCGATTGCGCTCTCGCCGGCGGGTCGGGCGTCGGTCGTGAGGAGGACGGTGATGAACGCGGTTGCGCCGACGAGGACGGAGAGGACGGCGTCCCGAGCGACCCTGCCGAGACTGACCTGGTAGTACTCCGGGATCTCTTCGACGACGAGCAGGAAGATCACCAGCACGAGCGTTTCGACGACGAGTTGGGTCAGTGCGAGGTCGGGCGCGCTGGCGAGGATGTAGAAGATGGCGATCATGAATCCGAGGATCGAGAGCGTGAGGATCCCGGCGACGTGCGAGTCGGCGGTGACGACCGCGAGGCCCGCGACGATCGCAAGGGAGAGGACGAGTGCGACCGGGATCGGAACGTCGATGCCGGCGAGCGCGGTGGGGACGGCGGTACCCGTTGCGGCGAAGCCGGCGAGTGCGAGGACGCAGGTAGCGGTGAGCGTCCACGTGGCGTACGTCCGGAGCAGGCCGTTGTGAACGCGTGATGCGAGCCACGCGCCGTCGTCGGCGAGACTTTCGATGATCGCGTCGTACCACCAGTTCGCGCCGATCGGCGGGATCGTTCGAGGGATCGACCGGATGCTGCGGTGAATGGAGTCGTAGAACGGGTATGCAAGGACTCCGCTGCCGATCGCGACGGCGCTCATCCCGACGGCGGGCGAGTATGACGTCGGGAGTCCGACGTGCATCTCGTGGGTCCCGGGGTCGACGGCGGTCGCGTCGACGCCGGCCTGCACGATCGCCCGAACCGCGAGTTCGGGATCGATGCTGACGACGGCCGTCAGTGCGGCCAGGACGGCGGGCGAGACGAGCAGTATAACCGGTGGCCGATGAGCGCGGTCGAGCGAGTCGGGCTGGCGGCCGAAAAAGAGCGCAAGGAAGCGAAGCGAGTACAGGACGGTGAAGATGCTTCCGAAGACGGCGACGGCCGGGTAGAGCCAGTCGAGCGGACCGAGGTCGTGGTGGTGACTCGCTTCGACGGTCGCCTCGAAGAGGAGTTCCTTCGAGTAGAAGCCGCTGAACGGCGGGATACCGCCCATGCTGAGGGCGACGATAGCGGTGAAAAATGCCGTCACGGGAAGGTCGTGTCGGAGTCCGCCGAGTTCATCGAGACGCCGCGTCCCCGTTTCGTGAGCGATAATACCGGCGATCAGGAACAGGGAGGCCTTGAAGAGCGCGTGGTTGAACAGGTGGAAGACGCCGGTTTCCGCGCCGAGGATCGAGGTGAACCCGAAGCCGGCGATCATGAGTCCGAGGTGACTCGCCGTCGAGTAGGCGAGCAGTTCTTTGATGTCCGTCGCGGCGACGGCGAGAAGGGCACAGATCGTCATCGTTGCTAATCCGAGCGTTGCGAACAGCACCACCCACTCGAGGCTCGCAAACAGCGGGCGAATGCGGCCGACGAAGTAGACGCCGACTTTAACCATCGTCGCGGAGTGGAGAAAGGCCGAGACGGGCGTGGGCGCGGCCATCGCGTTGGGGAGCCAGAAGTGAAGCGGCACCTGTGCGGATTTGGTTGCCGCGCCGACTGCGAGCAGCCCCAGCACCGGAACGAACAGGCCCGCCTCCCGCAGCGCGGTCTGCATCTCGCCGGGTCGGTCGAGCATTGCGGCGAGGTCGAAGGCGGACGTTCCGGGACCGACGACGTCGCCCGCGACGAACGCGAGCAGGAGAAAGCCGACGAGCACGAACAGTCCGCCGCCGACCGTCACGAGCATCGCCATTCGGGCGGCGTACTGCGAGGATGCGTCCTCGGTGTGAAAGCCGATCAGCACGAACGAACAGAGGCTGGTGAGCTCCCAGAAGAGGAAGATCGCGATGAGGTCGGCGGCGAGTGCGATACCGATGATCGAGCCCATGAACGCGAGCAGCGCAGCGTAGTATCTGGCGAGTCCGGACTCGCCGTGCATGTACGCCGGCGAGTACAAAAATACGAGCGCGCCGATGCCGCTCGCGAGGAGTGCGAACAACAACGCCCAGCCGTCGACGTAAAACCGGAGCGCGACCTCGAGCGACGGAATCCAGGCCAGTTCGACGGTTCCCTCGGAGCCGTACTGCGTTCCGAGGAGGGCGAAACAGAACGCGGCGACCGCTGCCCCGGCGTAGCCCGTCTTCTCGCCGAGCGATCGGATCAGCAGTGGCGTCACACCCGCAACTGCAAACGGCGCTGTGACTACGGCGAGCACGACCGACAGCTCCGGGGGCATTCAGTCTGTTTTGACTACCAGCAGCGCCAACTTAACGATTCACCCGGAATTCGCGGTTTTCGATCGGCTCCAGGGGAGCCCTCGCACACGATCCGGGTCGGATCGACCCAAGCCGGTCAGAGCGTCCCATAGCTGGGAGAACTATTGCCATATCAACCCCGCGGCTTATCCCGCACCGACCGCTTGCTCTCCCATGAGCGTCATCGCCGAGTTCACGATCCCAGCGGGTGCGTTCGCGCTCGGAGAAACGTTCGACCGAGTGCCCGACGTGACGATCGAGGTCGAACGGCTCGCGACCCACAGCCGCGAATGGGTGATGCCGTTTCTGTGGCTGACGAACGCCGAACTCGATCCCATAACGGCTGCACTGGAGGCCGATCAGAGCGTCATCGATTTCGAGTTCCTGGATAGCGAGGACGACATCGGCTATTTCAACGTTCATTGGGACGAGGCGGTCCAGGAGCGGGTCGACGAGATTATCGATCAACACGGCATCCTGCAGGAGGCGACCGCGGCGGACGGACGCTGGTTCTTCAAACTCAAATTCGTCGATAAGACGGCTCTCGAGGGGTTCCAACGGTACTTTCAGGACAAGGAGTACTCGTTCGAACTGCAACGAATCTACGACGGGACTGCACCGAAAGAACGCGAGTACGATCTGACGAGCGCCCAACGCGACGTTCTCGTCACGGGTCTCGAAATGGGCTACTTCAATGTGCCGCGCGACGCGCAGATCGGCGATCTCGCAACCGAACTCGATATCTCCACGAACGCCGTTTCACAGCGCCTGCGCCGAGCAACCAAGAGCTTGACACAGAACACGCTGGTCGTCTCCACTGAGCAGACGAAACGCGGTCTGGACGAGTCGAATTGAGCGGTATCTTATAAACACCCTCGAACTCAAAGCAGTATCCGTTTCCACGTTCTACCCGATAGTACCGGTATGTCGAAGGAGTCGTCGAACTCGTCGGATAATGTCGATGACCACGAATCGAAGACAGAGAAGGTTGCTGCCGTCTGTTCGGAATGTGGGACGGCCTACGCAGCCGAGAAGTGGCCCGACGGGAAGATTCTCCTGATCGGACAGCGGACCGGCTGTCAGTGCGGCGCAACATCGTTCGTCGAAATCGACGAGGACGAGGAATTCCCACCGCAGGCGAACGCGGAGTGATGGCCGCGAGCGAGCGGTAGCGAGTCCGACACGCTTATTCGCGCCGCCCGATGAACGTTGGATAGTGAGTACCGAGACGCCCGACCCCGAGCCGACTGAAACCGAGGCGTTCGAGCAGGTCTGTGAGACGCTCGTCGAGCGAATCCTCGCGGGCGACATCGAACGCGATGAGGTCGAAAAGGCCAAACTCGAGGCCTGTTCGGAGCACTCCGCACCGAAGGTCCCGAAGAATTCAGAGGTCCTCGATTACGCGCCACAGGAACACCGCGAGGACCTCGAAACGGTGCTCCAGCGCAAGCCAGTCCGTACCGCCTCGGGCGTCTCGCCGGTCGCGATCATGACCTCTCCCGAGCGCTGCCCGCACGGGAAGTGTCTCTACTGTCCCGGCGGCCCCGACTCGGAGTTCTCTTCGTCCCAGAGCTACACCGGCAACGAACCCGCCGCCGCCCGCGGCGTCCAGAACGACTACGATCCGTACGGCCAGGTGACGCTACGCCTCGAACAGCTCCGCGAGATCGGCCACCCGATCGACAAGGTCGAACTCATCCTGATGGGCGGGACGATGACCGCCCGGAGCCACGACTACCAGGAGTGGTTCGTCAAGCGCGCCCTGGAAGCGATGAACGACTACGATGTCGACAAGGAGCCCGAACCCGCGGAGGGCGAAAGCTTCGCCGAGGACCCCGCCGAGTACGAGTTCAACTATTTGGAAGACGTGATCGCCGAGAACGAGACGGGAGACGTTCGGAACATCGGGACGACGTTCGAGACCAAGCCCGACTGGTGCGATCCCGAACAGATCGACCGGATGCTCGATCTCGGCGGGACGAAAGTCGAGGTCGGGGTGCAGACGACCTACGAGCGGATCAACCGCGAGATGCACCGCGGCCACGGCGTCCAGGCCTCGATCGAGGCCAACCAGCGCCTGCGCGATTCGGCGTTCAAGGTCGGCTTCCACATGATGCCCGGCCAGCCGGGAATGAGCAAGGAGATGTGTCTGGAGGACTTCCGCCGGCTCTTCGAACAGGAACAGTGGAAGCCCGACTACCTGAAGATCTACCCGACGCTGATCGTCCGCGGCACGGCGACCTACGACTGGTGGCACGAGGGCGAGTACGAACCGCTCGACAACGACGAGGCCGCCGAACTGGTCGCCGAGATCAAGGACATGATCCCGCGCTACACGCGACTCCAGCGCGTCCAGCGGGATATCCCGGCGGACTACATCGACGCCGGGGTCTGGAAGTCGAACCTCCGCCAGTTAGCCCGAAAGCGAATGGACGACCACGACTGGAACTGCGAGTGCATCCGCTGTCGGGAGGTCGGCATGAACGACGCCGAACCGAACGAGGTCGACCTCGATGTCATGACCTACGACGCCTGCGGCGGCACGGAGCACTTCATCTCGTTCGAGGACTTCGACCAGGATCTGTTGATCGGCTTCTGTCGGCTCCGGTTCCCGAACGCTCCCGTTCGGCCGGAACTCGAAAACGCCGCCCTCATTCGCGAACTCCACGTCTACGGCTCCGAAGTTACGATGGGGAAAGAGAGCGAATCGGGCCAGCACCAACACCAGGGCTACGGTCGCCGTCTGATGAACCGCGCGGAAGAACTCGCGGCTGACGCCGGTTACGACAAGGTCAGCGTCATCTCTGGTATCGGCGCGCGGGAGTACTACCGGAACAAACTCGGCTACCATCAGGACGGGCCGTACGTGAGCAAGCGGCTGTGACAGTCGACGCTGCGATTCGTTCTCGGCGCAGTCGTTGGTACTGCAGTTTCAACTCTCGGCCAGAGTGCTGAAACTGCGCTCCTTGATCCGGTACCTACGGTGCTTAGTGACCACCGAAAAACCCTCTCAGAATTGTGTGGTGTTCAGACCGGGCAGTCTTCTACCAAGTAAACCTGCGTGTTTCTATCTCTGGTATGCGCTTCATACCTTCTGTTATCCGCTACATACTGTTTGGAGAATAGCAATTCAGCCGTCATTTTTTTGACTTGCCGGTGCCGGCCGAAGTTTACTGTCTGCAGAAACCAGACTATTAATCGATGTCAAATAAGCCAGACATAACGACCGGAGACGAGACGACCGGATACGAGACGACCAGACACGGAAGAAGAACGACGAGCGATGAGGAGAGAATGACTACTGAAGAGGGGAGGTCTCACCCCCGGCTAATTGATGTAATCACCCTCATCGGCCTTGGTTACGTGCTCCGAGATTGGTTTGGTTCAATAAGCGAAAAAGTCAGTTCCGAAGGCGATGGTTCCTCAAAGCAGGGTCGTAGAGTCACTGACACGGTCAAAAGCCGTACGTGGGGAATGACCCACGGCGCGGCTGATCAAGTCCAGAAGGGTGGTCAAAAAGTAGCAGAAAAGACGGAGGAGACGACGGAGAACGTCGCCAATCGAATTAGAGAGACCAGCGAGGGACTCGGCGATCAGATCGAAGAGGGAAGTAAACAGATCGGTGAGATGGTCGAAGAAAGTGGCGAAGAGGCGGGCGAGATGATCGAAAAGGGTGGTGGGGAGACAGCTGAGATGGTCGAAGAAAGAGGTGAAGAGGCGAGCGAAATGGTCGAAGAAGGCAGTGAGGGGACTGGCGAGATGATGGAAGAAGGCGGTGAGGAGACCGACGAAATGTTCGGAGAAGGCAGTGAGGAGACCGACGAGATGTTTGGAGAAGGCAGTGAGGAGACTGGTGACATGGTCGAAGAAGGCGGTGAGGAGGCTGACGAAATGTTCGGAGAAGGAGAAGACGATGATGAGGACACGAGAGAAACGATGAGGGACGGCGGGAAAGAACCAGTCGAAATAGCTGATGAGGAAACAATAGTAGAACGCATCCGTCAGACTCTATTAAAGTAGAAAACTCCAAGATGTCGATATTGAATGTGCGCAGTAAGCACCTTCTCTTTCGGGTAGTTCAGCGTTGACGGGCCGAAATAAAGTTAGTCGCCGTACCGCATACGCCCCCTGTCTTCAGCATGCTATCCTCGACAGCTATCGGTGCATTGACTCCTCAATTCATCACCTTTGACCGATACTGAACGTGGATCTTCACGGACGGTTCCGACTATCCTGAATAACGAAACCGTGCTACCAGCTACCGGACGTGGCTGATCTATTCCTCGCACCGAGTGGATTCAATATCCGCGAGAATACCAGCACACCCCCTCCTACTTGGCCAATCAGCAGTAGCTATAAGCCAATACATATCAACGAATAGAACGAAAGCCGCAACGAGCATACGCGAAATGCTCCAGGTGCTAGCACACCCGAGACGTACAGATCACCCGTCTCGCTCCGCTATCGCGTCGTCGAACGCCGCCTTCGCCCGCCGCCCACCCGATTTCACGTAATCGATGTCGACGCCGGCCAAGACGAAGTCGAAGCCGCGATCGACCCACCGTTCGATCTCCTCGTCCTCGAACGCCAGCGTCGCGACCGGCTTGTCGACTGCGTGGCCCGCTTCGAGGATCCGATCGACGGCCGCGAGGAACTCGTCGCTCTCGGTCTCGCCGAAGCGCCCGAGCGCAGCAGAGAGATCCGCCGGGCCGACGAACAGCCCGTCGAGGCCGTCGACGGCGACGATCTCCTCGACGTTTTCGAGGCCGGATTCGGTCTCGATCTGGGCGATCGTGACGAGTTCATCGTTCGCCCGGTCGACGTACTCGGGAAACGCCAGGCCGAACTCGTTGGCGCGGCCGAAGCCGACGCCGCGGACGCCGTCGGGCGGGTAGCGGGTCGCCTCGACGAGCGCCCGCGCGTCCTCGGGCGTGTCGATCATCGGTGCCATCACGCCGTCGACGCCCGCGTCGAGGACGCGCTTGATCTCCGTCGAATCGTTCGCCGAGAGTCGGACGACGGTTCCGGTATCGGATTCGTCGGCCCCGGCGGCGTCTGCCGCGTCAACTGCACGTGCGATCTCCGTGAGCGTCTCGATCGAGTTCGTCGAGTGCTCGCCGTCGATGACGACGGCGTCGAACTCGAGGTGGGCGCTGATCTCGCCGATCGCCGGATCGCTCAGTGCGACCCAGGTGCCGACGAGTCGCTCGCGATTTCGGAGGTTCGAGACGAACGTCATGGCGAAGCGTTGGCCGATTAGCGAGAAAAGGTCACCGGTGGCGGAAAGAGGAGTGATGACCGCGAGGGTTCGAAGTTCGAAAGAGCGTCAGAACCCGAGTTCGTCGTCGAAGTCGTCTTTCGTGTGGTAATTCGATGTCGTGGTCGGTGACGTCCCAACGGTTGGGAGGCGATCCGGATCAACGCCCGGCCAGAATACGACTACGGGGGACGGTTGCGCCGACTCTGCGCTCTCAGACCGCGCTTAGACCACGCTCAGACCGCGAGTACCGTATCCACGATCAACATCAGCGCGAAGCCGAGGATGAACGCCGCCGTCGCGGTGTCGGCGTAGCCGTGGCCGTGACTCGAGGGCACGAGTTCGCGGAAGACGACGGCGATCATCGCGCCCGCGGCGAAGCCGGCGGCGACCGGGAAGAGCCCGGAGACGACCGTGACGAGCGAGAAACCGACGGCCGCCGCGATCGGTTCCGGGATTCCGCCGGAGAGCGTCGTATAGAGGATCGTTCGGCCGCGAGAGACGCCCGCTCGGACTGCGGGAACCGCCATCGCGAACCCGTCGGGAACGTTCTGGACGGCGATGGCGGTCGCGATTGCAAAGCCGATCGCGGACTCGCCGCTCGCGAACGCGATGCCGACCGCGAGGCCTTCGGGGACGTTGTGGATCGTCACGGCTCCGCCGACGAGGGTCGCGCGGCGAAGCCCCTCGGAACTCGCGGCGTCGGTGTCGTCGCCCGCGTCGGCGCTTCCGGCCTCGCGGTCGCTCTTACTACCGCTCCCGTTTTCGACCTCGCTCTCGTTCCCGACCTCGCTCTCGCCCGCCGTCGGCGAGTTCACCGTCGTCCCGGAAGCGAGCGGCGGATCGACGAGCGACGTTCCCTCGACGCGTTCCTCGCCCCGAAATTGGAGATGGAGGTGGGGAAGCACGGCGTTTCCGACGAGCAGGAACGCGCCGCCGGCGAGAAGCCCCGCGACGACCTCGAACGGCGTTCCGAGTTCGAGGCCGGGGCGGACGAGCGCGAAGACGGCCGCGCCGACCATGATCCCGGCGGCGAGTCCCAGCGCGCCGTCGTAGAGCCGGTGGCTCACCCGCTCGGTCAGCAACAGCGGAAGCGCCCCGACGCCGGTGAGTCCGCCCGCGACGGCGGCGACGAGAACGACCTCCGCGAGCGATACCATACCGTTCGTTCGCCGCCGAGACAAAAATACGTGTCCGGGTCGCGTACCGTCCGACTTCGGTCGCGGACAGGGTCGATAGCACGCGAACGCTCCGCGGTGGATAACCGGATTGTACCACCAACATATAATACCGCGCAACCACCGAACTCGTCCATGGCATTCAGCGACCATCTCCTCGACGCCGGCGCGGACGTCTGGTCCGCACAGAAGGCCCACCCGTTCGTCACCGAACTCGCCGCCGGCACGCTCGAGGAGGACGCGTTTCGCCACTGGGTGAAACAGGACTACCGGTACCTGCTCGATTACGCGCGCCTGTTCTCGATCGCCGGGACGAAAGCGCGCGACGAGGCGACGATGACCCACCTCCTCGGCGTCGCTCACGACGTGCTGGAGCACGAACTCGACCTCCACCGCGAGTTCGCCGCGGACTACGGGATTTCGGGCACCGAACTCGAGTCGGTCGAGAAGGCCCCGACCTGCGTCGCCTACACGAACTTTCTCCTTCGGACGGCCCACGAGGGGACCATCGCCGAAATCGCGGGCGCGCTCTATCCGTGCATGCAGGGCTACCTCGACGTGGCCGAGCACATGGCCGAACTCGCCACAGAAGAGCACCGCTATACCCCATTCATCGACATGTACACGGGCGAGGAGTTCCGCGAGGCGACGGCCTGGTGTCGCGAGTTCGTCGACCGCTGCGGCGAGCGCTACCCAGGTGAGCACGAGGCGATTCGCGAGGCGTTCCTGACGAGCGCGAAGTTGGAGTACCGGTTCTGGGAGATGGCCTACACGCAGGAGGGATGGGAGCTGTGAGACGGCGGTAGCGTGGTCTGGTGATCCGAACGAGCGATCCGATAGCCGGCGTCAGTGTTAGTGTCAGTGTCGGTGTCGGTGTCGGTGTCAGTCCCAATATCAGTCGATCGTAATCTCGAGTTCAAGCAGCCCCAGATACGACTGCGCGTTTCCGCCGCTCGTTCTGAACTCGGTGGGCGTCGAGTCGACGAGCTGGTAGAACTCGGATTGGGTCGAGGGGTGCATCGTCGAGCCGTCTTCGCGCTGGAGGAACGCCGGCGCGTCCGTCTGGCGAATGTACTCGACCTGCTCCTGCCAGTCCTCGCCGCTGTGCAGGAAGATGCCGAACGAGAACCGGCCGGCGGCCACGGCGTCTTGTTTCGTCTCGAAATGCTCCGCATCCTCGACCCGGTACTCCTCGTCGCTGAGCCAGGCGAGAGCGGCGACCTCGGGTGTCTGAAGGAGGTACACGTCCCAGGAGAGCGTCTTGTCGAAGACGGCCCAGGTGTTTCGCGGCCCGACGGAGTTCACCTCGACGCTGAAGGCAGGGCGACCCCGCGAGCCGGTTGGTTCGTGGACGAAGGTCGCGTCGTACCCGGGAACGCGGATGCCCCGGTCGTGGTAGACGACGCCGTCGGCCTCGACGACGAGGTCGTTGCGCTCGGCGAGTTCGTCGACGAGTTCGACGACGGGGATGCCGCCGGCGTCCTCGAGCCGGTCGAGAACCGGCGGGAGTTCGAGGATGGCCTGCCAGGTGCGCTGGTCTTCCGGCGCGCTCATAGCTGCGGGCTGCCTCCGGTTTCGGGTGGGACGGACGCGACGGGCGCGACGGGAGTTGCCCTGCGTGTGCCGCAGGTAGCGGTACGCCTCCGGTTTCCGACGGACGGCGGTTCGACGCCGGTGAGGGGGTCGAGCGCGGCGTTCATATCAGGTACCAGTGGGTCGGGCGGGATTAGCCTTTCCGACTGCCCCAGGTTCTCGACGGGGATGCCAACCGGCCCCGCGAACGGAGCGACACGCCTTTTTGACCGCGCCGGGCACTCTGTTGTATGGATCCAAAGCGGGAGCTTACGAGCGTCGACCTCGCCGCCCTCGTCCGCGAGTTCGGAGCCTACGAGGGCGCGAAGCTCGACAAGGCCTATCTCTACGGGGACGATCTCGTCCGCCTCAAGCTGCGCGACTTCGACCGCGGTCGCATCGAGTTGCTTCTCGAGGTCGGCGAGGTGAAACGCGCCCACACGGTCGCCCCCGAGCGGGTGCCAGACGCCCCCGGTCGGCCGCCGCAGTTCGCGATGATGCTGCGCAATCGGCTGTCCGGTGCGGACTTCGCCGGCGTCTCCCAGTACGAGTTCGACCGCATCCTCGAGTTCGTCTTCGAGCGCGACGACGGGACGACCCGGATCATCGTCGAGCTGTTCGGCCAGGGCAACGTCGCGGTGACGGACGGCGAGTACAAGGTGATCGACTGTCTCGAGACGGTTCGTCTAAAGTCTCGAACCGTCGTCCCTGGCTCGCGCTACGAGTTCCCCGACACGCGGACGAATCCGCTGACGATTTCGCGCGAGGCCTTCGGCCACGAGATGGAGGATTCGGATACCGACGTGGTCCGCACGCTCGCGACGCAGCTCAACTTCGGCGGCCTCTACGCGGAAGAACTCTGCACCCGCGCGGGCGTCGAGAAGGCGATGGACATCGCCGACGCCGACGAGGAGACCTACGACGGGCTCTACGAGGCGATCGAACGACTCGCGCTCGATACCCGAAACGGGAATTTCGATTCGCGGTTGTATCTCGACACCGGCGACGAGGACCGGACCGAGGACGGCGACGGGGACGACGGGAGCGCCGCCCGCGTCGTCGACGTCACTCCCTTCCCGCTCGAGGAGCACGAACAGGACGACCTCGACGGCGAACCCTACGATACCTTCCTCGAGGCACTCGACGACTACTTCTTCCGACTCGAACTCGAGGACGAGGAGGAGCCGGACCCGACGGATCAGCGCCCCGATTTCGAGGAGGAGATCGCCAAACACGAGCGAATCATCGAACAGCAACAGGGCGCGATCGAGGGCTTCGAGCAGGACGCCCAAAATCTCCGCGAGAACGCTGAGTCGCTGTACGCCGAGTACGGCCTCGTCGACGAGATCCTCTCGACGATTCAGGAGGCCCGCGAACAGGACCGCCCCTGGGACGAAATCGAGGAGCGCTTCGCGGAGGGTGCCGAGCAGGGCATCGACGCCGCCGAGGCTGTCGTCGACGTCGACGGCAGCGAGGGACTCGTCACGGTCGACGTCGACGGGGAGTACATCGAACTCGAGGCGCACGACGGCGTCGAGCAGAACGCGGATCGCCTCTACACCGAGGCAAAGCGCGTCGCGGAAAAGAAAGAGGGTGCACTGGCCGCAATCGAGGACACCCGCGAGGACCTCGAAGAGGCAAAGCGCCGCCGCGACGAGTGGGAGGCCGCCGACGGCGAGGTGGCGGACGACGAGGCTGCCGAAGATGAGGGTGAAGACCACGACTGGCTCGCGGACCCGTCGATCCCGATCCGCGAGAACGAACCCTGGTTCGACCGGTTCCGCTGGTTCCACACCAGCGACGGCTACCTCGTGATCGGCGGCCGCGACGCCGACCAGAACGAGGAACTGGTAAAGAAGTACCTGGAGCCGGGCGACAAAGTCCTGCACACGCAGGCCCACGGCGGCCCCGTCACGGTACTGAAGGCGACCGATCCCAGCGAGGCCTCCTCGTCGGATATCGAACTCCCCGAGTCGAGCATCGAGGAAGCCGCCCAGTTCGCGGTCTCGTACTCCTCGGTCTGGAAGGACGGCCGCTACGCGGGCGACGTCTACGCCGTCGACTCCGACCAGGTGACGAAGACCCCCGAAAGCGGGGAATATCTGGAAAAGGGTGGCTTCGCCGTCCGCGGCGACCGAACCTACTACCGCGACACCCCGGTCGGTGCCGCCGTCGGCATCCAGTGTGAGCCGTACACCCGCGTCATCGGCGGTCCGCCGGCGGCCATCGAAGAGTCAGCGGAGACGACGATCGAACTCGAACCCGGCCGGTACGCCCAGGCCGACGCGGCGAAGCGACTCTACCGGCGCTTCCGCGAGCGATTCGAAGACGAGACGTTCGTTCGGAAAATCGCGAGTCCGGACCGCATTCAACACTTCATGCCGCCGGGCGGCAGTCGGGTTTCCGAAGACTGAGGCGATCGGCCCCGTCGCTGATCCGAAGCGCAGAATCGACGCCGCGTTCACGCCGTCACCGCTTTTCTCGCGACGCCGCTTTCGTCGGTGTTACCCGGCGGTATGGCGGAAGTACCCAAGTGCGACGGCGTAGGTTCCGTAGACGACGACGGTCGTCCACGCAACCGCTGCGCTGGCCGGCCCCCACGAGAAGAGTTTCGTCCCCGAGAGGACGACCAGCGACGGGTACACGAGCGCCGATAGCCATCCGAACAGCGCCAGCGTGGTTCCGCTGGCCCGTCGGTGGATCGCGTCATCGCGCTCGTCGAACAGTGGCCCCGCCGTCCCGTACGGAATCACCACCGCTGCGGTCAGCCCGACGGCGTAGAGCACAACTGCGATGACGGGACGGTTCAACGCCGTCCCGATACCGAGCGCGAGACCGCCGGCGACACCGCAGATTCCCATCAGTCGTTTGTACGTCGCTGGGCTGTCGTTCCGAATCAACGGGAGCGTCGTTTCTGTCATGGATCGATGGCACCCGAGGTCTGTAAAGCGACCTTTACAGTAAAACATGCTTTACACACCTACTTAAATCTATTTGCCCCCGCCGATTGCGGCTACCTCGGAATATCACGTTCGATGTTCTCTCTACGAGTAATTCCCAATAACTATTATTGTAGCTCACAACGTACTGTCTCCTCATGTGTCTTGAGTGCACAAGCCACGGTTCGGAGCGAGATTCGAGTTCAGCCGACGAGTCCGTCGACACGGAACGCGATGGGAGCGACTGGAACCGGCGGTCGTTTCTCCGGGCGACGGGTGTCGCCGCCGGCTCGGGAACGGTGCTCGCCGCGCAAGGTGAGCGCGTCGCGGCCTCACACACCGAGTGTAGCGCGGCGGATCGCTGGGTCGAAGCGGCGAATCACAGCGCGCGAAACTACGGGATCAACTGGATCGTCATCCACGTCACGGCGGGTGCGTATCAGGGTGCGCTCAGCACGCTGACGAGTTCGAGTTCGGGCGTGAGTTCGCACTACCTCGTGAAGAACTACGACTGGACCGAGGGGCCGTCGGCGGGCCACGTCGACCAACTGGTACACCACGACCGGGCGGCGTGGCACGCCAGGTACATCGCCAACCACCGCTCGATCGGCATCGAACACGAGTGGTTCAACGACAACGGCATCACCGACGCCTGCTACGAGTCTTCAGCTGAACTCGTCCGCTGTATCGCCGACATGCACGACATTCCGCTCGAGTTCTACACGAGCAATACCTGTATCCAGAACGAGCCGGGGGGGATCATCGGGCATACGCACGTGCCGGACGGCGACTGTAGCAGTTTCTATCACGGCGGCCGGACCTGCCCGTATCCGGACTGGGATATGGATCACTTTGCGAGTCTGGTTCGTGACGGCGGCGGTGGCGGTGGCGGCGACAAGTTCCAGGACGGCGATCAGGTCGTCACGACGACGGCTCTCAACGGTCGCGAGCAGCCGTGTCTCAACGACGACGTCGTGTTGACGCTGCCGGAGGGAACCCAGGGTGAAGTCATGAACGGTCCCGAGGACTGCGACGGCATCACCTGGTGGGGACTGCACGTCCCGGCGTACAACGAGTGGGTCTGGTGCTCGGAGAATTACCTGGCTCACGCCTGAGACGGTCTGCTGTACCGATTTCCCGGGCACCCGAAGACAGTCGCGGGTGCGCCGGAACGGACTGCCAGCAGCCCGCCTGAACCACCCGCCCGGCCGCAGTTTGTGAATAACAGCACCTTTTACCGGTCCGCCCGGACTGACGGGTATGCAGATCAAAGACCGGGAACCGCTCGATGGCGGGCGCGAGCGGGTTACCGTCGTCCCCGAGAGCGTCGACGATCTCTGGCACCTCCAGTACGTCCTAGAGCCCGGCGACCGCGTCGCGGGTGACACGACCCGACGCATCCAGCGCAACGACGATCAGATGCGCGATACGGGCGGCGAGCGCGAACCCATGTGGGTCGCCATCGCCGTCGAGGACATCGAGTTCCACAAGTTCGCAAACCGGCTGCGCGTCGGCGGCGAAATCGTCGCCTGCTCGCGCGAGGACCAACTCGGTTTTCACCACACCCTGAACGTCGAGGGACGCGAAGAAATCTCGATCGAGAAACGCTTCAAGCCGGATCAGGAGGCCCGCCTCGAAGAGGCCGAGGAAGCCACCGAGAATCCCGACGTGGCCATCGCGACCGTCGAGGAGGGCCAGGCCCACGTCCACACCGTCGCCCAGTACGGCACCGAAGAACGGGCGGCGATCACCGGCCCGACCGGCAAAGGCGAGTACGCACGCGAGCGCTCGGAACTGTTCGCCGAACTCGGCGACGTGCTCAAACGCCAGGACGCGGACGCGATCATCCTCGCCGGCCCCGGCTTTACGAAACAGGACGCCCGAAAGTACATCGAGGACAACGAGCCCGAAGTCGCAGAACGGATCACGATGGTCGATACGGCGAGCGTCGGTGACCGGGGCGTCCACGAGGTGCTAAAGCGCGGCGCGGTCGCGGACGTCCAACAGGAGACCCGCATCGAGCGCGAGGCCGAGTTCATCGACGAACTCACCGAGCGCATCGCCCAGGGTGCGAAGGCGGCCTACGGTCCCGAAGAAGTCGAGCAGGCGGCCGAGTTCGGCGCGATCGAGCGACTCCTGGTTCTCGACGACCGGCTCCGCAAGGAGCGCGGCCCGGATGGTGAGTGGGCCGTCGACGTGGACGAGATCGTCCGCACGACCGAACAGAAAGGCGGCGACGTAACCGTCTTCTCGAGCGAGTTCCCGCCGGGACAGCAGCTCTCGAACCTCGGCGGCATCGCGGCGCTGTTGCGATACCGGCTCGAATGATGACGCTTTGGGACCGCGATGGTTCCGACTCACTCGTATGACCGACCACGCCGTGCTGTGGCTCCTCGCAGTGTGCTCGTACGGGCTCGGCGATCTCATTACGACCGCCGCCGGACTCCGGTACGCTGAACTCGAGGAGGGATCGGCGTTCGTGCGCAGACTACTCGGCGAGCCGCCGACGCCGGGCGGACTCGTCCGGTTCGGGGCGTTCAAGGGTGTGCTGTTTCTGGCGTTCTATGGGGGGTACCTATTCCTCGCTGGATACCGAATGCGAGTTCTCGTCCCCGCCGCGATCGCCGGTATCGGAATCGTTGCGGTGAGCAACAACCTGCGTGCGATTCGGCGCGTCCGCTGATACTGCCGGACGAGACGACTTACGCTCACATATCGATCGCACTCGGGCGGTCGGTGCCGACGACGACGATCCGCGAGACGCGCTCGAGTAGTCATTGCATCGACGTTCGGCTGAGAAGCCGGCGGTACGGCGGCGGGAAAAGAGCCCCTCACGACGGGCTGATCCCGTCAGGCATCGTCAGCGAACGTGCTGGTTCGCCTCGATGAGCTGGATGAGAACGGTGGCAAACAGCGATTCCGAACTCCAAATGGCGGTCTCTTCGCCGCCGTCGTCGACGACGCTGAGCAGGATTCCGTCGTCGTCGACGATGGCGATCCGCCCGGACCGGTGGTCGTCCGTGCGGGGTCTCGTCGGGGACTCGACGGAGACGCCCTCGAGTTCAGCGAAGCGGTCGCAGACGGTGTCGGTGCGGCTAACTGCGATCGTCTCGACGCCGGCGCGCGCCCGCTCTTCGAGGACGTGTCCGATCGCGTCCGTGAGGAGTTCGGGAAGGCGCGTCGCGAAGACGAGACGCTCGTCGGCGCTCGAGAGCAGGTCGACGGTGCGGTCGTCGATCCGGTCGCGGCCGCGGACGGTCCAGATGTCCTCCTGGGTTTCCTCGTCGGCGACCGCTTCCGAGACCTGATCGACGAACTCGAAGGCGCGGTCCTGTTCGTGTTCGAATCGGTCGCGCAGGATCGTGCGGGCGTCCTCGATGTCGACCGGCCGATACCGGATCGGGCTGGCCTGTTGGACGTCGAGGAGGCCGTGCTCGGCGAGGCTTTCGGCGACGCTGTAGACCTGCGAGCGGGGAACGTCGGTGGTTCGGGCGACGTCGCGGGCGGTGCCGGAGCCGAGTCGCTGGAGGGCGATGAAGACCTTGGCCTCGTAGCTGGTGAGTCCGAGGTGTTCGAAAGCGTCGATCGCCTCGGATTCGTCGGCGGTCATCGGTCGTCACCGTCTTCCGAGGCGGTGTCCTCGGCGGTGGCAGCGTCCGCCGGCGCGCCGCCGTCGCTTGCGGGGGTCGGTTCGGCGGTCGGATCGAAGTCGAACGACACGTCCGGGCCGAAGTACCGCGTCCAGAGGACCAGCAGCGTCGGAAGGACGACGACGCTCGCGAGGAACGCGTACGTGATCGTCAGCGCGGTGATGATCCCGAACTGCTGAAGGGCGGGCAGGATGGCGAACGCGAGGACGCCGAAGCCGCCGACGGTCGTCGCCGCGCTGCCCAGCAGTGCGCCGCCGGTGCCGGTCACCGTCGTCCGAAGCGCCGACCAGACGTTCCCCTGGCGTTCTAACTCGAGCGAGTAGCGGGCGCTCACGTGGATGCTGTAGGCGACGCCGAGTCCGATCGTGAGGCTCGTGATCATCCCTGTCAGCACGTTAAACGGCATGCCGAGGAGGTACATCGTCCCCAGAATCCAACTGACGGAGAACGCGACGGGCAACAGCGTGACGGTGCCGAGCGTCGCGCTGTTTCCGGTCAGCCAGTAGGCCGCCGTGAGGAAGACGAACACCGCCACGAGCGTGATCAGCAGGCTCTCGAGGACGGTGTCGAGCAGGTCCTGTTCGACGATGTAGCTCACGATCGGATCGCCGGTTGCGGTGACGGTCCAGTCGCCATCGCCGCCGTCTTCGAGACTTTCGGCGATGGCGCGCATCTCGTCGGTCGTCTCGCTCGTCGTTGCACCGCCGTCGGTGCCGATGACCAGTCGCGTCATATTGTACTCCCCGTCGTCGGTTTGGTGGAGCACCTGACCCGCTGCCTCCTCGTCGACCTCGAAGAGTTCGTCGTAGAGCGCCGAGACGTTCTCGTCTGGCACGCCATCGTTGTCAGTGTCGGCCGCGGTGAACGACTCGTTGAACGACTCGTTCTGCGCGGCGACGGATTCCATCGTCGAGAGCGGGTCCTGCACGTCCGCCTCGCCCGTCGCCAACTCGTAGGCGACATCGCTCGATGCGGCCTCCTCGCGCGTCGCATTGATCTGCTCTAACAGGGCCGGATCGGCGACGTCACCTTCGACGAGGAGCTGCGCTTGACTGTCCGCGCGCTGGAACTCCTGGTTGACGTAGTCGAGGTCGTCTTTCGCCTGGTACTCGCCGGGACTCATCCCGCCGGGCAGGCTCTCGGTCCAGGCCGGCGGGTCCTCCGCGAGGAAGTCCTCCTCCTGGAAGCTGGTGTCGACCTGCGTCGCGCCGTAGACGCCGCCCACGGAGAGCACCAACACGAGGACGAGCACGATCAGCGGAATCTTTCGGGCCGCCGTCGATCCGAGCGTCAGCACCTCGCTGAAGCGACCGCCGCCGGTCCCGAACGCGCGCTTGTGTCGATCGAGGCCGCGACCCTCGAGGAACGCGTCGAGTTCGACTTTGGCGGCCGGGATCAGCGCGCCGAAGACGATCAGCGCGGCGACGATGCCGACCGAACTGACGATGCCGAACTCGCGGATCGGGCCGATCGGGCTGACGAGATTCGAGAGGAAGCCGATGACGGTCGTCGCCGTCACCCAGACGAGCGCGACGCCGACGCCGGCGAGCGCGACCGACATCGAGCCGCGAACCGAGCCGGCGTGATCGTCGGCGTCCGCGGACCGCTCGGTCTCGCGTTGCTCCCGGTGGCGCATGAAGACGTGAATCGCGTAGTCGATCGATAACCCGATCAAGAGCACGGGCACCGCGACGAACATCTGATTGAACGCGATCCCGGCCCAGCCCATGAAGCCGAACGTCCAGACGAGGACCGCGCCGATCCCGACGATACCGAGGACGATATCGAGCAGGTCGCGGTAGGCGACCAGCAGCGCCACGACGACGAACAGCAAGGCGAGCGGTCCGACGATCGCGAGGCTATCGCCCATCGACCGGTCGATCTCGTCGGTGATGAGGCCGGACCCGAAGACGAGGTAGTCGCCCTCGTGTTCGTTCGCCATGTCGCGAATCTCGAGTTGGCTGTCGACGACTGCATCGTCGACCCCGCCCATCTCGGACATGCCGTCACCCCCGGCCGACTGCGTGATCGATGTCAATCGCGCGTCGGCCTCCGTACTCCCCGGCTCGTACGACGTCGGCATCAGCGAAATCGCCGGATTGTCCTCGCCCTCGCCGTCCGAGAGCGTCTCCGCAACGAGTTCGCTGAACTCGTCGTCGTCGAGTTCCTCGAGCGCGTCGATCTGTTCGTCGAGCGACGGCCGGTCGCCGCTGTCGTTCTCACCATCAGCGCCGCCCTCGAGTGCAGCGTACTCTTCTTCGAGCACGCCCACGGTACCGGCCTGATAGACGCCCTCGAGTTGCTCGGTGAGCTCCTGGTACTCGGAGGACTCGTTCGGATCGTCCGTGGTCTGCTCGAGCTGATAGCGCTGGGATTCGATATCGCGAGCCTGTTGGACGGCCGACTCGTACTCGGCGGTCTGTGCGTCGGTCAGCGGTGCCGTCGCGTTCTCGACGGTCGCATTGAGTTGGGCTTCGAGTTCGGCCGCGCGGGTCTCGTACTCCGGATCGGATTCGTCGTACGTCGCGTTTAGCTGCTCGTACTGGCGCTGAATCGCGACCGTCTCGTTGAGCCCGCGTTCGAGCCGTGCGCTGGTCTCGTTCAGCGCGTCCGCCTCCTCGCTTCTGATCGCCGAGATGGCGATGATGTTCTCGACGCCGGTGATCGGCTGGTCGTCGGCCAGCGTTTCGTTTATCGATTCGTTCGCTCGAACGTCCTGCTGGAACTCGAGCGACGAGATGAGCGACGATTTCGTCAGCACGTTCTCCCCGCCGTCGCCGCCCTCGTCGGTGCGGGTTATCACCTGCAAACTCGTCGTGTTCTCCTGTTGCTCGCTCGTAAAGTTACCCTCGATGTCTTCGAGCGCCCGCGCCTCGTCCGAATCGGTCTCGAACTGGTCGAGCGACGAGTCGTCGTCGACCATCGTCGCGCCTGCACCGACGACCGCGGTCGCGAGCAGGAGTACGACGAGCACGACACGCGAGTGTTTCGTGACGATCGCTGCGAGCCGTTCGGGCGCGCTCATTCGATCCCCCTCCCGGGGACTAGCTGTTGCTCCCGTTCGTCCTGGATCATGTTGTTGTTATGATCCTACAAACGGGACCGGTTATACGTATTTGGATACGCAACGCTGCCCGGTTGTCTCCTCGATCGGGTAAAAACGAGTCGGAAGCAGCGCTTACTCGACCGATATCGTCATCAAGTCCTCCGCGAACCGAACGTCGCCGTCGTAGTGCGTGCCGATCGATTCGAGCATTTCCTCGTGGCGACCCTCCGTATGCGGATAGAGATGCGTCAGATAGACGCGACCGATATCACGGCCCGCGAGTTCGCGACCGAGAGCTTCGGGCGTCGGGTGATTCGAGACGTCGACGTCGTCGGGGAACGAACAGTCGTGGGCCAGGATCGCGGAGCCCTCGGCGAAGTTCGCCAGCCCCGCGAACGCCTCGGTGTCGCCGCTGAAGGTGAACAGATCGCCGAAGCGGTAGGCCAGACACGGCAAGGAGTGGCGCGTTTCGTAGGCCGTCACGTCGAAGTCGGCGACGCTGAACTCGCCGGGGACGACCTCGCGAACCTGCAGGTCGAGTTTATCCTGCATGTACTCGTGGACCGAGAGGAGGTCGTCCAGCAGCGCTTTGGTTCCCTGGGGGCCGACGACCTCCAGGTGTTCCTCGCCGGCGAGCCAGCGGGCTTTCATCAGCGGCAGGAGGTCGGCGACGTGGTCTAGGTGGTGGTGGGTCAGCAGGACCGTCGAGACGCTCTCGTAGCCGACGCCCGACTGCTGCAGGCGGTGGAGGACGCCGGAGCCGCAGTCGACCAGGAGCGTTCGGTCGTCGTTTTGAACGAGGATACCAGCCTGGAAGCGCTCGCCGGTCGGCATCGCGCTACCGGTGCCGAGAAACGTGACGTGCATACGCGACAGTGCGATGGCCCGACCGATAAGGGTAGCCCCTTCCAGTCGGGCGTTCCGGCGGGACAGCGGTGTGGGCAGCCCACGACACCGACGACTTTAGTCCCCGCCAGCGATAGTCTCACGCACCCGTGACCGACACTACCGACTGTCTCGCTGCGGATCGACTGCGGATGACTCCCGGCCCGACCGAGATCCCGGCCCCGGTTAGAGAGCGGATGGCCGAGCCAGCGCCGAATCCCGACCTCGAACCCGAGTTCTTCTCGTGCTACCGGAATCTGACGGACAAACTCACCCGGATTCACGCGGCCGGACCGGCGGGGGAAGCTCCCGCCACGCCCGACAGGGACACCGTCGTCCTCGGCGGCGAGGGGATCCTGGGACTCGAAGCTGCGATCGCCTCGCTCGTCTCCCCCGGGGACCGCGTGCTCTGTCTCTCGAACGGGCTGTACGGCGACGGCTTCGCCGATTTCGTCGAGCAGTACGGCGGCGAGCCAGTTCGCTGTGAGATCTCCTGGGACGAAACGCTCGACCCGAACGCCGTCGAGGCGGCAATCGAGAGCGCGGACGAGTCGTTCGACGTGGCGACCGTGGTCCACTGCGAAACTCCCACCGGCACGCTGAACGACCTCGAGCCGATCCTCGACGTGCTCGAGTCCCACACCATTATCAGTGTCGTCGACGCCGTCTCCTCGCTCGGCGGCGCACCCGTCCCAACAGACCGGATCGACGTCTGTCTCGGCGCGAGCCAGAAGTGCTTCAGCGCCCCGCCGGGGCTCGCCACCTGCACGATCAGCGACCGGGCCTGGGACCGCATCGAGCGCGTCGAGACCGCCTCGCTGTACACCGACCTCGAGCCCTGGCGCACCGCCGCCGACGAGGGCGAAGAGTGGTTCCCCTACACCCACCTCGCCGCGAACGTCCTGGGACTGGACGCCGCGGCCGACTTGCTGCTCGAAGAAGGACTCGAATCCGTCTTCGACCGCCACGAGGCGGCTGCGACGCTGTGTCGCGACCGCGCAGCGGAACTCGGACTCGATCCGTACCCCGCGTCTCACGAGGCCTGTTCGCCGACCGTGACCGCACTCGAGTTCAGCGGCAGTGCGACCGACCTGCAGGAGCGGTTGCGGACCGAGCACGACGTCGTCGTCGCGACCGGCCTCGGTGAACTCGAAGACGATATCATCCGGATCGGTCACATGGGCCACAACGCACGGACGGAACGCGTCGAGCGGACGATGGTCGCACTCGAGACGGCGCTCAAATAGCAAGCAACGGCGTCGGGAGTGGCAGTCACGTACTTCAAGCGCCACCGGAATCTGCAGGTAAAACCGTTTCCCGTCCTCCCGATCTACTGATTGATATGTCCGATCGCGACTCCAATCTCGATCCCGACGCCGGCGGCGATCGAGATCCGACGGAGAAGCCGACGCGGGACGCCGAGGAGGCAAAGCAAGAGGGAGAGCAGATGGCTCGCAACTGGATCGCAGTCGGCGTCGTGTCGATCTTTCTGCTCCTGTTGATCGTCGTCGGGATGATGCAGGCGACCGGGCTCGTCGACGTGTTCGGGCCGATCGCGGAGACGCAGACGCAGCAGTGGGCCGTCTTCGCCGTTCTTGCGCTGATCGTCGTCGCGCTCGCCGGCTGGAGTTGGACGACGCTGATCCGGTGACAGTCCTATCCGCGCTGCGTTCCCTTCGAGTTCTGTTCCGTTCCGTTCCGTTCTGTTCTGTTTCTCCCTCTCGTTCTCTCGATCTCCCGCTCGCGCGTTCGCGTGCCAGGAATAGACATATCACTCGCTGCCGAGACAGAAACCCGTTTAGGTCGGCCACGACAGAGACGGGTAATGAGTAGGAGTTACAGAATCGGACTGGTCGGCAAACCCTCCGTCGGCAAGTCCTCCTTCTTCAACGCCGCGACGATGAACGACGTACCCGAAGGGGCCTACCCGTTCACGACCATCGACCCGAGCGTCGGCGAGGCCTACGTCCGCGTCGACTGCGCCGCCCCCGAGTTCGACGAGGAGTGCACCCCGAACGTCGGCTACTGCGACCACGGCACCCGCTTCGTGCCGACGAAACTCGTCGACGTCGCCGGCCTGATCCCCGGCGCACACGAGGGCAACGGCCTCGGCAACCAGTTCCTCACCGACTTAAACGAGACGGACGTACTCGTCCACGTCGTCGACTTCTCCGGCGAGACGGATCTGGAAGGTGAGCCGACGGAGGGCCACGACCCCCGCGAGGACATCGCGTTCCTGGAGGAAGAACTCGATCAGTGGTACCTCGGCGTCCTCGAGAAAGGCATCGAGCGCTACGAGTCCGGCTACACCACCGAAGACGACGCCATCGAAGACGAACTCGCCGAACAGATGAGCGCGTTCAAGACCAACGCGGACGAGATCAAGCGCCTCATCCGCCGCGTCGACGTCGGCTTCGATCCCGACGCGTGGGACGCCGACGACGAACTCGAACTCGCCCGCGAAATCCGTAAGGAGACCAAGCCAATGGTCATCGCGGCGAACAAGATGGACGCCCCCGAAGCGCAGGCCAACTACGCGGAGATCACGACCGATCCCGACTACGAACACCTGACGATCGTCCCCTGCAGCGCTCACGCCGAAAAAGCCCTGAAGTCCGCGGACAAGGCCGGCGTCGTCGACTACCGGCCCGGCGACGCCGAATTCGAGATTACAGGTGAGGTCTCCGGCGAGCAAGAACAGGGCCTCGAGCAGATCCGCGAGTTCCTCACCGAGTTCGGCGCGACCGGCGTGCAGGCCGCGATCGAAACCGCCCTGTTCGACGTGCTCGGCGTCACGCCCGTCTTCCCCGGCGGCGCGAACGGCCTTGGCAACGAACGCGGCGAGGTCCTGCCCGATTGCTATCTCATCCCGCCGAACTCGACCGCCGAGGACTTCGCCTACAGCCTCCACTCCGACATCGGCGACGGCTTCCTGCACGCGATCGACTGCCGGACGAACCGCCAACTCGGCAAGGACTACACGGTCGAGTCGCGGGACGTGATCGAGATCATCACGACGAACTAAGTCAGCAGGTGATCGCTCCGATTAACGGGCGAGAGCCGCACCCGGACTCACGAGCCGTCGTCCCGCGTTCCGACTATCGGAGCCGGACGAGAACCGCCGGTTTCCGCCCCGGTCGTTGAATACCCTCGACGTGGTCGGGGTCGTATGGACGACTCAGAGGTCCGTATCGACCACCCGGAGCGACTCTGCGACGCGATCCTCGGGATTCTCGACGAACTCGAGGCCGAAGCCGTCATCGACGAAGAACGAGCGGCCGAACTCCGCTCGGATATCTACCGCTCGGTCGACACTACCGAAACGTAACCGGACACGCATTATCGTGGACAGGCTCGACGAGTTCACCGTCGACAGCAAATCGCCGGTACGTATACGGCGGGAAAGCAGAACTGGCGACGCCGGTCTCGAACGGTGGTGTGAACCGTTTACTCGCCCCAGGTGAATCGACGCACGACGGCATCGAGTTCACTCGCCGCGCGCGAGAGCCAGCCGTCCGGGGAGAACCGCCGCAGTTGCGCGTCGTCGACTTCGATACGCGCATCGCCGTAGGGATCGCGGTCTCCACGCTCGCCATCGTGCTGGTCGCCCTGTGTGGCATCAACGACGATGGAAGTCGAACACCGTCCGCACGCTTCTCGGTCTCGTGCCATGCGCTCTCTCGTGTCCACGGTTCGTCCCAGTGGTATGTAAACACGTGGGTCGCTGGGCGGCTTCACCAGTCGCGCGCTGGCTGCCGTTGTCCTACGTCTGCTCGATCCAGCCGACACCCGACGGACTTTTGAAGGCGACGTGGCATCACCTCACATGGAACGTCCAGCGGACAGGCCCACCGAAACGGGTCTCGACCCGGCCGGCGAGGATGCAGCCGGCGACCGCGACCTTGCAGCCGTCCCCGACTGGGACGACGAGTTCGTCGACCGAGTCAGCGATCGGCTCATGCACAACTACGATCTGGAGAAGGACTACCGGGTCGCCGGCGAGGCGTTCACGCTGTACGGGACGCTGTCGGTCGTCAACCAGAAGCACGTCTTCCACCCCGCGCTCTCGTTCGCCGACCACGAGTCGACCGAGCACCTGTTCGTCACGCACGTCGACGCTGTCGACGACCGGACGCTGGAGCGCTTTGCCGACCTCGGCTCCGAACTCGCGGACGAGTGGATCGAGGCGAACGAGGAGCACTTTGCCACGGAGTTCACGTTCGTCCTCGTTACGCCGTCGATTCCGGATCCGGCGGACGTGCGGCGTCGCATCGAGGCCGTCGACGGGCGGACGCTGTTGAAGTACGGCTATCACGGCCACTACGAGATCAACGTCGTCGTCGTCGCGCCGGCGTCGGAGACGCTGGTTGCGAGCGAGAACGCGGACGTGGCGTCGGCGTTTCGCCTCTGGGAGCCGATCGAGCGGGAGGAGCCGGGGCTGCTCGGATTGCTATCGCGTCGATTACAGTTGTAGTGCCGCGAAGAAATCGCTGAACTCGGAGTAACGCCGAATTAGTCGTCGTCCTGTCCGACCTCGGCGGAGACTCCCGAGCTACCGTCGCGGGCCATCTGCATGTTGTCGTAGCCGATCTTGAACAGGGAAAGCGCCAACCCGAGCAGCGTCGCGATGATGATGACCTGAACGATAGCCGAGGCCAGTCCGATAACCGAGGTCTCTGCCTCCGCGGTGATTCCGAGGAGTCGACCCCCGACGATCTGATAGCCGCCGACCCACGTCAGTCCGCAGAGCGTGATGACGGCCATCAGGACCGTCGGAGCGCCGGTGGAGACGAGCTGTTTCGTCTTGCTCCAGTTGGCCAGCCAGACCGTCCCGGTGAGCAGCGCGAGCGACGCCAGCAACTGGTTTGCGCCGCCGAACAGCGTCCAGAGATCCTCCCACCGGCCGCTCCCGAGCAGGAAGAACGCGACGACAGCGATGATCGAGGTGTTGACGTAGCGATTGGCTGCGTACCCTTGAACGGTCGTTTCGGGAGTGCCGACGAGTTCCTCTAACATGTACCGGCCCAGTCGGACGGCCGTGTCCATGCTCGTCAGCAGGAAACTCGCGAGGACGAGCGCCATGAACGGCGCTGCGTAATCCATCGGAATGCCGAGGGTGGTGAGGATTGCACCGCCGCCGGTCGCGAAGTTGGGTAGTGCGAGTCCGATACCGCCGGCGGTATCCGCCGGCGTCATCGCGATGATCGTCACGGAACAGAGCGCGACCGCCGCGAGCAGTCCTTCGGCGAGCATGCCGCCGTACCCGATGAGCCGGGCGTCGCTCTCCTTGTTCAGTTGCTTCGCCGTCGTCCCCGAGGACACCAGCGCGTGGAAGCCGCTGACGGTCCCGCAGGCGATGGTAACGAACAGGAGCGGGAACAGCGGCATGAGCGGAATGAGGTCCGCGAGCGGCCCGCTTTGGCCGAAGAAGCCGTACCAGGCGCCGGTCGCGATGTCGAGGTTCAGCGCCTCGCCGGTTTCCGGGTGGACCGCGTCGCTCCCCATCCCGGTGATGAACGTACCGACGATAACTGCGAGCAGGCCCCCGCCGACGCCGGTGTACAGCAGGAACGACGAGAGGTAGTCGCGCGGCTGGAGGAGCATCCACACCGGCAGCACGCTCGCAAGCGCCCCGTAGAGGAGGACGACGAGCACCCACGCGCCGATGTTGACGCTCTCGAGCAGCGCGGGAATGAACCACGGTGCCGAGTCGAGCAACACGATCGTTCCCTCGGGGTACGCGGCGCCCTCGGCGGCCGGAACGAGCGCGAGCGGGTACTGGATACCGGCCCAGACCGAGCCGAACACCCCAGCGACGAAGACGACCGTCCCGAGAGAGAAGGGGAGTCCGAGCTGGTAGAGCCAGAACCCGAACAGGAACGCGAGCGTGACGTAGATCAAACTCGCGGTCGCCGCCTGCGGATACGCGTTGAAAACGACCCCGATGACGAGCGCGAACACCGCCACGACGAGGATCGTCAGCAAGAACGCGAACCACAGCAGCATGTTCTTGCCGCGCTCGCCGACGTACTCCCCGATGATGTAGCCGATCGACTTCCCCTCGTGTCGAACGCTACTCGATAGCGACACGAAGTCGTGGACCGCCCCGATCAGCGGATTCCCGATCGCAACCCACAGCGCGGCCGGCAACCATCCCCAGACCAGCGCGGCCGTGATCGGCCCGACGACGGGCGCGCCCCCCGCGATACTCGAATAGTGATGCCCCAGCAAGACCGACTTCTTCGCCGGGACGTACTCCTGCCCATCCTGATACTTGTGAGCCGGCGTCTCTCGACTATCGTCCAGGTTGACGAACCGCGAGAGATACCGCCCATACGTGACGTATGCCACGCTAAACGTCGCCAGTACCAGTGCGACGATCCAGATTACACCAACCATGGTATTATATCACGTGCCGGTTGTTGGACGGAGGCACTATAAATATTATTTATTGAGGTCCGCATCCCCCTCGAGAAAACACCTCTTTTCGGCCATAAATGGAAGAAATCAGATATTATACGACAAGTCGAAAACAAATGGGCATCTCGTAACCTCGCGAGTTCGGTCTACTCCAGCCGCGACTGCTCGTCCGCGCCCCCCATATCGAGTTCAGCTGCGACATCTTCGAGGAGACCGCCGCGGACCTCCTCGACGCGCGTTTCGATGGTTGCGACGACCGGCACGTCGAACTCGCGCTCGATTTGGTCGAGGCGGTCGCGCTCGGTTGCGACCCGCTCGCGGAGATAGCGTGCGCCCCGGCCGTCCTCGTCGGGGTCGGGTTCCGGCGTCAATCGGTTGACGACGAGCCCGCGAACGGGGAGGCCCGCGTCGGTAAGCGTCTCGACCGAGCGGCGCGTCTCCCGGATCGAGAGTTCGTCCGGGTTCAACACGAGGTAAAACGAGGCGTTTTCCCGCAGGACCTCGCCGGCGAACTCGAATCGCTCCTTGCGTTGCTGGAGGCGAGCGAGGACGGGGTCGCCGTCCATCACCCGTCGGGGCTCGCGGTTGCCGATCGCAGCCTTCTCGTAGCGATCGATACTCCGCCTGCGTTTGGCCACCAGTCGATCGATCCACTGTTCGAGGAGGTCCGGGAGCGCGAGCAGTCGCAGCGTCGATCCGGTCGGCGAGGTGTCGAAGATCACCGTGCCGTAGTCCTCGGCGGTCTGCATCACGTCGACGAATCGATCGAACAGGGCCGCCTCGTAGGCACCCGGCGTCTGATGAGCCATCTCCAGTTGGATGTCCACCTCGTTGACCATCGCCGCGGAGAGTTGCGCATTTAACTGCCGCTTGAGATCCTGCAGGTGGTCCTGTACCTCTCGCTCCGGGTCGATCTCCATCGCCGAGAGGCCGGTGTACCCCTCGACTTCTCGAGGCTCGTCACCGAAGTCCTGCTCGAACACGTCGGTCGTGCTGTGGGCCGGATCGGTCGACACGACGAGCGTCTCGTGCCCCGAATCGGCGCACTCGAGCGCGTGTGCGCTCGAAATCGTCGTCTTGCCGACCCCTCCCTTGCCGCCGAAAAAGACGAACTCGGTCATCGGTTGAATCGAATCACCACATCAGTCAGCAGGGTCGTTCCACGTGGCAGCGTCGGCGCTACTGCCGACAGCGAACGCGAACGCGGGCGCGGACGTGGACGTGGAATCACCGTCGTGGAATGCATTGCGTTGTCTGCCCTCAGAAGTGATACTGGTGTCCCTTTCGTTCGATAACCGACTGCCGATCCCACATCCGACGCTCCCACGCGCTGAACTCGTCCTCCAGATACGGGAGGAGTTCAGCGGTGTAGTACGAAACCGGGCTCGGGATGCCGAAGGCGTCGGGGAAACACGCCAACATGAACGCATCCTCCGCGTCCTCGGCCTCCTGCTCGATCTTCTCGTAGGCTGGATGCGTGAACAGTCCGTGAAAGAGGCCGCGAAGCCACTCCTCGAGCGTATCCCGAAATGCGGCGATTCGATCGGCAAGCGTCATCGTCGGTCATGCTTGGGGCGAGTGACTAAAAGCTATCGCCCCGAGTGTCCGGCGATCAGCTACCGGTCAAGAGACACGTACCCGACGTGGTACTGGTCCTGTTTACCGTACAGAAGGTGGGCGTACCGGACCGCCCCGATTTCGTCGTCCGATCCGACGGTTTCTGCAGTGATCTCGAACGAATCTCCCTCCTCGAACGTTCCCGAAATGACGTCTTCGAGTTCGATTGTGAAGCGGTCTGTCTCCGTCGAGAGCCGGAGCGTGAGATCGGTTGCGGACAGTGCATCCCCACCGACGTGTGTGATCGTCCCGTCGTCGTATTCGAGATCGACCTGGGGCTGTGTTCGCGTGCCGCCGATGCGGGTGCCGGTTGCCGCCCAGACGACCGTGACATCCGAACCGACCGGAATATCCGCAATCTCGATCGTCGCACCCGAACTGACGGTGTCGAACTCGTCGGACCACTGCGTGCCGGCGGGCTCGTCGTCGATGCGGAGTTCGTACTCCGTCGCATCGCGTTCAATTTCGTCAGTCGACGGCTCTGTTTCGGCCTCCGACACCTCGGCGATGCGTGGCTGGGGCCGAGTATCGCCGAACTCGAGGGACGCCGAGACCGTCTTGCTCTCGTAGTCGTACTCGAACCGAGCGATCCCCGGGGGCTCGGCCTGCGCTCGACTGATGCTGTCCTCGTAGTCCGTTCCCTTCCAGCAGACGAGTATCGTATCGCCGGGGGCGATGTCCTCGAGCGTCGCCTCGTCGCCACTGGCAAGGGTTTTGCCCTCCCAGGGCTGGGCAGTCGTCTTAGGCTCCGGCGCGCTTTCGTCTGGCCGGTAGTACGGTCGTTCGTCGTACGCTGCGAGGAAGACGTTGTCTCCGTCAAGCGGGTACTCGTCGGCGTACTCGATACTGAGCGTTCCGCTATCAATATCGTACGTCGACGTGAACTGGAAGTGAGAGAGAATCGACGTGCCACTCGAACTATTCCCGAGTTCGTGATCGTGACGCAATCTAAGCGAGAGGTTCGGTTCGACATCGTCCATCTTGATCCGGATGGTATCGCCCGCTTCGAGGGTTCCGTGTCCATCGGCCCAGATGTCGCGGTCGTACTCCTCGTCATCGAGTTCGAGCGTCAGATCTTCGACCGGGGTCGGATCACCGCGGCGGAGTTCGATCTCGAGGTACTCGGCATCGAGATCGATATCACGTTCGGCCCGGAGCGAGCCTGGACTCTCGTGTTCTCGGACGGCCCGCTCGGCAGCAAGATCGCGGTCGACGGTAATCGTGACGACCGAGCCGTCCACCTCGGCAGACGGCTCCTCGGCCGTCGACACGTACGCCAGATCGGCCTCGATCGTCTCGAGCAGTTCGTCCGTGATGTCGGACTCGTCGGTGAACTCGATGACTTGTGTAACCGTGAGCGTGTCCGGACCTTGGACGGTCTGAGCGTGACTGACGTACCGGATATCGCCATCGAGGTCGACTGATAGCGACTGCCGCGTTCCCGTCATGACGGCCTTCGTATCGGCCTCACTGACGGCCTCGAACCCATCGTCGATGGCTGGTGCCGCATCGAGGAGGCGATCGGTCTCGCCCGCAGCGGCGGCGAGTGCCTGCTCGATCGTCCCCCGGGTGGTCGAGAGGACGAGCGCATCATCGGTGACTCCAGCGACGACATCCCGGTCGCTCTGGGTGTAGTAGTCGTATTCGATCCCGGCGGTCTCACGCGTGTCGGCCGTACCCTCGAGTTCAATGTCGCCAGTGAAGACCTGTAGCGGCTGTGAGAACGACTGGTCTCGAGAGAAGACGCGGACGCTTTTCGAAACGGCGTCGGCGTCGAGATCGAACGGCCCGCCCGCAGGCATAATAGTGGCCGGATCGTTCGCCTGGCGCATCCGGTCGTAATCGATGGCGGAGACGGACAGTGACTCCTGCTCAGCAAGGGTTGCTGGCAAGAACGCATAGAGGTCGTCAAACGACTCGGACTGGCTCGTCTCGGCAGACGTATCGTCTGCGGCCGCGGTGCCAGTGAGGGCGACGGTCATCGCAGTGCCAATACCACTCAGGACGGGACGGCGGGGACACTCTGTCATCAGGCACCCATTATTTTCGCTTTCAAATATAGGTTTTCATTACTTTCGTCTCCATGGATACGTCCGTGATAAACGATGGTTCTTATTCCTTCGCTACAATTGCTTCCCATGGCTTCGACGACTCCCGTCACGATTCTCGCCGGCAGCCTCGGAGCCGGTAAGACGACGCTGCTCAATCACCTGCTCCAACACGCCGACGGCCGCGATCTCGCCGTTCTGATCAACGATATGGGCGAGGTAAACGTCGACGCCGAACTCGTCGCCGACGGGTCGGAACTCGATGTCGACGACGGCATCGCCGAACTCTCGAACGGCTGTCTCTGCTGTGAACTGCAAGACGACCTCGAAACCGCCGTCGTCCGACTGGCTCGCTCCTACGAGTTCGATCACCTCGTCGTCGAGTCCTCCGGCATCTCCGAGCCGGAACCCGTTGCTCGCCTCTTTACCACGACCTCGCGCGTCGCCGCTCGCTACGACGTCGATGCGATCGTTACCGTCCTCGACACGCCGCTGTTCATCGACACCTTCGCGGGGGAAGCGGTACCGGAACGACGGACCGACCCGGCCGCGGAATCCGACCGCCCGCTCTCGGACCTCCTGATCGAACAACTCGAGGCCGCCAACCTGATTCTTTGCAACAAGACCGACCGCTGTGAGCCGGCCGAACTCGCCGAAACGGGCGCGCTTCTCGACGCACTTCGGCCGACCGCCGAGACGATCCACACCGAGTTCAGCGCGGTCGATCCCGATCGAGTGCTCGGCGTGGACCGATTCGATCCGAGAGCCGATGCGCAGCGGGGTCGGGACCGGCAGGACCACGGTCGGGGACGGGGCCAGGATTCCGATCACGACCGCGATGTCGACCACACCCATCGCCACCCATCCGAAGCCTACGGCGTCGACTCGTTCGTCTTCCGCGCACGCCGGCCCTTCCACCCGGACCGATTCGCCGCCCTTCTCCGTGAGCTGCCCGCTGCCGTCGTTCGCTCCAAAGGCACCGTCTGGGTCGCCGGCACCGACATGCAACTCTCCCTCTCCCAGGCCGGCCCGTCCGTTCGGCTGACTGCAACCGGCCCCTGGATCGCCACCCTTCCGGCGCTCGAACGCGACCTCTACCGTTCGAACCGTCCCGACCTCGAGTGGCACGACGAGTTCGGCGACCGGCAGACCGAACTCGTGGTTATCGCGACGGCGCACGACGATACCGGCGAGCACAACGATTTCGACGCTGAAATCGACGGCGTTGAATCGCGACTGCGCGCGCGGCTAACGGACAGTCTCGTCACCGAGATCGAGCGGGACCGTGACGAGTTCGCTCCCGAGAACTCGTTTCCGGTAGAACCCGGGGAAGAAACCGTTTTACGGCGGGAATAGCCGCTCTTTTAGAGCGAGCAGAAAGACTCCAATACTGTACTTTCATTTTATGACGAATGTCGTATTTTGCTCGATATATAGCGGCGTATTAGAACTCTATTAGGTGGTTATTAGATGCCGAGATTGTCCGGTAAACGACTACTAACTGCCTAATGAGTGCTTAATGGAGACCGTCCCTGAATTGAAACGTAATAGCTATTTTACTGTTTGTGCCGACACGATATACAATAACGTTTAGGAGGGCGTAGTTCACTCACCTGAGTGAGTAGTATGAGCACCACCGACCGCCCGACCCCCTCCGCGGCCGCAGCGAATGCATCGGCGAGCGACCGCTCGCGCGACGAATCGACGACACTCTCCGATGACGATGTCTTTCATATCCTTCAGACCTCGCGGAGACGCGAGGCGATTCGGTATATGCTCACGGCGGACGGGTCCGTCAAGATGGGAAATCTTGCGGAGCACGTCGCCGCTCGCGAGCACGAGACGACGGTCGCCAAACTGTCCTCGACACAGCGCCAACGGGTCTACATCCCGCTTTACCAGTCGCATTTGCCGAAACTCGATAAGGCCGGCGTTATCGACTACAACAAGTCACGCGGCATCGTCAATCCCGGGGATCACCTCGAGATCTTCAGACCGTATCTCGAAGTCACGACGCCCAATTCGATGACTGGCGACGACGAAACCGACCAATCGCTGCTCGGTCGTTTCGGCGGTCCGGTTATGACTGACGAAACGTACTACGTCGCCACCGCGACAGCGAGCGTCGGCCTGTTACTTGCGGCCGCGTTCGGTTTCCTCCCGATCTCCGGGCTCGCTCTCGGCACCATCGTCACAGCCCTGTTCGTCCTGACCACCGTCGCATGTGCCGACCGCCCGCTTGCGATTCAACAGGCCACCGACCGTCGCCGAAGTCAGTGATCGGACACTCCGTCCGACCGCGGCGGCGGATCCGAACCGCCAGCACGGAAACGGCTAAGTGAGTGACGTGCCCCTATCGCGCTATGGGTAGCGATCCCGACTCGGAGAGTAGCCGTGACGGATTTCGCGACGGACTCGAATCCTCGAGCGGCGATCCGCGCCTGCTCGTTGTGTTGAACGCCGTCCTCTCGGGTCTGTTCGCCTGGTGGCTCGTCTGGGGTGCAGACGCGATCGGGATGATCGAGTTCAGCCTCGCTACCGTTGCCGTCGTCGCGGTCGGACTGTTCGTTCTCACGCACGTGATGACGCGCCCGTAGACTGAACGCGTCCGTCTGCTGCCGACAGTCGAAGCGACGCCCGAGGTCCGAGATCGGTTCATCGAGAGAACGCGGTACGAGTGCGACGAGGGCACCTGGTGCAGCGACGAGCGCCGTCCCATCCGGACCGCTGGAAACCGGTTCTGGAGACCGCAACCCGCCTGCGAGTGCGCCGGGAAATCGGTACCGCAGATCGCCTCACTCGTCGAGATAGCCTAACGCGGCCAGGTCCTTCTTGAACTCGCGCCGTTCGACGTCCGACGCGACCTGCACGGGTTCGAACTCGCGATCCAATTCCGCGGCTAACCGCTCGCGTTTCGACTCCGGTATCTCCGAGACGGGAATCACCTCTTCGTCGCCGTCGCCGTCGCCGTCGTCGATCCGAGTCGCGATCCGCTCGTCTCCGGTATCGATCAGTTTGTACTCCGTTCCGCGGACGCCCTTGATGTCTTCCCGGTAGTCCGGGACTTCCGTGTAAACAGAGTCGGCACCCCCGTCCGAAAGCTCGAACAGTCCGCTTCCGTCCACGATAGATTCTTTCAGTAGCCGAAGCGGCGCTTGGCCATCGACGGTTCGGGTCGGCCCGTGGGGGTGACGGACGATGAGCGGGACAGCAACGAGCGTATCCCACAGTTCGTGTGCGTGGCCGAATTTTCCGAACTCGCCGAACCCTTCGCCGTGATCCCCGGTTACGATAATAAGCGAGTTCTCGAACTCGCCTTCCGAACGAAGGTGGTCGAAAAGACGGCCGATTTGCTCGTCGACGTAGCGGACGGAGCAGTCGTAGACGTACTCCATATCGGGTACGTCCGCGTCGGTGATTTCGTCCTGCGCACTCCGTGTTTTCTGCGAGAGTTGTTTGATCTTCTTCGGCGAAAAGACGCGCCCGTACTGTTTCTGGATCCGTTTCGGCGAGAGGTACGGATGATGGGTATCCATGTAATGGACCCACAGGAACCGTTTACCGTCCGTTTCCGCCATCCAATCGAGCGCTCTATCGGTGATGACGTCAGCGCCGTCGTCCCTGTGAAAGAGGCTTTTTCCGAGGTGCTCCATCGCGAGATTGTTCGCGTGCGAAGCGGCATCCATGAGCGGCGTGTCCTCGATCAGATTACGGACGTATAGCCGCCACGCACCGCCGTCGTTTTCCTTTCGCGCTTCCGCACTCACGTCGTCGAAGTAGTCGAACCCGCGGTCGATATTGTACCGTCGCCCCGTGAAGTTGTTCTGGCTGAGTCCGGCGGTGGCAAAGCCGCGGTCCGACAGTTCCTCCGCGATCGTCGTCGGCGAACCGCCCGCTGGCAACCCGTATTCGTCGAACTGGGATGGATACTTTCCGGTGAGCATCGACGGAATCGTGTCGCGCGTCGACGGACCGGGCGCGATGCCGGGTTCGAACTCGAGCGCTTCCGCCGCGAGTTCGTCCAGCGTCGGTGTAAGCGGCTCGCCGTTGCGGGTCGCATGAACGCGGTCGGCACGCAACGAGTCCGCCGAAAGAAGGATTACGGTATCGAGATCGTCAACCGGCGGCAGTTCGCCCGAATTGGTCATACCGATGCAACACGGCTAAACTAGTTAGTCCTTTTTGGTATGGATTGCTGAAATTCAATATGTGTGGACGGAGGCAGATACCCGAACCAACAAAGGGGCGCACTCACACGTCTCCTCCGTTGCACTCGTGGGGCGGCTGAACTCGCCGGTGACGGTTCTCGGCGAAACGAACGGACGGGAAGAGATCGAATCGGGACGGCCGATCGGCGCTGAAACCGAGCGACTAGACCGCCGGTATCGATCTGCCGAAGCCAACAGGTACTCACGGGTCGACCGCGACAATCCCGGCAATGGCTGTCCCCGCGTTCTCCTCGGTTCGGCCGAGCAAACCCGACCTCGCCGTCTTCATCTCGGGTGTCACCAGTATGGGTCTCGAGATGCTCGCCATGCGGACGCTCGCTCCCGAGTTCGGAAATCACATCTACACGGTTGGGGGGATCCTGACCGTCTTGCTCGCCGCGTTGAGCCTCGGCTACTGGCAGGGCGGCAAGCGCGCGGCGGTCGCGACGAACCGCCAGATGAGTTGGCTCATGCTCGCGACCGCGGCGTACGTCGGCGTCGTCGTCTTCGCGAGCGATATTCTGCTCATGTACACCTCGACGCTCGCGCTCCCGGCGCGATACGCGTCCCTGCCGGCCGTCATCATCCTCTTTGGCCCCCCGACCTATCTCCTCGGGTTCATCAGCCCCTACGCGGCTGAACTCTCGAAGAAGGAGGGCACCGGGGAAGCCTCCGGCCACGTCTACGCCCTCGGCACGATCGGCAGCATCGTGGGCTCGGGCGCGACGACGTTCGTCTTCATTCCGGCGCTGAGCATCGACGGGATCGGCCTCCTGTTCGGTCTGATGCTCGTCGGCACCGCACTCGTCCTCGTCGCTCCGGAACTGCCGCGCAGGCCGACCGCTGCCAGCGTATTCGTCGCGCTCGTGCTCGTCGTCGCTGCCGCCGGCGGTCCCGCCCTCTTCGACATCGACCACCGGGGCGAGGTCGTCTACGAGACCCAGACGCCGTACCAACAACTCGAGGTCATCGATAACGGCGGCGAGCGGACGATGTACCTCGACGGCGCACAGCACAGCGCGCTCGACCTCGACCAACCTGACCGACACGTCTTCACCTACACGAAGTACTTCCACCTGCCGATGCTCATGAGCGACGATGTCGAGGACGTCGACCGCGTCCTGTTCATCGGCGGTGGCGGCTACACCGGGCCGCAGGACTTCGCCGACCGGTACAACGCGACGGTCGACGTGGTCGAAATCGATCCGTCCGTCACCGATGCCGCGGAGGAGTACTTCGGCCTCGAAGACCCCGAGCAGTCCGACGATATAAACGTCCACGCGACCGACGGGAGACAGTTCCTCCAGCGAACCGACGAAACCTACGACGTGATCGTCCTCGACGCCTACAAGAAAGAACAGGTCCCCTTCCACCTGACCACCGTCGAGTTCATGGAACTCGTTTCGGATCGGCTGGCCGACGACGGCCGCTTCCACGCGAACGTCATTTCGGCTCCGAACGGACCGGCCGCCGAGTTCTACCGCGCCCAGTACCGGACGGTACAGGAAGCCTTCCCCGACGCCTACAGCTTCCGCACGTCGGACTCGAACGCCGTCCAGAACATCGAAATCGTGGCGACGAACGACGACACCGCGTTCGACGAGTCCGAACTCGAAGCCAGGAACGACGCGCGAGCCGAGACGATGGGGGTCGATCTCGGCGGTGCAATCGATAACAGACTGGACGAGCCGAATACGGACGACGCGCCGGTCCTCCGCGACGACCGCGGCGAGGTCGATAGCCTCCTCGACCCGATGCTGGGACAGCGGTACGTAATCGAGGAATCGGCGGACGGCGGGGGTGGGACCGAGACCGATACTGAACCCGCCGAACCGGCGGCTGCGATCGCTGCCGGTTCGGACCCCGGTGCGAAGGAGACACTCGTCGGCCAAGATCGGGCCCCGATTATCGATATATCTCCTGATATCGCTCCCGATACTCCCGCAGTGCGATCCGCGCCCGCCGTCGCGACGTGAACCCGAACCCGACGGCCGGACACGACTCCTCCGGACACTCCCACCGGAACGTCTCCGACTGTGGATCCTCGCACACCGGCACGTCAGACTCACAGCGCGGACAGCACCAGCCCCACCGCGTATCGGCGGCGAACTCTCGTGACCGTGACATACGCTCGATAGCGAACACGGGCCGCCGGTCGGATAAGAACTCGACTGCACTGGTTTCGGCTTTATCCGTGTCTACTTCCGGCGGTAAGAGGACGTTTCGAGGGACCGCACAATCGACTCACGACGCCAGCAGCGGGGCGACAGGGTAGTGTCGTTCCCGGCTCGCGTATAAAGTAACCAATGGAGCAGGCAAACGGCTACCCGTTCGGCGGACCCACGCCCCATAGATGCAACTCGATCAGTCGACGCGGGAGACCGGATGGGGCGGAACGGTCCCCAGCGCACTCGACGCTCGCGTACTCGGCCTCGTCGTCGTGACGGCAGGGCTCGCAGCGTCGGTGAACGTCCCCTACGGCGGCGTCCCGTTCGCGGCTGCCGCGTTCGTCCTTCTCGCGGGCACCGGCGTCGTCGTGCACGTCCTCGGCGAACGAAAACTGCGACGGATCACCGACGGCCTCGTCGAACGCTGGGCCGAGGCCGGCGGCGAGATCGAAACCGTCACGAAATCCGCTACCGGCATGCGAACCGAGTGGACCGTTCGCACTTCCGACGGAACCATCACGATCGGCGGCATCGCACTCGTTCCGCTCTCTCGCCTCTCGATTGAATGGCAGGGCGTCGGCGATACGATGGACGCCAGCGAGGCGGCGGCGAACATGGACCAACTCGCAGCCACCCTCTACGAGGAGATCTTCGAAATCGGCTCGCCATCCCAGCGCGCGTAGCCGCCGCCTGCTCCGCTCTCGCCTCATCGGACGGCTCCTCCAACCACACACCGCGAACCACACCTGTTCAGTTGGTATCAGTTTCTCGTGAACTCGTCTTTAATAGTTGTACGGAATACCGTGGCCTATGGCAACTGAGTACACGCCCACCGAGCTGATGGATCGGGATTCCCGAGCGAACCGCTACTATCGTAACGCGGTCGAGCGCCACTGGGACCCCGGCGAAATCGAACTCGAGGAAGACGTTGAGAATCTCCTCGCATACATCGACGCTGCAAACGAGTTCACTCGGACGGACTGGGAGCGAACGCTGAACGGCATCGCGAAGTTCGGGGCGGGCGAGGACGCCGTCACGGAGGATCTCGCGCCGCTTGCAACGGTACTCGACGACCTCGACGAACAGCTGTTTCTGACGACGCAGTTGTACGAGGAGGCCAAACACGCCGACTTCTTCGACCGCTACTGGCGCGAGGTCATCTGGACCGTCGAGGACGAACGCGGCTGGGATCGGTCGAATCCTCGCGCGGACAAGTGGTTCAACGAGCCCTACGTCGAACTGTTCGATCGCAACCGGGCGGCCCAGTACCGGCTGCTCGAGGACGACACGCCCGAAAACCGCGCGAAGGCGTACTGTCACTACCACCTCACCGTCGAGGGGATCCTCGCCCAGACGGGCTACTACGGGATGCAAACGTCCTACGGCGGCGAGTTCGACGCGCTGCCGCATCTTCCGGGACTGGTCGAAGGGTTCAGCAAGATCCGCAGCGACGAGGGCAGACACGTCGGCTTCGGTATGAACCAGCTCAAGAAACTCATCGCCGACGGCGTCGACCCGTCGCTCGTCCAGGAGACGGTCGACGAACTCGTGCCGCTCGTCCAGGGGATCACCGAGGACGAGCGGTTCCAGCCCGACGACGAGAGCGAGCAGGTGGGTCTCGAAAACGGGAGGCTGGCCGCCTACGCACTCGAGAAGCACACGGACCGAATGCAACAGATCACGGACGCCGCAGCCGACATTCCGGACGTCGATGAACTCGTTCGGATAGAAGACGACTAGAGGTTCGACGCGGCCAAGGCCGTCCGATGACGGCCCGCGACGGATCGCTCTCGTCGGTGGCTTGAACCGACCAGCACCCCGAGAACCCCGACGACTGCCGCCACGGACACTATGGTCCCAGCGGTCGTCGCTCCCCCATGCTCGTCCTCGGTGACGCCCACGCCGCCGATCCGGCCCGCCGCGAGGCCCTGCTCGAGTGCTATCGGACGGTCGACCCCGATCACGTCCTCCAGGCCGGCGACCTCGAACACTACGACCTCCCGGCACCGACCTGGTTCATCGCCGGCAACAACGAGGACCTCGACGTGATCGAGGCGCTCCGGACCGGAAACCGACCGGCGGGAACGACCAACGCACACCTCCTTGCGAGTTCAGTCGCGGCGCTCGAGGGCCGTCGCGTCGCCGGCCTCTCGGGCAACTACGCGCCGACGAGGTACGACTGTGCACGGGCTGAACTCGAGGGAAACCGCCGCCGTCACTTCACCCACGAAGATATCGAACGGGCCGCCGACCTGTCGGATATCGACGTGCTGCTCGCTCACGAGGCCCCGACCGGCCTGCTGTACTACGGCTACGATCCGGGCTGTGAGCACGTGACCGACCTGATCGAGGCGCTCTCGCCGACCCTCTGTCTGGTCGGCCATCATCACACCCACCGCGAAGCCGAAATTGCGGGTTCCAGGGTCGTAAGTCTCGCACCCGCCTGGGAGCGCTACTACACGCTCGACCCGGCGACGCTCGAACTCACCGCCTACGACCACGAGTTCGGCTCCGGTGAACTCGCTCCTGACGAGTGACTGGTTGTGCGTTCGACTGTAACGGAGACTACCAAATCAAAACAATAGACAATAACTTTAGAATACTCGAACGGAGAGTAGGGACATAAATACCTGTTCCACCGTTACAGGCGATAGAATCCCCAGATGGGCGTCTTTCTAAATAAGAAGATGCGATTCGACGCAGCGGAGTACCGATATATCAAACATCCTCCTAGGGCCTCAAATGACGAATACGCCGTTCTTCTGGAGAACGGTGAGGAAATCCCGTACAAACACTATATTTGAGATTTTCGATGATACATCTGATTTCCAATATACAACATTATACGTCAAATCCATCGGGACTGTCAGCGCAGTATCAATATCGATACTGATACCCTCGCGGCGGACGGCGAATCCGGTTCCGCCGTCGCTGCTCCCCGTCGTAACCAGTCCCGATACCGATCAGTCGTCGAAGAGAGACGACGGCCCGCCAGGACACTTAAGGGGCCGCTCGAAGAGGGATACGATATGTATCGCGCTTTATTGTCGGTCAACCGGAACGAACGACGAACGGACCAGGCGATCTCGATTCTCCGCTCGCTCCCCGGCGATCCGTCGGACATCGAGGTCGTCGCTCTGAACGTCTTCGAGAAGTTCGACGTGACCGGCGTCAGCGGCCGCGTCAATTCGGAAAATCTCTACGACGAAACGGCCTTCCCACAGCACGCCGAGACCGCGCTCGCCGAACTCGAAGACGAGGGGATGTCGATCGAAATGCGGCGGGAACACGGCGATCCGGCCGAGACGATCCTCGAGGTTGCCTCGGAGATCGACGCCGACAGTATCGTGCTGTGCGGCCGCGAGCGGAGCCCGACCGGGAAGGTACTGTTCGGCAGCGTCACGCAGTCGGTCCTGCTTTCGGCGGATCGGCCCGTCATCACCCAGATGCAGACCGAAGACTGAGTCGTCAGCGGCTCCGCACCCGCAGTTTCCGACGGCAGATAAGCGTCCGGTGCTCGTCCCCGCCGTCGTCAGCGAACGACCGGAGCATCGACGGTGCCAATCGATTCCACTGCGGCGCTGACGTGATCGCCGGGCGAGATCGGCTCCGCGCCGGGCGTCCCGGTGCTGATCAGATCGCCCGGTTCGAGCGTCATCACGTCGCTGTGAAACGAGACGAGTTCAGCCGGCGGGAACAGCATGTTTCGGATCTCGTTTGCGGCCGCCACTTGCTCGTTGACGATGGTACGGACTGTCAGCTCCTCGAGTGCGAGCGGTTCCTCGGGGACGGCGATCGCCGGGCCGACGACGAGGAACGAGTCGAAGCTCTTGGCGCGGGTGAGAAATCGCGGGTTGCGACGGAGGATGTCCTCCGCGGTCATGTCGATAACCGGTAGATAGCCCGCAATCACGTCGGCAGTGGTCTCTATGTCGATGTTTCGGCAGGAGCGGCCGATGAGTACGGCGAGTTCGGCTTCGGCGGTGACGCCGTCTGTCTGCTCGATCGGCGGCAGTCTGATCGGGCCGCCCGGGCCGGTGAGCGCGCTTTCGGGTTTCATGAAACTCGCCGGTTCGTCGGGTCGCTGTTCGTCCAGGTCGCCGGCGTGGTCGGCGTAGTTGAGGCCGATTCCCCAGAGTTTGCCGAACTCGGCGAGCGGCGGGCCGAACTGGATGTGTGCCGGATCGATTCGCGCGGCCGGAACGGTGTCGAGATCGGGCAGTGTTCCGGCGGCGGCAAGCGCCAGCGCGTCCCTGACGGCCGTCAGTTCGGGCATCGCCGCCGCCAGTGGCACGTAGCCGTCGTCGTCGCCGAGAAGCGGCGTTCCGTCGATGGTGCGTGCGAGGTACTTCATTGGGTGTCTCCGAATCCGTGGTCTCTCGATGGGAAGTCAGTCGTCCCGATCCGTCCAGAAGTCGAACGAGCGCCCGGGCGCGAACACGTCCAGCCCGACCGCGAGTTCGTCGCCGGTGTTCTCGACGCGGTGGGACTCCCAGGCGTCGAGCCAGACGGAATCGTACCGTTCGAGCGTGATCTCGTCGTCCTCGGTCGCGACCGTCAACTCGCCCTCGAGACAGAGACAGACCTGCTCGTTCTCGTGGTCGTGCATCGGCGAGCTGTGGCCCGGCGGCTTTTCGAACCACTCGAAGGAGAACGAGTCGCTGCCGGCCATCGAGACCCGTCGCCAGCCGTCGTCGGGCTCGTAGGTCTCGGCCTCGTCGAACGGGACCGGTTTCATAGGTTCGCTCCGGTCGACCCCCCGTCGATGAGGACGCTCTCGCCGTTGATGTAGCCCGACAGCGGCGAGGAGAGGAACGCGACGGTGTTGCCCAGTTCCATCGGATCGCCGACGCGCTCGAGCGGGTTGCTCGCCCAGTCGTCGAGCCCCGCTTCGTAGGAGTCGTACTCGCCGCGGTCGACGGCCTGATTGACGAGTTCTTCGATGCGCTCGGTCTCGTGTGGTCCGGGAAGCACCGCGTTCGTCCGCACGTCGGGCGCGAACTCCTGCGAGAGGGTCTTCTCCAGGCCGATGACGCTCATCCGAACCGAGTTCGATAGGACGAGGCTGTCGATCGCCTCTTTGACGCTCCGGGAGGTGATGTTGACGATGGTTCCCGCGTCGCTCTCGCGCAGGTGCGGTTCCGCCTCCCGAGCTAGGCGGACGACGCTCATGACGAGCAGGTCGTAGGCCTGGTACCAGTCCTCGTCGTCGGTGTCGAGGAACGGACCGGACGGCGGGCCGCCGGCGCTCGTCACGAGGTGGTCGATGCCGCCGAACTCGTCGACGGTCGTCTCGACCAGCGCTTCGATGTCGTCCTCGTCGGTCAGATCGCCCTGCTGGGTGACGATCTCGCCGGTCGCGTCCGATTCGATATCGGCTTTCGCGTCCGCGAGTCGATCCGCGTCGCGGCCGTTGATGACGACGTTTGCGCCCTCCCGGGCGAGCGCCCGCGCAGACGCCTTTCCGAGGCCGCTCGAGGAGGCCGTCACCAGCGCCGCGTTGCCGTCGATCTGTAGGTCCATATCGTCCGTAAAGCCAAAGGAGAGCATGAAAAAGGTTGCCGTTGCGGTAATCCCAACGGGAGGCGAGACTTCGTCGGCAACCGCTGGATTCCGTGCTACGGAATCAGCTTGTGCCCACACGTACCTCGGCTTTCAACGGCTAACGACCGTCTTTTCCACAGCCATGCGGTTTCGTCCGCTTAGTACTCGATAATAGATTACATATGTACACTTGTAATGTGACAGCGCCGTTCGACCGACGACACGCCTCGTCCGATTCTTGAATTCCGGCCCATAGAAGCGTTTCGTGACGCCGTCTGCAGTCACAGCCCCGGCTAACCGCTGTACCAGACGCGCTACCGCAGGATCCTCGCTATCCGGGTGAACCAGCAGCGTTACACTTCGGTCACGATAGATTCCACAGGGCGGAACTACTAAGTAGCGGTCCGACCGACAGTCACTATGGCGGACCGGAACGACACCGACGCGATCCAGACCACGAACACCAGCTTCGAAATTATTCACGCGCTGCAGGAACTCGGTCCCGCCCGCCTCTCCGCGATTGCGGATCGGCTCGGACTGGCAGAAAGCACGACACACAGGCACTTGCAGACGCTTTCGGACCTTCGATACGTCTCTCGCGACGGCGACCGCTATCAGATCGGCCTGCGCTTTGCGCGGTTGGGCCGGGCCGCCCAGACGCGCGATCCGGCCTACGAGATGGCCAAGCCTCATATCCAGGAACTCGCCGAGGAAACCGGCGAACGCGCCCAGTTCGTCGTCGAAGACCACGGGCTCGGCATCTACCTGCACGTCGAAACCGGTAGCCGGGCCGTCCGCGTCGGCTTCGGCGTCGGCCGACAGATCCACCTCCACTCCTCCTCCGCCGGCAAGGCGATCCTCGCACACTCCCCCCGCGAGCACGTCGACGACATCCTCGATCAGTGGGGCCTGCCCGCCCACGCGACGAACACGATCACCGACCGCGACGCGCTCTACGACGAACTGGAAACCGTCCGTGAGCGCGGCGTCGCGTTCAACCGCGAGGAACACGTCGACGGCCTCAACGGCACCGCGGTCCCGGTCAAACGCGACGGCCGGGCCGTCGGCGCACTCGCCGTCGCCGGCCCCTCACACCGCCTCACCGGCGAGTGGTTCGAAGACGAGGTTCCGAGCATGATGCTCGCCGCCGCGAACGAACTCGAACTGAACGTGACCTACGCCTCGGACGCGAGTGCAACGGACCACATTGTAGAGTAGCCTCAGGCATCGAACGCGGCCGTACCGTCCCCGAATCGCAGCCGTTCTCGCTCGAGCACGGTGATCTCGTCGTCGCTCTCGAGTTCAGCGGCAAGCGCCTCGGAGACGCGGAACTCGGCGAGGGCGGTCGTGTTCTCGATCCAGACGATGCGGGCGGTGGCGGGATCGTAGCCGCCGAGGGCGGGCAGCGCGATCCGAAGCGCGAGTTCGTCGTCCGGTGCGACGGGCGGGAGTTTCGCCTTGGAGAGCGAGCCGCTGGTCAAGGCGTTCGCGTACACTTTCTGAAGGTCGAGTTGCTCGACCGCTCGCCGGCGCGTGATGTCCGCGAGGCCGATGCCGTTGCCGTTGCCCTTCGTCTTCTCGGTAAGTCCGCGCGCGTAGATGAGATCGATCGAGGGCTCGTCGGGATCGGGCGCGTTGATGACTCGATACCGGCCGATCACGTTCGTGTCCATGCCCGCGCCGGAGATCTCCTTCCCGAGTTCGTCGACGACGAGGAGGTCGATGTCGTCGGCGGGCAGCGTCGCCATCTCCGCGGTCGCCCGCTCGAGCAGTTCGGGTTCGCGCGTCTCGAGTTCGAGTGCCGGAATCGCCTCGATGTGGCCGAGTTCCTCGTGGAAGTTTTCGACGAGCGCGAGGCCGCCGAGCAGCGGGGTGGAGTCGCGGATGGCGGCGGTTAGCGCCTCGATGGTGGGGACGTAGCCTTCCGCGAGCGCCGTCGAGTGAAACGCCCGCGCGCCTCGCTGTTTGCCGAGGCCGACGGCGAGCATCTTGCAGCACCCGCTTTCGATCCGGCCGGTGAAGTTCGTGTGCGGTTTGACCCGGTTGATCACCAGTACCGCGTCCGCCTCGAGTGCGGCGGCGGAGAAGTAGACCGGTGTGGCCGTGTCGCCGACGGCGACCTCGTCGACCTGCTCGACGGCCATCGTGGCTTCGACGGGAGCACCGACGCGCTCCTCGCTGATCCCGAGCGCGGCGAGGATTTCGCGCTGGCCCTCGGGCGTCGCGCCGCCGTGGCTCCCCATCGCGGGAACGATGATCGGCTCGAATCCCCGCTCGTCGAGCGTGGCAACCGTCTCCGCGGCGATGTCCGCGATCCGGTGAATCCCTCTGCTGCCGAGGCCGACCGCCACGGTTGCGCCCGGTTCGAGTTCGTCGAGCGGGAGTCGCTCCAGCTCGTCGCGGACCGTTTCGAGCGGGGTGTCGAGCGTCGCAGTGGCCGGGTCGTATCGAACGCGTGCGAACGACGGGAGCGGCTGCGGGTCGAGCAGTTCCTGGAGGTCGCACCGATCGGGGAACTCCATAGTGGCTTGTTTCGATCGTGGTATATATACTATCGGCCACGTACGGGATTCCGCGGCGTGAAACGGGATCGGCGGGGGGAGGGTTGAATCTGAACCGTAACCACAGGCGACACTTGCCGCATGGTGAATGGTTTTTGGTACCGTTTGACGTGCATCGACTGTGGAGATCACAGCAATCGAGAGCGTTCCGGTAGAGATCCCGCTGGCGGAGCCGGTGTCCTTCTCGAACCGGACGCTGACCGCCCGCGACCACGCGATCACGTTCGTTCGCACCGCGGACGGCCGCGAGGGCGTCGGCTACTCGCTCGGGTACGAGGGCGCGCACCTGATCTCGCAGGCGGTGGAGTCGCTCCTCGAGCCGATGCTCGTCGGGGAGGACCCGCGAGACACCGAACGACTGTGGCGCGAGATGTACGACGGGACCGTTCAAATCGGCCGCTCAGGACTCCTCCTGCGGGCGATTTCGACCGTCGATATCGCGCTGTGGGACCTGAAAGCGAAGATCGCCGAGCAGCCGCTGTACAAACTCCTCGGCGGGCACGCCGACGCGGTTCCGTCCTACGCCAGCGGCGGCTACTACCGCGACGACAAGGGCCACGAGGGGCTGCGCGAGGAGATGCGCCGGTACGTCGACGAGGGCCACGACGTCGTCAAAATGAAGGTCGGCCGGCGGTCCCTCGAGGCGGAAGCCGATCGCGTCGCGGCCGTCCGCGAGGAAATCGGCGACGAGCGCACCCTGTTGCTCGACGCCAACGGGGCCTGGTCGAGCGCGACGGAAGCCATCCGCAACTGCCGCGCGTTCGAACCCTACGACCCGTACTTCATCGAAGAACCGGTCATGATCGACAGCACCGAGGCGATGACCGCGGTCAACGACGCGATCTCGTACCCGGTCGCGACGGGTGAACTCGAGGGTCCGCGCTACGACTTCGAGCGGCTGTACAGCGACGGCGCGGCGACCATCCTCCAGCCGGACGCGACGGTCTGTGGCGGCATCACGGAGTGGCTCAAGATCGCCCACCACGCGGCGGCGCTCGACGTGCCGATCGCGCCTCACTACAACTGGAACCTTCACGCCTCGCTGGTCGGCTCGATCGAGAACGCCCTCTGGGTGGAGTACTTCTATCGGGACATGGACGTGAAGGTCTTCGACGACATCGTCGAAGCGCCGTTGCGCCCGGACGACGGCATGATTTCCCTGCCGGAGGAGCCGGGACACGGCGTCCGATTGGACGAGGGTGCGATCGAGCGGTTCCGATACGAGCGATGAGACGAACGCCCAGCCTCCAACCACCGACACTGCACGCGGAACACACCCGAGCGAATCGATACCCGATCCGTCCGGCGAACCGAACTCCGACTCGTCACCGACCGACTTACCGACACCATGAAAGACTTCTCCAACCGGATCGAGAACCGAGCCGACAGCCGCACCGTCGAAATCACCGCCATCGACACCTGCGTCGTCGAGGGCAACTTCGAGTGGAACCTCATCAGGATCGAAACCGACGCCGGCGTCACCGGCATCGGCGAAGCCTACCGCGGCGGCGGCGTCCCCGAACTCGTCGAGTACGCCGAACGCTTCCTGCTCGGCGAGAACCCGCTCGACGTCCAGCGCCTCTACAGACGGATCATCCAGGAGATGTCCGGCCACGGCGGCACGACCGGCAAGGTCGTCACCGCGGCCTCCGGCATCGAAATCGCCCTCTGGGACGCCGCCGGGAAACTCCTCGACCTGCCGGTCTACCAGTTGCTCGGCAGCAAACTCCGCGACGAGGTCCGCATCTACTGCGACTGCCACGCCGGCGAGGCCTACGCCGTCGAGGACGGCTACACCGACTACGCGGACGCCGAGGCCTACTCGCCCGAGGCCTACGCGAACGAGGCCCGCCGCGTCGTCGACACGGGCTTTCGCGCTCTCAAATTCGACCTCGACCTCGAGCAAGACAACGATCCCGACCCGTTCAACGGCCGACTCACGAACGGCGCCATCGAGGAGAAACGCGAGATCGTCGCCGCCGTCCGCGAGGAGATCGGCGACGACGTCGACCTCGCGTTCGACTGCCACTGGGACTACTCCGTCGAGAGCGCGAAACGGCTCGCCTACGAACTCGAGCCCTACGACCTCATGTGGCTCGAAGACCTCGTCCCGCCGGAAAACATGGACGCCCAGAAGGAAGTCACGAAGGCCACGCGCACGCCGGTCGCCACCGGCGAGAACCGATTTCGCGTCCACGAACTTTCGGGCCTCATCTACGACCACGGCGTCGACATCGTCACGCCCGATCCGACGACCGTCGGCGGCCTCGGCGAAACGATGCGTATCGCCGACCGCGCCGAAGAAAACTACATCCCGATCTCACCGCACAACGTCTGTAGCCCGGTCGGGACGATGGCCTGCGTCCACCTCGGCGCAGTGATCCCCAACTTCGACGTCCTCGAGTTCCACGCGCTCGAGGTCGACTGGTGGGACGATCTGACCGAGCGCGATGAACCGCTGATCCGGGACGGCTCCATCGAGGTTCCGGAGACGCCGGGCCTCGGCGTTGAACTCGACGACCGCGTCGTCGAGGAACACCTGCTCGACGGGACCACCGGCTTCTAGGGCGTCGATTCCAGCGGTGCCGACGAGTTCAGCTTTGAAACGACAAAACGAGTGGATTTAACACGGTAGTCAGTGTGTATCACGCATGGCTTCGGACGAGACGATCGGAACGCGGGTGGTAGAGACGCTCGGCCGCGTCCACGAGCGCTACGACGAGACGGCGGCGGGTATCCGGACGTACGTCCCCGCCGCCGTCACTGCCATCGAGGTCGTCCTCGCCCTGGCGCTGTTCGCGATGCTTGCCCTCTGGTTCGTCCGCTATCTCGGCTGACGACGCTGCAGGGATCGTCCGCGGGCCGGGCGAGGCGAGAGAGAACGGAGTGCTCATTACGGGAGCGAACGGTACTCGAGACATGACATCCGACCCGCTGTCGACGCCGGCCGGGACGCCGACGGAGAACGCCCCGCTCGAGGGCGTTCGCGTCCTCGACTGTACGCAGATGCTTTCGGGACCCTTCGCGACGCAACTGCTCGCGGATATGGGCGCGGACGTCGTCAAGATCGAACGGCCCGACCGCGGCGACATCACGCGAAGCGTCGGTCCCGAAATCGGCGACTCCGGTCTCACCGCCTACTTCACGTCGCTCAACCGCGGCAAGCGAAGCGTTGAGTTGAACCTGGCCTCCGAGGAGGGTGCCGCCGCCCTCGAACGCCTCGCCGAGACGGCCGACGTGCTCGTCGAGAACTACCGTCCCGGCACGATGGCAAAGTGGGGCCTCGACTACGACGACCTCCGCGAGGTCACCGACGAACTCGTCTACTGCTCTATCTCCGGCTTTCTCGAGGGACCCTACCGCGACATGCCCGCCTTCGACATGGTCGTCCAGGCGCTCGGCGGCAGCATGAGCATCACCGGCCAAGCGGACGGCCCGCCGGCCCGCCCCGGCATTCCGATCGGCGACATCTGCGCCGGCATGTACGCCGTCATCGGCATCACGACCGCACTCTACAACGACGAGAGCCAGTACATCGACGTGCCCATGTTCGAAGGGCTCGTCTCCTGGCTCACCGAGCGGGCGGGGCGCACGTTCGTCACCGAGGAACCGTACCCGCGACGGGGCACCGTCCACCCCTCGCTGGCACCCTACCGCACCGTCGAAACCGCAGACGGCTGGTTCGCCGTCGCCATCGGCAGCGACGACACCTGGACCGCGTTCTGTGAGGCCATCGACCGCCCCGAACTCGCGACCGACGACCGCTACGCGGCCAACAACGATCGCGTCGAGCATCGCGAATCGCTGACGGCTGCACTCGAACCGATCTTCGAGCAGCGAACGAACGACGAGTGGTTCGAACTGTTCCGCGAGCGCGGCCTGCCGGGAGCGCCGGTCCAGGACACCGTCGAGGTCTTCGAGGACGAACACCTCCGGGCGAGCGGAACGCTCGACGAGCTGACGATCGACGGCGTCGACCTTCCGTTCCCAACCTGCCCGATCGAGTTCACCGGCAAGACGACGCGATCGGGACACGAACCGCCGCGGCTCGGCGAGCACACGGAGCCGGTGCTCTCGGCCGTGCTGTCCGACGAGGCGCTTGCGAGCGTCCTCGGGCGATAGCGCCGCTTGCTGACCGAGTTCGGTTTTCGCTCCAGTGGTACGTTATCTCTCACCAAAGAATATATACGATACCCAGTCGATGGTAGACCCATCATGGTTATTGGTAACGTCAGCCGCCGGAGCGTCCTACAGACAGGTGCAGCGATCGGTGCGCTCGGCGCGGCGGGCTGTTTGGGCGGCGGGGGCGGAGATACAGTTCGAATGGGCGCGTCCGCCGGCGGCACGTGGGACGTCGGACTGGCGTTCGAACAGGCCGTCTCCGACCACGGCGAGGACGTGGCGTACTCGACGATCGAAAGTCCGGGCTACGTCGGGACGACGAACCGGATGAGCGACGGTCAGGTCGACGGCGGCATCGTCGACACGAACACGATGTCCAAAGCGATGAACAGCGAGGATATGTTCGCCGACAGTCCGGTCGAGACGCTCCCCTGGCAGGGGTTTCTCGCCTTTCCCTACAGCATTTACGTCGTCGCCCGTTCTGACACCGACATCGAAACCTTCGACGATCTCGCGGGTGCCACCGTCTACCCGGCCGAGCCCGGCTACTCGACCCGCGCGACGACGCTCGACGTCTGGCAGATGCCCCAGGTCGCGGACGTCTACGAGGAGATGGACATCGTCGACATGGGCGTCGACGACGCCCCCGGTGCGATGGAAGAGGGGACGATCGACGCCGCGATCGCCTACGGCACCCCCGGCGTCGGCAACACCGGCTTCGTCGTCGAGTACGACAGTCGGACCGACGTTCGATACGTCGAACACACGGACGAACTCGTCGAGGCGATCCAGGAGTACTCCGGTGCCGGGTTTTCGGAGTACGACGACGTCGTCGAAGACTTCCAGTGGCAACAGGACATCGGTGCCGACGGGATCGTCTCCTGGGACCTCGAAGTGACGTTTACGTTTCACCCCGAGACGTCCACGGATCGCGTCTACGAACTCACGCGGATCGCACACGAACACGGAGACGCCGTTCGCGACGCCGAACCGCGATTCACCCCCGAATCGCTCGACGAACTCACGTCGGCGGCGATCGGCGACTACCCCTGGCATCCCGGTGCGGCGGAGTACTACCAGGACCAGGACGCCTGGAACGACGACTGGCTCGTCGGCGATCCCGACGACGCCGGCTCTTACAACTGACGACGGGCGGACGACCTGCGCTACTGACCCACCACTGCAACCATGACGACAGCACAACCGACACCGACGACCGTTCGAGAAACAACGCTCCGATACCTCAACTCCGCGATCACGATCGGCGCGCTGCTCTTCTGGGGAATCGTCCTCTTCTGGGCGAGTTCACCCGGCACGCTGAGCCGAGCGCAGTACGCCGTCGTGTTCCTCGGCAGCATTCTGGTACTGTACATCCTCAACGAGGCGGTTGGATCGATCGAAGCCGGCGACGATCTCGATCTGTTGATACTGATCGCCTGCGCCAGCGTGATGATCGTCGCCTGCGCCTACCTGTTTACGAACTTCGAAGCCGTCTACCAGCAGCGGCAGGGACGGGCGCTGGAGCACGAGTACCACCTCGCCTGGCTGGTGGTCGCCGTCATCCTGTACCTGACCTGGCGGTCCTACGGGAAGATTTTCCTCGGTCTCGTCGTCGGTGCGATCCTGTACGCCCTCTACGGGTGGATGCTGCCCGGCATCTTCGGCCACGCCGGAATCGATACGCGGTACATGTTGCAGGTTCTGATCACCGATCTCGGCGGGTTCTTCGGCTCGCTGACGCAGCTTACGGCCACGCTGATCGCGCCGTTTCTCCTGTACGCCGGACTGTTGTTCGCCTACGGCGCGTTCGATCTCATCCTTCGGGTGGCGATCGCGAGCTCGAAGTACATCGAATCGGGCGTCGCCCAGACCGCCGTCCTCGCGAGCGCGATCATCGGCTCGGTGAACGGCAGTTACGCCGCAAACGCCGGGATGACCGGCTCGTTCACCATTCCGACGATGATCGACAGCGGCCTCCGCCCGCGGACGGCGGCCGCGATCGAGGGGACGGCCTCGACCTCCGGGCAGGTCCTGCCGCCGGTCATGGGTGCCTCGGCGTTCGTGATGGCCTCGTTCCTCCAGATCGCCTACGTCGACGTCATCGCCGCCGGACTGCTGCCCGCCGCGATCCTCGTCGCCAGCATCGTCATCGGCGTCCACTACACCTCGATTCGCGAGGTCGGGAGCCAGGACCTGCAGTTCGATGACCTCTTCGACAATCGGCTCACCCGCGGGGACAAACTCGTTGAAGGAATTCGATTCGGCATCCCCTTCGTCGTCCTGATCGCCCTGCTCGGCGTGTTGCAGTGGACCGTCGCGACGTCCGCCCTCTGGACCATTGCCACCATGATCGGCCTCGGTATCGCGACCCCCGTGCTCCAGTCGATCTACGCGGTCGCCACCGGACGCCGATCCGCGACCGTCGAACTCGACGACCGGCCGTCGCCCCGAAGCCCGCGCCTCCGTTCGGTCCGCCGGTCCCGCATCGTCGACTCGCTCGTCACCGAACTCGGCAACACCGTCGCCGGCTTTCGCCGTGGCGCGATCATCCTCGCGCCGATCGCCATCATCCTGGCCGCCGTCAACGGCATCGTCGACCTGCTGATGGTGACCGGCACCCCCTCGAAGATCGCGCTGATGCTGATGGACATCTCCGGCGGCGTCCTGTTCATCGCCGCCATCCTCGGCATGCTCGTCTGTATCGTCATGGGCATCGGCATGCCGACCGTCGCGGCCTACGTGATTACCTCCACCCTCGTCGCTCCGGCGTTCGTCAACGACTTCGGCGTCCCCGAACTCGCGGCCCACTACATGGTGTTCTACGCCGCCGTCATGGCCGGCGTCACCCCGCCCGTCGCCATCGCCGTCGTCGTCGCCGCCGGCATCGCCGAATCCAACTTCTGGGAAACGTGCGCCACCGCGATGACGATCGCCGCGCCGCTTTTCGTCCTCCCCCTGTCGTTCATCTACCACCCTGAACTCGTCTCGACCGCACTCGGTCTCCAGTCGCTAATCACGGCCGGTGCCGTCCTGCTCGGCGCGGTGACGATCATCTACGGGCTCAACTATCCGTTTTACTTCGACCGCCAGTACACCATCCCGATCCGCTTCGGCCTGTTCTGGCTCGGCGCGTTCATCATGGTCTACCCGGCCCTGTTTGCCCAGGTTGCTGGCATCGCCGTCTTCGCACTCGTCTTCATCGCCGAAAAGTACCTCTCAGACAGTTGGACGGTACCGGTCGGATCCGAACTTACCCGATAGGTCAATGATGTATATGATATAATTCTATTCTGCCGATCTCACAGAACGCAGAACTATTCGCAATAGCAGATGGCCTCATCTGGTGTCTGCGTTCTATACGCATTTCAAGGGCTCTCGTCCCAATTCAGATCGTCTCTCCGTTCAACACATATCGTTCGTTCACGGTCAACTTTTTCACTGAATTAGCCACTATAATGCCTCAAAGAGCGATTTACGTCGGATATTGAATTCAACGGCAGCACTCAGGTTCGTTCTCTCCCTCCGACGTATGTCGGTACAACAGATATTTTGTAGATCCGGTATTAAACCGGGCTGAGTTCCTCCTGATACGCACCGTGATGGTCCTCGAACACCTGCATGATCTCGCCCATCGTCGCGTAGGTCTTGACCGCATCGACGATGTACGGCATGACGTTTTCGTTCGTCGGAATCGCGTCCGAGAGGGCCGCAAGCGCCGCCTCGACCGCCTCGTCGTCGCGCTCGCGCTTGACCCGCTCGAGCCGCTCGAGCTGTCGATCCCGCGTCGTCTCGTCGATCTCGAGGATCTCCGGCGACGTATCCTCCTCGATCGTGAACTCGTTGACGCCGACGACGACTTCCTCGCCGCGCTCGACGCGCTGTTGGTACTCGTAGCTCGAGTCCTGAATCTCCCGCTGGAAGTACCCCTGCTCGATCCCGTCGAGAACGCCGTCGCGGATCGACCCGTCGCCCATCTCCTGGATCTCCTCGAGGTAGGCCGTGATCTGGGCTTCCATCTCGTTCGTGAGTTTCTCGATCGCGAAACTGCCGCCCATCGGATCGACGATGTCGGCCGCGCCGGACTCTTCGGCGATGATCTGCTGGGTCCGCAGGGCGACTCGGACCGCCTTCTCGGTCGGCAGCGCGAGCGCCTCGTCGAAACTGTTCGTGTGCAACGACTGCGTGCCGCCGAAGACGCCCGCCAGCGCCTGAATCGTCACCCGAACGATGTTGTTGAGCGGCTGCTGGGCGGTCAGCGACTGGCCGGCCGTCTGCGTGTGGAACTTGAGCCGCTTGGACTCGTCGCGCTCGGCGTCGTACCACTCCTCCATGACGCGGGCGTAAATCCGCCGCGAGGCGCGGAACTTCGCCACCTCCTCGAAGATCGAGTTGTGCGAGTTGAAGAAAAAGGACAGCAGCGGCGCGAACTCGTCGACATCCAGGCCGCGGTCCAGACAGTCCTCGACGTAGGCGAAGCCGTCCGCGAGGGTGAACGCGGCCTCCTGGGCCGCCGTCGATCCCGCTTCGCGGATGTGGTAGCCCGAGATGGAAACCGGGTGGAACTTCGGCGTCTCCTCGACGGCGAACTCGATCGTGTCGGTGACGACCTCGAGCGACGGCTGCGGGGGAACGACCCACTCCTTCTGCGCGATGAACTCCTTCAGCATGTCGTTCTGCAAGGTTCCTCGGATCTCATCGCGCGGAACGCCCTGCTGGTCGGCCAGCGCGATGTACATCGCGTAGATGACCGCCGCGGAGGGGTTGATCGTAAACGAGGTCGATACCTCGCCGATATCGATGCCGTCGAAGAGGATTTCCATATCTCGCAGCGTGTCCACCGCGACGCCCTCCTTGCCGACCTCTCCCTGACTCATCCGGTGGTCCGAGTCGATCCCCATCAGCGACGGCATGTCGAACGCCGTCGAGAGACCCGTCTGGCCCTGATCGATCAAGTAGTGAAACCGCTCGTTCGTCTCCTCCGCCGTCCCGAAGCCGGCGAACTGGCGCATCGTCCACGTGCGTCCGCGATACATCGTCGGATACGGGCCGCGCGTGTACGGCGGCTCGCCGGGGAATCCCAGATCGTCCTCGTAGTCGAGTTCGGCGATGTCGTCGGGCGTATAGAGGCGGTCGACCTCGTGGTTCGAGACCGTCGCGAACCGATTCTGGCGCTCGCCGCGGTGGTCGAGGGTCGACTCGAGCGTCTCCTCGGTCCACTGCTCGCGCCGTTCGCGAATCCGGTCTATCTCTTCCTGGTCGAACATTAGTGAGGATATGTCTGGCAGGAATCTAAAGTCTTGTTGTTACTCGTTGAACGGTCGTCCGCCAGCGGCGGGGACGGCCATCTCGGATCATTTCGACCGGTGGCGAGTACGAGTCGACTCGGACCGTCCCGGGATCGGTGTCGAAACCATAAAGACATGTGGTGTGATACCTACTGCCCATGGCGACCGATACGACCGCGGTGGACGAGTGGGAGATTCCCGAGTCATACACAGTCACGGCGCGCGTTGCCGAGCACGCCCAGTCGTTCGGCGACCGCGCCGCCGTTTACTTCCGCGATGCGACGGGCGCACAACGCGAGCGGACGTACGCCGATCTCCGGGACGATATGTACCGCTTTGCGAACGGCCTAGCCGAACTCGGGGTGGAGAAGGACGACCGAGTGATGCACCTGTTCCCGCGCCATCCGGACGCGTTCGCGATCCAACTCGGCGCGCTCGCGACCGGGGCGCTGTTGGTCCCCTGTTCGTCGATGCTGCGCGCGAACGACATCGAGTTCAGGGCGACCGACTGCGACGCGACGACGATCGTCGTCCACGAGTCGCTGACCGACATGGTCGAGCCGGTGCTCTCGGAGACGCCGATCGAGCGGGTGATCGTACTAGACGGAGACGATGCTGCGCTTGCAGACGAGCATGGGGAAGCGGGCGAGAGCGACGTTCACTGGACCTCCGTCCGGGCGGTCCTCGCCGACCAGCCGACCGACTACGACGGTCCCGACCTCGGCGCCGCGGACCCGATGTCGATCAACTACACGAGCGGGACGACGGGCAAGCCGAAACCCGTCCTGCACAAACACCGCTGGATGTACTGCTTCAATCGGATCAACGCGCCCCACTGGTGGAACATCGACGACGAGACTGAACTCGCGGACGAACTCCTGTGGGCGACGACCGGAACGGGCTGGGCGAAGTGGTTCTGGAGCCCGGTCGGCGTCGGGCTGACGACCGGCGCGACCCAGCTCATATACGACGGCGAGTTCGAGCCCGAGACGTTCCTCGAGATCCTCGAAACCGAGGGCGTCACGAAGCTCTGTGCCGTTCCGACGCAGTACCGGATGCTGGCTAATGCGGACCTCGATGCGTACGACGTACGGGTGCGCGATGCGCTTTCGGCGGGCGAACCGCTCAATCGGGAGCCGATGGAGCGAATCGAGGACGCCTGGGGGGTGACCCCGCGCGACGGCTACGGCCAGACCGAGACGGTTGCGCTCGTGTCGAACTATCCGGGGATCGATGTCAAGCCCGGCAGCATGGGGAAGCCGACGCCGGACGTCGGCGCGACCATCATCGATGTCGACGACGAAGCGGAAGTCGAGGCGGGCGAAATCGGCGAAATCGCGGTGCCCGTCGGCTCGCCGGCGATCTTCGACGGTTACTACGAGAAACCCCATCTGGACGAACAAAAGCTCTCGGGGGAGTTCTATCGGACGGGCGACCTCGCGAGACAGGATGAAGACGGCTACTTCTTCTTCGAGGGACGGGCCGACGACATCATCATCTCCTCGGGCTACCGGATCGGTCCCTTCGAAGTCGAGGATGCACTCGTCAGCCACGACGCGGTCGCCGAGGCGGCCGTCGTCGGGAGTCCGCACGAGGAGCGCGGGAGCGTCGTCAAAGCCTACGTGATCCTCGCCGACGGCTACGAGGGGACCGTGGAGCTAACGGACGAACTGCAGGCGTTCATGAAAGCGGAGACTGCACCCTACAAATACCCCCGCCGGATCGAGTTCACCGACGAGTTGCCGAAGACCTCGAGCGGGAAGATTCGACGGATCGAACTCCGCGAACAGGAACAGGCACAGCACGGCTAACTGCCCTCGCGTTCGCGCGGTCGACCGCTCAGCCAGCGAGTCGGCACACTTATACTGCTCGTGACAGCAGAGGTTGCGTATGCACCGGACCCCGGAGACGGTAGACCGCGTCGGCGTCGTCGGCGCGGGGACGATGGGCAACGGCATCGCACAGGTCGCCGCAACGAACGGCTACGAGGTCGTCATGCGCGACATTAAACGGGAGTTCGTCGACAGCGGCTTCGACTCGATCGACGAGAGCCTCGGCCGTCTCGACGACCGGGACGCCCTCCCGGACGACCCCCACGTGATCCGCGACCGAATCGAGGGCACCACCGACCTCGACGACCTCGCGGACTGCGATCTCGTCGTCGAGGCGGCACTCGAGGATCTCGACGTGAAACGCGAGATCTTCGCCGAACTCGACGACACTGTCGCCGCCGAAACGCTTCTGGCGACGAACACGAGCACGATCTCGATCACCTCGATCGCGAGCGCGACTGACCGGCCGGCGCGGGTCGTCGGCCTGCACTTCATGAACCCCGTCCCGATCATGGAGGGCGTCGAGGTCGTCGTCGGCGAGAAGACGAGCGACGAGGCCGTCGACCTGGCCCACGAGTTCGCCGAGGACCTCGGGAAGACGACGTGGGAATCGGACGACAAGCCCGGCTTCGTCACGAACCGCATTCTGATGCCCTGGATCAACGAGGGCATCCGGGCCTACGACGAGGGCGTGGCCACGAAGGAAGACATCGATGCCGGGATGGAACTCGGAACGAACGTCCCGATGGGCCCGCTCACCCTGGCCGACCACATCGGCCTGGACATCTGCCTGCACGCCTCGGAGACGCTGCACGACGAACTCGGGGATCGGTACCAGCCGGCCTACCTCTTAAAGCGCAAGGTCGAGGCGGGCGAGCTCGGTAAGAAAGCGGGACGGGGCTTCTACGAGTACGAGTAACGCTGCGGTCGTCTCTCAACGCTGTACCTCAGCGCGATTTGAGGTCGCGCGCGATGATCTTCTTCTGAATTTCGCTGGTGCCCTCGTAGATCGTCGTGATCTTCGCGTCGCGGTAGTAGCGCTCGACGTCGAAGTCCTTGGTGTAGCCGTAGCCGCCGTGGACCTGGACGGCCTCGTTGGCCACGTCGACCGCCGCCTCGCTGGCGAAGTACTTGGCCATGGCCGCGGCCGTCGGATCGACGCCGTCTTCGTTCTTCCGCGCGGCGTCCCGCGTGAGCAGGCGAGCCGCCTGCACGTCGGTTTGCATGTCCGCGAGTTTGTGGCCGATCGCCTGGTGCTCGATGATCGGCTGGCCGAACTGCTCGCGTTCGTTCGCGTACGCGACCGCGGCGTCGAGCGCCGCCTGCGCCACGCCGACCGCCTGACTCGCGATCGCAATTCGGCCGCCGGTCAGGATCGAAAAGGCGGCCTTGAGTCCCGATCCGACCTCGGTCAGCCGGTTCTCGGCCGGAATCCGCACGTCGTCGAAAATGAGCGTCGTCGTGTCGCTCGCCCGCAGGCCCAGTTTGTCCTCCTTCTTGCCGACCTCGAGTCCCGCCGTGTCCTTCGGCACCAGAAACTGGGTGACCGTCTCGGGATCGTCCCTGTCCGTCTTCGCGAAGAGGACGACCACGCCCGCCCGTTCGCCGTTCGTGATCCACTGTTTCTTGCCGTTGATGACGTACTCGTCGCCCTCGCGGACGGCCTCCGTCGTCATCTCCGCCGGGTTCGAGCCGGCGTCGGGTTCCGACAGGGCGAACGCGCCGACGGGACGACCCGAGACCATCTCGGGGAGCCACTCCTCCCGGCGACTCTCGGAACCGAACTCGCGGATGCACGACGTTGCGAGACAGTGGACCGACAGCGCCGTCGCCACCGCGAGGTGGCCGTAGGCGAGTTCTTCGTTGACGATACTGTAGGTCACTTCGTCGACGTCCATGCCGCCGTACTCCTCGGGGACCGTAAGCCCCGTCAGATCGAGTTCGGCCAGCCCGTCCCACACGTCTTCGGGGAACGTCTGGGTCTCGTCGGCTTCGCGAACGTCGCTCCCGACCTCGTTTTCGACGAACTCCCGAACGGTATCCCGAACGAGTTCCTGTTCGCTCGTCAGTTCCATGGTCGAATATTCGTGAGCGGGATACTAAAGTGTCCGATTTTCAGGAAACGAACCGGTTGGGCCGGCCTATACGCTCTCGTTCCGGCAGAGTCGGAAATAGATCCGGCTCGGATCACTGTGTAAACCACGCGGCAGCGGCTGGGTGCCGTGCTCGGATGGACGATAACAGTTAACCACCACCGTCACGAATCGCTGACTGACATGACCGACTACGAAAACCTCGCCGTCAATCACGACGACGGCGTGGCGACGGTGACGCTCGACAGCGCGGCCGGACGGAACTCGCTCACCCTCGAGATGGCCGACGAACTCGTTTCGGTCGCGACGACCCTCGGCGAGGACCGGGAGACGCGCTGTATCGTGCTGACCCACGCCGGCCAGTTCTTCGGCTCCGGTGCCGACCTCGCCCAACTCGAGGGCGACGAGGCCGACGCCGCGCGCCTCCGCGAACTCGCCGGCCGCGCCCACGAGGCGATCGTCCAGTTCCACCAAGCCGAAACGCCCGTCGTCGGTGCCGTCAACGGTATCGCCGCCGGAATCGGCTTCAGCCTCGCGCTGATGCCCGACCTGCTCGTCCTCGGCGAAGACGCGACCCTGCGCTTTGCCTACCCCGGCATCGGACTGACCGGCGACGGCGGCTCAACCTTCTTCCTGCCGCGACTCGTCGGCCTCCGGAACGCGAAGGAAATCGTCCTTCGAGACCGGCCGATCGGCCCCGAGGAAGCCGTCGACCTCGGTCTTGCAACCGAGGTCGTCCCCACCGACGAGTTCGATGCGCACGTTGCTGAACTCGCGAACGAGTTGGCGGCAGGGCCGACCCAGGCGCTCGGAGCCGCGAGCCGACTCCTGACCGAGAGCTACGGTCGTGAACTCGAGGCCCAGCTCGCGGCCGAAACCGACGCGATCGCCGCGGCGGCCCGAACGGAGGACTACCGGCGCGGACTCGGCGCCTTCTTCGGCGATGACGACCCCGAGTTCGTCGGCCGCTAACGAGGTTGCTCAAACGTAATCCAGGTTCACCTGCGTCACGTTCGCCGCGCGCTGGACGACGTCCGCGATTTCCTCACGGCGCGTCTCGCCGAGGCGACTCTCGGGACCGCAGACGCAGATCGCCCCTTGGATCTGCTCGCGCTTGTCGAGCACCGGCGCTGCGATGCAGACCATCCCGGCGATGCGCTCGCCCTCGTCGACCGCGTAGCCCCGCTGTCGGACCGTCTCGAGTTGCTCGAGTAGTACGTCGGGGTCGGTTACCGTCCGGGACGTTACTTCGACGAGCCCCTGATCGACGAGTTCAGCGACGCGCCCGTCGGTCATGTGAGCCAGCATCGCCTTGCCGGGTGCCGTCGCGTGAAGCGGCATCCGCGCGCCGGGATAGGCGAACAGGTTGATCGCATCCGGTCCCTCCTGGACGGCGAGGATCACCGCCTGGTCGTGCTCCTCGATCAGCAGCGTCACGTGTTCGCCGGTCTCGTCGGCGACGGTCGCGAGTTCGTCGCGGACGGCTTTGACGACCTCCAGCCGGTGGCGCTGGCGGTGGCCGACCTCGAGAAACCGCGTCGACGTCCGATACTCCTTGTTCTCGGCGGTCACGTACCCCGTTTCGACGAGTGCTTGCAGGTAGTCGTGGACGGTACTCACCGGCATCTCGAGTCGAGCCGCGAGTTCGGAGGCTCGGCCGCCGCCGTTCTCCGAGAGTTCGTCGACGATCCTGAAGGCCCGTTCGACGGACCGATTAGGGGTGTTTGTCATTATGACGACTACCACGAACTATCCACAGAAGTGTTTCGGTTGTGCCGGAAACTATTTCGAGTATTTCGGTCCGATCGTCTCCATCGGATCGGCCATCATTGCAGTACGTGGGTGACCGATGAACGATACCGGAAGAATTAGTGCTAAGAGACGGTTCCGAAAGAGTCGGATTCCAGTACAGCGGATGTAGCCCGTTTAATGGATCGTACGGGCCATCATCGAGATACTGCTGTACGTTTGGCAATCCGACTGTGCCGAAAACGGCTTCCAGTATCGGTGACGTGCTGGTGTACAGCCAGTACGGAGACCCGTTGACCGAAGGTGGCATACGTTATTTACAGTTGTACTCATGTATTCAGCAGCGCTGAGTGTTATTCATCCACACATATCGTTCGGCAAGAGTGAGCCGTCAAATACGCGATCCCGTCGCTAATCAACCGATATGAATTCTATAGCAATATATAGAATCTCCCGGCAGTAGATGCACACAGTTTCGGAGGACACGCAGTGCTTGCTTATTTTCGAGCCGACGGTGAGCCAATCCATCCAATTCGATAGGAAGAGTCGATTGCCGAACCAAACCCTGTAGATGAAGGAATCAGTACAACTTTCTGCGCTCAGAGAGCGTTTTCACCCACGAAAAGCGAACCGAATGGGTTCAACCAGCTAATCAGCCGGGATCTGCGCAGCGGACGCTAACTCAACACATTCTCCGGCGGTCAGAACCGGTGGGTAGTCAACGTCTCCGTCAACTCGTGCTTTCAGGGAGGAAATCAGTCAATCGCCAGAGATTGTACAGTAGCACCGCGAACACAAAGTAGAAGAGCCTGACACGGTAGTCTTTCGAGGAAGTTTTCGCTAGAAGTCGTATTTGATGCTCTTATACTCGTTCTCAATCTGCCATCGGCGGCTGTATCGCTTGCAGAACGCCTCGGCCTCAGCTGGCCTCACCCTGAGATTCGTTGCGAATACTGTTGTTCCGTCTCCTTTCGTGGAAGGAACGTCCAAGAACTGCATCGCGTGCGATCCCTGGTCAGTGTGAACTGTCGCCGATTCGACGGCCGCGTCTTGGCCGTCCTCACTCACCCGCTTGATAGCTGCTCGCTATGCGTTGAACGTCCGCTTTGGACCAGGTAGTTCACGCCTAGATTCGACAGCGTCTGGTAGACCGGCTTCGCGTCGAATTCAGCGTCGTAGAGAACCGTCTCAATCGAGACGAACTCTTGTGCGCGTCGAACGAGCCGCCGGACAACCCGATGAATCTGATTCGGTGGGTTCTCGTCCCACGCCGAACTCTCGCGGACGGGCTCAACGGCCAATACAAGAGGAACGTTCATCCCGACGATCGACCGAAGCGTTCACTACAGAGGAAATACTCATATCAGAATGATTTGAGCAGACAACTAATGACTAGAAGCGTGTAATACAGGAACTCCCAAGAGGCGGGCTATTCTGAATTTGAGTTCGATAGTGGGGACTCGAATGGCTACATGGGAAGTGGAGTACAGAACTCCATGCCTTCACGGAGGTGTTTGCGGAGTTCGAGAGCAGCGACGAATGCGTCGGTCGATCGTCGATCACGGTCTCCCATTAGTTTGTCCTGCAATCAAATACCAAGAGTGAGAAGCTATTGACTTGTTTCGGGGGAATGATCCTCGGCATACGCGTCACGGAATTCTTGAATAAGTTGTCCAGTTTCAGCGTACCACTGGTTGAGCATTCGTTGGAGTTCGTCTGCTATCTCGTCCGGGTCGGAGGCTCGATACACGTGATGATAGCCTCCCTTCGGACAGCTTTCTTGTTCTTGCACAGCAACTCCCGCTTCTTCGAGTCGTTTGACCGAACGGTACGCAGTCGTCCGCTCTTTCTCGATGAACTCTGCAATATGATCCACGGTAAGCGGCTCAGAAGATTCCGCTAACAGTCTAAAGACACCTCTGTCGAGCTTATTCAACCCGAATATACAGTCAAGAAGATCTTCCCACTCCCGTTCGTTCTGGAGTTGCTTTTGTACGGCGTCTGGCATTGGTATCGAGAATTGGTACTGCCCCCATATAAGGTTTGCACTATTGATACAATCTTTCTGCGGACCCAGAATTCCTGCTGAGCATTTGATCGATTTGGTCGAACCCGTTCTATGAAGAAATATGTGGATTCAGGCCCTAATATTGCACCTTAATTCATTTGACGGCGCTCGTCTCCGACAGCGACAGCCTTATCACTACGTTCCTCATTGCATTAGATATGCAAACAACTGATGGCAGTGATTTGGAATACGACGTTCTCATTATCGGAGGCGGGCCTGCGGGCTTGAGTGCAGCCCTCCAGTTAGGGCGCTCGCTCCGCAGCGTCTTGGTCTGCGATAACGGCGAACCCCGTAATGGGCCAGCAACTGAAGCCCATGGTTACCTGACGAGGGATGGTATCCCGCCGGAGGAACTTCGCGGTCTTGGTCGTGAAGAAGTTATGAAATACGGAGGTGAGCTTCGAGACATAAAAGTAACGGATGTCAGCAGGGATACCAACGGATTCATCAGCACCCTTGATTCCGGCGAGACCGTCACGAGTCGGAAGGTCGTACTAGCGACTGGTGTCAGGGATGATCTTCCTGATACCGACGGCTTTGAGGAGTTCTGGGGGAGTGGCGTGCATCACTGTCCTTACTGTCACGGATACGAAGTCCGTGGTGAACCGCTCGGCGTGATGGTCACGAACCAACACATGGTCGACTACGCGAAGCTCATCTACAACTTGAGTGAGGACCTCGTCGTGTTCACCGATGGGCAGGACGTCTTCGATGAAGAATCGCGGTCGATGTTCGTCGAGCGAGGAATCGGAATCGAAGACGAACCGATTACCGCACTCAACGGCTCCGATGGCAATCTCGAAAGCATCTCCCTCGCGGATGGCCGCGACGTAGCTCGCCACGCTCTATTCTACCCACCACCAATGGAACAACACAGCGAGCTCCCAGAGCAGCTCGGTCTCGAAGTGAATCAGGCTGGACTCGTCGATGCAACGCGGTCTCAGCGTGGAATGGGGTTCACGTCGGTCGAAGGGCTGTTCATCGCTGGGGACGCCTCTAGCGGGGCTCCTCCATCCATCCCGTCCGCCGTCTCCGATGGATACGCAATCGGCACGACCGTGAATATGGAACTTTCCAAGGAAGACTTCGAAGGGGGGCGACAATAATGGACGAACCCATTGATGACCTCGCCGATCGTTTCTCACAAATCGCCGATCAGTACGACGACAAACACGGCAGCAAAGAGAAGCCGATCTACGATGCGTGCGCCACACTCGTTATCGAACACGCCGACCCTCGCCCCGACGACGTCGTCCTCGACCTCGGAACGGGGACGGGCTTAATCGCGCTCGCGTTGGCCGGAGATGCCGGCCACGTCGTCGGTCGCGACATCAGTGACGGAATGATAGAGCAGGCGCGGTCGAAAGCCGCCGACGGCGGCATCGAGAACGTCGAGTTCGGCTATGGCGAGTTTCGCGACCCGCAATACGACGGCGACGTGGACGTTGTCGTTTCGAATTTCGCCCTTCACCACCTTCCCGACGAGAAAAAGCACGAGGCTATCGAGGCCATCGCCGACCTCGGCCCGCGTCGGTTCGTTCTCGGTGACGCGATGTTCTTCGGCTCAACCGACCCTGAGGAACCGCTATTCGGCCACGGGATCGATGCGGCTACCGTCGGGATGCTCGTGGACGTACTCACTGACGTCGGATTCGTGGTCACTGCAGTCGAGCGTGTGCATGACCAAGTGGGTGTTCTTGTCGCCGAACGGGTCGGTGGCGATTAGGAAATGGATACTCTCTCCACAGAGTCTATATCCCAGAAGTAGGCGTTCTATGAATGGTCGAGGCTGGTCCTGATATGACTGTCTGGACCTCACCAAATGCCCCCGCTAATTGATTGTGTAGGCACTTACGCGAGCAAGTTTACCGGCCGGATATTTCTAATGCACCCAATCTGCAAGTAAGACACGCATCAAAACCATCCTCCGAGATTGTGTAGATGAGATTGGACTTTCGATGCATACGATGGGACATCCCAAAACACGACATTGGTCTCGGTCACACTCGTCTTACAGCGTGGATCGAGTCTGATTACTGTGGACCATACTGTGGTTCTTCAGGAAAAAGGCTATTCTCGATCGAAACCTCGTCGACATCGTAGGTCGCGGTGAACGTTTTCGATGCGGCTTCATAATCCCCGCCATCAAGCACGCGAGTGGCTGCAATACCGCCGAATGCAATTCCACCGACCGAGACGGCAGCAGTTGCAATGACGGCCCGTCGACGAGTGATCTCCGTATCCATAGCGAGTATTCACCTTAGTACTCTAAGGGTATTCCTCGCCTAAATAAGATGCTGTTTTCGTCTTATATTTTGTATTAAACGAGCGAGATCGACGACCCACAGGGTACGGAAAGACGAGTTGCGGCCGACAGACGGGGCGCAATCAGATCGCGTTGCACTCGATGAAAGACACTTCGGGTCGTCACCCGACGGATGGCTGACGCCGAGACACATGACCTCGACGACTACCGCGTGTCGGTTCGCGTGCCGAGTGGAGCAAATGTGCCACGAGTTCGTGGAGATCATCGATCCGAGTACTGTTCGTGGAGAGTGTGAACGAAATTACTGGTCGGCAGCGGGATCTCGATTTCTTCTAGCTATCTGATGGTCAAATTGCTAGATCGAATACGTGGGGATGTTTTTTCGGGTGTCAAGTACGGTGTTTCCAGACCAAAGCCGTGTTTGTCACAGAGAAATCTCCAGTAGGTGTTCCGAGGCGTCGTATCGAGACGTGGTCCCGTTTCGACCGCTCTCGAGCAGTCAGCGACAGGTAGCGGTCACCGACACCTGTAGCAACCACAATCCCTAATCGAACGTGAAACCGGTGAGCGACGAGGAACTACCGAATCAATCACCGATACCGGCTGTTCAGTTCGCCGACGAAACAGGCTCGACCGAAGCAACGGCCTCACCGAGCAGGTCGACTGCGATATCCAGTTCACGATCGCGAACGTCGAGCGGCGGGAGCAAGCGAAGCGTCTTCGTCCCGCAACCGAGCGTGAGCAAACCGCGTTGCAGCGCTGCATCGACGACTTCGTCGCGGCGGTCCGCCGTATCGAACTCGACCGCCGTCATAAGTCCGAGGCCGCGAACGTCGACGACGGCCTCGTGTGCCGCCTCGAGATCGGCGAGTCGCTCGAGTAGCGCCTCGCCCTGTCGTTCGGCGTGGGCGAGCAGATCGTGTTCCTCGATCGCGGCGAGGGTGAGCGTCCCCTGCATGGAGGCGATGATATCGCCGGCACCCCACGTCGAAGAGAGTCGCGACTCCTCGTCCGGGAAGAGTTCGGATCGGGAGATCGTCGCGCCGACGCGAAGCGCCTTCGCGGCCGTGATCACGTCCGGTTCGAACTCGTAGTGATCCGACGCCCACAGTTCGCCGGTGCGACCGACGCCGGACTGGATTTCGTCGGCGATGATCGGAATGTCGTGTTCGGTACAGAGGTCGTCGACCGCGCGCATGAACTCGCCGTCGGGGACGCGGTAGCCGCCCTCGCCCTGGATCGGTTCGAGGATCAGGAAGGCGACCTGCTCGGGTGGAATGTGGCCGTGGTCGGGATCGAGTTTCTCTCGCAGGCGCTCGACCCCCTCGAGGCTGTGGGGAACGTCGTGGATGCCGCTGAGCTCGGGAAAGTCCCGCCGGTGGACCGCCTTCGAGCGGTTCAACGAGAGCGCGCCGAGGGTCCGTCCGTGGAACGCGCCCTCGAACGTCAGCCCGTACTTCGGCTGCTCGCAGTGATCGTAACACACCTTCAGCGCGTTCTCGACCGCCTCCGCGCCGGAGTTCGAGAGGAAGACGGTATCCATGTCGTAGTGAGCCGTGATCTCGGTCAGTTTGTCCATCAGATGGGCGGGCCCCGGCAGCTCGGCTTCCTCGGGCGTCCCGCCGGTGCTCACGTAGAAGTCCTGCCCGGCGATTTTCAGGGGGTCGACGAGATCGAACTCTCGAAGTTTGTCCGCGATCAGCGGGTTGTTGTACCCGAGCGGTGCGGCGGCGACGTGACTCGTGAAATCGAGGAGCACGTTGCCGTCCGGATCCGTACAGAAGGGTCCCTCGGCGTCGGCGGTACTATCCCAGACGAAGTCGTAGACGTACGTACTCGTCGCAGCCGACTGCTGGTGGTACTCGACCCACTCGGAGGCGACCGGTCCCGGCAGTTGCTGGACGTTCGGCACCGCTGTCTCACGTTGCATGCCTTGAGTGTACTCACCAGGGTGCTTAAAACACGCGGATTCCGTACCCGAAACGCACACAACAGTCGCGGGAAGAAAGCAGGAAAGAAAAGGAAAGCAGGAAAAAGTGGCGGAAAGGAGGAGACACTACAAAATTCGCTTCCCGAAAGCACTCGCAGCGAGTTCAGCCGCGACTTCGGCAGTCCGGTTGTCCCGATCGAGGATCGGATTCACTTCGACGACGTCGATCGACCGCAGCAAATCGGACTCACGATCGCGCTCGGCGACGAGTTCGAGCGCCGCGTGGGCTTCGCGGTAGTTCACGCCGCCACGGACCGGCGTGCCGACCCCCGGAACGACCGTCGGGTCGAGCCAGTCGAGGTCCAGGCTGACGTGAATCCCGTCGACGCCGTCAGTTGCGATTTCGAGTGCATCCTCGACGACGGCAGTAATGCCGCACTCGTCGATTTCGCGCATGGTGAAGACGGTCGCCTCGCTTTCGCGAAGCGCCACCCGCTCCTCGTCGTCCAGGCTTCGAATCCCGACGAGGACGGTGTTTTCCTCGCTCACAGCCGGGGTGTCGGCCCACTCGACATCGGCGAACTCGCCGCGACCGTGGGCCGCAGCGAGCGGCATCCCGTGGACGTTCCCGCTCGGGGAGGTCTCGGGCGTGTTGTAGTCGCCGTGGGCGTCGAACCAGATGACCCCGATACCGTCCTCGGCGTTGCGTGCCGCTCCGAACATCGATCCCATCGCGACTGCATGGTCCCCGCCCAGGACGAGCGGTACCGCACCCTCGTCGATCGTCCCGGCGACCTCGGTCGCGAGCGTTTCGGTTACTTGCCCGATCTCGTCCAGATAGTTCGCGTTCCGCGTCGTCTCCCCGCTGGTTGCCGAGCTCGTCTCGAGTCGCGGGACACTCAGATCGCCGGCATCGGTGCAGTTAATGCCGGCAGCAGCGAGTTCAGCCTCGATATCCGCGTATCGAATCGCCGAGGGACCCATATCGACTCCGCGCCGGTTCGCACCGAGATCGAGGGGCGCACCGAGCACGCGGACCGTTCGGGCAGTCGTCCCGTCGTGGTCACCCGTCATCGGTTCAGCCCTGCGTTGAACTCGTCTCTATTCGCGACGTTACCGCACCGAAATACGCTTGCCTGCTCGATCGCAACCATATCCATCGTACGAACGACTCCGGGGCACAATCATATATCTTTTTTCTCTCTACAGGTTCGCCCTCGCCGGAAAACTGAACGAGGCCCGATGAACTCGTACCACGCCGATCCGTCGCTTACCGGTCGAACTGTGCCGTTTCGAGGGTGACCTCGATCAGATTCGCGGTTTCGATGACCTGCTTTGGCACCGCCGAATGGAACCGGTCTCCCTGGAGTCGGCTCGTTGGTCCCGTCACGCTCACCGATCCGACGACGGTTTCGGTCGGGCCGAGCACCGGCGCGCCGACCGCTCGCATCCCCCGAATCTCCTCCTCGTCGTTGAGCGCGTATCCGCGGTCCCGGATATCCGCAAGCGTCTCCCGTAGCTCGGCGGCGTCCGTAATCGTATTCGCCGTCTGGCGTTCGAACTCCAGATTCGCGATGATTTCGTCCCGCCGCGTTACCGGGAGGTGAGCGAGAATCGCCTTCCCAGCCGCAGTATCGTGTAAATGCTGGGGCGTCTCTCGCATCCGCAAATGATAGTCCATCGCAACGGCGAACTCGCCCCGGCTCTCGTAAAGGACGACCTCGCGGCCACGTTCCTCGGCGATGAGATGTGTATACTCCCCGGTCCGTTCCGCGAGTTCGTCGACCTCGTTGTGACCGGCCATGTAGAGATCGGTTTCGTTCCGGACGTGTTCGCCGATCGTCACGAACTGAAACCCGAGTCGATACTGGTCGCCGTCTCTGGTAACGAAGCCACAGTCAACGAGCGTCTGGAGGTACGTATGAACGGTCGCCTTCGTCAGTTCGAGATCTGCTGTGATTTCGGCCAGCGTGCCGCCCTGTTGCTGTTTAATGGCGTCGATAACGTCGGTCGCTGTCTGCACCGATTTGATCCGGCGCGGCCCGTCGTTCCCGGTCGAACCGGCTGTCATACCCGCGTCTACGCAATGGGATGGTTAAGTATTTGCGATTATCAAACGGCCGCGAACGGAAATCCTGGTCAGCAGTTTCGCCCAACCGGACGGTTCAGTCGTCCTGCGCGGTGATGCCGGCCGAAAGGCTCTGAGCTAGCTACGTGTCTTTGAAATTGTCCATCGTTCAGCCGATACGCTCGGTGACGGCCCCGATGGCCTCGCAAGCCGAGGGGTAACCGTTGCGGACGTTTGCCCCACCGACGGGCAAGTGCACTTCGTCACCGATACACACGTGGGCACTAATTCGCCGTTCAAGACGTGATACACGGAACCTCGGTCCGGAAAACGAATAGTCGGTTTGAGACTATGAAATAGAACTCGTCCGCGGTTGCGAGGTGTCACGTGGTTTCGTCGCTAGAATAAACGCTCCCCGCGCTGAGAGACACCTGCGTACGCGCACTACCGAGAATACCGGCCGACGAAGTCAGATATGAGAGCGATTTCTTTGAGGACTGCAAACGACACTCGAATCGACTGGGGTCTGGTGTTTGCTGCAGTTGCACTCGTCGCACGGGACAGTAGCCACTGAAGGTCACTGCATACCCGATCGCGCGAGGGGTGTCCGATCGGTATGGAAACCGTTTCAGGTGTTACTGGAGTCGGGACACGAAGAGACGCGGGCTCTGGACAGAGATGACAGAGGCAAGAAGAAGAGAAAGAGCCATTGCCTACCAGTCAACTCATCACCACGACGTCGCAACACGACTGAACGCCGCTACCGCTCGAGATCGACAATCGCTACGCTCATAATCCGCCGACTGCGTTTGAGTTCCGTTCGAGATTTACAATCCTACGAATGTAAACCCCGGCCTGCTGGCCATGGCTCAAACATCACATAATTATTCTTATGTATGGGTAGAATTGTCCACCAGCTAGTATCTATGTTCGCTGCCGATGTCTTTCGTGCAAAACCACCGGAGAATTACGCAGCGACCACACCCCGTGAACAGGGACGATTACGCCCGTATTGGTGTAAATACTACGGTCGGAACGCTTTTTAGACCGACTCGACTACGCACTAGTAGTGACCGAGCGCACTCTCGATACAGCGGCGAGTTCATCGTGTGGCTGCAAAGTTGGTCGTATCACGGCCCAGTACGACCTGAACGGACTCGACGATGAACTCGTCAGCTACTGGACCGATAGAACGGACGAACGATACAGCACGCGCGATCTCGCAACGCACGTCAATCAGCGCGTGCTCGAAGCGGCCCTCGACGAAGCGGGGCTCCAGTACAAGGACGGTGAGGTCGAAAACACTTATCGACTCCTGACCGGTGACGACGTCAGTAGCGGGACCCGTGTGCAGACGAGAAAAGAACTCGAGCGAGATTCCATCCCGGTCGAGGAGGTAGAGAGTAATTTCGTCTCCCACCAGACGGTCTATAATCACCTGACGGATTGTCTCGAAACGACACTCGAATCACCGAGTGACGAGGAGCGACTCGAACGGAGCCGGGATAAACTCGGAGCCCTCCGAAACCGGACTGCCGCGGTGACAGAAGACACGGTTGCACAGCTCGAACGAGGCGACGTACTCGACATCGGCGAGTTCAACGTCCTCGTCAACGTGACGGTAACCTGCGAGGACTGCAAACAGCAGTATACCATCAGAGACCTGCTCGATCAGGGCGGCTGTGATTGTGAGTGAGCGCCGTTTCGGGCTATCGTAACAACCGAAACCGTCTATAAACCGATCGCACAGCCATCGTGCGGTTAGGTGCACTGACTTTCAGCGGTTCCCGTAGCGAGGGAGATCTGAACTCGTCTCAGTTGTCTGGAACTCACTTGCCGACGAACTGCTTGTCGTGTACTCTCGTGGGTGTTGAATTAGTAACTGGTAGACGGCTATTGAACTCGATCTGTGTAATTTGGAACATAGTTTGATATATGATATGATTGCAGTGGTGTCTGTGGAACGAACTACCCCTCGCGTTCGTCTTTGCAGGAGAGCGAGGCGGGGTCGCTTCGAGCAACGGAGAAAGATCCGTTACTCGGTTCAGCCACCGCAGCAACCGACCTGCCAGTCAGCATGAGAACGGTGTCTAACAACCCCTGATACGGTCACGCCCATTCTCGGGTCCGCTATTGGCCGGTCTTCAGTCACCAATCGTTTCAGTTACCCGCGCGCAACGCTCGCATCTTGTCGGTCTGTTCCTCGATCAGTGATAATTCGGGAGCGATACGACGCGTAGTAGTCACCAAGAGCCGCTGATTTGCAGCGATCCACGCGTTCGAGACACCGTTGATCATCATCGAACGACGCGTCACCGTTTCTTCCATCAACTAGTATCACTGCGGCATCTGAGCAGTCGGTTTCACTCGTGACCAATCAGGGTGGTTCTTCGATTCGCGGAACGCCATCTACGGTGATCGTTTCGCCGACGATGTGCGACGAGGCGGGACTCGCGAGGAACTGTGCGATATCAGCAATCTCTTTTGGAAGAGCAATCCGGCGTTCGACCTCGTGACGGTCGATTTCAGCCGCAGAGATGCCCATTCCCGACTCGACAGCTGGCGTTGCGACGAATCCCGGGGCGATGCAATTAACCCGGACATTGTCACCCGCCCACTCGTAAGCAAGCGTCGTCGTGAGATTGATCACGGCCGCTTTTGCGGCGCTGTAGTGGCTCAGATGCGGCGTTCCCCGCTGACTTGCAGCGCTAGAGAGACCGATGTTAAGTACTGTTCCACCGCCCTCTTTAAGATACTCGCCGGCTGCCTGCGTACAGTGGTACGTTCCGTGGAGATTGACATCGACGACCGTCTTCCACTCATCCGCCGAAATGGCATCGAAATCCGTCATGAACCTCGTCCCGGCATTATTTATCAGGGTATCCACCGAGCCGAATTCGTCGACCGTCGCGGTGACAAGGGCCTCCACTGCTTCGCGGTTGGTCACGTCACATTCGACAGCAAGCGCCTTGCCGCCTACCTCTTCGATTCGCTCGGCAACGGGATCGACATGCGTCTGGTCCCGCGAGCAGATCGCGACGTTGGCTCCCGCAGCGGCGAATCGCTCGGCGACTACTTCGCCAATTCCACTCGAGGCACCTGTTACGATTGCAGTGGTTCCTTCGAGATCGAATTGAGAACTCGTTATCTCTCGCTCACTGTCGTCTCGCGATTTCATGTGTGTATTCTAGTAGTCGCGCGCCTATCGTAGTCTCATCCGGAAACCGGTTTCCGTATTTAAGTGCGATCGGAACCAATCCCGGTACAAGATGCCTCACCTACGGTTGAAGCTCGATGCGGCGGCAGCAGAGGATTGGTTGGCAACTCTCTCAACCGAGTTGCCAGACGCACTATTCAAAGTACTAACGACCATTCCGGCGGGCGAGGGTCTCCTTGGGATCGTCGAAGTACAGCATACCGGTCGAGAACCACTCGATCACCATTTCGAAGACGCGTCGCAAGTGAACTCGTACGAAGTCATCCATGAGGACGATCAGATAGTGTTACTTCAATTCACGAGTCGGATGACGGAGTCATACGACGTCCTTCTCACGTCCGGAACTGTTCCACAGTACCCTGTTATCCTTCAGGACGGATGGTTTTCGGCCGAACTGCTAGGGTCACAGGACGGGCTCTCAGAGTACTTAGACGAATTATCAGTAGTTGGCATTCCGTATGAAATCGTATCGGTTACTCACACACATGATCCGGGCGAGTTGCTCACGGAGCGCCAGTGGCAGGTCCTTACCGAAGCAGTCGAGCGGGGGTACTATGAGACTTCTCGGCGCTGTACGCTCGTTGAGTTAGCAGAGACGTTTGACATCAATAAATCCTCGATGAGCAAATTACTTCAACGGGCTGAAATGCGAATTGTCAAAGAGTTCGTCGCTGAAGCGACTCGATAATCCAACGCACCCCGTAGCGAGCAGCTATAGCCGACTATGCTGGTTGTGGCGGTCCGTATTCGATAGTTTAAATTCCGTGTGAGACTGCGCATTAGGAGCCATTTCTGTCTATCATCAGTAGCCGAAATTATGCCAACCGGTGATGGCGACGCTGTGTGGGGCCCATGCCAGATCCGAAGTGTCACGGTTTCGGGATCTATCACCGCTACGAGATTAGAGAGAAATTAGCCCGATTTGAGAATTTGTATCCGGATCGGCCGGTGTAGTTCAGCGATGACCGGTGATAGACAGTAAACGACGGCTCCCCACGCAAGATTTCGCGGAGAGTACGAGTGCTGTGGCCTCAAGCGTGGTTTTCGTCTGAGTACTGAATCGGCTCCAGGCGTACGAGGTGTTACTAGGCCACTCTGAAGTTTGATAACAGGTCAGCGGTGGTCCGACCGATCACCGGCGTGCAGTACCGCAGTTATCGATAGCGTCGATTGATCAGGAGTCCTACCGTTATAGTGCGTAGATTCCTTCGTCCGTCGCCACGAACACGGATTCGCCAACCAGATAGTTCCGGATCGTTCCGTCGACGGACCCTTCCCACGTTCTCTCGCCGCCCAGGTCGACACTGGTGAGTCGGTTCTTTCCGGCGCGGACGAACGCAGTGTGATCTCCCGCCCCGTTCTCTTCGACGAAGGTCATCGACCAGATCGGGCCGCCGTCGACCGTCACACTCCACCGTTCGCTGCCGGTCTCCGCCTCGAGGGCACGGAGTCGGTCCGTGCCGACGTACACCACCCCGTCGTGGACGTCCACGAACGGATCAGACTCCTCATTCGGATGCTCGAGTGATTCCGACACTAGGTCTCGCTCACCGGTCGTGATGTCGAACGCGTACAGATAGGACTCGTATCGATCGGTGTTAGCGAGCACGAACAGACGGTCCGATGCGATTCCCGTAATCTCCGTCTGCACATCGTCCGCCTCGAAGGTCTGACGCCACAACTCGTCGCCGTCGACGACCGCGGCAACCCACCCTCCGGTCACGACATACGCGACGCCGTTCGAGACCGTCGCATCGATGATCTGCTCGTTTCCGTCACCGGGGTCGTATCGCCAGCGTGTACCCCCCTCGTCCCGGTCGAGCGCGACGAGAACAGCGTTTTTCTCAACGTAGACGGCGTCGGCGATGTCGACGATTCCGGAACCGCTGGTGATATTGTCCGATTCGTCGACCCCGTCGGTCCACAGGGCCTCGCCAGTCTCCGCGTCGAATGCTCGAACGACGCCGACGTCACTGGCGACGTAGACAATTCCCTCGACAACGAACGGGCTGTTTCGCCCGGCACCCACCGTGTCGTCACGCCACCGCTCTTTGCCATCTCTATCGAGCGCGTACAGGCCGATGCAGTCGTCGTCGGTGCAGTAGCCGAAGTAGATGCCCGTTTCCGTGACGGCGAGTTCCGAGTAGGCGTCCATCCCTCCTACTTCCCCGTACGCCCACTGGCGTTCGCCGGTCGTGGCATCAAGTGCGACGATCTGCCCGTCGGAACGCTCCCGAGCGAATACCACGCCCTGCGATACGGCGTCGAGTTCACCACCCGTGTCGTAGCGCCACTGGTACCCGGTACCGGAGCCGCCGTCGGTAAACGCACCGAGGCATCCACCCAGTATCGAACTTCCGACCACGCCCGCCACCCCGAGCACCGTTCGTCGCTCCATGGATGAGTTCATTTAATTAAGATATGAATATTTTGTGGAGGCATGTAGAATTTTTTGACTCCAAGATAAGACTCGCGATCCAGCGCTGTTCAGATAAAAGCGATCAATCGCACGTGTAGTGAGCGGCAGTTCCACTGAAGGGCATCTAAAAGATAAGGATCTATGAGAGGACCATTTCTTCGTGACTTGTTCGTACACTATTGGTTTGTAGCAATCGACATCCCGAAGCTGTGAGTGTACTTCATCGCTCATTTTGTATAGTGGTATGTGGTTTATTACATGAGGAGAGCACAAGAGCAGACTACCCGTGCCACCAAGCGAGAGACGCCTGTCAGTGAAGAACGCTCTTCGGAAACTATGATTACTACGTCTCCTTCCAATCACCCACATCGCCGTCTCTGAACTCGCCCATCGCCTCACGTTCACGGGGCCACAGTGAAACGATCAGTACGATACTATAGAAGACGCCAACGACCCCCGTCACGATGACACCTGACAGGGACCCAACATTGGCCACAGTCAGAAAGCCGTCTCCAGTTGCGAATGCGGTAATCCGGAAAACCCAGGCGAGTAACAAGATGAGTAACAGCGCGAGGTAGATTCGCCGAAGTCGGTTTCGGAGGGCTTCGACGAGCGTGATTTTCACCGTGGGCGTTCGGTAGTCGTTGCTCAGTTTTCGTCGCCAGTCTTCGTGTTCGAGTTCACCCGAGGGATCGAGCGCGTCCGCGATGAGATTTTGCTGAATCAGGCGGACACGCGATCGGTAGACGTCGTAGTCACGGTAGCGCCGGGCTTCGATCATCAGAAACGTCGTTACGACCAGGACGGCGATCAGAATAATGTAGTGTGGATTGTTGCCACTCGAGAACGCCCAGGTGAGGATCGCAGCCATCACGGTGACGCTCCAGGTCGTCGTCTGGTCGAGTCTCGACCGCCAGGTCGTCTCGCGATCCAATTCGCCTCGATAAGTGTCCCCGAGGACAGCGCTCATCGTCGAAATATCGGTGTCGATTTCGTCCCCGAGTTCGTCGTGACTGGAGTCAGTGTGATCGTCTTCGGTGTCTCCACTCATGGCAGCTACTGTTGTTCACCACGGCCACGCTATAAGTAACAGAGACACCGGATCGACCGAAACACAATGCGCGGTTCGGGCCCTTGGTGGTAGAGAAGAGTGGCAGTTTGCAGACCGCTCGGCGTCTTATGCTTGACGGGGGAAGTTGTCGATCGTTTCCGCGCGGAACGCCTCCTCGTCGAACTCGTACTCGTCGTCGAGGAACTCGAGGAGTGTCTGCGTGTCCTGCAGTGCGTTTTGCAGACAGGTGGACGCGCCCGGCGACGGCGTGATATTGAACAGAATGTCGTCGCCGACGATTTTTGCTTCGCCCATATCGAGGGATTTGCGCTTGGTATCGACGATCTGAGGTCGGACACCGCCGTAGCCCTTCGCCCGTTCGATGTCCTCGAGTTCGACGCTCGGGACGACCTTCTGGACGTGCGGGAGGAACTCGCGCGGCCCGACTGCGGGGAGGTCGTAGACGAGGTTTCGGAGAACGTAGGGGAGAAGGATCCGGTCCGAAAGGATATTGGCGTAGCTGAGAAACGCCGCGACGTTCAACCCGAACACGTCGAAGAAGTCCCGTACCGTCGAAAGACGGCCGCGTTCGAGGGCGGGAACCAGTTTCGCAGTGGGGCCGAAGCGGGTGATGCTCGGATCGTGAACGTCCGCGTCGCCGTGGACGGCGGCGAACGGGAGTTTCTTCATCTGGAGCGTGTACACCTTCCCGTTGAGCAGATCGTCTGCAAGGAAGAAACTGCCCGCCACGGGGAGCAATACCTTGTCCTGGCCGTAGCCGAGTTCTTTCGCGATCTGGAGGCTGTGCGAGCCGGCGGCGACGGCGGCCGCATCACAGTCGAAGCGGCCGCTGGTCGTGGCGATAGTGTAGCCGTCGAGCGTCGGCGTGATGTCCGTGACCTTCGTGCCGCTGTAGATGTCGACGTTGGGTTCCTCGCGGGCCTGTTCGACGAACGACTTCGTCGTTGCACCGTAGTCGACGACGTAGCCGTCCGGCGTCTGCAGTGCGCGCATATCCTTCGAGGGATCGCGGCCCTCGACGACTTTGGGCTCGTACTCGGCGATTTCCTCGCGGCCGATCGGTTGGAGTTTCGGGAAGAGATCGCCGAAGCCTTCGGCCTCGTAACGCCGCTCGAGCTGTGCGACTTCCTCGTCGCCGACGCCGAGAACCATCTTGCTTCGCTTGTCGTGCATCTCGCGGTCGGCGTCGTGATTCTCCAGATACCCCGCAAGGAGTTCCGCCCCTTCCTTTACCTCCTCGGCCTTCTCGAGCGTATAATTTGTCTCGATGTCGCCGAAGTGAAGCGTCTGCGAGTTATTCGTGTGGTTCGAGTTAATCGCCGCGGTCTCCGATTCCTTTTCGATGAGCGCGATAGAGTCGATATCGGAGAACTTCGCGGTCGCATACAGCAGCGATGCCCCGCTGATACCGCCTCCGACGATGATAAGGTCGTACTTGCCAGACATAATTGATTGGGAAAGTCATCTCAACGACTGTCCTCCGGACAAATAACTCGTGTTTTTTCGATCGAATTTTCGTCGATCGTCGAACCGTGTGTCGGCAATGGAACGCTGCGCGTTAAAATAGTCGTAGAGCGCGGTAGCGCGGTATTCTCTTCGGGCGATACAGACAGACTTCAAAGAAATCGGTAGTGAGCTACCGTTGCTACTGGGACTGTCTCACCAGATTCCACGCGGATAGTCGAAAGAGGCGAAGCTTACATCCCGAGCAGGCTTCCGTCGGCGTACTTCTCTTCGTATTCGATATCGTCGGCGACCAACATCAGAATGCCCTCGACAATGCCAAGAAGCCCAGGAATTCCCGTCCAGAAGAAACACAGGTAGATGACGCCAAGCTTGACGTTTCCCTGATAGAACTTGTGTGCGCCAAGCGTTCCAAGGAGCAGCGCCAAAATACTTGCTGCGAGCCGATCCGAACTGACACCGGATCCGCGATAGGAGGGCTGTCGAACGCCACACTCCGGACAAATCTCCGCCTGTGCATGTATCCGCTCACCGCACTCGACACAGTACTTTTCGCCACCAGGCCGATCGGGCCCGCCATCGAGAGGCGTCGTCTGATCGACCCCACAGCGGGGACACACATCCGCTCCGTCGTCGAGTTGCTCCCCACAGTTGCTACAGTGCTTCATTCCGCTCTCGCCCGTTTTTCACACACTCGTCTTAAATAGCTGCTTGTTGGATACCGCTATCACCACGAGTAGTACAGCAGTATTCCCGCAAGAATCGCATATCCGACCCCGATTCCGAGGAGACCAACCATCGCCTCGAACAGCAGGTGCGCGATGCCCAGTCCATAGCCACACCCGAGCAAGAACCCAGTCACCGTTCGAACGGAATTGTACCCGTGGCGACTGCTGAACGTGGTTACGCTCCAATCAATCAGCGATGGGACCGGCAAAAGCGCAACCAGAAACACGACGGTGGCAGGTGCCACCTCCGGGCCAAACAACGTGGCAAGTACCCCCGCCCCGATCCCCGGATATACGCCCGCACATCGAGCACAAACGTGAACTCGGCGACCGAAGACGACGGGCGAATAACAGCGATAGAACTCGGCAGGCACGTGGTGTGAAAGTACGAACCGTCCCGTTTCGGACAGTCCCTTTCGAAGTTCCGTCGTATCGATCCTCATAGTCTGGAAGCGGATAAGTGGGGTACTCCGATCGAAGCACTCACGAATCCCGACGGCTTGCGTCGACGTTCTATCGATTGATTCATCCACGCACCCAAAGCAATACCGATCTCTCAGTACGCGTTTGAAATCGCTCGTACAGCCGTCTACCGTCGGTTCCAGTTCCGTGAGCGGGACGGTCGAAGGCCGTACCGGGTCGACTTCTAGAACAAAAGAATCTCGAGCACTACATCACTACTACTACTGCCCGTTACTCGAAGGGCGGTTACAGAGCTTTGCGGGCGAGTGGTTTCACGGCGTAGACGACATGATCAACAATATCGAGGGAAATTCCACCGAGAGTACAGCCCCAAGTTCGGTACCTTCGGAAGTCTCGAAAGGTACTATCGTTCGCGTCAGTGGCAGCGTTGAATTGCTGAATTTCTCGACTGGCACGGAGTTCGTTGCTGGGATGCGAAGCGGGGGTCAACAGGCTCGAAGAAGCGCTAGATGATTCAAGGCCATGTCTCGAAGCACCAGTAAGAGCAGAGATCATCGCGAGTCTCGAACTGAGGCCGACATCGCAAAGTTGCCGCCGACCGAACTCGAACTCGTGACCGACGACGAACGCGACGCGGCTGACGGTGACCCGGCGCATCGGCGGGACGACGCCGCAGACGACGTCGACTACCGCGCGCACCCCGAGCGGTACGAGATCGGACGCGGCGAAGAGGGAGTGTTCAAGGTGCAGCCGTACAAGTCCGAACTCCTGCCGCTGTGGGGGTACGCGGACCGCGAAACCGCCGACGAAGGTGGGCGGGAGATTTACGAACGATTTCGACAGTACGAACGCGACGTCGACTTCGTCGGCATGGACATGGCGCGAAAGTACCTCCAGATGGGGTACACACGAGCAATGCGATACGCGAAGTATTCCGGCGGTCGAAAGTACGTCGACGGCGAAGAGCGCGACCCGGTGTACTGGGCGGACCCGGACAAACGCGAGGCCGCGCTCATCTATCAGGCGTGGCTAAAGAAAGTGAGAGACAACGAGGGGTACCAGCGGCTGAAAGCACATCACAGAGAACGACACGGATGAGGGACGGGGATAGTTCGGCCTCGGCACTCGAACAGAAACGACTTACGGGTACACCGATCCTGCCGCAGTAGGTTTTTAGTTGGGAATGCGTTGTTTGTATCACACACAGCATCGAGACCACCTGCGAATATAATACCACGCAATCTAACGAAACCACACGAATGAGCGCCTTACGCCCCCATCTTCACCTGTTTCTGGACGAGCTTCCCGGCGAGCCGGTCCGGTCGGCTGTGCGGCGCATTCAGGATAGCGGATTTTCGACCGTATCGACGGACAGCAGTCAGGAGTTCGTCTTCGGGACCTGGAGACAAGACGAAGTCGGATACGGTGGCTGGGAGACAACGGCCGAATTACAGTTTCTCGTCGATCGAATCCGTTCCGTCGGCCGTGGACGAATCAAGTTCTGGAGCCCCGAAAATCACGAGTACCAGTTATCCGTTCGGCTTTTCGAGACCGAGACGCGAGTTTCAGCGCCCGTCCGAATATGGGGACCACCTGCCCGGATATTCGACACCGACGAATATACTCGAGAGACGGTCGAAGAGCGGACGGAACTCCTCGTGACCCTGTTCCTCGAGTTATCAGAACGGTTCGATCCCTGGTACGCGTTCGCCGACGTCTACGACGACCGGCCGAAGCGGATTTTCCCCGTTGACCGCCCTCCGGAGAGCGGTCTCGAGCGACTCCCGTGGACAACAGTCTTTGGATCGGAGTGGTTCGACTTCTTCGGTGGTGCGGATCGGACGAAACGAGCTCCCGCGTGGAACGTCCGGCAACTGGCGACCGGAAGCGTGGTCGTTCGAGAACGCGATTTCCCTGCACCGACGTACGCGGAGTGCGATTCCGGTCCCCCTATTTCGACATACGAATATCTGTTCGAGCGCCGATCGATCGCTGAACTGCGGTCGGAGCGGCGACGGAAGCGGAACACGATCGTCGATCCGTTTCGCGAATTCGTCCCCGGGGAACGCGGCAGTGATATCGTCCTCTGCAAGGGTCACGCCCCGATCGAGACGACCGAGATCGATTACAGGGACGTGGCAACGACTATCGGTGAGTCCGATAACTGCTACGTCTTCCACGTCTATCGCGACGACCGCGGTCAGCTCCGGGAGGTCAATTCTGGGCTGTTCATCCGTCGGCTGATCGACGAAGACGGCCAGCCGATCGGAACGCTGCCCGACGATGTTCCCCTCGAGCGTGAGCTACTCTCGCTTTCGGTCAATACGGCAGTGGAACCGTTCCCACCGGAGATGTATCGAATGGAATCGGCGGCGGAGCCGAGTGTTATAGCGAAGCTATTCGGGCTTTGAAAACTTCCGCCGGACGGAACGGTTTGGGCGGAAGGCGACACCTGTCGCACAGGGGCTACTGATCCGAACTGAACGGTCGAGATACGAATTTCCGGGTGGTTCCGTTGACGGCTCTATTCTCGGTTGCTACTAGAACCCACGATCGATCTGTTGGTCGAGAACTGACTGATACTACGCGTAAACCGAAGGCCTCGGCACTCATAGGGCTCGTCGTTACCGGGTGCCGAGTCCGGCTCGGAGCAGGTGTATCGTCATCGGCCGGCCGATCGTAAGAGGGAGACGACCAAGACGGTTTGGATCGAGTTCAGTCGCGGTCGGTGTGGGCGTCGGCGAAGGCGGTGTTCCACTCGTCGATGAGGTTTCGAAGGCGGTCGGTGTGAGTGGCGGAGAAGGTTGCGGGTGCGCCGGACGGCGGTTCGATCTCGGTAGTCGACGGATCGCTTGCGGTGGTCGATTGTGAGCGTGTGGTCGAGTCGGCTTGAGCGGGCGGTCGAGTAGCGGATCGAGTGCTGGATGCGGTCGGTGTCGAATCAGTCGGCTGTGGATGTCGTGTGCTCATATCGGTCGGGATGGGTGGAGTGTGTGATGTGGTTCGGCGAGAGCGTTCGGCGGCCGAATCTGGCGGGACGGGATGCGTGAAGGCCGGCTACACGTACACGTGGCATCTGTACGCAGACCGTTACGCCCAATCATAATAAATGTTAATGATGTATGGGTGCCAGCCACAACCGCCACGACTAAACTCACGGCGGATGATCGAGCGCAGTACGTGGACGAGAGCGAGGATACCGAGTCGAATACCGGGTGCGAGCGCACGCGAACCGAGAGCAAGACATGATCGACGTCTCGAGTGAACTGGCTGCCGCCAACACCGATAGCACTGCCGGTGAGCCGTCCGGCGTTGCCGTGAGCATCATCGTTCCGGCGCGAAACGAGGCCGAGTTCATCCGCGGCACGCTCTCGAGTCTCGCCGCGCTCGACACGGCACTCGAGTTCGAGATTATCGTCGTCGACGGGAACTCGGACGACGGGACGCGCGCGATCGCGCGGGAGTACGGATCGACGATCGTCGAAGAGGATAGTGGGAGTATCGCGACGGCGCGCAATATCGGAGCGAAATACGCAAGCGGCGAGTGGCTAGCGTTTATCGATGCGGATACGCGGGTCCGGGCGGACTATCTGACGGAGATGTGCGGCTTCGTCGAGGCGAACGGGTTGGCAGCCGCGAGTTCGCGCTGTCGGATAACGGGGCCGTGGCGGGCGAAGGTGATGGAAGCGACGATCAACCACGTGTTTCCGCGCCTCGAGCGGCCCGTATTGCCGGGGTTCAACTGTTTCGTTCACCGGCGGGCGTTCGAGGATGTCGGCGGCTTTCCGACCGTTCCAAACGAGGATACGGCGTTCAGTCGCCGGCTTGCGCGCCGGTATCCGACGGCCTACGCCCCGGACGTGCTGGTCGCGAGTTCGGGTCGGCGGATCGCCGAAACGGGGTTGACGGGAACGCTCTGGCACTACGTGCGATTGGATGCCCAACGGCTGCGGTCCTAACTGCGGTTCGTCTTCGCCCGGGTGGCGCGTCAGCGACTACATCTCGGGTACGGGCATGGACCCGCCGGGGAACCGCTTTTGGCCGTCCTCGTCGGTCACGGAACCGTGTCCACTGTCCCCCCAGAAGTCGCGGACCGTCTCGAGAGCGAACCGCTCATGGCCCATCTCGGGACCTGTGTCGAGGGACGCCCGCACGTCGCCCCCGTCTGGTATCGGTACGTAGACGACGTCGTTGAACTCGTGACGACGGGCCGAAAACTGGAGAATATTCGAAAGAATCCGCGCGTGTCGCTGTCGGTGCAGGCGGACGACGAGGGTCGAACGCGCTGGATGGTGATGCTACTCGGGACGGCAACGATTGTCGAGGACGACGCCGAAACGACAGCGGCGAGACGGCGGATCAACGAGAAATACGGCGCGAGACCGGATGCCTACGGCGAAAATACACTCGTTCGGATCGACGTGGGTTCGGCGACCTACGAGACCTACTGATAGCGCCGGGATGACGCCAGGCCAGACCGTATCGCTCGTGTGGAATCAGAGACGGGCGGTCGGAGTCCGAAGAAGACGGGTATCCACTCGACGAAGCAGTGAAGCGACGATCGTGCGATGAGGGCGCGTCGCGAGAGTCATCCCGAGGGACGACGATCGAGGGACGGTTACTCGTCGCGTCGCTCACGGCTGGGATCACACGCACCCAGTGTCGACTGTAACAGGCGAGTCGACATCGTCACGGGAGCAGCGCGTCCGACACGAACTGGAAGCGGACACGAGTTGGCGGTGGCGCTCGATCGATCGGCGATCATCGCGCCCTCTCGAAACAGCTGCACTGCGACCGGACCGTCACCCGCATCGATATCGGCGGTGAAACACGTCGTCGCACCCGCCGGGACCGTCACCGTCTCGAGCGTCGCCGGATCGGGGCCGGATTCCTCGCCGCTCTCGCTCTCGGCCGCCCGCTCATCCGAGTCGTCACTGACCGCTATCTCACCGAAAACCCCCTCCTGGCACGCATCGAACTGCGGATTCGACGCCGTAAGCGCACCGATACCGGGAACGACCGGTCCCTCCCGGAACGCCTCGACGGAGCCGATGATCGCATCGTCGGGAAACTGTTCGAGTTCGCGCACGTCGATCGTCCGCTCGCCGTCGACCGCGCCGACCGGCTCGATGACGTTTCCGACTTCGTCGCTGGCACCGACGAACGTCGCGGTGACGATCACGTCGGTGAACTCGCCGAAGACGCGAATCCGCTGGCAGTCGATGAACTCGATTCGTTCGTCGGGTGGCGACACGGCGCGCCACTCGAGTGAGACTGCGTGCTCGCTGTCGTTGGTGATGCAGAAGAGCGGCCCGTCTGCGTTCTCGTCGGTATCGCTACACGCAGGGGTCAGCCGAATCGGCGGTGCACGAGCACAGATAGCGTCTGCAGTATCGGCTTCGCTGGTGGTCTCGCCGCCATCGTCCGCGGTATCGTCGCCGGCAACGATACCTGCGGCAGTTCCCGATACGCCGCCGATCACCGCGGACGTAACGGTGACCCTTCGCAACCACTCTCGTCTGGAAGGTATCTGTTGAGACATTGATTTCTGTGATTTCTTCCCCGGGAGCTGCCCCGAGAACGCGAGTGAATTGCGACGCATCACCTATTGTTATCGACAGGCTGCAGACCGTTCACGAGAGCAAACAGTATACTGGCGGTCGATCATCGCACGCAGCAGCCGATCAATACGGAGAACGCGTCTCGCACAGTGATAGCGGCATCTATCCGACCACCGGCAATAGTACGGTATCGCTACAGCGCCTCCTCACGGCGTATGCCGTCACATCGCGGATCAAGGACGGCCTACACCGAGATTCCGCAGCCTGGAACACTCGTGCGGTGCCCTTACCGGGCTACAGTCCCGTCGGCACGTCGAAGTAACTCGTCTCGAGTTCAGTCTCCCACCCCTCGACCCGCTCCCGTATCGCCCGGACGCCGAACGTCTCGGTCGCGTAGTGGCCGGCCAGCGCGACGTGAATACCTGCCTCCCGCGCTTCGTGGTACACCTGCTGTTTGCCCTCGCCGGTCACGAGCGCGTCCGCGCCCGCATCGACGGCTTCGTCCAGCCAGTCGGTGCCGCTGCCGGTGACGATCGCAACGTCGTCTATCTCGGCGGGACCGAACTCGAGCAGCTGAACGGGGTTGCCGTCGGGTTCGAGCGCGCTCTCGAGTCGGGAGCGCAACTCGGCGGGCGTGTACGGTTCCGACGCGGTGCCGCGCTGGCCGATAAACTCGGGACCGAGTTCACCGAACGGGGTTCGATTTTCGAGGTCGAGCGCGCCTGCGACGCCCGCGGCGTTCCCGAGTTCCTGGTGGCCGTCGAGCGGGAGGTGCGAGACGTACAGCGCGAGGTCGTGCTCGATCAGCGGGGCGAGTCGATCGTAGGTGCGGCCGGTGACGCGGTCGAAGCCGCCCCAGGAGAGGCCGTGGTGGACGACCAGCGCGTCCGCGTCGGCCGCAATCGCCCGCTCGAAGGTCTCTTCGACGCCGTCGACGGCGAAGGCGACGTGTTCGACGGTGCCCTTGTCGGGACCGACCTGCAGGCCGTTCGCACTGGCGTCGAGGTCGGCGTAGTCGGCGGTTCCGAGCGTCTCGTCGAGGCGGTCGACGAACGCCGAGAGTTGCATGCTCATACTCCCGCGTTACGCCGCCGACGGCTTGTATCCTTGCGATCGAGCGCGACGCGATCGGCGATCGGTGCTCAGTGATCGGTGATCGGCGGTCGGTGATGACGGACTGAACTCGGACGAGCGGGTAGCCGGCACCATCAGCGCTCGCCTGGCGTCGATGCAGCATCGACACGAAACGCGCGGAGCGTGTGGCGCTCGAGTTCGGTTTGCTCGCACTCGGCCGGGTGGAGTCCGCGGTCGGTGAAGACCTGGGTCCAGTCCCGGACGTAAAGCGGCACGCCGTCGACGTGGCGGATTTCGCGGGCGGACGAGTCGGCAGGCGGAGTGGACGAAGAGTCATCCCGCGTGGGACGTTGTCCTTCGTTCTCCGCCGTCAGGAGGGTCGTACCGGCCACTCGAGCGAGTTCGTCGAACACCCACTCGTTGTCCGGGTGGACGTGCTGAAGCGTTTCGACCGAGTAGATCACGTCGAATCGATCGGCCGAGACGGAGCGAGCCAGGCGCTCGATCGGACAGCAGTAGAACGTTCCCGCGGCGAACAGGTCGGGCGAGTGGCGTTGCATCACGTCGAAGGCGGTCTCGTTGATATCGATGCCGAACAGGTTCTCGTAGCCGTGGTCGTGAAGGTGTGCGAGGTGGCGGCCCGAACTACAGCCGAGTTCGAGCACGCTAGCATCGGGGTCGACGAAACGAGCCAGCGTTTGGCGAATCGCCTCGCTCGTTGCGTTCGGGCCGTAGTACGCGTAGTATTCGGGTGAATAGGCACCCGAGCGTGATTCCCAGCGGTCGTGGACATCGGTTGCGTTCATGATCACATCATCTCGGTACCGCACGCTCCGCTGCAGTCGCCGCCACACCGTGACTGCGACACGTCGGCTCATCCGCTCATCCGTTCGAACGACGCCCGCGAGTAGCCTACCGCCGCCACGGGTCATATACCTGTGGTCACAGTCGGAGTCGGACCCGCGACCGCGGGAGCACCGACTGCGAGGGTCCCCATTTACTACCGGCGTCTCGTATTGCGCCCCATGTCACGACGAACGATCAGCCACGAAACGGGTGCCATCTACGAGTTCACACCTGAACTCGAGCCGATAGCGACGGTCGAGTCGGGCGCGCAACTGACGGTCGAAACCAGAGATAGTCTGGACGGGGCGGTCCAGTCGGAGTCGGACGTGATCGAGTCGGTTCCGAAGGACGTAAACGCCGCGACGGGACCGATCGAAGTCGAGGGGGCCGAACCCGGCGACGTGCTGCGGGTCGATATCGACGACATCCGACTGACGGAGGATCGCGGCCGCGTAATCTCGATCGAAGGCTTCGGGCTGCTCGACGGCCACGAGGGAATCGAAGCACCCCGGTCGCGGATCACGCCCGTCGAGGGCGACGCGACGCTCTCCATCGAGGGAATCGACGCCGACGTTCCGGTCGAACCGCTCGTCGGTACGATCGGCGTCGCGACCGAATCCGAATCGCACACGACGCTCGTTCCGCACGATCACGGCGGCAACCTCGACACGACCGACCTGTGTGCCGGGAACTCGGTGTACTTCCCCGTCTTTCAGGCGGGTGCCATGCTCGCGATGGGCGACTGCAAGGCCGCGATGGCCGACGGCGAGATGTGCGGCACCGGGGCGGAGATCGGAACGGCCATCGACGTGACGGTCGAGGTGCTCTCGGACCCCGAAATCGAACTCGAGCGACCGCTGATCGAAACCCCCGAGGCCTGGAAACCGGTCGCGAGCGCGGACGCGCTCGAAGCAGCCTGCGAACTAGCGACTCGGGACGCGATCGAACTACTGGCCGCGGAACACGAAGTCGACACGACGGACGCCTACCTGTTCGCGAGCCTGGTCGGCGGCCTCGAGATCAGCCAGGTCGTGGACCCGCTGGTCACGGTTCGAAACGCGGTTCCGAAGGCGCATCTGTCCGCGCCGTTCTGAGTCGACGGCCCGTCGTTAGGAAGACTGGGCGACTGCGTGCTCGTAGATGAACTCGCGGACCAATTTTCCCGCAAGCGAGGCCGCCTGGCCGTCGTCGCGGTCGTTGACTTCGACGACATCGAAGCCGGTCGCCCGCGGTGCAATCGAGCGCACCACGTCGCGAAGTTCGCGCGGTTCGAGTCCGAACGGCTCCGTCGTCCCCGTTCCGGGTGCGTAGCCCGGATCGGCGGCGTCGATGTCGACGCTCAGGTACACGTCCCGGCCCTCGAAGCGGTCGGCGGGGTCCCAGTCGGCCACGTCCTCGGGCGGAACGACGGTCACGTCGGCCGCCTCGGCCCGGTCCCACTCGGCCTCGCTCCCGGCGCGAGCCCCGAGGACGAACAGTTCATCAACCGAGTCGAGTTCGTCGTCGAGTACTCGTCGCATCACGCTCGCGTGCGAAAGCGGATTGCCGTCGTAGTCGTCGCGCAGGTCCAAGTGCGCGTCGAGCGAGACGACGATATCCGGTTCGACGGCGCGGACACCGGCCAGCGAGACCGTGTGTTCGCCGCCGAGTGTGACTGGGACGGCGTCGTCCCAGACGATATCGCGCAAAACCCCCTCGAGCCACTCGAGGTACTCCGGAACGTCGTCCCAGGCGCGAACGTCGCCGTGGTCGACGACGCCGAGGTCGGAAAAGTACTGGTCCGTCCGGTGGTCGTAGTCGTCGAACGGCTCCGCAAAAGTCCGAATGCGCTGGGGCCCGAATCGGGTCCCCGGCTGAAAGGTCGTCGATACGTCCAGGGGCGCACCGACGACCACGAAGTTCGCGTCCGCACGGCCGGCCGCCGCGTCGGCTTCCTCGCGTTCGTCAGTCGCCCCGGGAAACATTAGACGATCTTTCGCTGGTCTTCCATCTCGAGGTATTCGATGTTCTCGTCGGGGGAGGCGTCGACATCCTCGGGCATGCGCATCGTGATGGTCTCGTACGTTTCTAAGTCCATAACCTGCATGTCGTCGCCGTCGACGGAGACGACCTGGCCCTGTTTGCGCTCGATGATCGGGACCCAGATTTTGGCGTCGACCGGCTGGGAGAGCGAGCGCTTCTTGCCGTCGAAGACGCCCTGGGCCTCGATTCGGGCCTTGGCGCTGCCGTGTTTGCCCGGCTTGGCCGTCGAGTAGGCGTTGATCTTGCAGGCTGCGTCGTCGATGATTACGTAGCTTCCTTCCTGGAGATCGCGAACTTCTTGCTGCTGTTTCGCCATGTCCCGGGGTAATCAACCGACGGCCATAAACCGTTTGGAATGCCGGCTCGAGTGTCGATACGTGTCACCGGTGTCTTTCGTCCCCAGTATCGAGAACCGCTGGATCTGACTGGCGGGGGTCAAATCGGTGAAAAACGGACGGAACGCGCGGAGAACGTTCAGTTCGAGCGGCGGGCCAATCCGAGTTCACCAGCGACGTCGGCTCACCACCGAAACCCGGCGGAAGCGGCGGGCGGTTCGAGCGGACTCGGTGGCAGGCCGTCCCCGACGGTGGGATCGTTGTACGCACCCGGTGCGACATCGTTTGGCGTCGCCGGGTAGCAAAGCGAGGCGAGCAACTGGACGTGGCCGCGGCCGACGCCGAGTTCGAACTGACCGCCGCCGTACATGCTGATATCGCGTTCCTCGCAGTAGGCGACCGTCCCGAGCAGCGATTCGACCGAGCCGAATCGGGACGGTTTGACGTTCAACCACTCGGGCTCCCAGGGAAGCGCTTCGATATCCGACACGCCGTGAATCGGTGCGTCCCAGGACACGCGCTCGCGGACGGCCGACTCCTCGAACAGCGATTCCGTCTCGTCGGTCAGCGCGGGGTCCTCGATGACGGCGTCGGGAAACGACTCGAGGACGAGTTCATACAGCGCCGGGTCAGCGGGGGCGTCGACGGCGGTGCCCGCGTACTGGCCCTTGAGGTCGAGGATCTGCACTGCGTCGGCGCCGACCGTCTCACCCAGGCGGGTGACGAGTTCTCGATCCCACGTCGTAGTCGGGTCGAGTTTGAACTCGATCCCGGGAACCCGTTCGCGCAGTTGCTCGAGTCGGTCCGTCGTCGGCGGCTCGCCGAGCCGGGTGCTGGTGACGAATCGGACGGGGTCGCGCGACCGATCGAGTTCGCTCGCGAGCGTCGTCTCGGCCTGTCGCAGCGCGAGGTCGAGGGCCGCGCTCTCGAGGCCCCAGCGGCGGTAGTTTCGGAACACCTCGCGGTCCGGAGCGGTCGGAAACAGATCGAGATCGGCGAGTCGCTGGGAGAACTCTCCGAACGTGAACTCGCCGGTCAAATCGGGAAGCCCGTGCTCGGCGAGCGTGTGGTGGTCGTCGGCCTCGTAGGTCACGTCCTCGCCGACGCCTGACTCGCCAGCGCCGGACTCGCCGGCACCGGTGAGCGTGAACTCCGTCGTGACGCGGGTGAACTCGCTCGAGGTCTCCCGCGATAGTCTGTCGGTGGTCGCGTCGTCGATCGAGAGCGGGAGATCGGCGAGGTTGTCGGCCGCTGTCTGCAGATCCATGGGATGGGCCTCACCGGCCAGCGGAAAGTACGTTTGCCCGTTCCTCTCGTTCCCGTCGTCACTTCTCACGCTGGCGCTGTCGGAGGTTCTGCCTGGTAAACTGCGGTTTTGCTTGAATGGACCGTGACTCGCGGAACGTCCGATAGAGTTGGATCGAAAGCACGAACGCGAAGATCGCAGCGACGACTGCAGCCCACGGGGCTTCGAGAGCATAGAGGACGCCCATCGAGAACAGCGCCATCGTCAACAACATGCCGTAGATCAGCTGCTTTGCGAGTTGATCGAAGACGTTACCCGAATCCTCGACACCGACGCGAACGTACAGATCGTCCCGGTCGAGTCGATCGAGCGTCCGCTCGACCTTCGGGGCGATCCGGGTCAGTGACTCACCGCTCCGACGGATCTGACCCGCGGTTTCGGCGGCGTACTGCCGGGCGGTTTCCTCGCGATACCCTTGTTCGGTGAGGTAGTCAGTCGCGGTCTCGATGAAGTCGAAATCCTCATCGAGGGTGACGCAGACGCCCTCCACGACGGTCGCGACTCGCAGGACGAGCGCGAGGTTCTTCGGCAACCGGAACGGAAACACGTAGATCGAGTCCTCGATCTGACCGACGATCTGGTTGACGCGATACTGTTCGACGTCTTCGCCGCGGGCGTCCTGGATCGCGATCTCCATCACTTCGGCCATCACGCCGCGATCCGCATCGGGAGAGAGCGTGCCGATCTCGATCAGCGCGTCGAGAATGCCGTCGATATCCTGGTTGGCGACGGCGATGTAGAACTCGATGATCTTCTCCCGGACGAAGTCGTCGACCCGGCCGGACATGCCGAAGTCGTAGAAGACGATCCGCCCCTCGTCGGTCACCGCGAGGTTGCCCGGATGCGGATCGGCGTGAAAGACGCCGTCGTCCATGATCATCTGCATGTACGCCCACTGGAGATTTTCCGCGATCGTGCTGCGGTCGATTCCCTTCCGCTCGAGTTCAGCGACGTCGTTGATCTTCGTCCCTGGAATGCGTTCCATCGTCAGCACTCGCGGCTCGGAGTGACTCTCGATGACGGCGGGAATCCGGTAGCGGTCGTCGCCGGCGAAGTTGCCGCGGATCTCCGCGAGCATCTCGGCTTCGCGCTCGTAATCCATCTCCTCGCGGATCGTCTTCGAGAACTCGTCGGCGAGGTTTTCGAGCGAGAAGGCCCGAGATTCGTCGACGAAGAACAGGATGAGCGGCAGCGACCAGCGGATCACGCGCAGGTCGGCTTCGACCAGTTCTTCGATGTCGGGGCGGCGGACCTTGACCGCGACCTCGCGAACGTCGTCGTCGCGGGCGGCGACCGTTTCCGAATGAAGTTGCGCCCGATAGACCTGTCCGAGGCTCGCACCGCTTATCGCCGCCGTGTCGAAGGAGTCGAACTGTTCGTCGACCGGTCCGAGTTCGGCCTCGATAACTGCACGGGCTTTCTCCCACTCTGCGGGCGGGACTTCGTCCTGCAGTGCGGCGAGTTCGTCGATGTACTCGGGCGGGAGCACGTCGGGGCGGGTCGAGAGCAACTGGCCGAGTTTGATGAACGTTGGCCCGAGCGTCAGGAGCGACTCGAGGAGGATGGACGCCCGATGGCGGCGCGTTTCGGGGGCGACCGACCGGGAGCGGCCAAAGAGGAGGAATCGGTGGCGGTCTCGTGCATACGCGAGGAGCAGGGGCAGGAACTGCCAGGCGACGAGGACGAACCGTTTGTACGCACGGAGGGAGACCAGTCTCGGTCACCTCGGGTTAGTGCCGGTATCCGTGTCGGTATTGGTGTCGATGTCGGTGTCTGTGTCGGTATCGGTATCAGTATCGGTGGTGCTATTCGACGGTGTCCCTGCGTCAGCCTCTGAGGCGGACTCTCCGTTCTCATCCTCCGCAGTATTCGTCTCGATAATGTCGATCGTGGTCTCTTCGCTCCCCGGTTCGCTTTTGGGAAGGGTCAACTCCAGGACGCCACGCTCGACGACCGCGTTCGCCTCGACATCGGCCGCACGGACCTCGTCGGGAACCGGCAGGTCGACATCGAGGAACAGCGAGCGGTTCTCCTCGAGATAGTGATAGTCGTCCGGAACGGCTTTCGCGCGTTGCCCGGTGATCGAGAGACGACCGTCTTCGACCGCCCAACTGAGCGAATCAGCCGTGATTCCCGGCACGTCAAGAACGAGCAGATACGCCTCGTCGCTCTCGAGCAGATCGAAGAAGACGTCCTCGGTGAGATCCCGCAGGGCGTCGCGGAGCGCTGGCATAGATACAGGTTCGAACGCCGATACGAAAAAGCCCGCGGTAGCGGTCATCGCGCGAGCGGCGTCCAGGGCGCCGGTCCAGATCCGAACCCAGGATCGAAATCGGTAGCGCCGGAGCCGTGACGACCGCGTCGTCCCCTACGCTTTTGCCGTCCCGCAACCCGCGTTCGAGTATGAACGGAGCCGATCACGATCGCACGACGGCCGGGTTCAAGGTCCGGATCCCGGTCGACGAGGCCACGGAGACGCTCAGGGAAGCCGTCGCGGCGCGCCAGGACGGTGACGGGCCGCTCACCGGGACGGAACAGGTTCCCCTCGAAACCGCCGACGGCCGAGTGCTTGCAACCCCCATCACGGCCGATCGGAACGTCCCCCACTACGAGCGCGCCGCGATGGACGGCTACGCCGTCCGCGCCGCGGACACCTTCGGTTCCAGCGACCGCTCGCCCGAACTGCTCCGCGTCGCCGACGACGCTGATGGTAGCGGGGGCGACGATGGAACCGCACCGACTGCGACCGTTACGCCCGGAACCGCCGCTCGCGTCCACACCGGCAGCGCCCTCCCCGACGGCGCCGACGCCGTCGTGATGATCGAACACGTCGACGAGTTCGACTCCGCGGCCGAACTCGAGGTGACGGACGCCGTCGCCGAGGGAGAAAACGTCGCGCCGGTCGGCGAGGACGTCGACGCGAACCAGCACCTCTACGACGCGGGTCACCGGCTTCGCCCGTCGGACCTCGGCCTCCTGCGGTCGGTCGGCCGGCGTGAGGTCACCGTCTCCCGGCCGCCGACCGTCGGCGTGATCCCGACCGGCGAAGAACTCGTCGAGCGCGATCCGGGGCCGGGAGAGGTTATCGAGACGAACGGCCTCACCGTCTCGCGGCTGGTCGACAGATGGGGCGGGCGGGCGACCTACCGCAGCGTCGTCACCGACGATGCCGACTCGTTGCGGGTCGCCATCGAGCGCGATCTGACGAAGGATATCGTAGTGACGACCGGCGGCTCCTCCGTCGGCGAACGCGACCTCCTCCCGGAGGTGATCGACGACATCGGCGAGGTCCTCGTCCACGGCGTCGGTCTCAAGCCCGGCCACCCGGTCTGTCTCGGCGTCGTCGAGGACACGCCCGTCCTCGCGCTACCGGGATATCCCGTCGCCTGTATCGTCAACGCCGTGCAGTTCCTCCGGCCGGCGCTGCGTTGGTTCGAGGGAACTGATCCCGACCCGCATCCGACGACCCAGGCCCGTCTCGAGCGCAAGATCCCGAGCGAACCCGGAACGCGAACGTTCGCCCGAGTTCAGTTGTCGCGACGCGACGACGAACCGGGCGCGGACGAACCCGCGGTCGCCGCGACGCCGACGCGGGCCAGCGGGTCGGGCGTGCTCTCGAGCGTCGCGCTCGCGGACGGCTGGGTCGTCGTTCCGGACGACCGCGAGGGGATTCCGGCGGGCGAGACGGTCGCGGTGGAGAACTGGGAATCTCATCCGTAAGGAGCGCCGCGATCGACAGACCGACCGACGGACCGACGTTTTTACCGTCCGCGCGCGAAGGACCGCTATGAACCGCAAGGAGTTTCGCGATCTCGCCTCGCCGGCCGAGGCGCGCGAGGCGATCGACTCGCTATCGCTCGAGGGCGGCATCGAGCGCGTCCCGCTGACGGACGCTCGCGGCCGCACCCTCGTCGCACGGCTCGACGCCGAACTCGACGTGCCGGGCTTCGACCGAGCGAGCCTGGACGGCTACGCGCTCACCGCGCGGGACACGTTCGGGGCCGACGAGGCCGATCCCGCCGCACTCGAGGTCGTCGGCTCGGTCCACGCCGGGGAGGAACCCGCGGTCGAACTCGAGGCCGGCCAGGCGGTCGAAATCTCGACCGGCGCGGTGATGCCCGACGGAGCGGACGCGATGGTTCCCGTCGAACGAACCGACACCGTCGACAACACCGGCAGCAACGACGGCGAGCGGACACCCCTCCTCGTCCGCACCGCCGTCGCCCCCGGCGACAACGTCATGTTCGCCGGCGCGGACGTCGCCGCCGGCGAGCGCGCGCTCGGCCCCGGCACACGGATCACGCCGCGGGACATCGGACTCCTCTCCGCGCTGGGTATCGACGAGGTCCCCGTCCGCAGTAAACCGCGGGTCGGCATCGTCTCCACCGGCGACGAACTCGTCCGGCCCGGCGACGAACTCGACAGCGACCGCGGCGAGATCTACGACGTCAACAGTTACACGATCGCCGCCGGCGTCGAGGATGCCGGCGGGGAGGCCGTCCTCTATCCCCACGCCGGCGACGAGCAGGACGAAATGGAGCGCGTCCTTCGAGACGCCGCCGCGGAGTGCGATCTCGTGCTCTCCTCGGGGTCGACCAGCGCGAGCGCGGTCGACGTCATCTACCGGGTCATCGAAGAGCAGGGCGAACTCCTTCTTCACGGGGTCAGCGTCAAACCGGGCAAACCGATGCTCGTCGGGCGGCTAGCCGACTCCGCGTACGTCGGCCTCCCCGGCTACCCCGTCTCCGCGATGATGGTCTTTCGAACGTTCGTCGCACCCGCGATCCGCGAGGCCGCGGGGGTTCCCGAGCCGGAATCGGCGACCGTCACCGGTCGAATGGGTCGCGAGGAACGCTACGGGGAGGGACGGCTTCGCCTGATGCCCGTGGGTCTCGTCCAACGCGGACCCAACGCGGAAGGCGACGGCGACGCAGCCTCGAGCGTGGACGACAGCGACAACACCCCCCTCGTCTATCCCGTCGACAAAGGCAGCGGCGCAACGACCAGCCTCGCCCAGGCCGACGGCGTCGTCGAGGTCGGCCCCGAAACGGACTACCTCGAAGCGGGCGAATCGGTCCGCGTTCGGTTGTTCTCACCCGATGTTCGCCCGCCGACGCTCCTCGGCGTCGGCGAGGACGACCCGACGCTCAACCGTCTCCTCGATCACCTGGAGAACCCCCGCTACCTCCCGGTCGGCTCCCGTCCCGGTCTCCGCCGACTCCGCGACGGCGTTCCGGACGTGGCCGTCACCGCCGGCCCGATCGAGCGCGACACCGACGCAACCGAACTCGGCGGCTGGACTCGCGAGTGGGGGCTGGTCGTCCGACCCGGCAACCCCGACGAAATCGAGGGCCTCTCGGATCTGGTCGACCGCGACCTCCAGTTCGTCAACCGCACCAGCGATTCCGGCCTTCGGGTTAGTCTCGAACGGGCACTCGCCGGACTCGCCGATGACCGCGGCGCGGGGCAACGCGAACTCGCCGAATCGATCACCGGATACGACCTCGGCCTCCGCGCCCACGAGAGCCCCGCACGAACGGTCATTGCAGGCGAGGCCGACGCCGCCCTCGGACTGCGCGAGACGGCGGATCACCTCTCGCTCGAGTTCATCCCGCTCGGTGAGCAGTCGGTGCGAGTGTTTGCGAACCCGGATCGGACGGCGAAGGCGAGCGTTCGTGAACTCGAGACGGCGCTTGCGGAGACCTCGAACGAGGGCGCGTAACTGGCCGCACGTTCCCAAACGAGACAGTCAGGGTAGCCTGAACAGCGATTTTTAGGGGATGGTGCTGTACATAGCGTGATGTCGACGATAGCCGAGCTTCGGCTTCCAGCCACTGAGACGACCCTCGTGACCGCGTTCGAGCACGCCCCTGAGATCACTGTCGAACTCGAGTCATCGGTCTCGAAGACCCGACCCTGCCTTTGGGTTGCGGGTGTCGATCGAGAGCGAGCAGCGGGTGCGTTCGACGTGGATCCAGCCGTAATCGAGTACGATCTGCTCGTCGAATCGGACTCCAGACTACTGTTCGACGTCGAGTTCACCGACGGAGCGGGAACCGACCAGTTGTGTGAAGAATTGCTTATCGACGGCGGGTCACTCCTCGAAATGTGGGGGACCGACGGCTGGTGGCAAGCCAGAGTTCGGTTCCGCAACCGAGAGACGCTGACGCAGGCCTATGATCGGCTCAAGGAAATGGGGATCAATGTCGACCTCCGGCGAATCACCGACGTTGCCGACTCGGAAAGCGGAGAGACGCGGCTGACACCCGAACAACACGAGGCGCTGGAGGCGGCACTCGAGTACGGATACTTCGAAATTCCGCGGCGGATCTCGATGGAGGAGTTAGCAGACGAACTCGACATCTCCCATCAGGCGCTCTCCGAGCGGTTCCGCCGTGCGTACGAAACGCTGGTCAACGAGGAGTTACAGCATGTCGAACAATCGTAGTCGTCGTTGGAGTGGTAATTGCAGCCGGATTCGTAATCGCAATCGTAGTCGTGGCCGTAATTGCAACCGTAGTCGGGCCCAGGACCCGATACTGGCACCGTCTTCCGACAATAGCCGGACTCGAATGTCACGCCACTACCCCTGCACCGCTCACCCGCTGAGCGTCTAGAAGAGTTCATCGAACGACTCGACGCGATAGTCACCGAGGACGCACCGACCACGGCGGTCGTGGCCGACCCGTTCGACGTGAATGGCGTCGAGACCGGCGTTCCAGGCCGCGCCCACGTCGCTTGCGCCGTCGCCCGCGAGCACGCCCAGGTGGCCGTTCTCCCCGACGCCGAGGTCGTCCATCACCTGCTGAACCGGCTGCGGATCCGGCTTCCAGCCCGTCTGTTCGGTACAGCACAGTCGCGCATCGAACCAGTCCCGAATGCCGACGTGGTCGAGGACGGGTTCACAGAGGAACTCCTGACAGTGCGTGACCAGCCCGACCGGCGCGTCGAGTTCGGCGACGAACGCAGCGTCTTCGTGAAGATAGGTCTGTTCGGCGCGGACCAACGGGTCCTCCTCCGCGTGGAAGGCCTCCCAGAACGTCTCTGGATCGACTCCCCACTCGAGCAGCTGTCGGTCGCGAGACCCGGTCAGGCCGCTCCAGAGGATATCCGCTTCCTGATCGCTGAACTCGCGGCCGAGACGATCGCCGACCCGGTCGAAGACGCCCCGGGTGTACGACCACTCGACGTCGACGAGTGTGCCGTCGAGATCGAGAAGCCAGAAGTCGTAGTCGTCATCGGCGTTGAAGGCGGATGTAGATGCGGAGGCGGATGCGGATGCAGAGGTGGCCGCAGAGGCGGCAGCGGAAGCGGAACTGGAGGCAGCGTCGACTTCGAACTCGTTCTCGGTGACCATCGGGACACAAACGTACGAGGGTGGCGAGTAAATGTGTACCGATTTCGTGAACGACTGCTGACTCGTCGATTCGACACGGTGGCAGTCGACAGGTCGGAATCCCACAGCGTGATCGGCTATGCGTCCTGCACTCTGATACTCGAGCCGAGGTACTTCGAGAGCACTTCGGAGACCGTCTCAGCGTTGAACGCGTCGAGGTCGGCCGCGATGGCCGATTTCATGGCGTCGAAGTACGCCGTATCGACTCGCAGTTCGCTGAACGAGGCCGATTCAACGGATAGATCGAGCCAGTCTTCGGCGAGCCGTCGGACGTGGGCCTCGTCGGCAACTTCGCCGCGCCAGAGCGTGTCGCGGAAGAAACGCCAGCCATCGGTTCCCGGTTCGGGTGCCGCACGGCGGACGGTAACCGTCGTCGTTTCACTGCCGGGTTCGAGCGAGATAGCCGGCTGCGCGGGTTCGAGTCGAACGCGAACCGTGAAGACGTACTGGCCGTGCATCGCGTTTAGATAGACGATGGAGCCACTCAACTGTTCAGGCGGCTCATCCAGGTCCAGGTCCAGGTCCAGATCCGGCTCTCGAGTCTCGGTATCGGTGCAGGGACAGACACAGATACGGGTACGGAGGGTAGGTACGGAGATCCAGCGACCGCACGCGTACGACACAAACCAAACAGCGTTGGCAGGAGTTCAGGCGTTACGCTCGGACTCGATCAGTTCCGCCATCTCGATGTCGTCGTCCGTAATGCCGCCTTCCTCGTGGGAGGTCAGCCGGATCTCAACTTCGGAGTAGCGGATGATGATCTCCGGATGGTGGAACTGCGATTCGGCGATTTCGCCGACCATCTGCGCGAAATTGACGCCCCGAAGGTAGTCGTCGAACTCGTACGTACGGACGATCTCGTCGTCGTCCTGAGCCCACTCGGCAGGAAGCTGTGCCTCGATTTCCTCGTCTGAAAGGATATCAGCCATGGTCGCCCGAACGAAGGCCAATCAAATAATGATTGTGCCACGCGAGTTTTCGTGACACGTCGTCGTGATCCATCCCGGGCACACCGAGATGCCGACACCCAATTGAACTCGATCTCCGAAAACCAGTGGGGACGTTGTGATTCCGCGATGCCCCGGCCACACATCAATCGTCGTCGGTCGCCTCGAACTGCACCGCCGAGCGCTCTTCGGACCGTGCGTTCTCGAACAGCGACGGCACCTCCTCGTCGCCGAAGTCGGGATCGAACAACTGGAGTGCCGTATTGATCGTGCTCCAGTCGTCCTCGGCCGCCGCCTCGCGCAAACTTCTGGTCGGGGGCGCAAGCAACTGGTTGACCAGCGCATCCGCCATCGACTCGATAACCTCGCGCTGTGCCGGCGTCAGCGAATCGTCCCCGAGCTGTGAAATCGCCGTCTTGAGTTCGCGTTCCTTGATTCGCGCTGCGGACTCGTACATCGCACCGATGACCTCGTCGGCGCGGGCCCGTTTGTACTGGTCGCAGAGCAGATCGAACTCGCGGTCGATCATGGTCTCGACTTCGCGTGCGGCGTCGGCCCGCTTGACGTGTGTTTCCTCGGTAACGGTTTGGAGGTCGTCGAGATCGTAGACGGTGATGGTTTCGAGCGTGTCAGTTGCGGGAGCGACATCTCGGGGCTGGCCGAGGTCGACGACGACACGCCCGGCGTCGGTCGGAGTAATGGCGTCCCGGTCGCCAGCCAGGTGCCGGCGTTCGAGGAGCGGCTCGTCGCTCCCGGTCGCTGTCACGATCACGTCCGCCTGGGTCGCGATGGTACCGAGGGATTCGAGCGGAACGGCGCGCGTTTCGGCGCCGGTCCGGTCGCCGAGTTCGGTAACGAGGTGGTCGGCGTGAGAGACGGTCCGGTTTGCGATGACGAGTTCATCGATATCGGCATCTGCGAGGCTTCGGGCGGCGAGTTGGCCCATCTCGCCGGCACCGACGACGAGTGCGGTTGCGCCGTCGAGCGAGACCGTGGTGGCGGCGAGGCGCGTCGCGGCGGAGCCGAGCGAGACGACGCCTTCGTTGATCGCGGTTTCGGTCCGGGCGCGTTCGCCGACGTGAATGGCCTTCGTCACGGCGGATTCGAGCATCGAGCCGATGCCGCCGGCGACGCGGGCGTCCTCGTAGGCGGTTCGGACCTGGCCGATGATCTGGTCCTCGCCGAGGACGACCGATTCGAGGCCGGCCGCGACCCGGAGCAGGTGGCGCAGGCTCTCGTCGTGGTCGGTACGAACGAGCGCCTCGTCGTCGATACCGGAGAAAAGTTCCGCGAGTGCGGCACGGCCGACGGCGGCGTCGGTGCCGACGACGTAGGCTTCGACCCGGTTGCACGTCGAGAGAACGTAGGCCTCCTCGATTCCGTCGACCGAGACGAGGTCGGTGACGGCGTCCTGCTGACTGTCGGGACTGGCCGCTGCAAGTTCGTCGACGCTCCCGCTCCCGTGGGTGACGCGGGCGGCGGTGATGACGCCGGCCGACATCACGAACGATCACCCGCAGATGGCAACTTCTCGCCCAACACGTCCTCGATCACTTGTCGTGTCTTTGGGTCTGCGTTACGTAAAGCTGTCCAAACGGCCGGAGAATTGACGACATCGGTGACGAGTTCGCGTCGCCGCGCCGGGGCCACGTCGCGAGCCTTGAGTTCGGCCCGCAACTCGCCGCAGAGCGTCGCCATCGCGCCCGCGCCGTCGAGCGTCGCTTCGAGTTCCTGGCGGAGGTACTTGCTGAGCGCGGGCGCGGTTCCGCCGGTCGCGACGGAGACGACGACGGGGTCCTCGCGGACGGTCGCGGGGACGACGACGCTGCCCGGCTCGCGGCCGCCGGCGCGGTCCGCGCGGTTGACGAGAATGCCCCGCTCCCGCGCGGCCGCCACGACGGCGTCGTTGACCGTTTCGTCGTCGGTCGCGGCGACCGTCAGTGCGGGAGCCGCGCGCTCGATCCAGTCCGCCACGTCGCCCGGGTCAGGGGCGGCCCGACACCGCTGTGCCCCGCCGAAATCCGCGTCGGCGAACGCGGGGCTGACGACGATCACGTCGGCTTCCCGAGCGAACCGGCGCGCCTTCCGCGCGCCGACGGGGCCGCCGCCGAAGACGAGCACCGTCGCGTCCGTAAAGTCGTGAAGCAGCGGAATCATCGAGTGCAGTTACTCCGTGCGCGTGTTCGCCGCGGCGCGTTCGTCGAGCCGAATCCCGGTCTTCTTCAGGATCTGCGTCGAGAACAGCGAGTCCCAGTCCTCGTCGGTCACGTCCCAGAACTCGGCCATCGTCTCGCGAACCTGCTCGATACGGCGCTGACTCTCGGCTTCACTGCGGCCGTGGGTCATCGCGAAGAAGTTGTACGGCCAGACGCCCTCGTGGCGCGGGCGTTCGTAGCAGTGGGTGACGAAGGGGAGTCCGGCGATCTCGGGACCTACTTCGGGGACGAGTTCGTCCGGGACGTTCCAGACGGTCATGCCGTTCTCGGTGTAGCCGAGCGCGTAGTGGTTGGGGACGACGCCGATGCGGCGAATCTTCCCCTCTCGTTCGAACCGCTTCGTCGTCTCGAGGACCCACTCGAGATCCTGCTCGATGGCGGCGGCCACGTCCGCGTACGGCGTGTCGGTGAGCGGGAGGCCGTCCTGAATCTCGAGGACGAGGTCGCGCGCCGCGGGGGAGAGCGCGGCCGTCTCGGTCATCGACACGTCGGGGCCGAGCGCGGAGCAGTCGATGCCGGCGTCGCTCGAGTCGCCGACGCTGTGCGGCGAGAGCGGACCGTCGACGTAGAACTTCGCCTCGACGCGGAACTCGTGCTGTTTGGGGAGGTTGTACGTCTCCTGTCCGGTTTCGTTCTCGATCGCGGCGAGCACTTCCTCGACACGCGATTCCTCGGCGACTGAGACGACGAACCAGACGTTCAGGTGCGGGTGCTCGCGCTCGTAGTTGTGCGCGACCTCGCGGTGGTCGTTGACCCGCTCGACGATCTCGTCGAACCGGTCCTCGGGGGCGTGCATCGCGACGAGCGTCGCCGTGCCGCCGATCTCCTGGGCGTTGACCAGCGGGCCGAACCGGGAGAGAACGCCGCGGTCGTCCAGGTCGCGAATCGTTTCGAGGAGTTCGGTCGCGTCGATGTCGACCCCGCGGTCGCGCATGGCCGCTGCGGCGGGTTCGAATGGCCGCTCGACGACGGGAAAGCCGCCCTGAAAGGCGTTGACGACGGCCCGTTCGCGGTCCGTGAGGTCGACGTCGGATGTCATATGGAGTACTCACGACTGGCGGTGCATAAGCCAATCGGGGTGATCGAACGACCGCTGGCGAACGTGTTCGTACCGGTTCAGTTACCGCTCTCGTTCCGGTGTCCGCGTCTCGTCCGCACGGTCGGCGGCGTGATTGCGACGCTTGCTCGACTCTCGTTCGGTCCCAGCGGCGGTTGCATCCGTGCCGGAAAGGAGTTCATCAACCCGTTGTTCGAACGTCTCGTCATCGATTTCGCCGGCCGTGTATCGATCTCTGAGCGTCGCAACCCGATCGTCGGACGCGTCATCATATCGTGCACCGTGACCGCCCTCGCGTTCGTCCTCACCGCCTCTCAGTGCCAGCACGACCGCGATGGTCGGAACGGCGACGATGGCGAGACCGAGCAGTGCGGCGAGGACGCCGAGTGCGGGGCTCCCGAGTTCCATCCCGACGGCGATACCCGCAAACACGATCCCGAGAACCATCGAAAGCCCCGTCAGGACGACCACGAGCCCGAGTACGGAAGCGAGCACCGCCGCCCACGCCGGCAGGTCGCGGAACCGGTCGGGTAGATTCATACTATTGACATTTGTGGCAGGGGCGCATATACCTTCGGCTCACGTCGGTTCGATGCTCCGTCGAGTGGTAGAATCACCGTCCATTACGTTGTCGACAGTGAGGGCACAGCCTGCGTTCGCGTTCGAGTTCAAGTCGAGTTCAGATGCGGCGTTCGGCACGTGTTCGCGCGTCGCGATTGCGGGCCGAGTTGGGCGGTGGTGTCGGTGGTTTCGATGGCGATCGTGGTGGTCGTCTCGAACACCCGCCGACAACTCGGCTGGCCGCCGCGACCCGAGTTCACCGCCGCGAGCAGTCCGCGACGCGGTGAACTCGTCTCGCGGTGGCTTAGTCGGATCGGTCGGGGACCGGCGGGGCGACGCGACAGCCGCAGGGACCGGCGATCGCCTCGGTCGGGCCGATCACGGTGGTCCGCAGGATGGGCGTGTCACAGCGGGGACAGCGCCGTGGGCCGTCCGAACCGGCGCTGTCGTCTCGGTCGACACTATTGCCCGGGTCGCTGTCCGTTTCGGCGGTCGACCGATCCGACGCGAACTCGTCGGTCATACCGACTGCCACCCCGTTGGTCCCGTTCTCTCGGTGAATAGCGCCGCTGCTCGCTGTTTGTGACGATGCATCAGGCGTGCGGGATGTTTATATCCCGTGAGAATGTACGCAATCATGGCTTCAGCCGCGATTGGAAGCCACGTCTCGGATGTCTTCACCATCCGGGGCACTTTCGTACCCTGTTATGGCTTCCGTCCTAATTGTTGACGGGTAGTGACTTATATCTACCGCTGAGCGGCGGGAAGGAGCCAGTTCAGACGTCGACGGCCGTGTGCCGATCCGGGTGCGCGGACCAGTGAGCGAACGCCGCGCCGGCGAAGCCGATCAGCGCCGACTGGATTCCGAATCCGATCGTTTGCCCGGTAATCTGCAACAGAGATAAGGACATGCTCACCCCACCCAACGCCGTTCCACCGTCGACCACCGACAAGACGACTAGGGCGATAATCGGCAGCGCATACCCGATCAGTCCGCCGAGACCGACGACCAGTGCCAACCGGCGAGATTCCGCGCTGAACTCGAGTTCAGCGCCGGCCCGGTAGCCGAGCGCGAAGATGCCGACGACGCCGAGGACGAAGGTAGCGGCACCGACGACCGAATTGTACAGGATGAGCGTTTGGCCGACCGGTTCGAGTTGCGGGAACCATCAAGTGCCGTCGACGAGCCGCTGGATTGCGTACGGCGGTGAGAGGTGGAGGAGCGAAACGACGAGACCGATGATGCAGGAACCGACGCCGCTCACGTGTGAACCCATACGCAACGGTAGAACGGAACGACACTAAAGTGTCTGCGATGTTGATTGTACCGTACGATAACTGGAAACGGAGATCGATCCGCGTCTACTCGCCTTCGACGCCGGTCACGTCGAAGCCCAACGCCTCGATATCCGCGAGAATCGCCTCGTGGTCGGCGCTCGCCTCGTAGTAGATGACGATGTCGAAACTCCCCTCGCGGAGCAGTTGTTGGCACTCCCAGACGAACGCCTCGTCCTCCAGCGTGAGCCCCTGGTGCTGGTTCGAGGAGAAGTCCGTGTCGTCGTTGCCGGAGTAGACGTAGCAGTCCTGCGGATCGTATCCGGAATGCTCGGCGATGATGTCCCCCGCGTCGATCGTCGCCTGCATCATCTGTACGTCCTCGCTGCCGTCGTACTCGGTGTGAACGATCGCGCCGTTGAGTCGAACGTCACCCGGTTCGAGCAGCGCCTTGGTTCGCTGGTACAGATCGTCGTCGATCGCGTTAGCCATTGGCCGACTCGAGAACGTGCGGACTGATAGCCGTCACGGTTCAGTTGCAGCCCACTCGGTCGATACCGCACACTCCCTGCGGTCGATCGTGTGTCAGAGCGACAGGCTCTCACTGTCGGAGAATACCACACAAGACACATAATCCTCGATACCGTCTCGTCAACCGATGAAGCGGTGGTTCCGTCAGCACGTCGATGCCGTTTACGAGCGATTGCTCTCGCGTGAAATCGCCGGTGCGCCGACCCACGTCGCAGTGATTCAGGACGGCAACCGACGGTATGCGCGACAGAACGGCGGAGACGCCCACGACGGCCACCGCGCCGGTGCCGAGACGACCGAACGAGTGCTCGAGTGGTGCCAGGATATCGGTGTCGAAGAACTGACGCTGTATACCTTCTCGACGGAGAACTTCGAACGGGCGGACGAAGAAAACGAGGCGCTGTTCGACCTCCTCTGTGACAAACTGTACGAGTTCGCCGATGCCGACCGCGTCCACAACAACGACGTCTGTATTCGCGTCATCGGCGAAACTGAGATGCTCCCCGACCGGGTACGAGACGCCGTCGACTACGCCGAGGGCAAAACACAGTGCTACGACCAGTTCGTCCTCAATATTGCCCTCGCCTACGGCGGTCGGTCTCGACTGCTAGAAGCGACGCGAGGTGTCGCACGCGATGTCGAGTCGGGTGCGCTCGATCCCGACGAGATCGATGTCGAAACCATCGAACGACGGCTGTACGATCAGCCGGTCCGGGATGTCGACCTGATCATCCGCACCGGCGGCGCCGAGCGCACGTCGAATTTCCTGCCTTGGCACGCAAACGGCAACGAGGCGGCCGTCTTTTTCTGTACGCCCTACTGGCCCGAGTTCTCGAAGGCGGACTTCCTGCGCGGAATTCGGACGTACGAACACCGCGCGGAATCCTGGCGTCGCACGCGAGCCCGACGGGCGCTCGCTCTCCTCGGAGCCGTCAGCGAGACGGAACTAACCGAGGCTCAATCGATCGTCAACCGGTTTCGCGACTCGCTGCCGACGGGCGAGCGCCCACACGAGGACGACATCGATGCGACGGCCGTTCGCGAATCGGACGACGCCAGCGGGACGGATGGGGACGGCCTCGATTCGAGTAGTCGGACAGCTGACTGATCCGGATATCGTTTCGCCCGTCCGCCCCGGAGCTATCGCCGGAGAAGCGATGGACCACCGATAACACGTCAACTATATAACCAGAAGTATTTTATTAATTAGTATGACAATAGTAGCTGAATGTCGTCTCGCAGCGCTCCCGTCGACGTCCAACGGTTCGTACGATTGACGGACGTGTCACTCGACGAGGCCTATACGCTCCTCGCGAACGTCCGACTTCGTATCGCACTCCACGTCCTCTCGGCGTGTGAAACGCCCGTTTCGGTCGACTGGTTGAGCGAGACGCTCGCCCGATGGGACGACGACTCCCCCGAGTCGATCGAGATCGAACTCGTCCACACTGTTCTGCCGAAGCTCGAGGATTTCGGCATTCTCGAGTACGATGCACGCTCGGGTATCGTACGAATGGATGACCCCGTCGTCGCGTTCGATCACCCGCGCGCAGAGAGCCTGCTCGCTCCCGTCGACGATACCCGTGACTCGACCGTTTCGACGCGGTCCGATTACGCGTACTGACCGCCCGGCGAGCAACCCCCAGTAGATACGGAGACGCAGTCCGACGACTCACCGGCCGAACCGTCGCGACCGATTGCAGTACTCCCGAACCGCTCGCAGGAAATCCCGCTTGCGGAAGTCCCGCCAATTGATGTCCGTAAAGTACAGCTCCGAGTACACCGACTGCCAGATCATAAAGTCCGAGAGGCGCTCTGCACCCGTCTTGATCACGAGATCCGGCTCCGACGGAAACACCAGATGGTTCTCGACGCGTTCGTCATCGATCGCCTCCGGCTCGAGCGAAGCGTCGTCGACGCGTTCCGCGAGCGTCCGGACCGCGCTCGTGAACTCGTGTTTGCCGCCGAGACCGATTCCGATCTGGATGGGTGCATCGGCCGGTGTCCGGTCGTCGGGGCCGCGGACCGCAACGTCGCGCGGGGCGTCGATCGTTTCGAGTTCACGACGGAGCGCCGGGACGGCCGCGGCGTCGAGGACGCTGACGTAGACGGTCAGTCGAGTGGCGTACTCGAAGGCCCACTCGAAGAAGTCGACGAGCGTTTCGTAGGCACCGCGTTCGAGGAGGTCCCGCTCGGTGATGACGAGCGCGACGTGCTCGGGTGGAGCGGCATCGTACTGGCGAATTCGACGGGCGAGATACCGTTCGTACAGTCCCACACGTCGGCTTCTTTGTGAGATGCCATACAGGTTACGGGTCCGGTTGACGGCGTCACTCGTCCCAGATCACAGGAACAGGAACTGTCGCCGGTGAAATACGGGAAGAAGCGTGTTCGGGAACCTTCAAGTAACCGCCACAGAAAGACACCGATATCGTGACAGCACCCGTTCGGCGAGCCGGCGTCTTCGCGGCCCTCAGTACGCTCTCGCTTGCCGTACCGCTTGCCGGGCCGGCGATTGCAACGGGCGTCGCGGCCGTCGTTCTGCTCGGTGCCTTTCTCGTTACCGACGTTACCGGCCCGGCGTTCGAGGCGCTTGCCTACCCCGGCGACTACGAGGACGGCCGCCTCTACGGACTCATCACGTTCGTCCTTTCGGCCGTCGTCCTCGGCCTTCTGGCGGTCGGGTCGTCGATGCCGCTTTCCGTCTTCGTTGGGACCGTCGTCCTCGTCGGCTACGGCAACCTCGCCGAGCGGCTCGTCCGCGCTCGGACGGCGACGGGCACAGAGATAGACAGCGAGACCGACACCGACACCGACACCAACACTGACAACGAAATCGCCGCCGTCACCGGATTCTGCCTGGTCGCAACCGTCGCTGCCGTCGCCGGCCAGGCCGCCGTCTACGCCCTGACGAACGTCCCCGTCGAGTCCCGCCTCCCGACCGTCCTCTTTCTCGCCGCAAGCGGCGCGCTCCTCGCCGCCCTTCTTCGCGACGCCTTCCTGATCTACGACGACCCGGTCGTCATGCTCTCGGTCGGCCTCCTGCTCTGGCTGCTCGCCGAACTCGAACCCGAACTCGGAGCGATCGAAATCCTCGGCGCGCTCGCGGTGACCGTCGCGCTCGGCTACGTCTCCTACGCCCTCGATACCGCCTCTATCGCCGGCATGATAACCGGCATCCTCCTCGGTCTGTTGACGGTCGTTCTCGGCGACTACAACTGGTTTGTCGTCCTCATCGCCTTCTTCGGCATCGGCGGCCTCTCGACCAAGTTCCGCTACACCCGAAAAGAAGAACTCGGCGTCGCCGAGGAGAACAACGGCGCTCGCGGCAGCGGTAACGTCCTCGGCAACGCCGCCGTCGCCATCGCCGCCGTCCTCGGCTACGCCGCGAGTTCAACCGCCCTCCTGTCGATCAACGCCGAACTCTTTCTCTTCGCCTTCGCCGGCTCCGTCGCGACCGCGATGAGCGACACGCTCTCGAGCGAGGTCGGGAGCGTCTTCGAGACGCCACGATTGATCACGACGCTCGAGCCCGTCGACCCCGGCACCGACGGCGGCGTCACCTGGCAGGGCGAAGTTGCCGGGTTCCTCGGTGCGACCATCGTCGCCGGCCTGAGCTACGTCCTCTTTCCCGTCGTCGATCCCATCGGTGCGGTGATCATTGTTGCAGCAGGCGTCGCCGGAATGACGGTGGACAGCCTGCTTGGAGCGACCCTCGAAGGGGCGGTTCTCGGCAATCAGGGCGTTAACTTCCTTGCGACGTTAACCGGTGCGCTCGTCTGTGCGCTGCTCGTGATCCCGATCGCTGTGCTCGGGTGAGGGATATCGGCGGGTGCCGCGTAGCACACCGAAGACGGCAGCGACGAGAAGATCGTCCATATTCCGGGCGGAATCGTTCCGCCCGGCCTCGGGCCGACGACACCGGTAACTTCAACCGCGTATTGCCGACTCTCGTCCCAGCTATTACGAGACCACTCTCTGTAGCGACAGTATCACCAGAATCGCGAGTATGCCGATTGCAGTTACCCGTAAGGCGCTCGCTACGTACCGTTGGTCCGTCGGAAGCAGTTCGGCGATCCCAGACAGCCCCGCTGCGAACGCGATCACAAGCGTAGCGACTAATCCGCTAGTATGCAGGAGTTCGAAATAGGCGTATATACTAACGAGTGCGAGTGCGGTTCCAAGCGATATGCGAGCCGATTCCCACCCGCTCGGCTCGGAAAACAGCTCCTTTGGCTTGATTTCCATTTCGACGACCTAGTTAAAACCTCTGTAACTGAATTGATAAATATACCGTTCTGACACCGTTCTCGTGTCTGGTGACGAGATAGCCGTCCACAGTACTGATCGACGAGCCGTAATCGAGATGGGCAGGATTTTCTCGCTCGGAAGCTACGCCACCCGGTATATATACGTCCGGTCGAGACATCGGGTATGGGATCGAGACGTGCATTCGTTCGGCGCGCGACCGCGGCCCTCGGCAGCCTCTCATTGATCGGCCAGGCCGCCGGCAGCGACCGAACGCAGTCGTCCGCAAAGACTAGTTCGAACGCAAATACCGGCCCCGCAACGCGCACCGCTTCACAAGCGACCGGTCAAACCGACCGTTCGTCGGCCGGAACGACCCTTACCGCCAGTGCCAACCGCACCGCCCTCCAGGCCGCCCGCATTCCGACCCACCTCAGGCCGCTGATCGCCGAACTCGAACGGCGACTTGACGGCGTCTCACTCACCGATCTCGAGCACGCCACCGGTACTGCGACCGTTGCAGGTGCCACCCCCCTTGCGGGCGCGGCCGTCGTCACCGGCTCGCTCTCCCGATCCGCCCTCCGCGCGGAACTGACCGACCGCGAGTTCACCGCCGTTGCAGAGTCCGGGGACGGCCAGCCGTCCTCTCGGTCCGCCGAACGGTTCGTCGACGACGAGTTCGCCGTCGCGCTCGCAGACGGTGCAGTCGTCCTCGGCTACGACGCGCGGTCGGCGACCGGAACGAGAACGCAGTCGCCCGCCCTCACGCACGTCGACGCGGCCCTCGAGAGTCGTGCGGGCGAGTCGTCGCTGTCGGCAACAGCAACGGCGTCCGCGTCGGCAACCGCGTCGACACCGACGGCAACGACCCTCCCACGCCGGACAACCGCCCACGAACTCGCAGGGACGCTGTCGGGAGATGTCGTCGGTGCCGGCACGCTCGACAGCCGAACTCGCGCCCTCCTCAAATACGCACTCAACGGGGCGTCCGAAACGGACGCACTGTTCGCCGTTATCGATGCAGCCGAGGCCATCGGAACCGCCGCGACGGTGCACTCCGCCGACCGAACGACGGCAACCTACGGCGTCGTCGCCGATCCGTCACAGCTATCGACCGACACCGTCGCAGCGGCGCTCGAAACGGACCGCGAGGACGCCGCTTCGCTCCGGAACGTCCGCGTCGAACGCGAGCGCGGCAGCCGCCTGTTCCGCGCCACCGCCACCGTCGACACCGAGACGGCCCTGCAAGCGCACGCCACGACCGTCGGCATCGAGCGCTGAACTCGATTGCGACAGCGACACCGGATGGTGACGGGTGGAAGACGCGAAGTGGATCTTTCACGGCGGGTTGAGCCGTATATGCCCGGCTCGTGATCTCTCCATCCATCGTTCGTCTCCGATAGAATGGAACGTACGCAACCCAAAGAGCCGCCACCGAGATCCTACTCCGGCGGTTCGGACGCGACGTCTTCGATCGCGTGAATCCGTACGCTCGTCGGTCGCTTCGTAAACTGCCCCAGCGACCGCGCGATAATCCGATCGACACCTCGATCGGCCGCCAGATCGAGTACCTGCTGACTGAGGATCCCATCTAACACGACCGTCGTCGGGACCGACTCGAGTTCCTCGAGTTCGTCTCCCACTGAACTCGCGTCCGTTTCCGCGATGGTCTCGTTCTCGGCATCGAGAAACCGAACGCGGTCGGTGTCCGAGCGGATAATCGCCGTTGCGTGTTCGTATACCGTTTCGAGCGACCGGTCGTCGGCCGTCGCAGAGTCGGGCTGGCGGGTGTGTACGTTCGGGGTGGGCGGGGACGCTGTGTCGGCGTTGCCGTGCGTTTCGGCATCGTCCTCGGCCGTCGAGGAGTCGGTAGCCGTTGTGGGTTCAGCGAGTGCGTTCTCGGTTGTGTTCTGGGCACCGGTGTCCGCCTTTGCGGACGAGGGAGTTCCAGATGCGCGGGGAGTGTCTTCGGGGGTGGCGGTGGATGCAGTATTAGTACCGCGGGGGGATTCGACGGGAGACTCGCCGTTGAGACCGGGGCCAGTATCGGATCCGGGGGCGGGAGCGGGACTCGTACTGCCGTCGGTTGCGGCGATGGCTTCTCGGGGTTCGTTGAGCCCTGAAACGGTATCATACGGGACCTTGTTCCGGAGGGCGGCGAACAGTTGGTGGTGGTCGAGTTCTTCGACGGAGGTGCCCGAGGGGGCGAATGCGACGTAGTCGACGTCGCCGACCTGCGAGAGTTCTTCGAGGATGAGGTCGCCGCCGCGGTCGCCGTCGAGGAACGCGGTGACGGTGCGGTGAGTTGTGAGGTCGGCGATGGGGTCGGGGACGTTCGTGCCTTCGACGGCGATGGCGTTTTTGACGCCGTACTTGAGCAAGGTAAGGACGTCAGAACGGCCTTCGACGATAATGATGGCGTCGCTGTCGGTGACACGTGGACCGGCGGGGAAGCCTTCGTATTCGGTGATGTCTTCGACGCGGACGTGTTGGCGCACCTCGGTTAGGATTTCTTCGGAGGACATGACGGAGTCGTCGAAGCCGGTCCGGAGCAGTTCCTTCGCGCGGTTGACGACTTCCTTGCGTTTGGCTGCCCGTACGTCTTCGATTTCGCTGACGTCGAGGGTTGCCCGGCAGGGGCCGACGCGAGTGATCGTTTCGAGCGAGGCGGCGAGCGTCGCGGTTTCGACTTTGTCCAGACTCGTCGCGATGGTGACGTTGCCGTGGGATTGGCCCTGCGTGCTCGTGATTTCAACGTCGATACGGCCGACTTTCTGCGATTGGCGGAGATCGCGCAGATCGAGTTCGTCGCCGAGCAGGCCTTCGGTCTGCCCGAAGATAGCGCCGACGACGTCGCTGCGCTCGACGACCCCGTCAGCCGTGACGTCCGCGTGAATGAGGTATTTCGAGGTGTCTTCCATGGGAGATCTGCCCCAGCGTGGGGCGCGGTGACGCGAGAGACGCGTACAGAGACCGGTTTACTGAATAATTGGTTCGTGAGCGGCAAATAGCTGTTGACATGCGAAACTGCTGTTCGATCGGTTGGGGATCGACCGACGTGTCGGCGATCAACACACATAAATATGAATAAACTGAGGGGTTGTGTGCGGAATCGGCAGAGGGGCGATCATTCCGAGCCGTCCGGTCAGCGGACGGGGCGGGGGGAGAACCAGTACCAGTAGGCCGTGACGGCGAGCAAGACGGTGAGTCCGCCGAGGAAAAAGAGCAGTCCCGGCGGCATGTTCGTCAGAAGGGGGTCCATAACGTCGGTTGCGAACCCCTGCACGTGATCGACGATATCGGTCGCGAAGTCTTGAACGTGAGCGATGACCCCGTCGCCGCCTCCGGTGTCGCCGTGGGACGCGCCCGGATCGGACGCGTCGGCGCCGGTGGCGTTGTGCGAGTCGTTCGGAGTGACGTCGGTACCGGTACCGCCGTCGCCCGCGTCGGTCGTTTCGTTCGAACCGGTAGTTCCGTTTGAATGATCGCCGTCGGTCCCCGCGATCTCAACGTCCGCATCGTCGGCGCCGCTACTGTTCGAATCAGTTTCGACGCCGGTATCCGCATCACCGTTCGTCGACTCCGCCTGATATCCATCCCCGCTACCACTTCCCTGTTCGCCGGCCTCCCGATCCGACCCCGTCGAATCGCCCTGATTCGAGGGCCCCGAATCGTCCGAACTCCAAAACGGTGCCGACTGGCCGCCGGGTGACGATGCTCCGGCCCATCGAGCCACGCCGTACTGAACGAGTAGGCTTCCGCCGGCGAGCGCGCCGACTCCGCCGACAAGGCGCGAGAGAGCCGTTTTGAGCCGCGAACCGGTCGACTCGTCGCTCGTCACGATCAACGGCCCGTCGGTCGTGGCGTAGACGCTCATCTCGTTGCCGCGCGAGGAGTACCACGTGTCGACTACCTCGACGAGACCGGCATCCTCTAAGTTCTCGAGGTGGTAGCGAACGTTCTGGATCGACGAATCGATCGCTTCGGCGATATCACTCGGCGTTCCAGGCTCTCCATCGAGACAGGAATAGATTTGGCGGGCCGTCGTCGAAGACAGCGCGCTGAACACCGCGTCAGCGTCTTCGCCCTCGAGGTCGACGATTCGGGGTTGCCCGTCCTGGGCGGGTGTCTCGCTCCGGCGTGGAAACAGACGGGCCATATCGGTTGTATTCTCATTCTCTCGCCGACACATATACCCCTTTTCCTACGTGAAAGAGGGATTTTACCTACGAGAAAACGCAAGAGGGAACCGGCCTACCGTATCGAAGACCATCTGTCTTCAATACCGGCTGTCGAAGGAAAGTTATTACTCGGTGAGGCTGCGACCAGCGGGTATGGGATCTCTCGAACTCGTCGGCTGGATCACGGTCGGCATCGTCCTCTGTGCGCTCGCAATTCCGTGGTTCCTGTGGGGGAACAGCACCGTCGTCGCCGGCTTACCCGTGTGGCTCTGGTGGCACGTCGGCTGGATGGGACTCGCGTCGGTCGTCTTCCGGCAGTTCGCCCGCCGTGCGTGGGGACTCGGTATCGGCATCGAACCCGGACCGTATCCGGGTCCGGACTCAAAACAGAAATCGAAACCAAAACCGACCGGCGCTGAACTCGAATCTGAACGGCGGGGGGAGTCACCGTGACGCTGTCGGCACAACTCGGGATCATCGTCGGCTATCTCGTGCTGGCGCTGCTGATCGGACTCAGCGCGTACCGACTGACGGATCGAACCGCAGCAGACTTCTACCTCGCGAGCCGAACGCTCGGAACGGTCGTTCTCCTCTCTACGACCTTCGCCACGCTACTCTCGGCGTTTACGTTCTTCGCCGGCCCGAACATCGCCTACCACGAAGGACCGGAGTGGATACTGGTCATGGGGCTGATGGACGGCATCATCTTTGCCATTCTCTGGTACGTCATCGGCTACAAACAGTGGCTCCTCGGCCAGCAGTACGACTACGTTACGCTGGGCGAGATGCTCGGCGACCGATTCGGCTCCGGACTGCTTCGAGGCCTTATCGCGGCCGTCAGTCTGCTCTGGCTCTTTCCGTACGTCATGCTGCAACAAGTCGGTGCCGGCACGGCCCTGGAAACGCTGACAGACGGCGCGATACCGTACTGGGCTGGCGCAGGGCTGATTACGGCGTTTATGATCCTCTACGTCGTCCTCGCCGGTATGCGCGGGATCGCCTGGACCGACACCTTGCAGGGTGCGTTCATGCTCGTCGTCACCTGGGTCGCGATGCTCTGGCTCTTGACCGCCATCGGCGGACCGACCAGCGCCACAGCGGCACTCGAAACGGAGGCGGCCGCCCACGTCGCGCTCGGAAGCGATCACTACACGCCCCAATGGATGCTTTCGAGGGCGCTCGTGATCGGCTTCGGCGTCGCCATGTTCCCGCAGGTCAACCAGCGCTTTTTCGCCGCCGGGTCGCGGACCGTTCTGAAACGATCGTTCGCGCTCTGGCCGATTCTCTGCGTGCTCCTGTTCGTTCCCTCGTTCATGATCGGCGCATGGGCGCACGGCCTCGACGTGACGGTTCCGGCCGACGGGAACGTCCTCCCTATCGTTCTCACCGAGTTCACCCCAGGCTGGTTCGCCGCGCTGGTCATCGCCGGCGCGATGGCCGCGATGATGTCGTCCTCGGACTCGATGTTGCTGTCCGGCTCGTCGTACTTCACGCGGGACCTCTACCGCCCGCTCGCCGAGTTCAGCTCGCGCGACGTGTCCGAGCGCCGCGAGGATCTGCTCGCCCGCGTCGGCGTCGTCGTCTTCGCGACGGCGGCGTTCCTCGTCAGCCTCGTGAACCCGGCGACGCTGTTCGAACTCGGCGACGCGGCCTTTAGCGGCTTCGCCCAGCTCGCACTGCCGGTGCTGGCCGCGCTCTACTGGCGGCGGACGACGCGAGCGGGGATCGGCGCCGGAATCCTTCTCAGCCAGACGTTCTACCTGCTGAGTCACTTTACGACGGTCGTTCCCGGCACGTACGCGGGGTGGACGGCCGGCGTCGTCGGTATGGCACTCGGCCTGGGCGCGACCGTCGGGGTGTCGCTAGTGACGACGCCGGCGGCGGCCGAACGGCGCGCGCTGTACTTCGACGGGAACGAGACCGGCGCGGAGTGACGAGAGCGACACACCGAAAGGACCCACCCCCGTATCCACGGGCGATGCCAACCGATCTCCCTGCAGCCCTTGCCGAAAGCTGGCGACCGCTCGGCACCCGAACCGGACAGACCACCGTCCTGGTGGCGTCGATCACCGCCGAGACGACGCTGTACGAGCCGGCTGAAACGACGCCCGCCGCCTCGCTCGGTCCGAGCGACATCCCGCTCCGATCGCTGTTCGCCGTCGATCTGTCGATCTCCCCGTCGCTGTCGACCGTCGGCATCGCACCCGACGCCGCGCTCTCGAAAGCCGCGCCGAAGGCGAAAGCGCAGTTCGTCGAGACCCTCACGGACGAGGGACTCACGGTCGACGGCACCCGGGATACGCTCGAGTTCGAGGGCCCGAACGGGAAGGCGGGCCGCTGGTACGTCCTCGACGTGGCCTATCCGATCCCCGCCTCGGCGAGCGATCAGGGCGACCGGGAACGCGGTGACGGGGGCGAAACCGAAATCGAGTCCGAGAGCGCGGACAACGCGACGGACGGAACCAGACTCACACACCTCGACGCCGAAGCCAACGTCGCCGTCTGGCCGACCGAAACGAGCTACGGCGTCGCCGGCGGCATCCTCCCGCTCGAATCGATCACCGTCGCAAGCGGGACCGTCGAGACCGCTCCCGAACGCGACCGCGAGACGATTTCCGAACTCGTTCGGACCGTCGAGTTCAGCCGGGGCGAAGGCACCGAAGAACACACCGACGACTAGTCCGATGTGGATAGCCCTGTCGCACTAGCGTGATTCCGTCGCACCAGTGTGGCTCCGCCGGACACCAATACTGTTAGGGGCGAACCCGCCCAAGTCGAGGCCATGCAAACCCACATCGTCCCGGTCGGCTTCGACTACGACCGGCTGATCGCCCCGCTCGTCCGCGATCAGATCGACGTCGACAGCGTCATCCTTCTCGAGGGAGCCGTCGGCAGCGAGGCCAACGTCGAGTACTCCCGGCACCTCTCGGAGAAACTCGAAACCGACTTTCGGAGCCTTCTGGGGGCCGAAACCGAGCGATTCGTGCTCGAAGACGTCTACGACTACGACGAAGCCTTCGAACAGGCCTACAACCGCATCACCGCCGAACTCGACCGCGGCAACGAGGTCTGGGTCAACGTCGCCGCGATGCCCCGGACCGTGAGCTTCGCCTTCGCGACCGCCGCGAACTCGCTGATGGTCGAACGGGAGGACGACCGCGAGCAGATCCACACCTACTACACCGCCCCCGAGAAGTACCTCGAAACCGAACTCGCCGAGGAACTGCGCGAGCAGATCGACCTCCTCGAAACGATCGATGCCGAGGGCGACGCCACCGACCTCGGTGCAGACCGGCTTACAACCCGTCTCGAAAGCGCCCGTGCGCTCCTCTCGGAGTTCGACGAGCGCGGCACGACGATCGGCGCGAAGGAGATCGATGGCAGCCACATCGTCGAACTTCCCGTCACCTCCTTTTCGAACGTCAAACCGTTCGAGGAACTGATCCTCTACAAACTCGGCGAAGACGGCGAGTTCGACTCCGTCTCCGAACTCGCGGAGTCGCTGGCCCGCGAGTTAAACGAGGAGTACACCGATAGCTTCCGCTCGAAGGTCATCTACAACGTCGACCGACTCGGGCCGGGCGGCAAGGGGTACATCGAGCGCGAGGAACACGGCAAGTCCTATCGGACGCGCCTCTCCCGGATCGGCGAACTGTGGGTGCGGGCCCACTCCGACGACGGCTCCCGGTAGCGGTCGGGTCGATTTCCGCTCGCAGTCACGGCGCTCGACCGAGCAGTCGTTCCCGGAGCGCGAGCAGACACGGAAGCACGGTGAGACAGGCGACGAACGCGAAGACGATGCTCAGCCCCGTCACCAGTCCGAACCGTTGCAGCGAGGGGGCAAGCGCCAGCGCGAGGACGCCAAAGCCCGCCGCCGTCGTCGCCGCGCTCCCCAGCAGCGCCCCGCCGGTGCCGGTGATCGTCGCTGTCAGGGCGTCCTCGAGCGACTTCCGTTCATTTCGCTCCGCGACGAACCGCTCACCGACGTGGATGCTGTAGTCGACGCCGAGCCCAATCGCGAGGGTCGTGATGACCGCCGTCTCGCTGTTGAACGGGAGGTCGAGCAGCGCCATCGTCCCGAGCAGCCACGCGAGCGCGGCGACGACGGGTGCCAGCGTCACTGCGCCCAGCGAGAGCGACCGGTGGCGGATCCAGTAGAACGCCGTCAGGAAGACCAGAATGACCGCCAGCGTGATGACGAAGGCCTCGACGAGCGTCTCGAGCAGCGCATCCTGAACGACCGCCGTGATCACCGGCCCGCCAGTTGCGACGGCCGACACTGACGGCGCGTCGTCGACCATCGCGGCGATATCGCGGCTGTCGTCGGCGATCGACTGCGCGGGAGCGTCGCCCTGGACGCTCACGAGCAGGCGGGCCGACGAGTACGAGTCGGCCCCGCCGTCTGCGGTCCCGGTCGCGTTTTCGACGCCGTCGGCCCGATAGAGCACCTCGCCCGCGCGGTCTGGCGCGACGTCGAACAGGACGTCGTAGAAGCCAGCGACGTCCTCGTCGGGAAGGTCGTCGCCGTCCGTATCGCGCTCCTCGAGGGCGGCCGCGACGGTCTCGTTGTCGTCGGAAACCTCGCGGATCACCGTCGACGGTCCCTCGATGGCGGCCTCGCCGTCCGGCCGGAGAACGATCGCGTCGTCCTCGGAGACGCCGCTACCGGCTTCGGCCATCGCGGCGAGCGCGTCGGGATCGGTGACGTCTCCGCGTATCAGAATCTGACTCTGACTCCCCTCGCCGCGCTCGGCGAAGTTCTCGCCGAGGTACGCGGCGTCGTCGCTGATCGTGTACGTATCGGGCGCCAGCGGCTCCGGCAGGGACTTGGCCCAGTCGGGCGCGTCCTCGGGGAGGAAATCCGCCTGGTTGAATTCGGTGTCGATCCCCGTCGCGCCGTAGGCGCCGGCGCCGGCCAGCAGGAGGGCGACGAGGACGACCGCGAGCGACGCCCGACGCGGAACCGCGGCTACCCGCGAGAGGACCCGATTGGAGAGGCCCGTCTTCGATCCGAACGGCCGCTTCGCTCGATTTCGGCCGAACCGGGACTCGAGCAGTTCGTCGACCTCGACCTTCAACGCCGGAACGAGGACGGCAAAGGCGACGAACGTCGCGAGAATGCCGCTCGCGCTGAGTACCGCGAAGTCCCGGACCGCTCCAAGCGGGCTGACGACGTTCGAGAGGAAGCCGACGCCCGTCGAAACCGTGGCGGCCCCGAGCGCGAGCGAGACGCCGGCGAGGCCGACCGTCATGCCGGCTCGCGATCCGACCGCGCCACCCGCTGCGGTCCCACTTGCCGGCCGTTCCGACGTCTCGCCCCCTTCGATGACACCGGCTCTGGCCTCCCGATACCGCATGACGACGTGGAGCGCGTAGTCGATGCTCAGCCCGATCAGCAGGAACGGGACGGCGATCAGCAGCTGGCTGAAGGGAATCTCGAGCCAGCCCTGTACGCCGGCGAGCCACGCCATGACGACGCCGATCCCGACGAGAGCAAGCAGGATGTCGACGACGTCCCGGTAGGTGAACGCGAGGACGCCCAGCACGAGGACGAGCGCAACGGGCGTGATGATCACGAAGCTGTCCCCGACGGCGTTCGACGACGCGTCGTCGGTGACGCCCTCACCGAAGAGGAAGGCGTCCTCGAAGCGCTCGTCGACCTGCTCGGCGATCTCGACCTGCGCGTCGTAAGCCGCCCGTGGCTCCTCATCCGGGCCGCCGTCGTCGACCTGGAAGAGGAGCGTGATGCGAGCATCCGCGTCGGTCGCGCCCGGTTCGTAGTCGGTCGGAAGGAACTCGTAGGGGTCCGCTTCCTCCGAGCCCGCCGACTGCCCCTGCCGGCCCGCGTCGCGCTCGGGATCGAGCGCGTCCGCGAGCAGCGCCTCGACTTCCTCGTCCGAGCGCGACTCGAGGGCCGTGAGTTGCTCCTCGAGCGTTGGCTCGCTCGTATCGGGCGGGCCGTCCGCCTCGGCGGCCCGGTCCTCGAAGACCGCGGCCGTCCCAATGACGTTCTCGAGACCGACGAACCCCTGCTCCTCGAGCGTCGCGTTCAGCTCCTCGTCCTCGCGAACGTCCTGCTGGAGTCGCAGTCCCTCGAGCAGCGAGTCGCGGGTGAGGGCGTCGCCGCCCTCGTCGCGGACCACGAGTTGGGCGACGACGGCGTCGTCGGTGCCGTAGGTCGACTCGATCTCCTTGAGTGCCCCGTTTTCCTCGGAGTCGGTCTCGAACTGGCCGATCCCGCCGTCTCCGGGGTCACCGATCGCCGCGCCGGCGGCGACGACGGCGGTCAGGAGGAACACGAGCACGACGACGAGTCGACCGTTCGAGACGATCCAGTCCGCATATCTGTCGGCGATATCGCCGCTCATTCGTCGATCACGCTCATCGGTGTCAGCGGCTCGGACCGGACCGCTGATAATGATTCGGATGAAAATCGATGTTGTATAATCCATTTCCAATTATGAACACCGACATCGACCGCGACCGCGGCGTCTTGAGCCCCGCGGACCGCGCCTACCTGCTTGGCGAACGGGAGATGAGCCACGACCAGTCGAAGCGAAACGCCGAGGCCCGGATCCGACGCCGGATTCGCGCCGCGGTGCTCGACTTCGACCTATTCTTGCACACACTGGCCGAGAAGGATCGGCGGCAGGTGTTCGAGGGGGTGGCGACCGACGGGGCGCTCCGAGACGGCCTCCGGGCGATGCTCGCGTTCGCCTACCTCGGCCTCGAGGAGTCAGGAGCCACCTTCGAGACCGTCCTCGAGCCGGCGGTCAGAAGCAGCGAGGAGTACCTCGCCGCCGAGAGCGGCGAACGGGTCTCGGTCGACGTCAGCTTCGACATCGAAACGACAGTCGAGAGTTCGCTGGCAGGCGTCGTCTCGCGGCTCGAGGCCGGCGAGCCGGTCACCCCACGGGAGCTATTCACCGTCGTCATGCAGGGCGACCACGATCCGACGAGCCACGACCGGATCGTGGTCGCCGACGCGGACGGTCGGGACGGGTCCGGCGGACTGCTCGAGCGGTTAGCCGGCTACCTGGAGGGCGATCTGCGGTACGTGACCGACTCGCGGGCGGTCGTCGACCTCGAGACGGCCGACGAGAGCGCGGATCGGGCGGCCGGGGAGGGGAGCGCGGACGGACGAAACGGAGACGAGCACGTGGCCGGCGACACCGAGGCGACACCCCCCGAGGAGTGATCGAGTGACGAAACACCTAACACCGTTCCCCCGAATACAGCCACGTATGTCCGTTATCGTCGCGGCCGCGGCCGACGCGGTCGCCGGCCCGCGAGAGGCGATTTTCGTAGGGGCCCCGTAGCCCCGCATCCCTGCCCCGTTTCGACGGATGTATTGTCGGCGACCAGTATTCACCGAGCAACGACCGGTTTCAGCAATGAGTACGCACACCTTCGACACCACGACGACGCACGGCCGACGCCCGGTTCGGGCGGTGAGAGCATGAGTATGGACGCACGGACGGACGAAGACGACGAGCCGTCGCTCGAGGGCGGCTACGACCCCGAAACGGTCGAATCACGCTGGCAAGACCGCTGGGTCGACGAGAAGATCTACGCCTACGAGAGCGACCCGAAACGCGATCCGAACACCGTCTACGCGATCGACACGCCGCCGCCGACGGTCTCCGGCAGTCTACACATGGGCCACCTCTACGGCTCGACGCTGCAGGACTTCGCCGCCCGATTCCAGCGGATGGCGGACGGCGACGTGCTGTTTCCCTTCGGCTACGACGACAACGGGATCGCGAGCGAGCGCCTGACCGAGAAAGAACTCGACATCCGCCACCAAGACTACGAGCGCCGCGAGTTCCAAGAACTCTGCCGCGAGGTCTGTACGGAGTACGAGGCCGAGTTCACCGAGAAGATGCAGGGACTCGGTTGCTCGATCGACTGGTCGAACACGTACAAGACGATCGAACCGCGCGTCCAGCGCATCTCCCAGTTGTCCTTCCTCGACCTCTACGAGAAGGAGCGGGAGTACCGCAAGAAAGCCCCCGCGATCTGGTGCCCGGAGTGTGAGACGGCGATTTCCCAGGTCGAGATGGAAGACGACGAGCGCCACTCGCACTTCAACGACATCGCGTTCGACGTCGTCGGTGACGGTGCGGACCGCGACGAGTTCATCATCTCCACGACGCGACCCGAACTCATTCCGGCCTGCGTCGCCGTCTTCGTCCACCCGGACGACGAGGACAATCAGGAACTCGTCGGCGAGACGGCTCGCGTGCCGATCTTCGGCCACGAGGTGCCGATCATCGAGGACGACCGCGTCGACATGGAGAAGGGAAGCGGCGTCGTCATGTGCTGTACCTTCGGCGACCAGAACGACATCGAGTGGTACCAGGCCCACGACCTGCCGCTTCGCGTCGCCATCGACGAGTCGGCGACGATGACCGACCTGGCGGGCGACTACGAGGGCCTCTCGACGGAAGAAGCGCGCGAGGCCATCGTCGAGGATTTAGACGACGACGGGTACCTGCGCGACCGCTGGGAGATCACCCACGCCGTCGGCGTCCACGAGCGCTGTGACACGCCCGTCGAGTTCCGCGTCTCCAAGCAGTGGTACGTCGAGATTCTGGATCACAAGGAGGAGTACCTGGAGGCCGGCCGGGAGATGGACTGGTACCCCGAGAAGATGTTCACCCGCTACAAGCACTGGATCGAGGGCTTGGAGTGGGACTGGCTCATCTCGCGCCAGCGCGACTCGGGGATTCCGTTCCCGGTCTGGTACTGCGCCGAGTGCGACCACGAGATCATGGCCGCGAAGGAAGATCTCCCGGTCGACCCGCTTTCCGACGAGCCGCCGGTCGACGCCTGTCCCGAATGCGGCCACGACGAGTTCGTCCCCGAGGACGACGTCTTCGACACGTGGGCGACCTCCTCGCTGACGCCGCTCATCAATGCCGGCTGGGACTGGGACGCCGACGCGGAGGCGCTCACGATGGACAAGCCGGAACTCTACCCGTTCGATCTACGCCCGCAAGGTCACGACATCATCTCGTTCTGGCTGTTCCACACGGTCGTTAAGTGCTACGAGCACACCGGCGAGGTGCCCTTCGACGCGACGATGATCAACGGCCACATCTTGGACGAAAACCGCGAAAAGATGTCCAAATCCAAAGGGAACATCGTCGCGCCCGACGAGGTCCTCGCGGAGTACCCGGTGGATGCCGTGCGCTTCTGGGCGGCGAGCGCCGCCGTCGGGGACGACTTTCCCTACCAAACACAGGACATCGTCGCGGGCGAAAAACTCCTTCGCAAGCTCTGGAACGCCTCGAAACTCGTCGACACGCTCGCGCCCACCGACCTGGAGGAGCCAGCTGAACTCGAGCCGATCGACCGCTGGCTGCTCGCCGAACTCGACGACGCGGTCGACGAACTCACCGCGCAGTTCGAGGACTACGAGTTCGCCAAGGCGCGCGACCGCCTGCGCACGTTCTTCTGGAACACCTTCTGCGATGACTACCTCGAGATCGCGAAGGGCCGCGAGGACAACCCCTCGACGCAGTACGCGCTGCGGACAGCCCACCGGACGTTCCTCGAACTCTGGGCACCGTTCCTGCCGCACGTGACGGAGGAGATCTGGCAAGCAGTCTATGCGGACGGGTCCGCAACGGACCTCGACAGCATCCACACCCGCGAGTGGCCCGCCCCGCAAGGCTACGAGGCCGACCTCACGGCCGGCGAAACCGCGATAGAGGTCATCGGTGCGCTCCGGCGCTACAAGAGCGAGCACCAGTTGCCGCTCAACGCCGACCTCGAATCCGTCGCCGTCTACGGCCCAATCGACGGCTTCGCGGACGCCATCCAGAACGTGATGCACGTCCGCGATCTCACGGTGCTCGAGGAGGAGCCCGAGGTCACCACGGAAGTCGCCTCGATCGACCTCGACTACTCGACGCTCGGCCCGAAGTTCGGCTCGAAGGTCGGCGACATCGACGCCGGCATCGAGAGCGGCGAGTACGAGATCGACCGCGACGCCGACGTGCTCCGCGTCGCCGGCGAAGAACTCGAGAGCGACCTGTTCGACGTTGAACTCGAGCGCACCTACTCCGGTGAGGGCGACATGATCGAGACCGAGTCGGCGGTCGTCATCGTCGACTAATCGGCGACGACGAACTCGCTGGCCTCGCTTCGCTTCGAGTACAGCACCGGAACCGACGGGAGATTTTCGATCCTGGCGCTGGCCGGAACCGGGCGCGAAACCGCGACAGTTAAATCGTTCTTTCAGTTATCCGTGTCCTCTTCAAGACGGGTTGCATTCGCGACACTATGCAACGAGTTACCCGCCGCCGCGTGCTCGGACTCGGCGCGGCGAGTCTCGGGGTCGTCGCCGGTTGTCTGGACGAAACGCCAGGGACAGCCTCCGCAGACGGACCGAACAGAACGGACGGGGGAGATGGAAACGGAAACGGAAACGGAAAGATGGACGGCGAGTTCCCTCCGTGTCCGGACTACGGCGACAGCGTCGACCGCGTCGTCTGTTACGACGACGTA
>NZ_AOIO01000016.1 GCF_000337555.1 Natrialba asiatica DSM 12278 | reverse complement strand
ATATGTCGACGGCGAGTGGTGCCGTGTCGCGCCGCGGGACCACAACGAGCCGCTGATGTATCTCAAACCGGGTGAGGCCCACACATGGACCGTCACGCCCGACAACGACGGGATTGCGGACGGCGGCGACGTCGCGTCGACGGGCGGGACGGACGAACTCGCGCTCGAAGGCGTCGGGCCGGGGACGTACGCGTTCCGCGCTCGTGGCTTGTTCGAGGACCGTCGGGAGGCGGAGCAGGTCGCGTTCGCGGCGACGTTCGAACTCGAGGCCGAGTAGTTGACACTGACACCGACGGATGCGATCGCGGACACCGAAATGGAAGCCGAGAGCGGCACCGACACGCTCGTCGCCACCTCGACGCGCGGCGACCCTGGCGACGACCACCAGCGACTGTGCGAATTCGAATTCGAACTCGTCGACGAACCGGACGACCGAACGGAGTCCCAGCGGCTGATCACGGAGCAACTGCTCCGGCACAGCCAACTCTGGGATGCGGTCGCGCTCGCAGCCGAGCGTGACGTCCCCACCGTTCGTATCGAGGAATACAACGGTACGCACCCGGCGTTCGGTCACGACAGCGACGGCCGCTACGAATACCGGGACCAGTACTACCGCGTTCGGACAGCTGAACTCGAGTAGTCGGGCGGTGAACTTTCGAAAACTCGTTTTCGAGAAGGTGTGACCGCCGTCCGTTACGGTCGCATCGTGTTCTCGACGCCGCCGGATGGTTCCGTTTCTGCCTCGGACGCCGCTTGAGCCGTCCGTTCCCGGTCGAGTTCGCGTTCGCAGTGTTTGATGCGCGTCGCCAGCGCGAGAAAGAGCGCGAGGAGGGTGAACGTGACTTCGCCGCCGGCGACGACGCCGAGGGCGTCGGCTCCGAGAAACATGGGTGTCTCACGCGCGACGGGGATGATCGTGTGGTGGAGATCGCCGGCAACCGGGACGAAGTAGTCGACGAGGAGGTTGCTCGCGTACCAGACGAGTGCGACGGCGACGGCTCGAACGGGGAAGTCGGTGATGCGGTGAAGGACGAACGCCTGGACGACCATCGCGAGGTGGCTCCAGAACAGGAACTGGTACATGAGCGGATCGAGGTAGGCGTAGGAGTCGGCGAACGCGAGCAGCGTGTACGGTGTCCAGAGACCGAGGATCACGTTCCCGAAGAACGCGAGTGCGGTCAGCCACGGGAGTTCGTGGCCGAGTTTCCAGGCGGCGATCGCGAGCGCGATCAACAGGGTCGCCATCGGACTGTCGGGAACCCACGGCCACAGTACCGGTGGCGTTCCGGCGAACTGACCTGAGTAGTACCAGAAGCCAAAGCCCGTCCCCGCGAGGTTGATCGCCACGACGAGCCAGGCGAACCGCAGCCCGAGGTCCTCTACCGTCTTCGGTACGGGCGCGAGGTAGTGCGGCAGCGACCCGCGGTCGGCCGCCGCGGGGTCCGCCAACTGAGTCGACGCGGTCATCGTTCGGCGCGACGGACGGCACGCGCAAAACAGTAGCGGTCCCGGGAGCCGCGGCAGGCGCGTTTCGGACCGCGACACTGCACCGATACCACTACGATCATCCCGGCCGTAGCGCCGCCTGTGACCACGGTGGATGAACGGACCCGACGCCGGCTTTCGACCGGCCACGTCGTCGAGCTCCCGCTCGATCTCTCGTTTGCGATGGGCGGGGTTACCGTCCCCGCGCGCCGTAATCGGCTCGACCCGGTCCTTCCGAGGGGGCTCTCGTCGCTCGCGATCGCACCGGGCGTCGGCTGCGTTGCGCTCGTCGGGATTCAGTATCACCGAGTGGGTCGCGAGACAGGACGAGCGAGAGACGGGGCTGCGGAGACGGGGCTCGACCCCTACGACGAGTTCGCCGTCATCGTCCCGGTCGTCCGCGGGAGTCGAACGAACCGCCCCCTCGCGCAACTCGCGGACGGCGAGGTCGGCGGCTACGTCCACTGGCTGCCGGTGACGACCGATCCGTCCGTCGCGCTCGGCCGAGAGATCTGGGGCTTTCCGAAGGAAGCGGCGGACGTGACGGTGACCGACGGGTCGGATCGAATCCGCGTCACCGTCGCGGGAGACGGCGATCGCGAGCCGATCCGACT
>NZ_AOIO01000015.1 GCF_000337555.1 Natrialba asiatica DSM 12278 | reverse complement strand
GACCTCCTGCGGACGAAGGCTCGTATCCGGGGCGACGTCGCGCTCGGCGTCGGGTCGGCGACCGGGACGCGCCTCGACGCGGCGTCCGGTCTGGCCGATGAACTCGGCGTCTGGAGGCGGCCGCTCGGGCGGCTGTACGGACCGAACGTTCGCGCGCGCCTGTTTGCCGGCGAACCGATCGGCGATGACGGATGACGGCGGACGACGGTCGGAATCGGACGATCGGAGCCGAACGTATTCGGCCGCCGAGACGTTTTACTCCCCAAAGGACACGCGTAAGTGCGGTGACTCCAAACCGGGTAGTATGACCGAGGAAACCGATCTCGAGGAACTGCGCCGCGGAACCGACCTCGTCAAGCGCGGGTTCGCACAGATGCAAAAGGGCGGCGTCATCATGGACGTCGTCAACCCCGAACAGGCCCGCATCGCCGAGGACGCCGGCGCGGTCGCCGTCATGGCGCTGGAAGCGGTGCCAGCGGACATCCGGAAACGCGGCGGCGTCGCCCGCATGGCGGACCCTGCCGATGTAGCGGAGATCGTCGAGGAAGTTTCCATCCCGGTGATGGGCAAGGCCCGCATCGGTCACACGAAGGAAGCCCAGATCCTGGAGGCCGTCGGCGTCGATATGATCGACGAGAGCGAGGTTCTCACGCCCGCCGACGACGCCTACCACATCGACAAGCGCGACTTTACGGCACCCTTCGTCTGCGGCGCGCGCAACCTCGGAGAGGCGTTGCGCCGAATCAACGAGGGCGCGGCGATGATCCGTACCAAGGGCGAAGCCGGCACCGGCGACGTCAACCAGGCCGTCCACCATCAGCGGACGATCAAGGGCGCGATCCGCGAGTTAGAGGGCATGACTCACGAGGAGCGCGAGGCCTACGCACGCGAGATCGAAGCACCCGCTGAACTCGTCCACGAAACGGCAGAGATGGGGCGTCTTCCAGTCGTCAACTTCGCTGCCGGCGGAATCGCGACGCCCGCAGACGCGGCGCTCATGATGCACCACGAGTGCGACGGTATCTTCGTGGGCAGCGGCATCTTCGGCGCGGAGAATCCACCCGTCATGGGCGAGGCAATCGTTCAGGCGACGAACAACTGGGACGACCCCGAAACGCTCGTCGAGATTTCGAAGAACCTCGGAAAAGGGATGAAGGGCGACGCGAACGCCGACCTGCCAGAAGAGGAGAAGTTGCAGGGGCGGGGCGTCTAAGGCGAGTTCACCGTCGAATTGGTCCCGAATTGGCTGTCGGCGCGGAGATCTTCGGTACGTGGCCCCAGTCGAACGACGGCTGCGCAGGCGACCGGTTTCTACTATCGACTCGAACGCCTACGTTCGGCGAGCGTCAGTCCCAGAAATCCGAGATACGTCACCAGCGCACCCGCCAGCGCCGAGAGGACACGCGAGGGTGCGACCGTCGCCCCGCTGACGATCACGAGGAGTGCAAGGCCGACCGCTGTAACCTGCACGGCCGGCCGCTCCCAGTACTCGCGGACGAGGGCAGGATCTCGAGCGGCGATGAACTCGAACGCGATCGTTCCACACCCGCCACCGGCGGCAGAACGAAGCGACACCGACGCACCGACACTCGCGAACGCGAGGCCGACGGCGGCGAGAACGAGTACCGCGAGGGTCGCGTCGGTTCGTGTTCCCATTCGTGATTGCTCGCGGCGCAGACGACCGTAATCACTCCCCGTACAGCTGTGCGCCCTCACCGACGCGCGTCTGGTAGGCGCGACTCTCGATCCCTGCGGCGTCGAAGGCATCGAGCATCGCCGAAGCGACCCGCCCTCGGTGGTCGAGATGGCGACAGACCGCGAGCACGCCTGGCCCGGCACCGCTGACGGTGACGCCCGTGGCACCTGCATCGAGGGCGGCTTCTCGAACGGCCTCGTAGCCGTCGATGAGCGCGCTGCGTTCGGGAGTGACGATTTCGTCCGTCATACCCTGTCCGACGAGTTCGGGATCGTTCCGGGCCATGCCGACGGCGAGCGTGGCGGCGTGACTGACGGTATCGACGATGTCGGCGAGCGGTGCCCGCTCGGGAACGACACCGCGTGCGTCGCGCGTCGAGACGGTCGTTTCGGGAAGACAGACGACGAGCGGCAGGGAAGCGTCCACCTGTGTGACGTTACTGCCGTGCTCGTCATTAGAGACGATGGTAAAGCCGCCGAGAAGCGACGGCGCGACGTTGTCCGCGTGGGCTTCACCCGAGACGAGCGCTTCGCCCTCCGCGGCGATCGGCACGAGTTCGTCGCGCGAATAGCCGCGATCGTAGAGTTCGTTGAGCGCGACGGCCGCGCCGGCTGCGCTCGCAGCCGAGGAGCCGAGACCGGACGACGGGCGGATTCCCTTGTCGATCTCGATACGAGCGGGGGCGTCGAGTGCGTCCGCGACGGCCCCGACGGTGTTCTTTGCCGGGTCCTCGGGAATGAACTCGCTACCGGTGCCGGTCACGGTAATCGTCGTTTCCGGCGCGCGTTCGACGCGAACGATGTCGGCGGGTGCGCCGAGCGCGATACCGAAGACATCGAAGCCGCTGCCGAGATTTGCGCTCGTCGCCGGGGCCCGCACGGTGAGCATGCCGTCTCATTTCCAGACTGCAGGCAAAAAGGTAGCGGACCGAACGCGACGGTGGACCGGTTCCAGTTCCGGTTCCGACTGTGGTTCGGTTCCGGATTCAGTTTCAGTGCCGGTTCTGGCTTCAGTGCCGGTGACGGTGGCGGTACCGGCTCTGGCTTCAGTACCAGTGACGGTAGCGGTGCCGATAGCGACAATCAGTGCCGGTCTCGAGACACTGACTGCCGACGAGGATCGTCAGGCGTCGTCGGCTGTATCGTCGTCCGCTGCGTTGCCGAATGTGAACACGTCGTCGTCGGTCGCCGTTTCGTCGGCCGAATCCGCCTCTGTGTCCGCGGACTCGTCGGTCTCACGATCCGCCTCGACTGAACCAAGCGGATCGATACGCTCGGAGTCGTCGTCATCGAACGTGGCAGCCTCGTCGGCCGTATCGTTACCAACGGCATCGTCAGCAGTCACATCGTCGCTACCCACACCGAGTTCAGAATCGGTTTCGGCCGCCCCGGCGGCGTCGGTCTCGAACGCCAGCGGGTCCGGCGTCGCGTCTCCCGTGTCGGCTTCGTCACTTGTGGCCGTCGAGTCGTCGAACACCGGTCCGTCAAACGCCGACTGATCGACCGTGTGCTCGCTGAACTCGTCGATGTCGGAACCGGACTCGCGCCCGGTTGCGACGTCGGCGGTGTCGACGGGCCCGCCATCATCCGTCTCGGCTCGAAGTTCGGATGCAGGTTCTGGTTCCGACTCGTCTTCGCCGGTGATGCTGTCGGTTTGGGTGTCGTCCGTAGTGTCCGCACCGGTGGCCTCGTCAAATGGTGGCTCATCGAAATCGAGCCCCGTTTCGGTCTCCTCGATCGTCACGTCCAGATCGAGTGCAGCCTGCTCGACATCGGTCTCGAACCGGTCGAGAGCGGCAGAGAGCTGGGCGGACTGCTCGGAGAGGTTCGAGGCGGAGTTCGTAACCTCCGTCAGCGCCGTCGTCTGTTCCTCGGCGGCCGCGGCGACGTTTTCGGCCTCCGAAGTCGTCTCCTCGGAGACGGTCGCCGCGTCGTCGACCATCGCAACGACTTCCTGGGTCGAGGCCGCCTGTTGTTCGGTCGCCGCGGAGATTTCCTGGACGCCGATGTTCGTCTCCTGGGCGAGATCGGTGATTTCCTCCAGTGCATCGACGGCCGCCGTGACGCGCTCGCTTGCGGCGCCGATGTTTGAACTCGTTCCCTCGACCTCGGCGGCGGACTGTTCGGTGCGCTTGCGGATCGCTTCGAGGCGGTCCTCGGCTTCGTCGGCCGCCTCTGCAACGTCCTCGGAGAGCGCCTTGACTTCCGTGGCGACGACGGAGAACCCTTCTTCGTCTTCGCTGGTAACCGTGCGGGAGGCTTCGATGTTCGCGTTCAGCGCCAGCATGTTCGTCTGGCGGGCGATTTCGGAAATCGTGGCGATCAGTTCGTCGATCTGCTGGACTTCGTCTTCGAGGCGCTGTATTTCCTCGACAGCACCGCCGGCCTCGGACTCGATATCGTCCATCGCGGCGATCGCCTCTTGGGCGGCTTCCTGACCCTCCTGACCGGTTTGGACCGTCCGTTCGGCGATGTCTGCAACCTGGTTCGAGGAGGCTGCGATCTCCTCGGTCGTCGTCGAGAGCGCACTCATCTCCTGGTTGACCGACTGCAGCGACTCGTTCTGTTGCTCAGCACCGTGGGAGATCTCCTGAATCGACTCCGAAACCTGTTGGGAGGCCGATCGGACTTCCTCGCTCGAGGCGGTTACCTGCTCGGAGGCCGTCGCAACGTCGGTCGCGAACTGGTTCAGTCCGGCCACCGTCTGCTCGATTTCCTCGAGCATGACGTTGAAGTCCGTCGCGATGTCGGCCATCGCCTCGTTCTCGCTGTCGGCGTCCATCCTGGCGGTCAGGTCGCCGTCGGCGGCCGCCTCCATCACGTCGCTGTACTCGTCCGCCTGCCGTTCGAGGTGGGTGTTGATCTCTGCGATCCGCTCGCGCTCGCGCTCGGCTTCTTCGCGGGCCGTCTCCGCCTCTTCGATCTGTTCGCGCAATGCGCCACGCATCGAGTCGAACCCGTCGTAGAGCCGGCCGATATTGTCGATACGCTTGGTCTCGAGGTCGACATCGAGATTGCCGTCTTCCATCTGTCCGGCTTTGTTCGTGAGTCGATCGATCGAAACGGCCGTATTCCGGCCCAGTACCGCACCGACCATTCCGACCATCAACACGCCGATGAAGGTTGCAATGTATCCCCACTCGCTGATCGTGCTGACGAAGCCGTAGGCCTGATCGGTCGGCTCGTGTGTGAGGACGACCCAGTCGGTGCCGTAGACTCGCGCCGAACTGGCAACGTACTCCTCGCTATCGAACTCGTACGTGTCGAGGACGCCAGCGGTCTCGCCGGAGACCTCCTGCGTACTTGCACCCGCCGTCAGTGCCGAATCGATCAGGTCGGTGTTGCCGTCGTAGGTCTGGCCGAGCGTCTCGTAGTCCCCGCCGTAGTCGGCGTTGTCGAGGATGATTTCGTTGTTGGATCCGGTATCGACGACGACGGTTGCGACCTGGTCGTCGTCCTGGAATTGGTTGCCGTACGCTTCGAGTTCAGCCGTGTAGACGAGCGCCCGGTCGTCCGCGTTGGGAACGGAGAGGACGTAGGTGATAACTGAGGACTCCTCGCCGAGTTCACCCTCGAGAACCTGCGGGCTGGAAACCCAGGGGACCTGGGCCGTTGTCTGGTCGTAGGCGTCGTCCGAGACGGTTTCGAGTCCGGTTGCGGATTGGCCCCGGAGTTCGTCCTCGGTGCTCGCGAGGACCGTCTCGTCGCTGGTGTCGACGTAGCTAATCGAGAAGGTGTCGACATCGAGGTGTTCCTCCCAATCGAGGAGGCGCTGTTCGATCGCATCGGCATCGTCGCTGGCGACGACATCGGAGTGGGCGAACGTCGCAATCGTCTGTTCGTTCTGTTCGTTCCACATCTGCAGTCCCTGTGCTTCTTGGCCGGCGAACGCGGTCTGATCGGACTGGGTGCGCTGTTCTACCTCGTTGGTAATGCCAGCGGTCGCACCGATTCCGATCAGGCCGATCGACAGTCCGATCACCAGCAACGCGATCCCGAATTTGACCGCGTACCGGCGCCGAATTGCCGACGGCACTACACGTCGAATATCCATCGATAGTCAACGCGTGCGGTGGTCGGTACATAAAAGGTGATCCACAGTTATCAGCACCGATAATCGAACGGCGGATTCTGGCCGCTCGACTGCCGGCTGTGAACTCGAGCCGTGGTAACTCTCATGCGGCGGTCATATCGAGACGGTTTCGTAACGAGATCGTGAGCGATAGCTGATAGAACACGGCGGCGAAGTTGGTGGTCAACAGTTCCTGTCTCGCGTGAACCCGTCCGGAACCGTTAAGAAACATAGGTCGAAAGGACAGTCCAGTATGACAGACTTTGATCGGGAGCGTCCAACCCCGACCACCGCTGGCCAGCAGACCCAGCACGGTCTTCGACGGCGTCAACTTCTCGCGACGGCGGCCGGTGCAGCCACGCTTTCTACCGCCGGGTGCACGGAGACGTACGACACCATCGTCGGCAGTGAAACCGACGGCGACGAGACGGTGACGATCGGCGTTTTGGCCCCCGAACCGGAAAACGACTTCAACGGTCGCGCCATCGTCCGCTCGGCCCAGGTCGCCCGCGATCTCCTCAACGAGACCGGCGGTATCAACGGTCGCACGGTCGAACTGGCGGTCGGGAACACGAGCGGCAGCCCGCTCGAGGCCCGCCGCGAATATCAACGGCTCGTTCTCGAGGAGGACGCGGCCGTCACAATCGGCGTCTCGACGAGCGAGGTCCTCGAGACGATCATCGACGATATCGCAGAACAGGAGACGCTTCACATCACCGCCGGTGCCGCAACCTCCAGCGTGAGTGAACTCGTCCGCGAGGACTACGAGCGGTATAAGTATCACTTCCGCGCCGGGCCGGTCAACGACTACGACCTCGGGCAGGCCCAGATCGACTTCCTCGGCGACATGGCACCCGAACTGGGCTGGGACTCGATCGCGCTGCTGGCCGAGGACTACGGGTGGAACCGCGGCGCGTGGGAAACCTTCCACGACGAACAGTCGGCGATCGATCTCGAGATTGCTATGGAAGAGCGGTACCCGCCCGCGACCGATGACTTCTCGACCATCTACGAGACGGCCGAAGCCGAGGGTGCCGACGCCGTCTTCATCTCGACCGCCCACACCGGTACCGACGCCGTCGTCGACTGGACGGCCCAGAAACGTGAACTCGAGTTCGGCGGGATTCACGTGCCGATGCAGCTGCCGACCTACTACGACGCGGTCGGCGGTGCCTGTCAGTTTGCGGTCGGGCAGAGCAGCGCGCCGCTCGGTGCGGAGGTAACGGCGGAAACGTCGAGCTTCGAGGACGCATACCAGGACGCCTACGGCGAGTCCTCGCCGGTCTACACCGGCTACTTCGCCTACGACGCGGTCACGCTGTTCGCCGAGGCGGCCACACAGGCTGAGACGGTCGATTCCGCCGACCTCGTGCCGGTGCTCGAAGATATCGAGTTCACTGGCAGCGCCGGGCAAATCGAGTTCTACGGCCAGGATCACGAGTTCCCGCACGACCTCGCGTACAACCGGGGCGATACGCTGTACTTCCAGTGGCAGGAAGACGATGCAGGGAACGGCGTTCAGGAGGTCATCTGGCCGGACGAGCACGCGACGGCGGAGTACGTCACACCGGAGTGGCTTTGAGGACTGGAGGCGAACTGCAGCGGGTTCGGAGAGCCGACTCTGATAGTGGGTCGAGGCGGGTTCAGTCAGGTCAGCGCAACGGCCCAAAGTACGACGGGCGAGTATCGGTCGCTGCCGTGGGTGTAGTGGAAGTCAAGTGGAAGCCGGTTGGCGTTGGCGGCATCGATGGTGTCAACGGCATCGGCGAGAGCGCAGCGGCGGTTACAGCGCCGGCGCGGGGTGATCTACCGGCCCGGTGCGCTCAATTCTCGCCGTCGCCGCCGCTCTCGTTTTCGTTCTCGTTCTCGGGCGCGTCCGTTTCGGCACCATCGCGGACGCCGACCGCCTGCGAAACGTCGATGTCAGCGGGTTCGTCCCGCCCGCCGACGACGGTTTCACCCGATTCGGTTTCGACGTAGACGTCGTCCGCGAAGCCGCCCTCCGCGTGGGGGTGGACGGGATCGTCGAGTTTCTCCGGCGTCGACGGGGCCTCGGTAAGCCCCGCCGCCGGCGCGAACTGGCCGAGCGGCTCGTCGATCGTAATGTCCCAGCGCTCGAAGAACTCGCGGTAGCGGTCGTAGTGGGCGTCGAGTTCGTCCGTGGGAAATTCCATCATCTCGGTCCAGCCGTGGTTGTAGAAGTCGAACGCGGCCTGGATGTGGGTGATTTCGCGGGCTTCGGCCTCGGAGTAGCCGTCTTTGAGTGCGCGCAGGTAGGTGTCGATCGTGGCCTCGAAGAGGTCGTCGAGGTGGGCTTCGCGCTCGTCGGCGTGAGCGGGGTCTGCTTTGTCGAGGAAAACGCGCGTGTGGAGGCGGACGAGGCCGGCGGTGGCGACGGATCGAACGACGGGCGTCTGGAGCGCCGTTCGGGAGGCGAAGTGGCGCGCGTTCTGTCGGAGTTTCATAGCGCATGGTACGCCGGCGTCCCTAAAGAGGGGTTCGGGACGGTGCTGATCGCGCGGTTCGGGTATCGGATCGCGGTTCGGATGTCCGGGTAGCAAGGACTGGAATTACCATTGTTCACAAGCACCGAGGGATAACTGACGATTGTTGCGATCTTTGAAGTCGAACGGCAAAATGAACGAGATAGCAATCCACTTTAACCCGCATTACGAACGGTCGAGATATGACAGACTACGTCATCATCGGGGACGGTATCTCGGGCAGTTCGGCTGCCGAGACCCTCCGGGAAGAAGACCCGGAGTCGTCGATTACCGTCATCACCGATGAGGGGGAGTCGCTGTACAATCGCATTCTCATCAAGGAACACGCGAAGGGGAAACTTCCCGAAGCACCGATCTCGATTCACGACGAAGAGTGGTACGAAGAGCGTGACATCGACCTCTCGCTCAACACGCACGTGACGACGGTTGACCCGGACGAGAAAGTCGTCCACACCCACGAGGGAGAGGACGTTACCTACGATAAGCTGCTGATCGCGACCGGCGGAACGCCGACCCAGCTGCCGGTCGACGACAGCGATGCCGAGGGCGTCCACCACTTCTGGACGTTCCAGGACGCCCGTCGCATCCGCGAAAGCGCGGAAGCCGCAGAGAACGGTGTCATCGTCGGCGCTGGACTCCTCGGCATCGACTTCGCCGCCGTCTGTGGCGCACAGGGCGTCGAGGGCAAGTATCTCATGCGCGGCGACCGCTGGTGGCGCTACGCGCTCTCTGCGGACGGCGCGGAGATCATGCACGAGGGCATGCGCGAGAAGGGCGTCGAGCCCGTCTTCGACAGCGGCGTCGATCACTTCGAGACCGACGCGGACGGGGAGGTCACGGCCGCCGTCGACCCGAACGGCGAGCGATACGAGTGTGACTTCGCCGGCGTCGCGATCGGGCTGACGTTCAACACCGAGTTCCTCCGCGGGGTCGGCCTCGAGATGAACAACGGCATCGTCGTCGACGAGTTCATGCAGACGAACGTCGACGATATCTACGCGGCGGGAGACATTACCCGCTTCTACGACGTGCTGCTCGACGAAGAGGCCCAGAACGGGTCCTGGGGATCGGCGAAGGAACAGGGTCGCGTCGCGGCGGTCAATATGGCTGCAGACGACGAGTCCGAAGTTTTCGAGTGGGTTTCGTCGTACTCGATTACGCACTTTGACTTCCCGTTCCTCTCCTTCGGTCATCCGACGCTCGGCGACGAACACGTCGAACGTCGGTACAGCGACACCGAGTGGCGGCGGATCGCGATCAAGGACGGCAAGATCGTCGGCGGTGTGCTGATCGGCGACCTCTCGCCGCAGCGGACGCTCAAGCAGTTGATGCGCGAACAGTGCGATATCGGCGAGCAGGCGGAGATCCTTCTCGAGCCGTCCGTCGAAATCGACGATCTCGCGCCTGCACAGAGCCAGGAGCAGTAAGGTTCCCCTCGTAGTTTGGCGTCGACGCCGGTCTCATCCCCTTTATCGAACGATCGTCACTGGAACCGGTGCTCGACGAACGACCCGTTCCGCGACGCTTCCCAGTAGTGCACGCGAGACCCCCGTCCGACCGTGGCTGCCGATGACGATCCGATCGACGGCATGGTCGCGAGCGTAGTCGACGATTGCGCGAGCCGGTCGTCCCTCGACCAGTTCGGTCGCCAGCGACTGCTCGGCCGCCGCGGCGCGGTCGTGGGCCGTCTCGAACAGGCCCGTCGCTCGCTCGCGGTGTTGCTCGAGCAGCGGTCCGGCACCCAGATGCGCGAACTCGCCGTAGCTGCTCTCCGAGAGGGAGACGGCGTGAAGAACGGTAATCTCGTCGTCCGGGTGCTCTCTGAGGGCGTACTCGAGCGCGGCCCAGCCCGGCTCGGAGTCGTCGAGCGCGACGAGCAGGTGCATAGGTGGTTCTACGGTACCGGGCCACTTGAACGATACTTGTTACCACACATTCTGTGAACCGGGAGCGAGAGGACACGATTCCGGGGAGCGTGCTGGCTCTGTCCACCTATCCGATCCTTGCAAGGCCAACGCTCGAAACAAACTGTGTCGCTGCGGTACGACATGTGATACACTCACGATGAGCACGAAATCTCCCACCGAGGCGGACGTGCTTCGGCCGATCCGGCAAACATCGACCATATACTACGTTCTCCTCGCTATCGCTGGGTTGGCGTTCGGGCTCTTTCTCCTCGGGTGGGCCTATCAACTCGCAGAGGGGCTGGTCGTCACCGGGCTAGGTGACTGGGGGACCGGCGGCGGTGTCACGTGGGGGATCTACATCGGCGCGTTCATCTGGTGGGTCGGGATCGCCCACGGTGGCATCATCCTCTCCGCTGCAGTCCGATTGCTCGGCATGGACCGCTACATGCCGATCGCTCGCCTCGCCGAACTGCTCACCATCGGTGCGCTCTCCGCGGCCGCGTTTTACATCGTCGTCCACCTCGGCCGACCGGATCGGATGGTCACGAGCATCGCCGGCCACTACCATATCACCGTCCACGCATCACCGCTGGTGTGGGACGTGACCGTCATCACGGCCTACTTCGTCCTGACGGCGACGTATCTCGCCCTGACGCTCCGATACGACATCAGCCGGCTGCAGTCCGATCTGCCGGATCGCTTCAATCCGATCTATAACATGCTGACGATCGGCTACACCGAACGCGAGGACGAGGTCGTCCAGCGAATGGTCTGGTGGATCGCACTGGCCATCATCATCATGGCACCACTGCTGCTCCACGGCGGCGTGATCCCGTGGCTGTTCTCCGTGCTCCCGACCATGCCGCGCTGGTTCGGCGGCGTTCAGGGACCGCAGTTTCTCACCATCGCCCTGACCTCCGCGATCAGCGGCGTTATTCTCCTCGCCAGCGCCTTCCGTCGCGCGTACGACTGGGACCACATCATCACCGACGACATCTTCCGCGGACTCACGCTCTGGCTCGGCTTCTTCAGCCTCCTGTTCCTGTGGCTCCAACTGCAGCAGATACTCACCGGGACTTTCTCCCCACCGACCGACCTCGGTCACGTCTGGGCAGCGTCCCTCGGTAGCCCCATCTACCTCACCTCGATGACACTCGTCAGTCTCACCCTCGCGTACATCTTCGCACAGACGATTCGCCCCGCGCTGTTCACCCGACGGCGCGCCGCCATCGCCGCGGTTGCAATCCTCCTCGGGACGATTCTCGAGAAGGTCCTGTTCGTCGTCGAAGGCCTGGAGTACCCCGCGTTCGAAATCTACGCCGCAACACCTGGCCACTACATTCCCAGCCTGATCGAGTTCGCCTCACTCACCGGGACGATCGGCATGGTCTCGCTGTTCTTCCTCCTCGTCGCCAAGGTCATCCCCGTCCTCGAACTCCACGCGATCGACCACCTTCGCCTCGAGCGCGGCGAAGACGACGAGCACCGAGAGTCCGGCACCGGATCACCGACGCACGACTGACCGAGCACCCTATCGAACCGCCATCGTACCGTCCCTGCGCTCGCCCGCGGCTCGTTCCGTACATCGCCGTACATCGAAGCTCGATCACCCAGCAGGCACCGTGCACCGAAACTTGATTATCCAGCAGGCGGATCGTCGCCCATGGTCGACAAGACAGCCGTTCGACGCGGGTACGACGAACTCGCGGAAACGTACGCCGCGGAACGAGCGGCGAGCGAGGGGGGACGCGAACGCGACGTGCTCACGACCGTTCTGCGCTCGCTGGAGACGCCAGGACGGGTGCTCGACGCCGGCTGCGGGCAAGGAACGCCCGTTCTCCGCGACCTCGACGGGGACGGACCCCGAAACGGAGACGGAAACGGAAGTAGAGACGGAGACGGAAACACCGACGAAAACGGAACGCGCGACGCAATCGGCATCGACGTCTCGCGCGCCCAACTCGAACTCGCGGCAGAGAACGCGCCGACGGCATCCCTCTCGCAGGGCGATATGACGCGACTCCCCTTTCGCGACGACTGCTGTGACGCCGTCACCGCGCTCCACTCGCTGATCCACGTGCCGCTCGCGGACCACCGGGCAGTCATCGACGAGTTCAGTCGCGTCCTGCGCCCGGGCGGTCGCGTGCTCGTCTCGGAGGGAGCACGCGAGTGGACCGGGACGAATCCCGACTGGCTCGACAGCGGCGTCGAGATGCAGTGGCACATCGCCGGTATCGAGGCGACGCGGGAGCAGTTACGGGCGGCCGGCTTTACGATTACCGACGAGTGGGGGACGACGGAGCCGTTCGCCGACCAGGACGAGCACTGGCGCTATCTGGCCGCTGAACTCGACGCCGAAAGAGCGGCGTCCGAGCCGCCGACAACGCGTCACTCGGAGTAGCCTTCCTGCAGGAAGGTCCCCTCCGTCTCGTACATCGATACCAGTTCTGCGATGAGTTCTTCGGGGGACTGGCCCGGCTCGCAGTGTTCGTCGAGTCGGTCCTTGAGTTCGTCGCTGATTTCGAGTGTGTGGCTCATGGTAGCGTGGGTCCGGCGATCCGCTCTGTCGAGGCGAGGCTCCGATTCTGGGTTTCGGTTCGAACCGCGCTCGTGGCGGTCAGCGTGGAAAGGGCACCGCAGTAGCGTTCACGGGTGCCAGCAGTATATACTCCGGGGACGCCATTGCCATCCTCCGTGCGAGCCAGCAGGAGACGGCCGGACCTTTACCCGGACTATCGACCTATCGGTTTGTATGACAGCACCGTTGACCGAGGACGATGTCGGCAAGACAGTCGTCGATGCGGAGGGGAAAGAACTCGGGATCGTTGCGAAAGTCGAGGGGAACCGTGCCGCCGTCGATCCCAATCCGTCGATCGCAGAACACCTGCTTGCCTCCCTCGGCTGGGAGGGGAAAGACGAAGAGGACTACACCGTCACGGAGAATATGCTCGCGTCGGTCGGTGACGACGTCGTGCTCAGAGGCGACCTTTAACCGTTCTCGTCCGGCCGTGCGTCACCGCCGGTGACGCCGTTTCCGTTCGCCGGCTCGTCGCTCGAACTCGCGACCGCGGCCTCGTACACCGTCTGCCGATCCTCGAAGTACACCGGTGCGTCGTGGTCGGCCTCGAAGTGGATGACCCGTTCCAGCGCTTCCTGCCCGTCCGTTACGTCCGACTGGAGTTCGGCCCCGAGTTCAGTATAGTCGGCCGCGAGTTGCTGGAAGGCTGCCATTCGCGTTTGCTTTGCCTCGACGAGAAACTGTTTTTCCTCGACATCGTTCTCGAGCGCTTCGATCTCCTCGAGATCGGTATCGGTTGCGTTCGGACCCGCGGCTCCGGTAGCGCCCGTCGGGGACGGTGTTTTGGTCCCGTTGACGCCCGACGATTGTGCCTCGAGCCGCGACCGGATCTCGGCCATGTCCGCGTCGATGTCGTCGAGCAGGTCGTCGGCCTCCTCTCGCATGGTCTCGACGTGACCGCTGAGCAGCCCCGCCTGCGTCCGACAGTACTCGACGAACTCGTCGACCGACAGTGTCGGCTCGCTCCCGCTGTCGTCGCTCATGCATGACTGTTCGGGCTACCGACCGAAGATACTTTGGTCGGACCGGGCCATCGCACGGTACAGCAGGAATAGTTACCAATGACCACGTCATCCGGCTTTCAGACCCGTTAAGTTGCTTCGGCTACTGACACAACTACAATGAATCGAGCACCGTTACTGCGACCACCGTTTTCCCGTCGTCCGACGAGTGCAGACCGATGAGCAAGGAGACAATCGAAGTACGCGGGGCGGAAGAGCACAACCTGAAGGATCTCGACGTGACGATCCCCCGCGAGGAGTTCACCGTCGTCACCGGCCTCTCGGGGTCGGGCAAGTCCTCGCTGGCGTTCGAGACCGTCTACGCCGAGGGCCAGCGCCGGTACATCGAGAGCCTCTCGGCCTACGCCAGGAATTTCCTGGGGCAGATGGACAAGCCCCAGGTCGAGACCGTCGAGGGGCTCTCGCCGGCGATTTCGATCGATCAGAAGAACGCCGCGAACAATCCGCGCTCGACGGTGGGGACCGTCACGGAACTCCACGATTATCTGCGACTCCTCTACGCCCGCGTCGGCACGCCACACTGCCCCGAGTGCGGCCGCGAGGTCGGCGAGCAGTCGGCCCAGAATATGGTCGAGCGCATCCTCGAACTCCCCGAGGGGACGAAGGCCAAACTCGCCGCGCCCGTCGTCCGCGACCAGAAGGGGGCCTTCGAGGACCTCTTTGATGAACTCGTCTCGGAGGGCTACGCTCGCGTCGAGGTCGACGGCGAGGAACACGACCTCACGCTCGATACACCCGAACTGGACGAGAACTTCGATCACACCGTCGACGTGATCGTCGACCGCGTGGCGGTCTCGACCGAGGATCGCCCGCGGATCGTCGACAGCGTCGAGACGGCGCTCGACGAGGCCGAGGGCGTGCTGAAGGTCATCCTTCCCGACGCGCCCGAAGCGGTCGCGGCTGAACTCGGCGAGGAGGCTCGCCGAACGGGCGCGCTGGGCGAGGAAGTCGAGGCGGACGACCGCTTCGTCGTCGAGTTCTCGAAGGATCTGGCCTGCACCCACTGCGGGATCGACGTGCCGGAGATCGAGACGCGCTCCTTTTCCTTTAACTCGCCCCACGGAGCCTGTCCCGAGTGTGAAGGCCTGGGCGAGACGAAGGAGATCGACGAGGACCTGGTCGTCCAGGACCCCTCGAAGCCGGTCAAGCACGTCTTCGAAGCCTGGAGCTACAACCGGTCGTACTACCAAACCCGTCTCGATTCCGTCGCCGAGCACTTCGACGTGTCGCTGACGACGCCGTTCGAGGACCTCGACGGGGACGTACAACGGCAGTTCCTCTACGGTACCGACCGCGAAGTCGTCTTCAAGCGCAGCACGAAAAACGGTACTCGGCGCAAACAAAAGCGCTTCGAGGGCGTCATTCCGAACCTCGAACGGCGGTACATCGAGACCGATTCGGACTCGACCCGCGAACACATCGAGGACTACATGTCGGTCACGGAATGTCCGGCCTGCGACGGAACCCGGCTGAAGCCCGCCTCCAGAGCCGTGCTGGTCGACGACAGCGCCATTACGGAGATCAACGCGATGAGCATCGGCGACGCCCTCGCTCACTTCGAGTCGATGGAAGCCGACCTCACCGAGCGCGAGCGGGTCATCGCCGAGGAGATCTTAAAGGAGATCCGCGCCCGCCTCAGTTTCATGGTCGAAGTCGGCCTCGAGTACCTCACTCTCGATCGGGAGGCCTCGACGCTCTCGGGCGGCGAGAGCCAGCGCATCCGCCTGGCGACGCAGATCGGCTCCGGTCTCGTCGGCGTCCTCTACGTGCTCGACGAGCCCTCCATCGGCCTCCACCAGCGGGACAACGACCGCCTGCTTGATACCCTGGAGGAACTTCGGGACCTCGGCAATACCCTGCTCGTCGTCGAGCACGACGAGGAGACGATGCGCCGCGCGGACAACGTCATCGACATGGGACCCGGACCCGGCAAGCGCGGCGGCGAGGTCGTCGCCAACGGCTCCGTCGAGGAGGTCAAAGACTGCGACGAGTCGATCACCGGCGACTACCTCTCCGGCCGCCGGCAGATTCCGGTTCCGGAGGAGCGACGCGACCCTGACGGCGCGCTGACGATCCTCGGCGCGCGCCAGCACAATCTCTCGAATCTGGACGTGGACATCCCGCTCGGGTGCTTTACGGCGATTACCGGCGTCTCGGGCTCCGGCAAGTCCACGCTCATGCACGACGTGCTCTACAAGGGCCTCGCCCGCGAGATGAACGACAACACGAGCGTCATTCCCGGCGATCACGACGAACTCGAGGGACTCGATCAGATCGAAACCGTCCGCCTGATCGACCAGTCGCCGATCGGTCGTACTCCCCGCTCGAACCCCGCCACGTACACCGGCGTCTTCGACTACATCCGGGATTTGTTCGCCCAGACCAAACTGGCGAAACAGCGCGGCTACGAGAAGGGCCGCTTCTCCTTCAACGTTAAAGAGGGACGCTGCAACTGTCTCTTATACACATCTCT